>JANQSJ010000015.1 GCA_028284065.1 Parvularculaceae bacterium
CGCCATCCGCACGCGCGGGGCCGAAGAATTCGGCGTCAACGCGACCCCGACCTTCTTCATCAACGGTAGCAAATATACCGGAGCGCTCTCGGTTGAAGAAATGTCGGCCATCATCGATCAGCTTCTCTGAGCGCCGGCGCCTGTCGGCGCGATATGGCGTGCAAGGCGGGAGGGTCCGCCTTGCGCTTTGAAAAGCTCCGTCTGACCGGCTTCAAATCCTTCGTCGAACCGACCGAATTCATCATCGAAGGCGGGCTCACGGGCGTTGTCGGCCCCAATGGCTGCGGCAAGTCCAATCTTGTCGAGGCGCTGCGCTGGGTGATGGGCGAAAGCTCCTACAAGAACATGCGCGCCTCGGGGATGGACGATGTCATCTTCTCGGGTTCGGCCACGCGCCCGTCACGCAACATGGCCGAAGTGTCGTTGTTTCTCGACAATTCCGAGCGCACCGCGCCCGCTGCGTTCAATGGCGACGACGCCCTTCAGGTGACGCGCCGGATCGAACGCGAGGCCGGCTCGGCCTACAAGATCAACGGCCGCGATGCCCGCGCCCGCGACGTGCAGCTTCTGTTCGCCGACCAGTCGACCGGTGCGCGCTCGCCCTCCATGGTCGGCCAGGGCCGGATCGGCGAACTCATCCAGGCCAAGCCGCAGGCGCGGCGCGCGCTGCTTGAGGAAGCGGCCGGCATTTCCGGCCTGCATTCGCGCCGCCACGAGGCGGAACTGCGGCTGCGCGCCGCCGAAACCAATCTCGAACGGCTCGACGATGTCGTCGCCGAACTGGAAACCCAGATCGACAGCCTCAAGCGCCAGGCGCGGCAGGCCAACCGCTTCCGTACCCTGTCGCGCGACATTCGCGCCGCCGAAGCAACGCTGTTGCATCTGAAATGGGTGCAGGCCAAGACCGCCGAGGCCGATGCGCAATCGGCATTGTCGGAAGCAACGGCGGAGGTTGCCGAACGCGCACAAGCGCAGATGGAGGCGGCGCGCCTGCAGGCGATCGCGCAAAAGGCTTTGCCCGGTCTGCGCGAAGCCGAGGCGGTTGCCGCCGCCGCGCTCCAGCGCCTGACGATCGCCCGCGACCAGCTCGATGCGGAAGCCGAACGGCTCGCCGCGCGCAAGCGCGAGTATGAACAGCGCCTCGAACAGCTTGCCGCCGACATTGCGCGCGAAAAGCGGCTGACCGAGGAAAATGCCGGCATGCTGGCCGCGCTCGACGAGGAGCGCAACACGCTGAACAAGGCCGAGGCCGGCGAGGAAGCCCGCGAGACGTCGCTTGCCGAAAAGGTCGAAACGGCCCGTCTGGCGCTCGAGGAAAGCGAAGGCGCGCTGGCCCGGGCCACAGAGGCACGCGCCGAAACCGCTGCGCTCCGGGTGCAGCTCGAACGCCGCATCCGCGAGAGTGCCGAACGGCGTGACCGTCTGGATCGGGATCGCGCCGCCGCCGAGACCGAATTGTCGTCCCTGTCCGAACGGATCGCGGCATTGGCCGATCCGGCGGAGAAACAGGCAGGGGTCGAGGCCGCCGACGCGGCCGTCTCGCAGGCCGAACGACGCGCGTCGGAGGCCGAAAAAGCCGTGCAGGCCGCGCGTGCCGCCGAAACCGCGCTCCGGCCCGATCTGGCTGCGGCACGCGACGCGCTGGGTGCGCTGGAGGCCGAGGCGCGCACGATCGCCAAACTGCTCAATGCCGGCGATGCCGGCCTGTTCCCCGGCGTCATCGAGGCGCTGGACGTCGACAAGGGCTTTGAGACGGCGCTGGGCGCGGCGCTCGGCGATGAACTCGATGCCCCGCTCGACCCCGGCGCGCCGGCCCATTGGGCGGGTGCCGAAACCGGTCCGGAAGATCCGGCGTTGCCTGCCGGCTGCACGCCGCTCGGCAACCATGTGCGCGGCGCGCCCGCGCTGGCCCGGCGTCTGGCGCAGATCGGTGTGGTTACAGACGAAACCGAAGGGGACGCGCTGGCCACCAGCCTTGCGCCGGGACAGCGGCTGGTGACACGCAATGGCGCGCTCTGGCGCTGGGACGGCTATCGCGCCGCCGCCGATGCACCGACCGCCGCCGCGCAACGTCTTTCACAAAAGAACCGCCTCGCCGAACTGGAGTGGGAAATCGCGGCCGCTGGGAGCAACCATGACGCGGTCAAGGCCCGGATCGCCGATGCGGAAGTAGCCACCGCCACCGCCGTCGAAACCGAGCGGGCCGCGCGCAACGCGGTTCGCGCTGCGCAGGATCAGGCCCGGTCGGCGCGCGAGGCGCTCGCCGCCGCCGAACGCGCCGCGGGAGACCTGACGCGCCGGCGCGCGGTGGTCGAGGAAAGCCTGCAGCATCTGGCATCGGACCGCGACGAAGCCGTCGGCACGCTGGCAGAAGCCGAACGCGCCTTGGCCGCCGAGCCCGATGTCTCGGGCCTAGATGCCGAGATCGGCCGCATTCAGGCGACCGTCGCCGAAGGCCGCGCGGCCTTGGCCGAAGCGCGCACCGAACATGGCGGCGTCGCCCGCGACCGGCAGGCACGGCACCAGCGGCTCACCGCCATCGAGCGCGAACGCGCCAACTGGATTGCCCGGGCCGAAAGCGCCGAGACCCAGATCGCCGCTTTGGCCCAACGCGAGGCCGACACGCGGCAGGCGCTCGACGACATTGCCGAAACGCCCGATGAGCAGGCCGCCAAGCGACGCGAACTTGTGCGGCAAATCGAACAGGCCGAACAGGAGCGCGCCCGCGCCGGCGATGCCCTGGCGAAGGCCGAGAGCGATGCCGCGGCCGCCGACAAGGTGGCGACCGATGCGATTGCGACCCTGTCCGAAGGGCGCGAGCGCCGCGCCCGCGCTGAGGAACGGCTGGCCGCCGCCGCCGAACGTCGCACCGATGCCGAGGCCCGCATCACCGAAGCGCTGAACTGCGCGCCGCACGAGGCATTCGCGGCGGCGGGCCTGTCCGCCGACGAGCCGTTGCCCGAAATGGAACCGCTCGAACGCCGGCTGGAGCGGCTGAAGATTGAGCGCGAGCGCCTTGGCGCGGTCAATCTGCGCGCCGAGGAGGAGCAGACCGAACTCACCGAACGGCATGACGCGCTGACCGGTGAGCGCGACGACGTGATCGCCGCGATTGCCGAACTGCGCTCCGCCATTTCCTCGCTCAACAAGGAAGGCCGCGAACGGCTGATTGCCGCCTTCGATGTGGTCCAGGGTCATTTCACCCGCCTGTTCACCCATCTGTTCGGCGGCGGCACCGCCGAATTGCAGCTTGTCGAGAGCGACGATCCGCTCGAAGCCGGCCTTGAGATCATGGCCCGCCCGCCCGGCAAAAAGCCGCAGACGATGACGCTCCTGTCCGGCGGGGAGCAGGCGCTGACCGCCATGGCGCTGATCTTCGCCGTCTTCCTGACCAATCCCGCGCCGATCTGCGTGCTCGACGAGGTCGACGCGCCGCTCGACGACCACAATGTCGAGCGCTTCTGCGACCTGATGGACGAAATGGCCGCGCAGACCGACACGCGTTTCGTGCTGATCACCCACAATCCGATCACCATGGCGCGGATG
>JANQSJ010000006.1 GCA_028284065.1 Parvularculaceae bacterium
ATACCCCCCCTAATAACTACCCCCTCTACCCCCTCACCCCCTTGTGCGAGTGAGCGCGCGCGCGAGGCGGTCGATACGGTCTGCGCGGCTTGGGCCGACTGGCGGGGAGGCGATCCGCCATTCCTTGCGCCCGGCGACCAAATCCAGCTTCACAAGGCGATCGAGCGGCACGGCCTGCCGGTGATTCTTGACGTTGTCGCGAAGGCCCGTGGATCGCCGACGCTCAGCGGCAAGGGCGATTACCTGCGCGGCGGCATGCCGTTGCGCTGGCTATGGGACGATCAGCGAATTGCGGAGGTCTTGCGTGGCGAGCACAACGGAAAACTTAGGGACGAGAGCGCTTCAACGGATGACGTCCGGGGCGCTATCGCCGGCGCCATCGAGCGGCAACGCGAGCGACGCAGAGCGGGCGGCGGCTGACATGCTAGATCGCATTCGGGCCGGCTTTGGCGTCTCGAATACGGACAAGTTCGGCGCCTTCGCCGACGAGGTCGTTCGCGCTTGCGAGGGGCGTCCAGCCAAGGCGATCGACGGCGCGACTGAGCGACTTTTGAACCAGAACACGCGGCCCAACATCGGCGACGTTCGGCGGGCGCTAAACCAAGCCGCCGGCGCGCTGGTGTCTGATCTGCCTCAAATCACGGACGAGCACCGCGTCGGCTTGGCGCTGTCCTGGGTGCGCGCAAATGTCGGCGTGCGCTTCGTCGATTATCCGGAGGTTTTCGGGCGGCCCGATCCAGGCTTGAGCCCGTTTGTTACCGATGGGGCGCTTGAGGCCGTTGTCGTCAACTTTCCGCGCCACATCCTTGAAGGCGCTCTTGGCGTCGTGGAGGCGGCGCAGCGCTTCGGCATGGGCGCAAAGGATCGGCGCGCCCGCAGCGTCGCCCACGCCCTCACGTTTGGGCCGGAGATCGACGAGGCCCGTAGGCGAGCGGCGTATCTCCGCGACATCGTGCGGCCGTTAAGGGGAGGGTATGCGGAATGAGCGGGCGCGCGCTTGGATGGGCTTGCTACGTCATCGGCCTTGTCTGGTACGTCTCAGTTGTAACCGTGCTCGTCGGCGTCGATGCGCAGGGCCACCTAAAGCCGGCGCCGCCTATCGCGGGGGCTGTGGGCTGGACGCTTGCGGCGTTGCTGGCGCGCAGGTGGTGGCGCGCAGGTGGTGGCGATGAAGAGAGGGCGTATGATGGAGAGGGGGCGTATCAGGAGGCTTCCGCCAGGCACCTTCGAATGCGAGAAATGCGGCGCGCCGATTTGGGCCAAGTGCGAGACGCTGGAAAGCAGCTTGAATAAGAAGCGCGTCCGGTGCTCGTTCGTGGTTGACGGGCGGAAATATGTCGAGCGATACCCGCCGTAGTGCATCCGCCGGGTTAGTCATTGACGCGGCGCTCTCCGCCTCAAACTCGCGCCTCCATCCCGCCACGCTCGCGCTCACCGGCGCAAAGCCTAGCAATCGCGCCGCTCGCGGCCCGGTCTCGCCTTAGGGCGTTTTTCAGCCTCGCAGCATAGCCGACGCCCGTTGCGAGAGGCTGACCAACACCAAGAACACAAGAGAGGAGAGGGAGCGCCAGCGGCGCGCGCAGCGCGGCCTGCGCCGATACCGCGCCGATACCGCAAACCCGCACCAGCCCTGGCGTTGAGCCGGATCAACCCGCAGGCCCGTTGCCTCAGGACGCACAAGAGAAACACATAAGGCAAAGCCCCACCGCGCGGAGCGCGGGGAACAAGAAAAAAAGAACGACGCGCGCAATCGCCAACCGCTTCCGGTTCAACGCGAAACGGTAATATGTTACCGCACCCACGCAGCAGGCGATGCCAGATGCGACAGGGCGGGGATTGGTTGACGCTCGCAGCGCCCCGCCCACGCCGCCGGTCGACGCCAGGCACCAAGCGGCCTCGGCGAAGCGCCATCAGCAATGAGGCCGATAATTACAGTTATCGGACATAGCGTTGTCAGAGCTAATGAAATCAATGACTTACGCCAAAAGCGCGATGCAAAAAAAACGACATATCGGCGCGAGCACTACATCTTGTGGCCAGGCTTGCCGTCGGCCGCGCTTGGCTTGGCTCATTGATGGGTCCCCATACCTCCCCGATCGCAGGGGTATCCCCCGGCTCAGAACTGATGGGACCCATTGGAAGCGGCCGCGACACCACCCCCCAAAATTTGCGAGTTAGCCGATTGCACTAATTATGAGGTTGGAAATGCGATTTCTTGTGCGCGATAAGCGCAACATTCTGCTAAATTTGGGTTAGGAGGCGATGATCCAGGTCGATCCATCTGAGAAGGGCGCCCGTGCGGCGGAGGATGATCGCCGACGGGTCGAGGCGTTGCGGCGTCTTGAGGTGAGGCGTGCGGAGCGGGAGCGCCGGCGCGATGGCTGGACGGAGTATTTCGTTCCGCGGCTGATGGCGGATCAGGTGACGGCGCTGGAATGGCTGATGCGGTGCCTTGAGGTTGAGGATCGGGGCCAGATGGCGGTTCAGCCCTATGACGGGTCTGTTGCGTCTCCGGATCAATTTCGGGCGAAGGACCGGGTTCCGGCGGTCGTCAAGGCGTTGGCGTTCATCAAGCGAGCGCGGGATGCGATCGATAAGGAGGTCGAGCCCCGTTATCCGATGGCGTGGTGGCTGTGCGGCGCGGTGTTGTTGCGCCGGATGACGCCGCAGGAGGCGGGGAACGTCTATCACCATGTCGTCAGCGTCGGGAATGAGAAGAAGCGTCGGGCTATGGCGGTGTCGATCCTGACCGCGTGCGGCGATGCGGTTAAAGGGCTTCCGGGGATTCGGCCGGGGCGTTGACATTCCGAGATAACGCACGAAGCACTTTAGCGCCCGCAAGGGTTCCTTGATGATGACCCCGCCCCGCCGCTCCTCTCCGCAAGAGTGGCGGGGCACCCTCATTGAAAAGCTGTGTACGAGAAACTGGCGATTCCGTTTGTGGACGGGCGCGCGACGTGTCGCGGGCTGAGATACGAGCGGGGGCAGTTTATCGACCGCGTGCATGCGCCGCTTGGCGTTCCGTACCGCTTCGACCTGCGCGAAGTCTTCGATTCGACGATCACCTATGTTGCGGTGACATGCGGGCCGGGCCGCGTCGGCGATCTGCGCGATCGGTCGTTTCTCTACCTGTACGACGGAACGATCGACGGGTCGTGCGGGCCTTACGGAAACGATTACGGGCAGGGCTTTGGCGAGCGCAAGGCGCGCGTTGATATCTCGGCCTACTCGGAAGTCGGCGAACACTTCACCGCGCGGCTTATGATTGAGGAAATGCGCCCCGACTGCATCTCCGTCGCGGGTCCGCGCGTCGACTGCGACGGATTTCTTCTCGATGGATGCGGAACGAAGATCACGAACTCTCATGGCTGGTGGCTCCGGTTCGCGAGGGGGCTGCGGCGCGTCGAGACGCTTGCTTATGTCGACTACGACATAACCGCAAATGGCGCGCCCATCGGCCTCGGGGGCGACGCCTTCCTCGTCTACGAGCCGCGTGCGGAAATTCGCGGCGGCGACAGTCTGAAACAGTGCGTTTTCAGGAACAAGGCCGAACTCGATAAATATCTCGTCGAGCATGGCGCAGAGGAATGCTCCGGCGCGATTATGGCGGGCGAGACCGGCGAGATTGTACGGAAGTAAGTATGCTGAAAGATCCGCGGCACGAGCGTTACGCGCGATATGTGTCGCGCGGCATGACCAAGATCGATGCGGTCGAGAAGGCGGGATGGGCGCGCCATCCGTCCTCCTATCATCGTCTTGAAAAAAGCCATCCGGAAATCGTCGAGCGCATTATCGAGCTGAAAGAAGAGCGCGAGGCGTCCGATGGGCCGACGAAGACGACCATTTTTGGTCAGTTTGCGGAGATTTACGAAAAGGCGGTGGGCCGGGACGACAAGCTCCACGTCGCCCACGCCGTCACCCGGTCGCAGGCTGAAATGATGGGCTTTTTGGGCGCCGGCCGGAAGGTCGAGCAGCCCGCGTCCGATGACTTTGAAAACATGAGCGATGCAGAACTCGAACGAATTGTCGCTGAGGCGGACAAAGCAGAGAGCCGCGTTCGCGAGAGCGCAGCTCGCTCGGCGAAGGCTGGCGAGGACGAGCCTCCAAGCGTTCACTGAGCTGACGCACGGCAATTTCGAGACCGCCGCGCATCACGCGCTGATATGCGACCGGCTTGAGAAGGTAGCCCGCGGCGAGATCGACCGCTTGATGATCTCGATGCCGCCGCGGCACGGAAAATCGGAGCTGGCCTCGATCCGCTTCCCGGCCTGGTTTCTTGGCCAGTACCCGAAACAGCAGATTATCGCCGCGTCCTACAATATCGACCTCGCTCGCGACTTCGGCCGCGATGTGCGCGACGTCGTCGGGTCGCCGGAATACGCGAAGATTTTCGACGGGATCGGCCTTGTCAAGGATAACAAGTCCGCCGATCGCTGGCGAACGACCAACGGCGGCCAGTATGTCGCGGCGGGCGTCGGCACGGGCGTCACGGGCAAGGGCGCCGATATCTTCCTCGTCGACGATCCGGTCAAGGATCGCGAGGAAGCCGAATCTGAGACGCGGCGCGCGACGGTCTGGAACTGGTACACCTCGACCGCCTACACCCGCCTAATGAAAGGCAGTGGCCGGATCATTGTCATTCAGACGCGCTGGCATGAGGATGACCTCTCTGGGCGTCTTCTGACGCGGGAGGCGGAAGGCGCGGACCAATGGGAAAAGCTGATCCTGCCGGCCTTTGACGAGGACGGAAAGGCGCTTTGGCCGGAATGGTATGGCGAGAAAGCGCTAAGGCGCATCCAAACCAACATCGGCTCGCGCGACTGGCAAGCCCTATACATGCAAAACCCGACGCCGGACGACGGCGAGTTCTTCAAGCGGGAATGGTTCGCTGAAGGACGTTATCCAAAATCGCGCACGCCGCGGTGCTGGTATTACGGAACGTCCGACTACGCCGTATCGGATGACGGCGACTACACGGTTCATGCCCTTTGGGGCGTCACGAAAGACAATATCTGGCTCGTCGACGGATGGCGCGGACGGACTGGCTCCGAAGAGTGGATCGACCGCAAGCTGGCTCTCATCGCCAGATGGAAGCCGATAACCTGGTTCGGTGAAAAAGGCACGATCCAGAAGTCGATCGAGCCCGCGCTTAGAACGCGCATGCGGGAGCGCAAAATCTACTGCCGGCTTGAATGGGTTCCGTCGCTCGCCGACAAAGCCGCGCGCGCCAGGGGATTTCAGGCGCGGGCCGAGATGGGAATGGTCCGCCTGCCGACGGGTGAGCTTGGCGACACGTTTCTGGAAGAACTGTTGAAATTCCCGGCCGGTCGCCATGACGACTGCGTCGACTGTTGCTCGCTTCTGGGGCTCGTCATTGACAACGCGCATCCGGCGCTGATGGCGCGCGAGCGAGCGAAGGATCAGTTTATTGATGATTACATGGCCGGAGCGCCAGCGCGGCCCGAGGAGCGCGCGCGTGTTCTATGAAGAATGCACCGGCCGGCTACACAGTTGACGAGCTTGTCGCTCTTGTAAACGACGCGCGCGCCAATTCCCAGGAGGAGCGCGACCTCGCCCGGAAGTGCGAGAGCTATTACGACGGCGATCAGTGGACGGCCAATGAGCGAAAGGTTCTGAATGAGCGTGGCCAGCCGATTGTCACGTCGAACAAGGTCAGAAAAAAGGTCAACGCCTATCTTGGGCTTGAACAGGAACGCCGGGCCGATCCCAAGGCGCGGGCCCGGTCGCAAAAACTTGTTGGCTCCGCGGAAGTGGCGACCCGGCTTTTGCGCGCGAACATGGACGCAGCGAATTTCGAACGCGTCAAGTCGAAATGCTTTCGCGACGGCATGGTGTCCGGCACGATGGCGGTCGCGCAAGGGATCAAAATAGTCGGCGGCCAGCCCCAGACATTCGTCAAGCGCATCCGCTTCGAAGACTTCATTTTCGACACAAGGGCGTATGAGGATGATTTCTCGGACGCGCAGTTTCTAGGCTATGGCCGCTATATGTCGAAGAAGCAGGTCAAGCGCTTCTTCCCCGACGCCGATATAGATCGCGCCTTTGACGGCGCGCGCCAGCACGAAGGCGATGACCTCGCCGATCCGCAGGATGAGACCTCGCATCGCACCTACTGGTACAACAAAAAACTGGAGCGCGCCTACGTGGTGCAGCTCTATTACCTGGTTGGCGATCAGTGGATGTATTGCACGTTCACGAGCGGCGGCAAGCTCGAAGAGGGCGACAGTCCGTACATAAATGATCGCGGCGACTCGATCGCGGGCGTGACGGCGCAGTCCATCTATGTCGGCGTCGATCTTGATCGGCACGGCCCGGTCAAGGACATGCTCCCGCTTCAGGACGAGCTGAACAAGCGCCGGTCGAAAATGCTGGCTGCGCTCTCGGCAAGGCAATCCTGGGCCGCGGAGCATGTGTTCGCCAATGTCACAAAAGCTCGCAAGGAGATGGCCAAGCTCGACGGGCATTGGGAGCCCGCGGCCGGAACGGTCAAGGGCCAGGATTGGGACGTGCTCGAAAACACGTTCGACTTCACCGGCAATGCGCGGCTCTACGAGGTTACGGAAAAGGAGCTGGACGCCCAGGGCGCCAATCCCGGCCTGACGGGTCGGGGGACGCAATACTCGTCCGGCCGCGCGATCCAGGCGCAGATTCAGTCGGGCCTGCGCGAAGAGGCGGAAATCTTTGACGCGCTGCGCGTATGGGAGCTGCGCGTCTATGCGATGGACTGGTTCCTGACGCGTCAGTTCTACACGGACCAGCGCGTCGTTCGCGTCATCGGACGCGATGACGTCGAGAAGTTCATCCCCATCAACGAGCCGCAGGTGAAAATGACGCCGCGCGGCCCGGTCGCGTTTCTGAAAAACGCGCCGATGATGATGGACGTCGACTGGACCCTCGACACGACGCCGGACTCCGCGACGCTGCGCCAGGAGCAATTCACGGCGCTGATGGAAATCCTCGGCAAGACGCCGCCGCAGCTATGGGACAAGATGCTCCCGGTCGTGATGATGCTCGGCGAGTTCACGCAGGACACGAAAGACGCCGTCATGCAGCTCGTCGGCGGCACGCCGCAACAGCAGCAGATGCAGGCCGCGGCGCAACAGATCGACATGCAGGAGCGCCAGGCGGAGGTCGCCAAGAAACAGGCCGACGTCGGACTGGCGAAAGCGCGTGAGATGGACGTGCGCGCCAACGCGTTCCTGAAAATGGGCAGGGGCTACGGCACGCTGCCTGAGCAACAGCTTGAGCGCGCGGAAATGGGCCTAAAGGCCCAGGAGCTGCGCAACGAAACGCAACGCGGGGCCATGGACTTCGCGTTTCGGAGGGCCGAACAGGCCCGCCCCGCCGCCGGGGGTTCATCGGGCGAATAGCGCCGCCGGCTTTCGGGCGATCCACTGGAAAACCAATGTCTGAGAACGACCTGGAACACATGTTTCAGGACGGGGACGATGACGTCGCCGCTCCTGAGCAAGAGACCGAACAACCGTCTGCGGACACGCAAGACGAGCCTGCCGCCGAGGATAAGGGCGTCAAGGCTCCGGATACGGAGCAGGAAGAACCGGCGGCTGATGGGCCGGCCGAGGCTGACGACGACAACAAGATACCGCTTGCGGCCGCGCTGGATGACCGGCGCAAACGTCAGCAAGCGGAGCAGGCCGTCGAGGACGCAAGCAAGAGAGAGCGTGAATTGCTCGATCGGATTGCGCGCCTCGAGGGCCAGATGGCCGCTCGTCAGCATCCGGAACCTCAACAGCAAAAGCCGGAGAGCGTTCCTGATCCGTTAGACGACCCTGAAGGGTTCCGTCGCCACGTCCGCGAAGAAGCGACGCGCGACGCGCGCAACATGATGTTGGAAAGCGACCGCATACGCGCAGAGGCGCAGTATGGGGCCGAGGCTGTGCGCGCCGCCTACAACGAAGCGGCGCGCCTTGACGCGGCGGGACAGGGGCAGGACTTCGCCTCGCTCGCCTCGTCAACCGCGCCGTACTCGGAGCTGATGAACATCATGGCGCAGCGCAAGCAACGCGCCGAGATGGCGACGAAGGCGGGACTGCTCGGCGATCACAACGATCTCGACGCGTGGGCGAAGGCGAACGGCTATGTCAAGGCCCCGCCAACGCCGACGGACATTACCCGCGCGCCGTCTCCCGGCCGCGGGCGCGAAGCCGTCGACGCGCCGGGCTACATAGACGCCAACGCGTTGCTCCCGAGCGACATGTTCGAGGCCTGACGGATCAGGACCGCTCTCCGCGATAGGAGAGCACCATGGCGAAGTCATACGCCAACGCCGACGCCATTGGCGAAAAATGGCGCAAAGAAGTCTACATGTACCGCAAGAACGCGCAGCCCTTCGGCAAGTTCGAAGGAGCCTCGCGTAATCTGCCGATCGTCCACTTCGGCGAGCGGATCAAGGACGCGCGGTCCATGAACTACACCCTGATCGAGGAGGTCAGGAAACGCGGCAAGGGCCGCGAACGCATGGTCGGCCGGGAAGCTGTGTTGCCCAACAAGACGACCTCGATCTACCCGTGCGTCCACCAAGAAGCCATCGCGGTGGACTTCTTCGACGCCCATGAGGCGACGTTTGATCCCTATCGGTATCAAATGCCAGCGCTTCGCAAATGGGCGAAGAACATGGACATGTGGCGCATCATCGACGCGCTCTGGTCGGTAGAGAACTCGACGGCGAATTGGGAGGCGGACGAGACGCGGAAAACCAATCGTCCGGTCACGTTCTATAACGCCGACGCGGCGCAGAAAGACGCTTTCCTCGCGTCGAACTATGACCGGCTTCTCTTTGGCGCGGCGCAGTATACGCCGTCGGACGGGACGTCGTTCGACGCGGCGCTGGCGACCATCGCCGCGGCGAATGTCATGTCGGCCGCCGTCGTGCGCGCCGCCGTGTCGCTCGCCGAGGCGGAGGATAAGGAAAACGGGATCTACTGCATCGAGCCCGTCGCCTACAAGGGCTACGATCAGGAGCATTACGTCATGTTCCACGAGCCCGCCGCCTTCGCCAATCTGAAGGCGGACCCGGAAGTTCAGCGCTTTGCCCAAGAGGCGACGTCGAAGATGGGCCAGGAGAGCATTCCTTACTTCGTCGGCGGATCGTTTGTCTTCGAAAAGTGCTTACACGTCAGGGTGCCGCAAATGGTCCCTTACGTCGGCAAGAACCTGACGACCGCCGGGGCCGCCGACGCCGCCTTGACGGGCTCGGTGCTCTGCGGCTCGTCCGCCGTCGTCAAGGCCATCGGCCAGGTCGCGAAGGCGACGCGTCGAAGCGAGGACGATTACGAGCAATGGCGCGGCGTCGGCATTCGCTTCATCGACACCTACGAGAAGCCGTTCTTCCAAAACCGACAGTGGGGTTGTGTGAACATCTTTACCGCCGTTGATGCGCAGTTCACGCCGGCGTCGCCGGCCAACCCGATCTCTCCCGCCGCGCGGGCGTCGCAGTACAATGACGTGACCCTTGAAGGGACCGCGCCATCGGATCTGTCGCTCGCGGAAGGCGCAACGGCCAGCAACACGGTCGACTTCTCCGGCGCCTTTGGCGGCGACGTCACGCTCTCGGCTTCCGGCCTCGAAAGCTGGATGTCGTTCGATGCGGAGACCGGCGTCCTTACCGCGCTGCCGCTTGTCGGGGACGCGGGGGCGTACACCGTCACCGTCACGGCGACCAACGACAATGGCGATTCGGGCTCCGTCTCGATCACCGTCACCGTCACCTCCTGATAGCAACGACGCACGATGCCAGCCATCTCCACCAGGGATGAAATCATACGGCGCGTGGCCGAAGCGCTGCGCGTCGTTCCTTATGGGGACGATGTTCCCGACACCGATCGCGTAACGATCGAGCGGGATTTGCTGGACATTATCGCCGAGTTGCGACGCGAGGGCGTCGCCGCGTTTGATGAGGACACCGTCCCCGTCTATGCGGCGAACGCCCTCGCGGACTACGTCGCCGGCATGGCGGCGTCGAAATACATGTCCTCGCCGCAGGCGGTGCAGCCCTATCTCATCAAGATGGCGGCCGCAAAAGTCCGCCTGCGGCGCCTCGAAGCGGAATCAGAGCTGACGGACGAATATGTCCACAAGGAGTATTTCTAGTGCCGTCCTTCGCCCTCGCCCCGCTGGCTCATGAGCGGGACGGGTCGAGCTTTGGCGATCTGACGCTGGAAAACGTGTTCATCGAGCCGGCGCAAACTGGCGCGCGCTTCCGATACGAATTGCGCCCGCGCGCCGGGCTGACGAAGCTCGCCGATCTGCCGTTTGAAACCGACGGCCTGACGGAAGTCGACGTCCCCGACGTCGATGCGCCGGGCGAAATTTCGCCTCTGCCGACGGTCAGGTTCGGCGACGGCCAGGACCCGCTGACGCCGGCGGCGATGATCTCGGCAATTTTCGCCGAGCAGGGCGTCAACAACGGACAACTGTTCTACTTCGCCAATGGGCGGCTCTTTATCCGTGAGCAGAGCGGAACGACGCGGTGGGCGGACATCTCGTCGGGCTATAATTTCGGCGCGCCGAAGGCCGGCGGGCCGAAGATCATCGCCTGCAACACGAGCGCTGTTTGTCTCGCCGACTTTAATCTCTACGTCACCGACCCAGACACGCTGGCGCTGACGAAGCTCATCCGCCAGGTTGGCGACGGCGACATTCAGCCGCTCTGGAACGACGTCGCCTACCTTAACGGCCGCGTCGTCGCCGTGGAGCGCAATAGCGGCCGCATGCACTGGACCGACCCGTTCTTCCTGCGCGCCGACCAGAGCGTCGCCTACGAGTTTCCGGGACTGAACTTCCTTACCGCCGAGGCGGCCGGCGATAACCTCATCGCATGCGAGGCGATGAACAATCGCATCTACGGCTTCGGCGCCTCGACGATCCAGATGTTCGACAATACGGGGTCGAACGACGCCGCCTTTGCGCCGACGCCCGGCGGCGTTCTCGACATGGGGCTTCTCGGCGTTAGCGCAAAGACGCAGACCGCCGGCGCCATCGTCTTCGCCACGGAGCGCAACGAGCGCTATCGCGTGCGCCAGGTCTTCATGGTCACAAGCGGCCGGCCGGCGGCGATTTCAAGCCCGACGGTGGAGGAAGACCTTGAGCGCCTGACGGAGCGTCAGGCCGCGGCGCTTGAAATGTGGACCTATGGCTATGAGGGCCACAACTTCATCGTGCTCGACGCCTATGGGCTCTGGACCTGGGTCTACGACACGAAGCTCAGCTATTGGGTCAAAAACGTGACCGCCGGCGCGCCGTGGGCCGCCTATGGCGCGACGGTCTTCGATGGGCGGCAAGTCTTCGCCGCACGCCACGGGGCTGAACTCTACACTTCAACGCCTGCGGCGTTCGACGGAACCGATCCTGTGAACAAGCGCGCGGCGGTTTTCACCGGCGCCCTTGGCAGATCGCAGTCGATCGACACCGTGACGCTCGACATGGCGGGGCTCGAAGCGCCGGCCGACGTGGAGCTCGAAATTTCAGACGACCGGGGCGAGACGTGGAACGCGCCCCGCAGGGCGACGCTCCCCGTCAATCCGCGCAACTGGTCCCGGCCGACATTCCGTCGCCTTGGCCGCGCCAATCCGGCGGGCTTCGGCATGCGCGTTTCGTGGGACGGGCCGGAGCCGCGCGCCGTCGCCGGCCTGCATGTGAACGAGGCGAATTATGGCTGACCGATTTGAGGGCTTCTCGGAGATGCGCCGCTTCGGCGCGACGGGGCAGGGCGAGGACGTCTTCATAGATCAGTATACCGCCGTTGCGCTTAATGGCCTGCTGCGGCGGCTCGAAAACCTTGAGACCGTGGTGAACGACCTTGCCGCGCGGGTGGCCGAACTTGAAAGTTCGTGAGGCGACGCCGGACCGCGAGGTCGATGCGGCCCAGCAGGTGTGGAGCACAGGTGAATATGAGCGCATCGCAAACCTGCCGGAGATCAGACCCTACACGGCGTTCGGGTGCGGCCGGATCGAGTTGGCGAACCCTCTCCATGACGCGCATCGGCTCTATATGGGGGATGGGGTCGGCTTTCTGTTCCTAAAGCAGCAGCCCGGCATCTATCATCTGCATACGGTTTCTGAGCCGGGCGTGCGGCCCAAAGAGCGATATCGGGCGGCGCGAGCCGCGGCAAGACGGCTTTTCAGCGAAACCGATGCCCTCTCGATCTACACCATGACGCCGCACGATGCGCCGCATGCGGCGCCGCCCAGGACGTTCGGCTTTCAGAAATGGTTTTCGCGCAACGCTGCGCTGAACCGGCGGGGCGTCGCTGTTGGAGCGGACTACTACCGGCTTGACGTCGATCGCTGGCGCGATCCGCAGCATGCGGAGCTTGGTGCGTGGCTACATTCCTTAGCTGAGCAGACCAAGGACGACCAACATCCGTTTGATTTTGCCCACGACATAGAGGTGGGGCGCGCGATGGCGCTCATACTAGGTGGCGCAATCGACAAGGCGGTCGCTCTCTTCAACACATGGGCGCTCTTTGCCGGCTACGCGCCGGTCCGGCGCATTGAGGGCGGCGTTGAGACGCCTGAAGAGAAAATCTTGTTCTCGAAAAGCAGTGTGGAGATTGTTCCATGCCGGTAGGCGCAACAATTGGCGCGGCGCTTATTGGCGCGGGCGGTTCAATTGCGGCCGGCGCCATTGGCGCCGACGCGCAGAGCGACGCGGCGGAAGCCGGCGTCGCCGCCCAAGAGCGCATCGCCGGCCAGCAGCTCGCGGTTCAGCTCCCGTTTTTGCAGCGCGGCTATCAGGCGCAGTCAGCGCTTGCGATGCAGCTTGGCCTGCCGGAAAACCCCAATATCGGCGGCGCACCGTTCGACACGCTCCTGACCGCCGGCGGCGGCGTGCCGGGCGAGCGGGTCTTTGACTACGAGGCCTATGTCCGGTCGCAGCCCGACATTTTCTCCGAGTTTAGCCGCATCGCGAATGGCGGCTTCGGCCCGAACCTGCCGGCCGGCTATGACGACGATGGCGACGGCGAGCTGTCCATCACCGAGTACGGACGGTTTCACTTTGACGAATTTGGTCGCGACGAGGGACGGCAATTGCCGCTTACCGGCGGCGGCGGTTTTCTGAACGCCGACGGCTCGATCACCGATGCGGACGGCAACGCCGTTGAAGGTGGCTCAGCCGCGTCGTCCTTTGGACAGGCGTACAATCCGGAAGAGGCGTTTCGCAATTCCCTCTTCTTCCGGGCGGGCGATATCGCCTTCGAAGAAGATCAGGATCGGCTCGACGCCAACGCGGCAGCGCGCGGGTCGTTCTTCTCCGGCGCCAACGCGCTTGCGCGCGAAACGGCGCGGGAGCGGAACTATGGCAACGCGCTGCGCGGCTACAACGCCGCCCTCGGCTCGCTCTTCGGCGCGGGGACGAACGCGGCGAATGCAAGCCAGGACGCGCTCGGCGACCTTGGCGTCGCGCAGCAAAACGCCGCGTTCCAGCAGGGCCAGGCCGCGGCTGGTTTCTGGGGCGGCGTCGGCAACACGATCGGCGGGCTTGGCGGGCTCGGCGCCGGCTACGGGTTTTCGCAAATCGGCGGCGCTCCTGCGTCGCCCGCGGCTTTCTCCGGCGGCTCGCCAGCTTACAATGACGCCAACTGGAACTGGACGTCCTGGGGCCTATGAGTTTCTTCCAAGGTTTGCAGGCGGGCAACGCGCTCGGCAATCAAGTGAACGCGCGTCGCGCGGCGGCGTCGCAAAACGCGTTCCTGCGCGACGTCGGCAATGTCTATGCGGAGCAGGGGCCGACGGCGGCGATGAACGCCGCGGCGCGCGGGGGCGATGTGTCCCTCGCCCGTCAGTATGCGCAGATGCCGGATCAGCAACGGATTGAGGAGCGGCGCGCGGCGGAACGCATCCTGTCGATCGCCGTCGCGGCGCAACAGGTTCCCGCAGAGCAGCGCGCCGCGTGGGCGCAATCCCAGGGCATTCAGTTGCCGCAAGGAATCGATACGTCCGACGCCGGCCTGAACGACATCGTCCGCAGGGCGACAGACGCCAAAACGATGATGGATCGGGTCGACACGCTTCAGGCGCAGCGCAACAAGGATCGCGATTACGAACTCAGTGAGCGGAAAGTCAGCGCCGACATACGGCAGGGCGATGCGCGGATAGACATCGCGCGCCAAAACGCTGCGACGGCTCGGAAGAATGTCGCGGCCGCGGGCGCGAAGCCGTCGAGGCGCGGGCCTAGCGGGAAGCCGACCAAAGGCCAAGAGCAGGTCGATCGAACCTTCGCCAAGGAATACGTCGACTGGCGGGGGCCAAAACAGGCTGACCTCGCCGCAAATCTCGACCGGCTCCGCAGGGCGCGTGAAGACCTGAAGTCGAAGAATCTGACGGGACCGCTGGCGGGCTTCGGCACCGCTGGAATGCGCGCCTATTACAACCCGGAATCCGCACGCGTCCAGCAGGAAATTGAAGAGGTTGTGCAGCGAAACCTGCGACTTGTTCTTGGTGCGCAGTTTACCCAAAAGGAAGGCGATCGCCTGATTGAGCGCGCGTTTAATCCGCGTCTTCAGGAGGGCGCCAACATTGCGCGCATCGATCGCCTGATTACGCAGATAGAGCGCGCCGCCGCCGTTCGCGAAGATCAGGCGCGTTATTTTGAAGAATACGGAACGCTACAAGGTTGGGAGGGGCGCCTTCCAAGCGCCGCCGAGATCGAGGCGTTCGTCGTCCAGGACGAACAAACGCCGCCATCGGCGCCCCAGGCTGCGCCGAACCGAGGCGGCGGGGAGCTGAGCGCCGAAGAGCAAGCGGAACTGGAAGCACTGAGGCGCGAGTTAGGTGAGTGATGACCGTGCGGAGCTGGAGCGCCTTCGCAAAGTAAAGCGCCTGAAAGAGCTAGAGGCGAAGGCCGCCGCCGCGCCGGTCCAGCCAAATCAGGCGCAGGAGGCCGGCGGGGCGTTCCTCGATGCCGCGGACCGCATTCCCGGTTGGGCGTCGCCGCAAGCCCAAGCGTTGCGGCAAGGCGCCACCTTGGGCTTCGCCGATGAGATAACCGGCATTGTCGCGGGCGATGAAAGAAAAGCGACGGCGCGCCGGCAGGCCAGGCAATTCGCAAAGGATCATCCGGCGCAGTCATTCGCCCTGAATGCCGCCGGCGGGGTTGCTACGGCGGCGGCGACCGGCGGCCTAGGGATCGGCGCCAAGGGCTTGGGACTGACGGCAAAGGGCACAAGCGCAGCGCGCGCGGCGGCCGTCGCCGGAATTGAGGGCGGCATAGCCGGCGCCGGCTACGCCGAAGGCGGCGTAGAGGAACGGGCGCAGCCGGCCGCCTTCGGGGCGGTTGCGGGCGCCGCGCTCGGCGGGACCTTTCAAAAGGCCGCAAACGCCGTCGGGCGCAAGTGGATCGGCGCGCGCAACAAAAGCTATGTCGGCTTCCGTGAAGACGCGCAGGCCAACAAGACTATTTTTCGGGCGCTGAGCGACGACATGGGCGGGCGCTCAAAGGCCGCCTACTTTCTGCGGCGGTGGGCCAAGGATGGTTCTGATCCGGACAAATTACGAGATGAGCTACTAAAAGGCGGCAACGGACGGGCCGTACTTTTGGCGGTCAACATGGAGACGAAAAGCGACAATGTCATCGGACAGTTTCGCGAAATGCAGCGTGGACTGAAGGAGGCGGCAAAAGGCGCTTTTGGCGACACAATCAAGACGGACAAGAAAACGCTTTTCTCCGCAAAGAAAGCAATTGATTTCAAACGTCAGGTTGAGGCCGGCGCGCTTTTTGACGTGGTCCGGCGGACGCCTATTCCGGAAAGGGAATATGCCGATGTCATGGCGAACCTTGTCGAGCCTGACACGCACCTGACAAAGGCCGTGAGGTCCGCGGAGCGGGAACTGCGGAAAAAGGCCGATCAGACGCCATTTCACACGCTCAAAATCGCCAAGGAAAATCTCGACGATGAAATTGGCGCGTTGCTGCGGCAGGGCAAGCGCGCCCGCGCCGGTCGGATCATGGAAAAGCGCAATCAATTGCGCGACTACCTTATCGACGCGTCGCGGCGGCACGGCGGCGGCGAATATGAGGAGGGCCTTGCAGTTTACACAACCGCGTCGCGCATGGACGAGGCGATCACGGTAGGGCGCAACTTTCAGAAGATTGTCGACGAGGGCGGGCCAGAGGCGCTTGCGGCGCGGCTCGACGAGCTAGAGGCTGCGGAACGTCAGTACGCGACGCTTGGTTTCGCCCAGGGATTCGTGCGTAAGCTGTCGAAAACGCGCGATTATGTTCAATTTGTGCGCTTCATGGAGACGGATGACTTTCGGGACGCCGCGCGCGTAATGCTCGCAGACGACGCCGGCAGTCAAGTCGCCGACGACTTAATCGCGACCCTGACGGACATTGCCGAAAAGAATCTTGCGATCAACGATGTGCTCCCGAGCACGGGGTCGAATACAGTCAACAAGGCAAAGGCGGACGCGCTGCTGAAGGCCGCGGCGCAGGATCGCTTCGGCGATGCGCTTGTCGAGACCGTCGCCAATCCTCGCGCGGCCGGAACAAGCCTGTTCCGCAAGATTAATCGCCAATCCGAACAGGAGCGCGCGCGCTCGCTCGCGCTAAGGCTGCACCAGATCATCTATGGCGGCGCGGAGGAGATACAGGACGAACTGGTGCGGCCGGATCGTCTCGTCGGATCGCCTGCCGCGGTTGGCGCCGTCACCGGCGCGGCGAGCCGAATGAACGCGCCGCCCGACGACCGATAGAGCGCACACAAACGAACGACCACCAGACCCCGCTTCGGCGGGGTTTTTTGTTGCCCGAAAAGGAGAAAGACGTGGCCCGCAATGATTGCTACAGCCCGCCGGCATGTTCCGGCGGCGGCGTACCGTTGCAGCGGGAGCCGCGCGAAATACGCGACCTTCCTCCCGTCGAGACGCTGGCGCCGGGAGATTTAGTCGCCGTCCAGCAGCAGGCCGACAACATCACCCGCAAGGCGACGCTGGCGCAGCTTGCGAACTACATCAACGGCGTAACGCCCGCCCCGTCCGACGATGCGGATGCGCCAACAGGGACAATCACGCTCACCTATCCGGGCGGCACGTCGCAATCGCCCAACACCGTCCTCGGCGTCGACGTCTCCGGCATCGTCGACGCATCGACGCCAATCACCTTCGCCTATCAGTGGAAGATCCGTCAGTCGAACGGAAACCTCCTCGACGTCGTCGGCGCGGGTTCAACCGACGCGACCTACGACCCTGTGAACCAGGGCGGCACGGTCGCGTTCCTTGGCAACAATTACACCGTGGAAGTCACCGCCACCGATGCGGCGGGCAACTCCGCGACCTTCACCCCCGCCAATTGGGCGATCCCCGAGACGTTCCTCGATCCGTCAAGCGGCTTGGACGTCATCTATTCCTACAAGCAAAATCTATCCTAGTACGGAGTAATGCGCCATGACTAAGCCGCTTACCACGGATACCGGCTTTCTTACGCGGAGCGGCCAGCAAATTGGCGTTCCGCTTGCGGAGATCGCCTCCCAGATCGCCTACGCGTCCGTCGAGTTGGGCGGGACCCTTACGCCGCCGCTGGCGGTGCGGCAACGCTATATCAACGTCATTGACGACGTCACGGACCCGGACAATTGGCGGCTCCTAGCGTACGACAACGCGACGCAAGCCTATCGCGTCATCGGCGCGGTTCTGACCGGCCAGCAGATCGCCGACATCATCGCCGCGACGAACGACGCAAACCTTGTCACGGACGCGGAAAAGCAGCGCATCGCGGACGCCGTGGTCATTCGGCCGCCGGCGGCCATGCCGTCCGGATCAGTGCCGATCGTCGAGCCCTTCGGCGTCTACACGCTGGCGGCGGTCAGTTATGACGGCCTCGCCGGCCTTGAAAACGGCCAGTGGATTGACGTTCTGGCCCCGACGAGCGGATCGGCGACCCTTACGGACGGCGTCGACGTCTCCGGCGTTCCGAATGCGTCGGAGTTCAATCTTGAGCTTGCGACGATCAGCATCGATGCGGGCGACAAGTCCATCTCCAGGATTCGCCGCATCGGCTCGCAGCTCCGCGTCGATGGGACCGAAACCGCGGCGCAGATCGCCGCGAAGCTCGACGCCCTGCCTGATCGAAACGCCTTTACCGATGCGGACAAGGCCGCAGTCGACGCGTTTGATAACGCGACCATCGTTCGAACGGACGGCACGCAGTCGATTACGGGCGACAAGGACTTCACCGGCCAGTTGAGCGTCAACGGCGCCGATGTGGCGACGGTTCCGATCGTCACGGAGCAGACGGGCGCGCTCGACACGGCCCTTCGCGCGCTGATCGACGAGCCGACCATCGTCCGGACCGACGAAGCGAATGTCATCTCCGGCGATACGAACTTCACGGGCGACGTCAGCAAGGGCGGCCAGGAGCTTGCGACTGAGGCTTACGCCAACGCCGCCGCGGCCGCCGGCGTCGCAGGGCTTACGAAGGCCGACGTCGGCCTTGGCAATGTGCAGAACCTTGCGCCGTCCGACATGCCAATTTCGGACGCGGTTCAAACGGCGCTTGACGGCAAGCTCGCGGTCGTCGGCGGCGCCCTGTCCGGGCCGCTGACGATCCAGGGCAATACGCCCGAGACGACGAACAATCGCGGCGCCGCCAGCGGCTACGCGCCCCTTGATGCCGGCTCGAAGATTCCGGCGGAGTTCCTGCCTGAAGGCATCGTCTCAGGCATGGACTACGTCACGGCGTGGAACGCCTCGGCGAATGACCCAGTCATTCCCGCCGCCGCCGCCGGAAATCGCGGCGACCTCTACATCGTCGCCACGGCGGGCTCCCAGAACCTCGGGGGCGGCTCCGTCGCTTACGGAGTAGGCGACCTCGTCATCTCCAACGGCACGGTATGGGAGCGCATCCCAAGCGTCGTTGGCGTCGTTTCCGTCAATGGAATGTCCGGCGCCGTAACCGTCACCAAGGCGACGGTGGGGCTTGGCAATGTCGACGACACGTCGGACGCCAACAAGCCGATCTCGACCGCGACCGCAGCCGCGCTTGGGGGCAAGGCGAACCTCGCAAGCCCGTCAAACTTCACGGTCCGGCCGCAATTCCAGGGCGTCAACCTCGCCACGACCGACGACGTCGCGAGCGCCGGCGGCGGCGACGTTCTCGCCGGCGGCAACAACACCTTCACTGGCGTCAACAACTTCACCGGCTCCATCCAGCGCGCCGGCGTCGACGTCGCGACCGAGAACTATGTCGACGTCGCCGTCGCGGACGTCGATGCGGCCGATGTGGGCCTTGGCAGCGTCGACAATACGGCCGATAGCGCGAAGCCCGTATCGGGACCGCAACAGTCGGCCCTTAACCTTAAGCTTAACGCCTCCAATGGCGCGGCGACGGGCACGCTGACGCTGAACGGCGAGGCGGTCGCGACAGAGAGTTATGTCGGGGCGCAGATCGGGGCGAACGTCGTTCGGACGGACACGTCGCAAACGATCACCGGCAACAAGGATTTCACCGGCCTCGTCACGATCGACAGCGAGCAGGTCGCGACGCAGGCGTTTGTAGCGGACGAGGTAGACGGCCTCGACAAGACCGATATCGGCCTCGGCAATGTTGAGAACTTGGCGCCGTCAGCGATGCCGATCTCAACGGCGACGCAGACAGCGCTTGATGGCAAGGCGTCGCTTGCGGGCGGCGCGGCCTTTACGACGCGCCCGACCTTCAGCGGCTCAGGCCTTGCGACGCTTGATGACGTCGCCGCCGGCGGCGTCGACACCTCCGTTTTCGTGACCAAGGCCGGCGACTCGACGATCACGGGCGACATCGACTTCGCCAATGACGTCACCAAGGACGGCGTCGCCCTCGCAACAACGGGCGACGTCACGGCGGCGGTTAGCAGCGTTACGCGGACCTCGCTTGGCCTTGGACTCGTTGACAACACGTCGGACGCGCAGAAGCCGATTTCGTCGGCGACGCAAGCGGCCCTGAACCTGAAGGCCGACACCTCGGCTCTGGCGCAGCTCGTAAACCAAGGCGAGCTGACGGCGGAAGTTGATCGCGGCGCCACGCGGAACGTTAGCGGCGGCCTGGCGGAGCTGAAGGCCATTCCGGCGGCGCGTCGCGACAACCACGACCTTTTCACAACCGCCTATCGCGAGGCGGACAAGGGCGGCGGCGGCCTGTGGGAGTGGCGCGCCGGCAATTACGCAGCGGCGGTCGCGGCCGACCCGGACGAAGGCATGGTCGCCGCGGCGGATGACGACGCCACAGGCGTCAACGGCGCATTCTTCCGCATCAAGGCAACCGAGTTTTACGAGGCGGCCTGGTGGGGCGTCAGCGGCGCGGCGACGCGCGCTGCGGCGACGGACCAGGGACCGGCGCTTTTCCGCTGCATGGAATGGGTGGCTCTCCATGGCGGCAAGGGCAAGATCCTGCTGCCGCAAGGCATTATCGGTCTTGGCACCGACATTCCAAAGGACGCAAGCCTCCTCAATCCCGTCCGTACGTCGACATTCGACGGCGGACTTGTGCTGTTCCGCCACGACGGAATGACCCTGATCGGGCAGGGGATCGACGTCACCGTTCTTTACGCGCTCGACAATGCGGATGCGGGCGTTGTTTCAATCGGGCACGGGGCCGGCGCGGATGAAGGCTCCGGCGGCCAAGATGCTTTGGTCGTAGACTATACGACGATCGAAGACCTTACGATCGACGGCAACAAGGATAATCAGCGCGCCTTTGCGACTGGCAACGCGCCGAACTTCCCCTGCCTCGGCATCGCCGGCGGCGCGACCGGCACCGTTCTTCGCCGCATTAAGTGCATCAACGGCCATCTCTACGGGATTGGCGGCGGTCGCGGCACGAGCGGCGGCACGCATGACAGCGTCCTTGAAGACATCATCATTGAAAACACGAACGGCGACGGCATCGACTTCAAGGACGATCACGCCAACTCGACCAACAACAAGATGGTTCGTTGTCGCGTGAAGGACTTCGGCAAGCTGACCGGCGTTGATCCGAATACGCCGCAAGCCGGAATCGACCCGCGCTCCGGCTGGACCATCATCGATCCGATCATCGAATTTGATGGCGACAACATGAACGCCGCCGGCACCTGGGCGATCGACAGCGAGGCGATACGGGTCCAGCGTCGCGATGACAATGTGGAGACCAATCCGCCAACCTATGACCCGGCGGAATTTCCCGTTCAGGCGACAAAAATCATCAACCCGACGATTATCGCCGGGCCGAACGCGCATCCGACGACCCGCGGCGTACGCCTTGGGCATAACGAAGCGCGCCTAACGGGCGGCAAATTCAGCGGCCCACTTGGGCAGGCCGTCAGGATTAACGGGGCGGACTGTCTTGCGGAGGACTGGATAGCCGACGGTTGCGTTAACGGCGTTGAGGTCGCGAACAACGGCGTGGCCTTGATGGCGAACGCGCGGGTCAAAAACTTCATCGTACGGAATCACTCCGGGACGGCGATGCGGGTCGGCGCGGATTGCGCAGACACGGTGTTCGACACGGGCTTCGTGTCTTTGCAGGCGACAATCTTTACCGACGATGGCGTCAACACCCAGGTCATCAACGTTCCGAACGTCTCGGGCTCACTGATTCGCCATAGCTCAACGACGTTAAAAATGACGTCTGGCACGCCAGCCGGAACGCGCAACGTGCAATGGGCGACTGCCGACGTTCCGCGTTTTGATATTCGTCCCGCAACGGACGACACGTCGCTCAACGTCGTCATTCGGGACGATGAAGGCAATTACGCCGCTGACGCCCTGAAAATCCGGCGAGACAATGGCGGCGTTGACCTCAGCGGCCCGCTGACGATGAATGGCGACCCGGCCACCATCACTGGCGGGTCGATGATTCTCAATTCGGGCACCCCCGCCGGACTGCGCGCGTTGGAGTGGAAAACCGCCGACGTCAATCGGTTTAAAATTCGGCCGATGACGGATGATACAGGCCTTGAGTTTTCGATCTTTAACGACGCCGGCGCATTCATCAAGCAAGCCCTTATCATTGATCGCGCCGACGGCCACCTTACCGTCAACGGCGACTTGTCTATTGCAAACGGAGGCTCACTCGACATCGACGGCGCCGCCCTGGCCACGCTGAACGATATCGCCGTTAAGACGTTCCCCAACAAAAGCAGCCTAGCTGCGGTGACCTCGGGCGAGCAAGCGTCTGGTGACGTCAGCTATCTGCGCGGCTACGCGGCGGAAAATGACGGCGGACAGGGGCTTTTCACAGCCACGGGTGATGATATCTCCGCCGGCGTCGCAGCGGACCCTCAGGGAGCGGTTTACATTCCGTTTGCTGACGATATGACGGGCGCGGCCGGTGGGCTTGTGCGCAGCGAGGTTATGGACAATCCCAACGTCCGGCATGTGGAGTGGTTTCCCGGCGGCGGCGCCGACCACACGCTGCAAATCAAGCAGGCCGTCACATCCGCTGGACAGGGTGGCGATGTGGTCTTTCCGGCGCGCACATTAACATTTTCGGACGACGACGACGACGAGGTCGGCCTGTGGCAACTGACGGGCCAGACATGGCGCGGGGTCGACAAGGTTAAGTCGGTCCTGTTGTTA
Source organism: Parvularculaceae bacterium (assembly GCA_028284065.1). Classification (GTDB taxonomy): domain Bacteria; phylum Pseudomonadota; class Alphaproteobacteria; order Caulobacterales; family Parvularculaceae; genus MED-G105. The sequence goes on from JANQSJ010000006.1 coordinate 22,573, forward strand.
AGCGCCACCGAAACCGACATCCGTTGGCTCTTGCGCATGGCGGATGGCGCAGAAGATTGCGTTGTTGAAAACCTGACCGTCGACGGTAATCGCGGCGCGATCACGCCGACGGTCGATCTTTACACGCACTTCAACGGGCTGACCGGCGCCGTTGGCGGCAAGCGCAATACCTGGCGCAACATGATCCTGCGCAACAACTGGGGGCGCGGCATACAGACAAGCTTTGAAAACGCCGGCGCATCGGTCTACGCCGATCAATGCCGCGTCGAGGCGGTGGATGTTATCAACAACGGCACGAAAGGGATCATCCTTACAAAATCACGCAATTCAATAGTTGAAAAGTGCTCGTCGCAGGTTGACTGCTATACCGCCAGCGATCACCCCGGCGGCGTTGGCGATGGAAACGCCGGCAGCGGCAGCCTGTATGAGTTCAATGACGCCTATGACAGCGCGGTCTCCAACTCGACGGGCGAGCATGTCGGCACGTCGCTGCGCGCGCCTGGCATTCGCCTCGTCAACACCAATCGACGCAACACTATTTCAAAGAACAAGATCCGCGGCGCGACGTATCTTGGCTTTATTCAAAATTCATCGGAGACCGATTTCGAAGGCAATATTGGCGTCGCGTTGGAAACAAGCGGCTTTTTTGTCGGCGACGTAGATACCGGCGAAGGCCCCTGCGTAAGCAACAAAATTCGCAACAACTTTGTCGATTACAATGGCGGCGCTGGCGCGATCTGCGTCACGGGCAACCCAAGCAATGCCGGCGAAACTGAAGTTGAAATTTACGGCAATACGTTTAATGGCAATGGTGGCGATAGCGGCGGCGTCCGCAACAACGGCGTCACAGCTTCCGGCGGGACGATCGCGGTTCGTGAATGGGAAAACACGTTTCTCAATCTTGGCCAAAGCGAGCGCTATGGGGCTTTTGCCGCCGACATTCTTGGCCAGCCGATAAGCGCGGTTCAAAGCCTCACTGACGGCACCGCTACCGAGCCGCCACTGGCATTCGCTGCGGAGCCCAATACCGGGTTTTATCGTGAGGGCGCGGGCATCGTGACCTTTGCGTCGCAAGGCGATCGCAAGGTCGTGCTCTCGCCCACTGGCATAGGCCTCAACGGCGCGCCGGGCGCTTCGCTGTCGCTTATCGACGACAATGTAAATATCTGGCTTACAGACAGCAGTGCAAATAATTCGCGCACGGTCATTTCCGGCAATGACGGTACGTTGAATCTTTCGGCGGATTCCAACAATCTCGCTGACGGCACGCTTATCCGCTTCCAGCTCGATGGTTCAGAAGCAGCCCGCTTTGATGAGAATTTGAACTTCTCCATGATTGGCGGCGGCGACATCGTCCTGCCTACAGGCAGGATTGGCATTGGCGTTTCTGGTCCGCCGCCTACTGATTTAGCCATCCAAACCGATAATCCTACCGTCTGGCTTGTAGATACGGACGCCAATAATGCGCGTACTGTCATTACCGGCAATGGCGGTACGCTCAATTTTTCCGCCGACAGCACAGGTCTCGCTGACGGCACGCTTATCCGCTTCCAGCTCGACGGTTCAGAAGCAGCCCGCTTTGATGACGACAGGCATTTCACGATGATTGGCGGCGGCGACATCGTCATGGCCGGCGGTTACATCGGCATCGGCTCGAGCCCGACGGCTCCTCTGTCTATCGCCGACGCCGCTCCGCAAATTCATCTGCTTGAAACCGACGCTAGCAATGCGCGCTCGGTCTTGCTTGGAGTGGATGGCAGCCTGGTTATCGCCGCCGACGACACAAATGTTAATGCCGGCTCCATCATTCAACTCAAAATCGACGCCGAGGAGGTCGGACGTTTTGACGAAGATGGAAAACTGTCGCTTCCAGGAAGCGGCTCTATCGTAATCGACGGCGTCAAAGTGCTTGGGTCGCGCGTTATCAACGCCGCGCTCGCCAACAGCGCAAATACGGGCGACGCAAACACCGACGCCCTCATCAACGCGTTGCGCGACGTTGTGATTACGCAAGGCTCGGCAGCCGCTGCGTGATGAAGACCTCGCGCCCCGGCATCGCGCTCATTAAAGAGTTCGAAGGCCTTGAGCATGAGGCTTATCGCTGTCCCGCGGGCGTGTGGACCATCGGCTACGGCCATACCGAGACCGTCGAGCCGGGCATGATCGTCACCGAGGCGGGCGCGGAGGAACTGCTGAAGCGCGACCTCGCCGCGCGCGAGCCGGCGCTCATCCATTGGGCGGCGGACAATGACGTCAGCGTCAACCAGAGCCAGTTCGACGCCACCATGTCGTTCATATTCAATCTCAGCTTCGCGGCGTTTCGCGGCTCCACCTTCGCAAGGCGCTGGCGCAAGGGCGATATCGCCGGCGCGGCCGACGCCCTCACCTGGTGGAACAAGGCGCGGGTCGACGGCGCGCTCACCGAATTGCCGGGCCTCACCCGCCGCCGCCTCGCCGAGAAGCTGCTTTGGCTGACGCCGGTCGCGGCCGCGCCGGCCGAACGCTACGCGCCCGTAGAGCATTGCCCCGGCCTCAGCGCGCAAGACGTCGCGCGCGTCGGCGTACAATTCGCACACGGCCTATTGCCGTGGTCGAAGCCCGAGCCTGACCCTAGAACCAAAGGAGACTTGTGACATGCCTGACCTTGACTTTGAATTTTTGACCAATTCAGTGCTCAGCTTCCTCGACAATTTGACCGAGGAACAGCAAGCGGCCGCGCTCAAAGGCCTCGGTCTTCTTATCGGCGGCGCCGCCAAATCATCGAAGACCAAAATCGACGACAATCTACTGAAGAATGTCGGCACGCCCGGAATGCGAACCCTCGCTGACGCCATTGACGAGGCGCTCAGCAACGGCGTCGCGCCCGTCGCGTGAACCATCCGGACATACAAAGCCACGGGGACGGCCCAAAGGTCGACCTCGTGGCGGTCGCCATGGCCGCGCTGAGCCTGTTGCGGCTCTGGGGCGAGGCCAAGGCGCGGGGCGACGCGCGGCGGCTGGCGGCGGCGCTGGCGGCCGTAGAGAAGGTGAAGGAGGCAAGCGATGCGGAACTCGAAGCGGCTGAGCGGGCTCGCCACGCTCTTGAGCGGGATCCTGACGCTGGCCGGCTGTGAAAGCCTCGGCCTCTTCGCCCGCGACTACGACATTGCGCCGTCGACCTTCTGCCAAATCTACCGGCCGGTCCGCCCGCCGGAGCAATTCGATGGCGGCGAGAGCGACGCATGGTGGGATGCGGCCAAGACGCCGCTCCAGAACGGATGGACCAAGGACGAGATTAAGGCAAAGCGCGATTCCTACAGCGCAGTCATGCAGAACAACCTCACCTGGATTAAGGCGTGCGCGCGGTAAGGGAATGGCGACGTGTACCGACTAACGACAGCGCATACGGAAGTCTCAGTGGCGTTTGTGTCCGTGGGGCTAAGCCAGGTTGTTGCGGTCGTAACGGGCGAATGGGTCATCTCGACGCTCGTTCCGGCGCTCATCGGCGCGCTGTTGCATTGCCTCACGCAAGCGCACCGCAACCGGCTTGAACCCAACGACTTTCTCATCAGCGGCCCGGTCGCGTTCTTCACCGGCATATGGGGCGGCCCGTGGTTCGCCTCAAACGTGCCGCAGGCGGCGCTGGCGGCCCCCTTCATGTGCTTCCTTGCGGCGTTGTGGAGCCGGACCGTGCTTGAGGGCGTACGCGACGCGTTTCTCGCCATGCTGGCGACCTTCCTGAAAGGCCTTGGGCGGTGAAGACATATTCAGTCGACACACAAAAGCGCGCGCAGAACTGGCTGGGGGCGGCGGTCGTGGCTGCGATTATCGGTTTCTGCGGCGTCGGCGTCCGCCAGGCGCAGGTCGCGGCGGAGAAGGCGGAGGCGGCGCTCGCGACCTCCGTGGCGGCGCAGTCGGCGGCCGAGGACCGCTACAGCGCCAGCGAGCAGCGAGACTGGCTGACACAATATATGGACGTCTCGGAGATACGCGACCGCGAACTGCAAGAAACGCAGGAGGCGGTCTGCGAGCGGCTTCCCGACGACGCCTTTTGCAACAGCGCGTGGCGCGACGAGATTGAGGCGAGCCGCGACGCCTTTTGCAGCGAGCGCGAAGAGCACCCGTTTTGCGATGACGTCCTTGACGCGCGGTCTCGCCGGTAACCCACGGAGCGTTCCTTATGCCGACGAAAAAAGACCTTGAGCGGACCCTCACCTTTGAGCGCGCCTGTTACGCCATTAGCACCTCTATCCTCCTCGCCGCCATTCTCTTTCTCGCCTCATGACCAACATCGCCATAACGCTTGAGCGCGTCGCGGAGCGGCTGTTGCCAAACCTGAAGGACGTCGAGATACGCGCGGCGACGGTGAGCGCCACCGGCCGCCTCGTCCTCGACGTCGCGTGCCCGCATTTGCCGAAGGGCGCGGTGACGCTGGATATCAGGACGGACGTCTCAGGCCAGGAGTTCATCGCCCGCGCCATAGCCTGCGAGGACCGTCCCGAGGTCGCGACGGGGCCAATCGCTGCGACGGCCGACGATGGGGAGGGGGCGCCAAGCAGCGGCGTGCTGCTCGCGCCGCCCTATCAGTAGGGATGGAGCCGCCGCTTTATCCAGATGCGGACGAAATCCCTCCTGAAGACCTGCCTGAGTGGTACCGCTGTCTGCGCGAGGACTATCTGGCGCTCATCGGCGTTGATGCGCTGCCGCTAAAGGGGTTGACGCCGCGTCAGTCGCGGCTGTGCTACGCGCTCGCCGCAGTCTACCCCCGTGGCCTGACGGCGGTCGGCTTGTCCCGTGCGCTATCGAGCCACGATGCGCCGCTCTCCCTAGCCGCCGTGCGGACGCATATCTGGGCGCTTAGCAAGCGCCTGCCGGCGGCGCAACGGATTGTCCGGGTCGGCAATCACAGCGGCGCGTTTGTCGGCGTCACATATTGCTGCAATGAAGCTCTTTATGAAGCCTGCCAGAAAAACCTTGAGGCGCGGCCGAAACACGAACCGCGCCCGCCGGGCGATCGTCGAAAAAAGTAACGTCGCGGGGCGACTATTCAGCGGACCGAAGGCATTCAATAACGCCGATGTCCGCGGCTATCATCTTTCGAGGCCCCCTTTCGCCAAGCGGGATGCCTACCCAGTCTTTAGCAACGCAGTCTTTAACAACCCAACCATCGCGACGCGCATAGCCAGGCAAAACCACCCCTTCTGTATCGAAGGGTCGAGCCGCTGCCTCCTCAAGAGCGATGCGCTCTTTCTCCGCGAGACGACGCATCGACTTGAGGTTCATTTGCAACGCGCGATCTTGCGGATCATTCT
>JANQSJ010000014.1 GCA_028284065.1 Parvularculaceae bacterium
AGAATGATCCGCAAGATCGCGCGTTGCAAATGAACCTCAAGTCGATGCGTCGTCTCGCGGAGAAAGAGCGCATCGCTCTTGAGGAGGCAGCGGCTCGACGTTCAGTCGAGATTTGCCGTTATCGCATTATACCGTATAGGGAGTATAATTATCCTCTGCTGGGAATTGCCGAGTCTCTATCTCGGTTTCAACAGTTGTTCAGCCAAATCTACGATGCAAAAATTGGGGGTGCTCGGGAAAGGGCGCGCATACGGCACGATCTTCTAGAAAAGAGCATGCTGAACCTAGGCTACACCTACACAGGCTCACTAGGCATTACCTTGCTAGTCCAAGGGGAGCGCGGTTTTTTTGAGGGGACTTTCGATTCTTCGATAGACGCCCTCTATGATGTTTTGGAAATTGAGAGCGCTGATGCTGTTCGCGACTTAGCTCATTCTCTAGGAAGAGCCGTCGTTAAACGAATCTATGACTGGGCGGCGATTAATGGATCTAGCCAATTAGGAACCGACATCGGCTGGACACGATCGGATGGCCGCCTCCTAGGCCAAGTGATTGATCATAATAAGTATAATTTCATCAAAAATATAATTACTGAAAGTGAAGAGAGGTCTGAAAATGACGTTACTGTGAGAGGAATATTAGTTTCGGGAAACCTACAAAGGCAAAGATTTCAAATCAGTGTGCCAGACGGCGAGACCTATTCGGGCAAATTTGACGATGATTTTGTCAGGCCCGACATGACTCTCGGGAAGCTGTACGATGCGCGGATAAAAGTGACACGGACATATGTATATGCTCAAGACAAAAGCGAAGAAGAATTTACTCTTCTTCGCTTGGAAGAGACTGATTCTTAGGCCCGCCCCTCAGTAGCGCCTCTAGCCTTTCGGAGCCGTCGGTGAGGTCTAGGTCGCCATCGGCTTCGAGTTCTTTTGCAAGGTTTTTGAACCTCTCCGATTGCTCCTTGTCGGTCTTCGCCGGCTTTTTCGGTTTCGGCTTTTCTACCATTCGGCCCATCCGGCGCGCCGTTTCCATGCATCGGCGCGTCCTTTGCTACGAGTTGTTTCGTAGGTAAGCCGCTTGCCGACGACGCCGTCAAGGATGCGGCCAGCGCGTTCGCTGTCGTCGCACCCGGTTTTGACGCGATTGGTGTAGCGGAAATCAAATTCCGCCATGTAGCGGTGCAGATGGCGCTGGTCGCAGTGCTGATAGACGCCCCGCATGCCGCGTTTGAAAATCGAGTAGTAGCCTTCGATGGTGTTGGTGTGGATGGTGCGATCGGCCTTGCTGACATATTCATCCTTTGAATGGGCGACGACGCCATGATCGGCGAAGTTCCAGCCGATGCTCTGATAGTGCGCCGCCTCGTCAGTCATCAGGCGCGCCTCGCGCGAGATGTTCGCTTCCAAGATGGGAAGAATGGTCCTTATGCGAAGGTCTTTGACCACATAACTGCGCACCGCGCCGGAATCACGATCAAGCAGCGAAAGCACCTTGTTCTTATGCGCCGATCGCGCGTTCTTGACCGGCGGGTTGTGCCGGTCGCGGCCGATAAAGGTTTCGTCCGCCTCGACGGCGCCACCGGTTGAGCCGAAAGGTGCAAGATTGCCTGAGCGCATCTCCTCGCGAATGCGGTGCGACATGAACCATGCGGTTTTGAGAGTGCAGCCAAGCATGCGGTGGAGCTGATTGGCGCTAATGCCCTTCTTGGAAGCGCTCATCAGGAAGATCGCTTGCAACCAATGCCGCATCGGCACGTGCGACTTCTCAAAAACGGTGCCGACCTTCACGGTAAAGGGCTTGCGGCAGTCGTAGCACTTGTAGGTGCCGATCCGGGTGGACTTGCCTTTCAGCTTTCCAATCCGATCAACGCCGCCGCAATGCGGGCAAACCGGACCGTCAGGCCAAATGCGCGCCTCAACGAAGCGGTAGGCGGCTTCTTCGTCGTGAAAATGCTTGGCGTCTAGGATCGACATGGCTATAACTCCTTATAGCGCCAATATGAATCACTAAATTGGGTACGTCAAGTATAATATCGCCGAGTCCATGGCGCGGGAGGCATGTGCGGCCGCCGGCAGGCGCCCGGCAGCGCCACGGCGGCGCCACGCGGCGGCGTGCGCGCTCCTGAAGCGCCTCTTGGCGCGCCGGTCAAAGGTAAACGAATCATTGATATTGGCCGAATGATGTACACAGTAATAATTAATTTAATATTTTTCAGATATTTATAGTAAAGACGATGAGGTAATGAATGATTAGTTTTTTACGCTCTTCATTAAAGCTCGCGCCGCAGAAAAACCCGCCGCAGGGGGCGTCGCCGCTGGCGCTTCGGGCGCTGGAGCCGCGCATCCTGCTCGACGCCGCAGGGGCCGCGACCGCCGCCGAGGGCCTTGCTGACGAAGCCGCTTCGCAGCAAGCCGACGCGGCGCTCGACCTATCGGGAGCGCCGTCCAATTCGCCGGCGGCCGTCCCAGACATCGATCTCCTCGCCGAGGCGGGCGCGCCGCCCCATGGCGCGCGCGAAATCGTTTTCATTGATGCCGGGGTCGCGGACCCGGCCGCCCTCCTTGAAGGCGTCAGTCCCCATGCGGACGTTCATTTCCTGAACGCGGACGAGGACGGCGTCACCCAGATCGCGGACATTCTGGCGCAGTACGAAGACATCGGCGCGGTCCATATCCTCGCCCATGGCGATCAAGGCCGCCTTATCCTCGGCGACGCCGTCCTCGACCTCGCCAGCATGACCGGCGAGCACGCGGATGAGCTCAGCGCCATAGGCGCCGCCATAGGGATTGACGGCGACATACTTATCTATGGTTGCGACTTCGCCGGCGGCGAGGCGGGCCTTGAGGCGGCGATGCTCCTCAGCAGGCTGACGGGCGCCGACGTCGCCGCCTCCACAGACGATACCGGCCATGCCGACCTTGGCGGCGACTGGGATCTTGAAGCGGAGATCGGCGCGATCGAAACGCTCGGGATTGCGGTGAGCGGGTGGAGCGGTCTCCTGGCGCCGACGAATATCATCGTCAATGGCGATTTCTCGTCGGGGACCGCCGGATGGACCGTTACCGGCGACGGCGGCGTCGGGAGCGGTATATTTATTTGGGGCACGGACGGCGGCGCCGGGACGCTTACCTATGATGCGCCGCTGACCGGCCTGCAAACAGGTCCGGCGGCGAGCGGCGCCGCGCAGATCCAGCTCGACGTCGCCTGGAACAATGGCCAGCCGGATCTCACCGGCACGCACACGCTCGACATTCAGATCGGCGGCGTCACCTACGCCCGACTGACGACCGGCGGCCAGAACGGATCGACGGCGACAATCGATTACCTGAACGGCGCCGCCGGTTCGCCGTCGACGGCCGCGGTGAGCCCGGCCTTCGTTAGCAGTCCGGGGACCATCTACACGTCCGTCACGATTGATCTGCCGAGCACAGTCGCAGATACGGGAACGCTTCAGTTCGTCTCGTCGGCGGGCGGCTCGCGCGACGACATCGGCATCGACAATGTTCAGGTCATCGTCGAGAGCAACACGCCGCCGACAGCCGCCGACGACGCCTACACAGTGCGGCCCGGCCAGGCGCTCACCATCGATCCCGTCGGCGACAATGACGCGGACCCCGATCCCGATACGCTGACGATTACGCAGATTATCGACCCCGCGGACGTCGCCAATCCGATCACGCCCGTCGCCGGCGCGCCGATCACGCTGACGTCCGGGACGCAGGTGACGCTGCGCGCCGACGGCGGGCTTGACGTCGTTACGCCCGCCGGCCTGTCGCCGAGCGACGCGTTCGATTATGTCGTTGAAGACGGCGCGAGCGGTTCGGCCCAGGCGACGGTGACGCTAAATGTCGACACTGATGGCGACGCCGTCATCGACGCCGCCGACATCGACGACGACAATGACGGTATTCTTGATACGGAGGAGGGTTTCGTAGAGAGCGGCGACATCACGACCGCCACCTCTGACGGGGGCCTCGATATTTCCGGCGAAGCCTCCGCGCCGACCGGCGCCACCTTCAGCGCCGATGGAACCAAGTTCTATGTCATCAGCGCCTTCAACGACGACGCCGTCTTTCAATACGCACTGGCGACGCCTTTCGACATAACCTCGGGCGTTACGTTCGAGACCTCCTTCGGGATCGCCGACGACAACCCGACGTCCGTAACGTTCAGCGCGGACGGATTGCGCATGTTCATCCTCGGCGCCGATAGCGACCAGATTGTTCAGTACCGTCTGGACACGAATTTCGACCTCAGCGGAACGGTCACGAATGAAGGCGCGCTGGTCATCGCCGGCGACACAAGCGCGCCCACCGGAATCCATTTCAGCCCCGACGGGACAAAGCTCTATATCTCTGAGAGCCAGGGCCCGATTCACGAGATCCTTGAATACGACGCCGCCGCGCCGTTCAATATTCTGCCGGCGACGGGCGGCGGCATAAGCCTGGTCAACAGGCTTGACGTCCACGCGACGCAAAACACGCCCCATGGCGTCAGCCTGTCGCCTGACGGCGCACGCCTCTACATCGCCGGCCTCAGCGACGACACGATAGATATTTTTGACCTCGCGACGCCCTTCGATATCTCAACTGCCTCGGCGACGCCAAGCGCAACGATTGACCCCGGCTTTATTAATCCGTTCGATGTTTGGGTTCGTCCCGACGAGACTGGGTTCTACGCCGTTGACGCCAGTGGCCTAGAAATTGTTCAGTTTACGGTTAAATCCGGCGCCCGCGACACCGACGGCGACGGCGTTTTCGACCATCTAGACATCGATTCAGACAATGACGGGATCACCGACAATGTCGAGGCGCAGGCGACAAACGCCTATGTGGCGCCGAGCGGAAATGACGCCGATGGCGACGGCCTCGACGCCGTCTATGAAGGCGCGGGTGACGAAGGCCTGACGGCCGTCGATACGGACAGCGACGGAACTGCGGACTATCTCGACGAAGATAGCGACAATGACGGCCGACTTGACATCGCCGAGCGCGGCGATAGCGGCCCAACGGCGAACCCGACATTCGAAGACGCCGACTTTGACGGCCTGGACGACGACTTCGAAGGCGCCGACGCCAATGATGGCTATGACGTCAATGACGAAAATGTTTCGACCGCCTCGGGCGACGCCATTGGGACACTTGCCGAGTACAATCTGAGCGCATCGCCTCTGCTCGCAAGCGACTTTTCGAACTATTCGGCCGGCGCGACCGACCTCAGCTTCAGAAGCGCCGACATAGACGGTGACGGCGTTCGTGACGACATTGACATCGACGACGATAATGACGGTATCCGCGATACGGATGAAGTGATCGCGGCGATAACCGAAGCCGAACTTGATGGATCGCTTGACGTCTCCGGCGACGCCGACTTTCCACAGGACCTCGCCTTCAGCAGCGACGGATCGCGGCTTTACGTCCTTAATCTGACGACGGACACCATATTCCAGTATGAGCTGACGACGCCATTTGACATAGACGGCGGCGCAACGCTTCAAGGCTCTTTCGTCGTCACCAGCCAGGAACCGACTCCGAACGGCCTCACTCTTAGCGACGACGGAACGAAGCTATTCATTAGCGGCAACACCGGCCGCGTCAATCAATACTCCCTGACGACCGCGTTTGACGTCACGTCAGGCGTTTCCCATGACGGCGACTTTTCGCTGCCTGCCGGCGAGAACCGCCCGAATGGACTGGAGTTCAGCGAAGACGGCCTTAGCGTCTTTGTGATCGGCGAAGACAATGAAGTCGTGCACCAGTATAACCTTAGCGCGCCGTTCGACATAACCGCCGGCGTGACGCTCGTCCACACACTGAACATCTCCGCGCAAGACCTCGAAGCCGAAGGGATCGCTTTCAGCAATGGCGGAAGATTGATGCACATTGTCGGACGCGGCGCGGGCGCGGTCCACACATATGAATTGTCAACACCCTTCAATCTGACGACAGCCGCGTTCCGCTCGACGCGTTCAGTGATCGCCGATGCGACCAGCCCCCGCGGCGTCGCGTTTACGCCGGAGGGCGAAAGCTTCTTTGTCGTCGATGGCGCGACAGGGGTAGTCTTCGAGTACAATACCGATACGGACCGTGATGGGGTCGCAAACTATCTCGACATCGACAGCGACAATGACGGAATCACCGACAATGTGGAGGCGCAGGCGACGAATGCCTATGTCGCGCCGTCCGGCAACGACGCCGACGGCGACGGCCTCGACGACGTCTATGACGCCGACGACACGGATATCGATCCGGCCGCGTCCGCCGGCCTGACGCCGGTAAACACGGATAGCGACGCAACTGCCGACTATCTTGATACGGACAGCGATAATGACGGCCGACTTGACATCGCCGAACGCGGCGATGGCGGGCCGACCGCGAACCCGACCTTCGAGGACGCCGACGGCGACGGCCTCGACGACGACTTCGAAGGCGCCGACGCCAATGATGGCTATGACGTCAATGACGAAAACGTCGCGACCGCGCCAGGCGCGACGGTGGCCAACCTCTCCGAATACGCGCTTAGCGCCGATCCGTCGTTGACCGACGACTTTTCAAACATCGCAGCCAGATCAATCGACCTCTCCTTCCGCGACGCCGACGCCGATAATGATGGCGTGGCGGACGCCGACGACATCGATGATGATAATGATGGCGTTCGTGATACGGACGAAGGTGGTGATTACGGCTTCTCCGACGAGGGAGCGCGGGCGGTTTGGTGGCCAACGAATGGCGGCAACGGCGCGTCGGCCGTCGTGATCAACAGCGATGTAGTCGCTTCCGCTGAGGACTTTGTCGCCGGCCCAGGGATGACCGCCACGACGGGCACTGGCGATACGGCGCTGACGGGCGTCGACCAACCCGACTTCGCCGGCGCCCTCGCAGATGGCGACTATCTCCAGTACGAGTTCACCACTGTGTTCGGCGGTGACTTCCTTGGCGTCGATATGCGCGGAGGCGGACAAAATGTGGGCCGTGACATCACAGTCGTCATTTCGAACGACGGGTTCGCCACGTCGGAAATCCTGCTTCAAGACGCGAACCACATCAATGACGCTGTTAACCTGGGAAGCAACGCCCAGGGTCACGAATTCGACCAACCCTATGCGCTCGATCCTAATACGACGTATTCCGTGCGGATTTATCACTATAACTCGACCATTGGGACGGATATCCGCGTCGACAACGTCAGCTTCCGGATTAATCCGTTCGTCGACACAGACGCGGACGGCGTCGCCGACCGCCTCGACCTCGATTCTGACAATGACGGGATCGCCGACAATGTGGAGGCGCAGGCGACGAACGCTTATGTCGCGCCGTCCGGCAATGACGCCGACGGCGACGGCCTCGACGACGTCTATGACGCCGACGACGCGGATATCGATCCGGCCGCGTCCGCCGGCCTGACGGCGATCGACACCGATGGCGATGCAATAGCAGATTATCTTGATACGGACAGTGATAATGACGGCCGACTTGACATCGCCGAGCGCGGCGATGGCGGTCCGACGGCGAACCCGACATTCGAAGACGCCGACGGCGACGGCCTCGACGACGACTTCGAAGGCGCCGACGCCAATGACGGCTTCGACCCCAATGACGAAAACATCGCGACCGCGCCAGGCGCGACGGTGGCCAACCTCTCCGAATACGCGCTTAGCGCCGATCCGTCCTTGGCCGACGATTTCTCAAACATCGCAGCCAGATCAATCGACCTCTCCTTCCGCGACGCCGACGCCGATAATGATGGCGTGGCGGACGCCGACGATATTGACGACGACAATGACGGAATTCAGGACGTTCTGGAACGGGGAGCGACAGTTCTTAGTACGCCCGAAGACGCGTCTTCGTCCGACCCAGAATTAGCTAATCTTCAGAGCACCCGCGACGGCACGACCGCGGGGCCGTCCTTCGCAATTGACAACGCCAATGACGACGGGCCGATTTCCGATGTCACGTACACCTATGCGACGCCACTCGATGGCGTAACGTCGGTCGTCATCTGGAACAATGGCGGGGACGTGTTCACCGATGGTCAGAGCATTGGCGTTATCGGCCAACTGACCTTACGCAATTCGCTTGGCGATGTCGTCTTCACTACGACGAATGTCGCCATTCCGGAGGGCTCAGCCGGAGATCCCTTCACGCTAGACCTTCCGGGTACATATGACAACGTCGCATCCATGGAATGGCTGTCGATAGACGGCCCAGCGGGCGGCCTCGAAGGGGTCGCGTGGCGCGAGGTGGCGTTAGCGAGTTTGCCGGCTCGCGATTCGGACAACGACGGCGTCTTTGACCATCTCGACCTCGATTCGGACAATGATGGGATCACCGATAATGTGGAGGCGCAGGCGACGAACGCATATATTGCGCCGAGCGGAAATGACGCCGACGGCGACGGCCTCGACGACGTCTATGACGCGGACGACGGGGACGTCGATGCTGCGGCGTCTGTTGGCCTTGCGCCAGTCGACAGCGATGTCGACGGAATGGCCGACTATCTTGATACGGACAGCGACAATGACGGTCGGCTCGACATCGCTGAGCGCGGCGATGGCGGCCCGATGGCGAACCCGGCGTTCGAGGACGCCGACGGCGACGGCCTCGACGATGATTTCGAAGGCGCCGACGCCAATGACGGCTACGACGTCAATGACGAAAATGTCGCGACCGCGGCGGGGGCGACGGTGGCCAACCTCGTCGAATACGCACTCGGCGCCGATCCGGCGCTCGCCGCCAGCCTGTCGAACTATGATCCGTTAAGCGACGGCGCGCCGACGATCGATCTCCTGTTCCGCGATGACAATGTCGCGCCCGTTGACGGCGACGAAGCCGTTGCGACGGCCGAGGACACGGCCCTGAATGTTATCGACGGGTCGGCGGGCGATCTCCTCGCCAATGCGACGGACGCTGACGGCGATGCGCCTTTCATCCTCGATTTCACCGTGGGCGGCGCGACCTACGCCGCCGGCGCGACGGCGACCCTCGCCGAAGGGACGCTCACCATCAATGCGAACGGGTCGTATACGTTCATTCCCGCCGCCAACTTCAACGGCGCCGTTCCGCCGGTCGCCTACACAGTATCGGATGGAAACGGGGGAACCGACGCCTCAACGCTTACGATCGCCGTGACGGCCGCCGGCGATCCGCCCGCCATCAATCTCAGCGGGTCCGCCGATGTTGAAAATCTCACAAACTTCGCGCCGACGACCCTGGTCTTCACGACGCCGACGATCATCAATGCAGGGCAAACCGAAGCGGACGATGGCGTCGGCAATGGCGAAACGCTCATCTACGCAAATGCGGGCGTCATTGGCGGAACGCCGATCGACATCGTTGCGACAATCATCTCAAACACAACGAACACAGCCTTTCAAGCGGATGTCTCGAGTGGCGCCCTTGCCTATTCGGTGCGTTGGGACGGCGATGTCACTGTTCGGTTTGACGTCGTTGAAGCGGGCTCAATGACCCAGATTCAAGGCGATTTCGCGTTTCAGTCGAGCGACCTGGATGGGGCGAGACGGGTTGAAAGCCTCATTTTCGACACCGACGACCTCGCCTTTTATCGCCTGAACGCGGATACCTCGATCACCGTTTCGGAGGCCGACGGCCGGACGACATTCCGGGGCGGGACGAATGGTCCCGCCACCAACCCAGGCACATCCCTGGAGTTCGGCCTGGACGACGTTTCCGGCTTCACCCTAACGTTTAGGCAGGACACATCGCTAACAACGCCTGGTGGGCGGACGATTTTTCTCGATGGCGACTTTACGTCAATCTTAACCACTCCTGTCATGGCGCTGGGGAATGTCGACTATGCAACCAGCTTCACCGAGGGCGATGCGCCCGTGGCTGTCGCCGACTCCGACGCGGACGCGTTCGATGCGGATGACGACATCGTCTCGCTTGCGATTGTCGCCGGCGGCATCGCGGATGGCGCGGCGGAACAGCTGACGCTCGCCGGCGCGATCTTCGACCTGTCCGTTGACGGCGCGGCAAGCGGCGTCGCAATCGGCGGCGGCACGCTCGATATCTCCTATGTCGCCGCAACCGGCGCATTTGCGGTGACAAATGCGATGGGCGCATCCATCCCCATGCCCGACGCCGCCCTCGACGCGCTTATTCGCTCAATCGCCTACGAGAACGCGTCCGAGGACCCGACGCCGGGCGATCGCGCGTTCGTCTTTACCGCGACGGACGCGGAAGGCGCATCGTCCAACCCCGCCACGACTATCGTTTCGGTCACGCCCGTAAATGATGCGCCCGTCGACGGCGACGAAACGGCCTCGACGGCGGAAGACACGCCGCTGACCGTCGCCGACGGCGCGCCCGGCGATCTCCTCGCCAACGCATCGGATGTCGACGGCGGCCCGCTGGCGATTGTCGACTTTTCGGTCGGCGGGACGACCTATGCTGCGGGCGTCACGGCGACGCTGCCTGAGGGCGACTTGACCGTCAACGCCAACGGCTCCTTTACATTTATTCCCGCTACGGATTTCGCCGGGACCGTTCCGCAGGTCTCCTACGTCGTCTCAGATGGCGCGGGCGGGCTCGATGTCTCCACCCTCGCGATATCCGTGACGTCGTCGAATGACGGCCCCATCGCGACGGACAACGCCTACGCGACCGAGGAGGACGTAAGCGTCGCCGGGAACGCCATCCTCGACGCGCCCGCCGACAGCGACGCCGACACAAGCGTTTTGAGCCTCGCGGCAGGATCGATCGGAACGTTCGCCACCGCCGAAGGCGGCGCGATCGCGCTCAACCCAGACGGCGCCTTCGTATACGCGCCGCCAGCGAATTTCATCGGGACCGACACGTTCGATTACACCGTCACCGACGGGGCGCTCACCGACGTCGGCCGCCTGACCTTCACCGTCAGTCCGGTGAACGACGCGCCCGTCGCTGTGGCGAACGTCTATGAAACCACCGAGGATACTGAAGTTCTTGGAAATCTCATCGGCGACGACACCGGCGCCGGCGCCGACTTCGACGTCGACCTCGACGCGCTTCAGATCAACGCCGGGTCGATAGGCGCTTTTGTCACGACGGCGGGCGGCGCCATTTTCATCACCCCCGATGGCGCCTTCGCTTATGCGCCGCCGCCTGACTTCAATGGGACCGATACGTTCGATTACGTCATTACCGACGGCGCGCTGACGGCGAGCGCCACTGTGACGTTTTTGGTCAACGCCGTTAATGACGGACCGGTCGCCACCGACAACGCTTATCAGACGGATGAAGACGTTGCGGTGTCAGGCGACGCAATTCTCGACCTCCCCGCGGACCGCGATATCGACACGCCGTCCCTCAGCCTCGCCGCCGACTCGATTGGGACTTTCGCAACGAGCGAGGGCGGCAGGATCACACTCGCCGCCGACGGCTCCTTCACCTATGCGCCGCCAGCGGATTTCGTTGGAACGGACACGTTCGACTATACGGTGACCGACGGCGCGCTCACGGACGTCGGCAAGCTGGCCTTTACGGTCGGCGCAGTGAATGACCCGCCTGTGGCGATCGCCAATCTTTACGCCACGCTTGAGGATTCTGGGGTCGCCGGCAATCTCATCACGGATGACACCGGCGCCGGCGTCGACTTCGATGTCGATCTCGACGCGCTCCGTATTCCGCCGGAATCGGTCGGGACCTTCGCCACGCCGGCGGGCGGCGCGATCACGATCGCCCCGGACGGCGCGTTCACTTACACGCCGTTGGCTAATTTCCACGGGGAAGATACGTTCGTCTACGTCATTACCGACGGCGATTTGTCCGCCTCGGCGGCCGTCTCATTCCAGATCAGCCCCTTGCGCGATGCGCCGACCGACGGCGACGAGGCGATCGCCATCGCGGAAGACACACCGGCGCGGGTCAACGCCGGGACGGATAGCGGCCTCCTCGCCAACGCCGCCGACGCTGACGGCGACGCGCTCTTCATAGTGGATTTTTCGGTAGGCGGAGGCACCTACGCGGCCGACGAAACCGCTTTCCTTCCACAGGGCGCGCTCACCATACGCGCAGACGGGTCTTACGAATTCGTTCCGGCTCCGGACTTCAATGGTCCCATTCCGCAGATCGCCTATACCGTTTCGGACGGCTTCGGCGGCGCCGATACGTCAACGCTCGACATCACGGTGACGCCAGCGAACGATGCGCCGCGCGCCGCAGCGGGGGGCGCCCTCGGCGACAGGGCGAACGCAGTAGACGACCCGGTGTCCGCGCAGACGTCGGACGCATTCACAGACGTCGACGGGGACGATTTGACGTTCTCTGCGGATGGACTGCCGCCGGGCCTCGCCATTGACGCCGCGACCGGCGTCATATCAGGCGCGATCGCGCCGGAAGCCGCCTTGATCGCGGCCTATGAGGTTACCGTGACAGCGCGCGACGAGACTGGCGCCAGCGTCTCGCTGACCTTCGTCTGGCGGATCACCGACGCGGCGGCAGCAGACATTGAGACCATAATCCGGCTTGGCGGCGGTCCCGGCGGCGACGAGACGAATGCGACGGACGCCGATAGTCCGTATATCGAGCTCCCAGAAACCCTTTGGGCGCAGGCGCGCGCCGCGGCCGGCATTGACGCGGACGGCGCGGTTATAGCGGCGGCAAATGCCGCGTCTCACCTGGAAGGGTTGACCGCGATCGACGCCGAGCCTTCGGTTCTCGCCGCGGTCAATGGCGCCGACCCGCTTGGCGGGCTTTCCCCGGAGCCGATTAGCGACGCGCGCGCGCATGCGCTTATCGCAGACGCGCAGGCGCGCTTTGGCGGCGGCGATGCGTCCATCGACTTGCTTCAGGTCCGCGGCTTCTCCTTAGCCGGGTCCGGCTCTGGCGCGTTCGCGATCGACAGCGTATCGCGAGGCGGCGTCGTCTATCTAAGGGCGTACGACGCCTATTCGTCTTCACAAAAAAGCGCCTACACGGATTTTAATGTCACCTTGGGCGATGGACGCGCGACGCCGCGGTGGATTTCGACATCGCCGGACGGGCTAGTTGTCATCGACCGCCCAGCGAACGTGGAAACGGTCGTCCTCAAGATTGTAGGTATACGGAACGGAGGCGGAACCGATGCGCGCCTGGTTGAAATCGACACGCTGACCGGAGAGATCCTTCGCCGTGAGGCGGCGAACCGCGCCTATGGGCCGAGTTTCTCCGAAGCGGTCGAGCGCGCCGCGTCGGCCGGGGCCGCCCATGAAGAAAGCGTCAACAAACTGCTAGACATTGAACGGTAGAATTTTCATTTCGTTCACCATATTTCAACCACTCATCATTATGTTTTATTACGGTTAACTATTTGGAGCTTCAAGAATGAAGAAGCTGCTTCTTGTCATGGCGACTCCATTTCTGCTGACGGCATGCGTCGTCTCGCCTCGCCCGTTCACCGCCGAGGAGCTCGACGCCAAGGGCAGTGAGCGGATCAACGCTTTTCTGTCCGACCAGGAGGCGGTGACGAAGCCGATCACGCTCTATGAGGCGATGGCGCGGGCGTTGAAATACAATCTCGACTACAAGGTGGAGCTGATGGACGCGGCGTTGAGGCGCCGTGAGCTGGACCTCGCCCATTTTGAGCTGCTGCCGGACCTCGTTGCAGGCGCGGGCTATGCGGGGCGCAATAACTTCAGCGGCGCAAGCTCCAGCCAGCTGCTTGGCGATCGCACGGTCGGGCCGCAAACGCTCGTCGCGTCGACGTCCGCGGAACGGCGCATCCTGACGGACGATTTGACCATCAGCTGGGACGTACTTGATTTTGGCCTCTCGTACGTTCGCGCCCGGCAGAAGAGCGACGAAGTTCTGATCGCCAATGAACGGCGGCGAAAGGTCGCCAGCCGCATCATTGAAGACGTACGCACGGCGTACTGGCGCGCGGTCAGCGCCGAGCGCCTGATCGACAAGCTGGCGCCGCTCGAGGCGGAAATTGACGACGCGCTCGCCGCCTCCAGGCGCGCCTACCGCAGACGCAACGCCGCGCCCCTTACGGCGCTCACTTACCAACGCGAGCTTCTCGGCGTGCGCGAGGAGATCCAGCTTCTGCACCAGGAGCTCAGCGTCGCGAAGCAACAGCTCGCCGCGCTGATGAACGTCGATCCCGCGACGCCATTCGAGCTCGTCATGCCGAATCGCGACGATTCCTCCATCGACGTCGATGTCGACCCGGCGACGATGATCGAGATTGCGCTCATGCTGCGGCCGGAGCTGCGCGAGATATCCTACCGCCAGCGCATCAATGAGAAGGAAGCGACCGCCGCGCTCCTCGACCTCTTGCCGAGCCTGAGGGCGTATGGCGGCTTCAACCACGACAGCAATGATTTCCTGTTCAACAGTTATTGGGCGGGATGGGGCGCGCGCGCCAGCTGGAACCTCGTCAACGTCTTTCGCTACCCAGTGCGCAAGAAGACAGTGGAGGCGCAGCAGGATCTCTTGGACCAGCGCGCGCTCGCCCTCACCATGGCCGTCGTGACGCAAGTTCATGTGAGCGCTACTCGTTTCGCCATCGTCAAACGCCGTCTCGACACCCAGCGAGGCGGCCACGACGTCCAGTCGAAAATTCTCCGCCAGATTGATTCAGGCTATAAGGCGGGGCGGATCAGCCGTCAGACATATATCCGTGAAAAGATGAACGGCATCGTCGCGGAGGCGAAATACGACATCGCCCTCGCCGAACTTCAGAACGCCTTCGCCAACATCCAGGCGTCCATGGGCGTCGACCCGATCAACGCCGAGATCGACGCGGAGGAGAACGTCGAAACGCTCGCCGCGCGGCTACAGGCGCACTGGGAACGGCGCGGCGACCGGACCGTCTATGGCGATGCGACGGGAACGGCGAAGCCCGTCGCCGTAGCGGAGCTGAACTGATGCCGCGCGCGCGCCGCACGCTCGCCGCCACAGGTCTGACAGTCGTTGGACTCGCAGGCCTCGCCGCGCTGGCGCCCGGCGCAACGATGGCGCAAGACGCCGCGGCGCAAGACAGGACTGCGGCGGCCGACATTATTCGCGGCGTCATCAAGGCGCGGCGCGAAGCAGTCATCCAGTCGGACCTCAGCGCGCCGGTTGCGGAAGCGCCCAAACGCACCGGCGACGCTTTCAAGAAGGGCGACTTGTTGCTGCGCTTCGAGTGCGAAGCGCAATTGGCCGAGGCGGCCGCGGCCGCCGCCGCCTACCGCGCCGCCAGAGCCCGCCATGACAGCGACGTTGAAATGAAGGCCCATGACGCGGCGGGGCGTTTCGACGTCAGCCTGTCGAAGGCGGATATGGAGGAGGCGGACGCCCGCGCCCGCGCCGCGCGCGCCCGCGCCAAACGCTGCGATATCCTCGCGCCTTATGACGGCAAGGTGGCGGAGCTCTGGATCAATCCCCACGAAACGCCGCGCGTGGACCAGCCGCTCATCAAGATCGTCGGCGTGGAGGAGATGGAGCTGCGCCTCATCGTGCCGTCGGCCTGGCTTGTCTGGCTGCAGCCGGGAGAGGCCTTCAACTTCGCGGTCGATGAGACAGGCGAAACCCTCGCCGCCACGGTGGACCGCATCGGCGCGGAGGTGGACGCCGTCAGCCGCACCGTCCCCATCATCGCGCGCGCCACAGCGCCCGCGGGCGCCATCCTTCCCGGCATGAGCGGGTCGGCGACCTTCCGGCGGCCGGCGGGATAGACCAATGACGGTCGCCGCCAGACTGTCCGCATGCGCGTCGGGCGCCGCAAATGCGCCAGCCGCAAACGGCGCGCGCGGCGCGGCCGGCGGAACGGCCGAAAAATTAGCGTACGCCGCATCCATGCTGACGTTCGAAAGCAAGGTGCGCACACTGAACGATGAGCGGGAGCTTTTCGCCAGCCTCTGCAATGAGACCCGCGCCTTCCTGCCGTTCCGCCAGGCTTTTCTTCTGAAGCGCGGGACCGTTCGCGACGACATGGAGATCATCGCCGCATCGAGCCTCGCCGTCATCGACCGCGACGCGCCGTTCGTGCGTTGGCTGGAGAAAATCGCAAAGCGAATGGGAGAGGACGCCGGCGCGGACCGTCAGCAATTCTTCAGCCTGCCCGCCTATTGCGACGACGCGGACGAAGAACGCCTCACCTATCCGTTTCCGGAATTTCTCTGGACCCCGTTGAAGGACGGCGATGCGGTGATCGGCGGCTTCATCGCCACGCGTGAAACGGTATGGCAGGAGGCGGACGCCGCGGCGGCCGACCGACTGGCGGCGCTATATGCGCATGCCTGGCGCTCCATAAAGGGCCGCGGCCGGATCGCCGGCCGGAGGCTCGTGACGCCCCCGCGCGCCATCGCCGGCGCGCTTCTCGCCGCTGCGATCTCTCTCTGCCCCATTTCGATCACTTCGCTCGCGCCGATGGAGATCGCGCCGAAAGACGCGTTTGTCGTCGCTGCGCCGTTCGACGGGGTTGTGGAGGACATCCTCGTCGACCAGGGAAAGGAGATAGCCGCGGGAACGCCGGTCATCGCCTTCGAAGACGTTCTTTATAAAAATGACTTCGAGATTGCGGATCGAAATGAAGCGGTGGCGAAGGCGCGGCTGCTCCGCGCGTCGCAAGGGGCAATCGGCGATCCAGAGGCGAAACGCGATCTCGCCGTCGCCAGCGCCGAGCACGCGCTTGCGGAAGCCGAACGCGCCTATGCGAAGGACCTCCTCGACCAGACCGTCATCGCCGCGCCCCATGGCGGCGTCGCCATTTACACCGACAAGCGCGACTGGGCCGGTCGCCCCGTCGCCGCCGGCGAGGCGATCCTGCAGATCGCCGACCCGGGCGAGACACGCATCTCAATCGACCTGCCGGTGAAGGAGAGCCTGGAGATTGACGCCGGCGCAAGGGTCAAGGTCTTCCTTGATTCCAGTCCGCTGCGGCCATTCGAGGCGACGCTCGTCGAGATCGGTTATTCCGCCCGCGCCGACAAGCGGGACGTCCTCTCCTACCGTCTTTATGCGGAGTTGAGCGATCGCACGGCGGCGCCGCGGATCGGCGTTCAGGGAACCGCCCAGGTCTTCGGCGGCCGTGCGCCGCTCATTTACGTCGTCCTGCGCCGTCCCCTCGCGGCCCTTCGGCAGCTAACGGGCTGGTGAGCAATGGCCGCGACGCGCCTCACGCCCGAATCGCGCCTGCCGGCATTGCGCGAGGACTTGCAATTGCTGGAGGGCGCGCGGCGGCCGGACGGATCGGCAGGCTGGCTCGTGTTCGACCCCGTCCGGCACCGATACTTCGAGATCGACCGGAAAAGTGAGCTGATGCTGCGACATTGGCGCGCGCACAGCGTCGGCGACCTGCTCGCGTCCGTCGGGCCGGACACGGAGCTGTCGCTCGACGCCGTCGATGCGCTCCTGCGCTTCCTCTTCGCCAATTCCCTCACCGAGGCGCCGCCCGACGGCGACTTCAGGAACTACGCCGTCCAGGCGAATGCCGCAAAGCGCTCCCTCCTGAAATCGGCGCTCCACAATTATCTCTTTATACGGATTCCACTCGCGCGGCCCCACGCCTTCCTAAAGCGGACGCAACGACTGACCGCGCCCTTCTTCACCGCGCAATGGTGGGCGTTCATAGGCGTCGTCGCCGCCGCCGGCCTTTACCTCGCGTCGCGGCAGTGGGACCAGTTCGTCCATACATTTCTGTACTTCTTCAATCTTCAGGGGCTTGCGTTTTACTTTCTAGCGCTTGGCGCCGTGAAGATCGCTCACGAGCTTGGCCATGCCTACGCCGCGACCCGCTATGGCTGCCGCGTCACAACCATGGGCGTCGCGTTCCTGGTCATGTTCCCCGTTCTCTATACGGATACGACCGACAGCTGGAAGCTCGCCTCGCGCCGCAAACGCCTCGCGATCACGGGCGCCGGCGTCGCCGTTGAGCTTATGATCGCCGCCGTCGCGACTTTTCTTTGGGCGTTTCTGGATGACGGCCCGGCGCGGAGCGCGGCGTTCTTCCTCGCGACCGTCAGCTGGACCATGAGCCTCGCCGTCAATCTCAATCCGCTCATGCGTTTCGACGCCTATTACTTTCTGAGCGACGCCATCGGCGTCCAGAACCTGCAGGCGCGTTCCTTCGCCCTCGGACGATGGGCGCTTCGGGAAGCGCTTTTCGGCTTCGGCGATCCGCCGCCGGAGGCGATGGGCGGGCGCCGGCGCGCCGGCCTCATCGCCTTCGCCTGGGCCGCCTGGGTTTACCGCTTTTTTCTCTTTGTCGGCATCGCGCTCCTCATCCACCATTTCTTCTTCAAACCGCTGGGCGCAGCGCTTCTTGTAGTTGAGCTAGGCTGGTTCATTGGCGCGCCAGTCATAAATGAGATGAATGAGTGGCTTGGGCGCGCAGACGCCATGCGCCTCAATCCACGCACGCTGCGCGCAGGCGCCTTCGCCGCAATTGCGCTGGCGCTGACGGCGTTACCCTGGCGCACGGACGTGCGCATTCCCGCCGTACTCGAAGCGTCTGGCCATATCAGCCTCTACGTGCACCGACCGGCCATCGTGGCCGCCCGCCACGCTGCGTCCGGCGACACGGTGTCGACAGGCGACATATTGTTCGAGCTGCGCTCGCCAGCGCTTGAGTTCGATATCGCGCAAACGCGCCGCCGCATCGGCGCCGTGCGCGCACGGCTAAGCCGCATCGCTGCGGACGCCGGCGACCGCGGCCAGACAATCGTGCTCGGCCGCGAGCTTCAAAGCCTTCAGAGCCGCCTCGCCGGTCTCGGAAAGGAGCGCGCGCTCCTCACCGTCCGCGCCCCTTTCGACGGCGTCATCGTCGACATGAAGTCGACGCTGGCGCCCGGGCGCTGGGCGCATGACGGCTCGCCGCTCGCCGATATCGTCTCAACAGAGGGCGCGCGCATTCGCGGGCTCGTCCGCGCCGACGACGTTTCGCGCATAAGGCCCGGCGCGAGAGCCGTCTTCGTCCCCGATCTGATCGAACGTGCGAAAGTGCCGGGCGCGATCGCCGCCATCGACGGCGCGAACGCGCCTGTCGTCGCCATGCCGGCGCTGGCGTCTCGATATGGCGGTCCGGTTGCGGTCTCCGAGGTCGCGCAATCCCTGACGCCCTTGGGCGCATGGTACCCTGTGACGATGACGATAGACGGCGTGGCGGCGGCGCCGACCCAGACCGTTCGGGGTGAAATTCGAGCTCGAGGCGAGGCGGAAAGCGCCGCCGTGAAAATCTGGCGGCGGATCGTCCATGTACTGATCCGCGAAAGCGCGCTCTAAAGCGTTTCCAGGGCAAGTGCGTGCGGTTGGCCGTTCGGGAACGCGCAAGAACGCAGACTTAACGCATCGTCCCAATCCCGATTGAAGCGGCGACGCTTTGGATAAGCTCAGCGGCGCCCCCACGTCACAAGCGTGAAGCGTGCCAGCGCAGATGGTCGGAGATAAACGTGGCGACGAAATAGTAGCTGTGGTCATAGCCCGGCCGAAGACGCAGTTGCATCTTGATCCCCGCGGTTTCGCAGGCCGAGGCGAAACGCTCGGGCCGCAGCTGCGACTCCAGGAACTCGTCCGCTGCGCCCTGATCAATAAGTACGGCGTCAACGTGCGGACTGAACCGGGCGCCGTCCGCCACGAGCGCCGTCGCGTCATAGCGCCGCCAATGCGCGCGATCAGAACCCAGATAGGCCGCAAACGCTTTTTCGCCCCACGGAACTTCCGACGGCGCGACAATCGGCGCCAGCGCCGAGACGCTGCGGAAAATATCCGGGTTCCGCAGCGCCATGGTGAGAGCGCCATGGCCGCCCATGGAATGTCCGCTGATCCCGACGCGAGAGGGATCGACGCCGAGGCGATCGATCGCGAGGGGCAGGAACTCCTTCTCGATATAGGTCTGCATGCGGTAGTTGCGGGACCAGGGCTCTTCGGTCGCATCCACGTAGAAACCGGCGCCGAGGCCAAGGTCATAGGCGCCGTCAGGCGCATCCGGAATATTGTCTCCTCTCGGGCTCGTGTCGGGAACCAAGAGCGTCAGCCCGAGTTCGCTCGCGACGCGCTGTGCGCCCGCCTTCATGATGAAATTCTCATGCGTGCAGGTGAGGCCAGAGAGCCACAACAGCGCCTCGCCCGTCGCCCGCTCGCGCGGCGGCGCATAGACCGCGAAACGCATCGCGCAGCGGCAGGCGTCGCTGTCATGTTCGTAAACGGACTGAACGCCGTCAAAAGACCGGGCGTCGCCAAGCTTCTTCATTCTCGCGCTCCGTGATCGGGGCCGGGCCGCCGGCCTGCGCCGTCAGCAAAGATCAAGCTCCATATAGACGACATCCGGTTCGGGGTTCTGATAATATGCCCCGATCGATCGAAACCCGAGGTCGCGATAAAGGCCAAGCGCAGCCTCAAGCCGGGGAAGCGTATCGAGCCGCATAGTCTTGTACCCGGCGCCGGCCGCCTCTCGGATCAGCGCTTCCGCAAGCCGCCGGCCAAGCGAAATGCCTCGATAGGCCTTGCGGACATAGAGCCGCTTCATTTCGCATTTGCCTTCGCCCAGGGGCTTCAGGCCGACCGCGCCTGCGGGCGCGGCGTCGACGCGGGCAAGGAGCAGGCGCTCATAGGTCGCCGGAAACGTCGCCATTTCCTCGTCAAAGCCCTGGAAGCAAAGGTCAACGCCAAGAAACGCTGCGTATTCCTGGAAAAGAAGCTTCACCTCGCCCACATCGGTATCCGAGACGGCCCGTGAAACCGTGACGCCCGGGGAAAGTTCGCCTTTCACGCTTGCGGCCATAACCGCCTGCCCCTCAAGCAATCAGTATACGACGACGCTGCGGATGCTCTCGCCCCGATGCATAAGGTCGAAGGCCTCATTGATGCGATCGAGAGGCATGGTGTGGGTGATCATGTCGTCGATATTGATGCGGCCCTCCATATACATATCGACTATTTTAGGCACATCCGTACGCCCGCGCGCGCCGCCGAAGGCCGATCCGCGCCACACCCGGCCGGTTACGAGCTGGAACGGTCTGGTTGAGATCTCCTGCCCGGCGCCGGCGACGCCGATGATGACGCTCTCGCCCCAGCCCTTGTGGCAACACTCAAGCGCGGCGCGCATTGTCTCCACCCTGCCGATGCACTCGAACGAATAGTCCGCGCCGCCGCCCGTCAGCTCCACCAAGTGGCCGACGATATCGCCCTCAACCTCTTTCGGATTGACGAAATGCGTCATGCCGAATTGCTCGGCGAGGTTGCGTTTGTCCGGGTTCACGTCGACGCCGACGATCATCCGGGCTCCCACCATCTTTAAGCCTTGCACTACGTTTAGGCCGATGCCGCCGAGGCCGAAGACGACGCACGCGCTATTCGGCTCCACCTTGGCGGTGAACATCACCGCGCCGATGCCGGTCGTCACGCCGCAGCCGATATAGCATACCTTGTCGAAAGGCGCGTCCTTGCGGATCTTCGCAAGCGAAATCTCCGGCAGGACGGTGTGATTCGCAAAAGTCGACGTGCCCATATAGTGCAGCACTTTTTCGCCCCTGTAGGAAAACCGGGATGTGCCGTCGGGCATCAGGCCCTGACCTTGGGTCGCGCGCACCTTCTGGCAGAGATTCGTCTTCGGATGCAGGCAGTATTCGCACTCGCGGCATTCCGGCGTGTAAAGAGGAATGACGTGATCGCCCGGCGCGACGGATGACACGCCCGGCCCCACGTCAACGACGACGCCGGCCCCTTCATGTCCCAGGATCGCCGGAAAAGCGCCCTCCGGATCCTCGCCCGACAGCGTGAACGCGTCGGTGTGGCAGACGCCCGTGGCCTTTATCTCCACCAGGACTTCGCCGGCTTTCGGGCCTTCAAGATCGACCTCGTCGACGGTTAGCGGCTTGCCGGCTTCCACGGCGATGGCGGCGCGGGTCTTCATGGCGTGACGCTCCAGGCGAATTGGCGATAGCCGCATCCTAGCGCGCGTTGGCGCACCCGCAAACGACCTAGGCTCGACGCGACGGCTTACGGGGGCCGAACCTAAAAGAGGCCGCCATCTCTTGTAACCGCCTTTACCGCCCCGCCTTAAGCTTCAACCGATTGGCGTGGAGAAGCGGCTCGGTATAGCCGTTCGGCTGCGCGGTCCCTTCGAACGCAAGCGCGCGGGCGGTCTGATAGGCGATCGACGCGTCAGGGTTCGGCGCCATCGGCCGATAGGCGGGATCGCCCACGTTCTGCGCGTCAACCTTTTCGGCCATTCTCAGAAACGCCGCGTTCACCTGTTCTTCGGTGACGACGCCATGATGCAGCCAGTTGGCGATATGCTGCGAGGAGATGCGCAAGGTGGCGCGGTCTTCCATGAGGCCGACGTCATTGATGTCCGGCACCTTTGAGCAGCCGACGCCCTGATCGACCCAGCGCACCACATAGCCGAGAATCCCTTGCGCATTATTCTCAAGCTCTTCGGTCAGTTCGTCCTCAGACCAGTTTCGGCCTTTCGCCAGCGGCACGGTGAGGAGCTTATCGAGTCCTGGCGTTCCCGCCGCCGCGATCTCCTCCTGGCGCGCGAAGACGTCCACGTCGTGATAGTGCAGCGCGTGCAGCGTCGCGGCGGTGGGGCTTGGCGTCCAGGCGGTATTGGCGCCGCTCATCGGGTGCCCGGTTTTCTGCTCCAGCATGTCGGCCATCCGGTCCGGCGCCGGCCACATTCCCTTGCCGATCTGCGCCTTGCCCGAAAAGCCGCTTTTGAGGCCGATCGCCACATTGCGGGCCTCGTAGGCGGCGATCCAGTCCGTCCCCTTCATATCGTTCTTGCGGATCACCGGCCCGGCCCGCATGGACGTGTGAATCTCATCGCCGGTGCGGTCGAGAAAGCCCGTATTGATGAAGACGATCCGATCTTTGACCTCGAAAATGCACGCCGCGAGATTGGCTGACGTGCGGCGCTCCTCGTCCATGACGCCGACTTTCAGCGTATGGCGCGCCAGGCCCAGCATGTCCTCCACCGCGTCGAAGAGATCGTTCGTGAACGCGCATTCGCGGGGCCCATGCATTTTCGGCTTGACGATGAAGACCGACCCTTCGGTCGAATTGCGATAGCGACCAAGTCCCTTAAGGTCATGGCAGGCGATGAGGCTCGTCACGATCCCGTCAAGAATGCCCTCGAACGCTTCCGAGCCGTCCTCAAGGCGGACCGCGGGCGTCGTCATCAGGTGCCCGACATTCCGGACCAGAAGTGTCGAGCGGCCTTTCAATGAAAACGGGCCGCCGTCCGGCGCGACATACTCACGGTCCGGATTGAGCCCGCGGGTGACGGATTTCCCGCCCTTGTCGAACGTCTCCTCAAGGTCGCCGCGCATCAGGCCGAGCCAGTTCGAGTAGGCGAGCGTTTTGTCCTCGGCGTCGACCGCGGCGACGGAATCTTCAAGGTCGACGATTGTCGAGAGCGCCGATTCAAGGACTATGTCGGCGACTCCGGCGGCGTCGTCCTTGCCCACCGGATGCGCGCGGTCGATCGCAATCTCGGCGTGAAGGCCATTATTCCGCAGGAGGATCGCGTCCGGCGCGCCGGCCTCGCCGCGATAGCCCACGAACTGCGCTGGGTCTTTCAGGACCGGCGTCAGGCGCCCGCCTTTGACCGCATAGCCGGCGACATCGACATGGGAGCCCGCCTCAAGAGGAAACGCGTCGTCGAGAAACGCTTTGGCGCGGGCGATGACCTTGGCGCCGCGCGCCGGGTCATAGCCGGGCTTTTCCGCGCCCGTGAACGGGATCGCATCGGTCCCGTAAAGCGCGTCATAGAGGCTGCCCCAGCGCGCGTTCGCGGCGTTCAGCGCGTAACGGGCGTTCAGGGACGGCACGACAAGCTGCGGCCCGGCGAGCCGCGCGAGCTCGTCATCCACATTTCGCGTGCCTATTGAAAAAGGCTCCGGATCGTCGACGAGATAGCCAATGTTGCGAAGCAGGGCGCGGTATTCGTCCGGGTCAATCTCGCCCGGATGGCTGTCGTGCCAGGCGTCGATGCTGGACTGAAGCGCGGCGCGCTCGGCGAGCAGGTCGCGATTTCGCGGCGTGAACGTTGCGAAAACGCCCGCCGCGCCGCGCCAGAACGCCGCCGGCTCGATGTCGATCCCGTCAAGCGCGCGGCCTTCGATAAAATCGGCCAGCTCCGTCGCGACCCCTAGTCCTTCCCGGTCGACATAGTCGGCCATGCGCTCTCCTTTCGCCTTTTTCGGAGAAACGCTTAGCGCGTCGCATCCGTGCGCGAAAGGGAGGGGGCCGCCGGCTCAGGCGGCGAGCAGCGGCGAAAGCCGACGTTAGATCGGGCGCCGCTCTGAGAGATACTCGCGCGCGCGGCGCTGCGCTTCGGCGATCTCGTCCTGGCTCATTTCCAGCGCCAGCTCCTTGCGATAGGCGCGGGCCTCCACATGGCCCTGCATGGCGGCGAGGTTGAACCATTTGTGCGCAACGACAAGGTCAAGACCGTCATCCTGTTCGCCGATGGAGGCGGCTAGCCCGAGACGGTACATTTCGTCGCTTGAAAGAATGGCTTCGGCGCCACTAAGCGCGGCGGCTTCGAGGGTGATCGACATGGTTTCCAGCCCCTGGACATCAACATCTGCTGGCCGGCGGCCTCACGCCCCGACGCATCGAATGTTGAAATCCTGAAAGCTAAAACACCGTAAACAAACGGTTTCTGAAACCTTACCGAAGCAAGCTATGTCGGCCTCAGCGACATCCTTAACAAAGTATTGCCGCAGCCGCCTATTCCTCCGTAGGCTTCTCTTTTAGTCGGAGCTCCTTGAAGACGCCAAGTCCGCAAGAGCCGCCAGCAATGTTCGTGGTGTTGTCTACGACCGTCACGATCTCATTCGCGCACAAGCGATTCTGCGGAACGATGTATTGAATTCGGTTGAGCGGCAGGGTCGCGCCTATGCATCGGCCGCCGGTCTCGTTGAGGTAATAGTCATTGAGCCCGACCTGGACGAGGAATTTCGTCTCCGTCGCGGCCCTTATGGAAGAGACGCTCCGTAGGGGAAGACACGAGCGCTCCTCACCTGTCAGTTCATACTTCTCAAGTTGTGCGGCGACGCGCTTGTCGACGCGCTCTTCCGTCGTTGCGCAGCCGGCGGCCGCGATGGCGATCGCGGCGCCCGCGCAGGATGCTCTCAGCGGGTTGACGTTCATTTTCTTCCTCCGCATTAGACCTTCACCCCACAATCGCCAAAATGACCGAGGATTGAGGCGAGGCCAAGGCGACGGACAGCGGCGCATCAGTCGATCCCGAGCTTTTCCTTCAGGATTTTGTTCACAAGCGCGGGATTGGCCTTGCCGCCGGTGGATTTCATCACCTGCCCGACAAACCAGCCGAACGTCTTCGGCTTCTCTTTCACCTGCTCGACCTGCTTCGGGTTCGCGGCGATGATCTCGTCGACGGCCTTTTCGATGGCGCCGGCGTCGGAGACCTGTTTCAGGCCCTTTTCTTCGACGATCGCTTCCGGATCGCCGCCGCCTTCGAACATGATGGCGAAGACGTCCTTGGCGATGCGGCCAGAAATGACGCCCTCGGAGATAAGATCAATAAGCTTGCCAAGCGCCGGCGCCTCGATCGGCGAGGCGTCGATGTCGAGGCCCGCCTTGTTGAGCGCGCCGAAAAGCTCTGTCGTCACCCAGTTTGAGGCGAGCTTGCCGTCGCGGCCATTTGCAACCGCCTCGAAATAATCCGCCTTCGCGCGGTCCTGGGAGAGAACGCTGGCGTCATAGACCGAAAGCCCGAATTCCGCCGCGAAGCGCTTGCGCTTGTCGTCGGGCAGCTCAGGCAGCGTCGCGCGGATTTCCTCAACCCACGCCGGATCGATCTCGAGCGGCAGAAGGTCCGGGTCCGGAAAATAGCGGTAATCGTGCGCATCCTCTTTCGAGCGCATGGTGCGCGTCTTCCCCGTCGCAACGTCGAAGAGGCGAGTTTCCTGATGGATTTCACCCTGGCCTTCAATGATCTCTATCTGCCGGCGGGCTTCATAGTCGACGACCTGTTTAACGTACCGGATCGAGTTGACGTTCTTCGTCTCCGTCCTGGTGCCGAGATGTCTGAAGTCGCCCGTTTCGCGGAATTTCGCGTAACTCCCGGCGGGGCACACCGACACATTGACGTCCGCGCGCATGGAGCCCTCCTCCATGTTTCCGTCGCAGGCGCCGAGATACCGGACGATGGTGCGTATCTTGGAGAAATAGGCGGCCGCCTCCTCCGCGGAGCGGATGTCCGGCTTCGAGACGATCTCCATCAGCGCGACGCCGGACCGGTTGAGGTCCACATAGGACTCCTTCGGCGCAAGGTCATGGATCGACTTGCCGGCGTCCTGCTCCAGATGCAGGCGCTCGATGCCAATCGTCACGATCTCGCCGTCATCAAGCGCAACCTCGATCTCGCCTTCGCCGACGATCGGGTCCTTGTACTGGGAGATCTGATAGCCCTGCGGAAGGTCCGGGTAGAAATAATTCTTGCGGTCAAAGCGCGACCAGAGATTGATCTTCGCGTTGAGGCCGAGCCCCGTCCGGATCGCCTGCTCGACGCAATACTTGTTGATAACGGGCAGCATGCCGGGGAACGCCGCATCGACGAGACTGACATTCTCGTTCGGACCTGCGCCATAGGTCGCCGGCGCGCCGGAGAAAAGCTTCGCGTTGGAGGCGACCTGGGCGTGCACTTCGAGGCCCACAACCACTTCCCAGTCGCCGGTCGTTCCCTGCAGGAGATTGCGCGTCTCGGTCATCGTTCCACTTCCTTCGCGGGGGCGCCGGCGCGATCGGTCGCCTCGGCCCGCGCGATAACGCCCTTTATCGCGCCATAAACCGTCCGGGGATTCAACAGCTCCAGATAATGGGTGCCGCCCGAGACAGGCTGATAGACGACGTCCGCGTCCGGGGCAAAGTACTTCCTCAAGACTTCCGCGTCGCTCTGGCCGACGAGCAAATCGACATTCCCATGCATGATCGTCGCCGGCCGGTCGAAGTCCTTGAGGCGGTCAAAGACGGCGCCGACCTGCGCGCGCCGGCCGTCCACCTCAGCGCGGGCGTTGTGGAGATAGCCGGGCAGCGCGGCGCGCACCGGCGGCAGCTCCGCGATCGGGAGAATCTTCTCGATCCAGGACAGAGGCTCGGTCACCAGCGCCGCCACCGTTACGACGCCTCTGATCCTGTCCGGATGGTCGAGCGCCGCCTTCAGCGCAAGCGCGCCGCCATATGAGACGCCCACCACAACCGCCGGCCGCTCGTCCGCCTCAATCAGAGGCGCGATCGCGGCGATCTGGTCATCGAAGGACAAGACTGGCGGCCGCCGGCCCTCCCCATACATGGGTCCGCCATAGCCCGCGCGATTGACCGCCGCGACATCGAGGTCATCCGGCGCAAGGCGCACGAACCGCGACCACATGTGCGGCCGCGAGGGCGTTCCCGGAATCGCGATAACGCGCCAGGGCGCATCCGGCGCCGGCGCGACCTGCGCAGACATCTCATAGCCGCCGAGGATGGGGGCCTTGTAATCGATGCGTTGAACGCGCGCCCGCCCGGCCATTACTCCGACGCCGTCGCGCCTTCCCCGTCGGACACCCCGAACACGAACGACGCCCCGCGATTGCGCGGGTCATGGGCCGCTTCGACAACGCCGTCATCGACCGTGATGGCGTGGACGTCGCCGTAACCGCTGGCCCGACGGAGCTTGTAGCCTTTCGCCTCCAGTTCGGCGGCGACCGCGTCGGCGTTCCGGATGCGCGATTCAAAGAGGAGCGAGTCCTTCGGCAGAAGCTGGTGGTGGAAGCGTCCTGCGGCCACCGCTTCCTTTACGGGAAGTCCGTGATCGAAGCGATTGACGATCGCCTGAAAGACGCTCGTGAAAATTGTCGGGCCGCCGGGCGTGCCGACGACCATCGCGACATCGCCGTCCTCCAGAACGAGACTCGGGGTCATGGAGGACAGCATCCGCTTGCCCGGCGCGATGGCGTTGGCGTCGGCGCCGACGACGCCGTAAAGGTTCGGCGCGCCGGGCTTGGCCGAGAAGTCGTCCATTTCGTTGTTGAGGAGATAACCTGCGCCCTCGACCACGACGCCGGAGCCGAAGCTCGCGTTCAGGGTGGTCGTCACCGAGGCGGCGTTGCCATCGGCGTCGACAATCGAGAAGTGCGTCGTCTGGAACGACTCCTGAAGCCCCGGCTCGACGCCGTCGGTTTCGGAAATCGCGTCCGGGTTCACTTCCGCGGCGCGCGTTTCAATGTATGCCGGGTCGATGAGCCGATCAGTCGGCACGTTGTAGAAATCGGGGTCGCCCAGATACTCCGCCCGGTCTGCGAAGACGCGCTTTTCCATTTCCGCGATCAAGTGGATGTACCGCGCATCGTTGCGGTCAACGCCTTCGAACTTGTCGGCGAGGGCTTCCTTCATGAGAAGCAACTGAGCGAGCGCAATGCCGCCGGAGCTCGGCGGCGGTGCCGAAACGACAGTGCGGCCGCTCCATTCAAATGCAATCGGCTCACGCCACACCGCCTGGTACGCCGCGAGATCCGTCATGGCGATCAGTCCGCCAACCTTTTCCATATAGGCGGCGGTTATTTCGGCGGTCTCGCCGGTGTAGAATTCCTCCGGCCCAAGATTGGCGATCCGCTGGAGCGTCTCGGCGAGTTCGGGTTGCTTCAGAACGTCTCCGGCTTCGCCGGAGAAATAGGCGGAGAAATTCGTCTCATCGCCATAAAAGCCGGCTTTGCGGGCGATCGATCGGGCGAGCTTGTCGGGAATCTCAAAGCCGTCGCGGGCGAGCGCGACCGCCGGCTCGACGAGCCTCCGCCAGGGCAGGCTCCCATATTTCTCGTGCGCCGCGGCGAGGCCGCGCACTGCGCCCGGCGTTCCGGCCGCCAGGGGGCCGACCTGCGCGCGCCGCGAGACGAACTCTCCCGCCTCGTCGAGATACATGTCGCGGTCCGCGCGCGCCGGCGCGGTCTCGCGGTAATCGACGAAGTCCGTTTCTCCGTCTACGAACAGGGTCATGAACCCGCCGCCGCCAATATTGCCCGCCTCCGGCAGCGTCACGGCGAGGACGAAGGACGCGGCCACCGCCGCGTCGACGGCATTGCCGCCTTCCTGCAGGACGGCGCGCGCGACTTCAGCGGAATGAACATCCGGCATGGCGACTGCGGCAAGCCGCTCCTCGACCGCCGCCGCCGTCGGCGCGACTTCCGCCGCCGCCAGCGCCTCCGGCGTCTCGCCGCCACAGGCGGCGAGGAATGCGAACGAGGCGATTGGCCCGGCGACGCGGGCTGCGAAGCTGCTTCGGTGTTCTTTCGTGTCGCGCATTGGACCCTCTCCTTCGAACGTCAGGCCGCCCACCAGTTCTCCGGTTGGCATTGCTGGCCGGCCGCCGCCTCGAGCGCGGCGAGGCCCTTGAACAGCGTTTCCTCGTCAAACGGCCGCGCCAGCAATTGCAGGCCAAGCGGCAGGCCGGCGGCGTCGAGACCCGCAGGGACCGACCCGCCCGGCAGCCCGGCGAGGTTGCCCGTCACCGTAAACACGTCGTTCAGATACATCTGAACAGGGTCAGCCATTTTTTCACCGAGTCCAAACGCGGCGGACGGCGTCGACGGGGTGAGAATAAGGTCGACAGACTTAAACGCCTCGACGAATTCGTCAAAAATCTTTTTACGGACCTTCTGAGCTCGTAGATAGTAGGCGTCGTAATAGCCGGCGGAAAGCACATAGGTGCCGATAAGCACGCGCCGCTTGACTTCATCGCCGAAACCCTCGGCGCGGGTGTTTTCATAGAGAGACGTAATATCCGTGAACTCTTTTGCGCGATGCCCGTATTTCACGCCATCATAGCGCGCGAGGTTGGAAGAGGCTTCGGCTGGCGCGACGATGTAGTAAACGGGCAAGGCGTACTTCGTCAGCGGCAGGGAGATGTCTACGACCTCCGCGCCCGCTTCCTTCATCCACTGAACGCCAGTCGACCACAGCGCTTCGATCTCATCTGGCATGCCGTCAAGTCGGTATTCCTTTGGCACGCCGACTTTCAGGCCCTTCACCGATCCGCCGACCGCCGCCTCATAGTCAGGCACCGGACGATCGATGGAGGTTGAGTCCTTTGGATCATGGCCCGCCATCGAGCGCAGCATAATAGCCGCATCTCGAACGTCCTGGGCGATCGGTCCAGCCTGATCGAGCGAGGAAGCGAACGCCACGATGCCCCAGCGCGAGCAGCGGCCATAGGTGGGCTTGACGCCAACGGTGCCGGTGACCGACGCAGGCTGACGAATGGAGCCGCCCGTATCGGTGCCCGTCGCGGCCGCGCACAGGCGCGCCGCAGTCGCGGTCGACGAGCCGCCGGACGAGCCGCCGGGCGTGAGCGCGGCGTTCGATCCGTCATTGCGCCGCCAGGGATTGATGACGGGTCCGAAATAGCTGGTCTCATTTGACGAGCCCATGGCGAACTCGTCCATGTTCAGCTTGCCGAGCATCACCGCGCCGTCACGCCAGAGCTGCGACGTCACCGTCGACTCATAAGTCGGGACGAAACCTTCGAGAATGCGCGACCCGGCCGTCGTCTGCACGCCTTCGGTGCAGAACAGGTCCTTGACGCCAAGGGGGACGCCTTCGAGCGGCCCGCCCTCGCCCTTGGCGAGACGCGCGTCGGCCGTATCCGCCATCGCGCGCGCCTTGTCGGCGGTCACCTCGACGAAGGCGTTGAGGGCGTCCGCCTTTTCTATACGTGAAAGATAGGCGTCCGTCGCTTCGCGCGAGGAGACTTCTTTTTTCGTGAGGGCGTCGCGCAATTGCGCGAGCGTCAGGTCGGCAGGGGACGTCATTTACTCCACCACCTTCGGCACGACGAAGAAATTATCCTCCGTCTTCGGCGCATTGCCGACAATATTGTCGGGCTGGCCGCCGCCGGTCGGCCCTTCGGCCGTCTCGTCGGCGCGCATGGGCAAGGCGACGTCGACGGTCGAGGCCATCGCCTCGACGCCCTCTATGTCGACTTCGTTCAATTGCTCGATCCAGTCGAGAATGCAGGAAAGCTCGCCGGCGAGCGGCTCAAGTCGCTCCTCCGGCACATTGATCCGCGCCAGATGCGCAACCTTGCGAACGGTGTCTTTGTCTACCGACATGCTGCGTCCAAAACTCTTGCTTACGATACGCGGCCTGTCGGCGCGCGCCCGTTAAGCCGGCAGGCGTATCAATGGTCCCCGGCCTTCGCAATAGAGCCGGCGGCGCTCCTTGTGGCCGATCGCGAGTCGAGCGCCGCCTCCACTGCAAGTAGCGCCTCCGACGGCCGCGCCTGGGGCAGGATGGCGAAGCGGCGAAGCGCGTCGGCGAATTGCGGCCCGCCATGCTCGCCGGCCACCTCGAAAAAAAGGTCGGCGTCGTAGCCTCCCTCGGCTCTGGCGCGCGAAATGAAGTCCTTCCAGAAACCGATCGCGCCCTCAGGATGCGCACGCGCAGCGAGATCGTTGATCGTCTGGCCGCAATCATAGGACGCGGCGATTTCTCCACGCGCCTCCAGCGCCGGCAGCGAGACCCCCCGCAACATGCGAAAGCAGGCCGCCTTGGCCATATGGCGACGGCGCCTAAGGTCCTGAGCGCCCCACCAGCCTAGCGCCACGAGCGTTTCAGCGGCGATTGAGTCCGCCCCGCCCTCGTGAATCCAGTCAGGCGCATCTTCGCTAAATGGCCGCGCCGCCGTCTGCCAAAGGTGCGCCGCCTCATGCGCGACGCCGGCCCGCAGGATATGTTCCGCGAACGGCGAGCGCCGCTCCCATGCCCCGCCCCTGAGGCCAATGCGGAACTGCGCCGGCAGGGCGTCGCCCTCGAACATCGCCCGCCCCGGCGTCTCGTCGCCGCCATAGGAAACGAACAGGTTTGGCGTCGCCTGCAGCGTCCAGCCGAACCGCGCGCTGAGATAGCCAATGACCTCCGGCGCAAATGCGCCAACCTCCTGCGCGACCCAGTCCGGCGTCGCCGAATCCACGACGCCGACAAGCCCCGGGCCGCGCATGGACGGCGCGTCGCCAATGTAGAGAAATGCAGGGTTGTCGAAGCGGCTGCGCCAGTTTTCAAGCCGCGGCGTGACCTCGTCGAAGACAGAAACGAACCTGCCGTCCAGCGGCTCGACATTGAACGCGATCGGACGGCGCGCGCCGTCGCCGCTCCATGGCTGGAAATGACCTGTAAAGATAAGCGCGCCGTTCGCCCCTAGTGGCGTGAACGTCTCGTAGACGCGCGGCAAGCCGATAGCCGCCTTCGATACGTCAAAACTTATCGTGTTAAATCGCCGACGACGGTCAATCGGCCGGACGACGTCCCGGCCCTCTTCGACCGCGATCTCCACGCCCCCTGTCCGCACGCGCCACGCCCGTGCGCGGTAATCGCCAAAATTGGGTCCGAGGTCGAGTTGCGCGACATCGCGCGGAAGGTCGTATGTCACGCGCCAGGCGCCGCCCGGCAGTTCGCGCAATGTCACCGCGGCTTGGGAGGAGCGCGTGCCGCCGGCGCTTTTAGCGCGGCCGACCTGAAGCGCGGCCAGCGCGACGCAGACGGCGACGGCGAACGCAAACGCTACCGACCGAACAACCGATTGAGACAGACCCACGCGTCCTCGCCCCGCCGTTACCGTGCGCACACGCCCCGGTTCGACTATGTTGCCGCAATGGCGATGGAATTTGAACAGGAGGCCGAGGCGTTCGGCATGTCCGGCGCGCTTCTCGGCCTAGATCTTGGCGAAAAGACCATCGGCGTTGCGTCCTGCCCGCCTGATCGCGTGGTCGCGACGCCGGTGGAGACGATCCGGCGCGGCAAGCTGACAAAGGACGCGGAGCGGCTCGCCATGCTTGCCGCGGAGCGCGCGGCGGTCGGCCTCGTCATCGGGCTGCCTCTGAACATGTCCGGCGAGGAAGGTCCCCGCGCGCAGTCGACGCGGGCGATCGCCGGACATCTGCGCCGCCTGCTCAGCTTGCCTGTCGCGTTTTGGGACGAGCGGCTTTCCACCGCCGCCATCGAACGCGACCTCATCGCGCTCGACGTATCGCGCGTTCGCCGAGCCGAGCAGATCGACGCCTCAGCCGCAGCTTTCATCCTGCAGGGCGCCATTGACCGGCTGCGCTCGCGAAGCGCCGTTTGACGCGTTGCAATTGCGTTGCGGGCGGTACGGACGATCGCCTCAATACGCTGTCCTGCCTGAATAATTGCGCGACGGCGCGCCGCACGCTCACCACGACATACATGTCGCGAACAAACAGCTGACGTTGAGCGCGCGGCGACGTTGCAGGCGCCAATTGCGCCAATGCTCGCGTGCGCGTACAGTAACGCTTGAAGCATCGCAGCAA
This sequence comes from Parvularculaceae bacterium, assembly GCA_028284065.1. Taxonomy (GTDB): domain Bacteria; phylum Pseudomonadota; class Alphaproteobacteria; order Caulobacterales; family Parvularculaceae; genus MED-G105. Next base: position 33,233 of record JANQSJ010000014.1, read on the forward strand.
ACGCGTGGAACGCGCGGAAACGATACCGACCGCATATGGTCTGATACTGAGATACGACACTGACGTCCGACGCTGAGGTCCGATATTGGGGTCCGACACTGGAGTCCGACACTGGAGTCCGACAAAGCGCCCGACTGAAGACTCCGCAAAGGGCGCCAACACAGTCCGGCGCGGGTTTCGAACAAGTTCGACTTTGGGCTCATCTGAGAGCCGGCGCACAACGGACCGCAGACTGGAAATCGCAAACTGGAAACTGCAAAGCGAAAATGACGGCGACGCAAAGCACCATCGAAAAGTTCAGGCGGCCCGATAACGGACGCCGCCCGACGCCGCCGCCGGGCGGCTTCGCAGCGCGCAGCCTGGTGAGCGTCGACGATTTATCGCGGGACGACATCGAGTACGTCCTTGCGCTGACCGAGTATTACGCAAGCTATCTGAAGATGGGCGCGCGGCCGGCGCAGCGGCTCGCCGGCAAAACCCAGATCAATCTTTTCTTTGAGAGCTCGACCCGCACGAACATGTCGTTCGAGCTCGCCGGCAAGAAGCTCGGCGCCGACGTCATCAATGTCCCGGTGGCCGCCTCATCGGTAAACAAGGACGAAAGCCTCCTCGACACCGCGCAAACTCTCGCCGCCATGGCCGCGCACGTCATGATCCTGCGCCACCGCCAGCCGGGCGCGCAAGCGACGCTCCGGGACCGGCTGCCCTGCCCGATCATCAACGCCGGCGACGGCGCGCGCGAACACCCGACGCAGGCCCTCCTCGATGCGGCGACAATTCGCTCCGCCTTCTATGAGACGGAGGGTCTGACGGTGGCGATCTGCGGCGACATCGCGCATTCGCGGGTCGCGGCGTCGGACGCGAAACTTCTCCACCGCCTCGGCATGAACGTTCGCTTTGTCGGCCCCGAGAGCTTGATGCCGGCCGAAGGCGACATGTCGTTTGCGCCGCGTTTTCACTCGCTCGAAGAGGGCCTCGCCGGCGCGGACGTGGTTATGGCCCTGCGCATGCAGTTTGAACGTATGGACGCGGACGAAGCGGAGCGCGCCGACCGCGCGACCTATTTCGAGAAATTCGGCCTGACCCACGAGACGATTGAATTCGCAGAACCTGAAGCGCTGGTGATGCATCCCGGGCCGATGAACCGCAATGTGGAAATCTGCGGCGACCTTGCCGACGACCCGACCCGGTCTCTGGTCTTGACGCAGGTCTATTACGGCGTTCCGACCCGCATGGCGTGCCTCGATGCGATCATGAACCGGCAAGGCGACTGAGCGGATGCTCGGCGTCATCGCTGCGGCGGCGCTCGGGTATCTGTTCGGGTCAGTTCCCTTCGGTCTCGTGATCGCGCGGGCGGCGGGACTTGGCGACATTCGCAAGATCGGCTCCGGCAATATCGGCGCGACAAACGTCCTGCGCACAGGCCGCAAGGATCTGGCGCTTGCGACGCTCGCTCTCGACGCCGGCAAGGGCGCGATCGCCGTTGGAGTTGCGCATCTGTTCGACTGGCGGCCGGAGGTCGCGGGCGCAGCGGCGTTCCTGGGACACTGCTTCCCGGTCTGGCTCGGGTTCAAGGGCGGCAAGGGGGTCGCCACCTTCCTCGGTACGCTGATCGCGATCTGGTTCTGGGCGGGGCTGGCGGCCTGCGCGGCGTGGCTCGCCGTCGCCGCCGCGACGCGCTACTCGTCGCTTTCGGCGCTGGTCGCGGCGGCCGGCTCGCCGCTCATCATGTTTGCGATGGGACGGCCGGCGGCGGCGGCGGCGGCCCTCGCCATGACGGTCGTCATATTCATTCGCCATCGCGCAAACATCGACCGACTCATAAATGGCGTCGAACCGAAGATCGGCGCCGGGAAGGCGCCGGCGTGACGGCGCTCAGCGCCACGGAACGCGTCGACTGGCTGCGGCTCATTCGCAGCGACGGGATCGGCCCGATAACGTTCCGACGTCTCATGGAGCGGTATGGCTCCGCCGCAGCGGCGATCGAGGGCGCGCCGGACATTGCGAGACGGGCCGGCGGCGGCCTGAAGATTTCCTCTCGCGCGGCCGCCGAAGACGAACTGGCGCACGCCGAACGCCTCGGCGCGGACGCGATCGCAGCCTGCGAGGCGGAATATCCCACGCTGTTGCGCGCAATCCCCGACGCCCCGCCGATCCTCTATCGCATCGGCGACGCCAATATCCTCCGGCGCCCGGCGATCGCCATCGTCGGCTCGCGCAACGCCTCGCTCGCAGGCCACAAGATGGCGGCGCGGCTCTCAGGAGATCTCGGCGCCGCCGGCTTCGTGATCGTTTCGGGCCTCGCGCGGGGCATTGACGGCGCAGCCCATGAGGCGGCGCTCCCGACCGGGACGATCGCGGTCGTCGCCGGCGGAGTCGACGTCATTTATCCCCCCGAACATGCCGACCTGACCCGCGCCATAGCCGACGGCGGCGTCATCCTGTCGGAACGTCCGCCAGGCGCCGCCCCGGCGGCGCGCGACTTTCCCCGGCGCAACCGGCTGATTTCAGGCCTTTCACAGGCGGTCGTCGTCGTCGAGGCGACGGCGCGATCCGGCACCCTCATTACCGCTCGGCAGGCGCTCGATCAGGGGCGCGAAGTGTTCGCGATGCCAGGATCGCCGCTTGATCCGCGCGCGGAAGGGGCGAACAGGCTGATCAAGCAGGGAGCGGGCGTCGTCACCTGCGCGGACGATCTCATCGAAGCCCTCACCGCCGCGCCGACACGGCTGGGGGAGCCGTCAACGCCCAGTTATGGTCAGGCCGGCCCCAAGAGCGATGGAGGCTTGGACGGACCTTCCGCAGTTACTGATGATATCGCCGCTGACTCGGCGGTTGCGACGACGGAGCCACCCGCGGGCGAACCGGCAAGCGTCAAGTCCGCCCTGCGCGAGCTCCTGGGCGCGACGCCCGTCAGCAAGGACGATCTAATTCGAGCGGTCGGCGCGCCTACCCCGGCCGTGCTGGACGCGCTTTGCGAACTCACAATCGAGGGGGAAGCCGCCGAACGCGATGGCGGCGGATTTGTGAGAACCTTCTAAGCCGAGGCAAATGAGGCGGAATGCGCCAATCGCCCCACTTAAGGCGTCGTCGATCCAATCGGAGTCGGGACGACGCTTTAAGTCTTTGTTTTCGCGCGTTCCCGAACGGCCAAGCGCGTAGACTTGGCATGGAGACGCTTTAGCCGATCAATCGGACGATTCATCGGCGGCGGTCGGCGCGCGGGCCTCATCCAAAGCGCACCGGAGGAAATAGCGCAGCCGGGCGCGGCCCAGCCTTTCCGCCATTTCGTCCATTTCGATCAGGAGATCGCCAAGATAGGCGAGCATTTGCGCTTCGGAAACTTCCGTTCCGGCGCCGATGGAGGGAGCGCCCAATTTGATCTCGTCGGCTGATGTCAGCTAAGGGGGCCGCCCATTATTCATGCGCCGCCCCGACTATGAACGGCAAGCGTCCCGACGACTTTTGAATTCATCATCTCCCTCTCCCAGGTCGCATGTTTAGCATTTCCACCCCATATCCGTGGTATTTTTGGTTTAATACGCCACAATACGCCGCTGCGTTAACTTTTTCCACGATAAGAGCCTCGATTCGACCTTAACGCGTATATTTAGTGACAGATATATTAAAAGTAGTTTCAGCTCAACCTGGTCGGAACGACATTGTTGACACGCGGCGCGGGTCCGACGCAGGGTCGCGCGCCAAACTGGACAGGCTCCCCTTCCTCTTTGTACGGAGAACCCAGGCGCGCATGCAGGTCGTCATCGTCGAATCGCCGTCAAAAGCGAAGACAATAAACAAGTATCTTGGCTCGGGGTATAAAGTGCTCGCCTCGTTCGGGCACATTCGCGACTTGCCGTCGAAAGACGGCTCGGTCGACCCCGACCGTGATTTCGCCATGACCTGGGAGCTCGATGCGGGGTCAAAGAAGCGCGTCAACGAGATCGCCTCGGCCGTGAAGGAGGCTGACAGGCTGATCCTCGCGACCGACCCGGACCGCGAAGGCGAAGCGATCTCATGGCATATCCTTGAGGTGCTCGCGCAGAAAAAGGCGCTGAAGGACAAGCCCGTCGAACGGGTCGCGTTCAACGCCATCACCAAGACCGCCGTCAAAGAAGCGATCGCCTCCCCCCGCGAAATCGACCAGGACCTTGTCGACGCCTATCTCGCGCGGCGCGCGCTCGACTATCTCGTCGGCTTTACATTGTCCCCCATCCTTTGGCGCAAGCTGCCGGGCTCCCGCTCGGCTGGCCGGGTGCAGTCCGTCGCGCTGCGGCTCATCTGCGAGCGCGAAATCGAAATCGAACGCTTTGTCCCGCAAGAGTACTGGACAGTGGCGGCGAGCGTCTCTTCGGACGGCGGACCGGCCTTTCTCGCGCGCCTCACCGTGCACCAAGGCGAGAAGCTGAAGAAGTTCTCCCTTGGCGCCGAAGCCGCCGCCTTGGCGGCGAAGCGGGCGATCGAGGCGGCGTCGTTTGCGATTGAGGCGGTCGAGGCGAAGCCGACGCGGCGCAACCCGCCCCCGCCCTTCACGACCTCCACCATGCAGCAGGAAGCCGCGCGCAAGCTCGGCTTCGGCGCAAGCCGCACCATGCAGACCGCCCAGCGGCTTTACGAAGGCATCGACATCGGCGGCGAGACGACGGGCCTTATCACCTATATGCGGACCGACGGCGTCGACATGGCGCCGGAGGCGATGCATGAGGTGCGCGACGTCATCAGCGGCGCCTTCGGCGACGCTTATGCCCCCGACAAACCGCGCATCTATAAATCCAAGCAGAAGAACGCTCAGGAAGCGCACGAGTGCATCCGGCCGACGAGCTTTGCGCGCACGCCGGACGAGGTTCGCGGGCGCCTCGACGACGGACAGGCGCGCCTTTACGAACTCATCTGGAAGCGCGCCATGGCGAGCCAGATGAGCGAGGCCCGCCTAGAGCAGACGACGATTGACGTTTTGTCCTCGGACAAAAAGACCGGGCTCCGCGCCACCGGTTCGGTGGTTTTGTTCGACGGCTTTCTGAAGCTCTACGAAGAAGGCAAGGACGATCAGGAAGCGGAGGACGGCGCCGGCGTCCTGCCTAAGGTGGCGCAAGGCGCGAGCGCGGACGCGAAAGACGTTAATGCCGAGCAGCATTTTACCCAGCCGCCGCCGCGCTATTCGGAAGCCTCGCTCGTCAAGAAGCTCGAGGAACTCGGCATCGGGCGGCCATCCACCTACGCCTCGATCCTGTCCACGCTGCAGGATCGCGGATATGTGGCGCTGGAGAAAAACCGCTTCATTCCGGATTCGAAGGGCCGCATCGTCACGGCGTTTCTGGAGAACTTCTTCCGCCGCTATGTCGAGTACGACTTTACGGCGAACCTTGAGGAAACCCTCGACGAGATATCCAATGGCGACGTCGACTGGCGCAAATTCCTCGCCGAGTTCTGGCGCGACTTCCATGCGACCGTGGAAGAGACGAAGGATCTGCGCATTTCAGAGGTTCTCGACGCGCTGAATGAGGCGCTGGGGCCGCTCATTTTCCCGGACAAGGGCGACGGCTCGGACCCGCGCAAGTGCCCGGCGTGCGACAACGGGCGGCTGTCGCTCAAGACCGGCAAATTCGGCGCCTTTATCGGCTGCTCGAATTATCCGGAATGTCAGCATACGCGCCAACTTTCCGCCAATGAAAACGAAGCGGAAGCCCAAGGCGATCGCGAACTTGGCCTTGACCCGCAGAGCGGCCTTGCGGTCCTGCTGCGCATCGGCCGGTTCGGGCCTTACGTACAGCTCGGTCCGGAAGACAAGGAATCGAAAGAAAAGCCGCGACGCACCGGCCTTCCGCGTGGCTGGAAGGTGGAAGACATCACCCTTGAAAGCGCGCTGAAGCTCCTCCGCCTGCCGCGCGTTGTCGGTCAGCATCCGGAGGATGGCGAGGATATCGAGGCCAACCTCGGCCGCTACGGCCCTTACGTGCGGCATGGGAAAGTCTACGCCAATGTGCCGGACGTCGAAGAGCTCTTCGAAATCGGCATCAACCGTGCCGTCGCTCTCATCGAAGAGAAAAAGGCCAATCCCGGCCGGGGCCGAGGCCAGGCCGCGAAGCCCCTGAAAGAACTCGGCGAGCACCCGGAAACCGGCAAGCCGGTCAACGTCATGGACGGGCGCTATGGTCCGTATGTCAAGCACGAGAAGACCAACGCGACCCTGCCCAAAGGGACCGATCCGGAAAGCGTCACGCTGGAGCAGGCGATTGAACTGATCGCCGAGCGCGAGAAGAAAAAGCCGACCAAGAAGAAAGCCGCCAAAAAGAAGACGGCAAAGAAGGCGACAAAGAAAGCCGCGAAGAAGGCCACGAAAAAGGCCGCCAAGAAAACCACTAAGAAGACCGCGAAAAAGACCGCCGAGCCGGCCGAATAGAGCCTGCCGCCAGGCGGCATTGACACCGCGCCGTCGCGATCGCACAAATTGACGCAGGCGGTGCCGCGCGGACAACGCGGTGAAAAAGGGAACCCGGCGCGAATCCGGGACTGTGCCCGCAACTGTGAGCCGGGAGCTATCGGCCTTCACGCCACTGGGACTTCTTCGGAAGGCCTGGGAAGGCGGCCGGGACGCGACGATCGGCGAGTCAGGAGACCTGCCGCCTGCAGTCGTTCGCCTCTCGGCCGGGATCAGCCGACGCGGCGGGAAAGCGTTCAGGCGGACCGCCTCTTCTTTCCTTTGAAACGACGTCAGACCGGCGGAGCCCCGCCCGCGCATCCGGCCGCGGTGGGGCGTTTAAACATGACGCCATTGATGAAACCAGCGCTCGTGGACCGGGGGGTCGGGCTAAGGACCGGGCGGGCGCTAAGAGAAGAAGCGAAACCAGTGATGAACACTTTCCGAAATCGCACAGTTGCGGCGTCATCCGTATGCCTCGCCGCGCTCCTAGCCGCCGCGCCTGGCAACGCCCAAACCGCGGACGTGGACGAGATAATCGTCGTCGGCGTCCGTCCTGTCGCGGTTGAGGACATCACCGCAAGCGTCACGGTGCTGACCGCCGAGGATCTTGATATCCGCGCCGCGCCCTTTCTCGCGGACCAGTTGCGCGCAGCGCCCGGCCTCGCCATTTCGCGCACCGGCGCTCGCGGCGGCCTCACTCAGATCCGGACCCGCGGCGCGGAAGGCAACCATACGCTCGTCCTCATCGACGGAATTGAAGCGTCCGACCCAATCACGGGCGAGACCGATTTCGGCATCTGGGCGGGCGTTGACGCCGAGCGGGTCGAAATACTGCGCGGCGAACAATCAGCGCTATACGGCACCGACGCCATCGGCGGCGTCATCGGCATACGCACCAATCGCGAGACCGGCGTGACGGCGGCGCTTGAAGGCGGCAGCGTCGGAACGATTCGCGGATCTGGCCGCGCCGGGATAGGCGATGGGGAGACCTACGCCAGCCTCAGCGCTTTCGGCTTCGCCACCGACGGCGTCGACACCTCAGGACCCCTCGGCGGCGGCGGGGATGGCGAGCGCGACGGCTCGACGTCCATCGCCCTCGCGGCCAATGGCGGCGTCGCGCTAGGGGGCGACTGGACCCTTTCCGGTCTCGCTCGTTATTCGCTTAACAAGGTGGAGTTCGATTCCGATGTGGACTTTGACGGCCGCCCGGACGACACGGATCGCCGCACCGTCAGCGATCAGTGGCTTGTCGGCGGCGTGCTCGAAGGGTCCGCCCTCGGCCTCGACCACACGCTGCGGGCGAGCTATGGCCGCGTCGACCGTGAGAATGAAGCCGACGGCGTCTTTGACGGCCGCACGGTCGGTGAACGGACGAAAATAGTCTACTCGCCAGGCTGGTCGGGGACGTTCGGCGAGCTTGGGCTCTCGGTCAGCGCCCTCGCCGACTATGAGCGCGAGGACTACCGGCGCGACGCCATCCCCAGCGCATTCGGCGACGCCAGCCAGGATCAAAGCTTCGAGACCTTCGGCGTCGCCGGCGAGGCGCGCGCGACGCTTGGGCGGTTCTCCCTGAATGGCTCGGTCCGGCGGGACGACAATGACGACCTGTTCGAAAACGCCGTCACCTGGCGGACGGGCGTCGCGTTTCGGGCCACCGACACGACCAAACTGCGCGCGAGCGTCGGCGAGGGCTTTAAGAACCCAACGTTTACGGAGCTTTTCGGATTCTTCCCGGCGAATTTCGTCGGGAACCCGAATCTGGAGCCTGAGAAGTCGTTCAGTTTTGAATTCGGCGTCGATCAGCGCATTGGGGCGCTTGAAATCTCGGCGACGTATTTCAATGCGCAACTGGAAAACGAGATCTTCACTGTCTTCAATCCGGACTTCACCTCGTCACCGGCGAACCGCGAAGGCGACAGCGATCGTCAGGGCGTTGAGGTGGCGGGCCGCTGGGCGGTGAGCGACGAGATTTCCGTGAACGGGTCGTACGCATACGTCTCGTCGGAAGATGATGCGGACGCGCAGGAGATTAGAATTCCGGAGCACTCGGGAAGCTTCTCCGTCGACTGGCGCTCGCTGAAGCGGCCCGGTCTGCGGGCCGGCCTCGCCGTCGACGTCGTCGGCGCCCAGGACGACTTCTTCTTTACGTTCCCGAGGGAGAGGGTGAGCCTCGACGCCTACGCGCTCATCTCGGCCACGGCGGAAGTTCCAGTGTCGGATCGCCTGTCTGTCACCTTTAGGGGCGAGAACCTTGCCGACGCGGAGGTTACGGACGTCTTCGGCTTCGCCCAACAGGGCGCGGCGGTCTTTTTCGGGCTGCGTATCCGATGAGGGCCGGAGCCGCCCTGTTATCGGCGGCGGCGCTTCTTGGGTGCGCGGAGGATATGGCGCCTGGCGGCGAGCGCGGAACGGCGCGCGTCGTCAGCCTTGACTATTGCGCCGATCAGTTCGCGCTGAAATTCGTCGAAAAGGATAGGCTCGCAGCCGTCTCAATGGAGGCGGACGCGCCCTATTCCTTTATGCGCGCGACCGCGGCGGGCGTCCGCAAAGTTCGCCCCGTGGCGGAGGACGTGCTCGCGCTACAGCCCGACGTGGTGGTGCGTTCCTATGGCGGCGGCCCGCGCGCCGCCGCCTTCTTTAAGCGCGCTGGCGTGAAGGTCGTGCAGATCGGCTACGCCACCGATATAGATGGCGTACGGAAAATCGTGTTGGATGCGGCCGGCGCCCTCGGCGATGCCGAGGCGGGCCGCCGCACGGTCGCGGAGATGAATGAACGCCTTGCGGCCGTCGCGCCTGACGATGCGCCCGACGCCGCCAAAACCGCCCTTTATGTGACGCCCGGCGGCGTGACGACGGGACCGGGCTCCATGATCCATGACGCCATGGCTCACGCTGGCTACCGGAACTTCGAGGCGTCGCCCGGCTGGCCGCCCCTGCCGCTCGAGCGCCTCGCGGCGGAACGCCCGGACGCGGTCGCCGCAGGGTTCTACGATTGGCGCCGCCAGGACCTGAAAGGCTGGACGGCGGCGCGCCACCCGATTGCGCGCGATCTTTTGGCGACCGCGGAGGCCACCTATCTCGACGCGGCGAACATCGCCTGCGCCGGCTGGTTCATCGCCGACGCCGTGGAGGCGCTTGCGCAGACCCGTCTGGGCGCCGAGAAAGCCGGGGCCGCGCCGTGAAGGCGACCGCGCCTGGCATATCCCGAATCGCCGCGCCCATCGCGGCGCCACAGGACGCGCGCCTGAACCTGTCGCTTGCAGGTATTGGCATTGCGCTGATCTTCGCCGCGTGCCTTCTCGGTTCGACGCCGCTCTCCCCGGTCCGCGTTTTCGCAGGATTGTTCGGCGCCGGCGCAGAAGCTGACCAGGTCATTGTACAGACCATCCGACTGCCGCGGGCGCTTGCCGCCTACGCCGTCGGCGCCGCGCTCGGCGCCAGCGGCGCAGCGCTTCAGGGCCTGTTCCGAAACCCGCTCGCGGAACCCGGCATCCTCGGCGTCTCGGCGACGGCCTCGCTCTTCGCCGCCACGGCGATCTATTTCGGCGTCGCCGACGCCTTCGCCGCCATGACGCCGCTTGCGGCTGTCGCCGGCGCGCTCCTCGCCACCGGATTCTTGTCGCTCGCGGCCGTGCGAACCCGGTCCGTCACCACGCTCATCCTCGTCGGCGTCGGGATCTCGGCCTTCGCGGGCGCTATCATGGCGCTCCTTCTGAACCTTGCGCCCCACCCCTTCTCCCTCGCCGATCTCGTCAACTGGTCGCTCGGATCGGTCGCAAACCGCAGCCTGGACGATATGGCGCTGGCGGGACCATTTATGGCGGCCGGCCTTGTCATTCTCTTCGCGTCCGGACGGGGACTTTCCGCGCTCGCCCTCGGCGAGGAGGCGGCGCGCGGCCTCGGCCTTGACGTCGCGCGCCAGCGCCTCGCCATCGTCGCAGGGGCCGGGCTCGCCGCCGGCGGATCGGTCGCGCTCGCCGGCGCCGTCGGTTTTGTCGGCATTGTCGCGCCTCATCTTGTGCGTGCGCGGGTCGATCACGACCCGCAGCGCACGCTCCTGCCCGCCGCGCTCATCGGGGGCGCAATCCTAGTGGCGGCGGACATCGCCATCCGCCTCGCGCCGACCGCGTCGGAGCTGCGCCTCGGCGTCGCCGCCGCGCTCATCGGCGCGCCCGCCTTCGTCCTCATCGCGCTGGAGCGCCGCAGTCCCGATGGCTGAACTCGCTGCAAACAACATCAGCGTTCATATCGATGGCGCGACCATCGTCGCTGACGCGAGCCTGACGGTGGCCACTAGCGAGGCGGTCGCCCTCCTCGGACCGAATGGCGCCGGCAAGACCAGCCTCATGCGCGCGCTGATCGGCCAGATCGCGCCCGACGCCGGCCATGCGCGGCTCGACGACGAAGAGACGCGCAGCATGCGTCCTGAAGCCCTCGCCCGACGGATCGCCTACCTTCCGCAGCGCCGGCCAATGGCCTGGCCGATGCGCGCCCGCGACGTCGTCGCCCTTGGACGGTTCGCCTACGGCGCATCGCCCTCCCGCCTCGCGCCCGAAGACGCGGCGGCGGTCGACGACGCGCTAGGCGCCTGCGGGCTCGGCGAGTTGGCGGCGCGCCGGATGGACACGCTCTCCGGCGGCGAAGCAGCGCGGGTGCATGTCGCCCGCGCGCTCGCGAGCGGCGCCGACTTCCTCCTCGCGGACGAGCCGGTCGCCTCGCTCGACCCGCTCCGGCAGCACGAGGTAATGGCGCTCATTCGGGACTTTGCCGACAGGGGCGGCGGCGCGCTCGCGGTGCTTCACGACGCCGCGCTCGCCGCGCGCTACGCCGATCGGATCGTCCTGATGCGCGACGGCCGGATCATTGCGGACGGCCCGCCGCGCGAAGCCCTGACGGCCGCTCGGTTCGAGGAAGCTTACGGCCTGCGGGCCGAGATCACGTTCACGCCGGGCGGCAATGGCGCAGCGATACGCGTTCTTGATGTCGCAGGCGGCTGACCAGCGCCAAGGCCTGGTTTCTTTTTGGCTTTGCCGCGCTAGGCTTGAATTGAGCGGGGCGGGTTTGTGGCGAAGGCGTTGGTATGGGACGCGTGATCTGTCCGCTTACAGCAACTTTGCGCGCCTTGGGGCGCGCTGCGGTGTTGGGCCTTGTTGCGTTGGCGGGGTGCGCCGCGCCCTCCAAAGATGAAGCGCAGGTCGATTCGGGAATGCGGGCGTTCCATCTCTGCCGCGGCATTCAGGTGTCAAACGCGCCCGCCGCAGACGAGGCGCGTCGCATTCGACAGCACTCGCCGACGATCACCGTCAGGAACGTCACGCTTCTAACCGCGCCGACGCGGGGCTGCCTCTCCGCAGGGTATGGGCGTCGACGCAATCGGGCGCCGCATGAGGGCCTCGACATCTCCACCTTTAAGCCTGCCCCAATCCGCGCCGCCGCGGCCGGACGCATCGCGGACGTGCGCCGCTATCGCGGGTATGGGCTGACCGTCGACATCGACCATGGACGGGACGTGATGACCCGATACGCCCATCTTTCACGCCTCGCCGATGGGGTCCGCGAGGGCGCGCGCGTCAAGGCCGGCGAGACGATCGGCCTTACCGGCGCGAGCGGCAACGCCACCGGCATTCACCTGCATTACGAAATCCGCGTCGATGGCCGGCCCATTGACCCGCTTCGCAAGCGGTGACGCGACCGCCGGATCCCTTTCCTCCAACGCGCGCGTCTGACCTGTGCTATGGCGATGCGAGCGCCTTAATGGAGTTCGCTTGACCGACCGACGCCCCGCCGGCCTGCCCTCGAAGCAGGCGATCCTCGACTTTATCAATGACGGCGACGCCGACGCCTCGCGGCGAGACATCGCACGGGCGTTCGGCGTCAAGGGCGCGGCGCGGGCGGACTTGCGCGCGCTCCTGAAAGAGATGGAGGCGGACGGCCTGCTGGAACGCGCCGGGGCGAAGCGCTCGCGCCCCGCCGGCCGCATTCCGCCAGTGATGCCGGTTGACGTCGTCGATGTCGATGATGAGGGCGATCTCACCTGCGCGCCCGCAGTATGGCGGGGCGAGACAAAGCCGCCAGCGATCATCCTGACCCGGAAAGACGCGGGCAAAGCGCGCCATGCGCCGGGCGTCGGCGACAGGCTGCTCGTGCGTTTGCAACACATAAACGACGGCAAGTACCGCGCGAATCTTATCAAGGCGATCGGAAAGGCGAGCCCACGCGTGCTCGGCGTCTTCCGCAAGACGCGCTTCGGCGGCGTGGTCGACCCGGTGGATAAGCGGGCGAAGGGCGGGGTCACCGTTGACGCCCATGACGCCATGGGCGCCGACGACGGCGATCTCGTCTGGGTGGAGATGATCGAACGCCGCGGCTCCTTTTCAAAGCGGGCGCGTGTGCGTGAAATCGCCGGCGCAATGGACGACGATACGTCGTTCTCCCTCATCGCGCTCGCCAACCACGGCGTGCCCACGGACATGCCGGCCGAAGCCATCGCGGAAGCCGACGCGGCCGAACTTCCCGGCATTGAGGGGCGCGTCGACCTTCGCGAGACGCCGCTTCTCACCATCGATCCTGCTGACGCGAAGGACCATGACGACGCCGTGTGGGCCGCGCCGGACGACGATCCATCGAACAAGGGCGGGTACGTCGTTATCGTCGCAATCACCGACGTCTCGTGGTTCGTCAGGCCTGGCTCGCGCCTCGACAGGGAGGCGTTGCGCCGGGGCAACTCGGTCTATCTCCCCGACCGGGTCGTGCCGATGCTGCCCGAGCGCCTGTCGAACGATCTCTGCTCCCTGAGGGAGCGCGAAAATCGACCCTGCCTCGCAGTCCGGATGCGGATCGACGCGCGAGGGCGGAAGCTTGACCATTCCTTTATGCGCGCGACGATGCGCTCCGCAGCAAAGCTCAGCTATGAGGCGGCGCAGGCGCGCATGGACGGGCCGGCGCCGGACGCGGCGGACGCCGTGGGCGAGACGCTCCGCCATCTGAGGGGCGCGTACGACGCGCGATGGAAGGAACGGACTGAGCGTGCGCCCCTCGATCTCGACTTGCCGGAGCGAAAGCTGCTTTTCGGCGAAGACGGCGAGGTGAGCGGCGTTGCGAAGCTGGAGCGCCTCGACGCCCATCGACTGATTGAGGAGTTCATGATCCTCGCCAATGTGGCGGCTGCCGAGACGCTGGAGCGGGCAAAGACCGCTCAGATCTACCGCACGCATGATGCGCCGGACCCGGAACGCCTTGACGCAACGCGCGATCAGCTCGCGTCGCTAGGCTATTCGCTGGTGAAGGGCGGCTCGGTTCGGCCGCGTCATTTCAACCAGCTCCTCAAGATCGCCGGCGAGCGCGACCAGCGCGAGCTTGTTTCCGAGCTGGTTTTGCGCACCCAGCGCCAGGCGATCTATTCGGATGAAAATGTGGGCCATTTCGGACTCAACCTGGCGCGCTATTCGCACTTCACCTCGCCGATCCGCCGCTATGCGGACCTGACCATTCACCGCGCGCTCATCAGAACACTGAAGTTCGGGGCTGGCGGCCAAACCGATGACGAAGCCGCGGCGTTGCCGAAAATCGCAGAGGATATTTCCGATCTTGAGCGCCGGGCGATGGCGGCGGAGCGCGACTCGCGTGACCGGTTCCTGGCGAACTATCTTCGCGATCGCATCGGGGAGACATTCCAAGGTCGGGTGCGCGGCGTCACGCGCTTCGGGCTCTTCGTATCGCTCGATGAGACTGGCGCCGACGGATTCGTTCCCATGCGCGCTCTCGGCTTCGAGCGCTTTCGCCATGAGGAGGCGTTGGGCGCGGTAATTGGCGAAACGACGGGTAAAGGCTATCGGCTGGGCCAGGCGGTGGAAGTCCGCCTTGAGGAGGCCGCGCCCCTCACCGGCGGCATGCGTTTTGACATCTTGTCGGACGCGATAGAGATTGAGGGAGCGCGCGGCCGAAAGAAATCCGCCCACCGCGCAAAGCCGCACGCCCGAGGAAAAAAACGTTCCGCCACAGCCGGGCGAGGAGCGCGCGGGTCGAAAAGCGGCGCCGGCGCGAAGCGCGGCCATCCGAAGCCTGGCAGATTTTAGCCAAGCTCTTCCGCAGTCAAACCGACTTCCGCGAGGATCGCATCTGCCTCGGCGCCGGTCGGCGCCATAGGCGTCGGATCGTCCGGACGCGCGCCGTCGAAACGCGGCGCGGCGGCGGCGTGGAGGACGCCGTCTATGTCACGATAAATCTCACGCGCCGCATTGTGCGGGTGCGCCGCCGCCTCTGAAGGCCTTAGGACGGGCGCGAAGCAGGCGTCGGTTCCTTCGAAGACGTCGCGCCACTCATCGCGCGCGCGTTCTGCGAAAACGGACTCCAGCCGTTCTCGGCATGCCGGCCAGTTCCCTTGGGCGAACTGGTCCGTAAACGCCGCATCGCCGTCAAGGCCGAGCTTTTGCAGAAAAAGCGCGTAGAACTTCGGCTCCAGCGGGCCGACGCTCACAAATTCGCCATCGGCGCACCGATAGACGCCATAGAAATGCGCCCCGTCGAGCATCGATCCGCCCCGCGCCTCCGGCATGCCGCCCGCCGCTTTCAAAGACAGTAAGAGACCTGTCATATGCGCCGCGCCGTCGACGATCGCCGCGTCAACTGTCGCGCCCTCGCCAGTCTCGCGCGCTCTCAGGACCCCGGAGAGAATGCCGATGGCGAGGTAAAGCGCTCCGCCCGCGACATCGCCCACGAGAGTCGGCGGCGGCGTCGGGGCGCCCCCGGCCTCGCCCGCGTGCCAGGCCGCGCCAGACAGGGCGACATAGTTGATGTCGTGGCCGGCGGCGTGAGCGAGCGGGCCTTTCTGCCCCCAGCCGGTGAGTCGCCCATAGACCAGCCGGGGATTCAACGCGCGCAGGTCATCGGGCCCGAGGCCGAGCCGCTCCATCACCCCGGGGCGCAGCCCTTCGATAATGGCGTCGGCGCGCGCCGCGATCTTCTTCGCCGCCGCCACATGGGTCGCTTTCTTCAGGTCAAGGACGATCGAGCGCTTGCCGCGATTGAAAACCGCGCCAGGCCCGGAGGGCGTCGCCGGCGAGCGCGCGACCAACGTCACCTCAGCCCCGAGATCGGCCAGATGCATGCCGCAGAACGGCCCCGGTCCCAAGCCTTCGAACTCGACGATTTTCAGGTTGCTCAATATACCCATGCGCGATGCCCAAACGCGACGATGACGCGACTTGCGAAGAGGTCGTTACGTCGCCTTCGCCGATACCGCGGTTACATGCGTTGGGCAAGCGGATTGCGGCTTCAGCCCACCTACAAACACGAAGCCTTCAACGCCCGGGACGTAGAGCATGTTGATAAGCCGGCCTTCGAACATGCGGCACGCGCCGTCGCCGCCTACAAAACAGATGGACTCAATCCGCCGCGCCTCTCCTATTCGCGACAACGACTTGCCGCCGGCGTCCATGAGCATTTGCAGATCGTCCGGATGCACAATGTCTTTCGTCGTCTTGCGAACGAGCTGCGGCGGCGCGGCGCCAAGGAGGTCGGCGGCCGATGGGCTGACATAGGCGATGCGGCCGTCTGGGGAGAATATGATGGTCAAGTCGCGGCTGGCCTCGACGAGCGCCCGGAAACGCGCCTCGGACTCGTTCGCAGCGTCGAGGCGCGCCTCAAGCAGGCTGAAGGCCTTGTCATCGCGGGCCCTTATACGGATCGACCTCAGAATCGTCCGCTCAAGGAACTTCGAAATGAAGCCGAGCGCAACGGCGTAGCAAAGCACGACGCCAGCGACCGCAATCCCGACGCCTTCGACGAGAACGCCATAGCTGAGGGCGGTCGCAACGAGAAGCGGCGCATTAAATGCGACGACCGATCGCCAGGACGCCCCGCTTGTCGCGAGCGACATCGCCGAGAGCGCAGCCGCCGCGAACGGAAAGAAAGCCTGCATCCAGAGCCCGCCGGTGACGAAAGCCGGCGCAATCGCGCCCCAGAGCGCCCCTTTGGCGGCGAGCGCAGCGAGGTTGCGCCGATTGAATCGCCTGAGCGCCGCAGAACCGGCCCGGCGCCGCGTGGCCGCGCGCCATATCAGCACCCGGAAAATCGAAACGCAAAGCGCGAGGCAGCACCAAACGCCAAGGCTAAGGGCGTCTATGCGACCGAACCCAGCCGCCGCCGCGACAAGCGCCGAGGCCGCGCCGACAAAAATGTCGAAAGGCGCGCCGCGCAGGACGAGGGCGCGGCGCTCCAGCCGCATCTTCGCCTGGTCGTCCCATCGCGCGTTCCCACCGGAAGCGCCCTCGCGGCCTGACGTGCGAGCGCGGCCTCCGGAAACAGTCCCGCCCCTCACGGCTGCGGACTGAAGTTCGACGATCATGCGCGCTCCTATGCGCGGCGTCCCGGTCGGGACAGACATCGACCTCGGATCCAATCATAGCCATATGCAGGTACGCAGAAAATAATTTTCATTCAGAGTGGAGAGCGCCTTTTACGTCCGGATCCTAGAGACCGCTATTAAATACTTGTTCTTGCTAGTATATTTTTGAGCGTTTAGTCATCTCTCAACAGAGTCGCATTGTGCGGCGCAGCGTGCAAATTTCGTTTGATCGCCAGGCCGGGCCGGCGGATGCGGAGCGCGTTAACGCTCTGAGAACGCACGACCGGCAATCGCCACCTCAAGAGGATTGTCCGCATGCAGCGATCGCGCCGCGTCTCGCCATCGCCCACTATTCTCGCCACCCAAAGAGCGCGGGATCTGCAAGCGGCTGGCCGCGACGTGATCTCGCTCGCCGCGGGCGAACCCGACTTTGATACGCCGGACCACATCAAGGCGGCGGCGATCGAAGCGGTAAGGCGCGGCGAGACCAAGTATACAGCCGTGGACGGAACGCCGGAGCTCAAAGAAGCGATCGCGGGCAAGTTCGCGCGCGACAACGGCCTTTCCTTCAGCCCTGCGCAGATCTCCGTCGCGCCCGGCGGCAAGGCGATCATCTTCAACGCCCTGTCCGCAACATTAAATCCCGGCGACGAAGTGATTATCCCTGCGCCCCACTGGCCGTCCTATCCAGGAATCGCGCTGCTCGCAGGCGGCAAGCCTGTCATCGTCGAGACGGAAGCGGCGAACGGATTTCTGCTAACGCCGGAGCTGCTGGATAAGGCGATCACGCCAAAGACGCGATGGCTGATCCTGAACTCACCGTCCAACCCGACAGGCGCGATGTATGGCGCCGAGGACCTTAAGGCGATCGCAGATGCGCTGCGCCCGCGCCCGCACGTTATGACGTTGTCGGATGATATTTATGAGAAGCTTGTATATGACGGAGGGCGGTTTGCGACCATCGCGGGCGAAGCGCCGGACCTTACGAAACGCGTTCTAACCATGAACGGCGCGTCGAAGTCGTTCGCCATGACCGGCTGGCGCATCGGCTTCGCCGGCGGCCCGGAGTGGCTGATCGCGGCGATGGCGGACGTCATGTCCCAGACGACCGGCAATCCATCCTCGATCAGTCAGGCCGCAGCGACGGCGGCGCTGAACGGCGGCCAGGGGTTCCTGGGCGGATGGCGCGCCACGTTCAGCCGTCGCCGCGATCTTGTCGTGTCCGC
This sequence comes from Parvularculaceae bacterium, assembly GCA_028284065.1. Classification (GTDB taxonomy): domain Bacteria; phylum Pseudomonadota; class Alphaproteobacteria; order Caulobacterales; family Parvularculaceae; genus MED-G105. The sequence continues at coordinate 51,225 of JANQSJ010000014.1, forward strand.
GCTCAATTCCGCGCCAGGCCTCTCCTGCGAGGCGCCGCAAGGAGCATTCTACGTGTTTGCGTCCTGTCGGGGCGCAATCGGCGCCCGCGCGCCGGCGGACCGCGTCATCTCGTCCGACGCAGACTTCGTCGACGCGCTATTGGAGGCGCAGGGCGTCGCGCTCGTCCCGGGATCGGCGTTCGGCGCCTCGCCCTATTTCCGGCTGTCATTCGCCGCCGCCGACGACGCCCTTGAAGAAGCATGCCGCCGCATACGTCGCTTCTGCGAAAGCCTTACGTGAATGGCGGCCCTCTCGGCCGCAACGACCGGCTGCGATCGATCGACCCGAAGGGCGCTATCCCGATTATCGATTTGCCGTCATCGGCATCGGCGCCTACATAGCGGCTGACAGCCGCCAGGGCGCGCCGAGGCATGAGCATCGCCAGCGCGCCGGCGCCAGGCGCTACGAAGGGCGCGCAGGCGGCGATGCGGTTTTTCAACACCGGAACACCAAGGGAGATTTCCATGACCGACATAAATATCGGCCTTGACGACAATGCGCGCGGCTCCGTCGCGGATGCGCTGAACGGGGTCCTGGCGGACACCTATGTGCTCTACATGAAGACCCATTCCTATCACTGGAATGTCACGGGCCCGCAGTTCCACTCGCTCCATAATATGTTCGAGGAGCAGTATCGGGAAATGTGGGCCGCACTCGATGAGCTCGCAGAGCGGGTGCGCGCGCTCGGACACTTCGCCCCCACAAGCGGCGCGGACTTCACCGAGCGGGCGGCGATCAAGAGCGCGGACGCACAGCCGCCGGCGGCGGGCGAGATGATTAAGATCCTCCTCGCCGACCATGAAACGCTGATCCGGCGCGCGCGCGAGGCGCTGGAGACAGCGGACGACGCGGATGACGACGCCAGCGAAGACCTCCTCACCCAGCGCATCCAGTCGCACGAGAAGACGGCGTGGATGCTCCGCGCGATGGCCAGCTAAGCCTGGTCTTGTCAGGCCAATGCGCCGGATACTGAATAAAAATGGCCGGACCCGTTAAGGTCCGGCCAGTTGTCGAGCAATTCAGAGGGCGTTGCTTTTGCTCGAGCGCGCGGCAGTGGGGTTACGCCGCGCGAGGCCTAATGTGCGCTGAAAAATCGCCGGCGCCACGCCCCTTCGCCGCGCCATCTGAACGCCTTGTCGCATAACCGGGCTGGCAACGGCTCAAGAGCGAAGGATCGAGGGCGATGCGTCAAGGGCGACGGCCCCAGGAGGGGTGCGCCCGCCAGCGCGCGAGCGCCGCCTCAGCGACCCGGGCGGTTTCGTCGAAAACCGGCGCCTCGGGCAGGGATGGGTCGCCGTCGAACCATTTCGCTGCGCCATGGCCAATCAGCGCGGCGTGAAATTTGCCCAGCTTGCGCGACGCCAATGGCCTTTGCGAAATCGGCAGGAGGCTCACGGCGCGGCCGGCGGCCGCCGCCTCGCTCGCCATGTTGACGCTGTCCGCGGTGACAATCACCGCATCGGCCGCGCCGAGAATTCCCGGATAGGGGTTCGGACCTTCGTCGACGCCCTCCAGATGAAGCTGATGCGGCGGCGACCGGAATTCATTTGCTATAGCGTCGGACAGGCGGCGCGGCGTGCGGCGCGACGTGGTGATGAACAAGGTCCAACCTTGCTCCGCAATCTTCCTGAGCGCGGCGATGACCGCATCCTGATCCTGCGCGGAAAACGCATGCGCCTTGCTCGGCCCGCCGATGAGCGCGCACGCGCGCGGCCGCGGCGCATCGCCGAACCGCGCAGGCAGCGCCGCCGCCGCCTTAGCCACTTCCTCGCGTGTTAGCCGGCCGGGCGCGCCGATCATCTCGATCACGTTCGGACCCGACATCAAGTCGTGCGCCGGCGGCACAATGAGATCGAACAAATGCGCCGGCGCGCGCGGCCGCTGAATCTGTACGCGAAACGGCGGCGGGGCGAGGCGCCGCGCCTCGATCGTCGCCAGCGCGGCCTGCCGTCCGCAGCCAATGATGATGTCCGGCAACCCGTTCGCGGCCAGGTCGACAAGCGTCGAGCGCGCGACGCTCGAAGGAGCGAACGCGGTCGGCGCCCGGCGCCAGGGCTCGGGCAACCGAATCCGATGCGCAATGATCTTGAGGGGCGTTAGGCGCCCGATGGCCTCAGCCAGGCCAAGCGCCTGGTTCTCGACGCCGGAGCGGCCGTCGCTCAAGGCCCATGCGACCCGTATATTCATGATTGCGCCCGAAGTCGTCGCGCGGCGCAGCGGCGGCCGGCAAACGCCGCCGGATCAGACGTAGCTGACGCCGAGACCGCTCGCCGCGCGCCATTTGACGACAACCGGCCGGTCGAACTGAAGCGTCGGCACCCGCAGGCGAAACTCGTCCGGCGGATCGCCCGATTCAGTGAGTTCAAGGCGCATTCCGGTGTCGCTGAAGTCATGAACGAGGCAGCTTAGCGTCTTGCCGTCAGGTAGAAAAATTTCGCCGACCTTACGCGTTCGCTGGCGTTTGTTCGAGCGCGGCTTACCCTCAATCGGCGCAGATTCGGCCAAGCTCGTCCTCTTTAGAACGCGCATGCGCTCCTTCAGGATCAACGCATCGAGCGGATCGCCAGCCTGATCTTCTTTTTTTTTGAAGAAAGGAAGTCTCGGCATTCCGTTAACCCAAATACGCCCGCCACCGAGCGGGCCTCACTATTCGTCTCCAGAGTTAAAAAATTCATTACCTTAAGGTTGCGGCAAGGTTGCGGCCAGGATCGACGAGGCCGCCCGCGCCTGCGCCGCGAAGGCCGGGCCCGCCAACCGGATTTCCACACATTACAACCCAGGCGCCCGTTAATCCCCCGCCCTCACGATCAGTTTATCCGATTACAACGCGCAATTCGCCGTATCCCGCGCAATCGGCCCGATTAGGCGCGCTCCCAATCAGAACCATCCTTAACGCCAGACGAGCGAATGGGAGCGCCGACCTTTTCAATACGACGCTTGCAATTAACGCGCAGCGCATGCGCCTTCGGCCCGCGCGTCGCGCAATGCAACCGAATTGCTCCGTAAACGCTTTTTGACTAGTCATTATCTCTAGTCGGACTAGTTGCGTCGTGTTTTTTCGGTTTTTTCATTGCGACACCTAGCAGATCTTTACATTTCCAACTAAGCACTGCGCTTTCGCATTTGCGACTAACGGCCGTATACGGTCTAATTAAATGCCTGCCGGCCTCAAGACGCTCTACGCGCTTGCAAGCGGCTGCGCCTGGAGCGGTCGGCGACGAAAAAGGCGAGAGGACTGAAACAAGAAAAATAGCCGTTGTTCGGCGGAACGCGGCCCATACGAAGCGGAAACGCTAAGGGTTCCATCCCAGCCTCCGCCGGGTCCCGAGTTCGAAGCGGCGCAAGTCGGAAGGGATTTTAATCGTGATGGTCGAATGCGTAGGGTATGAGGCGGGCGCCGCCGGAGAACTCTCGGAGAATCTATCCATTCTTATCGCTGACGATCACTGGGTCGTCCGATCCGCGACGCGCGCGCTGATAGAACGCGACTGCGGCGCGCAAGTATTCGAGGCTTCGACGGTCGACGAGGCCCTTCAAATCATCGCCTCCGAAGACGGGCTAAGCCTGATACTGCTCGACCTGCATATGCCAGGGCGCGCGCCACTGGAGTTGATACGGGAGATACGAGACGCCGCCGGCGACACGCCTATCGCCATTCTCTCCGTAAGCGAAGAAAGGTCGGACGTCCTGCGCTCCCTAGAGCTCGGCGCGGTCGGTTACATCCCAAAAACGGCCGAACCAGATGTCATATTGTCGAGCATCGCCCAGGTCCTGAAAGGCGAAGTGGCCCTGCCCCAGAGGCTTCTTCAGAAACAGGGCTCGCGCGGCTTTGGCGGCGCGCTCGGAGCGGACGACGACTTCGCGCAAATAGCCGAGGCGTGCCGGGCGCTCACCCGCCGCCAGTTGCAGGTGTTCGAGCTTCTCGCGTCCGGCGCCACAAATCAGGACATCGCGAGCGAGCTTGGCGTCTCGACGAACACGGTGCGCGTCCACCTTCAGGCGATTTCCTCACGCCTGCCCGCGAACAGCCGATCGCAGCTGGCGCTTTTCGCCTCCAAATGGGTGCAACGCGCCGGTCAATAGCCCGACCGCGCAACGGCGCGCCGCCCGGTCAGAGCGCCTGATCGAAGTCGGACACAGTGCGTTCTGTCGCGAGAACAAGAAATGGTGCCGGCTGAGGGACTCGAACCCCCGACCTTCGGTTTACAAAACCGCGGCTCTACCAACTGAGCTAAGCCGGCCCTGAGGCGACGGCGGCGCGCCGCCTCTCTCCAAGGAGGTAGCGCCTTCCGATGCGAAACGCCAGCGAGCGAAAAATCCGCCTAAATGTCCCAGCCCGGATAATTCCGCGCGAGGCGGCGCATGAGGCCCGGCCAGACGAGATTGTCGCCAATCCCCGGAACGAACGCCGGCGCGCCCTGGGCGTGCACCTTGGCGCCGATTTCAGGACCTTCCTCCCGCGGCGGGCGAATGTCGGACTGGGCGAGGATCTGAGTCTTGCAGGCCTGTTCCAGAAAATACATCCGCATGAAGGCGGTGGCGCAGTTAAGGCCCACCGTCAGGGTGCCGTGATTGCGCAGGATCATGAACCCGTGATCGCCGATGTCCCGCACCAGCCGCTCGCGCTCGTCGAGGTCGGTCGCGATGCCCTCATAGTCATGATAGGCGACATCGTCGTGCACGATCATCGCGAATTGCGTCAGCCGCTTAAGGCCGCCCTCCTGAGCCGACACGGCGACGCCATAGGGCGTGTGCAGATGAAGAACGCAATGGGCGTCTTCCCGCGCCATGTGAAGCGCGGAGTGGATCGTGAAGCCGGCGGGATTGGTGAAGTAGGGCGTTTCGCCGACAGGATGGCCGTCGAGGTCCACCTTGATGAGGCTTGAAGCGGTCATCTCCTCAAAGAAGATGCCGTAGGGGTTCAGAAGAAACCTGTCTTTCCCATCCTCTGACGGCAATCGAACGGAGATGTGCGTGAACACCATGTCCGTCCACCCATAGAGCGCGGCGAGGCGGTAGGTCGCCGCGAGATCGCAGCGCAGGCCCCATTCCTCCTCGGACACTTGGCCCCGCACCGAGGGCAGGTCCTTCGGGTCCGGCACGTTAAAGCCGCTCGGCTGGGAAATGCCTGGCGCGGGCTGCTCCTGAGCGTTCATGTTGTCCTCCCTTTTACGGCGCGGGATGAACGGGCTCCGCGCCCGGCGGAGAGTATGGCGCGCCGGAGGCCGCCGCTCAAAGGTCCCGCGCCAGTCGGAGGCCGGAAAACTGCCAGCGAGCGTGCGGCGGGAAGAAATTCCGATAGGTCGCGCGCACATGGCCGACCGGCGTCGCGCACGATCCGCCGCGCAGCACCATTTGCGACGACATGAATTTGCCGTTGTACTCGCCGATCGCGCCGGCGGGCGCGCGGTAGCCGGGATAGGCGACATAAGGGCTCGCAGTCCATTCCCACACGCCGCCATAGAGCTGAGACACGCCGTCGTCGTCGGCGCGCCGGTCCGCCCTTGGTTCATAGGGGCCGTCGTCATCGAGAAAGTCGCCGGCGACCGCGCGGCCGCGGGCGGCGTTCTCCCATTCAAATTCGCTCGGCAGCCGGAAACCGGACCATTCTGCGTAGGCGGCGGCTTCGTAATAGCTGAGATGCGATACCGGGGCGTCAGGATCGACGTCGCGTTCGCCGAAAAGCGTGTAGGCGCGCCACCCGGAGTCGTCCTGGCGCCAGTAAAGCGGCGCGCGCCAGTTTTCCTGTCGCGACAACGCCCATCCGTCGGACAGCCACCAACGCGGGTCCTCGTATCCTCCGTCCTCCATGAACGCCAGATACGCCGCGTTGGTCACAAGCCGCTGGGCGAGCGCATAGGGCTGCAGGAACGCCTCGTGCCGCGGCCCTTCATTGTCGAAGGCCTGCGCGCCGGGCGCCTCCGCGCCGCGCGCGGCGCCGAAAACGGCGAGGCCGCCGTCATATTCGACCCAGCCATCGCAAGCCTGCGATGCGCCCTGGCCGCCGGGCGCAGGCTCCGGATACACCGCGGGCGCCGTCGGGTTCTGGAACAGCCCGTGCTTTATGTCGGTGAGCAGAAGCTCCTGGTGCTGTTCTTCATGTGCGCAGCCGATGGCGACAAGCGACAGGATATCTTCCTCGCCGCCCTCCGGCGCCGATTCGAGGAGCGATTCGATGCGCTCGGTCACATGGCGGCGATACGCAAGGACATCCTCCGCAGACGGACGGGAGATTAGGCCGCGCGAGCTTCGCGGATGCATCTCCCCGACCTGCATGTAGTAGGAGTTAAACAAATAGCCGAACGCCTCGTCGAAGGGCCGGTAACCGTCAACAAAGCGTCTGAGGATGAATGTTTCGAAGAACCAGCTCGTATGGGCGAGGTTCCATTTAACCGGGCTTGCATCGGGCATGGACTGGATCATCCAGTCCTCCGGCGTCAGCGCTGCGGCGAGGCGCTCCGAGCGGGCCCTGACCGCTGCGAACATGCGCTTTAGATCGGCCGCCGGCTCAGCGCCCCGCTCAGGGGCCGCGGCCCCCGATGAAACAACCTCGTCTAACGGCATCGCGGCGGTCCTCCGTTTCGCGTCAGGACTGCAAGGCGGCGACGGTTGGCCCGCATCGTGCGCATATGGGAGGCGGAATTGCAAATCCCCGCCAAACGTTGGCGCCATTGCGCTTGTCATCCCGGCGCGGACGACGCTTAATCCGTCTCTTGCGCTGCGCTCGCCGACGACTGGAGCGGCCGGAGACCGATGACGACCACCCCCTTTTGCGTTCTGTCGAACGGCAAGGCCGACGCGGAGGCCGCCGCCGCGGATATCCGCGCGCGATACGGCGACGCGCCGATCGCGGAGGCGACCGTCATCGTCGTCGTCGGCGGCGACGGCTTCATGCTAGAGGCGATGCGGCGCTTCTTCGCAGCCGGCAAGCCATTCTACGGCGTCAATCGCGGGACCGTCGGCTTTCTGATGAACCCGCTGGACGTCGAGACCCTCGGCGAGCGCATCGCGGCCGCAGAGGGCGTCGAGATACACCCGCTCTCCATGACCGCCGAGACGGCTGACGGCCGCACAGCCAATGCGCGGGCCATCAACGAAGTCTCGCTTTTCCGCCAGACTAGGCAGAGCGCCAGGATCAGAATTTCCGTAAACGGCAAGGTCCGGATGGATTCGCTGACCTGCGACGGGGTCCTGCTGGCGACGCCAGCCGGCTCAACAGCCTACAATCTATCCGCCCATGGGCCGATCCTTCCCTTGCAAAGCCAGCTTCTCGCGCTCACCCCGATCAGCGCGTTCAGGCCGCGACGGTGGAAAGGCGCTCTCCTGCCCTCAGACGCCGTCGTCGAATTCGAAGTGCTGGAGCGCGGCGCGCGCCCCGTCTCCGCAGTCGCCGACAACGAGGAAGTGCGAAATATCGCCCATGTGACGGCGCGCGAGGACCGGTCGGTGGGCATGACGATCCTGTTTGACGCCGGCCACTCACTGGAGGAGCGCATCCTCCGCGAACAGTTCGACTATTGAACCCGTGGCGACGGCCAATTGGCCAATTGCGCCGCGGTCGAGGGCGCGGGGGGCGCTTTACCAACCGGTCGGAATCATCCGATTGAGTTTTCTGGGCGCGGTGCGTCCCCGCGTCGGCTCGCGCGTTCACCCAAAGTTAACCCGCGCCGTCGCCAAAATCGCCCGGACAAGCGTCGCTTGTCCGTCGTGGAAGGGCGCGTTCACGCGAAGCGGCTACCGCGCTTCCGGCGCCGACCAAGGGATTGGACGCCATGGGGGCGCACGCGGTTCGGCTGTCGAACGTCGATATCGACGCGGCCCTTGAGGCGGGCGATTTCGAAATCCTGTTTCAGCCGATTTTCGATCTTAAAACCGGCTCGCTGGCGCGCATGGAGACGTTCGTCCGATGGCGGCATCGGACGCTCGGGCTCCTGCCGCCCGGCGCATTCATTTCGTTCTTCGAGACGCAAGGACGGATGAGCGAGCTGACGCGCTACGTCTTGCGCAACGCGCTTGACGCGTACACCGGCTGGCGCGGCCCAAGCGCGCCGGGGTTCTCTATCAATCTCGCCCTCAGCGACCTGATTGACGAGGCGTTCGCAAACCATTTCACGGTCGCCATGCGCGACCGGGCGTTCCCGCCGGAGCTGATTACGTTCGAATGCCCAATGCCGCCTGTGGATGCAGACGTCGCCGCAGCGGCTCACAGCTATCAGCGGCTTAAGGAAACCGGCGCTCGGCTTGCGATCGAGGTGCGCGGGCGCGCGAACGACTTCCTGAAATCGTCCGCCCCCTTTCCCTTTGACGAAATCAAGACCGGCGGCGCGGCTATTCTGCGCTTCGCCCGAACGGTGCGCGGCCCGGGGCTTTCCGCCATTTCCGAACTTCTGGAGCTCGCCGAACGCCATAAGGCGGCGATCACTGCGGTCGGGGTGGAGGACCAAGCGTCCCTGATCGCGCTGCGCGGCATCGGCTTCACCGCCGCCCAGGGCAATCATCTCGGGCGGGTCGGGGATCTCTCCGCGTTTACGCCTTCACGGGTGAACGATGTGCGGGACCTCCTAGGCCTGCCTGCGTTGTCGTCGGAGGCGTTGGCGGCGCTTTTCCGGGTCAAAAGCGCGGCGGGGGAGGAAGCGCATGCGGCGCCGACGACCGATCGTCCCATGCCGGCCGCCGAGCTGCGGCGCGCCGCGCTACAGGAGGTCGCCCGCCGCCAGGCCGCCGCGGCGGCCTCGGCTGCGCCTGAAGACGCGGCCGCCGCGCGCGCCGGGAACGCCGCAAGTCAGGCTGAAGCCCCCGAGAGCGGCGACGCGGAAAAAGAAGACTCTGAGCAAGAAGACTCTGAGAATTCCGGCGCAGGCGGCCACGACGATCTCATCGACCGCTTGAACGCGCGTATCGCCCGAGAGCTAGGCGAACCTGAACGCGCCGCGGCCGAGCGCGACGCGGATGCTGGCGAGGGCGACGCCGCGACGGTAGGCTCAGGCGGGAATGAAAGCGCCTCGACCGCGGAGACAATTCTGGCGGACAAACCGAATACCCGGCGCGGGTCTCGTCGCAAAACGCGCGCGCGCGGCTCAGCCGCGAAGGCCCCGCATTGGTCGCAAACGCAAGGCGGCGACGCCGATGCCGAGGCAGTTCGGACCGCCGGGCCGGCTGCGCAAGCTGAGCCGGCGGGGGACGAGACAGAAATCGCCGCGGAAGCTTCCGGCGCCGAGCCGGCGCCGAGCGAGTCGCAACCTTCGGATGCGCCACAGGGTCGGTCCGCTCAAGAAGAACCTCAGTCTGGTGAAGACGACGCCGCAATCCCGGCCGATTCTGAGAGCGCCTCGAAGGACGCTGGCGACGGCGGCCTAGATCAGGACGCGCCGACGCCTTCCGGCGACGGACATCGCGCGGCCCATCCGGAGGTTTCGACCGCTGGCGCGGCGGAGCGCGCCGACGAGGCCGGCGAAGCAGGTTCGCCCGCGCAACCGGCTGAACAAGACGATGCGGCGCAACCGATCGCGGGTGGCGAAACTGATGCGCCGGAAGCGAAAGGCGAGCCGCAAGACAAAGCGGAAGAAGCCGGCGAAATGAAGGAAGACGATGGCCGGCCGAGCATAGTGGGTCTGGCGCGCGCAGCGCCCGACAACACGATCGGCTGGGACGCATCCGAACCGCCGGGCCGGCCTCCCCCAGCGATGCCCGCGCCGCCCGCAACCAGCCTCATCGCGGCGAAGCTCTCGGTGCGCGACGCCATGGCGCATTTTCGCCCCGGCGTGCGGATCATGACGGCAGCGGTGAATGACGCGCCCGCGGCGACGCCCGCGCCCGCCACCCCCTTAGCAAAGGACCCCAGCGTCTCCGCCGACGCAGCCGCGCGCGAGACCGCGTTCTGGCCGTGGTCGGACGATGCCGACGCGAGCGATGCCGGGCAGGCTGAACCCGGCAAGAATGAAGCGCCAGAGCCAGCAGACGCCGCTCATCGCGACGCTGCGGAGACCGCCGCCGTCGGGGAGTCGGACGTTCATGCGGAAGAGGACGCGGACAGCTCAAGCGATGGCATGGAAATTCCCGCCGAAGGCATGCGCGAAGTCGACGAGGAAGCCGCGCTCGCCCGTCGGCTGCGCCCGTCCAAGGCAAAGGCGAAGCCGAAAGGCTTCCTTGCACGGACGGTTATCCCCTATCGCAAGCTGAGGATCACCCATTTTTGGCCAAAGTCATGGTCGCGCAGTGACGGCGAAGCGCGGCGAGAAGACGAAGACGCCTGGGAATAGGTCCGACGCGGCGGCTCGTTACATGAACGCCTGCAGACCCGTCTGCGCCCGGCCGAGAATGAGGGCGTGAATATCGTGCGTGCCCTCGTACGTGTTGACGGTCTCGAGATTCATCGCGTGTCTGAGGACGTGGTACTCTTCAGCGATGCCGTTGCCGCCGTGCACGTCCCGGGCCTGTCGCGCAATGTCGAGGGCCTTACCGCAATTGTTCCGCTTCATGAGGGAAATCGCTTCCGGGACATAGGCCCCTGCGTCAAGGAGACGGCCAAGCTGCAGCGCGCCCTGCAGTCCCAACGCGATTTCAGCTTGCATGTCGGCGAGCTTTTTCTGGACCAGCTGAGTTGCGGCGATCGGTTTGCCGAAAACGATGCGCTCCATGGCGTAGTCCCGCGCGGCCACCCAGCAGAACTCCGCCGCGCCCATGGCCCCCCATGAAATCCCGTACCGCGCCTTGTTGAGGCAGGAGAAAGGCCCGCGCAGCCCTTTCACGTTCGGCAGAAGGTTCTCTTCCGGCACGACAGCGTCGTTCAGGGAAATTGATCCCGTGACCGACGCGCGCAAGGAAAGCTTGCCTTCGATCTTCGGCGTCTCAAGACCATCCGTTGACCGATCGACGATAAAGCCGCGGATTTCGTCTTTGCCTTGCCCATCCGCCAGTTTGGCCCAGACGACGGCGAGGTCTGCGATCGGCGAATTGGTGATCCACATCTTCTCGCCATTGAGGCGGTACCCGCCGTCGACGCGGGTCGCGCGCGTGCGCATGGCGCCTGGGTCCGACCCGCCGTCGGATTCGGTGAGGCCGAAACAGCCGACCCATTCGCCGCTTGCGAGCTTCGGCAGGTACTTTTGTTTCTGATCTTCCGTTCCGAACGCCTCAATGGGGTACATGACGAGCGACGACTGCACCGACATCGCCGAGCGATATCCGGAATCGACCCGCTCCACTTCGCGGGCGATCAGTCCGTACGCGACATGGCTCGCACCGCCTCCGCCGTATTCTTCCGCGACCGTTGCGCCGAGGAGGCCCTGGCTCCCGAGCTCCGTCATGATTTCGCGATCAAACCGCTCCTCGCGGTTCGCCGAGATGACCCGCGGCATCAGCTTGTCCTGACAGTATCCACGAGCGGCGTCGCGGATCATCCGCTCTTCATCCGAGAGTTGCGTTTCCAGCGACAGAGGATCGCGCCAGTCGAACGCCTTCTTTGCTTTGTCTTTCGTCGCGTTGACGCCGCCATCCGCCATGTCGCCCGATCCTTCTAGTTTACGCGCCCTAAACCAACTCCACCGCGACGCTCGTCGCTTCGCCGCCGCCGATGCAAAGCGACGCGACGCCTTTCTTGCCGCCGGTCGCTTGCAGGGCGTGGAGGAGCGTCACGAGGATGCGCGCGCCGGACGCGCCAATCGGGTGGCCAAGCGCAATCGCCCCGCCGCGCGCGTTCACCTTTTCCGCCGGAAGCTTCAGCTCGCGCATGGCCGCCATGGGCACAACGGCGAAGGCCTCGTTGATTTCGTAGAGGTCAACCTCATCCGCCGACCAGCCGACCTTTTCCAGCAGCTTGCGGATGGAATCGACCGGCGCGGTCGTGAACCATTCCGGCGCCTGGGCGTGGCTCGCATGGCCGACGATGCGGGCGACCGGCGCAAGTCCCTTCGCGTCGACCGCCTGGCCCGAAGCGAGGACAAGAGCCGCCGCGCCGTCAGAGATGGCCGAGGCGTTGCCGGCCGTCACCGTGCCATCTTTTTCAAACGCGGCGCGCAAGGACGGAATCTTATCCGCGGAGACAAGGCCGGGCTTTTCGTCGTCGACAACCTCGACGGCGCCTTTTCGTGTCTTGACCTCTACAACGGCGATTTCATCCGAAAACGACTTATCGGCGATCGCGCCTTGCGCGCGCGTCACCGAACGCATGGCGTATTCGTCCTGCTCCTCGCGGGAGAATTGCCACTCGCGCGCGCATTTCTCGGCGAAGACGCCCATGGCGGTCCGCTTCTGGTAAGCGTCTTCGAGCCCGTCCACCGCCATATGGTCAAGGATTTCCCCGTGGCCGAACTTAATTCCTGAGCGCCCCGTCGGCAGGAGGTGCGGCGCATTCGTCATCGCCTCCATACCGCCGGCGACGGCGATCTCTGCGCTCCCCGCACGGATGGCGTCGCTCGCCATCATGGCGGTCTTCATGCCGGAGCCGCACACCTTGTTGACAGTCGCGCAAGGGGTCGCCTCCGGGACGCCGGCGCCAAGGGCCGCCTGGCGCGCCGGCGCCTGGCCAAGGCCGGCGGGCAGAACGCATCCCATGAGGACTTCATCGACGTCGCCGGCGTCCACCTTTGACCGCTCCAGCGCCGACCTTATCGCCGTCGCGCCAAGGGCGGTCGCAGGCGTTCCCGCGAACGCGCCATTGAAATTGCCGATCGCGGTGCGCGCGGCGCCGGCGATGAAAACATCCGTAGGGGAATGCGCCATGTTTCGTTCTCCTGTCGCCTGTGAAGCCCGCGTCCCGCTAGGGGGTTCAGGCCGCCTTGCGCGCGTCGGCGATAACCTCGCGCGCCATCTGATCCGCGATTTCGCCGGTCGGCCGGTCCTCCGCCGCGGCGCGTTCGAAAATCCGCGAAAGGGTTTCGCCGATCCGATCGATCCGCGCCGTCATTTCATCCGCGCTCCACGACCCAAGTATCTCAAGGCCCACCGAGATGACGCCAGCGGCGTTGATGACATAGTCGGGGGCGTAGAGAATGCCGCGCTCCTTAAGCGCCAGGTCCATGTCCGGCGTGTAGAGCTGGTTGTTTGCGGCGCCGGCGACAATCTTCGCCTTCACGCCGCCGATCGTGTCGTGATTGATCGCGCCGCCAAGGGCGCAAGGGGCGAAGACGTCAACGTCCGCCTTGTGGCACTCGGCCGGCGCGACGACCTCAGCGCCGTACGTTTCCTTCGCAAACGCCACGGCTTCTTCGTTGACGTCCGCGACCACGAGCTCCGCGCCGTTCTCGCGCACTAGCCTCGCCAGCTCCATTCCGACTGCGCCAATCCCGAGAATTGCGACGCTAACGCCGCTGAGGTCAGCCTTGCCGAGCCGGGCGCGCGCAGACGCCTCAACGCCGCGCCAACACCCGTGCGCGGTAAAGGGCGACGGGTTCCCTCCCCTTCCCTTCTCAGCGACGCCGGCGACATACGCCGTTTCCTCCGCGGCGATCCGAAGGTCGTCTTCGGTGACTCCGGAATCCTCCGCCGTGTAGTATTGGCCGCCAAACGTCTCGATCGCGCGGCCAAAGGCGCGCCAGAGCGCCGGCGTTTTATCCGTCTTCGGATCGGCGATAATCACCGCTTTGCCGCCGCCGAACGGAATGCCGCCGAGCGCGTTCTTGTAGGTCATCCCGCGCGAAAGGCGCTTGACATCGTCGAGGGCCGCATCGACGTCCGCATATGGCCGCACGCGCGCGCCGCCGCAGCCCGGCCCAAGCGTATCGTCATGGACGGCGATAATCGCGTCGAGGCCCGAAGGTTCGTCTACGAACCGCGCGATGCGCCGCCAACCCTCAACCTCGATGGGGATAATTTCCATAACGCATTTCCCTGTGGCTGAGGCCTGCGGCCGCGCGACATTCAGGCGGATCGAACGACGCCCCCATTTCAATTATTTGCGGTGTAGGCCCCGCCGGCCCGCAGCTCAAGGCGTCGAACCGGCCCATGACGCCGCTATGGCGGGCGTCGCAAGTAGAGGTTTCGCCGCCGAGCCTCATTCGCACCAGCGGCAGACGACAGATTCGCGCGCGACAATCAGAAAAGCGCTTCGAACGCACGTTCATGCTTGACAGTTAGCATATGCTGCTAAATATCACGCGCCATAGGAATAGCGGGCGCGGACGGGCGCCAATAAAGGGCGTCGACGATGAAGCTCGATCAGATCGACCTCAAGATCCTGCGCCATCTGCAGGAGAATGCCCGCATCACCAACGCCGAGCTCGCCGAAAAGGTCGGGCTCTCGCCGACGCCCTGCCTCCGGCGCCTCCGCCGTCTGGAATCCGAAGGCGTCATCAAGGGCTACCATACGGACGTCAACCGAGAAGAGCTTGGCGTCAACGTCACCGTACTGGCGCTCGTCAAGCTTGAACGGGAGGACGACGCGACGCTTCGCACTTTTGAAGAAGCGGTGAAGGACAGACCCGAAGTTATGGAGTGCGATCTCCTGACGGGCAAGTTCGACTATCTCATCCGCGTCGTGATCCCGACGCTCGCCGCCTATGAAGCGTTCCTGTCGGAGACTATCCTCCGTATGCCGAACGTCGCGACCGTGGAATCAAGTCCGGTCCTGCGGGAGGTGGAGCGCAAGGTGATCCTGCCGGTCTTCCGCAAGCCTGGGCGATGAACGCCCTTCACCTCTGAAACTCGTAGTAAGCGCCCATGCCGAGGAGTTGCGTTAGCGCATCGAGCGCGCCATAGGCCTCATCCATAAACGCCGGATCGCGCAGGTCATCCGGGAAAAGACGATCACGGTAGTGTTTCGCAGCCCAGGCCTCGAGGACGTCAATCTTCGCGTCGTCCAGAATGAAGTTCTGGTTCGTCGCGCCGCGCTCATCGCCGTCCAGCAAGACCCGCAGACGCAGGCAGGCGGGGCCGCCGCCATTGCGCATGCTCTCGCGCACGTCGAAGTAGTGCGCTGCGCGGATTGGCCCGTTCCCTGAGGTCGCGTCCTCGACAAACGTCCGCGTTGCGTCGTTTTCTTCCGTCTCGCGCGGCAGAATGAGGGCCATCGCCCCGTCGGGCAACGTTACGAGCTGCGAATTGAAAAGATACGACGAAACGGCGTCGGCGAGGTTCACCTGGCTTGCCGGCGCTTCGATAATGTCCGCGAACGGCGCGGCCGCGCGGATTGCGGCGTGAGCGGCGTCGCGATCCTCAAAGCTTTGTTCGTGCAGGAATAGAACCGATCCGTTTGCGACCCCAACGACGTCATTGTGGAATGCGCCAGCGTCGAGCGCGACTTTCGACTGTTGCAGATAGACGCAATGGTCGGGGTCAAGCCTATGGTTGCGTGCGACCGCCTCCGACGCCGCGCGCTTCTGGCGCGCGGGGAAGCGGCCGCCATCCTCGCCATAGACGAAGAGGTGAACGCCCTTCTCTCCATGGGAAGGCGCCAGGCGGCCATGGTTCGCCGCGCCCTCGTCCCCGAAATGGGCGCCGCCTGGCAGGGCTGCATGGTGTACGAACTTGTCTTCATCCGCGAAGATATGCCGGAGCGCCCGCGCAGTCTCTGTCGCTTCGATGGAGCGATGGAAATTGGCGGCGAGATTGGCGGACGTGAAATGGACCTTGCCGTCAGCGGCGTCGAGGGACGGCGCGACCGTCGCGGCGTTCGCCGTCCACATGCAGGATGCGGAATAGACGTTTGCGAGAAGGGACGGCGCCGCCTCCGCCGCCTGCTCGATGGCCGCCCTGTCCGACCCATCGAACCCGAGCGCCTGCAATATGTCGAGACGCGGGCGTTCCTGCGGCGGCAAGAAACCTTGCGTAAGCCCCAGCTTCATCAGCGCCCGCATCTTCGCAAGGCCCTGCAGCGCCGCCGCGCGGGGATTCGACGCCTCGCCCTTGTTCCTGTCCGACGCGAGATTGCCGATGGCGAGGCCGGCGTAATTGTGGGTCGGACCGATAAGGCCGTCGAAGTTAACCTCCAGGTGGGTCACCGCGCCCTCACCCCCACCTGCCCGTCCGGCATCGGCAAAAGCGAATCTCCCTCCATCGACGCCACCGGATAAGCGCAATAGTCCGCGGCGTAGTACGCGCTCGGACGATGATTGCCGGAATGGCCGACGCCGCCAAAGGGCGCGGCGGACGAGGCGCCCGTCGTCTGACGGTTCCAGTTGACGATGCCGGCGCGGGAAAGCGCAAGAAACGTCTCCCAGTCCTTCCTGTCGTCGGCGAGGAGGCCGGCGGAGAGGCCGAACTTGGTCGCATTCGCGGCCTCAATCGCTTCGTCGAAGTCCTTGACGCGGATGACCTGCAGCATCGGCCCGAAATGCTCCTCATCGGGAAGATTGGCGACGTCGGTTACGTCGACAATCCCCGGGCTGACGAAAGCGCTTCCTTCGTCCTGAACGGAGAGCGAGCGAATCGCCTCGCCTCCCATTTCCAGGCGCTGGTCGAAGGCGCGCTCCAATCCTTCCGCGGCCTGCGCGGAGATCACCGGCCCCATAAATGGCTGCGGCTCGTCGAACGGAGCGCCGACGACGAGGCGATCGGTCAAGGCCGTCAACGCCTTCAGATACTGAACCCCGTCGCCATCGTCGGGGATGATGAGCCGACGCGCGCAGGTGCAGCGCTGGCCGGAAGTCAGGAACGCCGACTGCACGACGGCGAACGCAGCGGCGTCGATATCGTCCGTCCGCCACCAGATGAGCGGGTTATTGCCGCCAAGCTCCAGCGCGAGGATCTTTTCAGGACGGTCGGCGAATTGACGATGAAGCGCGAGCCCCGTCCGCGCGCCGCCGGTGAAGAGAAGCCCGTCGAGGCCCTCATTGCCGGCAAGCGCCTCGCCCGTCGTCCGGGCGCCATGGACAAGATTGACGACGCCCTTCGGCAGCCCCGCCTCCTCCAGCGCGCGGACGAGGAACGCCCCTGGCCCGGGCGCCAGCTCCGATGGCTTGAAGACGACTGTGTTGCCGGCGATCAGCGCCGGGACGATGTGCCCGTTCGGCAGGTGCGCCGGAAAATTATACGGACCGAGGACCCCGAGGACGCCGTGGGGCTTGTGCCGGAGAACGCCCCTTGTGGCCCCAGACGCCGTCTCTTTCTCGCCGGTACGCTCCTCATGGGCGCGAATGGAGATGTCGACCTTGCCGGCGACGGCGGCGACCTCGGTCTTCGTCTCCCAAAACGGCTTGCCGGTCTCTTTAGAGATCATCCGCGCAAGCTCTTCACCGTCGCGCAGGATAATCTCCTGATACCGCTTCAGGATGTCTATGCGATCGGCGAGCGGCGTCAGCGCCCAGTCGCGAAAGGCGCCCCGCGCCGCCGAAACGGCGTCGATAACGTCATGCTCGTTCGCGGCGGCGACCTGAAATACGGATTCGCCTGTAGACGGATCAACTGAGGCGATCTTATCGCCGCGGCCGTCCCGCCATGCGCCATCGATGTAATTCTGAGCCATTTCGTTCATCGCCTACCACGCCACATATCGCACCTCATCGCCGTCATGCGCCATCAGCGCATCGGCGGTCGCCCGGTCAATAATGATCTCGCCGTTCGACACAGCCGCAGGCGCGCGAGTGGCGCGGAAATCAGCGACGCGGCCAGCCGCCAACAGCATCGGCGCGACGCCGACGTCGGCTCCAATCTCCTTCACGATGCGCGCCTGGCCAATTGCGCTGTCGCGGATCGTCTTAATTTTTTCCTTCTTCGCGGACACGAGCGGCCCGCCGTCGAAAATGTCTATATAATCCTTAAACTCAAATCCTTCGCGTTTCAGCATCTCAAGCGCGGGCCGCGCCCCGTCATGCGGCCTGCCGATGCACGCCTTCGCGCTCTCCGGCAAAAGCACCACGTAGATCGAAATTCGCGGCATCAGGTCGGCGATGAACTGATTGCCTTTGGCGGAGTTGTGCACATCCGCTTCTTCGAAATCCATGTCGAAGAAATGCCGCCCGAGCGCGTCCCAGAAGGGTTGGCTTCCATCCGGCGCGCGCCACCCGCGCAACTCCGCGCACACCGGATCGGCGATAATCTCCGAGTTCTGCGCAATAAAGAGATAACGCGATCGGGCCAGAAGCTTGCCAAACCCGCCCCCGCGCACGTCCGGCGACAAAAAGAGCGAGCCGACTTCGGCGGCGCCGGTGAAGTCGTGGGTCGGCACGAGAAGGCGGCGTTTGATCCGTTTACCTAGTTGCTGAGAGGCATGGAACGTCCAGTTGACCTTGTAGTTCACAAAGCCGGAATCGAGGCCGATTGCCGAGAAGAGCGCCGTCGTGCCGAGAAGCTTGCCGTCAACCTCAAGGGCGCAGAGGTAGACCTCGCCTCCGGGCACGCTTGCGCCGGCCTCGAAGCTCGCGACGGCGGCGTCGATGCGGGCGCGGAGCGCCGAAGGCTCAGGCGGCAGGTTCGTCATGCCGCCGCCCGCCTGCTTGGCGAGCGCGAGTATGTCGTCAAAGTCCTCGCGGCGGACGGGGCGGATGACGGGAAGTCCCAAGGTCGCCTCCTTCAAATCCGCGCGCCCGGCGCAGGTATATCGCCTGCGGCGATCCGCATCAGGAGGAGAGCCGATAGTTTCGCTCGCTCCTCAAGGCTGTCGAGCCGAACGTACTCGTCCGCACTATGAATATGCGCGCCGCGTACGCCAAGCGTATCGATAACCGGCGCGCCTTCGGCCGCGATATTGTTGCCGTCGCAGCACCCGCCGGTCGCTTTCCAGGCGATTTTCTGGCCAAGTTCCGCCCCGATCGCCTTCACCGCCTCGAAGAACGCCTTCAACTCCGGCGTCATCGGCTTCGGCGGTCGGGCGAAGCCGCCATGCAGTCGCGCCGCATACCCGTCGACGCGATCCGCCGAAGCAATCAGGTCGGAGATCTTCGCCTGCGCCCAATCCGCATCCTCGGCGCGTTCGGCGCGCATATTGAACCTGACGACCGCGCGGTCCGGCACCACATTATTCGGCCCGCCGCCATCGATCCGCGCGACGTTGACCGTAAGCCCTTCGCGCGCGCCGGACAGGCCGTCGACCGCCCCGGCGAAGCGCGCCGCCGCAACGAGGGCGTTGCGGCCGAGATGGTGTTCGCGGCCGGCGTGCGCCGACTTGCCGTCAAAGATCGCCGAGAAATTGCCGCTTCCTTTTCGCGCGCCGGCCAGCGTCCCGTCGGCGAGCGACGGTTCATAGACGCAGGCGAAATGGGCGCGCCGGGCCGCGTCGGCGATGATGCGCGCCGACCCGTGCGAGCCGATTTCCTCGTCCGCATTGATAATGACCTCATATCCGATGGCGTCGGCGACAGTCGAACGCTCGACGCACTTGAGCGCCTCCAGCATCACGAGCAGGCCGCCCTTCATGTCCGCCGCGCCGGGGGCGTTCATCACGTCGTCGTCGATCATTGCGTGGGACTGGAAAGGATGGTCGGCCGGGAAGACAGTATCCATATGGCCGGCAAACAGGACGCGGATCCGGGCCTGCGGTCGCTTGACGACGCGGATGACGTCGCCCACCGCGCGCCTTACGACCTCTCCGCTCTGCGTCACCACTTCATGCGGTTCGGCGGCCGCGACCTCCACGTCGCCCTCAAGGTCTGCAAACGCTTCCAAAAGGGCGGCGCGCATCACGGCGAGGCCCTCGAGATTGCCGCTTCCGGAGTTAATCGCGCACCAGTCCTTAAGCGTCGCCGTCATCCCGGCGCGCCGGCCGTCAAGGTAGGAAAGGTCGGTGGAGAAATCTCGCATTCGCCCTTTGCGATAGCCGAGCCGCAGCGGGCCTTCAAGGCGGCGCTGCGCAAGGGCGGACCGGACCGTCGGCGCTTGTAATCGCCGGCCTTCCGACCCTAGAAGCGAAGGGCGCGCGATTCGCGTCCGGCCGCCCAGAGGCTCCAAGGGCCGCGCCATCTCCGCGTGAAGACCGGAAGGATCGTCGCTTCGCTCCCATGCTGCGCGCCATCGAATACGCCTTTATCAAGTGGACGAGCGCAGCGCGGGTCGGCGGCGCGGCGCTCGCTTTCTTGATTATCTTGGCGACGGGCGCGGCCGGCTGGTACGCGGCTGGCGCGCTGTCGGTGAA
The DNA here is from genome assembly GCA_028284065.1 of Parvularculaceae bacterium. Taxonomy (GTDB): domain Bacteria; phylum Pseudomonadota; class Alphaproteobacteria; order Caulobacterales; family Parvularculaceae; genus MED-G105. The sequence continues at coordinate 71,267 of JANQSJ010000014.1, forward strand.
CACCGACACGAGCGCGATGCTCGACCCCAACCTCGATTTCCAGCGCCGCGCGGCGACGCTCCGCGAGGCGTTTCCCGCCATCAAAAACGACGTTTTAGTCGTCATCGACGCCGAAAGCGTGGACGAAGCCGAAGCGTTTACAAGCGCCCTCGCCGGTCGCCTGAAGGCTGCGAACAATCTCTTCGATGACGTCTATGCGCCATCGGCCGATCCGTTTTTTCGCGAAAATGGACTCCTGTTCTTAAACGAGGCGCGCCTTGCGGAGCGGCTTGAGCGGCTCGGCCAGGCGGGCGCCCTCATTGAAAAGCTGACACGCGCGCCGACGGCGGCGACGCTCTTCGACGCCCTTGCGGACAATGACGCGCTTGCGCAGGAGGCGGATCTCGGCGCCGACGCCCTCGATCGCCTCTATGGGGAACTCGCTGTCGTCGGCGACGCGACGCTCGCCGGCGAGTCGCAGCCTTTCGCCTGGCTCGGCGCGTTCGCGGAAGACGCCACGCCAGACGCGGAAAGAGACGCCGCCGCCGCACGGCGGCTGCTTTATGCGACGCCGACGCTCGATTACAGCCGCCTGCAGCCGGCGAAGCCGGCGCTTGACGCCCTGAAAGCGGAGATCGCGAGCCTGAGCGAGGCGTTTGACGGCCGCGCCCGGGCCCTCGTTACCGGCGACCCGGCCTTGCGCGCGGACGAGTTGAGCGCCGTTTCGTCCGGGATCGGCGCATCCTTCGCAGTGTCGCTCTTCCTTGTGGCGCTTCTTCTGTTCGCTGCGTTCCGGTCGATCTATCTTGTCTCGGCGACCATGGCGTCGCTCATCGTCACGCTCGTGCTGACGGCTGCGTTTGCGGCCGCCACGGTGGGCGAGCTGAACCTCGTCTCCGTCGCCTTTACGGTGCTGCTTGTCGGACTTGGCCTCGACTTCGCGATCCACCTCCTCTCCCACGTGCAGGAACGCCGCGCCCACGGCCAGACGACCGCCAGCGCGCTTAGGGGCGCGGCCCATGATGCGGGCGCCGGGCTTACGCTTGCCGCGCCGACGACTGCGGTCGGGTTCATCGCCTTCACGCCGACGCGCTTTGACGGCATCGCGCAGCTCGGCCTTATCGCCGGCGTTGGGGTGCTGATCGCTTTCTTTGTGGCGGCGACCTTTCTGCCTGCGCTCCTAGGCGCAATCGCGCCGCCGCAACGGAAGTCGGGCGGCGCCATCGACGCGGCGTTCAGGCTGCTGGAACGATTGTCGATCCCGATTTCGCTAATCGCAATCGGGGCCGGCGCGTACGCCGCGACGCTCTTGCCGCAGGCGCGGTTCGACGCAGACCCCATGTCGCTGCGCGATCCGAACAGCGAATCCGTACGCGGATTTAATCTTCTCTTTGACGATGACGAGACCGTCCCCTATCGCGCAAGCGTTATTGTGGAGACCGAGGAGGAAGCGGAGCGCCTTGAGACGGTGTCGGCGGCGAACGCCGCCATCGGAAGAACGCGGCGGCTCGCCGACTTCGTGCCGGACGCCCAGCTCGACAAGCTCGACCTTATCGACTTCGCGGCCGGCGGCCTCGCCTTCGCCTTGACCGCCGCGCCGGATGACGCCGGAAACGCGCCGCCCGAGGCGCGCGACCGCGCCGCGGCGCGGTTGCTCGAACGGCTTCGCCTCGACAATGCGACGAAAGCGGAGGAAAGGCTCGCGTCAATCCTCACGCAATTGAGTGAGTCGCCCGCGGCGTTCGACCGGTTCGAAGCGCAGTTATTCAAATACTGGCCGCAATTGACGGACATCCTGTTCACGCAATTGAACGCGGCGGAAGTAACGCAAACCAATTTGCCGCCGACCCTTCGGCGTCGTTACCTCACCGAAGACGGCCGCCGGCGCGTGGACCTTCTGCCGGCGGAGGACGTGCGCGACCATCGCGCCCTCGAGCGCTTTGTCCAAGCAGTTGAGGACATCGCGCCAACCGCCGCCGGCGGCGCGGTTCAGGCCGAAGCGGCGGGAAAAATCATCGCCGAAGCAATGGTCCAGGCGACCGCGATCGCGCTCATCGCCGTGACCGTTTTACTTTGGTTCTTGATGCGGCGGTTTGAGAACGTCCTTTTCGTTCTCTTCCCGATCGCCCTCGCCGCCGTCCTGACGGTGGGCGCCAGCGTTCTTCTCGACCTGCCGTTCAACTACGCGAACGTCATCGTCCTGCCCCTGCTCCTCGGTATTGGCGTCGACAGCGGCATTCACCTCGTCCTGCGCCAACGCCATCTCGCCCATGGCGATGACGTCTTCCAGACATCGACCCCGAGCGCCGTCTTCTTTTCAGCGACGACGACCGTCGCCTCCTTCGGCAGCCTGATGCTGTCCGCTCATCGCGGCACGGCCAGCATGGGGCAGCTCCTGTCGCTCGCAATCGGGATGACCCTGATCTGCACCTTAATCGTCCTGCCCGCGGCGATGCGGCTGCGCGGTTACAGAGCATAGCGCCACGGCGCAATTGCAACCTTCCGGCGAACTGACTTCTCTAAATTGTGAGCTTTGGCGCTAGAACGTCGCCACAATTCGCCCATATAGCTCTGGTTCCTCGACGGGCGAGGCCAGCGCTCCGCAACGCGCGAGGGATAGTTGTTTTGGAGACAAAATGGTCATGATGGATCGCCTGGTTGCTTCCTTTGCGCACGTCTCTGCGCTGATCGTCACCGCTTCACTTTCGGTCCCGGCCGCGGCGCAGGATACGCCGGCCGGCGAGGTGCGCGCCGAACGGCCCTCGGACGAGACGCCGGCGGAGACGTCGACGGAAGAGGCGGCCGTCTCGCAGGAGGCTGAGGCGACAGCCTTCGTCCAGCGTCTTCTTGACGACGCGGAGGCCGCGCTCACAGAGGAGGACACAAGCGACGCCGCCCGCTTAAGCGCTTTTCAGAACGTCCTGAGAGACGGCCTGGCGCTTGAGGCGCTTTCGAAATTCATCATCAGCCGGGGGGCCTATGACGCCATGAGCGATGAGCAGCGCGCGCGCTACGACCGCGCGTTCCCCGACTACATCACGCAGCAGTATGCGGAGCAGTTCGATGGCGTGCTCGGCAATCCGCTGGAAATCACTGAAACGAAACCCTTCCGCAAGGACATCTTTGTCCGGACGCGCTTCGTTCGCTCGGACGGGCCGCCGCTCAATGTCGACTGGCGCACCCGCGCCTTTTCCAACGAGTCCCGCAAGCTCATAGACATTGTCGTCAACGGCGCGTCGATCATGTCGGTGAAACGATCCGAATTCGCTGCCTTCATTGAGGCGAATGGCGTCGACGCCCTGCTTACGGAGATCGAAAAGGCGCTGCCGGATACCGTCGCCGTTGGGGCGACGGCCGGAGCCGAGACCGCCGACGCCGCGGCGGCGGACGAAGAGACCGACCCCGAAGCGCCGGCGTCCGACAGCGACGATGGCGACGGCTGAAGCCGGGCGCGCGCCCTTGCCCTTTCGGCCGGGACCGTCCAACCATGGCGCCATGACAGACGAGCGCCCCCCGCCCAGCGACGCCGCCCCTTCGACCATCGCCTTTGACGATTCCCACAGGCGCGCCGTGCGCGCGGCGTGCGGGGCGTTTCTGTTAGTCGCCTTCGCCGACGGCCGGTTTGACGCCTCCGAGGAGGCGCGCCTCCTCGCAGGCCTGGTCAACCAGACGCCGTTTTCCGATTTCAACGCCGCGGTTTTGGAAGGCGAGTACAACGGACTTGTCGCCGCGCTGCGAAGCGATTACCGCGCCGCCGCCCAGACCATCCTCGCCGACATCACTTGGGCCGGCGGCGATGCGCAACTTTCCGACGCGGTGGTGCTTGCCGCGCGCGCAGCGATCGTCGCGGACACTCGCCTTGAAGCGCAAGAAGAAGCGGCGATCGCTGAAATCGCGCACGCCCTCGGGCGGGAGCCCGGCGCGATCTGATGGCGGGAGACGCGGCTTCAAGGGTTCTCGGCTTCATCGGCGGCTCGGGCCTCTACGCCGTCGACGGGGTCGAGAGGGCCGAAGAACGCGAGATCGAAACGCCCTGGGGGCGTCCGTCGGGACCGATCGTTTTCGGAAGCATTGACGACGTACCGGTCCGCTTTCTCGCGCGGCACGGACCAGGACACACATTGCCGCCGGCAGGCGTCAATTACCGCGCCAATATCGACGCCATGAAGCGCGCGGGCGTCACGGATCTCATCTCGGTTTCCGCGTGCGGATCGTTCCGCGAAGACCTTGCTCCGGGAACCTTCGTCATTGTCGACCAGTTCATCGATCGCTCCGTCCACCGCGACAATTCGTTTTTCGGCGCTGGCTGCGTCGCCCATGTCTCGATGGCGCAGCCAATTTGCCCCACGCTCGCGGCGGCGGCGGCGGCGGCGTGCGAGGCGCTCGCGATTCCTCACGCGCCCGTTGGAACGTATTTGTGCATGGATGGGCCGCAATTCTCGACCAGGGCGGAGTCGCATCTCTACCGCTCCTGGGGATGCGACGTCATTGGCATGACCAACGCGACAGAGGCGAAGCTCGCGCGCGAGGCGGAGCTTCCCTACGCCAGCATCGCCATGGTCACCGATTATGATTGCTGGCATGAAGAGGAAGAGGCGGTGGAGGTTGGCCGCATCCTTGAGGTGATGCGCGCCAATGTTGAAAAGGCGAAGCGCCTTGTCCCCATGCTCGCCCGCAATCTAGGTCCTGCGCGCGCGCCATCGCCGCTCGGCGTCGAGACCTGCCTTGACCAAGCCATCATTACGCCGCCGGAGGCGCGGGACCCGGCGATGCTGAAGAAGCTCGACGCCGTCGCAGGTCGGGCGCTGCGGCCGCAGACGAACTAAAACGTCTTCTGCACCCAAATCCGGAGGTCCGCATCCGGCGACTGCTCGTTAAGACCGAAGAGCGCGCCGGTGAAGAGAAAAAACTCATCGCCCAGCGGCCAGAAGGCGAACGGTCCCGCCTGCTGGCGCTGGCTCGGCCCATAAAAATCGAAGTCCGCCGTCGAGCCATGATCGTTGAACGCTTCGGCGCCGAAGACGACGCCGCCGTCCGTCCGCATAAAGAGAGCCGAGCGCGTTTCGAACAAGAGGCCTTCGCGACGCCTGTCCCCCACTTCGCGTTTGGTGAGAATATTGAATCGGGCCGTCACCCGCGGCGAAAGGCGGAACTGATTGGCGAGGTTTAGCGCGAATTCCTCAGGCTCCGAGCCTTCGCGCACTTTGGCGTCAAAGCGCGCCGCCACCGACCAGGGCGCGTCTTCATCGGTCAACAGCAAGAAAAACTCCGCCTGCGCGAAGTCGAGGTCGAGGCCTTCGCCGTCCGCGTCCTCCACCTGCACGATGCCGCGCCACAGGAACTTGTCCCCGATACGGTCCTGATAATGGATGCGCTGGGCGTAACGGTCCGGCGCGCCATTCTCGCCCGGCCGCCATCCGGCGCGATAGTCGAGCTGCCGCGCCGGCGGCAGCGGCGGAAAAACGCCGGCGAGGTTCTGCGCTGACGCCGGCGCACAGAGCGCCGCCGCCAAAACGACACCCGCGCGCACGCCACGAAATGCGCCCCGCCCTCGCATTTTTCGCCCCCCTGCCAACGGCATTCGTTCAATTCGAACGGCGACAATAGACGCCTAGATTTACAACTTCATGTCGGTTGGCCGCGCCGCCGCTCAGGCGTTGAAGCGAAAGAGCATGACGTCGCCGTCACGCACAAGATACTCCTTGCCCTCAAGGCGCATCTTGCCAGCCTCCTTGGCGGCGACCTCGCCGCCGCAGGCGACGTAGTCGTCATAGGCGATGGTCTCGGCCCGGATGAAGCCGCGTTCAAAGTCGGTATGGATGACGCCCGCCGCCTGCGGCGCAGTCGCGCCGATCTTCACTGTCCAGGCGCGCGCCTCCTTCGGGCCGGCGGTGAAGAATGTCTGCAGGTCGAGAAGGTCGAAGCCGGCGCGGATAAGGCGATTGAGCCCCGGCTCTGAAAGCCCGAGCGTCTCCAGATACTCAGCCTGTTCGGCGTCGTCGAGCTGGGCGAGCTCCTCTTCGATTTTCGCCGCGATGACGACCGCGCCGGCTCCCTCGTCTTTGGCGCGCGCCTCGACGGCGTTCGAATGCGCATTGCCGTCCGCCGCAGCGGCTTCGTCGACATTGGCGACGAACAGGACCGGCTTTTGCGTCAGAAGCTGCAGGCCCCGCCACGCCTTCATGTCCGTCTTGTCGATCTCCGCGCGACGCGCAGGCTTGCCGTCGCGCAATAGCTCCAGCGCCTGATCCACAAGCGGCAACAGCGCCTTCGCCTCCTTGTCGCCGCCGGTCGACTTCTTGTGCAGGTTAAGGCGGCGCTTTTCGAGGCTCTCGAGGTCCGCGATCATGAGCTCGGTCTCGACCGTCTCAAAATCCGCTAGCGGATCAATTCGGCCGTCCACATGCGTGATGTCGTCGTCTTCGAAACACCGTAGGACATAGACGACGGCGTCGACCTCACGGATATTGGCTAGGAACTGGTTGCCGAGGCCCTCGCCCTTGCTCGCGCCCTTTACGAGCCCGGCGATGTCCACGAATTGCATCCGCGCCGGGACGATTTCCGCCGACCCTGCGATCTCGGCGAGCCGCATGAGGCGCGGCTCCGGCACGGCGACGTCGCCCACATTGGGCTCGATAGTGCAGAACGGATAGTTCGCCGCCTGCGCTGCGGCCGTGCGCGTCAGCGCATTGAAAAGCGTTGATTTGCCGACATTCGGCAAGCCGACTATGCCGCATTGAAATCCCATGCCGTCGTTCGCCTCTTCGTCTACGGATTAGGTGTCGATAGCCTTCTTCAAGGCGTCGCCGAGCGCCGTGCCGGCGCCTTCGGCGCCGCTGGCGCCATCGTCCTTGCGCGCCGGGCGCTTGTCCGAGCCCTCGGGCGGTCGGTTCGGGCGCGGGGGCGGCGCGAGCCGCGCGCCCACGGCGGCGGCGTAGGGCGCATCTCCCTTGGGGAGCTTCGGCGCTTCGGCGGCGAGCGCGTCGAGCGTCGGCGCAAGCCAGCTCTCGTCGGCTTTCGCAAAGTCGCCGAGCACGTAGCCGTGCACGCGCGACTTGTCGCCCGGATGGCCGATGCCGATGCGCACACGGCGAAAATCCGGGCCTATGTGCGCCGAAATCGACCTCAGGCCGTTATGGCCGGCGACGCCGCCGCCCGTCTTTACACGGATTTTTCCAGGCGCAAGGTCAAGCTCGTCGTGGAAGACGATGACATCCGCAGGCGCGAGCTTATAGAAGCGCATGGCCGCGCCGACCGAGCGGCCGGAGTCATTCATGAACGTCTGCGGTTTAAGGACCAGCGCCTTGTCGCCGCCAAGTTCGCCGGCCGCAATCGCGCCCTCAAATTTCACCCGCCAAGGGCCGAGTCCATGAGCGTCCGCGATGACATCGGCCGCCATGAACCCGACGCTGTGTCGGTGGCGCGCATATTTGGGACCCGGGTTTCCAAGGCCGACAATGAGGATCATGGCCCATGCCGCTCCTTGCGGATCGATGGGGCCCCGGTTCGGGTCGGGGCGTGGACCGACCCCGCCTCGGCGGCAGGCCCGGGCCTAGCTCTCGCCGCCCTCGGTCTCCGCCTCAGGCGCGGCGGCTTCAGCGTCCGCCTCCGCTGCGTCTTCGCTCTCGCTGGAGCGGACCGCCGATGGCGCGGCGATCGTCGCGACGGTGAAGTCGCGGTCAGTGATTTTCGGCGCGACGCCTTTCGGCAGGCTGAATGCGGAGATTTTCAAGACGTCGCCGATATCCAGCGCGCCGACATCGGCCTCCAATGCTTCGGGGATCGACGTCGCAGGCGCGTAGATTTCAACCGTGTGCCGAACAACGTTCAGGACGCCGCCGCGCTTCAGGCCCGGCGATTCCTCTTCGTTCAAGAACCGAACCGGCACTTCGACGTCGATGCGCGTGCGCTCGTCGACCCGCAGAAGGTCGACATGAATGGGCGTTCCCTTAACCGGGTCGATCTGCACGTCGCGCGCAATCACAGGCTGCTGGCCGTCTTCCTCCGGCACGTCGATCTTCGCCAGATGGGCGCGCATGCGGCCGGCATTATAGGCCTTGTTGACCTCGTTCCGCCGCAGCCTGACCGGTACCGGATCGCCGCCGCCGCCGTAAAGAACGCCCGGAATCCAGCCCTCGCGCCGCGCCTCGCGGGCCCCGCCTGTGCCGGTGCGCTTGCGGACTTCGCAGTAAAAGACGTCGGTGTCGGCCATAGCCGGCTCTCCTCAGGAACGCGCCGCGAAGCGCTTTGGACGCGTTCGCCCGCGCTGCGCTGCGCTGGAATTTCGAACAAGCGCGCCGTGTAGAGGAAAGGCGGCGGCCGCGCAACAGCCGTTCAGGCGGATTTCGGGCCCGTCAGGCGAGGTCATTCGCCGCCTCGCTTCGAGGCTTGGGGCAACGCCTCCGGCCAGGCGCTCGCCAGAAACGCGTCATAGAGAGCCATCAGCGGCGGCGCCTCGGCGAGCGCAGTGCGGTTCGCGGCGACGGTGGAGCGATCCTCACGCGCAACCGGGCCAGTCATCGAACTCAGCGGACTTTCGCGAAACCTGTCGACGCAGCTCTCCAGAAGCGTCGCAAGCGCATCGGGCGGGGCGTCTGGGAACCGCTCAGCGAACGCGCCGGCGCATGCGTTCCAGATATGGGCGGGATAGTTGGCGCAAAGGACCGCAATCGCGTGGTAGAACGCGCGGTCTTCGGATCGGACATTAAAGGTCGGGTTCGTCGCGCCGGGATAAATCTCATCAAACGGCGGGCCGCCAGGCTCCAACCCGAAGGGCGCGCGCGCGAGCGCCTCGGGGGACATCGCCTCCTTCGGAAACGAACATAAAGGGTGGACCGCGTGCGCGCCGCCGACGATGAGAGCGCCGGAGAAATGCACGACGGCCTTCCCTGCGGCCGCCGACCCGATGGCGGCCCGGACCTCGGCGATGACGTCGTCCGGCGTTGCGATGGCAATGACGTCCGCGGCCGCCGCCGCCCGCCTTAGGACATCGACCCCGCCCAGGATGTCATCCCGCCCCAGCGTCTCGACTTCACAGCCGAGATGCCGGGCGTAGGCGGCCATGCTCTGACCGACGCGCCCCAACCCGATCACCAAGTGTTGCAAAATAGTCGCTCCTAACCTGCCAATGCTGAAGGATTATCGCATCTCGTCTTTGTTTCGCACTCGCAATGAAGACGCCCTCAGGCGTTTATCCCATTGGGCTCTGCTGCTAATTTGCCGATCGTTTGTGGCGGGTGCGAGCCCCTGATTGGGCGAGACGCGCTATGGCCAAGCAACGAACAGACGGCGATCCCCTGGGGAGCGGGGCGATGGCGAAGCACGAGAAGCAACGGGATCCGGACGACCGCATCGGCGGCTACGTCATGAGCGCGGCGGCGTTCGCGGCGATAACGGGGCTGTGGGCGGCGGTCGTGCGCGACGACCAGTTTTACGCCATGCGGGAATTCTTCGGGCTTCCGCTGCCGGCCACCACTGTCGGGTATCTCGCGACGATGCCGGCGATCGGCTACGTGGTCGGCAGATGGCCCTATGAGGGAACCGGCGGCCGCGGCATTGGCGGCGTCGGCAAGTTCGGCGCGCGCGCCCTGAACTTCGCCTATTCCCACTTGCTCATTGTCCTCTTCACGGTCGCGATGGCGTCGAAGGCGTTTTTGAACTGGGACCTCGACGGCGCGGTGCAGGCGATCGACGACCGCCTGTTCGACATCGCGTCGCGCTTCGCGCCCTGGCTCGCCGCCTATCTCGGCGGCTTCAATCTCGGCCGGGCGGCCGGCCTGTCGAAATGGCGACGCCGCAACGACGCGGCAAGCGACGGCGGCGACATGGCGTCGTTCAAGGCCGACCTGGAAGATGCGCCGCGGCGGCGGCATCAGAAGGAGCTGCGGGCCGAGCCGACCTTCGCCGCGTCGGACAACCTGTCAGCCGAACGCGATCCGCCGCAGCCGGAGGATGGGCCGTCCTTTTTCCCGCCAAGCGTCCGCAAGGCTGCGGCGCGGCGGCGGGGCTTACGAGGCGGCCGCACGCTTGACGCCGAGACTGCGCAGACGACCGGCGCCGCGCCAATAAGTACTCCTGATGCGGAACAGGACGGCTCGCGCGGCTTTTTCTCCGGCCGCCGCGCGGAGCCGGACCGCGAACTCGTCGCCCGGATGCGCCGGGGCGCGCCCAAGGGGGGCGCTTCAAAGCGGAATGCGCCGAAGCAGGGCGCCGCCTATCCGGCCCCGTCCCTTGACCGCTTACGTTGAGCCTCATCCGCAGGCGCGCGACTGGCGGCGCGGGGCGGTCATCTACCACGTTTATCCGCGCAGTTTTCGAGATACGAACGGCGACGGCGTCGGCGACCTCCAGGGGATTTTAGATAAGCTCGATTACATCGCGCATCTCGAGGTCGACGCTATTTGGCTGTCTCCGTTTTTCCGCTCGCCCATGAATGATTTCGGTTATGATGTCGCCGACTATTGCAGCGTCGATCCGATCTTTGGCGCGCTTGCCGATTTCGACGCGATTGTCGCCGCCGCCCACGACCGCGGGCTGAAAGTCATCATCGATCAGGTCTATTCGCATACATCAGATCGGCATCAGTGGTTTCAGGAGAGCCGGCAGGACCGCACGAACGCCAAAGCCGACTGGTATGTGTGGGCGAACGCGAAAGATGACGGCGCGCCGCCGTCCAACTGGCAGTCCGTCTTCGGCGGCCCCGCCTGGACATGGGACGGCAGGCGGCGGCAGTATTACCTGCACAACTTCCTTTCGAGCCAGCCCGACCTCAACCTCCACAATCCGGCAGTGCAGGACGCCCTGCTTGAGGTTGCGAAATTCTGGCTGGACCGCGGCGTCGACGGCTTTCGGCTCGACGCGATAAACTTCGTCCTGCACGACCCTGCCCTGCGCGACAATCCGCCTGCGCCGCGCAATGGCCCGCCGCCGACGCGGCCCTTTGATTATCAGCGTCATCTATTCAACCAGTCGCATCCGGACATTCCATCCTTTCTGGAACGCATCCGAGAACTGACGAACGCGTATGACGACATCCTCACCGTCGCTGAAGTGGTCGGTCCCGCGCCACTCAGCGAAATGAAGTCGTTCACGCGAGGCGACGCGCGCCTCTCCTCCGCCTACAACTTCGCTTTTCTTTATGCGGACGACATTTCGCCGAAGACTGTCAAAGAGGCGCTGCGCCCCTGGGGAAATGCGCCGGGCGATGGGTGGCCATCCTGGGCGTTCTCAAACCACGACGCGCCGCGCGCCGTCAGCCGCTGGGCGGACGACGCCTTACGCGAAGACGCGGCCAAACTCTTCCTGATGTTGCTCATGACGTTGCGAGGCAATGCGTTTCTCTATCAGGGCGAAGAACTCGGCCTGCCGCAGGCGGATGTGCCGTTCGACCAGCTGAAAGACCCCGAAGCGATCGCAAACTGGCCGCTGACGCTCGGCCGGGACGGCGCGCGCACGCCGATGCCCTGGAGCGCCGGTTCGCCAAACGCCGGCTTCAGCGACGGGACGCCCTGGCTGCCCGTCGATCCGCGCCATCGCGACCTTGCGGCGGATCGTCAGGTCGACGACCCCTCATCGGTTCTCGGCTTCACGAAGTCGCTGCTCCGTGTGCGATCGCAATCAATGGCGCTTCGCTGCGGCGACATGACGTTTCTCGAAACGCCGCACCCGGCGCTCGCGTTTTTGCGCGAAGCTGCCGGCGAAGAAGTTCTTTGCCTCTTCAATCTTGGGACAACGCCGGCGGACTGGCGTCCGCCGGAAGCCCTTCGGTTCGGCGACCTGTTGATCGCGCTGGGCGTCGATCAGCCGGACGCGCCCGCGCCGCTCCCGCCCTATGGAGGATACATCGCGAAGATAAATCGCTGACGGGAGATCAGCCGCCGATACGGCGCCCTGGACTGAGATCTTTCACGAAGCCTTGTAAAGCCGGGCGGCGAGAATCTTGTAGGCGAGCTTCGCGGCGACAAAGTCCGCACTATGCAGCCCAGGTTGAGGGGCAAGCTCATTGACGTCTGCGCCGACAATTTCGGCGACCTCGCCTGCGCGCTTCAGGATCGGCATGACGTCGTCCCAGAAGAGCCCGCCGGGTTCCGGCGTGCCGGTGGCGGGCATCAGGCTCGCATCGAACCCGTCCACATCGAAGGTGACATAAACAGGCCGCCCGCGCAGCGGCGCGATAATGTCTTCTAAATCCCAGCTGCTTTTGTCTTTCGCCCAATGAATGCTGATCCGGTCGCCGTTGGCCTCCAGAAAAGGGATCTCCTCCGCCGAGATATTCCGGATACCAATTGAGACTATCTCGAGTGACGGATGGTCGAGGCACCTGCGGATCGCAGCCGCGTGCGAGTAATGCTCGCCCTCATAGCCGTCGCGCAGGTCGGCATGCGCATCAAAGTGCAGGAGCATGAGATCGGGCCATCGCTTGAGCATGGGCCGTATGGCGCCCGCCGTAATCGAATGCTCACCGCCGAAGGTCATCGGGAAGGCGTCGTTTGCGACGGCGTCGCCGACAAGTTTCGCGAGGAGATCAAGCGCCGCCTCGGCGCGGGCCGGTATCTTTGGTTCAATGAGCGTTTCTACGCGGAACGCTTCGACAGGTTGGCGCCAAAGATCCTCATCGAAGAGTTCCACCTCATGGGAGGCGGCGATCATCGCCGCAGGACCGCGCGCCGTGCCGCCGCCATAGGAGACCGTCGCCTCCATGCCGAAGGGAATGATCCGGACACGCGGCGCATCTTCGGGAGCGAGATGCTCCTCCAGTCCCAGAAAGCCCTCCTCCAGAGGCATAAAGGCGCGTTCAGCCATGGCGCAACTCCTTAGGTGGGCGGAAATACGCTATCATTTGAAGAGGCGCGCCCACCTTTTCGGTTTGCGCGCCTTCCACGCGCCGCGATGGTAGGCGTCGGAGGCGATCAGCGGTAGGACGGTCGTCGCTTCGGCGAACACCATCTGCTCCAACGCTGTCGAGACCTTGCCCCAGGAGCACGCTTCCTTAAGCGTCGAGGACGAACACGCCCCGTCGCGCACGTCGGCGACGGTTATCTGCACCGCGTATTTATGCATCTCAACATCGTCATAACCGAGGATCTCGGCGCAGACGACTGTGTCCTGCACGAAGTTCTTAGGCACGCCGCCGCCGACCATCAGCAGACCTGTGGCGCCGGCCGCAACCTTGATTTCCGTCAGCTCTCGGAAGTCGGCGACGCTGTCGATCGACACGTACGCCTCTCCCGCCTTGATGCGGTCCACCTGATGGCGGACAAGCCCGAACCCAGCGGAAGAATCGGAAAAGGCGGGGCAAAAAATCGGCACGTCTCTTTCATAGGCAAGACGGACGAGGCTGTTTTCCTTCTTCCCGTTTTCAACCAGCCAGCGCCCCATTTCACGAATGAAAGCGCGCGACGACATGGCGCCGGCGCCGAGGCCGTCCGCAATATCGCCAATAGTGTGATCGACGCGCTGCAGGTCTTCTTCGTCGATATAGGTATCGTAGATGCGGTCGATATAGAGATCGCGCAGCGCCTCGTCGGCTTCAAGCTCACGGGCCTGATAATGCTTGAAGCCCATGCCTTCGAAGAAATCCATGTCGACGATGGACGCGCCGGTGGCGACCACTGCGTCGACCATGCCCAGCTCCACCATTTTGGCGTAGGCGTCCATGCACCCGCCCGCGGAGGTGGAGCCGGCGAGCGACAGGATCACCGTGCACTCAGAGTCGCTCAGCATGCGGTTATAGATTTCCGCCGCACGCGCAAGGTCGCGCGAGGAGAACGACATCTTGTCCATCGCATCGATAATGGGCCGGGCGTCGAAGGACGTTATGTCCACATGCTCCACCGGGCGAGAGAGGAGCGTCGCCTTCCTGTTGGACGTCGTATCTTCGCTCATGTCATCGCCTCATTTCGATGGGCCGCGCCGGCGCCGGGGCGTCCCGTCGCGCCATAGGCGCTCAGCATCGGGGCGTCCGTCACGACGAATTCCTGATGTTCGCCAAACCCGTTGAAGCGCGTCGCCATCGCCGCGCCGTAGGCGCCGAGCATGCCGATTTCAATGTAGTCGCCGACGGACATGTCCGAAGGCAGGTAGAATGGACCCGCCATCGCGTCATAATCGTCGCAAGTAGGACCGTACAGGGAGTAACCGATAACTTCGCGCGGCGCCTCAATGGCCTTCATGGCGCGGGCGGGAAACGTCCAGTTAAGCGCGCCTGCATCGAACAATGCGCCGTAAACGCCGTCATTGATGTGCAGACGGTCGCCCTTTCGCGCTTCGACGCGAACGAGGAGCGACGCCGCCTCCGCCGCGAGCGCCCGGCCCGGCTCGCACCAAAGCTCACAGTTTTCAGCCACCAGCATGCGTTCGAAACGCGCCTCAATCGCATCGACATAGTCCTGGAGGGGCGGCGCCATCATACCGGGATAGGGCGCCGGGAAACCGCCGCCCACGTCGAGGACGTCAACGAAGACGCCGGCGACGACGATGGCGCGCTCCACGCGATCCAGCGCGGCGGTGAATGCGGCCGGCGACATCGCCTGGCTGCCAACATGGAAGCAGACGCCGAGGCGCGCCGCCTTTAGGCGGGCTTGGCGCAACAGGGCGGGCGCCTCCTCCGGCGCGGCGCCGAACTTGGACGCGAGGGAGATTTTGGCGAGATCGCTTGAAACCGCGATCCGGACGCACAGGGTCAGATCGTCCGCGTCGTCCGTCGCCTCCACTATCTTGGCCAGCTCCTCAAGGCTGTCGAGGGCGAACGCCCTGACGCCGAGAGAGACATACGCTTCGCGAATCGCTTCGCGCGACTTTACCGGATGCATGAAACCAATGAACGCGTCAGGCGCGACCGCCCGCGCCCGTCGCGCCTCGGCGATCGACGCCACGTCAAAACCGACGCCTTCGTCGCGCAGGATATCAAGCATCCAGGGCGCAGGGTTCGCCTTCACGGCGTAAAGGGTCTTGCCGGGAAAATGCGACGTGAACCACCTCGCCGCTCCACGGGCGGCGTGCGGGCGAAGGCAAAACGCCGGGCCAACCGGTCGAAGCGACTCAGCTAGGTGAGCCGCGCTCTGATAGTTATCCACCTCATGGGACCTCCGTCCAAAGGCCGGCGGCGGCGGCGTTCCGGAGGCGGCGCTCCGAGGCCCTTCGCCGAACGACGCGTTCAACAAAAGCGCCAGCCCCACAAGGCGGTTCCTCGGACTTGGCGGTCGGCGGGATAGAGGCTGTCGGAAGCGAAGTAAAGCCGAAACCGGCGGTTCAGCGCGACGCGTCGTCCTTGGGCGGGCGTGCGCATTCCGGAGCGGCTTTGAATGCCCTGCCTCAAGGGCCCTGCGGACGGCGCTCAGTCTCGTCCGAAAATGAATCTATTTTATTGAACGTTTTATTCTATTCAATATACATTACAGATTGATTCAGGAAGCCGTCCGAGGCGCCGGCGCGCGCGGAGAAGCATTGGCCGTTCGTCGCCAAATGGCGAAAGCGCCAAAGCCGTTCGCTCCGATGGCGGGAATGACAGACCATCCGCAAACCGACGGTCTGCATTGACCAACAGCGCAATGAAGAGCAGGGAGTCAGCGAGGCCGGACGCTTCCGCCTCGAGGTTCGCTAGCCGGCCTTACGCTCAATGAGCGTCCGCCATTCACCCATCGCCACGTATTCGGAGAAGCGGCGGCCCTCGTCCCCGATGGCGATGAGCCGCAGCCAGTCATTGTCGAAGAGGTCGCGTACGCCGGCGTGCTTTTCAAGAACGCCCTCAATCGCGTCGATCGGCGCTTCGATCAGCGCAGCGAGGCGCAAGGGTTCGTGGAACGGCTTGACGCCGTCGTGTACGGATTGAAGCGGCAGTCCGCCACGCAGATCGCCGGCGTTGCCTTCGAGCACGCCTAGGCCGCCCACCACATTGTGCAGGGTCTTGTCGCCGCTGCCGAAGGCGCGATTGTCGACGGTGGAGCCGTAATACTGAAGGTTGATCCAGCTCGCGACGACAAGCGGCGCGGTCATGATCAGCTCAAGGATCGCGCGGTCGGCATCTTTTTCGTGCTCATAGGAGTGCAGGAAGGTCCGCCCACCAAGGTCGAGCCCGCGCGTGCGCGCGCGCGGCGCGGCGATAAAGGCGGCGCAGCCGGCGAGGCCCCATTCGGGGCGCACTTGCGACCAGTCCCGCGCCCGAGACATCACCGCCGCGTCGATCCCGGCGTCCTGCCCCACCGAGAGCGTCGGCGCGCGCTCCGCGCGATTAAGGCGCGCCGCAGCGGCGAAATCAGCCTTGAACTTCTCAAGCTCGCCGCGATGGCTGGCGGGAACCAGCTCCTCATCGAAAATCTCGACTTCGTCGGTCGTGGTGTCATGCTGCGCGGCGACAAAGACCACGTCCTCCGGCAACGGATCGCCTTTCGCCGCGAGGCCGGCGCGCACATCCGGGTCATTGAGAACGGCCGCGGCGACGCGCGCATTCGCTTCGCCCGTATGGCCCCCGCACGCGCCGCAATCAAGGCCAGCGGCATACGGATTATTGGCGGTAGTCGAACCATGGCCAACCAGAAACACGAGCCGCGCGCAGTCTCGCCCTAGGGACATGCCTGCAAGCGCGCCCTCTGCGGCGGCGATGCGGGCCTCCGGCGCAATGCCGGCGCTTCTCTCGCCTCGTTCCTCCGGCGCGATCGAGATCGGCAAGAGCGCCTCGCGCTCCTCCGGCCCTCGCTTCGCGGAGTCGCGCGCGAGCGCGCCAAGAAAGCCGAGGCCCCAGGATTCTACGAATGCAAAAGCGGAAACGGCCGCGTTCTTATACCGTTTCCAGGCGGAGCGAACGCCCTGCGACACCTTCTTGGCCTTAAGCGCCTCGGCGCTCGCCGTTTCATTGACAAGGAATGCGGGCTCCAGAAGTACGGGACACTGGGCGGCGCCGGCGGCGGCTTCGGGCTTTGCGACCTCAATCGGGAACCCAAAGAAGCCGGCGAAGCCAAACGTCTCAATGTCGCCGTTCGTCGCTTCCAGCGCGCGGCGATAGCGTTCGGAGCGCACGTCGATGCAGAAGACCGCCTGCGCGGCGGGACGCGACTTTTCACGACCCGCGTTCAGCGCCGCGCGGGTCGCCATCGACGCGACAGTCGCGTCGCGGTACGCGATCTCCAACGCTGTCTGGAGAATGAGCCGCGCCTCGTCGATGCGATTGTCAGTAGCCGCCTCATGCTGATAGGCGCCGCGCCGCGCCGTCCACAGGCCTTCAACGTCCACGTCCTTAAACGCCTCGAGGGCGGCGAGGTCATGGGCGGCCCTGATGGCGAGCATTTCAAGGACGTCGAACGGCGCATCGCCATTCAGCTCCCCAATCCAGCCACGATAGCGCGCATGGCCGGCCCAGCCAGCGACATCGCCGAGCAGACGGTGGAAGTATTGCGTCAACGCTTCGGCCGGAGGCTCAGCTGCATCTATGAGCGCGATGAGGAGATCTTCTGGCGTTTCAGGAAGGTCGGCGAACGCAGTGCGCATGCCGGGGCGGCCGAGAATGTCGTACGTCCGGTCTAGGCGGGCGTGCTCCAGCCAGGAGCGATACGCGCCGAGCGACCGCCAGGGCGCGCGCCAGTGGGCCTGGCCCTCATCGAAATGCGCCGCCGCCCAGGCGGAAATCCGGTCACGGATGATGCCGTTCCAATCTTCGCTGGTGGCCTCGCAGGCGAGCGCGACGACAGTCGGCAGGACGCTTTCGGTCCCGCGCGCGGCGCGCGCGATTTCTTCGCGCACGGCGGCGGGCTCATGCGCGCCCGCAAGCCCCAGGTCGTCGATCGCAGCGGCGACGTGGCCGTCGTCAATGCGCCCGTCGGCGAGCGCGCGCCGGTAATAGTCCCGCGGCATCAGCAGATCGGCGCCGCGGCCGGCAGCTATCTCCACAGCTGCATTGGCGAAAGGAACGCCGGAAAAGCCGAGCATCGGATTGACGGCGACGAAGCTGTCGAGCGGCCAGAGCGGCGCAATCATGCGCGCGGCGGCGAACCCCGCCTCGCGGGCGGCGGAGCGGGCGGCGGGATCGACTTCCACGGCCGCGCCAAGTGCGTCCTCGTCGCGAAAGGAGGCGTTGACGTTCATGGCTGCGTTCTCCTCCATCTTAAACGGTAGCGTTGGACGCCGTCGCGCGGCGCAAGCGGCCGGCGCCGACGAGGCGATCCATAAGGGCGTTGGCGTAAAGGCCGTTCGCAGCGAGCGCATAGCCTGCGCGGAAGAGCCCGCTTGATTCAGCCGGACGGAAGAGCTGCGCAAAGGCGACGCCGGCGAATGACAGTCCCGCAAGCGCCATCACGGCGACTTCCGCAATCCCTGGCGCGAGCCGCGGCTCCGGCGCGACGCCGGCCATCAGCGCCGCGAATAGCGTCTGCAACGCGAAGTACGCGAACGAAGACGCCGCCGCGACGCCGACCACGCGGCGAAGGATCGACGCGTCCGACCCGCCTTCGGCGATGAGGATCGTCGCGCCCATGACGAAGATTGCGCCGAGCGTAATGATCGCCGGCGCCTTTGCGGCCGCAACGCCCGGGAACGTCAGTCCAAAAACGGCGCCGATGGCGAGATAAACCGCGCCCGCTGCGGCGAGGCTGACGCCCGCCTGCGCGAGGCTCGGCCGGCTCGGGGCCTTGCGCGCCTTGACCAACTGGACCGCCCTACCCGACGACAGGAATGCGTGCGCCTTGTAAAGCGAATGCGCGATGATGTGCAGCGTTGCGGCGGAAAACGCGCCAAGCCCGCACTGCAACAGCATGAAGCCCATCTGCGCCACCGTTGAATAGGCGAGCGCCACCTTTACGCTTGTCTGCGAGAGCATCACGATTGATCCGAACAGCGCCGTGAAGCCGCCTATCAGCGCCAGGAACATCAGCGCGGACGGATCGAGCGTCATGACGTCTGCGAAGCGGATGACGACGAAGCCGCCCGCATTGATGACCCCCGCGTGCAGAAGCGCGGACACCGGCGTCGGCGTTTCCATTACTTCGATGAGCCAGCCATGGGTCGGGAACTGCGCCGATTTCAGCGCTGCGGCGACGGCGATAAGGATCGCCGCCGGTCCGAGGCCGCCTACCTCGCCTGCGGCGCGGGCCGCTTCGGCGCCGGCAAGTATCGCGCCGATATTCGTCGACCCGAACCGCGCGGCGACAAGGAACAGCGCCGCGCCAAGGCAGACGTCGCCAATCCGCGCGATGATGAACTTCTTGCGCGCAGCGACCGCCGCGCCCGGCCGCTCCGAGCGGAAGAGCAAAAGTCCGTGTAGCGAGAGGCTGGTCGCGATCCAGGCCGCTAGGAGAACGATTACGTCGCCCGCGGTCGCGAGGCCAAGAACCGACCCGAGCGTCAGGCATAGCCTGCTGAAGAACACGCCCTGGCGGGGATCGCCATCGAGGTACGGGCCGGAATAGCGCGTCACGACAAGGCCGATGAATGAGACCAGCGCAAACATAAGCGCGCTCAAGGCGTCGACCCGGAACAGGCCCCCGGCGCCGGCGCCAAGGGCGAGCGCGCCCGCCGCCGACAGCGCGAGCGCCAGCGCGGTCCACGCCGCGGCTTCGGCCGCGCGGCCGGCGAGATTGCCCGCCCGCCCGCGGGAGTAGACGCCTGCGGCGATAAACGCCGCGATGGCGGCGGGCGGCGCGAACGGCCCAACCAATTCGATCATGTCCCGGCTCCCTTACTTAGGAACGGCCCCTTTACCCGCGCTCAAGATATTCGATAAATTCAATCTTTCGAGCGAATCGTTTGATTTTGGAGAACGAATATGGCGGCAGGGCTCAATTACAATCACCTGCGGTACTTCTGGGCCGTGGCGCGGGACGGCAATCTCACGCGGACCGCGGAACGGCTGAACGTGTCGCAATCCGCGCTGTCGCTTCAAATCAAGAAGCTGGAGGAGCGGCTCGGGCTGCAATTGTTCGAACGGCGCGGGAAACAGCTCATCCTGACCGAAGCGGGCAATATCGCCCTCGACCACGCCGACGTCATCTTCGCCGCCGGCGAGGAGCTTCTCGGGACGCTCGCCCGGCGGCAGGAGGGCCGTCAAAGACGGCTGCGGGTCGGCGCGCTCTCCACCCTGTCGCGCAATTTCCAGGTGGAGTTTGTGCGCCCGCTCCTGGCTGACGATGATGCGCGCATCAGCGTGCGATCAGGCAGCCTCGGCGAATTACTCAGCCTCCTGAAGTCTCAGGCGCTTGACGTTGTCCTGACCAATCAGACGCCCCCGCAATCAGACGACGCGGAGCTGATAGTGCGCGAGATTGCGGAGCAGACGGTGAGCCTCATCGGCTCGCCGGCGCGGGCCGATCCGGCGCGTCCTTTGATCGCGCTCCTGACCGAGGAGCGGCTCATTCTTCCGTCCAAGGAAAGTAGCATCAGGCGCGGCTTCGACGCGCTCGCGGACGAACTGCGCATCCGGCCGATCAACTTCGCCGAAGTTGACGACATGGCGCTTCTGCGCGTGCTCGCCCGCGAAGATGTCGGCCTCGCCGTTGCGCCGCCTGTCGTGGTTAAGGACGAGCTCACCTCCGGCAGGCTCATGGAGCTCGCCGACTTGCCGCGCATTCGCGAGACATTCTACGCGATCACGGCGCCGCGCCGGTTCCCGAACCCGGCGCTCGATTCCCTGCTTCGGCGCGGAGTGGACGCCGAGCACGGCGAGCAAACCGAACCGGTTGAGATGCGGTAGTGACGTCGCCCTGCGACGGCGGCGAAGCAGCCAGCCGCGACTCAAGCAGAACCCCGGTCGCCCACGATCGCGCCAACTCTGGCGTTTCAGGGCGAAGTTTGCGCGGTTCGCCAATCGGAATTCCGAATGGGACCAGGACAGGGCGCGGGCGATATCCGCTCAGGCGCGTTCCGCCTGTTGCCTCGGCTCCTCGCCTGCGCTGCTAAACGTCGCCTGCCAATAGTTGCTTTTTGTTCATGTGGAAAATAACGTCGCGTCGTTCGGCGCGGGTTTTGCAGTGTTCGCTGCGTCGATTCAGTGGCGTAAATTGTGACTGGGGGAAAAAATGGTAAGCGTAAACGGCGGCCGGCCGGGCGACCGCGCGAAGGACTACTCGGAGAAAACGGCGAACGATCGCCAAGCAGAGACGGCGTGTCAAAACGATACAGCTTGCCAAGCCGGATCATCCGCACCGCGCGCGGACGAGCGCCCGTCTGAGCGTTCCCCCGCGCGCGGTGGGTTTCCCGCCAAGAGAGTCCGCCCCGCCTCGGCGAAGAGCGCGTTGCTCGCCGCGACGCCAAGCCGCCGAACCATCCTTCGCGGCGGTTTCTACGGCGCAATGACGACGGCCGCCGCGTCGCTGGCCGCTTGTGAGAGATCCGTCCGCGCCCAGCCTCCATCGCCACCGCCAAGCGGCCCGCCGCCAGGCGTCGGCGCCGGCGAGGTTTTCGGCCCAGCGCCAGGCGCGCGCGCCGCCGAAGCCGGGGCGCTGAAGTTTGATGCGGCAAGCGCAAACATCAATGCGTTTCCAAGCGCAGTTCAGACGATTAACGACGATGAAGCGCTCTACGCGGACTTCATCGCGAGCTTTTCGAAGACGTTAGCCCACAACAGCAATGGCGAAGTCGATCAGAACAGTTACGTAAGCTACCTCGAAGCCCTGCGGTCCGGCGACCCCGCGGCGTTTGACAGCATCATTGTGGGCAACCCGAACCGACCCGACCGAGTGGGTCTTGTCAGCCCGCAAGCAGCGTACGCATTTTCTCTATTCGGGCTTGATGGACAGGGCGGGCGATTGCCCCCGGCCCCGAGTTTCGCCAGCGCCGAAACCGCCGCGGAGATGGTGGAGCTTTACTGGTACGCCCTCTGCCGCGACGTGCCGTTTGAGCGTTACGCGACGGACCCGCTGATCGCAGCCGCGATTTCGGACCTAAACGCTCTGTCGTCCGCAGATATTTTCCCGCGCGTCGGCGGCCAGGTGACGCCGCAGACTATTTTCCGGTCAACGCTTCCGGGCGCCACGACCGGGCCGCTCGTCAGCCAGTTCCTGCTGCAGCCGTTCATGTTCGGCGCGGCCGAGGTCACGCAGCGCTTTCCAAGAGTGGCGGAAGGCGGCGTCAACAACTTCATGACGGACTTCGACGACTATCTCGACATCCAGAATGGCGCGCCGCCGAACGTCTCAGTGGTGTTCGACCCCACTCAAACCTACCTCTACTCGATGCGCCAGCTCGGAGAGTTCGTACACGTAGACTTGCCCGTGCAATCAGGGCTCTACGCAGCCACTATCCTGTTCAATCTCGGACTTTTGGATCCGACTCTCCCGGTAAGTCCGTCCGAAGCGGAAGATGGCTTTGTCAATTTCGGCAAGGCGGACATCACCCATCTCGTAGCGTCGGCGCCGCGCAACGCGCTTACGTCGGCCTGGTTCCAGAAATGGCTTGCGCACCGCCGCTTGCGCCCGGAGGCGTTTGCCTGCCGGATCAGCGTTCAACAAAGGAACATCCGGGACTACGGCATTCATCCGGACGTCCTGAGTTCGGACGCGTTGACCAGGATCAACGCGCTCTCCATCACGGCCGCCGACAGCGGACTTCTGCCGATGGGATACCCCGAAGGTTCGCCGGCCCATCCGGCGTATCCTGGCGGCCATTCAACGTTCGCCGCCGCCTCCGCAACGATCTGCAAGGCGTTCTATGACGAAGCGGCGGCTATGCCGAACCCTGTTCAGCCGAGCGCGGACGGTCTTTCGCTTGAGCCGTGGACCGGCGAGACGCTCACCGTGGGCGGCGAACTCAACAAGCTCGTCGGCAATATCACGCATGGGCGCGACGGGGCCGGCATGCACTGGCGGTCCGACGGGGTCGGCAACTTCATTGGCGAAGAAGTCGCCATCTCAATGCTGGCCGACTTCAGCCGTACGTATAATGAACGTTTTGACGGCTTCCGGCTCACCCGTTTCGACGGCACGCCCGTGAGGATAGTAGACGGCGAAATCCTCTAAAGCGCCTTGCGGATGAGCGAGCGCGGTTGACGGCTCCCATCCGTCAACGCCGCAAGAGAAGCGCGGCGAAACGACAATCTGGAGCCGTTGAGCGAGTCCGAAGGAACGCAAACGGCTCCAGGCGCTCGCCATAGCTGGCGCGCTCGCGGCGCATGCGTGTTCGCCCTATCCGGCGCCCATGAAGCTGCGTCACACTGTCAGAAATCGCCTTGAGTCGCCGGCGGCTTGGTGAGCCCCCTGGGACTCGAACCCAGGACCTACTGATTAAAAGTCAGTTGCTCTAACCAGCTGAGCTAGGGGCCCACGTCGCCGCGGGCGATAGAGCACCGCCGGAAGCGAGCGCGGAACCTAGTCACGTGCGGCGCACCGGTCAACACCGGCTCAAGGCGCCCTTACAAAAGCGATTTCGTCGTCAATCTCACACAAGCGTCTCGCCCGTCTCATTCGTGAACCTGGCGATGAAATCAGCGAGCGACCCAGACGCGATCGCCGCGCGCAGGCCCGCCATGAGGTCCTGATAGTACTGCAGGTTATGCCAGGTGAGCAGCATGGGCCCGAGATATTCACCGGCCCGGAAGAGATGGTGCAGATAGGCCTTCGAATAGTCGCGGCTCGCCGGGCAGGCGCTCTCCGGGTCGAGAGGCGCATCGTCCTCCGCAAAGGCCGCGTTCTTGATGTTGATCGGCCCCGCCCTAGTCCAGGCCTGGCCATGGCGACCGGACCGGGTCGGCGCGACGCAGTCGAACATGTCAATCCCGCGCGCGACGGCGCCGACAATATCGGCCGGTTTGCCGACCCCCATGAGATAGCGGGGCCGGTCGGCCGGCATGTGAGGCGTGGTGAACTCCAGCACCCGGAACATCTCCTCGCGCCCCTCGCCCACCGCCAGTCCGCCGACCGCGTAACCCGACAGGTCAAGCGCCATCAGACCGTCAAGGCTCTCCCGCCTGAGGCGCTCATAGTTCGCCCCCTGAACGATGCCGAAAAGCGCCTGGCCCTGCGCCGAAAAATCGGCGAACGCGGCCTTCGACCGTTTGGCCCAGCGCAAGGAGAGCTCCATCGACCCGCGGGCGTCGTCTTCGGCGATCGGGATCGCCGGGCATTCGTCAAGCTGCATCTGGATGTCAGCGCCGAGGAGACACTGTATTTCGATCGACCGCTCCGGGGTCAGCATATGCTTCGAGCCGTCAATGTGCGACTGAAAGGCGACGCCCTCCTCTGTCAGCTTGCGCAGCTGCGCGAGCGACATCACCTGAAACCCGCCTGAGTCGGTTAGGATCGGCCGCGGCCAGTTCATGAATGCGTGCAGGCCGCCAAGGCGCGCCACCCGCTCCGCCCCCGGACGGAGCATTAGGTGATAGGTGTTGCCGAGGACGATGTCGGCGCCCGTGGCGCGCACATGCTCAGGCAGCATCGCCTTCACCGTCCCTGCGGTGCCCACGGGCATGAAGGCGGGCGTCAGGATCTCGCCGCGGGGCGTCTCGATGCGCCCCGAACGCGCCGCGCCGTCGCGCGCCGCGACCTTAAACGAGAAGGTATCGCCGGCGCCGGTCAATAGAGACGCCCGCCATTTGGCACCGCCCGCTCCGGCCCGATGAGCACCACCTCTCCGTCCGCATCGGGAAAGCCGAGGGTCAATACCTCCGACATGAAGTCCGCGATCTGGCGCGGGGGAAAATTCACCACCGCGGCGACCTGCCGGCCCTTCAAGTCATCTGCGCCATAGTGAACCGTTATCTGGGCGGAGGATTTCTTTACGCCGATCTCCGGCCCGAAATCGATCCACAGCTTCCAGGCGGGCTTTCGCGCCTTGTCGAACGGCTGAACGTCGGTGATCGTCCCCACCCGGACGTCCACTTTCAGAAAATCCTCAATGCCGATATCGTCCGTCATTGTCGCTTCTATCCGTGCTCGCCGAGGGCGATGAGCGCCTTCACCGTGTTCCAGTTGCGCGCCGTCGTCGGAACCTTGAGGATGCGATCCATCCTCTCCGCGATCTTCGACTTCGACAGCCCGGCCGGCGAATGTATGTAAAGCGCGCCGCCGTCAATCACGAACTCTTCGGCGGGCGTCTTCACCTCGTCAAAGCGGGCGGCGGCGTCCGGCGCCGGCGCGCCGCCCAGGAAAACGACATGCACGGTCTTGCCGTCGGCCTCGCCCGCCTCGGCGAATGGGCAATCTTCCGCAGCCTTCTTCAAGGCCTTCAGCGTCAGGACAAAGACATGGGGTCGGAATCCCATCTCCGCCTCAATCGCTTCGCCGAGCGCGCCTGCATCCACATCGCCGTCGAAAACCGCATTGCCGCTCTGGACATAGGTGCGCACGTCGGCGCCGCCGACGCCTTCAATTATTGCGGCAAGCGTTTTCATAGGCAGTTTGCGCGCGCCGCCCACATTGATCCCGCGCAGGAGCGCCACCGACTTTCCTCCGCGCGCCGTCAAGACGCGCGCTCATACAGACAGGCGTCGCCATAGGAATAGAAGCGATACCGCGCCTTGATCGCGTGGGCGTAGGCGGCGCGCGCCACGTCAAGGCCGACAAACGCCGAGACCAGCATGAAAAGCGTCGATTTCGGCAGATGAAAGTTCGTCATCAGAAGGTCGGCCGCGCGGAATTGGAACCCGGGGGTGATGAAGATGTCCGTCTCGCCACGGAAGGGCGTCACGACGCCAGTCTCCCGCGCCGCCGTCTCGATGAGCCTGAGCGCCGTGGTGCCGACCGCGACGATGCGCCCGCCGGCGGCTTTCGCCTCCCGGATCGCGGCGGCGGTCTCTTCGCTGACGTCACCCCACTCAGCGTGCATTTTGTGGTCTTCCACCTTGTCCGCCGTCACCGGCAGATAGGTGCCCGCTCCCACATGCAGGGTGACGAAGGCGCGCCCGACCCCTGCCACGTCGAGGCGGGCGAGCAACTCCTCCGTGAAATGAAGGCCCGCCGTGGGCGCGGCTACCGATCCCGTCTCGCGGGCGTAAACCGTCTGATAGCGGTCGCTGTCGGCGTCGGTCGTGGCGCGGCGCCGCGCGATGTAGGGCGGCAGGGGCGGCGCGCCGAACTTCGGCAGTTCGGCGTCAAACGCCGCATCGTCAATGTCGAACGCCAGTTCGATCTCCGCGCCGTCATGGCCGACGACTTCGGCGCCGGCGTCGATGGCGAAATCGAGCCGGTCGCCGACTTTCAGTCGTTTGGCCGGGCGGGCGAACGCGCGCCAGCGGCTCCGGCCCGCGGCGCCAGGGTTTAGGCGCTTGTGCAGCGTCACGCCCACCAGGACGTCGCCGCCGCCGCCTTCGGGCCGCGCCGCGCGCCGGCCTTGCAACTGCACGGGCGCCACTTTCGTGTCATTGAGCACCAGAAGGTCGCCCGGCCGCAGGATATCCGGCAGGTCGCGCACAATCGCATCAGCGAATGTTCCGCTTGCGTCGGGCCCGCCGCCATCGGCCGAGATGCGCAAGAGACGCGCGGAATCCCGCGGCTCCGCCGCCTCAAGCGCGATGAGCTCTTCCGGCAACTCAAAATCAAAGTCCTCTACGCGCATCAAGCCTTCACCCTGGCGCAAACACCGCCCAACGCGCCGGCCACGGCGCGCCGCTTTCGGAAACGCCAGACTAGCTATCGTCCCCCTTCCGGGCCGGCAAGGCCGCCGGAGCTCCGGGAGGGAAAGGCATCATACTTGAGCCCCAAGGGTGTTCGATAAGTATTCGGAAGATTCAGCTGTACGCCGCACGGGCGCTGGGCTTGAGACGTTCGATAAGGTCGCGCTGGGGAGGCGTCCCGGCCTATAATGGCGCCTTCGGCCGACAGGGCCCGATAGCGGCTAATCTTACCTCCGACCATCCCGGCGCAGGCCGGGATCCAGCGAATCAAAAAAGTCAGGCGACGCCTGGCTTCATGCTTCTGCTGGACTCCGGCTTTCGCCGGAGTAGTCGGAATGTGGAAAGTCGCCTGTTGGCAAATAGCCTCTCCTTTGGAGAACGGCTGCGGCGGCGAATGCCGGAGTCCAGCCCTAAGACTCAGGCCCTTCGTAACCGTCCTCGATTGACGTCGCCCAGTCGAACGCCTCGCCAACGGAACGGCGCGCCTCGCGCACGACGAAATGCCCGCCGGCGCTGTTGGTCAGGAAAACGGCGCCGTCGCCCGTCGTCAGGTTGCCTTCAATCCACGCGCGATAGCTGTCATTGGCGCCGCCGTGGTGGAAAACGCGCGTTGGGCCTTCGCCATTTAGCCGCGGGCCGAGCCCATGCCAACTGTTCTGAACGCGGGTCATCATGTCTTCGGCGAGCGGCTGCGGAAGAAAGTCGTCCGTCCCTCGAGCGCTTTTGATCAGCGTCTTGACGAAAATCGCCAGGTCATTGGCGCTTGTCCAGAGGCCGGACGCAGCCATTTCCGGCATCGCCTCCCACCCGCGCGGGAGCGCCGCCGGCCGGCCTTGCTGGTCATGGGCGGCGGCGATATCGCCATGGCCTGCGGGCAGAGGGTTCTGAAACGTGCTGCGGACCATGCCAAGCGGTTCGAACACGTACTTTCGCGCCGCTTCTTCATACGTCAAACCCGTGACGTCCTCGACCAGGACCTGGCTCACCGTGATCCCGCCGCCGGAATAGTCCATTCGGTCCCCAGGCGCGAACGTCACCCGCACCGGGCGGTTTTTCGCCGGGCGGCGGCCTTCAAGCGTGTCGATGGCGGTGGGGAGGGCGGCGCCCGGCTGGAAATCGGGAAACCCGTGCACATTGAAACCGGCGGTATGAGAAAGAATGGCGCGCAGCGTGACCTTCTTTTTCCGCGTGTGGCGGTTTTCCGGAACCTTCCAGGACGTCAGGTACTCATTCACGTCCGTATCGAGATCGACAGCGCCTTCGGCCGCCAGCCGCAGGATAAGGGCCGCGTTCACCATCTTGCTGACCGATCCGACCGAGAACGCCGTGTCAGGGCCGACGGCTTCTTCGACGCCCGCCCGTTTACGGCCATAGCCGCCGGTCCAGACAACCTCCTCGTTGTCGATAATCGCGACGGCAAAGCCCGGCGTTGCGTGATGGGAAAGCCGCTCTTCAATCCCGAACCGGGGCGAATCGGGGTCATCCGGATCAGCGCCGTCAACGAAACCGGTTTCGAAGGCCGCGACGCGCGGGCCATCCGCGGCGAAGGCAGGGCCACAGGCAAGGAAAGCAGCCGCGAAAAGCGCGACGGACGGGAACGATTTCACCGGGGGGGGGGCTCCTGGCTGACTAACGGCATTTCCGCTGGACGCCTCACCTACGCTATGGATGCGGCGGCGCGAACGCACAACGAGACAAGCCGTGCGCGACGGACGGCGAACAGAGTCTTGTTAGAACCCTCGCCCGAATTTTTTGCTCGCCGGAAAGCCCTTCGGCGCGATCTTGCCGGCCTGGCCGCGCTTGCCCTTGTGCGCTTTCCATCCGTCGACGGACGTGACGCGGCCCGTGCGGCTCGTAGCGGTAAGGCCTTCCTTCGCGGAAAAGACCTTCGCGTCGGATAGGCCGCCCGACTGGAATTTCTGCAATACGACGCCTTTGCCGCGCGACATTGTCGGCAGCTCGCTAGCCGAGAACACAAGCAGCTTCTTGTTGTCGCCAACCGCGGCCACGAGGTCGCCGTCGGCCGGCCGGCACACGCACGCCTCGGCGCCGGCGGGGACATTCAGCACCTGCTTGCCTTTCTTGGTGTTGGCGAGACAGTCCTCTTCGGCGACGATAAATCCGTACCCGGCGGACGAAGCGACCAGAAACTCCCGTTCGCCCTCCAGCAGAAACGCCTCCGCGACGGACTGGTCATTGCCGAGATCAATCATCAGGCGGATTGGCTCGCCGTGGCCGCGCCCGCCCGGCAGGCCGGCGACGTCCAGCGTATAGAAGCGCCCGTCCGTGCCGAAGAGCATCAGCTTGTCATTGGTCTGCGCGTGAATGAGGAACCTTTCGCCATCGCCCTCCTTGTATTTGACGTCGCCGCCGGATTCCAGGTGTCCCCTCATGGTCCGTATCCAGCCCTTTTCGGAGAGGACGATCGTGACGGGCTCTTTTTCGACCAGCGCGTCGAGGTCGATCTCGTCGAGCTCCGGCGCGTCCTCGACGCTGGTGCGGCGCCGGCCGAGGCCGGACTTGGGATCGAACGCCTTGCGCACCTCTTTCAGCTCGCCGGCGATCGTCCTCCACTGCGCGTCGTCGGATTTCAGCAGCGCGCGCAGCTCCTTCTGTTCCTTCTTGAGGGCCTTGTGCTCGGCCTTTATCTCCATCTCCTCAAGCTTGCGCAGGTTCCTAAGGCGCATGTTGAGGATCGCCTCGGCCTGGCGCTCATTGAGGCCAAAGACCTTCATCAGTTCCTGCATCGGCTCATCCTCATACCGAATGATCCGGATGACCTCATCGAGATTGAGGTACGCGATGAGGAAGCCGTCCAGAACCTCAAGCCGGTCAGCGATTTTCGCCAGACGGTGATTGGTGCGCCGGACGAGGACGTCCTTGCGGTGCGCCAGATAACTCGTCAGCACGTCGCGCAGGCCCATCACCCGGGGCGCGCCCGATGCGTCAAGCACGTTCATGTTGAGCGAGGCGCGGGTCTCAAGATCCGTCGCCTTGAAGAGCTGCTCCATGAGCGCGACCGGGTCCACCGAGCCCGATTTCGGCTCCAGGATGAGGCGCACATCCTCCGCGCTCTCATCGCGCACATCGCCGAGAAAGGGCAGTTTCTTCGCCTGCATCAGGTCGGCGACGCGCTCAATCAGCTTTGACTTTTGGACCTGGTACGGAATTTCCGTCACGACGATCTGATATCGGCCGCGCCCCAGATCCTCCGTCGACCAGCGCGCACGCAAGCGGAAGCCGCCGCGGCCCGTGGCGTAGGCTTCGATCATCGCCTCATGCGGCTCGACGCAGACGCCGCCCGTCGGGAAATCCGGCCCCTTCACATAATTGAGAAGCGTTTCAGTGCGCGCGTTCGGCGTTTTTATGAGGTGCAGGCAGGCGTCGATGACTTCGGCCGGATTGTGCGGCGGAATTGACGTCGCCATGCCCACTGCGATGCCGTTTGCGCCATTGACCATGAGGTGCGGAAACGCCGCCGGCAGGACGACGGGCTCCGCGCCGAGCCCGTCATAGGTCGCGCGAAAGTCGACAGCATCCTCGTCAATGCCTTGCAGAAGAAGTTCCGCCGCATCCGTCAGGCGGCTTTCCGTATACCGCATGGCGGCGGCGTTATCGCCGTCCACATTGCCGAAGTTCCCCTGCCCGTCGACGAGCGGAACGCGCGATGCGAAGTCCTGCGCCAGACGGACCATCGCATCGTAGATCGCCTGGTCGCCATGGGGGTGGAACTTGCCCATGACTTCGCCAACGACGCCCGCCGACTTGCGAAATGCGCCGCCCGGATTGAGCCGCAGCTGACGCATGCCGTAGAGGATGCGGCGATGGACGGGCTTCAACCCGTCGCGCACGTCCGGCAACGCCCGCGCCGTGATGGTCGACAGCGCATAGGCGAGATAGCGCTGCGACAGCGCCTCATCGAGCGGCTCGAGAAAAATCTCGTCGTCGCGCCGCGTATTCTTTGCGGGCGGCGTCGCGCCCTTTCTGGACCTCGTGCGGGATTTCGTCATCGGGCGCTCTTCTTGTTTGGGCGGCGGGCAATTAGGGCGGTTGGCGTCAGGGCGGTTGGCGTCAGGGCGGTTGGCGTCAGGGCGGTTGGCGGCCGACCGTCGCGGGCCGCTCCGATTAGCCCTTTTCGATTTCCGCCTTCAAGAGATCGACAAGCCGGGAACGCGCCTCCGGCAGGGTTTTGTCTGCGGGGAATAGAACGCGCGTCTCCAGGAAGTAGCCGGTGAGCGTCAATGCGTCGACCGCGTCGGCAGGGCCCGCCGCCTCGCCGCCGACGGAGGTCAAGAATGCAGGCAGGGGCAGAAGCCGGTCCTTGTAAGGCTCGCCCGCCGCGCGCGAGACGGCCTGCGCCGACTTCGGGGAGACATATATCAGGTCGTCGCGCGCGCCCGTGGCCGCGCAGCGGTCGAGCGTCAGGCCGAAACCGAGGGCGGCAAGGAGCCCGAACTCCCACTTCGCCATAAGGGTAGGCCAGACTTCCGGTTCTCCCAGATGATCAATAACGACGCCGAGCGCGTCATAAACGCCGGCATGGGCCTCTCGCTCCGGCAGGCACACGGCGGCGACCGCGCAAGCGGCGGTCAGGCCGGACAGCGCCAGTCGATCGTGCAACAGTCCGGCTGCGGACGGGTCGGTCAGCTCCAGCGAGAAATGCCCGAGGCTCGTCGCAACGCGGCCCTTCCAGACCGACCGTACGCGATTGCCAGGCTGAAGGACGGGCCGCATTCGCGTCCCCTGACCGCCATAGACAAGCCCCGCCCAACGGCCGTGGGCCGCCGTCAGGATCTCCGCAACGGCGTGGTGTTCTCCGTGCGGCCGCGCTGTCAGAAGAACGCCGGCGTCTTCGAATTCCATCGATTTGCCGCCTTCCTCCGCGCCTTGACTGGCTAGAAATACCTCGTGACGCGCAGGTTCAAGAAGTCGTCATTGGCGAAGACGAAAAGGAAGTTGTCCGGGTCCGCGTTCAGAAAGAGCCGCGCCTGCAGCTCCACGGCCCAGTCTTCCCCCAGCCGACGCTCGGCCTCAACAAACATGCCGGTCGACTGATCATTCGTATCTATCGTTCCGCCGACGAGCAGGGTCGTATCCTGAATATCATTGAGCGCAAGGCGCGCGCCCATGAAAACGTCATTGTCGGCGATCGTAATCGGCGCAGCGATGACCGCGGTGCCGGCCGGCGGACCGCCCGGAAACGGCGCGGCGTTCTCAGCGCCGAAGTCTTCGATCACAATCCCGTCCTGGCGGTCGTCATATTGATACTCGGTCAGGAGGCCCAGATCGGCGCCAGTTCCAAAAACCTGGTAGAGCGTGTACTCAAACCCGCCGACCCCGGCGAAGAAGGTCCGCCCATGGCCTTCGCGGATAATCGCTTCAGCCTTCCACAGCCAGGCGTCTTTCGTATACTGAACGTCGATGGATCCTTGCGTGATCTGGTCATAGACCGGCCGGATGCGCCCGCCCGCCTGATCGATGGCGAAGCGCGGTTCGCGCGAGGTGCCGTGAAACACCGACACGCCGAAATCCCAGCTGCCGACATAGTGCGAATACCGGGCGGCGAAATCGGGCGCCGCACGCCGGCCGTCGCGTTCAAAAATCGGATTGTCCGTATCCACGACAAGCTCGAACCGCAGCCGACCGTCGCGCCCCGGAAAGGTGCGGTCGCGAAACCCGGTCATGGCGAAAAAATCAAGCGTCCCCCAGTCCCTCAGGACATTCAGATGGATCATGGGCTGGCCGAGCTTGTCCTCCTCGTCGATATCCTCCACCGCGTCGGTCTGGTTTATGATATCGACAAGATGGCGCGACTCCGTCCGACCCCAGAATATTTTCGCCAGCCCGGCCGTAAGCGACCAGTTATCGTCCGAGTTGAAGCGGTAATACGCCTCGCGCAGGTCGAAGTGCTCCCGTTCCTCGTCGCGCGTATCGCCGCGGTAAAAGGGCAGGATCGCCACCTGGTGCTTGCCGTCCTCGTTCGACCACAGGATCTCCGGCTCCAGCACGAATGAGGGCTGCCAGCGCTCCAGCTGGCCGTCATAGAGCGGACCGTCGGCGAAATAGCGCACCTCCGCCGAGATCTCGGCGGACACCTCAAATCCCTGCGCCCTCGCAGGCGCGCCGGCCGATATCGCGGCGGCCGATATCACGGCGGCAAGGCCGCCAGCAGCGATGACGCGGATTTTCGACGACATGGAAGGGCTCCCCCGCCAATTAGGTTGGAGACGTTTGCGTCTGAGACCAGTCAGGCGAACGGCTCCAGGTTGTTGATTGCGCGGGCTGCGACGCGAAACCGGCGAGCCAATTTCGCGACGCAACTCGCTCTAGCGCAGGCGCGTCAGGATGGCCTGCTCAAAATCGCCTGCGTCAAGTCCGGTCTTGAACTGATAGTCATCAAACTGAAGGTCTGTCTCTTTATTGGTCTGGTGGTTCACCATCGAGAACAGGTGCGAGCGCCAGATCCCGTCATACTCGCGATAATCGGACAGGGTCAGCGTCTTCAGGAGGTCGCCCTTGCGGTCGTAGAACTCAACTTTGCGGGTTTGAAAGATGTCCTGATCGACCCAAGACTTCTGCTTGGTGTAACCGGACTTTTCGTACCGCGGATAGCGCTCGATAACGTCGGTTTTAACGCCGTCGATCTCATCTTCGCCGACATATTTGTACGTGTACTTGTTCAGCTCCGTCGTCGTGAAATCCTCGAACGCGAATTCGGAGCCAAGAAACGCGCCGGACTTGTTGTCGGAGGAAATGCGCTTCACTCGCTTGGTGGCGGGCAGGTAGAGCCACTGATCGTCGGGATCGAGGATCTTCGCATGCGAAAGGAGCGCGGTGCCGTCATAAAAGCGCGGGCTCTGAAAGACGATGAGGGTCTTGTCGCCGACGCTTTCATCGGCTTTCTCAAGCGTCGAAAATGTGAATTCGCGCACTGACTCCTGGCCGGCCGCGTTGCGCAGGACCATCTTGGCGGCGACTTTCGAGTCGCTAAAGCCGGTGTCGGTTCGGTCGCTACGCGCGGAAATGTCATAGCCTTTCTGCGCCTCGGGCGTGTCGCCGCGCGCCGCGGGGTCCGCGGAGGTTACTGGCGTCGACGCGGACGCATCTTCTGCGCCCGGCGCGGCGGACGCGTCGCCTTCCTGGGCGCGCGCCGGCAGGGCGGCGGCGAGCGTCAGGGCGCTGGCGGCGGCGATCAAGCAAACCGTTTTCATCACGGCGTCTCCTTCAATCCTGGATGTCATATGCAATTGGTCCTACGCCCAAGGCGGGTCGCGTTCGTCATTTCGGCGGATTTTGCACCGCTCTTGCCAGTTTCAAAAGCGTCATGCAGCGCGCCGCTCACTGCGCCGGCGCCGGCGCGGTCGCCGGGGAAAGACGGCCCGCGCTGTCCTCGCCCTTGCCGCCGGCGACAATCAGCAGAAGCGGCGGCAGCAGAAGGAAATCAAGGATCAGCGCGAACCCGATCGCCAGCGTCGTCAACAGGCCAAGCTCCGCATTGATCTTGAACGCGGAGAATGTCAGCAGCGCGAAGCCGACGCCGAGAATGATCGTGTTCACCAGGATCGCGACGCCGACGGTCTGGAACGCGTAGCGGATTGAATCAGCGGCGCTGAGCCCGTCGACGCGCCGGGCGCGCATATACTTGGTCAGAAAGTGCACCGTGTCGTCAATGACGATGCCGAGCGACATGGAGGCGACGGCCGCCACCGAGAAGCCGACTTCGCCCACGAGGATCGCCCACGCGCCGAAGGCGGCGAGAATCGGCAGGCCGTTCGGCAGCATGGACAGGAGCCCGACGCTGACGCTGCGCAGGGCGAAAATCATGATGACGGCGATCGCCAGGATGGCGAGGGTCGTGCCCTGGACCATGCTTTGCACGTTGCGCTGGGCGATGAAGGTGAACATCACCTGAGGCCCCGTGGCCGGCCCGTCGATCGACGGCGCGTTCTCTTCGAACCACGCCTCGGAATCCCTGATGAGCTGCCGGATCTCCTTGGTGCTCATCTCGCTGTAAAGCGACGCCGTCACGCGCGTTGCGGACTTTTCGATGTCGATGCGGTCATTGAGGTCGAGCCCGTAGGGCAGCGAAAGCTCGAACAGCAGGAGATACTGCGCGGCGAGGTCATACTCCGTCGGCAGACGGTAGAATGACGGATCGTCGCCGTTCAGGTTCTTGTTAAGGCGGTTCATAATGTCGGAAACCGAGAAGACATGGACAACGCCCGGCCGCGCGCGCAGCCATTCCGTGAACGCCTCAAGCCGCTCAAGATAGGCGGGGTCATTGACGCCGCCGGGTTCGCCCGCGTCCAGGGAATACTCCATCGGGTAGAGCCCGAAATATTCCCCGGCGATATCGGACTCCGCGCGGAATTCAATGCGCGGATCGAAATACTTCAGGAACTGATCGCTAAGCTCGATGCGCGGAATGAAGCTGATGAGCGCGATTGTCGCCGCACTGAGCGCGATGAAGAGAACTCGGTAATGGCCGATGACGACGTTGGCGAGCCCTAGCATCGTCCGCGACCCCGACGCGCCGGCGGACGCCTGTCGCGCGCTGAATGGGATGATTGACAAAAGCGCCGGTAAGAGAGTCAGCGACAGCGCCCAAGCGGCCGCGATGCCGACGGCGGATATGTTGCCAAAGTCGCGGAACGGCGGGGAGTCGGAGAAGTTGAGCGACATGAAGCCGACAATCGTCGTCAGCGACGTTATCGAGACCGCGAGGAAATTCACGCGCATCGCCTCGACAATCGCCGCGCGCTTTTCAAGCCCCCGACGGAGCGCGGCCCGCGCGGTGATCAGGATATGAATTGAATCAGCGATGGCGAGCGTCAGGATCACGATGACCGCGCTGGGGCTGGGCCCTGCGAGCTTGACGCCGACAAAGCCCGCCCACCCCATGCCGATGGCGGCCGAGAGAACGACGATCAGCACCGTCACGAGGGTCGCCGACACCGAGCGGATCGCAATGATGGTCGCCAAGATGATGGCGGCGATCATGATCGGGATAAGCAGCATGAAGTCAGACTGGATCGCCTCTGAAAAGGCGTTGTTCAGCATCGACGTGCCGGTGAGATAGACGTCGAGATGCGGGTAATCCGCCTTAATCCGCTCCCGTATCTCGCGCGCGGCGACAACCGCCTCCGGCACTTCGGTGAGGGATGTCTCAGGATAGTTGAGGACGACATTGACGGCCGCGGCGCGCGCGTCCGGCGTGACGAGCTGGCCGACCAGCAGGGGCTCTGCGAGCGCCGCTTCCCTGCGCGCCGCGATCGTCGCCGCGTCGACCTCATCCGGCGTTTCAAACAGGTCCTCGACAATCAGCTCATCGCCGATCGCGTAGGTGTATTGGAAGTTCGTAAGCGAATCGACGCGCCGGGCGAAGGGCACCAGCCAGCCGGCTTCGGTGATCTCCCCCATGGCTTTGATCGTGCGCGGATCGAAGACGTCCGTGCCGTCATTCGGAACGATGGCGAACAGGAAATTGTCGCTCTTTGTGTAGCGCGACTGAAACTCCTCAAAGTTCGTCAACTCCGGGTTCTGTTTCGAAAAGAAGGTGCGGTAATTGTTCGAGTATTCGAGCTGGCTGGCGCCGCTTCCCACATAGCCGGCGGCGACGATCGCCGCAAGGATCACAAGCCACCGCAGCCGGATCATCAGATCCGTAAACCGCGCGGCGAACGCGTCTATTCCGCTCTTGAATTCGGCCATGTCTCTCCCGTCCCTTATTTTCGCCGTGACGCCGGCCTGCGGCGATCGCGCGCGGCCTTGTCCGTGCGCGTCCCGGCCTGCGCCGTTGCGCGGGCCCGCGTCCGCGTCCGCGACTTTTGCGGCGCGGATGAAAACGCGCCAAGCGCTGTCTCAAGCGTCTCCATCAGCATCCGCTCCGATGCGCCCATCTCCGCCGCAGCGCCGAGCCCCTTGATCAGCGTCATGAGAAGCCGGGCGCCGCTCGCCGGCGCGACATTCGGATTGAGCTCGCCGCGCGCAGCGGCCCGCGACAGCGCCTCTTCAAACGCGGACGTGATTTCGTCCATATACGTCTCGACCCGCGCGCGAACGATTGCGTCGCGGCGGGCGAGATTCCAGGCCACATTGCACATGAGGCAGCCCGCCTCGCGCCGCGCCATTTCGATGATGGAGAAAGTCAGCACCTCGCGCACCGCGTCCAGCGGCGCGCGATCAGGCGAATCAAGAACGTCGAGGAAGATCGTCTTGCGCTCCAGGTGGTACGTGTCGATGGTCGCAAGGAAGACGTCCCGCTTGCCGCCAAATTCATTGTACAGCGCATAGCGGTTGAAGCCGGTGGCGGCGACGACGTCCTCCACGGACGTTTCGTCATAGCCGGCGCGCCAGAAGATATCGCGCGCGGCGATAACGGCGGCGTCTATGTCGGCCTGCGCTCGCGGCAAACGCCCGCTCCATCGCTATCATCGCCAGCGTCCGCCACTCCCAATTGTCGGGTGCGGTCGCGGCTTTTCAGAACCGTCATTCTGAATATT
This sequence comes from Parvularculaceae bacterium, assembly GCA_028284065.1. Lineage (GTDB taxonomy): Bacteria > Pseudomonadota > Alphaproteobacteria > Caulobacterales > Parvularculaceae > MED-G105. Next base: position 108,275 of record JANQSJ010000014.1, read on the forward strand.
AGAACCATCGTTCTGACGCAAGGATATTTTTTTGAAGAAACCGCGACAGACCGCCGCCCTCGGCCGCGGCGCCCGTCAGTCGACCGGATCGAGGCCCATTTCCCGCAGGCGGGCGTTCTCCTCGGTCCAGTTCGCACGCACTTTCACGTGGAGGAAGAGATGCGCCGGCTCGCCCAGGAGCCGTTCGATCTCCTCGCGCGCCGCCGCGCCCACCGCCTTGATGGTCTGGCCGCCCTTGCCGAGGACGATCGGCTTGTGGCTGTCGCGGGAGACGAAGATCGTCTGTTCGATGCGCAATTCGCCTTTCTGTGTGCGGCCCCATTCGACCGTCTCGACAGTCGACTCATAGGGCAATTCCTGGTGCAGCCGGAGGAACAGCTTCTCACGCGTCACTTCCGCCGCCATCAGGCGGTCTGAAATATCTGAGAGCTGATCTTCCGGATAGAGCCACGGCCCCGCCGGCGCGCGCGCGGCGATATGCGCCTTCAGCTCGGCGACTCCATCCTCCGTATGCGCGGCGATGAAGAACGTCTCATCGAACGCCGCACGGTCGTTTAGGTCGGCCGCCGCGACGAGTAGTTTCGGCCGATCCACGAGATCCACCTTGTTCAGGACCAGGATCGCCTTCAGCCTCTTCTCCGCTAGCTGCGAAACGATCGCCAACGTGTCTTCGCGCGCCTTCTTGTCGGCGCCGGATTTTCGATCGGCGAGAAAGGCCGCAGCATCGACTATGAGCAGGACTTCATCGGCGCCGTCGAGCCCTTCCCACGCGGCGGCGACCATCGCCCGGTCGAGCCGGCGCTTCGGCGTAAAGATGCCCGGCGTGTCGATGAAGACCAGCTGCGCGGCGCCCTCGATGGCGACCCCCCGCACCCTGGCGCGCGTCGTCTGCACCTTGTGGGTGACGATAGAAACCTTCGCGCCCACCATCGCATTGACAAGCGTCGACTTGCCGGCGTTCGGCGCGCCGATCACCGCGATAAAAGAGCAGCGGCGCGGCTCCTCGCCGCCCGCACGGATTTCAGACGTCATGTTCCGTCCACACCCCTTCGGCGACAAGAAGCGCCGTCGCCGCAGCGCTCTGGGCGCTGCGTTTCGAGGCGCCTTCGCCGTCGGCGGACGCGCCTTCGATCGCAACCCTGACCGCGAAGGCGGGCGCGTGGGCCGGACCTTCTGCGCTCAGCACTTCATAACGAGGCGTGCCGCGGCGGCGCTCCTGGCTCCATTCCTGAAGAACAGTCTTGGCGTCGCGGTGGTTGGCGTGCAGATCGTCGAGATTCGCCAGCCAGTAGTGATCATAGGCCTTGCGGGCGGCGGCGAGGTCGCCGTCAATGTAAAGCGCGCCGAGAAACGCTTCGCACACATCGCCGAGGATCGAACTCTTGGCGCGTCCCCCCGCCTCGTCTTCATGCGGCGACAGGCGCATCGCCTTGTCGAGCCCGAAAGCGATGGCGGCCCTTGCGCAGGTCTCCTTCCTGACAAGGGCGTTGAGGCGCGGCGCGAGATCTCCTTCGGCCATGTCGGGGAACCGCCGCCACAGCGCCTCTGCGGTCAAGAGGCCGAGCACGCGGTCGCCGAGAAACTCCAGCCGCTCCAGATCTCCGACGCTCGATTGCGAGGAAAGGCTGGAATGCGTCAGCGCCCGCCGCAGGAGCGCGCCATCCGTAAACTGATAACCAACGCGGGACTGCACGTCCAAAAGCGCCGCCTCGTCGAACGGCGGCGGCGCCTCGCCACCTGCCGACTTGCCGGATCGCCTGCGCCTTGCGCTCATGCCGGGCCCGTCCGCCCTGCTACTCGATTTTCTTCAGGAGACGTCCAAACCTGACGGAGAACCGCTCTCCGTCCACGGAAAGGAACAGGCGCTCCGCGCGACCGACGATATCGTCATAAGGGACATAGCCCACCCTCGCGACGACGCGGCTGTCCTCGCTCTGGTCGCGATTGTCGCCCATCATGAAATAGCGTCCGGCCGGCACCTTGTAGACCCCGGTGTCGTCGAGATTGCCGCGGTCGCCATGGCACTCCTGAACGATGTAAGAGACGCCGTTCGGCAGGGTCTCGCGGAAAATCGGCACCTGGCGGGCCGGCATCCCGTCGCACGACGCCGTGCGGTACTCGACGAATTCCTTGCGCACCGGCGCGCCGTTTATGTGCAGATGGCCGGCCTTCACCTGCACCTCGTCGCCGGGCAGGCCGATGAGCCGCTTGATGTAATCCTTGTTGCCATCTTTGCGGTTCTTGAAGACGAGCACGTCGCCGCGCTCCGGCTCGGAGCCGAGGAACCGGCCATCGATATCGAGGCGCGTGAACGGATAGATGAGCGAAGCGCGCGAGTAGCCATATGTCGGTTTGGAGACGAACAGGAAGTCGCCGACGAGGAGGTTCGGCTTCATCGAGCCCGACGGAATGTTGAACGGCTGGAATATGATGATCCGCAAAACGAGCGCGATCGCCACCGCCCAGACCACGGTCTTGGCGAGATCCACAGCTTCCTCGCGGAAGGTCATTGGCCGATCATGCGCATCGGGCGCGTCGGCCCCGGCCGTCCCCTCGCCCGCCTCGGATTTCTCGTCCTGACTGCTCATCAATCGTCCTACTCCGCCCCCGGCCGCTCCGCCGCCAAACGCTCTATGTGGCGCGAAGCGTAAATAATCACAAACGCCTGCGCTAAAGGATAGTCGTCCGTTATCGTCAAGTGAATGTCCGCAACGCTGTCCGGAGGCGTCAGCGCGGCGAGCCGCATCGCCGCGCCGCCCGTTAGCGCCATGGTCGGCTGCCCGGTGGGCAGGTTCACCACCCCCATATCGCGCCAGAACACGCCCTGCGAAAGCCCCGTTCCGAGGGCCTTGGCGCAGGCCTCCTTTGCGGCGAAACGCTTGGCGTAGGAGGCCGCCCGATTCTTGCGCCGGTCGGACTTCGCCTGCTCGATTTCGGTGAAGATACGCGTCGGGAAGCGCTTCGGATGGCGGGCGAGCGTCCGCTCCACGCGGCGGATGTCGATAAGATCGCTGCCGATGCCGATGATCATGCGGCGCCCCTCAGTAATGCCCGCCCGTCCGGGCGTCGCGCATTAGCTGCTTCATTTCCTTCACGACCGCCGGCAGGCCGGCGAATACCGCCTCGCCCATAATGAAATGGCCGATGTTCAGCTCGACGATTTCCGGGATCGCCGCCACCGGCTGCACATTGTGGAAGTCGAGCCCATGGCCGGCGTGGATTTCGAGGCCGAGCCCGGCCCCGTGGACGGCGGCCGCGCGGATGAGATCAAACTCGCGCTCGATGCGGTCCGGCGTCGTCGCTTGGCAGGCCTGCTTGTAAGCGCCGGTGTGAATCTCGACCGCCGCGGCGCCGGCCTCACGGGCGGCGTCGATCTGCGCAGGGTCAGGATCGACGAAAAGAGAGACGCGCGCGCCGGCGCCGGCGAGCTCCCGCACGAAAGGTTTCAGGTACGCCATCTGCCCCGCCACATCGAGGCCGCCCTCTGTGGTGCGCTCATTCCGGTTTTCAGGCACCAGGCAGCAGGCGTCAGGGCGCACTTCGCACGCGATCTTCAGCATCTCCGCAGTCGCCGCCATCTCGAAATTGAGGGGGACGCTGATCGCTTCCTTCAGGCGGCGCATATCATCGTCGCGAATGTGCCGGCGATCCTCACGAAGGTGCGCGGTGATATTGTCCGCGCCGGCGCTAATCGCCGTCCGGGCCGCGCGCACCGGGTCCGGATGATCGCCGCCGCGCGCATTACGCAGGGTGGCGACGTGGTCGACGTTCACGCCCAGCCGAATGTCAGGCTTTTCGCTCATTTCATCATTATGCCTATGTATTCGCTCACGCCGACTGGCTGACGCCGCGGCTGCCCGGCTTGACGGCGGGGATGGCGGCGAGCGCCGGCGGCAGCTCGTCCGGCGGATAGGCGGCGACGTCAATTGACGCAAGCGGCAGGAGCGGCGCGCCAATGTCCGCCGCGCCGCCGGAGCGGTCGATGAGGCAAGCGACGGCGAGAACCTCCGCCCCCAGACCTTCAACGCAGGCGACGCATTCGCGAGCCGACAGGCCGGTGGAGACGATGTCCTCGACAATGAGCGCCCGCGCGCCCTGCGGCAGCGAAAACCCGCGCCGCAATTGGAAAACGCCGTCGACCCGCTCAACGAAATAAAAGGGGACCCGCAGGTGGCGCGACGTCTCGTAGCCATAGACGATGGCGCCCATGGCCGGCGCGACGACATAGTCGATCTCGCCCACTTCTCCACGCGCCTTTTCGGCGAGCGCCCGGCACAGCCGTTCGGCGCGCGCCGCGTCCGTCGCGACGATGGACTTATTCAGATAAGTGTCGCTGTGCAGGCCGGACGACAGGATGAAATGCCCTTTTAGCAGGGCGCCTGCGTCTTCAAACTCCTTCATTACGTCATCCGGCGTCATGCCCCGCATCCCTCACCTTGCGATCTCTTCGATACGGTCGCTTTCCGCCCGGCGCGCCTCGACGACATTCGAAAGCGCCCGCACGCCGGCGAGCATCTGGGACAATTGCCGCGCGTCCTTGACGACGACGTCAACCTCAAGCTCGACGAAGTCCCGCGCGCGTTCGCTGAGCGAGATGCTGGCGATCGACACGTTATAGCGCGCAATGACGCCGGCGACGTCGGAGAGCACGCCGACTTCATTCCTTACCGTGACGAGGATCTTCGTTTCAGCGGACAGGTCTTCGCCATCGCGCCACTTAAGGTCGATCCAGCGGGATTGTTCGGGATCATCCGCATCCAGTCGGTCACAGTAAATCGTGTGCACGATGATGTCTGCGGGATCGTCGCCCCTGATGCCGACAATGCGCTCGCCAGGCACTGGCGCGCAGCAACGGCCCATTCGCGCGCGCGCGCCGGCGGGAAGGCCTTCAATTGCGCGCCGCGGGCTCACCGGTCCCTGTTGCGCGGCGGCGAGAAGATCGCCCTCAACCTCCAGCGAGGCGCCAGGATAAACCGCTTCAATCAGCTCCTCCGCCGCAAGATCGCCGCGGCCGACCTTGGCGAATACATCGTCTACGTGGCTTTCCTTGAGCCGGTCCAGCGCCGCCTGAACAGCTTTCGGCGTGAGGTCAAGCTGCACGCCTTGGAACAGGTTTTCCGCCATCGTCCTGCCAAGCGCGACGTGCTCGGCGCGCTTCATCTTTTTTATCCGCCTGCGGATGCCCGTGCGCGCGCGGCCCGTCACCGCCATCGCCTCCCAGCCGGCCGGCGGCGGCGCGGTGTCCGAGCGCAAAACGAGGACGACATCGCCGTTCTTGAGCGGCGTGCGCAACGGCCGGTCGGCGCCATTTATCTTGACGCCGACGCAGGTGTCGCCAACGTCCGTGTGCACCGCATAGGCGAAATCGAGCCCCGTCGAGCCCTTGGGCAGCGCAATGACCCGTCCTTTGGGGGAGAAGCAAAAGACCTGGTCCTGGAAAAGCTCCATCTTGACGTAGCGCAACGCTTCGTCGGGGTCCTCGCCCTGCTGAAACATCTCCACCAGGCGACGGGGCGTCTCATACGGGTCGTGCGGCCCGGCGCCGGCGATTTCGACGCTCGAGGCGTCGCCGGCCACCCTGTCCTTGTACCGCCAATGGGCTGCGACGCCGCGTTCGGCGGTCTCATGCATTGCGCGCGTGCGAATCTGTATCTCCACCCGCTGCCGGGCGCCGTCTTCCGTGGGCGGACCGATGACTGCGGTGTGGATAGACTGGTAGTTATTGGGCTTCGACGCAGAGATGTAGTCGTCGAACTCCGCTGGGATCATCCGCCAGGCCGTATGAATGACGCCAAGCGCCTTGTAACAGTCCTCGACGCTGTCGACGATAATGCGAAAGGCGTAGATGTCGGCGATCTCATCGAACGAGACATTCTTCGCGGACATCTTGCGCCAGATCGAGAAGGGCCGCTTCTCGCGGCTGTGCACCTCGGCGGCGATTCCGGCCCCGTCAAGATTGGCGCGCAGGCGCTGGGCGAGATCGACGACGGTTCCGACGACGCTGTCCTGAAGCCTGTCGAGACGCTCTTTGATCAGAAGGAACGCATCCGGATTGAGCTCCCGAAAGGAAATCTCCTCCAGCTCCTCGCGAATGCGTTGAACGCCGATGCGTCCGGCGAGCGGCGCATAGATTTCCATCGTCTCCAGCGCGATGCGGCGGCGCTTGTCGACATTGTCGAAGAAATGCAGCGTACGCATGTTATGCAGCCGGTCGGCGAGCTTGACGAGCAGCACCCTGACGTCTTCGGCCATGGCCATGACGAGCTTTCGAAAATTCTCCGCCTGCTTCGACGCATCGGAACGCAGCTCGATCTTGGAAAGTTTGGTGACGCCGTCGACGAGACGCGCGATTTCGCCGCCGAACCGCGCCTCGATGTCCGAGACGCTGACCTCGGTGTCCTCCACGACGTCGTGCAGGAGCGCGGTCGCCACCGTCGACGGGTCCGCCTTCAGTTCCGTGAGGATTTTCGCGACCGCCAGGGGATGCGTGAAATACGGATCGCCGGATTTGCGCGTCTGGCCGCCATGGGCCTTCATCGAGAAGACATATGCGCGGTTCAAGAGGTCCTCGTCGACCGCGGGGTCATAGGCGCGAACCATGTCGACGAGTTCGACCTGCCGGATGAAGTCCGGCGGCTGGGCGCTCGCTACCGCCTCTTTCTCAGACGGCGCCGCTTGAGGGTCAAATGAAGGTTCCTGCGGCGGCGCGACGCCCGTTTCAGGACCGACGTGCGTTTGCGGCGCGCCGCGATCAGCCGCTGCAGCCGCCGCCTTAACAGGCGAAGACGTGTCTTGCGCATTGCCCCGCAGCCGCTCCATTCGTCGCTACCGTCTCCTCGACATCCATGAGCCCGATTCGCCGGAGCCTGGCGCCGCCTGTCTTGAGCCAATGGCCCGAAAGCGCCTCGCCCAAAGCCTTAGACCTGTCGCGCAGGCGCACCGCCGCAATTCCGCGCGTGGGAACCGGCGGCGTCCGCAAGAACGCCATGTCGAAGGCTCGCGAGCAGTCGGCCTGAAACCCTTAGTATGTAGGGCGAAACTGGCGTTTGGCCAGCGGCGGCGCGCCGTTGCGACAAATGCCGCCGCGCGTCGCGCGGGCCTGACCCGACGTTTACGTCTTCGGCAAGGACTGAGGCGTCGTCATGCCGGCGGCCTTGATCGCCTGGAGGTACTTGTCCTGGTCGGTCTCATCGAACTGAGGCGCGTCGGCGCCTTCCGCCGCCGCGTCGACGCCATCCTCACCCTCTTCAACGTCAAACTGGCGTTGAAGCGAGACGACCAGGTCTTCCTCCACCTGGTCCGGCGCCAGCGCCTCATCGGCGATTTCGCGCAGCGCCACGACGGGGTTCTTGTCATTGTCGCGATCGACCAGGATGGGCGCGCCGGAGGAGAGAACGCGCGCGCGATGGGCCGCAAGCAGGACAAGGTTGAACCGGTTCGGCACCTTTTCAACGCAGTCTTCGACGGTTACCCGCGCCATAGCTTCCTCCGTTCAAGCCGGGACCTGGGCGGCGCCGCGGCTACCAATTGTTCTGACAGCAAAAGCATGCCTTTAACGCCGGCAAAAGCGTTAAGAATTTCGCTTCGCGTCCTGAGGCCAAGCGGCGCTTGTAGCGCTCGGCCGCGGAAAGGACAAGGCATCGACGCCTAACTCGTCGCTCTGCGCTTAGTCGGCCCGGCCCCCCGCATCGCCCTCCGGCGCGATCAGCGGCGCGATCAGCGGCGGGCCGTCGAGCGGCGTCGCGGTCCTATCCGGCAGGTCGCCGAGAAGCGTTTGCGCAGATTCGCCAAGCGCCGGGTGGCGCCATTGGGGCGCGATCTCGCAAAGGGGCGCGAGCACGAAATCGCGCTCATGCAGTCGCGGATGCGGCAGGACGAGACCTTCGCGCGCGGTCGGGGTCTGCACCACGTCGTCAAATGCGATGAGGTCGAGGTCAAGGGTCCGAGGCGCATTGCGGCGTCCGCGGCGGCGCCCAAAGGCCGCTTCGATCTTGCCCAGCATCCAAAGAAGGCGCTCCGGCGACTCGGTCCACCGCACGGCCGCCACGGCGTTGGCGAATCGCGGCGCCTCTGGATTCGGCCATGCTGGCGCGTCATATAGGCGTGAGGCCGCCACTATTGTCGCGGCATGGTTGAGGGCTCGGGCCGCAAGGCGCAATACGTGTGGCGGCGGGGCGCCGCAAAATGACTGATTTGATCCTAAACCGATAAATATCATGGTTTTTTTCCGCAAACGCGTAGACGTTGAGCGGACATTTGCGGCGCGCTCGAACGCCTGACGGATATGCGCGCGATCCATAGTTGAGGGACTGAGATGAGCGAATTCCTATCCATGCGCGACGATGAAAAGACCGCGCTCTTCATTGACGGCGCAAACCTTTACAAGGCGGCGAGAAGCCTCGGCTTCGACATGGACTATAAGAGCTTGCTCGCAAAGGCGCGCGATGAGAGCCAGCTGGTGCGGGCCTATTACTACACGGCGATGCAGGAGGAGCGCGGGCAGGATTTCTCCCCTTTGCGCCCGCTTGTCGACTGGCTCGACTATAATGGCTACGCGATGGTGCTGAAGCAGGCGCGCGAGTTTACGGACGCTCAAGGCCGGCGGCGCTTCAAGGGCTCAATCGATGTGGAGCTCGCCGTCGACATCGTCGCGATCGCCGACAAGCTCGATCACATCGTTTTGTTTTCCGGCAATGGCGATTTTCGGCGCGCCGTCGAGCAGGCGCAGACCATGGGCGTCAGGGTGACGGTCGTCTCCACGGTCAAAAGCCAACCGCCAATGGCGTCGGACGAATTGCGCCGGCAGGCGGATTTATTTGTCGATCTCGCAGAAATTCAGAAAATAATCGGCCGCAGCGGCGGCCAGCGGTCCGCGCCGCGCCAACAGGCCGACGACGACGCGACTGACGAAAACTACGAGTTCGATGGCGAAGAAGACGAATTTGAAGACTACTGACGGAATCGGATGATTGGCGTCCGCGGTTCGCGACCTCTCGGCCGGCGTTTCGCCGGAGCCGCCGCCAACCTGCGCGAAGTGTCCGCGGCTCGTCTCCTTCCGAAGCGACATCGCGGCGGAGCATCCAGGCTGGTTCAACGGCGCGGTGCCCTCATTCGGGCCAGAGGACGCGCGCCTTCTGATCGTCGGGCTTGCGCCGGGCCTTCAGGGGGCGAACCGGACCGGCAGGCCGTTTACGGGCGATTACGCTGGCGACCTCCTCTATCCGACCATGTTGGCCTTCGGCTTTGCGCGGGGCGCCTATGGCGCGTCGCCTGATGACGGTCTGCAGCTGGTCGACGCCATGATCACCAACGCGGTTCGCTGCGTGCCGCCGCAGAACAAGCCGACATCGGCGGAGGCGAACGCCTGCCGGCCCCATCTGGCGGCGCGAATCGATTCGCTGCCCCGGCTTGAAGCAATCCTGTGCCTCGGCCGAATCGCCCATGACGCGGTAATAAAGAGCTTCGGCGAACGGCTCGCAGCGCATCCGTTTGGCCATGGCGCCCGCCATCGCATGGAGGCGCGCGCGCCGACAGTCCATGACAGCTATCATTGCTCGAGATACAACACGAATACCGGCCGGCTGACGCCTCAAATGTTCGAGGCGGTGTTCGCCGCCATTCGCCGCGACCTGGACGCATCCGCTTGACGCGTTGCAGGCCGCCAGCGCCGCCACGCGGGGGGCGCATCGACGCCACTCAATGAGGACGACGCAACTTGGGCCGCAATTGGGGCATTCCAGGCAAGCCGGCCGCCGTCCGACAGGCGGAGGATGCGCGGCCGCTGGCGACGCTTGGCGTCACAGCCATCTTTGGAGTCGCGGCCGCAACCATCGCGGCGGTATCCTTTTCCGACGCTGCGAGCCGGTATCTCGGCCTCTTCCACGGGGCCTCGCTCGCTTTCGCCGTGCTGGCCGCGGGCTTCGGCTGCTGGCTTTACGTCTTCATCGCCTGGCCGCGGTTCGCCGCCAATTTCACCGGCGGGGACGGCTTTCCGGTGCTCGTCTCATTCTATGCGAAAGCGGCCGGCGCGCTTATTCTGATGGCGGGCGCGGTCGCTGGCCTGAACGCAATCGCTCCGCCTCCGATCGCCGGCGCGGCGGCGTGTTTCGCCGGCGGCGCGGCGGCCGCGGCCGCTTTCCATACTGTCATTGTCTTTGTGCCGTCAGGCCCTGACGACTAAAGCGTCGTCGCGTCAAACGGAATCAGTGCGACGCTTTAAGTCCTATTTCTTGCGCGTTTCCGAACGGCCAACCGCACACACTTGGCCTGGAAACGCTTTATAGCATCGGGCGATAAATCCGCATCACCGTCCTTCGAGACGATTTTTCTCCTCATCCTGAGGAGCCAGCCGTTGGGCTGGCGTCCCGAAGGGCGAGGAGAAAAATCCCTCAGGATGAGGCGATGCGGATTTATCGCCCGCAGCTTTAGCCTCGGTCCCGAAGCAACCTTTGCTGCTGGCGGGACCAGTCGCGATCTTTCTCCACGGCGCGCTTGTCATGCATTTTACGGCCATGGGCGAGGCCGATCTCCAGCTTCGCGATCCCGCGGTCGTTAAAATAAAGGCGCAAGGGCGCGATCGTATACCCCTTGCGCTCCACCGCCTGGGAAAGACGGGCGATCTCACGCTTTGACAGGAGCAGCTTGCGCGGCCGCTTCGGCTCATGATTCTCTCGATTGCCGGCCGAGTACTCCGGAATGTTGGCGTTGATGAGCCAGACGCCGTCATTCTCCGGCGAGGCGTACGCCTCGCGGATGGTCGCATGGCCCTCGCGCAGCGCTTTCACCTCGGTGCCGGTAAGCACCAGCCCAGCCTCGATCACGTCCTCGATTTCATACTCGCGGCGCGCGCGGCGGTTCTCCGCAATCGTCTTTGAGCCGTCGTCTTTCTTATTCTTCGACTTTCCGCTCACGCTCTAGAGCCCATTTGAAAAGCCGGCGACGTCCGCCGTAATCGGATAATCAGACGCGCGCCAGCCGATGCAAAGGCCGGATCGGGCTCTAGTTCTTATCGACCAAGAGCCTGACCCATATCGTCGCGGGCAAACGAACATCTGACTATCCGTCGCTAAATGTGCGGCGACCATTCTCAAACTGGCTCTTTGGCCTCAAGGTCGCGCAGAACCTGTTCGATTTGCGCGCGGGTCTCAGGCCGCGGCGCGCATAACGGCAGCCGAACGTCCGGCGCGATAAGGCCGAGAACAGACATTGCGTACTTCACCGGCGCCGGATTGGTTTCCGCAAAAAGAACGTCATGCAGCGGGGCGAGGCGATCCTGAATGGCCAGGGCCGCCGCGAAGTCGCCGGACTGACAGGCTTTTTGCATCTTCGCGCAGAGGCCTGGCGCCACATTCGCGGTCACGCCGATGCAGCCGCGCCCGCCCATGGCGTTGAAGCCCACCGCCGTCATGTCCTCGCCGGAGAGCTGTATGAAATCCGCGCCGCTGGCCAGCCGTTGCAGCGCGACGCGGGCGAGATCGCCCGTGGCGTCCTTCACCCCGATGATCCGCGGCAGGCGGGAGAGCGTCGCAATCGTCTCCACCGTCAGGCCGACGGCGGTGCGGCCCGGCACGTTATAGAGAATGATCGGCAGCGAGGCGGCGTCATGGAGCGCCGTAAAATGCGCGATCAGGCCTTCCTGCGTCGGCTTGTTGTAATACCCCGAAACTGCGAGGAGACCGTCCGCGCCCGCCTCTTCGGCGAAACGCGCAAGATCGAGCGCTTCAGCGGTTGCATTCGACCCGACGCCGGCGATCACCGGGACCCTGCCCGCCGCCGCCTCGACGGCGAGTTCGATGACGCGCCGATGCTCCGCATGCGACAGGGTCGCGGACTCGCCCGTGGTTCCGGCCGGACAAACCGCCGACGAGCCGGCGGCGACCTGGCGCTCCACCAGCGCCTGATAGGCGTCTGCGTCGACCGCGCCCGCTTTGAAGGGCGTCACCAGCGCCGGCAGCGAACCTGAAAGATTAACCATGTTTCTTGTCCTTCCGACGCCCTGCATAGGCCTTGCCGGCCGTGGCGAACAAGACGCGCGACGCGGCGCGCGCGCCCTTTCGACGCCCCGAGGATCAATTTGGCGCGAAAACGCCTGCAATTCTCTCCAACGGTGCTATTGTAGCGCGTGAGAGAGGGGAAACCAGCGGACGATCGACATGCGTATGTCCGGCGTGCGGCGGAGGGTTAATGTCTTGCGTTTGCTTTTGGCGAAACGACGCCTGACGGCGAGGCGGCTATCAGCTGCGGGCAAGCGGCGTTCCCCTTCGATCGCGCAGATGCGAAATCGTCTAGGCGCGTTCAACGCCGCCGCAATCTCATCTTTTTGCCTGCTTGCGGCGTCGATCGGCGCGCCGCAAGCCGCCGCCCAGCCTGCCGGCGCGAACGCCGCGTCGATCGTCCCGCGGCTCAAGCCGCCGGCGCCGGCGCCGAAATACATCAGCCGCAATGACCTCGCGCGGGTCGAAGTCATTCGAAAAAATCTTGCGTCGAAGCGGTTCGCCGACGCCCGGCGCGCGGCGGATACAATCGAAAGTCCGATCGCGAAGAGCCTGGCGCTCTGGTATTATTTCGACGCGAAGGACCCGCTCGTTCGCGCCGACGACGCCAAGGCGTTCCTCGATGCGCATCCCGACTGGCCGTCGCTGTCAAAAATACAGTCGCACGCAGAGGAGCGCATGCCGTCGACCCTGCCTGCGGCGGACGTCATCGGTTTCTTTGACCAGCGCGATCCGGAGTCGGTGGAGGGCAAGACCGCGCTCGCCGGCGCGTTCCTCGCAACCGGGGCGGAAGAGGCCGCGACGGCGATCGTCAGCGAAGCCTGGCGCGATGATCGCTTCACGCTCGCGGAGGAACGCGATTTCCTTAAACGTTTCGGGCGCCTTTTGTCGGTTGAAGACCACGTCGCGCGCGTTGACGATCTTCTGTTCCGCCGCCAGGTGACGAATGCGCGGCGCGTGTTCGGCTATCTTCCGCCTGCGGACCGCAGGCGCGCCGAGGCGCGGGCGCTTCTCCTGCTTCAGGCGAAGGGCGCGCGCAGCGCCTATAACCGACTCGACGCCGCCGACAGGTTGAGCCCGGGGGTCGTCCACGCCGCCATTCGCCATTACCGACGCGCCGGGGACGAGCCGCGCGCGATTTCGATCGCCAGGGGCTACTCGGCCGAGACGCCAGGGGCGAAGGGCTCCGCGTCCATTTGGTCGGAACGCCAGCTGCTGATGCGCTATGCGTTGAAGGAAAGGCTCTACGCCGACGCCTACGCCATGGCGGCGGGCCACGGCCTCGCGCCGGGCGGGACGAGCTTTTCCGAAGCGGAATTCGACGCCGGCTGGATCGCGCTCAGGTTTCTTGACGACCCGGAGCGCGCCGAGGTGCACTTCGCCGCGCTGACCGCCAGCGTCACCGCGCCGATTTCACTTGCGCGAGGGTACTATTGGCTGGGACGCGCGCAAAGCGCGATGGGCGACGCCGAGGCGGCTGCGGCGTGGTACGAGAAGGCTTCTGAATATCCCTATACGTATTATGGCCAACTCGCCGCCGAAGCGATCGGCGGCGACGCTCTCGCCCGTCAATTCGAGGCTGCGCCCGACCCGAGCCCGGAGGACCGCGCGCGCTTCGCCTCGCGGCCCGCCGCTCAGGCCCTTCGTATCCTGAGCGAAGTGGGCGATCAGCGCGCGTTTCTCATATTCGGATACTATCTCGACGACGTGCTTGAGACGCCCGGCGAATTCCTGGAGCTCGCCGCCGCCGCCTCGCGCCTGCCCGCGCCGCATGTGACCGTGCGCGCAGGAAAAGCCGGCGTGCGCCGCGGCGTTTTCGCGCCGCAAGTCTCCTATCCGACAATCTATGTGCCGGAAGAAGCGGCGAACTTCGTTGACCCGGCGGTGATCCTCGGCCTGTCGCGGCAGGAAAGCGAATTCAACCCTCGCGCCTATTCACGGGCTGGCGCGCGCGGCGTCATGCAGCTCATGCCGGCGACGGCGAAGCTTACGGCCAACAAGGAAAGGCTCGTCTACAGACGATCCTCGCTGTTGGACGATCCGAACTACAACATGCTGATCGGCTCGGCGCACCTATCGCATCTTCTGTCTGACCTTGGCGGATCGCTGCCAATGGTCTTCGCCGGCTACAATGCGGGCAAGGGCCGCGTATCGCAGTGGATCGAGGCCTATGGCGATCCGCGCACCGGCGCGATCGACCCGATCGACTGGATCGAACTGATCCCGTTTTCCGAAACTCGCAATTACGTGCAGCGGGTGCTGGAAAACACGCAAGTCTATCGCAGCGTCTTGAACGGCGCGCCCATCGCCGGCCGCCTCGCGGCGGACATTGAAAGCGGCGGCGCGTCGGGACGAGCCGGCGCGAAGCCGGCGATCCGCGCCGCAGGCCTCCTCCCCGATGCGCCCGCCGAAACGGTCAAGATCGCCGCCGCGTTTTTCGCCGACGCCGAGGCCGAACCGCAGATCGACCCGCCCGCCATCGCGTCGGAAGGCGCCCCGTCGCCCGCGACGCAGGCGCCCGTCGCACGGGCGCGCAAAATGGCGTTCGTGACGAAAGACGCAGACGCGCCGGCCGACGCGGGCGCGTCCGCAATTCGCTCGCCGGTCGACAGCGCCGACGGTCCGGCGCCGTCCCCAGCCCCGGGCGGTCCAGCCGACAAGATTGCGCCGATTGTCGATCCGTCGACGGAGCCGGCGCCAGCGTCCGAGAAACTTCTAATGCCGGCGACCGCCAAAGCGCGCGCCGCGAACGCCGAACTCCTGTCCGCGCGCGCGGAAACGACCGATGCGAGTGTCGGCATTGAGCCAGCGGTCCCGGACCCAGCGGCCCCGCAAAATGACGCGCCTGCGGATGACGCCGTCATCGGCGCGCCTTCCGAAGACGTCGCGCCCCAACCGACCCTAAGCCATCTGGCCCCGCCCGCCGCCGCTGCCGGGGCGCCGCCGTCAGCTGCGGAGCCTCCGAAGACGTCGCAGACCGGGCCAACTGTGTCTGCGTCGGCGGTATCGCCGACTTTTGAGGCCAATGCGCCACGAGGACAGGATACTGGCTGCTTCGGCTATGTCGCGTTCATCGCCGCCGAAGCCGCCGAAGACGCCAAGCCGCAGGATCTAAACGCCGGCGTTCTCGCAGAACTTCAGAGCGGCGGCCGCGACCGCGCCTGTCCGCGCGCAGTGACGGCGTCAGAAACCGGCGACGAAGCAGACCGCTGATTGCTTTAGGCCGTCGAAAAAGGGCGCTCGATTGCTTGCGTCGACGGCTAGGGTCAAAAAATCGGCGCTTGCATACGGCCTGGAATGTCGACATTTTCGGCGGCGGAGACGTGGCCGAGTGGTCGAAGGCGCTCCCCTGCTAAGGGAGTAAGCGGGTTAAACCGCTTCGAGGGTTCGAATCCCTTCGTCTCCGCCACTATTTGCCTCGCGGGCCAAAGGCCCTCCGGCGGGGCGGGCTGGCCGCCCGGGCCGCGGTCGCGGCCTTGAATTTCCGAGTTCGAACTTTCTCCCCCGCGCTCCGCCATTATTTCGCTCGCGGACAATCGCTGCGCGATGTCCTCCGCGGGGGCGCCCTGGCCGGGCGACGCGCAGTCGCGCGTTTCGGGAGCATGATCGAACGTAGCTCCTCCGTTCTCCGCCATTGTCGCCTCGCGGGCCAAAGGCCCTTCGGCGGGGCGGGCTGACCGCCCGGGCCCGCAGTCGCGGCCTTGATCGGAGTTCGAAGTTTCTCCCCCGTTCTCATCCATCATTTGCTGGCGCGGGCTTAGTCCGTGCACAAAGCCCTGCGCCGATCATCGAGCCCGCGGCCCCGTACGATTGGGCCATAGCCCAGGCGGGTCGCGTTCATTTGCGAACGGAAGAATTTACTATTCCAAGCAGTGGACCATAAGGCGGTTGTCTGCGATCTGAAGTCGGCGCCAGGCCACATCGACGCGACCCTCTTTCGCCTCGGATGGTATCCGGGCGCCGCGCCCGAAAGCGAAGACAAGGAAACGAGGACGCAACGCAAGCGGCGCGTTAAAACCTTCCCGTGAGGCCACCGCCGACAATGCGCGGTCGACCCAAGGCGGACGCTTCGACGCCCGGGCCAAACAGCGTGCCATTGATCTCTTGCTCTTCATTCAGAAGGTTCCGCGCGAAAGCGAAGACATCGATGTTGCCGAATGCAAGCCCAATGCGGAAATCCACATTGTGGTAGGCGTCGAGATCAAAGCTGTCGGCGACATCGGCGGCGCGCTCGCTGACATACTGGTGCGTTAGCGTCGCGAATGGCGAGAATTCCTCGCCGGCCCAGGAAATGGCGTCGCCCTGATAATCGACTGTCGCCGTCGTGCTGATTTCGGCGACATTGGGAATAGGGTTCCCCGGAACCGCGCCGGAAAACGCGTCGCCCTCCCGGATTTCGCCGTCCGTCCAGGCGAGCCCGCCGGATACGGACAAGTTGCGGCTGACAGCAAAGTCCCCTTGCGCCTCAACGCCGAAGGACCGCGTGTCGAGATTTACCGGCACGAATTGGAATGCGATGAAGTCGAGGACAAAGAGCTGCTCGTCTTCGACGTCATTATAGAAACCATTGACATCGACATTGGCGCGACCATCGAGGAAGCGCGTCTTAATGCCGGCTTCATATGTCCACGATGTGGACTCAGCGTAGTTCGGACTTGCCGCGCCGAACGCCGCGTTCAAGGTCAGCCTCGGGAAGCCCCCGCTCTTCGCTCCTCGGCCAACCGTCGCATAGAGATTGACGTTTTCGGAAGCCTCAAAGTTCAGCGCCGCGCGACCCGTAAACAGGTCGAAATTTGCCTGGCTGTCTTCTTCGAAGAAATCGACGGAGCCCGGAAACCCGACGCCGGCGAAGGTCGCGTCGAGAGACTTTTCGTCGCGCGTGTAACGAAACCCTAAAGTCCCTTTCAGACGCGGATCGAAGATCGGGGCCGTCGCCTCGCCATAGGCCGCGTAGGAATTGATGATCTGCTCAGCATCGCGATCGCCATTGAGGATCGGCGAGAAGCTCGACCGGTTGTCAAGTTGAACGTCGAGGTCCGACCGGAAGTAGACGAGGCCCGCCGCCCAGGCGACGTCGCTTTCGGTCACATTCGAGAGACGAAACTCCTGGAAGAAACGTGTCTCCTGCTCGTCCCAATCGGAGAACGAGTCTGGCGCGAGGAAGTCCGCCGGCGTCTGACCGAAGAGCGTTCCATAGATCAGCCCGTCAGTATCGTCCGTCACTTGATTATTGTTGAAACCGTTGACCGCCGTGATCGACGTGAAGTCAGCGAAACCAAGGGGTTTTTCGACCTTGATGCTTGTCCCCCACGCCGTCCGTTCGACTTCATTTATCGGATCCAGCTCCACCGCTGGCTCAGGCGCGCCCCGCGACACGTAGTAAAAGGGGTTGGACCGTTGGTAGTCGACGTTCGCGGAAAGCGTCACGCGAAATCCATCTTCGGTTGCGGGATCAAGGACGATGACGCCGCGACCTGAATAGGAGGTGCGGTCGCCGAGATCCCCGCCGATCGGCGCAATATTGTCGACAAAGCCATCGACGGTTGACGCGCGGAATGAGAGTCGTCCCTTAACGCGGTCGCCGGCGAGCGGTCCGGAAAGTGAGGTTTCGGCGAGGCCATAGCCCTGTTCCCCGCCTTCCAACCGGACCTTGCCTTCGAACTCATCGGAAGGCGCGCGGGTCGTAACGTTGATCGCTCCGCCCTGACTGTTCCGTCCAAAGAGGGTTCCTTGCGGACCGCGCAACACTTCAACCCGCTCAAGATCGAGATATGCGAACTCGGAAGCGAAGACCGGTTGCGGGACGCCGTCAACGTATGTGACGACCGAGCCATCATCAGGGCCGATGGCTTGGGTCAGCGGTCCAATGCCGCGAAGCTGAAAATAGGCGAACCGCCCGTCGTCGAAACTTGTCAGAGAAAGCCCGGGGGCCTGCCTAAACAGGCTGAATGTGTCGTCCACGCGCCTCAGTTCGAGCGCATCCCCGCCGAGAACCGTCAACGCGAACGGCACGTCCCGCGCCGCCTCTTCGCGCTGACGCGCCGTCACGATGATTTCATCCGGGCGATCGGCCGCTTCGACTTCGATGAGGCCATCTTCGACTGATCCGTCTACGTCTTGCGCGTAAGCGCCGAACGGAGCCGAAAAGGTCAATGCGGATACGGCCGCGGCGGCAGTGAGAAAAGCGCGCATGGAAACCCCGACGCCACGTGATAACGTCGGTGGAGGTAACACGGCGTCGCATTGGCCTGAGGCGCCAAACGGGAGAAATACCGTCGCCGATCGGGAGCAATCTATTGGACGCCTCGGCGGATCGCGCTCGGCGAGCGGCCGACCTGACGCCTGAAGGCCGCCGAGAAAGATCGCGCGCAGCCATAGCCGACTTCATGAGCTGCAGACGACACGCTCATCCCCTGCCTCAAGAGTCCGGCCGCGTGCTCCATCCTTTTGCGGGAGACGTACGAAAAAATCGTGGCGCCGAACGTTTCCTTGAAAGCGCGTTTAAGCGTGAATTCGTTCGTGCCGACAGCCTTGGCGAGCTCGGCGATTGTCGGCGTGTCTCGCAGGCGGGCGTCAAGATAGTCCCGCGCCGCGAAGGCCTTTTCCCGATGGCGCAATTCGGCGACGCCTTCGTTCACGGCCTCATCCGACAGACTCGCGACCTGCCCGGCAAGAAGATCAAGCGCGCAGGATTCCAGATACAAACGTCGGGCGGCGTCCCGGTATGGGGTCGTGAACATCGACTGCAACCGCGTCGCCGCTCCAGCTGCAAGGGACGGCATCTGCGCCGTTCCCACGGCCTGCCGCGCTCGCTTGAGAATTCGCCGCGCGCCGCGCCGCAGCGCGAGGCCTTCGGCGAAGAACTCTTCCGCCACTTGCGGTTCGAAGCGGATCGACGCCGTTCGAAAGCCCTCCGCAGGCAGAATAAAAGTCGACGATGACCCTCGCGGCGCCGCGCACGCCCAAACATCAAGGGCGCTTGTCCGAAAGGCTTTGGCCTCCATTTCGAAGCGAGCGCCGCCCCGCAAGTGGAAGCCAAAGCCGAACATGTCCTCAGGTTCTGTGAAGCTGAAAGATCTTGGCGCCCCTTGATCGAACCGGCAAAGGATAAGGCGCGCGCCGCTGCGCAGCTCCAGGGTTTCGACCGCATGGTCGGTCGTTTGCGCATTCGCGCTCCAACGCGCGTTGCGCGCTTCGCACGATGGCATTTCCGCGGCGCTTACTCGGCTGCTCTCTGACACGCCACGCAGGACCCCGAAAGCTCGATCACACGGTGGTCGATTGCAAACCCGAGCGCTTCCGCATCGGCCGCGAGCAACCTTTCCAGCTTCTTGTCTTCGATCTCGGACGACGCTCCACAGTCATTGCACACGAAATGGATGCAGGTGTGATCGTGTTCAGGGTGGGCGCAGGCGACATAGGCGTTGCGGCTTTCGATCCGCGCCGCGAGCCCCTGAACGCACAGGAAGTCGAGCGTGCGGTAGATGCTGGCCGCAGAGATGTTTCGACCGAGCGTCTCGGAAAGCTGATCTCTCAAATCATACGCGCCGATCGGACAATCCGCCGACCAAAGCGCGGTCAGAACGGCCTCGCGCAATGGCGTGACCTGCGCGCCGCGCAATCGACAGGACTCGATTGCTGTCTGCACGGCTTCGGGCAGCGATTTCTCAGCCTTGGCCGAGCGTTCCTTGGAGCGCGTCATAACGGCACCAGCGCCTCATCAATGCAATAATGTTGCATTGAGTCATACAAGGCACTAACGCTTCGGGCAAGCGATCGCCGCATTCGAAGCCGAGGAGAGGCTGAACCTATGTCCGCTGCGACCAATGAACGCCTGCCCGTTACTGTGCTCTCCGGATTTCTCGGGGCCGGCAAGACCACGCTGCTCAACCGCATTCTCAACAATCGGGAGGGGCGTAAGGTCGCGGTCATCGTCAACGACATGTCTGAAGTAAACATCGACGCTGACCTCGTTCGCGCCGGTTCCGAACTTAGCCGGACCGACGAGACGCTGGTTGAAATGTCGAATGGGTGCATCTGCTGCACATTGCGGGACGACCTTCTCGCCGAAGTCAGACGCCTCGCCGGCGAGGGACGGTTCGATTATCTCCTCATCGAATCAACCGGCATCTCCGAGCCCTTGCCGGTCGCCGCCACGTTCGACTTTCGCACTGAGGAAGGCGAAAGCCTGTCTGACGTCGCTCGTATCGACACCATGGTCACCGTCGTCGACGCCGTGAACCTCCTAAAGGACTTTTCCAGCCACGATTTCCTCAGGGACCGCGGCGAGGTATTGGGCGAGGAGGATGAGCGAACCCTGGTTCATCTTCTGACAGACCAAATTGAGTTCGCCGACATTGTGATTCTCAACAAGGTGAACGACGCCCGCCCTGAGCAAGTCGACGCGGCCCGCAAGATCATCCGCAGTTTGAACGCAGATGTTCGCATCATTGAAACGAACTACTCCGATGTGCCCGCGGATGCGATCCTCGACACCGGCATGTTCGATTTTGAAAAGGCGCACGAACATCCAATGTGGGCAAAAGAGCTTTATGGCTATGCTGACCATACGCCGGAAACGGAGGAATACGGCGTCACGTCCTATGTCTATCGCGCGCGCCGCCCTTTCAAGCCGGAAGCGATCCACACGCTGCTGAACAGCCCGCTCCCTGGCGTCATCCGCGCGAAAGGCCATTTCTGGGTCGCCACGCGTCCGGACTGGGTGGCGGAGTTCTCGCTCGCCGGAGCCTTGTCGAGCGTCGCGCCGCTTGGAACCTGGTGGGCGAGCGTTCCCCGAGAACGGTGGCCCTCGGGAGACGGGATCGACGCTTACATCAAGGAGAATTGGCAAGAACCGCTCGGCGATCGTCGCCAGGAGATTGTTTTCATCGGCGCCGGGATTGACTGGCCGGCTCTGAAATCACGTCTCGATGCGGCTCTCATTCCTGAAGAGGTTGAGTATTCGCCCGATACGATCCCTGAAATGCCCGATCCTTTCCCGCACTGGCGCCGGGCGGATCCCGCTGCGTAAGGCCCCATCGTGAACAGCAACGCACCAACGCTCGATTCCTCTGCTATCGGGCTGTCCACACTCTGCCTCGTCCACTGCTTGGCGCTGCCGATCCTCGGCGCGTCCCTTCCCTTGGCCGGCGTCTTGGCTGAGGCCGAATGGATTCATCAGATTTTGGCGCTGATCGCCATCCCCATCACCCTGGTCGCGATCGCTCGCCATCACGCGTCCAAGGTGAAGCTCTCTTTTGTCGCTCCCGCGCTGCTTGGCCTTTCGCTCTTGCTGGCGGCCGGGTTTGTCGAGGCTCTTCATGATTATGAAACTCTGCTGACCGTAACCGGCGCCGCGCTTCTCACGTCGGCGCATATTTGGCGATGGGTGAACAGGCATGCATCATCCGCATAGCGCCTTTTCGCACGAGGAAGAGTATGCAGGTCCCGTATTGGGAAGCGTCAGTACGCGCGGCGACGCCGCCGCTCGTTCCACGCCGCCAAACGACCCTGTGCGAACCGTGACGCGCCTTGGCGATCTCGACGCCGCCTTCGACCCGGATATCGAAGCTGTTATCCTGCAGCGAAAGTTGCCGTCATTCGCCACTTCGACGCTGAACGTGGTCGCAAGCCAGCCAGAAGCGAAATTTCGTCTGAGTACGTCAATTCGCGAAATTGACGACGGCGTGGACGGTCTTCTTCACAATTTGGGGTTCGCCTACGGTCCGGCCCGAGATTGGATGGCCGAGGATGTCGCGGACTTGTCGAAGCAGTTCATGCGCGTCCTCTCTATTGAGTCAATCGCGCTTCGCGGCGAGGTCGTCCGCGACGACGCCTGCAGAAAGTTTCATCGCGACGCCGTCCAAGCGCGCATGATCTGCACCTATAAGGGGCCAGGCACCCTGTACGGGGTTGCGACTTCATCGAAAGAACCCGGTCGCATCGAGATAGCGCCCACTGGATGCCCGATCTTCCTGAAAGGAAAAGCCTGGCCCGGCGGTTCGCAAGGCGTCGTCGCCCATCGCTCGCCGCCGATTGAGGGAACCGGAGAATCGCGACTGGTGATCGTGATAAATGAGGCGCCTCGCGCCCGTTGAAAACTCCCGAATTCATTTAGGCGGTTCAAGGATCAACAGGCCTGCGGAGAAGCCTCAAAAGCTTTAGCCTGATCGCTCCTTCTGTATAGAGATAGCAAGATGTCCGACAAGGCAAATCCATTTCTTGAGATGTTCAACGATCCTGAACAAGCCGCTCGATACGCCGACGGTCCAGCGAAGTTCATGCCCGGATTTTTTGACGTCCACCGTATGGCCGGCGTATTGCTCCGGGAACGCGCGCCGAGAAATGCGCATGTGTTGGCGCACGGGGCCGGGGGCGGCCTGGAACTCGAAGCGTTCGCACGGCAAAACGAAAACTGGACTTTTCTCGGCGTCGATCCCGCGCAGCCGATGCTTGACGAAGCAAGGAGGCGTCTTGGTCCTCTAATCGAGCGCGTCAGCCTTCATCACGGGTTTATCGAGGACGCGCCGAAGGGACCGTTCGATGCCGCGACCAGTCTCCTGACGCTTCATTTTCTTGACGCGGAGACGCGGGAGAGGACGGTTTCTGAAATTGTTCAGCGGCTGAAGCCAGGCGCCCCTTTCGTCGCGGCGCATTGCAGTTTTTCACAGACGCCGACCGAACGCGAGGCTTGGCTGTCGCGCTACCGCGAGTTTGCAAAAGCGTCCGGGGCCGACGCCGAAATGGCCGAGAACGCTCGTATGGCGGTCGCGGAAATGATGACGCTGCTCGATCCCGGCGCGGACAAGGCTATACTGCGCGCCGCAGGCCTGAGTGGCGTCACGCAATTCTACGCCGCGTTCACATGGCGAGGCTGGTTTGGCTACGCGCCGTAGTCGCCGCTCGCGGCGCGGCCGAGCGCGGTCGCGCCATCTTGTTTCTTGGGCTTTCTGGAACCCGGCGCTAAACGGACCGCCGATCGTCAACCTCATGTCATATCGGCGCGGTACCCCCTCATTATGACCAGACAATTCCTCCCTTTCCTTGCTTTTTCCGCCGCTCTCTTGGGCCTCGCCGCCGCGCACGATCCCGGCGACGCCGGGGCCCATCAGCAACCGCCCTGGCAAGAAGCGACGGGCTGGCCGGACCGAATTGTCGTCACGTTGCCCGAAAGCCCGCAATCAAGCTTCGCCGTTACGTGGCGGACCGACGCAACGGTGGACGCCACGTTCGCAGAAATCGTGGAAGCCAGGGACGATGCGCGGTTCGATATTGGCGCTGAGCGCGTGTCGGCCAGGACGGAGCGCCTTGACCCTCAAAAAGCGGACGCGTTCGGAGAAGTCATCGACATCGCCAGCAATGCCGGCCTGCCTCCGGCGCACTTCCATTCGGTGATATTTGAGGACCTGAAGCCGGACACGCTTTATGCGTATCGCGTCAAGGGGACCGGCGATCAGTGGTCTGAATGGCTGCAAACCCGTACCGCGGCGGAGAGCGGGCCGATTTCGTTTTTGTACCTCGGAGACGCGCAGAACGCCCTCCGATCTCACTGGTCGCGACTGATCCGCGCCGGCTTCCAGGAAGCGCCAAAAGCGGATTTCATTTTGCACGCGGGGGATCTGGTCAACCGTCCCTCGCGCGATCTCGAGTGGGCGGAGTGGTTCGACGCGACCGGGTTTATCCACGGCATGATTCCGGCGGTCCCAGTGGCGGGGAATCACGAATATGAGCGGCTCAACCTTCCTTCGGTCGAACAGAACCGGTTGCTCTCGGTCATGTGGCGCCCGCAATTCACGCTGCCGGAAGAACCGACCTTGGCCGACGACCTGCAGGAAGTCGCCTATGATATTCGGTATTCAAACGACCTCCACCTATTCATCATTTCAACCCAAAGTCCGAAGATCGAAGAACAAGCCGACTGGTTAGACCGGGAACTCGCCGCAAGTGACGCGCGCTGGAAAATCGTCTCCATGCATCACCCGATTTTCTCGTCAGGGGCCGATCGAGACAGCCCGGAGCGGCGCGCGGCGTTACTGCCCGTTATCAACAAACACAAGGTTGATCTTGTCCTTCAGGGGCATGACCATACCTATGCGCGCGGCGCAATAAGCCAAACGCCGGAACGAATCGCCTTTCAGTCGAAAGGCGGCAGCGTCGATACGATGTTCGTGAATTCCGTCAGCGGGCCGAAGCAATACGGGTTCCGAGCCGGCGACTGGGACGACTATGAAGCGGATGGCGTGACTTTGGTGCGGAAGGCGGAAAACACGCAGTTCTTTCAACTCATCACCATCGATGGCGACCGTCTGTCCTATGAGGCGCGAACTGCGACCGGCGCGCTCTATGACAGTTTCGATATGACCAAGAAACGCGGCAGGAAGAGGATAACGCGCGGGTCGGCAAGTACGATGGGCGAGCGCAGTTTCTCAAACACCGGGGCGTACAAAACGCCTTAGCGCCCGTGTAAAACAGCCGGCAAAGTCCCCCGCGATAGGATGGTGAGACGCGCGCCGGCTGACGCAATGGCCGGTTCGGGCTCTAACTCTCATTGACTAAGAGCCTGAACCATATCGTCGCGGGGAAACGAACGTCTGATTATCTGTCGTTTGTTGAGCGGCGGACGGTTTCAGAAGGGCTCTTAGAGCCCGTGTAAAACAGCCGGCAAAGTCCCCCGCGAAAGGATGGTCAGACGCGCGCCGGCTGACGCAATGGCCGGTTCGGGCTCTAACTCTCATTGACTAAGAGCCTGAACCATATCGTCGCGGGGAAACGAACGTCTGACTATCTGTCGCGTGATGAGCGGCGGACGGTTTCAGAAGGGCTCTTAGAGCCCGTTTAAAAGAGCCGGCAAAGTCCCCCGCGATAGGATAGTCAGACGCGCGCAGGCCGACGTAATGGCCTGTGTGGGCTTTACTTGCCTTCCTCGCGCCGCTGCGCCTTTCTATCTCCAGCGCAATCGTGCGGCGGCCGAACGGCGGAATGACGGCCGCCTGAACGCGCGGGCGGGATTAACGTCACGAACATCGCAGCTCGTTGATGAGGCATCGACCATGAACGAAGGCGCATCTGCGACATCGACTGGCAAATCCCCCATCGGACGGCTTATCGCGCCCATCAAGGGCCCGCTCTACGTCGCTTGCGCGCTTCAGGCCATCAGCGCGGCGGCCGGCGTCGTCCCGTTCATCGCCGTCGCAGAACTTGGCCGCGCGCTCCTTGCGCCGTCGGGCCCAGACGCAGATCGCGCCTGGGCGATCGCGGCGGTCGCCATCGGCGCGCTCATCGTCCGGCTCACCTGCATGATGGCGGCCGGCGCGATCACTCACATTGTCGATGTCGGCTTCCAAAGGGATCTGCGCAAGCGCATGGCGCGGCGCCTTTCGCGGGTTCCGCTCGGCTGGTTCGACAATCGCAACGCCGGGGCGGTCAAAAAAGCGCTCCAGGAAGACGTCTCGGCGCTTCATCACCTTGTGGGCCATTCCTATACGAACATGGCCGGCGCCATTGTCACGCCGCTCGCCGCGCTCGGATATCTACTGTGGACGGACTGGCGAATTGCAATCGTCGCGCTCCTGCCGGCCGGGATCGGCGTCGGCCTCTACGCGCTTCAGTTCCGCGGCTATGGCGAAAACATGAAGGCGTACAATGAGGCGATGGGCGACGTGAACGCCGCCGCGGTGGAGTTCGTTCAGGGCATCGCCGTCATCAAGACGTTCGGCCAGGCGAAAGAGGCCTATGGCCGTTTCGTCAAACGCACGCAGGACTTTGTCGACTTCTTCTGGCGCTGGGTTCGGGGAATGCTCGGCTATTCGGCCGCGACCGAGGTGGTGCTGTCGCCGCTGTTCTCGCTCTTGTTCGTCCTCGTGGTCGGCTTCCTGATGGCGCGGGCCGGCGCAATCGCGCCTATTGATCTGTTGCCGGCGGTCGTCCTCGCGCCGGCGCTGACGGCGCCGGTCCTGACGCTCTCCTATGCGGCGAACGACATGATGCTCGGCAAACCCGCAGCGGAAAGAATCGCCGCGCTTCTGGACGCTGATGTTCTTCCGGTCCTCGACGCGCCGCAGACGCCTGCGGACAATCGCGTCGTCTTTGATGGCGTGCGTTTTTCCTATGACGGCGAAACCGATGCGCTGCACGGCGTCGACCTCGTGCTTGAACCCGGAACGTCGACCGCGCTCGTCGGGCCGTCGGGCTCCGGCAAGTCGACCCTTGCAAGGCTGTTGCCCCGCTTCTGGGACGCGTCAGAGGGCGAGCTTTCGATCGGCGGCGTTCCTGTCGCCGCCATGGCGCCTGATGACCTTTACGCCCGCGTCGGCTTCGTATTCCAGCATGTCCAACTGATCGGCGGCACGATCGCGGAGAACATCGCGCTCGGCAGACCGGGCGCGCCCTTGGCGGAGATCGAGGCGGCCGCGAGGGCAGCGCAGATTCATGACCGCATTCTCGCCCTCCCGCGAGGCTATGACTCCGTCGTCCACGATGATGCGCGCCTTTCCGGCGGCGAAGCGCAGCGCGTCTCCATCGCCCGCGCCCTCCTGGCCGACGCCCCGATCCTCGTGCTTGATGAGGCGACCGCGTTCGCCGATCCGGAATCCGAAGCGGCGATACAGGACGCGCTGTCGGAGCTTGTTGCGGGCCGAACGCTTCTCGTTATCGCCCACCGCCTGCACACGATCATCGGCGTTGACCAGATCTGCGTGATGGACAAGGGCCGCATCGTCGAACGCGGCAACCATGAAAGCCTTCTCGCCAGCGACGGTCTTTATGCGGAGCTTTGGCGCGCGAGCGAAGCTCGCTTGAGCGGACGCATGGAGGCGGCGCAATGATCGGCGCACTCGCACGCGTCGCAGGGCCCGACGCCCGCGCGCCCCTAAACGCAAACCTTTACGGGCTGATCGCAGAATCCATTCTGACCGGCGTCGGGTTTGTCCTCCTTGTGCCGATCCTGAGGACGATGCTGGCGGAGGACTACAACGCCGCCGGCCGCTGGCTCGCCGCCATGTCCCTGCTCATCGTCGTTTATGCAATCCTTCGCTTCCGCACGCAGCTTTCAGGCTATCTTGCGGGCCTTGGCCTCGGGCGCGTCCTGTTCAAGCGTCTCGGCGCGCATATTGCGGCGCTGCCGCTCGGCTGGTTCGGCGTCGACCGGGTCGGACAGCTTAGCCGGATGACGGGCCAGGGCGTCGTCGATGTGATCGGCGTTCCGGCGCATCTCCTGCGCCCTGTGGTGACGGCCGCCGCCACGCCCGCGACGGTTATCCTCTGCATGTTCATCTTCGACTGGCGCCTCGCGCTCGCCGCGCTCTTGACCGCGCCGGTCGCCTATCTCGTTATGCGCTGGTCCGGAGATCTCGTTCAGCTCAATGACCATCGCGTCGACGCCGCAGCGGCGGCCGCGGCGAGCCGCATCGTTGAGTTTGCGCAGAGCCAGCCGGTCCTCAGAGCCTTCGGCCGCAAGGAATCCGGCCTAGGCAAGCTTGACGCCGCGCTCGACGAACAGTTTCAGGCGGGGCGCAAGCTCATCTTCGCCGTCGTGCCCGCCTTCGTCAGTTTCATATTCGTGCTGCAGCTGGCTTTCACGGCGCTACTCTTGTTCGGCACGAACCTGGCGCTCGGCGGGGAGATCGATGCGGCTGAACTTGTCGCGCTCCTGGTGCTCGCCGCGCGCTATGTTGAGCCGTTGATCGCGGCGGCCGATCTTGAGGGGGCTTTGCGCATAAGCGCGAACAGCCTTCAGCGGATGGACGACCTGTTCGCCGTCGCGCCGCTGCCTGAACCTGCCCGGTCGCAAGACGTTCGCGACAACTCCGTGACTTTCGAGAACATCTCCTTTTCCTATGACGACGCGCCGCTACTGCATGACGTCAGCTTCACCGTTCCGGAAAAGTCGATGACGGCGATTGTCGGTCCCTCGGGCAGCGGCAAGACGACGCTGCTTCGGCTGATCGCGCGATTTTGGGACGTGAAAGGCGGCGCCGTTCGTATTGGCGGCGCGGATGTCCGTACTCTGACGACAGAGACCCTGATGGCGCAGATTTCAATCGTCTTTCAGGATGTCTATCTCTTTGACGGGACGATTCGAGACAACATCCGGCTCGGCCGCAGGGACGCAAGCGATGAAGATATCGCCAGGGCCGCGCGTCTCGCCGCCGTCGACGAGATCGCCGCGCGCCTGCCCGGCGGCCTCGACGCCCGCGTCGGCGAGGGCGGTTCGATCCTTTCAGGCGGCGAGCGCCAGCGCGTCTCGATCGCGAGAGCGATTCTGAAAGACGCGCCGATCATCCTCCTCGACGAGGCGACCGCGGCGCTCGACCCTATAAATGAGGCGGCCGTGCAGCGCGCGCTTCAGGCGTTGACGCAAGACAAAACTCTCATCGTCGTCGCCCATCGGCTTCAGACCGTCCGGAACGCGGACCAGATCGTCGTCCTCAGCGGCGGGACGATCGCCGAGCAGGGAAGCCATGACCATCTCGCGCGCTCGGCCGGCCAATACGCGGCCTTCTGGAACGAGCGGCGGCGGGCGGCCGGTTGGCGCATAGCGCCGGCGTAAACCAGAACTGCCGGCGCGCCCGCGTAAGCGCGAATCTAATTTGGCGGGGAACAGACCGCTACGCGTACGCCGCTTGTTGGTTCGCGACCTCGGCGGTCTCGGAAGGCTTGATGCCGAAATAGAGCGCGTAGACGGCTGGCAGCACGATCAATGTGATCAACGTGCCAAAGCTGAGGCCGAACGCGATAACGACCGCCATTGAGGCGAAGAAAACATCCGAAAACAGAGGAATGACGCCGAGCACGGTCGTCATCGACCCCATCATCACCGGGCGCACACGGCTCGCTGCGGAGTCGACCACCGCGTCGTGCCGCGGCTTGCCCTCTCTTATCTCCAGATCCATCTGATCCAGAAGCACGATTGCGTTTTTGATCAGGAGTCCAATCAGCGACAGCGTGCCGAGGATCGCCATGAATTCAAAGGTGGTGTTCGTCACGAGCAGCCCGACTGTGACGCCGACGATCACAAGAGGCACGATCGTCCAGATCGCAGCCGGCTGGCGCAAGGCGTTGAAGAGGACAATCATGACAAGGACGACCGCGATGGCCGCAAGCGGAAACGTGCCGGCGAGCTGGCTGTTCGCCTCGGCGCTGTCCCCGATTTCACCGTCCCAACGCAAGGAATAGCCTTCGGGCAGGTCGATCGCCTCAATCTGCGGCTGCACGCGGGCGAGGATGGCCGAGGGAAGGACGCCGACCTTCGGGTCCGCCTGCGCCTTCAGGGTCCAGACGCGATCTTCGCGCAGGAGGCGGCCGTCGCGCCAAATGACGTCCAGCCTCCTGACTGTTTCCGAGACGGGGACGGCCGCGCCAGTGCGGCTGCTGGGCACCTGGATTGTCGAGCCGGACTCAAAATCGAACCGATCGCGATCCGGCGCGCGGGAAATGATCGGGATGAGGTCGTCCCCCTCACGATAAACGCCTATGGTCGTCCCGGAGAAGTTGGTTTCGAGCGCGGCGGCCAGATCCTCACGCGCCACGCCGACCCGGCGCCCGCGCTCGCCGTCATAGACGGGCTGAAAAACGGGGATCTCCTGGCGCCAGTCGGTCTTGACGCCGACCGCGTCCGGGTCGGCGATCAGAATGGCTTTCGCCTCCGAAGCGAGGCGCCGAAGTTCGCGCGGATCGGGACCGCGGAAGACAGCCTCGATTTTCGAACCCTGGCTCGGACCGAGGATGAACTTTTTCACGCGAGCCTGCGCAGCCGGATAGGTTTCGTCGAGATACGTCTGAATTACTGGCACCAGTCCCTCAATCGCATTGAAATCGGTCGTCTGTATGAGGAACTGGCCGTAGGCGGAATTCGGGTTCTCCGGCGAGTATATCAGCATGTAGCGCAAGGCGCCCGAGCCGACGATCGTCTGCACGCCCTTGACGCCTTCGAGCTCAAGGAGGTCGCGCTCGATGCGCGCCATGTCGAGAGATGTCGCTGAAACGTCCGTGCCCTGCGGCAGCCAATAATCGACTGCGATCTGCGGCGTCGTCGATGCAGGGAAGAAGCCCATCTTGACGAACTGAAAACCGACGATGGAAGCGGCGAAGACGCCGGCGGCGCACATGACCACAAGCAAGCGCGCGTTTAGTACGCCCCGCATGAAACGCTTATACAGGCGCGTGGACCGGCCCTCAGGCTTTGCCGCGTCGCCGCCCCCGCGCTCCTTGAAGATGATATCCGCCAGCATAGGCACCAGCGTTATCGCAAAAATCCAGCTAAAGAGCAGGGAAATCGCAACGACCCAGAACAGGTCGCCCGCATACTCGCCGGTATTGCCTGGCGCGAATCCGATCGGGGCAAAAGCGATCGCCCCGATTACGGTGCCGCCGAGCAGGGCCCACTTGGTCTTGCCAACCGTTTCAACGGCGATATCTAGCTTCCTGCGTCCATTCTGTACACCGACAAGTATGCCTTCAGTCACGACAATCGCATTGTCGACAAGCATGCCGAGCGCGATGATCAAGGCGCCAAGGGAAATCCTGTGCAGCGGAATATCCGCGACCAGCATTGTCGCGAGCGTCGCCGCGATCGTCACCAAGAGGGTAAAGCCGATGATTATCGCGGAATTGAGCCCCATGAACGCGAACAGCACGACGAGTACGATCGCAAGGGCTGCGACGACGTTCCAGACGAAGCTGACGACGGACTCGTTCACTGCGTCGCCCTGATGGTAGAACTCGTGGAGGTCGATCCCGATGGGCCGCTCGACGAGCGTTTCGTCGATCTTCGCGCGCACCGCTTCGCCCATTTTTGCGACGTTCGCGCCTGAGACATTGGAGACGCCGAAGCCGATCGCGGCCTCGCCATTGTACCGGACGAGGTTGATCGGCGGGTCAATGAGACCGCGGCGCACCGTGGCGACGTCGCGAAGGTAGACGAGATCGCCGCCGGCGCCTGTGGTGACGACGACGTTCTCAATCGCGCTTACCGTGTCTAACGACCCGGTCGGGTGGATGACGATCCGCCGATCGCCGATGACCGCGTCGCCAGCCGAAACGACGGAGTTCTGCTGCGCAAGATCGTTGTAGATATTCCCGATCGACACGCCGAGCGCCGCTGCGCGTTCCCGGGACACCTCTACGTAAATGGCTTCCGTCTGCTCGCCGATTAGCTCCACCTTCGCGACGCCGTCAACGGTCAGGATGTCCCTGCGCAATGCGCGGGCGTAGTCCTCCAGTTCCTTGATTGTGAAGCCGGAGCCTGTGACGAGATAGTATAGTCCGTAGACATCGCCATATTCGTCGTTGACGATCGGTTGACGCGCGCCCGGCGGCAAGTCCGAGACGGCGTCATCCACGCGATTGCGCAGTTTTGACCAGACCGCCTGCAGCGCCTCCTTGTCCGGCGAGAAATCGAATTTGATCTCGACAGTTATGATCGACAGGCCATCGGAGGATGTGGACGTGATCTCCTCGACCTCCTGCATGGTCTGGAGCTCGGCCTCAATCGCATCGCTCACCTCGTTCGCGACCTCTTCCGGGGTCGCGCCCGGATACTGCGTTATCACCTGGGCGATCCGAATGGTGAATTCGGGGTCCTCAAAGCGGGGCATCGTCTGATAGGCGTAAACGCCGCCAAAGACCGACAAAATGACGACGATCCAGATGATCAATTTATTCTTGATCGAGTATTCGGCGATGGACATGGCGGGACTACGCCTTGTACCGACGAACTTCGGCGCCTTCGTATAGGTACTGCCCGCCGGCGCCGACAATGACGTCGCCTGGCTGCAGGCCGCTCGTGACGATGACATTGCCGCCGGGGCCCGGCTCCACGTCGACGTCGCGTCGCGACACCGTCATCGTCTCTTCGTCGACCATCCAAACATATGGCTGGCCGGCTTCAGCGATGATGGCGCTTATAGGCAGGGTAATGAGGAGCGCGTTCTCCTGGTCTTCCGACAGCGTTTCGAAACGCCCCGTCAACATGCCGGTCATGCCGGGCAGGACCACAAGATTGTCGGGCGGAGAGAACGAGAACCGCGACTCGAAGGTCTGGGTGGTAGGATCGGAGACGGATGCCGCCTCGGAATACTCGGCCGGCATGACGAGATCCGGCGCGGCGTCAAGTTCGAGCCCTATGTCGATCGGATTGAGATTTTCGATATTCGCCACAAGGCTCGCAGGCACCTGAACGATCGCTTCCGCGTCGCCCTGGCTCTGAATCGTCAGTATCGGCGCCTGAGCGCGGATATTCTCAAACGATTCAACGAATATGTCGGCGACGACGCCATCGAAGGGCGCGCGGATCACCGTGTCGTCGAGGGCCTTCAAAGCGCTGTCCAGGCTCGCGCGCGTCGTGTCGCGCCGGCTCTTGCGCTCATCCACGACGCTTTGCGCGATCGCCTCTGCGGCGACCAGTTTCCGCGCGCGCTCGTATTCAATCTGCGCATTATCAAACTGCGCGCGGGCGCTCGAGACATTGTTCACGAAATCCCGCTGGTCGAGGCGCGCGAGAACCGCGCCCTTTTCCACGAGCTGCCCTTCTTCGATCTCGAGCGCCTCCAATTGCCCCGACACCTGGAAGGCGAGATCGGACGTGGACGCCGCGCCGACGACCGCCGGCAGCCTCAACGTGCGAACCCCGACCGTCTCGGAAATCTCGATTAGCTTCGCGGGGCGGACGAGTTTCGGCGCCGCCTCTTCAACGGTCTGACCGCACGCCGAGAGACCCGCGATCGCGATGATCAGCGCGACCCGCGCCTTTATTTTCAACATCGAACCCCCGGAAGGTAACTTTGATGCGACACGATCTACGCCAAAACTGATCATGGCAACTGGTTTCATGGGCCAAGGCCAGATCAATAAGGTCGCAACGCGCCGCCGTGAAGGCCATAGCCTGAAGGCTGAAGGGTACGGACGACGACAAGAACGTCGCGACGGCCTCGCCGAATGCGCACCCGTCCCATAGGCGCTGCCGCTGGCGATGGGTTAGCATGTCGCCCACGCCAGTGATTAGGCCGCTTGGTTGCGCGCCGGCTCCTCCCCTCCCGGCGCCTGGAACGCCCGCCGGACAAGATGACGCCGAGGTAAGATTCGCGTCGTCAAAGAGCCGTCGCTTAAAGCGGGATCGACCCCCGGCTTCTACTCTATTGTCACTGGGATTGTCCCTGAGGCTGGAGTCCGACGTTGAAGGGCCACCAAACGCTCGGGCGCTCGTCGCAGACGCCCATGAGGAGGAATTTGAAATCCATACAAAGGATGAAAGATCAGCCGTCGGAGCATGGGACCGCAGTGGCGGCGATCTTCACCGGCAATCATCGGGCCTATCACAGCCTCGCGCCCGGGTGCGTCGCGGTGAATGCGAAAGGCCTCGCCGGCGTGGTTGACTGGATGATCGAAAAGCGCGTCGTCGTCATGAGTACATGAGTACCTGAGTATGAGTGTTCGAAACGCCGAACCGGGTTGTTGAATTCGCGTTGGCGCGAACACGAGCCAAGAGCGCGATGGCGGTCGCGGGACGCGAAGGCCGCGTGCTCGCAGCAACCTCACTCGCGTCGGACCGAGACGCCACTATCGGCGCATGGCGAGGCAGTCCTGGCCCTGCTGTGCGAGCGCACGGCAAAACTCCCGCGCCTGTTCGACGGACGAAAACGGGGCGACCCGCACGCGGTAAAAGACGCCTAGAGTTTCAAGGTCCGCGCGTTCAATCTCCAGCCGCCGGCCGTCAAGAAGATCGCCAAGTCGCTGTTGCGCCGTCCGCCGCCCCTGTTCCGCCTCTTCAGCCGACGGGAACGCGCCCACTTGCACGACGTGCGTGCCGACTATTGCGCCTTGCCTCGCCGCATCCAATGGCGTCGCTGCCGGCGCGCGAGCGAATTCGACCGCGGTTTCTTCAGGCGGCGGCTCCTCCGTGGCCGGCCCGGCGGCCGCGGCCTCGGTCGCCGTTCTTTCTTTCGCTTCAGTTCGCGGCCGAACCTCCTGCGCAGCGTCGCCGGCGCGTTCAAGGGTCGGCGCGCCAGCGTCGGGCGCATTGCCGGCGTTCAGTTCAGGGCGCTTTTGCATCACCACGCCCGGCGCCGACGCAGGCCCATCAAGAACCTCGCTGCGGGCGCCGCCCGTCGCATTGAGCGCGCTCAATGCGCCGCCCCCCACCCACGCATAACCGCCCAGCAGTGCTAAAAGACCCGCAAAGGCCGGAACAAGGAAGAAGCGGTCATGTCTTGCCGACGGTCCGGCGTCGTAAGCGGCGACCGGAACAAGCGTCGTCACGCCTTCGACGTCATCGGTGATCGCCCTGTAGTCAGCGCCTTTCATAGGCCCTTACATAGTCCACATACATAAATGCGGGGTTTGGAGTTTCTTCCGAAATATGCCGTTCGATCATGGCGAGGTTCAAGAGCATATACACGGGTTGTTTAAACCCTTCGAGCGTTTCCACGCGTCCGATTTCTTCGCCGTTAAAATACAAAATAATCTCTTCAGGCTCGACGCTGACGCCCCACCGGTTAAATCCCTCATACAGCGATCCGGGCTCAACCCTGGTGATAAACAACCGCTTGAACCTTTTCACCCCTTCAGACCGCGGATGAATATGCAAAGTCGACGAGAAACGCCAAGGTCGCAAAGTCTGGTGTTCGAATACGTCAATTTCCGCAGTAAAGCGGCTTCTATCAATCCCAATCAGCCAGAATGCGGGCCAAAGCCCGACGCCGCCAGGCAGCATCGCCCGGATTTCGAAGTAGCCATATTGTTGCGCAAATCCGCCGCCGCAGGTGTTCCAGGATGACAACAGCCCCGATGTCCATTGCCCGTCCGCTTGCTTGCGCGCTTCTATCCGCAGGATCCCGTCGTTCACGGCGAAAGGTTCGCCGCGCGCGGGGTCAAGAAATCGCGCGGCGCCGAAATCCCCATCCCAGGGCGTATGGGCTATCCAGCGGGTGTCGCATCGACGGCCTGATGCGTCGAGCGCGTCGAACTCTTCAGAAAAGGTGAGCCTGTATTGATCGAGGTCAATCGAGGCGCCGACCTGCTCAGCGGCTAGGCGATGAACTTCCGCAGGGAACTCTCGGGCGGAACCGCATGCGCCAAGAGCGGCGCCCAGAAGGAGCGATATCCCACAGAATAGTCGGAATTCACGTCGCTTGGCCCTCACCGTCGGCGTTCGGCTAAACATTTTTCTGATAGAAGAACTGCTGATCTTCCGGACGGAAATAGTATTTCTGCTTACGATCCACCTTGGTGACGACGAAACTGAGGATTGTCGCGCCCATGTGGAGCAGCCGTTGCGTGGCGGCGCGCGCCGCGCCGCGCGTCGTCGAGCACCACTCGGTCACGAGGATGGTGTACTCCGCCGCCGCAGCGACCATGCTCCCCTCATTCTTGGAGAGAATGCTGGGCGCGTCGATGACGATATAGTCGAACTCCTCCCGCATATTGGCGACCAGCCGGTCAAAGGCGGCGACGTCGAACTCTTCAAATGCGTAGGCGTCGGTATCGATTTCCATGTGCTCGACGCCGCAAACTGTCCGTGGCGGCAGTAATTCGATCTCAGTCGTGCGGGATACGGAATTTTTGGTTTCCTCGACTGTCGTCAGGTCGCCTGCGCCGCCGTGGCGTTCCCCGTCCGCGGCCACGGCCAGGGAGCTTTCGGCGAGGGCGCCATTTGCGTCTTCGCCTGCGTCGGCCATGTCCATCTGGGCTTTCGGCAAGCGCCTCGGGGCGACCTCCTCTAGGTCAGCGGTGTTTTTGAAGAATTGTTCACTGGGGCTTGAATGGTTGATGAAGGCGACCTTCTTGCCGCCAGTCGCCAATGTGCTCGCAAGAGCAAACGCAGTCGTCGTCGCGCCCTCATTGCGAAAGACGGACGTTACGGCGATGGTCGGGGCTCTATCGACGCCCCCCTCACGCTCGGCCGCCTTCAGATACATGCGCAGATCTCGAAGCGACGAGGCGAAGAGCGACTCCGGTTTTTCAAGAATGTACTGGCGCACAATGTCATCGCACCGTCGATTGCGAAAGAGCATGCGCGACTGAATTCGCGGGATGAGAACGACGGGCGCGTTCGGTCCGAACTCGCGGCGGATATCCTGCGTGTTGCGCACGCGCGTATCCAACGCCTCGGCGGTGAAGGTAGACGCGCCGGCGAACAGAAGTCCCAGCAAGAGGCCGCCGGCGAGGATCAGTTTTTTCCGCGGACGGGTTGGTTCGCTTGGCGGTTCGGCGCGCGCAATAATGCGCGCATTCGCGTTGGCGAGCTGGTCGCGTTCGTTCAGCTCTTTTTGTCGGTTGAGAAGCGCCTCATACACGCCGCGCGTGGCGTCGATATCCCGCTCAAGCTCAAGCAACGTGACCATGGCGGCGTTGCTTGACGCCATGTCGATCTGCGCTTCGCCGAGATTTCGCTCAAGTGAGCGCACCTGCGCGGCGGCGAAATTGACTTCCGATCGGAGGCTGTCGATGATGCGATTCTTTTCCCGTTCGAATTGTTGCGAGAGCTCCGCATAGTCTTCCCGGGCCTTCAATACCTCCGGATGGCGATCGCCATATCGCACCTTCAACTCAGCCAACTCGCGGTAAAGCTCTACTTCTTGCCGGCGAAGCTCGGCGATGACCGGCGACGTCATCACTTCACTGATGGAATCCACCGGCGCGCCGGATGCGACTAGTTCCCGCACAGTTTCATATCTCGCCCGGACGCTGGCGAGGTTCGTCCGCGCCGCAGACAGTTCGGTTGCGATGCCGGAGATGGCTTTTTCGGAGAACGATTCGCCCGTTACATCGACAAGGCCCTGCTCCGCCCGATAATTCGAGGCGGCGGTTTCCGCTGCGCGCACTTCCTCGCGCAGGGCCGCAAGGCGCGCGTCGATCCAGTTGTTCGCCTGGCGCAACTCGTCATACTGAGCCTCCAGTTGCTGAAGGATGTACTCCTCGGCGTATGCGTTCGCGATATCGGCCGCCATTTTCGGCGACGAGTGGCTGTGTCGAATCTCGATCAGGAACGTGGTGCCAATACGCTGGATCTCGAGATTCTTCATTAGCATATAGATGAACGCCGTATCGACCGACCGGCCGGCCTCAGGTAGTTCCGTCAGCTGAAGATCACCGTCGTCAGCCGCTCCGGTTTCGTTCGCGCTAGCGAGCTTGGCGCCGTCGCTTTCCGACGCGCTATCCGTCTCCACGATGTCATTCGCTGTTACGAAGTCGTCCGCGCCGCCGACGCCCTCGTCGTTGGATACGTTCTCCAAGGAGCCTTCTGCGTCGATGGCGTCTGCGGCGCTTGTCGACGCGGCCCTGTCTCCAGAAGACGACGCCGACGCGTCTGCGGCAATCTCGCCTGCATCGGGTTGCGACGTATCCTGATCCTCGGGGCCGTCGACGACGTTCGCATCTCCCGGCGTCGGCCCAAGGTCGGACGACGGTCCCGCAT
This sequence comes from Parvularculaceae bacterium, assembly GCA_028284065.1. Lineage (GTDB taxonomy): Bacteria > Pseudomonadota > Alphaproteobacteria > Caulobacterales > Parvularculaceae > MED-G105. The sequence continues at coordinate 145,676 of JANQSJ010000014.1, forward strand.
CTGACTCGCTCGACTGGAGACGAGCGAGATCTTGCGCAATATCGGCGAGGCGACGGCTGAAGAAGTCATTGTTTCGTTTGTCCGCATTGTTGATCTGCGCGGCGTCGCCTCCCTGTTCAGAGGCGAGCAGCCTGCTGCTGACGCGCAGCGCCATCGCCCGGCTTCGCAGCAGCTCAACCTCAGTATCCACCCGAGTCGGGTCGGCGGCGTTCTGCGGCAACACCTCTGCGCCATAGGCGAAAACCTGATTCTTCGGTTCGATGATGATCGATGCTTCGGCCGTATAAAGCTCCGTTGAAAGGAAGGCATAGGCGGCGATGCCGGCGAAGATCGCCACGACAACGCCGACGAACAGCGCCGCGCGACGTCGGAATCCGAACCAAACCGAACGCAGATCAATCAGACCTTCTACATCGTCGTATACTTCATTGTTTGCGGCTGTATTCATAGCCTAACTCCATGACGACGTTCAGCGTCGTAATTCAATTCCGATTTGCGCTATATTCTCCGTAAACGGAGGTCGTTCGAGTTCCCCGCTGGACGTAACGTCGTTTCGCGTAAAGCGAGCGCGCAGGACAACGTTTCGCCGGAAGGCGTAGTCCACGCCCGCGGAGAAGCGGAACAAATTGTCCTGTCGATCGAGGCCACGTAAGTCGTCGACGCGATAGGAGGCGTCAGCGACGAGCAGCAAGGGCCGAAGCAATTCATGCTCGATCTTCAGATCCGCTTCCGTGGAGGTAAGTCCCGCGACCCCGATCACGGCCGTTGCCTGGATTTGGCGTTGAACGCCGACCGTCACTGTCGTCAGATCCGAAAGAAAGTACTCAAGCGAGGCGTCGGCGTTGAGCCCATCTATGTCTTCGAAAACCGCGCTGTCGAAATTTCTCGCTTGGTATCCGACGCCGATTTCGCCGCGCGCAACTTTATTGATGTCGAAGGCTACCCCGATCGACCCCGAATACGATCGGGAGTCCTGGTCAAAGCCGACGCCCGGCTGAACCTGATCGAATTCCTGAACAGCGCCCCGGACCTGCGCGAAAAGAGCGATCGCCGGGCGCACGCGAAAGGACTGGCGATAAAAGACCGAATACGTCTGACTGTCGCGAAAGTCCTGATCAATGGGCGATCTGTCTGCTGGATTGATGGCGTCGTCGAAATCCTCCCGGCGATAGGAAAAGCCAAATTGCTCTCGAAATCTGGTCTGCGCGAAGTCGAAGTCGATCCTTGCCGTCGACACTGAAAAGCGAACGGGCTGGGCCCCGTTCGCCGTCTGCAACGCCCTCCGAGCTTCCGTCAGGCGGCTATGTCCGCCGGACAGGGCCGCATACGACCGCGCGTTGAAATCGAAAATCCCTCGCGCCGACGCCGTGTAGTCGGTTGTCGACTCTGTATCGTTTTCAAAATACTGACGCCGCCGAACGAGGCCCGATACCTCTAGCTCGTGAGCGCTCCAGTCGGACCTGATCGCCGCAGCGCCGTCGATTTCGGCGACGTAGTCTTCAACTTCGTCCTCTGAGAGAGCGAAGATGTTGTCGTTATACGTCTGCCGATACCCAAGACGCGGCAATATGACGAACGACCCCGATCGAACGCCCTCCACCCCGAAATTCTGATTAAAGCGATCGCTTACGCTGACGTTGGGGCTCACGTCCTGACGGACATCGGACTGCGCAAGAACCGCCGCCGGGCAAAGCGAAAAAAGCATCGCCGCAGCGCTGAACTTTCGGATTGTCGACCATTCCGATCGACGTCGCGCCAAATACGCCATATTGCGCCACGTCCCCCAAACAATCGGTCCATTCAACGGACCGGCGACGCGTCAGATCAGCAACTGCAACGCCGCACTCAAACCACCCCTAAAAGAAGCGTTCCCCCACCCTCACGACGTCGCCCGGGAGAATCATCAATTGAGGCGTCACCTTGTACTTGACTTCCTCGTCGGTGTTCACGCGTTTGATGAATACGGACGATTTATTCGCGCGGTAGGTGTAACCGCCGGCCGCGGCCACCGCCTTCATCACGCTGAGCCCCGTGCTGTAGGGATACTCGCCGGCAGCGTCGACCTCGCCGAGAATGTAGTAGGGACGGTATGATACGACTTCCGCCGCAACGCGCGCGTCAAGCACATAGCCGTCCGATAGATCGTCGGCGACCTGCTGGCGCAATTCTTTGACGGTAAGGCCGGCGGCATCCACTTCGCCCAGCAGCGGCAGAGAAAGCTGCCCCCGCGCATTCACCGAGAACTCACCCGACAAGTCGGGTTCTCCGAAAACAATCAACCGTATCTTGTCTGCCGGACCTAGCTGGTAATCTTCTAATTGCTGCGCCGAACTCTTGAGCTCGGTTGTCGCAGCGCCCGAGGGAGACCCCGCGCACGCCGCCGCCAGACACGCCGCCGCGACGCAGACCGCCACTTCACTGGCCAACTTCACTTTACGCATTTTTTGCACCCCACAATGCGGTTAACAACTAGCTAATGAGCCGAACAAAGACAACGGCTTTCCCCTAACCGCGGGGTTGCGCGGTCAATGCGGAGAACTACCGCTCCGCGAATCCTCCCGGAAATCGCCGTCTCGCGCCGCGACCCGATGCAAGCCGAGAACTTTCCGGATGCGGCGGGCGCGTCCCGGGTATATGCTAAAGCGCTTGGGGGTAAGAGTTTGCGCACGGCGATCGTTCATTATTGGCTCGTCTCCGAACGCGGCGGCGAAAAGGTCGTGCGAGCGCTCTGCGATCTATTCCCGGACGCCGTTCTATTCGCCCATGTTGCCGATAAGTCGCTGACGGATCGGCTGTTTCGCGGACATGAGGTGCGGACAAGCTTCATCTCGAAGCTGCCGTTCGCCGAACGCGCCTACAAGGCTTACCTCCCTTTGATGCCGCTTGCGCTTGAGGAAATCGACTTGTCGGAGTTCGACCTCGTTATCTCCAGCGAGTCCGGCCCAGCCAAAGGAGTCATACCTTCTCCCGGCGCGCTCCACATTTGTTACTGCCACTCGCCAATGAGGTATTTGTGGGATCAGCGCCATCTCTACCGTTCGCAAGCTAACGCCCTCACGCGCTTCGCAATGCCGTTCCTCGCCCATTACATGCGCCAATGGGATGTCAGCGCCGCCGCCCGAGTGGACGCCTTCGCGGCGAATTCAGGCTTCGTCGCGTCGCGGATCCGCAAATACTATCGGCGGGAGTCAGATGTGATCCACCCGCCCGTGGACATTGAGCGATTCCAGAACGCCGGGCCGCAGAAAGAAGAATGGCGCGATGCGTATCTGTGGGTCGGTCAGATAACCGCCTACAAGAATCCCCTCGCCGCCGTCGAGGCGGCCAACAAGCTGCGCAGGAAACTGATCGTCATTGGAGATGGCGAGTTGCGCGATCAGATGAAGGCGCGCGCCGGGGATACTGTGACGTTTCTGGGGCGCGCATCGGACGAGACAGTTCTCCAAGCCTACGCTTCCTGCCGGGCGCTTGTCTTCCCGGGCGAAGAAGACTTCGGCATAACGCCGGTTGAAGCGATGGCCGCGGGCGCGCCGGTAATCGCCCTCAATCAAGGCGGGGCGAGGGAAACGGTGATAGATGGCGCGACCGGCGTGTTGTACGAAGGGACCACGGGAGACGATTTATCGCGCGCCATGCTTCGGTTTGAAGAGGCGGAAAGTGGTTTCTGCAAGGACGAAATCCGCGCCCATGCCGAAAGCTTCAGCCTAGCCTCGTTTCGACGCGCCATGTCCGCATTTCTGCGTCGCCACGGAGTTACGCTGGCAAACGAGGGCGCGGCGCCCCAATAAATGGCGCCATTCGCGCTTTGATTGTGCGGCGGCGCAGCAGTCGCGAATATGTAGCCGCAATTCGGGAAAAACATCCGACCAAGCCCATTGCGCAACGCAATAAAAAGCGATTAATCATTGTTAACGGATTCGAAACGACCGACGCTCAGGGGAAATTTTGGAGCGGCGATAATTTTTTGGGGTTTTTTGGGGGATGATCATGTCAAATCGATCGGAAGTACGAACTGCGCTCGCTGAGCCGGCCGTCGCCCCCGCCGCACGAGGCGCAGACGCCTTTGTCGTTAGTACGACGCCCCCCCAAATCGGTGTCGCAAACGCGCCCAACAACGATAACGCCATCCGCGGCCGCAGCCTCAAGCGTGCGCTGGACGTTGTCGGGGGACTTGGTCTTTTCGTCTTTTTCATGCCCTTGATGGCGGTTATTTACGTTCTTGTCCGAATTGACCGCGGCCCTGGAATATTCGCCCACGAACGGATTGGCAGGAACGGAAAGACCTTTAAATGCTACAAGTTTCGATCGATGGTTCCGAATGCACAGGAAGTCTTGAATGACATTCTGGCGTCTGACGATCGCATCAGGCGCGCATGGGAGGCCGAACACAAACTTGAGGACGATCCCCGAATTACCAAAATCGGTGCGTTTCTCCGGCGCAAAAGTCTTGATGAGCTTCCGCAGCTATTGAACGTTCTCAAAGGCGATATGAGCCTCGTCGGCCCACGCCCGATCACCTCAGATGAAATCTGGCGGTATGGGGACAATATCAGGGACTATTACAGCGTGCGGCCCGGTTTGACCGGCGCATGGCAAGTTTCCGGACGCAATGACGTCAGCTATAGCGAGCGGGTCGACCTGGACGTCGACTACGCGAAAGAAGCGTCGTTCGCGAAGGATATTACGATCTTGCTGAAGACCGTCGGGGTCGTCATATCGGGACGCGGCGCGCGCTAAGGGTCGCCCGAGGGTTCTCCTGCGGAAACGACAGGTAGAAGCCGGCTTCAGGCCGGATTAACCATTTTATCAGTAATTTAAGCACTTAATCGCGCCTTACCGAGGCAAACTGCGTCTGCTGACTTAGATCGCCGACGCGGAGTGGAATTCGAAGTGCTTGGACAACGTCTTGGGGCGGATCAGGATCCTGCGCTGGAAAGCGAAGCCGCTCAGGCAGACGCCAGGCGCGGGGCCGACGGCGCGCCGTCGCCGGACCCGCAACATGCGATCGATCAGGACTTCTCTCAAGACCGAAAAGAGGTTCGCCGCGAGCCGCTCGACCTCGCCTTCGCCGTCATCGCATCATTGATTCTGTGGGGTGGCGTCGTTATTTTTTTTCTCCACGTATTCTAATTCTTTTTATTTCTGCTCGCCGATGTGCGATAGGTTCGCTTTGGCGCTGACCTGAAAACACAAGCATAAGCGACAACCGGGTAAATCCATTGAAGCTTGCATTGATAAACGTGCGCTTTAGCCCGAATCTCGGGGACGGCGTCATCGCCGAGTGCATTGAATTCGCACTACGGGAGCGCCTTCCCGATCTAGATGTCGTCCACTGCGACCTGGCGGGACGTACGGAGTTTGGCTCTCAGTCCAGCTTTCTCAGGTCGCTAGCGATGACGGTCCTGCCGTCTGCGCCCGCTTCCATTCGCGAAAGCGTTTACGCAAGAATGCTTGAGACCTATGTTCGGCGAAAACTTATTCCGCACTATGATGAAACCATCAACGGGTCGAACGCAGCGATATTCGGAGGTGGGCAGCTGCTTGCCGACGCGGACCTGAACTTCCCGATGAAGATCGCCGGCGCGGCGTCGATACTCCGACGACGGCACATTGCAATCGCCATACATGCAGTCGGGGTCGGCCGCAATTGGTCGACCCAGGGCGCTGAGCTTTTCAAGGAAGCATTCGCAGGCGCCGACGTTTCCTGGACGAGCGTCCGGGATGATACGTCCCTCGCGCGCTGGAACAGGCATTTCCAAGGCCTAGACGTTCCCGCGCCGCGTATCAGCCTCGACCCGGCGCTTCTGGCGGCGAAAACCTATCCGGACGAAAGCGAGGCGCCGACGCCGCGTCGAAACCGGCCGCTGATCGGGCTTTGCGTAACCCATCCCAATACGCTTGAGGCGCATTTCGACGGGGTCGGCGAAGCCGCCTCCCCCGACGTTGCGTTTTACAGGGACTGCGCGCTTAAGCTGATCGAGGCGGATTACGACGTCCTCGCTTTCACCAACGGCGCGCACGACGATGAAAAGTACCTGCACAGGTGTTTCACGGGCGGTTTTTGTAAACGCGTTGGCGAAGCCCATATCGAGGTCGCGCCGCGAAGCATAGCGCCGCGGGATCTCGTCGCCTTGATCCGCAGATGCGACGTGATCGCTTCCCACCGGCTTCATTCCTGTATTGTCGCGTATTCGTGCAAGGTGCCGAATGTTGGGATGTCGCTCAACCGCAAGCTCGACGGCTTTTTCGATACCGTCGGGAGGAACGACTTCCTGCTCAAGAACGATGAACTCACGTCTGAAAATCTGGCCTCCGCTGTCCGCAGAGCGGTCGACTCGCCGATCCTAGACGCCAGCCACGTAGCCATCCGCGCAAGGGTCGAGCGGGATTTCGATGATCTCGCACATTCATTGAGTTCGGTTGCGCCGGATCAACGAAAAAATTCGATCGACGAGCGCCATCGAGTTGTCGGCGCTTGAACGCCGTCCCAACGCACGCGCGGACGTTCGCTCGACAAAATCAGCGTGGAAGTCCCCCTGAAGAGAGCGGCGGCGACGCGGCAAAGCGTCGAACGCTGACCGGTTTCACGCGGCAATACGCACAACCAAAAGATTAGGGCAGTTTGTCTACCTTCACTCAGGTGCAAGCCACTTCAGTCTAGGTGAAAAATCAATCTCAGGAACGACGGTCTGACAATAAGCACTGTCAAGACATACGCCAGGAAGCCGGCCGCTATTTTGATAAGAAGCTGAAGCGGCTCATTGAGGTCGGTCTCCATCAGTAGTCTGCTTGCGAAGAATACCGCCGCCGTGAGCGCGATGACCCCGGTGTAAATTGGAGCGGATACTTTAAGGGCGTGAAGCCACGGCGCAGACGCATGGCGCGTTTGCATCCAGATCGAAATAAAAGACGTGACAATTGCCGACGCAAGGCCGGCCGCCGCCGCGTACGCAAATCCAAACGGAGAGAGAACGCCGAACGCGATGATCGTTATGATAGCGTTCGCCTGCGCGACGCGCTGAGCGGCGCGTTGCGCGCCAACGCCTTGGAGGACCGGGCGGTCGAGGAGCGTCGGCAACCGAAAAGCCGCAGCAATGGCGAAGAGCGATAACGGAAGAGCCGCCGGCAGAAGCTTTTCGCCGAACGATACCACAATGAGTTCCTGAGGGAGCAAGGCGACAAGCGCGAAGATGGGGGCTGCGAAAAGACCCATCAGCGGCGCAATCGACTTCACTTCCTCACCGATACGCCTGCGCGCCTCCTCAACTGAGATCGCGTCTAGGGCGGCGCGTTGGAATGCGACCCGGGAGAACAATCGCAGCGGTTCGAAGACCATTTCCGCCAGGAAGGCGACGCTTCTCTGCGCAAGATATATGTAAGCCGCATTGGATAGGCCGAGGATCGGGGCGACAATCAATACCGGAGCGAGCGATGCGCCGTCCTTGACGACATTTCGAGCGACCTCGGGACCGACCGCCATAAAAGCTCTTCGAGCGGGGAGCCCGGAAGGAGTCAGCCTGAATGTAAAGCGAACGACAAAGAGCGCGCCGGCGAGTATCAGAACTTGCGTCACTAGTTCAGCGAGACCAAGCGCGACGACGCCCCAACCTGCGTAGAGGCCGGCTAAACCCGCCGCCAAACCAAGAATCTCTCCGGTGAGCGCGGCGACGCCATGGCCGCGCTCCGCCCCTCGCCTCAGCGCCAGTCCGTGGAGCGTTTGCAATAACGGGGCGAGAGCCAGGGCGGCGGAATAACACAGAAGCAGAAGTGTTATTTTTGGCGAATCAAAAAAAGCCCCACTTGAATATGCCATGATTAGGCCAAGTAGACCTATCGTGTAGCCGAGCACTATAGAAGACGTAATCACCGAACTTACCGGAGCCGGCGATGATCCTTCCTGCAACGCCAGGTCGCGCCACCCGGCTTGCGCGCATAGCCCCGAGAGCCTGTAAAGCGCTATGGCGACTACGAACAGGCCAACTTCGGACGGCGCCAACAGGCGCGCGGCGACGAAAAGCAAGGCTAATTGCGCCGCGCTCCTGAAAAGCCGCGGCGCGAACAGCGGCAGTCTGCCCCGCAGAATCTCCCAGCCGGCCGCCGCCGGGCGCCGCGTTGATGCATTGGTCGCCAAAGCCTCGGTAAACCCTCTGTGGTTGCAAACGCTTGCCTACCGCATCTTATCGCGGTTTGACGATCCTTAAACGGTTTCCCATCGGAATATCGCAAGGCCGCGCACGAATTTTCCGCCACGCGCAGGCGGCGGCGCCTGTCTCGAAGCGCTTCGAAGCATCTGGTTGACCTCCGTGCGCTCGCAAAGGAAAAGACACTGTATGACCAAAAACTGGGGAGTTGGTCCGTTATGGCCCGTATCGCCGTCATCATCGCCAGCCTTGGGCGTCCGGACGTGCTGTCCGAGCATGTCACCCGTCTCCTACGCCAAACGAGACCGCCCGACCGGATTATCGTTTGCGTTACGACGCCTGAGGATGCTCCTATCGCCGACTCAGGTCCGTCGGTGCAGGTCATTATTTCTCCAAAGGGATCGTGCCCACAACGTAACGCCGGCCTGAGGGAAATCGGCGACGATGCCGATTTGATCGCTTTCTTCGACGATGATTTCGTCGAATGCGCGGACTACCTTGAGCGTCTTGAGACCTTTTTCTCAATGCATCCTGAGATATCGGGCGCATCCGGCCTTGTATTGCGGGACGGCGTAACCGGCCCGGGCCTTACGTTTACCGATGCCGATGAAGCGATCGAGGCGCACATCCCAACAAGCGTGCAGAGCGCCGCAAAGGCGCCCTGCAATAGCCTTTACGGCGCGAACATGATTTTTCGCGCAGCGGCCGTCGACGGCGTAGAATTTGACGAAAACCTTCCACTTTACGGATGGCTTGAAGATGTCGACTTTTCTGCGCGAGCAGGCGAGTGGGGACCGCTAGTAAACACGGACGCATTCTTCGGCGTGCATCTGGGGGCGAAGGGCGGGCGAACCTCTGGAATTAGGTTTGGCTATTCGCAAATCGTCAATCCCCTTTATTTGCGGCGCAAGGGAACAATTACGCTGCCCCATGCCGCCCACAACGTAGGGCGCAATCTGCTTGCGAACCACCTGAAAGCCCTGCGGCCCGAGCCCTATATCGATCGCTGGGGACGAGTGAAGGGCAACTGGCTCGGCATTAAGGACATCGTTTTTGGCAAGGCTGATCCCGCGCGCATCCTTTCCCTATAACCGCCGCGCGGTCTCTTCGAACAGCGCCAGATGCGCATTGACCCAGTCGCGCTCCGACTGTGAGATTACGCTGGCTGAGGTCTTCGCGGCGAGGCTCATCGCCTTTACCTTTGCGTCGTCAGCCAACCAATCTTTCAAAACGCCGGCGAATTCGTCGAGGTCGTCGACATTGCATCGCGCGCCCATCCCGTGCGCCTCTATCGCCTCACCGATAAGGCTAGACCGGGACGTCAGCACCGGCACGCCGGCCTTCAACGCCTCCGCAGCCACAAGGCCAAAAGACTCGAGGCATCTGCTGGGCATCACGAGAAAGCGCGCTTCTTTCATCGCCTGCGCGATCTCTTCCTGCGTCGACCAGCCATCGAGCCGCGCATTTGGCGAGATCTTTCGAACGTCGTCTTCGGCGTCCCCCGCGCCGACGAAGCGTACGGAAACGCCTAGTCTTTCCGCCGCCGTCGCCAGCAAGTCGACGCCCTTGTCTTTTGTTATCCTGCCGACGAAAAGAATCTGCGCATTTTCTTCCGCGAGAACGCGTTTCTCAAAATGCTCTGCAGACGGATTTGATATTATGACGATCGACGATTCCGGCACGCCCCCGCGGGCGAGAAGTGGGATCATCCCATCTTGAATAACGACAACGCGATACGGAAATGGACCAACATACAGCTTGCTATTGAGAATGGACTGTCGAGCCATACGCCAAATCTTATGGGCATACGATTTTTTGTCGCAATGAGTCTTGATGCACTGGATCGACATTGGCTTCAGCGAGCAAACTTCGGACGTTGGAAAGATCGTATAGACGCCGTTTGGGCATGTCAGGAAGAAGTCATGAGCTGTCAGAATAGTCCGATCCGCAACGGATGCGAGAGCGTCAAAGATCGATGGCGAAAACACCTGCGCCCACCCATGGACGTGATAAACGACGCCCGGGCCATCTAAATCGCGGATAACATCCGTAAGAAGACGGTATGCCGCTGCGTTATGCAAGCCATCGATAAGCGCTTTCTTCGACGCGAGAAGTCGCTCGCCGCCTAACGGAATGATGTCGACGCCCGCGTGGCGGAGCTGGTCGCTTTCCCCGTCATCGCCAGTAACGAAGGTCACGGCTACGCCTTGCGCCGACACCGCGCCCGCCAATTGCACCGCAAGCTGCGTCGCGCCGCCTTTCGGAACAGAGCTGTCGTTTATTACGACAAGACGTTTGAGGTCGCGCAGGTCTGGGAACGTCAACATTACAAGGCAGTGGAGTCAGTCCTGAAGCCTGGCGCTGTCAAGTGTCGTAGGACTCGATTTGCGTAAATCCGCTCCGCTGCGTAAAGCCGGCATCGCTCGAGTCTTGGCAGTATATTCCAAACACTGTGTTTCTTGAAAAGGTGGCGCATGAGTTTATTCCGCCAATGCGGCCAACCGATTCCATGCCGCTGAATGCGCTGTCGACAACGTTCGCGCTAGAAATTCAGAAAGCCTATGGGTCTCCTCGCGCCAAATAGCGGTTCGTTCTCTCCTCGAGGACTTTTTCAAGCCGAGGGGTGTTCCATCATTGACGAGCCCGCTCCACCTCCATTTCGTATAAGCTATCCGCCATTTGCCGACCAAGGTCTATGTTGGCATTTGAATCGAGATGCCAGCCATCTTTCAGGAATTTATATCCGTCTGTCGTTAGCAATTTGGCGTGCGGATCCTGCTTCGCAAAGGCGGCCTGCGCGTCCCGTACGATATCGACGTGATCCATCAACTTGCCGTCTTCCGCCATTCCGGAATCAGAGACCTGAACGATGACTGCGGGAAGGTCATCGGTCCGTAATGCCGCGCGGAGCAAATCAATAAAACGCTTTAGCCTGGCGCCATATCCGTTCGCCGTGGAGACCGTGTGGGCGGCGTCGCCCTCGCCCTGAAACCAGACGATTCCCGTCGGAATAAGCGTATCACGCACTCCATCGCCGTCCACATCGCCAGCTGACATGGCGTATTCGATTGCGGCGAGGAGATGGTCATACTGACTGACGGCATTTCCGCTAAAATAGTCGGGACTCCAGGTTCCGCCCGGGGCCGCGCCCGGCCTCAACGCAGTGCCGCCGCGAGCATATTTCAGTATCGCTATATCTCCGTCCCCATTGAGTTTTGACATTTGTTCGCCGAACGTCAGCTCAGGCCCAAATAACTTCGTATACTGATTTCCAGTGAAGTCCGCGTGAAAACCTGCGCCGTGACCGGGCCTCAAGCGCGCCCAAACGCCCCGCCCGTCGACGGGGGCGTTGTGGTTTCCGGAACTGCCATGAAAAATGTAAACGCCCGACTGTTCCCCCTTTAGCTCATCGGGGAGTAAAGACACGTCGCCCAATCCGCCCATGTTGGATTGGCCGCCCAGGAAATAGAGCTTGAAGGTCTTTCCCTCGGCGCCGCTTTGCCGGTTTGCGCTTTCCGCCGCATGCGCGAGCGACCACAACGAAAGCGGAAACAACAGCAGCGCCGCGATTAAAACAAAAAGCAGGTAGCCTGCCGTTCTCGCCATTGTGTTCCCCCGAACTCGCCGACCGGCCGTCGATCCCCAGCACTTTTCCATTCTAGGCCAATCCTGATTCGCAGGCCAGACCGGCGGCCGAAGACCGCTCATCAGTCCCGGACGCGTCAGCAACCCGCGAAAGCATCGCCGCCGCTTCAATCAGAACCGGTTCCGCATTTGAGATCTTTTTCTCCGCGCCTTCCAGGCGCCGGGCCATTCAGCCCGCCGCTCTCCCCCGCGGGGCGGTTCGGTCGCGACGCTGATGCTGGCGTGTTTCGCGCACACGAAAACCCCTAATACTAGAGAACACATTAGCTTCTTTCAGCGTTGCGCCTTTTGTAGGCGCGAACATAGTCGACATACATGAAAGCGCGATCGGGGGTTGAGGCGGAAATGTCGTCCTCGTCCATCGCAAGGTTCAGCAGCAGATGCATCGGCTGGTTGAAGTGCGCGCTCGTCGGCGTCCTCCAGACTTCCTTCCGATTGAAATAGAATACGATGTCGTCGACCTCGACGCTGACGCCGAAGGTATTGAAGCCGCGGTAAAGAACGCCAGGCTCAATCTGATGGACTTCAAAGGCCAGGACGCGGGAAACCTCATCGGCTTTTGGGTGAACGTGGATCGTGGTCGAAAAGGAACCAGGGCGTGCGCCATGATGCTCAAAGACGTCAATTTCCGCGGTGTACCTACCCCTGTCGACGCCGACGAGCCAGAAGGCCGGCCAAAAACCGCGGCCGCGCGGCAGCATCGCCCTAATCTCAAAATACCCGAACTGTTGCGCAAATCCCTCCCCACACGAATTATAGCTGGAGAGAAGCCCTGAAGCCCACTCGCCGCTCTCCTCCTGTCGCGCCTCAATTCGCAGAAGGCCATGGCGCGTAAGGAAGGGAAACCCGTCCTCCGGATCGGCAAATCGCGCCCCGCCGAAATCTCCGCGCCACGGCGTATGAGCGATCCAGCGCGTAGTGCAATCCCAGGCGGACACATCAAGCTTGCGGCGAAAATCCTCGTCGAATGTCAATTCAAAGTCTGCAAGCTCAATGTCGGCATCAGTCGGGGTTAAAGAAGCGTCTTTATTTTCTGGAAACGGAATATCTGTGTAGGCGCTTTCCGGATCGCAACCGATGCAAACGACCGCCGCCAGAAAGGCTAAACCCCGCGGCAGATTTGAAAGAAAATGCGTCATTCTCCCAGCCACCCCTATTTCCCGGCCACTCCTATCGCGTCATGACGGCAAGGCGGATCGCCAAACTGCCCCTGCAAGACGAGGAGCCGATAGAAGGTAGGCGCGTGGCTTCGCAAACCTCCATAACGTCAAGCGCGAACGTCTCCGGCCCCACAACCTGGCGAAAGATCAATGCCCGTTCCTATGACGTCGTTCCCGGCCCTAAGAATACGCGGCCCCTGGCGGGAAAATGCCCACGCAGCGAGAGTCCGCTGGTGGGCGCAATATCGAAATCGGCGCTGCGCCGCGCCGCGGGCAGATACGCGGCGGTCGCCAACGACGCGAACACAATGAAGATCAGTCCGGGATCGATGAGGCCGCCGGAAACGATCTGGGCGACAAGCACTGCGAGCGCGGCGGCTCTCGCAGCGGTGAAGATCCGTCGAGAGTATGCGACATGACCCAAATCTTCGCTCGCCGGTTTTCGAGGCCAAACGCGAAGGAACGACATAAACAGAAAGGCGACATAAAGTCCGGCGCCGAGAACGCCCACATTGCCAGGCAACACGGTCAGCAGACTTGAGGCGCGGGCGCTGCCAAGACCAACGCCGAGCCCATTTGTATCTATGACATTTTGCAGGCTCTGCGCGTTCCACGTCATCCGCTCAACGCCCGAATCTGAAGCAAGCTTTGTGCTGAACAACCTTTCATACACCGTCATCCCGAAAGCCTGGATTGGCTCCGCCAACAACAACGCTATGGCCGCGGCGACCAACACGCCCACAAACAGCAGAGCCGTAACCTGGTCGGAGGCGATGCCACGCCGAACAATATGATAAATCGAATGCAAGCCCCAAAAGCCGATCAATATGATGATGGTCGCGTAGGCGGTTGAAGAAAGCGACATTGCGGCCTGCGCCAGAAGGGCGAGGCTGGCGATAAAGTACCAAAGTCCGCGTGTCTGCATGAACCTCACAAAGTTCCACGCGAAGATCGAACTGGTGAGAACCCCAAACGCTGACGGTTCGGCATATGATCCGATGAGGCGCGGCGCGCCTGCAACTTGGTGATGGTCGAGGATTGCGTAGTTCGCCGTTCGGACGAAATCGAGGACCGCGCCGACGGGCGCGAAATTCGGCGCGGCGCTCAGAAGTCCAAAGAAGATGTGGACGCCTGTCAGGACATTAACCGCGTGCGTCGCGCGACGTAATCCGCCGCGCCTTGAAAAGAGAAAAGCCGCAACCGCGAACAGGATACTGTTCGCGATGATATAGATTGATTGGCTGATGTTGCCGCTCGTAGGCTGCAAGGAGGAAAGAAATATCCTTCCCTCGGTGTTTCGCTCCATCGAAAAAACCGCAACTTCGCCCTGGAATAACCGCGGCATCATGAACGCCGAAAACACAGCATAAAGAGCAAATAAAAGAAGCAATATGACCGCGGGCTTTTCCGCGCCCCATTCCAGCGCATGCAGTGCTGCCTTAGGCCGCAGCGCAACCCCAAGGACCATCGCGCCGATCAGGAAGTGGGCGGCGATAATGCTCATGCCGCCGACAGCCGGCAAATTGATGATTGCAGCTGTCTGAAGGGGAAGAAAAATGGCGAAGACCGGCAAGCCGAGTTGATTTGGCCTTGCGATAATCAACGCGGCCGCCAGAAGACACGGAAGCGCTATCGGCGCAAATTCCATCGTTTCCCCCGCAGCACTCCGCCGCCTGCAATCTGACCATATTAGGATAGAAGAATAAGCTCGGCCTTGCCATAGCAGTGCGACAAATGGCTGGCGCGCCTGCGCCGATGGCCTTTGATCGGATTTCCGGCTTCCTTTCAATGGAGATTTCCTAGAGCGCCCGAGGCGTTGAATGAATCGGAAAAAGGTCGGCTCGGACGCGCTAGTCGATGCGGATGGGACGCCGATGTCGCCCCTTCGGAAGCTCCACGCGCACTTGCGCCACAAGGCGCCGCTGCGAGACTCTATCAAGACCTAGCATTTGGCCGCTTGGCGTCGGGGCGCTGACGCCCCCGCTCCAGCGACGCGATTCACTCATTAGTGGAATTTCCCGGCCATAGATTGCGGAATTGGAGAAAGTGTCGGCAGGTTGATAGTCTTCCCCCCTACGATGCAATAAACCCCAATCGCCGAGCGACGACGGTCATGTGGATGGCAGGCAAGGGGATGCAAGCCCGTTATCGGCAACCCCTCTATACAAGAACGATGCGGCGAGGCCCCCAGCGAATGAGCGCAGCGAATTCGATTTCAAGACGGACCGCAAGAGCTAGCAGCTGGATGGTCGGCGCCAGGATACTGGCGAAGACAATCGATTTCGTCACCCTAATGATACTTGCGCGCATCTTGGCGCCCGAAGACTTCGGGCTGATTGCGATCGCAATGGTGGTCATACAAATTCTTGAAGCCGTTCTTGAGCTTCCAGTATCCCAGGCTTTGGTCAGCGCCCGACGGCCCACGAGATCGCATCTGGATACCGCTTTCACCCTCGCGGCCGCGCGGGGCGCAATCGTTTTCTTCATCTCAATCGCGCTCGCGTACCCGCTTGCCCACTTTTATGATGATAACCGGCTAGTTCCCCTCACTTGCGCCATTGCGCTCGCGCCGGCCATGAGAAGCTTGATAAGCGTTCGAATGGCGACTTATCAGCGGCGGCTTCGTGCCCAACCCGTATTTCTTATCGAATTGGTCGGCAAAGTCGCCGCATTCTTTTCATCAGTAAGCGTCGCCATCGCTACGGAAAGCTATTGGGCGATTGCGATCGCCACGATCGTCTCGCCGTCCATATCCGCAGTCTTCTCCTATATCGTCGCGCCGTATATGCCCCGACTTTCCCTCAGGCAGTGGCGGTACTTTTTTGGCATACTGAGTTGGACAACGCTGACGCAGTTCTTCCAATCGATGTTGTGGAATTTCGACAAGCTATTTCTCGGTCGTGTCGTTCCAGGAGCGGTGCTTGGAAAGTTCTATATGGCGGACAACGTTTCACAAGCTCCGATCTCCATGCTTGTGGCGCCAGTTGCGCGGCCATTCACCGCTGCGTTTTCGAACAACCGTGTTCGCCACAAACTCGGAGCCGCCTATATGATGGCGGTGCGTTCTTTGGTCTTCTTCGTCGCCCCTGTAATGGTCACGATCGCTCTTCTATCTAGCCAGATCATCACGTTGTTGTTTGGGCCAAAATGGTTCGACGCGGCTCCCATGCTGCAAGGGTTCGCTTTAATTACAATTCTCCAAACAGCGTCCACTCCATTGACAGCTTTATGCCTCGCGACCCACCGCGTTGCAGCGCTTGCCGCGCGGGCCGCGATTGCGCTTGCTATCCAGGTTCCCATCATGGTCGCGCTATTTAACGCCTATGGCGTTATGGGCGTCATTGGCGCCCGCGCTATCGTCAATACGGCTCTGCTTATTATGACTTTCTTTCTCGTAAAGCGAATAACCGGCACGACTGTCAAAGCACAAATAACCTCCTTGTTTGACATCATACCTGCGCTCATCAGCGCGAGCGTGGCCGCTTTCTTTCTTACGCTCTTCTGGCCCGACGCTCAGTCAAGACTTGTGCTTGCTCTTGAAATTGGGCTCATTTTGGGAGTCGCGGCAACGGTCTATCTGGGCGTCGCGATCGCGATATGGGGTCATCGTGGCCGACCGAATGGTGCGGAGGCGCTTATCTTCGAAATCGGGAACAATATCCAGCGGCGGCTCTTCGTTAGCAGCCGACGATTGCAAACGCCACGCGGCTAGCGGTTTACGCTTGGCCCCAGAGCTTTCGTCGCCTTGCCTAATCATGCAATGCCAAGATGGGTCCGATCGCCGATATCATGATTGCAACCCATACAAGCGTAGCGTTTTTGAAAGGCTAAGCGCCGTATGCCTCAAATCTATCACTACCTGCCTAACACTGAATTCTCCTTGAAACATTCTTGGGGCGACTAACTTCGACAGCGGGACAAAGAAGCAGACTTGTCAAATCCTCAATATACAAATCAAAAAGCGAATAAGGCGCGGAGCTTCGGTTACGAAGCAGCGTCTGCGCCATACCGTAAACTGCGGATGATTGACTGGAGCGCCGTCGATGCAATCTCAGTCGACATTTTTGATACTCTACTGATGCGATTGCCATTGGCCGAGACGCGCCGACTGAGCCAGATATCGGAACTCGCCGCAAAACGCATGCACCTTGAAGGTTTCACCGGTCAAGAAACATTATTTAACGCGTTGGAATGGAGCAGAAAACAAACCCAGCGAATATCGTATCGTGTAAGGGAGGCTCACGGCCCCAATGGTGATGTGAGCCTCGACAATATTGTCGCCCGCCAAACCAAGATCCTTGGATTACCGAATTCAGCGAAAAAGACGCTTTTAGACGCTGAGCTAGACGTCGAAGCGCAGTCGGTAAAACCAAATTTTCCACTTCTTGATTGGCTGGCCCATGTGCGGCGGGAAGGAAAAACAGTCATAGCGATAAGTGACATTCCATATAGTGGCATTTTTTTGGAACAATTATTTAATTTAGTGGGCGTTACGCACTTGCCTATTGATACTATATACACAAGCGCAGATGAGGCAGCAACGAAACGCGGAGGCGACCTATTTGAGGCAGCGCTAAGAAAGTCGGGGCTCGATCCCGAAACAACCATTCATATTGGGGATGATTGGCTCGCGGATGTGCGGCGCGCCGCTGAAAGTGGCTTGAGGTCACTACACTTGCCGCGCGCGGCGTCATTCACCATCCGCCGCAAACTGAACGGCTTTCGATTTGTTAGCACACGTAATATATCGGACGCATTTCGCCCCAAGGCTCATTTTGCGTTCGGAAGCGAAGATCAGTCCGACGCTCAGTATAAGTTTGGTTTCGATATCCTGGGTCCACTCATGCTAGAAGTCACAGCTTTGACCTGGATAGCAATCCACGAATTGAATGAGCAAGACAACGCAAAAGCGCTTTATTGCGCCCGTGGCGGTTTGGTTATGCATGAGATTTTCGACCGGGTCACGCGAGCGCTTGACTGGCCGGTTCGCATCCCAATTGATGACATCATGGTTTCGCGACTTGTGGCGGCGCGTCTTGCATTGCCGAAAAAAGATCCAGTCATTACTGATATTCTTGCCCAGCATTTCAAATCTTCGACAGTCGCCGAATTTGCCGATACCATCGCGCAGAAGGCGCTTGACGTCGATCAGGTTTGGCGGCGTCCGGTCACCACTGATGCTCTCACTGCATTTCTAAACTCTGACGATGCGGCAAATCTATTCGATAGTATCGAATACCAAAATCAACTTTTTTCTAAACATTTAGATAAAGTAATTGGAGATGCGCAAAGAGTTATACTGGTAGATACAGGGTTGGTGGGGAACACACTGGCATTTTTGGAAACCGCGCAGCCGCGCCGGAACTGGGAATTGATACAGATCGCACGAAGTAATTATAGCGGTCAGCCTAGCAATCACTTCCGTCGGACCCTAGGTCTGTTGACCGAATTAGATAGGTACTCGCCATTTTACATACGTTCTTCGGTGCTACGATACTGGCACTTATTTGAATATTTGCTCGAACCAGACCTTCGCTCCGTGAAACGGTTCATCGATGACGGCGACAGGGTTAAAGCCGATCTTCAGGTCAAAAACTGGCGATCGAGGGTCGAAACCCCGTCAAACCGAATGATCCAAGGCGTTTTCGGTTTTATTGAACAACTAACCCCAAGCAGTGCGGCTTCAGAGTTTGGTCGACTTGATGAAGTTTGGCGGCGATTCAAAAGCCTGGCGGTTTATCCTGGTCGTGTCGATTTCGAGAACATGGCGATCGGAGAACGAGGAATGGACTTCGGAACGAACAATACTGCGACGGCGCGCTCTGGACGCGCAGAAACCACTCGTAAGGCTGAACAACTTCGCCAATCTACTTGGCGAGCAGGAACGGCGGTTGGGCTTTACCCCAATTCTTACCGCATCCGACAGCTATTGATGGAGTCAAAATACTGTGGCGCACGTCTCTTTGAATTGCTTCGAGGTCGCTTTTAATCTGCACTTCACCTGGTTCTCATATACACCGGTCACAGCTTCGCACTTGTATGCCA
The DNA here is from genome assembly GCA_028284065.1 of Parvularculaceae bacterium. GTDB lineage: Bacteria > Pseudomonadota > Alphaproteobacteria > Caulobacterales > Parvularculaceae > MED-G105. The sequence continues at coordinate 164,667 of JANQSJ010000014.1, forward strand.
TTGCACATCCTCATTTCTTGTCTTTATCTCTGCGCGTCGGAAATCATCAGCCGATGACTCTCGTTCAGACATGATTTGATCCGATCAGTACTGCTCTTTGCAATAATTGATGGGAAGAGCTTTTCCCGTATCCCGCGTTTACAGCAAGGGCGCGAAGCTCGACGCGGAGTTCAGCTTCGAAATAGTCTTCTACGGCGACGGAAGGGAGCGAAAAAATGTTGGCGACACGCTCGAAAATGTCGCTCGCCCTGACTTCGCCGGAGTCCTCCGAGCGCAACGCCGCTGAATCAACGCGTCGGCGTCGATCCACCGAGCGAACAAGGGTGAGGAGGGATCCGCCAACGGAGTAGCCGCAGCCCATGCATGGAGTCGCGGCAGCGCGCCTTCGGCATGGTAGCCCCAAGACAATGTTAACGAGGTCAGTGAGCTGATTCTTGCGGCAACCGAGATTATCCAATCTATCTCGCGACCCCTCGACCTGTACGCTTCTCAGACAATTTTACTCTTTACACCTATGGTTGTCTCGATTCTTATCATTCGTCGTCGCGAAACGAGAATTCCTCAAAAAGGTAACGGCCGACCGTCTTTCACCCGCATGTGGATTCTGAAAGCGTTCTCGAAATCGGCCAATGGATCGCCCTTGAGCGCGACAAAGCTGGCCTCATACCCATCCTCTAACCGACCGATTTTTCGATCCGGAAAGACGGTGCGGGCGCAATTTACGGTCCACATCTGAAGTAGCGTCTTGTTGTCGAGGACGCCAAGACTCGCCAGATGCCGCGCTTCCCCCCGAGATGTACCTCGAACATTGTCGCTACCGAGAACAAGGTTGACGCCCGCGCGTTTTAGCCGGACGAGATTCTCACGCTGTGATTCGACGGTGGCGGCATATCGGTCCGGCGATTGAACCTTGTGCCTCCTCGCAAGCGAGAAAGTAGTCACAAGGGCCGCGTCCGCGTCCTTCGCCAGTCTAATGGTCTCGTCGGAAATTCGCTCCGGCGAGCTTTTTGACGGAATATGAGCGATGATGTCAGCGCCTGCGCGCAGCGCGGTCGCCATATCGAAATTGGTTTCCACATGCACGGCGACGCGGAGATCGGACTCATGCGCCAAACGCACGAGTGCGGGCAGCAATCCCGGGTCAAGGCCGCGTTTGCCATAGAACGCCGGATCGTCCTTGCGCTTTTCATATTCTTCCGAATACAGGAGCATCACCTTGACGAAGTCGGGGTTTTCCGCCCGGATCAACGCCCACTTCGCGTGCAATTCCTCCAATGTGTCGGCTTCAAAGTATCCCTTGTCGGGCAGCATTTCCTTTGTGAATTCGGGGTACTTGCCGAAACGCGCCTTCAGGAATTCGCGCAAGCGACGGGGGTGCCCGCCGGCGCCGGTAAGGCCGTTGTTTGCGAATGAGACGTCTACGGACGTCGGTGTGTTGATCAAATCCGCGATGCGTTCGCGGTAGTAGGCGAACGAGCCTGGCATCATCGCGTAGAAGACGCCGTCCTTCAGATAGCGCGCCGCGATTTCCGGAACGCCGTCCACCGCATCGCCGATGTTGTGATTGTGCGCTTCGCAAAAGGGCGGCACGACATACGCTTCGTCGAGATCGATAACGGACGCCGCCTCGCGACGCGTCTTCGAGAATCTAAGGACGCCGTCGACGACGTAGCCGGTCCGCGGTTCGAACTCTTCGCCGTTGAACCACAATCCGTTATCGAATCGAATTTCAGGCGGCGCGGCAGACAGCGATGCGCACGACGTAAAGAAAAGCGCGGCGAGAGCGACAGCCAGCGAGAGCCCAAGGCTCCTGCGAAGCATTCGGCTTCGACGCCCATCGCGCGCAGTCGCATCCATTGTCATGAAGCATATCCTATCCGGAGTTATGTCCGTAGGCGAATTAGATAAAGCTAGACTTGCACCGATGCGGGGCATTGATGCGTTTCGCGCGCTGATCCCGCCAGATGCCTGCTCCCGCTGAAATCTCCTTGGCGTCACTCGCGTCCGCACCGCTTAGAATGCGCCACTGAGTGCAAGAGCGACATTTGCGCCAGCCAGACGATCGCGATTTTCTTCGAAGAAGATTGGCGAAAACCCTCTTTCCCCATCGAAAACGGCCCGGTCGCGCGTCAGCGTTCTGTCCAATAGATTGCCGAACCGCAGTTCGGCTTTCACTCCCTGAAATCGCGTTGTCTCGACGAAGGCTGTCAACTGAACGCCCTCATCGACGCGGACGATTTCGTCGAGGCCAAAAGAATCGTCGCGCGCGCTGTCTGACGCGCCAACTCCCCAGGCGACGCCGGCTCGCTTGAAGTCCTGCCTCAGATCAATCGAGTAACGCCATGGCCGCTCGTTCGACAAACGCCGTTGGTCGCCTGTGACCGGGTCGGTCACCGTCGAGCTCTGAACACGCGCATCCGTCTCAAGACGGACATTAGCGAACCCGATCGCCTCGAGCGTCGCTGTCAGATCGACCTCACCGCCCCAGCGACGGCCCTGCCCGATATTGCCCGGCGACTCGAATATGCCGCCGAGCGGCAAGAGATCCTGCACGTCATCTATCCAGTCATGGAAACCGGTGAGCGTGACGACGCCAAATTCGCCGAACCTTTTTTCAATCGACGCTTCGAGTTTCCAGGTGCGTTCCGGTTGAAGCTCAGGATTACCGAAGTCGATATCGTTATCGTCGAAATTGGTCGCGCTAACGAACTCGCCAAAATCGAGCTGCGCGACTTCGCGTTCGCCTCTCAGCCTTAACTGCGTACGTGCGGGCAAGGCATGCGTAATCGCGAGTGTCGGCTTCGGAAATACGAAATTGCGCCGGTTTTCAAAGCCTCCTGTCTGCCTGATTGTCGACAGCTCAAGCGCAAATCCGATGTCGATTGTCGTCTTGGGATTTGCGCTCCAGGAATCGATAGCGAAGACCTCGGTTCTAACCTCCGTCACACGCGTGGTGGCGCCGTCGATCGGAATCTCAAAGCCGTCTATTGTGAATGTCGCTTCGCTATCGACGTAGTTCAAAACGCCTTCGCCGCCGAATTGGATCTTGTGCCCCCTCCACCGAGTCCAACCGAATTCGGCGCGTGCGATGCCTTCTCCTTTGTCGTCAACAAACGAGAACGCACTCTCGCTTACGCCTCCCGTAGGATCTGTGACGGTCAGCCGCGATACGCCTTCGTCATATTCGTAGTTAAATATAGCGACGAATTTTCCGGAGAGGTCGCGAGCGATGCCGGTCTCAAAGTCCACCGATGCTTCGATCTGGATTTCATCCTGGTCGAAGTCCTGAAAGAAAATGGAGGAATCGCCGTCGTTCAATGGTGTGCGGACGGAGTTCTCGGTACTTTCGATCTTCTCACCCAGAAACTGGAAGTTTGTTCGAAGCGCACGTTCATTGGCGAATTGCGTCTCCGTCGTCAGGGTACCGCCCCAAAATGAAAACGGGCTCCGCGCCGCCTCGTCGCGTAACTCCGGCGCGGCGTCCGACAAAAATTCCTCAGGTCCCCGCGTGCGCGTGAATACGGCGAACCGCTCGACCGCCAAGGTGAAGTCGGTAGGGCCGATACGGTCCGAATACGCGACTTCGGCGCGCGGCGTCAGGCGGCCGCCGTCATAGTCCCCAACGGCCTGCCAGGCGATGGCTGGACCGCCTACTTTTTCGCGTTTCAGGACGATGTTGACAACGACGCCCTGGACACGCGCCTCCAATGCCCCTGTCGCTCCGCGTATAACCTCGATCCGCTCAACGCGGCTCGCGGGGATCCGCCTTAGAAAGTCTGACAACATCATTGTCTTTGCGCTTGGCCGTTCGCCGTTCACAAGGACGTTGCCCGCATTGGCGCCGAAGCCACGCAGAGTATCGCCGTCATCCAATCGAAAACCGGGAACCCTCAGAACCATCTCCAGAGCGGTCACCGGACGATAGATCGCGAAGAAATCCGGTTGGTAAACGACAGTCGAGCTCGGGCCGCTGGAACCTGGGAGCGATTGCGATGCCGCCGGAGCGATCGTTTCGGGCGCTGCGTCCACCTCGTGCGCATGCGCGAAAGTCCCGAAAACCGCCGCCGCCCCCGCCAACATCGCTGATCGTCCGCAAACTCCAAGGCGTCGCCACTTTCGCCGATTGGCAGGATGATGCTGTGTCATTCTTAGCGCCATTCCCGTACGGTCCTTGGTGGGTTCGCCAGCATCGGAATTGCGGCGGATCGTTTCCGCCGTTTCCGAGCTCCACAGCCTAGAGGTCGAACATCGGTTGAGATCGAAACTCGACGAACGACGCAATTAGGCCCCCGAACGACCGGATTAAGGACTGCAACAGGGGCCAGCCGACGCGTATAAAGCAATCGCGTAACGGCGATCGGGAGGAATATGGCCTCGGCGAGCGACACCAGGGACCGCAAGCTCGATCGGGCGGACTACGTCTTGGCCCTCGCCGTGTTGGCCGTCTACGCGGGCGCCGACATGGTGGTCTTACCGGCTTTAGCTCCAGCGGATTGGGACTTCAACATCAGCGCCCAATCGCTGTTTGTATCGTGTTTCCAAGCCGCCATCGCTCTGGGGATCGCATTTCCGCTCGCGGACGCGCTTCTGTCGCGCCAACGATATGGAACCTTCACTGCGCTGGCGATCGGTCTATTAGCTGCCTCTTCGGCTCTCTTGGAATTCGTCCTTGAGCCGACGTTTTTTGGCGCACCTGCGTTCGCCGCAGCCGGGTACATTAGCATGGTCGAGGGCGGCACGATCGCTCTGCTGCTGACGGCTGCGCGGCTTTTGACCAATCGTCAGCGGAACGAACGGCGGCTCGCTGAATTGAAAAAGGCGAAAACGGAAGCGGAGCTTCAGTATCTGAAAGGCCAGATCAACCCGCATGTGTTATTCAATGCGCTGAACAATATTTATTCGCACGCCCTTCATAAATCCGACAAAACGCCTGACCTGATTCTAAAGCTGGCCGATATGCTGCGATACATGATCTACGATTGCGCAGATGACGAAGTGGCGTTGCGGCGCGAGATTTCATTCCTGTCGGACTATGTGGACATCCAAAAGCTCGCCCTCGACGGTCGCGGCGCGGTCATATTTCAAAGCCATGGCGCGATTGAGGGAAAGCGCATTCCGCCTTTCCTCCTCATACCCTTTGTAGAAAACTGCTTCAAACACAGCGTTGATACGCAAGCAGATAATGTCAAGATTGAGATTGGCGTCGAGGCGACGGACGAGCGCGTCCGAATGACATGTTCGAACACCTTTGATCCTACAGCCAGGAAGAAACCCCTGAAACCCGACCCCGGAATAGGGCTGCCAAATGTGCGGCGAAGACTTCAGCTGCTTTTTGGCGACGACTTCACGCTTTCGGCGAAAGCGCAGGGTCCGGAGTTTCACGTCGACCTAAGCCTGCCGGCGCACGCGAACTGATGCTAAAGGCTTCAATTCTCGAAGACCAGCGCCCGGCCCAGAGGGTGCTCACGACGTATGTTGGCGACGCTGACGACCTGGAATTGATCGGCGTTTATGGCTCCGCCTCTGAGGCTGCGAAAGCAATGCCTGCGGCAGGCGTCGACCTACTGTTCCTGGACCTTCATTTGCCGAAGATGGACGGGTTCTCTTTCCTGAAAACACTTGCTCAGCCGCCTTTGATCATCGTGACCACGGCCGATGCAGACCAAGCGATCGAGGGCTATGCGCACAATGTCGTCGACTATCTTCTAAAGCCGTTCTCCTTCGAGCGCTTCTTGCAGGCTGTCGAGAAGGCGCGCCAGCGCCAAAATTCGCCGGGGGGCGAGGCCGCGCGGCCAGACCAGAACACGCGGGACGGCGACTTGTTCGTGAAGAACAAGGGGGAGATTAGACGGGTCCAAGTCGATTCCATCGAATTCATTCGGGCCAATAGCGACTATGTCGAACTCTTCACGAAAACAGAAAAGTTTTTCTTCGCGCGAACCCTTCAATCGCTCCAGAGGGAGTTACCAGCTCGGCGTTTCGTCCGGGTCCACCGCTCGTACATCGTCAATCTTCGGCATATCGCGTGCATTGTCGGCACGGAAATCCATATCGGCGGGACGACGATCCCGATCGGGCGTAGCTATCGCGAGAGTTTCCTCCGAAAGATCAGCGCAAGTTGATCGAGCGAGGGATCTTCCCGAACGGCAAAATCGCGATCTTGTCTGTTCGCGCGCGCGATAGTCTAGAGCGTCGGGCAGTCAAAGTGGATCACCGGTTTGACGTCGCCCGACGCGAAATCAATAACTTAGAGCCTTCGGGGTGATTCAATCTGAACGCAGAAGGCTCTGGCCTGACTGCGCCGCCGGTGGGCTCGTGGCGGTCCGAAGTCTTAGCGTCTGACGCGTAGGTTCTTGCGACGGATTTCAGAAGGGCGGGCGACGGTTGAGTAGGTCTTGGCTCTGAAGCCGTTCAGGCGTCAGGCGAGCGCTCAAGGAACAAATTCGCAGGAGAGTTAGGACCTCACCCGATGATGATTTCGGTTCGCGCTGAACGCGGGCGCCATTAAGGTAGTCAAAGAAAGGCCGCCAATTGCAGTTGCGCTTGAGGAACTTTGATGAAAACGCCGCCCTTCTCAATCAGGGCCATGATGGGCGCGCTGTTTTGGTCGGCGCCAGTATTTTGGTCGTCGGCGGGCGCCCAAGAAACCGACAAGACAGCCGAAGACCTGACACAGATTTATCCCCGGGACTATTTCGATCCCTACAACCCGCAGACGGCGCGCGACATTGTTGATCGCATCCCGGGGTTCACTTTCGATCCCGGCGACGACCTCCGAGGCTTTGGCGGCGCGGCCGGCAACGTGCTGGTGGACGGCGCGCGTCCTACATCGAAGACGGGCGGCATCGAAGACGCCTTGACTCGAATCCCCGCAAATGACGTCGCCCGCGTCGAAGTAATCCGCGGCGCCGCCGGGACGAGCGAAGCGACAGGCCAGACCGTGGTCGCCAACATCATCCGGTCGGGCGCCAAGCGTTCAGCAAGTTGGCGCGCCGCAGTCCAACGCAATTCGGAAGGCGTCACGTACCCCGCGTTCGTTGGCGCGCTCACGGCGAAGCTTGGCGATTGGTCGACATCGACAAAGATCAACGGCTTTTGGGAGCAGTTCGATCTAGTGGGACGGCGCGATCGTTTTGATGCTGATGGCGACCTGACGGTCGCGCAGACAGAAGATCGGCCAAGCGTCCTGACGCAAGGGTTCGTTTCAACCGAGGCGATCCGCCCGTTAGGGGGCGGCACGCTGACGCTCAACGCACGCGGCGGGTATTCGGGCTTTTTTCCGGTTACGGATCGGTTTCTGTTTGACGGGCGCGAGCCCGACGGCGCGCCGAACGGCCGCGTCTATGTCGATTTCGACAGCGTAGAATGGACGGGCGAAGCGAGCGTCGACTGGACCCGCACGTTCCAAAACGACTGGACGTTCAAAACAATCCTCCTGGCTTCGTCCAAGCCGCTCGACGAGGAGACGGTCGTGCGCGAGGAACGCCCCGTACGAACGATCAGCGGCGGCTCGCGGTTCACGAACCGCCAGATTCCAATCGAGACGATCCTTCGGACGACCTACGCTCGAGGCGGCGAGAGAAGCCTTAAACCGGAATTCGGCCTCGAACTGGCGTACAATCGCCTTGATAGCGAGTTCGCCCTGTTCGCAAGGGACGCGAGCGGGGCCGAAACACCGATCGCGCTGCCGGCGTCCGATGTTGTCGTCGAAGAATTTCGCGGCGAAGCCTTTGCAAACCTGATCTGGGCGACCGCCCCGAAATGGACGATCGAGACGGGCCTCGCTGTTGAAGCCTCCGAAATCTCGGTCTCCGGCGATGCCGAGAACAACCAGACATTTGTCTTCGCTAAACCTTTCGCCAATGTCCTTTATCGTCCGACATCGACGCTTCAACTGCGCCTCGGCGCGCGGCGCACGGTCGGCCAGCTGGATTTTGGCGACTTCGCCGCGTCGGCCGATGGCGAACAAGATCGCCAGTTCGGCGGCAATCCTGACCTCGGTCCGGACCAGACCTGGCGCGCCGCACTTGCGATCGACTGGCGACGCGAAGCGCTCGGCGCGCTGAACGTCGAGCTCTTTCATGAGTGGCGAAGCGACGTCCTTGAACAACTGGCGCTCCCCTCCGGCGCCTTCGGCTTGGCAAACGCCGGCCAGGGCCGCGTCTGGGGCGTGACGGCGTCAAGCTCGCTTCAACTCCAGCCGGTGATCCCCGGCGGCCTCCTGGAAGTCCGGGCGACGGTGCAGGATTCGACGTTCGACGATCCGCTCAACGGGGAAACGCGCGTTCTGGACGACATCCCCTCCCCGACAATCTCAGTGAATTTTCGCCAGGACCTTCCGTCGATCCAGTCGTCCTGGGGCGTGAATTACCTTGCGGTCGAAAACAATCAGTTCTTCTTCGGCAATGAGGCCCTGGATTTCCGCGAAGGCGATCGCATCGAACTGTTTGTCGAGACTACGCGCTATCTCGGGGTCAAGTCGCGTCTCGCGCTCAGAGGCGTCGGCGGCCGCAACTTCCGAAGCGATCGGTCATTCTTTTCTCCTGACAGATCAGGCGTTTTCGTGGGATCCGAAGTCGTGGACCGCGATCGCGGACTATTCATAACCCTGAGCGTCGAAGGACAAAGCTAGGACGAACGAAAACGCAGGTGCTGCGCACGGCGCAACTGGGCGGGGCAAGAGACCGAGCGTAAGCCGGCGATGGACTTAAGTCTGGAGACAATCCCCCATTGAAAAACAGTCCTTTTTTATCCGAGAAAGGACGAAGTCGATAAAAGCCCGCACGCGTAGAGGAAGGTTCTCGCGCGAGGGATAACAGAGATAAAGGCTCTGCAAGTCGGCCGCGAACTGCGTCATGACGGGCGTCAGCAGGCCAGCGCGCACGTCTTCGCCGGCGTAGTATCCATCCATCTGGAAGACGCCAAGACCTGCGCGGCCGGCGGCCAGGATCACTTCCGGGTCGTTGAACGTAAAGGAGCCGTGGGTCGATATACGCTTCGGCTCCCCGTCGACTGTGAACGCCCAGACCCATTTCTCCCCGGAGGAAGGGAACCGGTATTGAATGCATTCGTGATCGGACAGATCTTGCGGATGCGTCGGCTCGCCGCGCTTCTGAAGATAGCTCGGCGCCGCCAGCGTATAGACAGGCAACTTCGAGAGCGGCCGCGCGATCATGGTGGAGTCCGCCGGCGCGCCGATCCGGAACGCAAGGTCCACGGGGTCGTCGACGAGATCGCGGACATTGTCGCTTGCGTCGATGTCGATTTCGACCTTCGGGTGCGCCTCGCGAAACTCCGCAATCAGAGGAACCACCGTGCGATAGGCGAGCCGCTTCGGCGCGGTGATCCGCAAGGGACCCGAGACGAGGCCCCTCGCCTCGTTGAAGAGATGGTCGATCTCGTCGAGTTCGCGCAATGGTTCGCGCGCCCGCTGAAAAAGGAGCGAACCTTCGGCGGTGAGGCTCATCTTTCGCGTCGTGCGATTGAAGAGCTTCACGCCGTAATCGTCCTCGAGCCGCTTCACGTTCTGGCCGACTGCGGCCGGCGAAATGCCGAGCGCCCGGCCGGCGGCGGCGAAGCTCCCGAGCTCGGCCGCACGCATGAAGGAGCCCAGCGAGGTGGAGGCGTGACGCGACATTAAAAAGCCTGCCTTTCTTCTCTACCAAGAATTGACAATCTAATCATGCCTTCCAGCGAACGCTAGGTTGCCCTCTGAAAGGAGCCAGCCCCATGATCAAGCTCGTTTACCTCATCAAGAAACGCCAGGACCTGACCGACGCCGCCTTCGAGACGCATTGGCGGGAAACCCACGGCCGGCTTGTGGCTGAATTTGCGCCCACGCTGCGGGCGGTTCGCTACGCCATGAGCCGGCGGCTCGACACGGTCTGCAATTCTTGCGTCTCCAAAGCCAGAGAACTTGCCGCTTCAGAGCATGACGGCGTCATCGAGATCTGGTGGGAAACCCTTGAGGACTATCAAGCGGGGGCCGGCTCAGCCGCAGGGATCGCGGCCATCGACGCCCTCGTCGATGCGGAGCGCCGGTTCGTTGACTTCTCGAAATCCGCGAGCTTCTTCGCCGAGGAAGAGATTGTTTTCGACGGCTTTTCCGCGCCAAAACCACGACAAGAGCGTCGGTTCACGCCTCATTCGAAAGATGGCCTTTCGGACGTAACAAGAAATGCCACTCTAATCGAATGAATTCATAAGCGCTAAGTTGGCGCTGCAACAACGGGACGGCCGACGCCTAGACGACCCGCCCCAATGAACCCGCCGCAGCCGAGTATGGCGGGACGCCCAAAACGAATTCGACCCCAACGCGGAACACATTGATTCCGCGCATGACGGAGCTTTGACCCATGACCAAGCAAGTCAGACAGACCCGCAACCAGATCAAACTTATCGCTCTCGCCGGCGCGGCCGCTGTGGCGCTCGCTGGCCTCGGCGCAAGCCAGTTCGCCGCCAGCGCGACGGAGACGGCGAGCCAGGAGGAAGCGGCGCCCGTAGGCCCGACCGTCACCGTCGCCCACCCAACTGTTAAGGACATCGTCGAGTGGGACGAGTATTCGGGCCGCTTTGAAGCGATCGACAATGTGGAGATCCGCGCCCGCGTCTCCGGCTATCTGACGGAGATCGCCTTCACCCCCGGCGCAATTGTCAGGGCCGGCGATCTTCTCTTCCGCGTCGATCCGCGCCCTCATGAAGCGGCGCTCGCGGCGGCGAAGGCGGACCTCGCCGGCGCGGACGCATCGCTTCGCAACGCCCGCGCTGAACATCGCCGCGGCAAGTTGTTGCTGGCAAAGGAAGCGATCAGCAAGGAAGCCGTCGAGAATCGTCTGCGCGCCATGCGCGTCGCCGAGGCCGAATGGGCTGCGGCGAAAGCCAATGTGGAGCAGGCGGAACTGAACCTTGAATTCACCGAAGTCCGCGCGCCGATCACAGGTCGGATCTCCGACGACTTCGTGTCGGAAGGCAATCTCATCGTCGGCGGCGCGCAGGGCGGCACGGTCCTCTCGACGCTCGTATCCATGGACCCGATCTATTTCGAGTTCACCGCAAGCGAGGCGGACTATCTCAAATATCTCCGTCTCGACCGTGAAGGCGCGCGCGTTTCCGGCCGCGATAAACAGCATCCCGTCCGCGTAAAGCTCATGGATGAAGACAGCTTCGCCCACGAAGGAAAGCTCTCCTTCGTCGACAACCAGATCGATCGCTCGACCGGCACCATGCGCGGCCGCGCGACGCTCGCTAATCCCGACGGCGTCCTGGCGCCGGGCATGTTCGGTCGCCTGCAACTCCTCGGCTCCGGCGAATACAAGGCCGTCCTGATCCCCGACACAGCGATCCAGACGGACCAGTCGGAAAAATTCGTCTGGGTCGCCACCAATGACGGCGTCGCCGCCCGTCAGCCGATCGAGCTTGGCCCCATCGTCGACGGCCTACGGGTCGTGCGCGCCGGCCTCGACGCCGACGCCAGCGTCATCGTTTCGGGCGCGCAGTTCGTTCAGGCGAACGCCCCCATCAACGCGCAAGAGGCGGACGACGCCCGTCTTGCGCAACTGAACCTCCGCTAACGGATTCAATCCCGAAAAAGGGGAGAGACAAAATGAAATTCGCTCATTTCTTCATCTCAAGGCCGATCTTCGCGAGCGTCATCTGGACGATTGTCGTGCTGGTCGGCGCTATCGCCTATAAAGGACTGCCGATCGCGCAGTACCCGGACATCGCGCCGCCGACCATTCAGGTGAATGCGGTCTATCCGGGCGCCTCGGCCGAAGTTATCGCCGACACCGTCGCCGCCACGATCGAGGAAGAGATCAACGGCGTCGAGGGGATGCTCTACATCACCTCGCAGTCGACCTCGGCCGGGACGGCGCAGGTGACCGTCACCTTCGAGCCGGGCACGGACCTCGACACCGCCCAGGTGCTCGTGCAGAACCGCGTCGCGCTTGCCGAGCCGCGGCTCCCCGAGCCGGTGCGCCGGCTTGGCGTCCAGACGATCAAGGCGAACCCGGACGCGCTTCTCGTCGTCCATCTCTATTCGCCGGACGAAAGCCGCGACCAGCTCTACATTTCCAACTATGCGCGCCTGCAAATGCGCGACCAGCTGCAGCGCCTCGACGGCGTCGGCCAGATCCAGTCCTTCGGGTTCCGCGAATTCTCCATGCGGATCTGGATTGACCCGGACCGCGCCGCGAGCTTCGGCCTGACGGGATCCGACATCGTACAGGCGCTCCGCGCGCAGAACGTGCAGGTCGCGGGCGGCGTCCTCGGCGCCCCGCCGACTAACGCCCAGGGCGCGTTCGAGGTGAGCGTGCAGACGCTCGGCCGCCTTTCCGAGCCAGAACAGTTTGAAGAGGTCATCGTCAAAACCGGCGAGGACGGACGACAAGTCAGGCTTCGCGACGTCGCCCGCGTGGAGCTCGGCGCCCGCGACTACAACACCAACGCCAAGCTCGACGGCTCGCCCGCCCTGGCCATGCTGTTCAACCAGCAACCTGGGTCAAACGCCCTCTCAACGGCGGAGAGCATTCTCGAAACCGTCGAGGAGATGAGCCACGATTTCCCCGAAGGCCTCGACTACGAAGTCATCTGGAACCCGACAGAGTTCGTGGCGGAATCCATCCACGAAGTGGAAAAAACCATCCTTGAGGCGGTGATCCTCGTCTCCATCGTCGTCTTCGTCTTTCTGCAGAGCATCCGCGCGTCGATCATCCCGATTGTCGCGATCCCGATCTCTCTTGTCGGCACGTTCGCCGTCATGCAGATGTTCGGTTTCTCCCTGAACAACCTGTCGCTCTTCGGCCTCGTCCTCGCCATCGGCATCGTCGTCGACGACGCGATCGTGGTGGTGGAGAACGTCGAACGCAAAATGCACGAAGGGCTAAGCCCCAAGGATGCGGCCTTCGCGACCATGGACGAAGTGGGCGGCGCGCTCGTCTCCATTGCTCTCGTTCTGTCGGCGGTCTTTATCCCGACGGCGTTCCTCGAAGGCATCTCGGGAGAGTTCTATCGCCAGTTCGCGGTGACGATCGCCTCGGCGACGGTGATCTCGGCCGCAGTGTCGCTCACCCTGTCGCCGGCGCTCTCGGCGCTTCTCCTGAAGCCGAAAAAGAACGCCGCCGAACTTAAAGTCTGGGAGAAACCCCTCGCCTTCTTTTTCCGGAAATTCGACGAAGGATTTGACGCGGCGTCCAATGGCTACGCCGCGCTCGTCCGCAAACTGACGCGTCTCTCCATCGCCGTCCTCGCGGTCTATGGCGGCTTGATCGTCCTTACGGGCTATCAGTTCGCTAACGCGCCGCGCGGCTTCGTGCCGCCGGTGGACCAGAACTACCTCATCACCGTCATCTCCCTGCCGCCGGGCGCGTCCCTGTCGCGGACGGAGGAAGTGATGGACCGCGCGATCGCGGACGGCCTCGCCCATGAGCACGTCGCCCATGCGGCCGCGTTCGCCGGCTTCGACGGCGCGACATTCACGACCGCGTCAAACGCCGCCGCGATATTCTTCACTCTTGAAGACATCAATGACCGCGTCCAGCAAGGGTATGACCGCGACCGCATTCTCGCCGACTTGCGCCGCGCGTTCGCGTCGTACCAAGACGCCTTTGTCCTCGTCGTTCCGCCGCCGTCGGTGCGCGGCGTCGGCAACGCCGGCGGCTTCAAGGGCTACGTCCAGGACCGCACCGGCATCGGCTATGAAGCCCTCGAAGCTGAGGCCTGGACGCTCGCTGGCGGCGCCAACGCGGCCGAGGAGACCACATCCGCCTTCACGACCTTCAACACCAAGACGCCACAGCTCTTCACCGACATCGACAGGGTGAAAGCCGAACAACTGGGCGTCGACGTGTCGGACGTCTTCGCGACGCTTGAGGTCTATCTCGGTTCAGCCTACGTGAACGACTTCAACGCCTTCGGCCGCACCTTCCGGGTGACCGCCCAGGCGGAGGAAGACTTCCGTAAGTCTGCGGACGATATCGCCCGCTTGCGCACGCGCAACGCCAATGGCGACATGGTGCCGCTCGGCTCCGTCGCGACTTTCGACGACGTCACCGGGCCAAACCGCGTCGCCCGCTACAACCTCTACCCGGCCGCCGCCGTGCAGGGCGACGTCGTCGCAGGCTTCTCCACCGGCGAAGCCCTCGACAGGGTCGAGCAGCTTGCGGGCGACAGCCTCGCACCCGGCTTCGGCTTCGAGTGGACAGAGCTCGCCTTGCAGGAGAAACTTGCGGGCGGCGCGGGCGTAATCGCCTTCGCCATGGCCGTCGTGTTCGTCTTCCTCCTCCTGGCGGCGCAGTACGAGAGCCTGACCTTGCCGCTGGCGGTCATCCTCATCGTGCCGATGTCGCTGCTCGCCTCGCTTACGGGCGTACTCGCCCGCGGCCTCGATATGAACATCCTGGTGCAGATCGGGTTCGTCGTCTTGATCGGCCTCGCCGCGAAAAACGCAATCCTGATCGTGGAGTTCGCTAAGCAGGCGGAGGACAACGGATTGTCGCGCTTCGACGCGGCGGTTGAAGCGGCGAAGCTCCGTCTACGGCCCATCGTGATGACCTCGTTCGCCTTCATCCTCGGCGTCGTGCCGCTGATGCTGGCGACGGGCGCCGGCTATGAGATGCGCCAGTCCCTCGGGACCGCCGTCTTCTCCGGCATGCTCGGCGTCACGCTCTTCGGCCTCCTCTTCACGCCGGTCTTCTACGTCGTGACCCGAGGCCTCGGCGCGGCGATCTCAACCAAGTCTCCCGATGGCGACCACGTCAATTCGGTCGCCTGACCCAACCTCATCCTGAGGAGCCGTATTCGCGCAAGCGGATGCGGCGTCTCGAAGGACTTCCCCCATCCTTCGAGACGCGATGAAGGATCGCTCCTCAGGATGAGGACCCATCAGTCATCCTAATGGAGAGACTCGAATGACCATCGTCAAAACCCTCATCGCCTCCGCCTCGTCCCTTACGATCGCCGCTTGCGCCACCGTCGGCCCCGACTACGTCGCGCCGACCAGCGACGCCATAACCCCGAGCGCTCTCCAGTCGGACAATGCAATCGTCGCCGAGGCCGAAGAGCCCGCCCACACCTGGTGGCTGGCGTTGAGTGACGCGACCCTGAACCGCCTTGTCCGCACCGCTTTTGAAGAAAACCGCGATCTTCGCCGGGCCGCCGCGAATGTAGAGGCTGCGCGCGCGGCCTTCCGGCTGGAGAACGTCAATCTGCGTCCGCAAGGCGAACTCGGCGCGGATTACCAGCGCCGCCGCCTCGCCGGCGCCGCTTTCGGCCTGGAAGATCAGACGTTTCCGGATACGGACTTCTTTGACGTCGGCGCAAGCGCCCAGTGGGAGCTCGACTTTTTCGGCCGGGTGCGCCGCGGCAATGAGGCCGCCTTCGCCGACCTCGGCGGCGCGGAAGCGCTGAGGCGCGACGCGCAGGTCCTCGTCGCCGCGGAAACCGTTCGCGCCTACACCGACTATCGCGGCGCGGCGCTTCAGCTTGAGGTCGCGCAAAAGAATCTCCGCGTTCAAGAGGACACGCTGAAGCTCACCAGGACGCGTCTTGAAGAAGGGCTCGGCTCCGCCCTCGACGTCGCCCGCGCCGAAGCGCAAGTCCGCACGACCGAAGCCTCGATCCCGCCCCTGGAGGCGGCCGGCGCCGCGGCCGCCAATCGGCTGGCGACCCTCACGGGCCAAACCGTCGGCGACATTCAAACGATCCTCAGGAAGAATGCCGACTTGCCGGCGCCGCCCGCGGCGCTCGCCATCGGCGACGTTTCATCGCTGATCGAACGCCGCGCCGACATTCGCGCCGCAGAACGCGCCCTCGCCGCGGCGACGGCGCGGATTGGCGTCGCGAAAGCTGCGTACTTCCCGCGCATTACGCTTGTCGGCGCGGTGTCCGCCTCGGCGCAGACGCTGTCGGGGATCGGCGACGAGGGCGCGCTCGGCTACGGCGTCGGGCCGTCTCTGTCATGGGCCGGTTTTGATGTCCCACGCGTCAAGGCGCAGGTGAAAGCCGCCGGCGCGCGAGCCGAAGCGGCGTTCGCCGCCTACGAACAAATTGTCCTGACTGCGTTGGAAGAAACTCAGACCGCTTTTGCCGTTTATGGCCGAGAGAAAGTCCGTTTCGACGCGCTTGAGAAAGCCTCGGCGCAGGCGCGACGCGCCTCCGATCTTGCGCGCACGCGCTATGAAGGCGGCGTCGACGACTTCCTAGCCGTCCTAGACGCCGAAGCGCGGCAGCTCTCGGCGGAGGCTGCGCTCGCGGCAAGCCGCACGGCGGTCACTCGTTCCTACGCTGACGTATATCGCGCCCTCGGCGCTGGTTGGGGGGATAGCGTCCGGCGCGATGAGGTTCTCACAGGCGCCTCGGATGACCAACAACTCCTGTAGATTGGCCGGCGGCGTCCATTTCGCCATTCGCCGTCCCCTGCGCGGCCATGCTTCCAAACTCAATGTCTGTGTGGACAGAGGATAGCGTTGAGCCTTGAGCGCGGCGCCAGCCACGATAGAGCGGGCCTAAGAACCTTATTGAGGCGGGCCCGCGATTAACCTCGCGGGCGAATGCGCGGCGCGCCTTCATGCGCCTGAACAATCGATAAAGAGATGGGCGCGTTTCGATCGGATACCCTGCCTGAATGACGCGGTTGAGCGAGATAAACCACGCGATATCGAGAACCGTTGGCTGATCGCCGAGGAGCCATTCCTTGTCAGCGAGAAGCTCCGCCAATCGAGCGAACGCGCCATGGAATGCGATGACCGCATCGCGCGCCTGCTGCGCCGTGACGCCATCCTTCGCAAATGCGCGCCACCACGCCACCTGTTCCGCCCTGTGCGCATCGTCAGGCCCGTTCCTGGCGTAGGCCTTAAGTTCGGCGTCGCTCTTTCGCGCAATGGCGCGCGGCGCCAAGAAGCCCATCGTCACCGCGCGCAAATGCATGTGGAGGCCGTCTTCGCGCGCAAGAAGCTCATCGGCTATTCGGGCTTCATTCGCGCCTTCCGGAATCCAGCTGCGTCCGGACGAAGGGAACGCCTCGTCGATATAGCGAAGAATGTCATTGCTCTCGACATGCACGTCGCCGTCATGCGCGAGCGCCGGCACCACCCCGCGCGGGTTGATGCCGAGAAACCAGGGCGTTGCGTTCTCCGCCTTCGTCAGATCGACTTCAATCGAACGATACGTCAGGCGCTTTTCCGCAAGCAGAATCCGAACCTTCTGCGAACAGGCGGACTGCGAGAAGTTTAAAAGATGCAGGCCTTTCCAATCGAGAACTTCTTTGGTTCGGATGTCGCTTCTGTCCAGTTTCACCATGATGGCCCTGCGCGGCGGCTCAGCATCAGCCGTCCTCCGCCGCTAACGTTCAATTCGAAGCGCGTGGATCGAGAAAACTAAAATTGCCGCAAATCTCATTATCCAGGAATGAGGCGAGCGCTTTTTCGATCTCTCGGCGTTGCCGATTAAACCGATCCGTAGGCGCAGGAATGGAGACCGCATAAATCTCGTTCGCCCTCGCCTCAAAGGCGACGCCGGCTGCGGAAATCCCTTCCGTATGCTCATCGAGATCGAAGGCGAGGCCACTTTCCCTGATGCGGCTAATTTCGGCTAAGAAAGCGGTGATCTTGAGCTTTGGCGCTTCGTTCCGGCAGATTTCCGCAATACGCTGATCGTCAATCAAGGAAAGCGCGGCTTTGCCGTTTGCCGTATTCGTAAGCGGAAAGTCCTCACCCGGAACAGAAACCGCGCGCAGGCGCTGACGGCCGGCGATCTGGTCGACAAAGGTCATGCGGTCGTCCCGAAAGATCGCAAGGTCCACGGTCTCGCCCGTGAGAGCGGACAGCCGCGCCAGAGCGGGCCGCAACGCGTCGACAACGTCGATACGTCCCGCCGCGGCGAGAGACTGAATCTCCGGCCCAAGACGAAGATCGCCATTCTTGCCCGAGGTCGCGACGAAGTCTTCGGCGATTAGCGCGCCGACGATTCTCTGGACTGTCGACCGAGGCAATCCCGTCTCCACCGCAATCGCGCCGAGACTCTGGCCGCTATTGTCGCGCTTCAACTGCCGCAGAATCTCAGCCGCGCGATTGATGACCTGAATGCCGCTGGCGCTCACTGCCTGACTTGCTCCCTTGCAATCATCCACTTTAACCGTTATTCGGTACAGACGTATCACATAACGGTACGATCTGACTATCACGCGCAGGATTGGCTGTCGAGCTTGAAAACAGCCGAGCGAATAGCGGGACGGCCAATGCCAAAGCTCCGATACAGCCTGAAGTCCGGTTGGCTCTTCTACCTTCTGGTTCTGTCCTACGCCTATCTTGTCGGGACAATGACGCGGGACCTTTGGTTTGGGGACGGCGTGAATGTCTTTGCGAGCTACAGCGGCGCCGAAAACGCGGCGGCGATGGTCGTCGACGCCAACAAGGTCTATTGGTCGAAAACCTCGTTCCTGTTTCTCTCGCTGTTTTTGTTCGCCTTAAATTTTGACTACCGCGCGGCGGTCGGCCTCGCGGCATGTTTCTGGGCGGGATCGCTCATCTTCAACTTTGGACCGACGCCCACGCTCATCGCCTCCCTTGCGATCGGAGTCGGGCTTCTCTTTCAACAGGCCCTGCGAAATGAAATTTGGACCCGCAAGGACAACGACTAGCGGCCTGGCGACGCGAGCGTTCTGCGCGCCTGAAGCAATGGAAAGGCTTAGATATGGCCGATCAACACCTGGGATACGCTGAAGAAGAGCGTCTTAATGGTCCTTACGCCGCGTTTTTCGATCCTGACATTCAGCCGCTTCAGCCGCAGGTCGCAGAAGCGCTTCTCATCGGCGGGCAAGCGCATGAACTGTTCCCGAAAGTCAGCGACGCGGGAAGCCTGATCAAACCTGGATACTGGCCGGTCGAGACCGGCTATGCGCGATCGCCTGACTTTGGCATTCGCGTTTTTTGCCTGACGCATATGCCGAACGTCGCGCCCCACATGTGGGACTGGTGGTTCGGCTGGCACGGATGCGAAGCGCGTCGGTACAAGCTTTGGCATCCGCAGGCGCACATTGACGCCAGATGGGCGGACGGCCGCAACGATGAAACATATGTCGGCCGCACCTCGTTGATTACGGAGTATCTTGGCTCGGAACGAAAGCGCGCCGCGATCAGCTTTGTGAAACCCGCCGCAATGGGGCTCGATGAGGGGCGATTGGCGGCGCAAGGGGAAGTCGCCGTCTGCGCGCGCGTCGGCATGCCAGGCTCGCCGCTCAAGGGCGGCTGGCTGTTGCACCATTTGAGGCCGTTGGAGGGCGGATGCGAAATGCGCTCGCGCATGTGGCTTGGCGGCGACGCCGCGTCAATCGGCGAAAACCCAGGACCTTTCAGCCGAGCCCTTCTCACTGCCCTTCGTCCTCTCGCGAAATCACTTCTTCCCGACCCCGCGGAACTGCTGGCGCACAACGCGCAGGAAATGGCGCATCTCGCCGGTTTCCTGCCAAGGCTTTACGAAACGTTCGGCCCCTCATCACAGCGAGCGGCGGCATGAAGCGGCCGCACGGGAAAGGACGCGTGTGGGAGCGCGGGGCGCAGGGCTTTGATGAAGCCGTCCTCGCGACAAGTTTTAACGGGCGCGATCCCGGCCGCCGCCCCAATGTTCTCGTGGAAGCCAACAATGTCTTCGACGTCCAGGCGGCGGTGCGGCGCGCGCAGGCGGAAGGGCTGAAAGTCAGCATCTGCTCCGGCGGCCACTCATGGGCGCAGAACCATTTGCGCGAGGGGGGTCTGCTCCTCAGCATGGCCCGCATCAATGAGATTGATATCGACGCCGACGCGATGGCGGCGAAAGTCGGACCCGGATGCTGGGGCATCGATCTCGACCGCGCGCTGAAGAAAAAGGGCCTCTTCTTTCCGGTCGCCCATGCGCCGGATGTCGCGCTTGGGGGCTTCTTGCTTCAAGGAGGATTTGGGTGGGGCAGCCGCGAGCTGGGCCTTGCGACAGAAAGCGTCATCGGCCTTGATCTCATCCTTGCGGACGGACGCCTCGTGCACGCGAACGCGTCGGAGAACGCCGACCTCTACTGGGCCGCTCGCGGGTCCGGGCCGGGCTTTTTCGCGGTCGTCGCGCGTTATCATCTCAAGCTGCACCCCCGACCGAAATTCACCGGCCTTAAGATGCAGATCTTCGCCCGGAAGCACCTCGACGATGTGTTTCGGTGGGCGGACGACATCGGCGCCGCTGTCCCACGATCGGTCGAATTTCAAATGGTCCCGACGCCCAAGGCGTTGGGCCTCTTCCGACCGGGCATTGAGGTCGTCGCGCCGGTTCTCGCCAACAGCTATGAGGAGGCTAAGGAGGCGGTCCGATTTGTGGACGAAAGCCCAATACGCAAGAAGGCGCATTTCACCACGCCGCTGGTCCCGATCAGCACCAGCATGATGGCGGTGACCGCGAACATTACGCACTTTCCGCCAAACGTTCGTTGGTGCGCCGATAACATGTGGACAAACGCCCCGATTGAAAAGCTGTTGCCTGGCCTCAACAACATTATCGACACAATGCCCCCGGCCCCGAGCCACAGCCTCTGGCTCAACTGGCATCCGCCGGCGGACCGTCCGGACATGGCGTTTTCCTTGGAGGCGAACCGTTATCTCGCGGTCTATGGCGAATGGACGCGCAGTGAGGATGACGCCAAGTACAGTGGCTGGGCGACGGACTGCATGCTGAAGATGCAGGAAAATGCGCTCGGCATTCAGCTAGCGGACGAAAATCTCGGCAATCGCCCCGCGAGGTTCATGGCGGACGCGAACCTCAATCGGCTGGACGCGCTGCGCGCCAAATACGATCCCGACGGCCTATTCCACGATTGGATGGGCCGCGCCGACCGGCGGGCGGCGGCGTGATGAGCATATCGCGGCGCGGCCTCATCGCCAGCGCGGCCGCAATCGGCGCGGCGGGCGCGGGCGTCACCCTGACGCGTCGCGAACCGAACGGCAGCCGAGGCGTCAACGAGAACGTTCCGGTCCCGACGGCGCGCCGCGATCTCAATCTCTTGGTCCTGATGGTGGATCAGGAGCGCGCCTGGGATACGCTGCCGACGGACCTAGATCTGCCAAATCATTATCGGATCGCCAATCGCGGCGCGTCGTTCACAAACATGAACGTCACGGCGCCGCTCTGCACGCCCTCGCGGTCGGTGTTCTGGACCGGTCAGCACGTGCAGCACACGGGCGTGCAGGACAATACAAATGTCCCTTTGATTGGTCGGCCGCTCAGCCCCGCCATTCCAACGCTCGGCCATATGTTGCGCGAAGCCGGTTTCTATACGGCCTACAAGGGCAAATGGCACCTGCACGAACTACCGAAGGAGGACTCATGGGGCCGCTCCGACGCGCGCCCGGATGCGCTTGAGGCCTATGGGTATGCGGATTACGGGTGGGGCCCGGAGCTCATCGACAGTCAGCATGGCTGGAAGTATGACGGGCGCATCGCCGAAGACGCCGCAACCTGGCTGACTGAAAGAGCGCCGACGCTCCAAAAGCCCTGGGCGCTGACCGTCAGTTTCGTCAATCCGCACGACATCATGTTTTTTGACGCCACGGGGGACCAGGCGTCGACGCGCATACAGAACTCTGTTCCCGGCCCCGTGCTCCCATCGCCGGACGATCCGCTTTATCGGCCTGATCCGGCGGCCGGCTTGCCGCGAAACTTTCATTCCTCCAACGATCAGGGCGAGGTCGCTGCGCATGCGGACTACCGCCTCTATATGGACTATTTCTACGGTCGCATGCCACGCGACGATGCCGAGGCGTGGATTCGGTTCAGCCAGTATTACTACAGCTGCATTCGAGACGTAGACAGGCACCTCGGAACCGTTCTCGATGCGCTGGAGATGAGCGGCCAGGCGTCGAATACCGTCATTGTCCTCGTCTCCGACCACGGAGAGATGGGCGGCGTCCACGGACTGCGCCAGAAGGGTCCGTGGATGTACCGCGAGAATATCGCCGTTCCCCTAGTGATCTCGCATCCGGACGCCCGTCGCGCCCGCGAAAACACGGGCCTTGTCTCTGCGCTTGATTTCACGCCGACGATGCTCGGCCTCCTCGGCATGGCGCCCGGGCCGGTGCGCGATCGCTACTCGGCGATGCGCGGGATCGACGTCTCTCGGGACATCACCGCCGCAAAAACGGATAGAAGCCGCAAGGACATGGGCGCGCTCGTCACTTATAGCGTGAGCCATCATCTTGACCCGGAATTTGCGAAGAAAACCTTTGAGAAGTGGCGTCCGGAACCTCTGGCCGAGGGGAGCGCAGCAGGGCTTCTGCCGGATCTCAACGCCCGCGGCTTCATGCGGGGCGTCGTGACCGAGACGCATAAGTTCGCCCGTTATTTTTCGCCCCGCGACCATCATCGGCCCGAAACGCTAGAGGACCTGACCGAACGAAACGATCTTGAGCTCTTCGACCTGGGCGCGGACCCGGGCGAAACGACGAACCTTGCCGCGGCCGGCGCTGCGCCGGATGAGTTGCTTGCAACCCTGAATGGGAAACTAAATGCGCTCATCGACGCTGAAATTGGCGTTGATGATGGACGAGATATGCCGGGTCCGGCGTTTCTCTGGAAAGGGTGACGACCGGGCGCCGCGCACAGCGGACACGCACCGGCGCGCCAGATCACTATAGGTCTCGGCGAACAGCCGACAAACCAACGGGGCGACATTGGAACGAAAGCGCACGAGACGGAACCTAGGCCTGCTCACCCTGCTGCTCGCATTTGCGGCGTACGAAGCGGATGCGGAAGACCCTGCTCCTTCGGGAGATGTGGCGGCCGCTTTGACCCAAACGGCGCCAGCCTCGCAGGCGCGGATGATCGGGTTCAAAGCCGAGGTCTGGGCCGACAACTGGTTCGCCCTCTACGTGAATGGGGAATTGGTCGGCGAGGATTCAGAGCCCATCACAAAGATGAGGTCCTTTAACGCCGACACGATCACGTTTCGCGCGACCTATCCCCTGACAATCGCCGTGGTGACGAAAGACTTCATCGAGAATGACAGCGGCCTCGAATACATCGGCTCACTGTTCGGGCTTTTCAAAGTCGGGCCGTGGTTCACGCTGACCCAGCAGATCGGCGACGGTGGGTTTATTGCGCAAATCAGGGAAAGCGAGACCGGCGAACTTGTCGCCGCCACATCGAGCGACTGGCGCGGCTATGTCGTTCACAAAGCGCCGCTGAATCCAGATTGCGAAAAATCGCGGCGCCCCCTGGACGAGTGCGTTTCAAGGATTCTCGACGAACCGGAAGGATGGCGCATGGCCGGCTTCGATGACTCGAACTGGGTGAGGGCGACAGAGTACGACAAAGAAGAGATCGGCGCCCGGTTCGGCTACAACGATATCAAATGGGGCCCGGCGGCAAAACTGATTTGGACAAACGATATTGACGCTGACAATACCATTCTGTGGCGCAGCCAGGCGTCCAATCCGTAGGCTAACTTATTCATGCGCGATGTCACAAAGCGTTTTGGCGACGAGGCGATCCCATTCCCTGCACCGCTGACCTCATATCCGCACGACTTGGAGCGCTTCGCGGTCAAGTGCGCGCTGTTGCCGGCGCCCTTCCATCAACTTCGTAAAAGAAGCACGGTAAAGCAAAGACCTAAAGTGGCTGAGCGATTCCGAAGAAACGTGAGAGGCACTAGGGCGTCGATCTCAGGCCAATTGGTCCGTCCAATGCAATCGGTTCGACTCCGGCGATCGCGTTCTTGTAGGAAACGCAGGCTATCGCCTCTTCATGGAACCTGACGCGCGTTCCGGCGGCTGAACTTCCGGACGCGAGGGCCTGTCGGCAGACGAGCGGCCTTACGCCGCGAAAAGCTCCGCCGGGTTCGACATCGTCTTGAATTCGAGCGCGTTGCCGCTTGGGTCGCACACGAACATCACCCGCTGCTCGCCTGGCTTGCCCTCGTGCCGCAGGGTCGGCGGGATCACAATCTCCGCCTCGCCTCTCGCGCCGGCGGCCGCGAGACGCCCGGTCACCGCCTCCCACGCAGGACCGTCGAGCACGACGCCGAAATGCCGTACCGGCACCTCTTCGCCGTCGACATGATTGCGCGCATCGCCAGCCGCTTCGCTGGAGAGATGCGTCACGAGCTGGTGGCCAAAAAAGTCGAAGTCGATCCACTCGTCGCTGCGTCGGCCGATCGGGCACTCCAAAACGCCAGCGTAGAACGCCTCAGCGGCGGCGAGATCGCGCACCGGTATCGCAAGATGAAATGGCGGCGCCGCGGCCGCCTCGCCTGCGGACGCAGCCGCGCCATCGATCGCCTTCGAATCGCCTCTTCCCATCGCCGCCTCGCTTTGTCCCGTATCGCCCGCCATTCCGCTTGCCGTGGGCCGGCCCAGGCCTTAGCTGTCAGGTGTATCGCAGGAGCGCCCGCGTCGGAAGCGACCGCGCCGCCTGGGGTCCGGATAGCCTGCGATTGCAGCCGCCCGCCGCAATTGCGTCCGATGCAAGGGAGAGAGCCCCGCCCATGACCGAAACGCCTTCTTTCGCCCGCCTCTCTGAGGATTTTCTCGTCGCGCCGCAGATAACCGTGGCGGATATTGCAGGCCTGAAAGCCGCGGGCGTCGCCCTCATCATTAATAACCGACCGGACGGCGAAGAGCCGGGCCAACCGAAGGCGGCCGACATCGAAGCCGCGGCTGCGGCGGAGGGCGTCTCCTATGCGGCCATCCCCGTGGGGCGGACAGGCGTCACGGCGAAGCACCTCGACGACTTTGACGCCGCCACGGCGGACGGCGGCCTGACGCTGGCGTTCTGTCGCTCCGGCATGCGCTCGACCATTGTCCGGGCGATGGCGAAGGCGCGAGCGGGCGCAGAAATCGACGCCCTGGTCGCGGAGGCCGCCGGCGCAGGATACGACATCGCAGGCCAGCGCCCGCTCCTGGAGGCGGCTCGCGACGGCTGATGAGATTTAGGCGGGCGCTTTGTTTGGGCGCGTCAGTAGTGAATAATCACCCGGGCGCTTTGCGAGGCGGCGGGAATGATTATCGTCTCGGTGAGCGTGACCGCGCAGGCGAGGCCGGCCACATCGCGGCCATTTGCGTCAGTGGCCCGCGCCTCGGCGCCAGCGCCGCAATCGACGAAACTGCCGGGCTCCCGCGCGACCACGTAGCGATAGTTTGGCGGCGCGACCACGAACGCGGCGTCGGTGACGCCGTCACGCGCGTCCGCCAGCGCGACGCCGCCAGCGGCCGGCGCCTCAGCGAAGCCGGGCGTTGCAAGGCCGGCGAAGACGGCGGCGAGGAGCAATCTGCGTATCGGTTTGGCGCACATGCCCAACGACATCGCAAGGCCGGCGCCGCCTTTACCCTGAGGCTTCACATTTCAGCGTTTTCGCTGTCGCCTTCAGGTCGCGACGAGTTTACTTTGTCTCCGCCGCGCACTGCGCCATTATGGCGTCGCGCCCTGAATTAGGAATGCCCGGGACAGGGTTAATCGGCGCAGTCGAAGGTCAGGGGAGCGGCCTTCCCGTGGCAAGGGATCGGCAGGGAATGTTTCGCGACTTCGAGATATCCGGCAACCAGCTCATTCTTAAGGAGACGGGCGCGCACATCCCGCTGACGACCGACCTCGCCAAGGAAGCGTTCCGGATCGCGAGTTTCGTCGGCCTAGTGCAGGGGGTGAGAGCAAGCCGTTTCCTGCGCGGCCGGGAGCCGCGGGCGCGGATTTCCTTTTTCCCGCGCAAGCCGCGCTCCTACTATGCGATCTGGCCCGTCTGCCAACTCGCCGACGTGAAAATCGTCGACGCCCACGAAGAAGCGGACATTCACTTTTATTTCGAGGACGTTGAGTTTCTGACCGCGCCGCGCCGCACGCCGACGAACCGGCCGGCGCTCAATGTGGGTTGCCACGACATCCGCAAGAGCGTTGTCGCCCGCGTTTTCGAAGAGACCTTCGGCTATTCCCTGACCATCAATCCGCACGATTATCATGGCCCGGCGGTGGAAAAGTCGGAAAGCAATGGCAAGCATGACGGGCGCATCGTCGACTGCCCGATGGTCTCTCCTCGTCATGACCGAGTCTATCAGCGCCTTATCGACAATACCTTTGATGGGGGCGACTTTGTGGACATCCGCACCCCGATCGTCGGCGGGCGCATCCCTTTCGTCTATCTGAAGCGGCGCACCCGCTCCTTGCGTTTTTCAAACGAAAATCACCGCGTCGACCTCGTTGAGGCCGACACGATGCTCTCCCGAGAGGAACAGGAGAAGATAAAGGCGTTCGCGCGCGCGATGCGGCTTGATTTCGGCGGGCTCGACGTCCTGCGCCATCGCGATGACGGCCGCATTTACATTGTCGACGCCAACAAGACCGACATGGGCCCGCCAGCGGCGCTTAACGGCAAGGAAAAGTTCCGGGCGATGCGCGGCCTCGCGGACGCCTTCGCCGGCTTTGTCGACGAGCTCCTGCCCGCTTCAACCCGCCCCGCGGCGCATGGCTGAGGGCGACGGGCCCGCACGTCCGTCCGAGATCCCGTTCGTCAAGGACGTTGAGTTCGAATACGGCCGCCCTGACGCATTATCCCCGCTCATCCGGCGTGTGATCGCCAACAACCCGGGGCCTTTCACGTATACGGGCAGCGGGACGTATATTGTCGGGCCGGAAACAGGCCCGGTCGCCGTCATTGATCCGGGACCCGACCTTCCTGGGCATATAGACGCCCTTTGCGATGCGATCGGCGCGGCCCAGGTTTCTCATATCCTCATCACCCATACGCACCAGGACCATTGCGGTGGGGCGCGCGCGTTCGCGGCGCGCGTTGATGCGCCGATCCTCGGATTTGGTCCGCACCCTTCGCCACAGCAGCAACCCCTCGCCAAATCGCCGGCGCTGGAGGAAGACGGCGACGGCGCCTTCGCGCCGGATGCCGAAATCGGCGACGGAACCGTGATTGAAGGCGACGGTTGGCGGCTCGAAGCGATTCACACGCCAGGCCACCTCTCGAACCATCTGTGTTTCGCGCTGCCGGAGGAGAAAGCGCTCTTCTGCGGCGATCATGTGATGGGCTGGTCGACGACCGTCGTCGCGCCGCCCGACGGCGACATGGACGCGTATATGGAGAGCCTCGACCTTCTCCTCGCCCGAGACGATGAACGCTACTACCCGACCCATGGGGCGCCGATTGATGCGCCGCAGCGTTTCGTGCGCGCGATCCGCGCCCATCGGCGCATCAGGGACGGGCAGATCCTCGATCAACTGAAAGCCGGCAAGACCGGCATCCCTGAGATTGTCGACGCGGTCTATCTGGGGCTCGATCCGCGCCTCAAACCCGCCGCGGCGTTGAACGTCCTGGCGCATCTCATCCGTCTAAAGAAAGTTGGCGACGTTACGTGTGACGGCGAGGCGGGGTTGGGGTCTGGATTTGCGTTGGTTGCTCGGCGGTAGGTAGCTGGCGCGGGTCACGCACGTGAACGGGCGCCAACAATCGGCCGGCAAATTTGACAATCGGACATTTTGTTTTTGAGGGCGTCGAACCCAGATATCAAGGGATAGGGCGATCGCGGTCGCGACATCGGCGAGCCTTAAACGACTCTCACCGGACCGCCTCGATTTCGGCTGCGACTAGGTTCGCCGTCGCCATGGTGCGGTCCCTCGTCGTGGGGTAGTTGAGCATCGCGACGATGTTCTGGCTGAGCGAGTATCGCAACATCCCCTTTAGGCGCAGGTCACTCTTAATCTCCTGGAGCATCCCTGCGCTATCGACGGCTTTGAGTTGTTCCGCACACCCCCGGGTCAATCGTTCACTGACAGCAGCCACGTCCACCTCCCAGCATCCGCTCCACAAAATTCGGGCCGCGTCGGGTTCGATATATTCCCGAACTGTCTCACGAAAGGGCGGCGACGTCTGGTTGATCAATCCGAAGCTGTCGGTCAGGTTATAGGTCGTCAAAAGCTCCTCACGCAGCACATTGTCGGACGGAAACCCGAGTTCGATCGCTTCGAGGAAAGCTGTTTGCTCGAATGTGATCGCCCAAACTTGCGAGGCGTGGAAAAAGTCAATGAGAAGCTCTTCGCAAGCCACCTCGCAGTCCTTTGACTCTTTCAAAAATACGAGCGCACGATTCCCGGCTTCCGTGACGATGGTGTAGTAATCAAGCAGAAGCGCGGACCGCTCGGCATTCTGAATCAATTCTTCGTGCAGCAGGACGAGGTAGGAACGCTCCTGCGCCTTAACCGCCCGCGCCTCGTTCCAATTGCCAAGCTGAATGCCCATGAAGACGCCGACCACGACGATAACGAAGTCAATGCCGATCGCCGTCCAGTTCTGGGTGCGGACGTGTTCGATCATGCGGCGGAGGATCATTGCTCGGCCTCGGTTTCCGGCGCGTCGCTTGCTCTGCAAGGCTCGCCCAATTCCTGCAAGATGCCGCAGACCAATTCCAGAGATCTCTGGTGCCAGTCGAGGTCGATTTCTAGGTACAAGGACATACTGCCCAACCGAACATAAACGTCGGGAGGCGAAGCGCGCTCCGATAAAATTGCTGTAAATTCTTCGGAGCGTCGCTCCGGGGGTATCGCCGCAAGCCTGCCCACATCCCAGATGCGTCTAAAATCTTCACTTGCCTCCTGGAACAAACTGGCCCCTGCCGTGACATGGCGTACGGACGTGCTTTGAAATTCCAGAAGCAAGTCGACGAGGTCAGGGGACCCAAGCAGGTCCATATCTCCCTGATTGATGAGCTCCGCAACGGTATTGGATCCACCAGCGGGCACATGCCAACTGATCGCCAAACTGCGATCGGCGAACTCTTGGGTTTGTAAGTCTATGGCGCCGGAAAGGACATCTTCGGCCAGACCGTCAGCCAAATCACGCCACCTTGTCACATTGCGGACATGGCGAGCCACTTGCGGTTCGATGTCGATGAACTCAGCCGCAAGGCGGGCCCTGATGCTTTCACCGCGGGCTTCTTCCGCCCGCGTCTCGTTCCAGTTGCCGAGCTGAATACCCATGAACACACCGAGCACGACGATAACGAAGTCGATGCCGATCGCCGTCCAATTCTGGGTGCGGACGTGTTCGACAATGCGGCGGAGGATCATTCTTGGGCCTCGGTTTCAAGCGCTGTGATAAGGTTTTCCGTCGCCTGGATGAAGTCCGTAAGCGAACCTAGTTGCTGCTTCGCCTGAAGGTGTCTGAACGCTATGGCCCCATCAAGAGTTCTGTTCGCGCGAATGTCGTCGAGATCAAACTGAAAGCGCTCGGCAGACGGTATGTCGATATAGCGCGAGTCAGCCCGCGCAACGTTCGTAAAGACCATCGATTCCATGAAAATTGGGATGAGGATACTAATGCGCATATCCTCAAGGCCTTGATCAGCAGTCCTGATTGTGCTGAGGCGCGAGTCCCATTCGTGTATCATATTGCGCAAGATTTTGTCGTCCACTTTGCTGAGGACGCCGGTCATCGCCATTTCTTCATATGCCCGAAACCGCACGGCTAAGGCCCGCCCGCGCAGGGCCGAAACCGTTAAGCGGTACAGGTCGGCTTCTGGAAACGCCTCGTCACTCTCAAGTCGGGTCTTCAGTTCAATCGCGCTCGAAATGCGGTCGCCATAGTACGCCTGCACGTCCGCCATTTCTCCTCGCGCGAGAATGAGCTCCTCCCGGAAGCTATTGAGTTGGGCGCGAATGCGCTCCTGTTCGGCGCGATGGGCGGACCACTCCTGCACCTGTAGGCCGATGAAAACACCAACAACAACGATGAGAAAGTCGAGTGCGACAGCCGTCCAGTTCTGGGTGCGGACGTGTTCAATGACGCGGCGGAGGATCATGGCGCGCCTTCCTCCAGCGCGGCGATCAACTCTTCGCTGGTTATGCGAAACGCCCTCAGCCGCTCAAGTTTTTGCACCATAAGCACGTGGCGCAATGCAAGCGCATTATCGAACTCAAGGTTGGCGCGGATAGCATCCACATCAAATTCAAACCGATCGGCTCGGGTTATAATATCTTCATAGGGTTCATACTGCTGATAAGCATTCCCAAACACAGTGGTCGATGAGTAGCTGGGTAATATTGTCGTCGCCCGGAATTCCTCGCCCGTAACATCAACATTGCGAATTGCCGCCAGTTCATTGTCCCAGCGAAAAACAAGATCTCGAAGCGCACCGTCGGAGATCCGCGCGAGGGCGCCGGACGATGATAGTTCCTCGAAATTTCGATACAGAATATTGAATTGAAAATCCCGGATTGCCGAGAATGCGAGCCGGCCAAACGCGTCTTCCGTCAGCGGCGGCTCGTCCGTTGCGAGCCGCGTGCGCAGTTCTGCGGCGGCGTTTGATCGGGCTGTATAGTAATCTTCAAGGTCATCGAGATCGCTGCGCGCCATGATCAGCTCAGTCCGAAAACTGTCGAGCTGCGATTTAAGCAGCTCGTCGTCGGCGCGCGCCTCGTTCCAGTTGCCAAGCTGAATGCCCATGAAGACGCCGAGCACGACGATAACGAAGTCGATGCCGATCGCCGTCCAGTTCTGAGTGCGGACGTGTTCGACAATGCGGCGGAGGATCATCCTTCGTCTCCGCTCGCGTCGTCCTTAAGAAGCAGACGAATGTCGTCAACACGCTGGCTGATCCGCGATCGCCAGAGAATGATGCCGCTGTGGACGAACAGTAATTGTTCCGCTGCATTCGCGAACGCGGGATCGGCGGCCAACGCGTCGAAGTCATAAGAAACCACCGACGCCGCTTCGCTGCCGTTCGCGAACACCTCCTCAGTTAGTCGCATGTCGACATTGTAGTGGAACGCCGACGTATAGGGACCAAAAGTGTGCATCGCCATGTCTCGATAATACTCCTGCGCAAAGCCGAAGCGCTCGAGAAAATCCTCATAGTCAACAAGCGCGTCCAGAAGCTGCCGATCCCTCAAAATGCTCGCTCGCCCTGACGACATCAGCTCACGGAAACTGCCGGGGTTGTCGGCGCTTGTTTGGAATGCGAACCCCACCACGAGCGCGCGTTCGAACCCTGCGAGGTCTTCATCCTCCAGCGTGCCCACGCGAAGGGAACGAACCATGGTCCGCAAATCGGACTCCAATTGCTTGTGGTAGGCGAGGCTGCGGTCGGAATCCTCTTTAATGCGGTCGAAATCGACCCTGATCCTCTCGACCAGCGCCACTTCCTCCTGCCGGTCGAGGCGCTCCTGGTTCCAGTTGCCAAGCTGAATACCCATGAATACGCCGACCACGACAATGACGAAGTCGAGGACAATGGCCGTCCAGTTCTGGGTACGGACGTGTTCGATGACGCGGCGCAGGATCATTCCTGTTGCTCCAGCTCTGCACGCAACGCCGCCTCAAGCTTCTCCGCGTCGGCGCGAAGTGTATCCATTGCCTGCCAATGGAGGACGCCGTACTCCAGCACCGTCCGGACGGCGGCTTCAAGCTCTGGGTTCGCTTGTATAAGCTTTGCCAGTTCTTCGTCTTCGACGTCCTTAAACGGGCTCAGGCCGTGTTCCTGCCCCACAAAAATGAGCCGGTCCCTAAACGGACGAAACGTGGCGTCCTGAGAATTCTCCAGCGCCTCCCAAAGCGCTGTGTACTTTTTCAGGTCGTGGACGAGCTTCTCGTCCGAGATCAGCGATAAATCTCCCGCCGCAATCAGGCCGCTGAACGCGGCGTCATTTTGCGAAGGATAATAACGAAGCGCGATCGCGGTCCATAATTGTACCGGATTTGCCTCACGCGACGCCCCATCCTCCAGGACAGGCATATCGCCCGAGTCCAAAATCGATGCGAAGATTAGCGTTTTGACCTCGGTCAGCGTTTGCAGGCCTGCGCTTTCGAGCAAACGGTTCGACGCCTGGGTGGCCAGCACAGCGGCATCCAGTGCGTCATTGAGTCCAACAAAGTCTGCTTCGACGTCGTCGAGTATCGCGGCGAGGGCGACCTGTTCCTTGGCGGCGTTCGCGCGGGCGTCGTTCCAGTTGCCAAGCTGGATACCGATGAACACGCCGACCACGACAATGACGAAGTCAATGCCGATTGCGGTCCAGTTCTGAGTGCGGACGTGTTCGATGACGCGGCGTAGAAGCATGCAGACCTTTCCTCGACGAAAGCCATAAAAGGGTTTTTGGCGAGGATATAGGGGTGCGTTCCGGGCTAGAAGCCTCGCGTTGCATAACTCGATGCTTACGCAACGGCGCTCTCATCCTGTCGATTCAATGCCTAGGCTGTTGCGCAAGTCCGTTGCGCATCCGGCTTCCTAACGCAGAAAGCCCGTCCGTCTCCCAATCTCCCATCGCGTCAAATCAGACGCTCCGCGCAAGCCGCCGCTTGGCCTCTTCGACAAAACGGGTTTGAGCCTCAGTCGGATCGCCTTCGGCCTGCGCCATCGTCTCCAGCATGACGAGGAAACGTCCGCGCTCCTCCTCGTCGCAATGCGCTTCGATCGGCGCCAGGAGCTTGCGCATCGCCCCGCCGGCGTCCGCCACCTGACCAACCGCCATGCGGGCGAAGGCGAAGAGCTCATTGACGGTCTGATCGTCGGCCTGAAACTCATTGCGCATCAGTGAGAGCATCACATCGCGCTGGCGCTCAGTGACGGCGCCGGCGTAGCTGGCGATCTGGTAGAGCGCGATGGACGCCGCCTCGCGCGGGTCTTCAATCGTCTCCACGAGCCTTTGATTGGCCTTTCGCGACCACTTGCCCGATCGCCAAAGCCCTTTGGCGTCTCGCAACGCCTCCCGACCTTCATGCGCCGCGCCGACGAAGTATCGAAACGCGAAAAAGAGCGCGGCGAGCCCGCCAAGAATGGCTATAATAATGTGCACAGATAACTCTCCCCTTTGCTAGCGCAACAGGTCTCCGGACCCCTCTGTCTACGGATAAAGACGGGTAGTCTCCCAAGCGCCCTCGCCTTCGCGCGCGAAAACGAGCCGGTCGTGCAGGCGATAGGGTCGGTTGACCCAGAACTCAATGGAGGACGGACGAAGCCGGTAGCCCGTCCAGTGGGGCGGCCGCGGCACGTCCTTACCCTCGTATCGCCGCTCCAGGTCCTGAACGCTGCGCTCCAGCGCGCCTTCGCTCGGCAGGGGCCGCGACTGCTCGGACGCCCAGGCGCCGATCTGCGCGCCGCGAGCCCGCTCGGCGAAATACGCATCGGCCTCGACCGCGGAGACTTCGGCCACTTCGCCGCGAAACCGCACCTGGCGCCGAATGGACTTCCAGTGGAAATTGATCGCCGCCCAGCCGTTCGCGGCCAGTTGCCTGCCCTTGGCGCTTTCCGCGTTGGAGAAGAACGAGACCCCGCGCGCAGAAAAATCCTTCATCAGCACCACGCGCACGTCCGGCAAGCCGGTTGCGTCGACGGTGGCGAGGCTCATGGCGTTCGGGTCGTTCGGCTCATGCTCCCGCGCGAGCGCAAACCATTCCTCGAACAGCGCGAATGGGTCGTCTTTCGTGAAGACGTCGCCCTGGTCCGCATCGACGGCGTAGGCTTCGGCGGAGGGCGTCGGGGGGATCATGTCATTGCGGGGCATGGGTCGAAAGCTCTTCTTGTGGGCCGCCGGTTTCGGCGGCGGCGGGGCGCGACTATCGGGCGGCGTTTGCGCCGCTCCCCTGAGACATATACCTTGCGCGCTTCGATTTCGATGGGCGTCGCCGCCCCACCCTGCGCAGGACGGGCGCCAATGTCCCACAACAGTTTCGGCCATCTCTTCCGCGTCACCAGCTGGGGCGAAAGCCACGGGGCTGCGATCGGCTGCGTCATTGACGGCTGCCCGCCCGGCGTTCCCATCGACGCGGCGAAGATCCAGGCGGCGCTCGACGCGCGCCGACCGGGAACCTCGCGCTTCGTCACCCAGCGCAAGGAGCCGGACGAAGTGAAGATCCTGTCCGGCGTCTTCGAGGACGACAGGATCAAGGCGGCTCATGGCGGGCCGGTCAGCACCGGGGCGCCCATCAGCCTGCTGATCGAAAACGTGGACCAGCGCTCGAAAGACTATTCGGAGATCCGCGACCGATACCGCCCCGGGCATGCGGATTTCACCTATGATGCCAAATACGGCCTGCGCGACTATCGCGGCGGCGGGCGCTCCTCGGCGCGCGAAACCGCGATGCGCGTCGCCGCGGGCGCCCTCGCCGATCAGGTTCTGGCGGTCCTCGCGCCCGCCGTCGCGGTGCGCGCCGCAATGGTCGCGATGGGGCCGCACAAGATCGACCGATCGCGGTTCGACTGGACCGCGGTCGACGCCAATCCCTTCTGGTGCCCCGATCCGGCCGCGGCGAAGGAGTGGGAGGCGATCCTCGACGCGACGCGCAAGGCCGGCTCGTCCCTCGGCGCGGTCGTCGAAGTGGAGGCGACCGGCGTCCCCGCCGGCCTCGGCGCGCCGGTCTATGGCAAGATCGACGCCGACCTCGCCGCAGCGCTCATGTCCATCAACGCGGTCAAAGGCGTCGAAATCGGCGCAGGCTTCGAGGCGGCCGACCTTACCGGCGAAGAGAACGCCGACGAGATCCGTATGGAGAATGGCGCGCCGGCGTTCCAGTCGAACATGGCCGGCGGCGTCCTTGGCGGGATCACGACGGGGCAGCCCATCGTGGCGCGCTTTGCGGTGAAGCCGACCTCATCGATCCTGACGCCGCGCAAGACCGTGACGAAGGACGGCGAAGAGACCGACATCGTCACAAAGGGCCGGCACGACCCATGCGTCGGCATCCGCGCTGTGCCCGTCGGAAAGGCGATGATGTCCTGCGTCATCCTCGACCACGTCCTGCGCCATCGCGGTCAATGTGGGTGAGTTGACGCCGTGCGCCGCCTCCCCGGCGGACGCGCAGACTAGAGCGCATCGCAACGCGGCGGCGCAAACAGGTTTCGCGTCGCCACCTGCGCAATCAATAAACTAAAGTCGTTTGCGGCCTTCAGGCCGGATCGCGTGAACCGCAAACGGTTCTAGCATTCTGAAACGCCGAACTCATCAGCCAGGCTGGCGATCGGCGACATGCCGCCGCCGTCGTCGCTGACAATTTCGGTGCTGACTTCGCCGATTCTGGTCATGACATTGAACTCGCCGATCACGCGATCAAGGATCAGGAACCCCGGTCCGATGAAGTCATCCGCCGCCGCGCCCGCATCCTTCGCATGGAATCCCAAGACAATGTTCGACAGGCCATCCTCACCTGGCGTCAACCGATAAAAGACGTCCTCCAGGCGATACATCTCGCCATCGAGCTCCAGCAGAGGATCGCCGATCGGTTTCGGCGCGCGAAACGCCGTCACCGTCCACTGATCAATCTTCGGCGCAACCTTAACGAGATCGGAAACCGGCTTAATCTGGTCACGAATACCGTCGGCGCTTATGACGAGGTCGTAGAGACCATCGGGACGTTGGCCAATTTCATGGACGAGGCCTTTGTGGTACCGGTTCAGCCGTTTTTCGACAGGCGCGATTAACGGCATGGGACCCGTCTTTCCAGCGGCGAAATCATCGTAGGCGGTCGCAAGGCCGGCCGCTGAATCTTCAAACCACCGCCAGAAAGCCTCAGGATCGTTCTTGTCTTTACCGCCAAACCAAAAACCCATCTCTTCCTCCACGGAGTGCGTCCTCTTGGGCGACGATGGCCAGCAGCAATTGAAATCAGATTAGCGCGATCTGCGGCAATTGTAGGACCCCGCTAAACTAAAACGTCGTTCGACGCAGACCGGGCCGCGTCTACGCCCCCAGGCGAAAGCAGGTCGACTTCGTCAGAAGCCCTATCGACTCGCCGGTCTTTTCAAAGCCCGCTTCGCCAAAAAGCGCCTCAAGGTCCTCTCGCGCGTAGCTGTCGAAATAGGGTTCGTGGAAGCTTCGCGGGAACGCCTCCAGAAGTGCGTCGAGGCCCGGCTCGTCGCCATACTGGATGGTGTCGGTCTGCACAAAGACGCCGCCCGGCCGCACGACGCGCGCCAGTTCCGCTGCGGCGGCGCGCCGCGCGCGGGGCGGCAGTTCGTGGAAAAGATAAACGCATGACGCTACGTCGATGGACGCTTCTTCAAGCCCCGTCGCCTCAATCGCCGCGCGCCGGTACCGAACATTCCTGAAACGGCCGAGACGCGCGCGCGCCTTCCCCAGATAGGCGGGCGAGAGATCAAGCGCGATCGCGTCCGTATCCGGAAAATTATCGAGGACCTGCTCCATAAACCCGCCGTCCCCACAGGCGGCGTCGAGATAGCGCGCGCCGGCCCCGCGCGACGTCAGCGCTTTTGCGAGGAAAGGCAGCGCCGTCCGCCGCATCGCCATCGCCGCGCCGGTGAAGAGCGTCTCCACCTGCATCTCGTAACGCTCCGCCGAGGCGGCGCTCATCCATCCATCCGTCTGGAAATGAAAGTTCTGCAGAAAGTAGGTCGGGAAATCGCCGGCGGCGGCGGCGTGATCGCGGGCCTCCACGCCGCCTCTCGCGAACTTGCGGCGTGCGACCCGCCGCGTGTCTGCGGCGTAATCGCGCGAGGCGGCGAAAAGGCGCGCGGGCGACGGCGCGCGGCGCAGCTCCGGCGGCAGGCGATAAACGCCGTCGCGCACATTGCGCCAGTCCGCCGCCATCAGCTCGAAATAGGACCGCCGCAGCCTACGGCGGTCCACCGGCGCGAACGCGCTTTTCGGCGGCGCGCCGCCCGGCTCGTCCGTCGTCCCCACAATGCGCCGCCCGGCGAGATAGTGGCCAGCGTGCCAGGCGATGCGCGCCGCCTGGCCGGCAGCGTAGAGCGGCGCCAGCGCCAGCGCGCGGCCTGCGGACGCCAAGTGACTTGTTTGTTCGAAAGCCATGCGCGCGATCTCCTCTCGCCTCGTCAACGCTGGAACGCCCCGACGATTTCCACATGGGAAGAATAGACGAACTGGTCGATGGGCGTCACGTGGGTCAGCCTGTAACCCCCATCGATGAGGGTCTTCGCATCGCGCGCGAAAGTCGCGGGATTGCAGGATACGCCAACGACCGTCTTGACGCGCGACGCCGCCAACGCGTCGGCGAGCGCCCGCGCGCCCGCCCGCGGCGGATCGAAGACGATGGCGTCGAAGTGCGCAAGCTCGTCCGGCTGCGGCGGCCGATCATCCAGATTTCGAACCTCCGCCGTCACATCGCCCTTTGCAAAGCCCATCCGTTTGGCCGCCGCCGCCGCGTCGCGCAGCGCGTCGATGCCGGCTCTATCAGCATCCGCCGCATAGACCGCCGCGCCCGCCGCCGCGAATCGCAGCGCGAAGGTTCCGCATCCGGCATGCAGGTCCGCAACGCGCCGCGCGCCGCCAACGGCGGAAAGGACCGCATCGGCGATGGCGGCTTCGCCCTCAGCGCTCGCCTGCAGAAAAGCGCCCGGCGGCGGCGCGACCGGAACCGTCCCGAAGCGGACGAACGGCATTTCCTTTACAAGAAGCGGCTCGCCGTTTAGCGACACGCGCGCGGCGGGCGCGCACGCCGCCGCAGCGGTGAGGGCCGAAAGAACCTGATTGTCCGCACGCCGCAGGCGGCGCGCGCGGATGTCCACATCAAGGCCGTTGTCGGCGGCGGTCGCGACAATGTCGAAGGCGGGCGCAGGAACCTCCCAAGCGAGGCGCGCAAGATCAGGCAGCCGATCGCCAATGTCGGGACGCAGCACGGCGCAGCCCTCAACGCCGACGATCGACGCGCACCTACGCTCGTTAAAGCCTACAATTGCGCGCCCGCCCGCCTTAAGGACAGCGAACGTGGCGCGCCGGCGCGTCGCGGCAGGGGTCGCGACCGTCTCCGCCACCGGCGCCTCGACGCCGGCGCGGCGCAGCGCCTCCACGACGCGCGCGCGTTTCCAGTCGCGCTGGAAAGCGGCCGACATGTGCTGGAGCGCGCACCCGCCACAGCGGCCATAGTGCGGACAGGGCGGATCGGCGCGCTCCGGTCCGTAGACGGAGAGACTGGCGATGACCGCTCTTTCGCCGACGACGTCAAAAACGCCTTCATCGCCCGGCGCAGCATAGGGCGCGAAAGCCTCCCCGCCGGCCTGCAGACGAATGACGCCGTCGCCCTTTGCGCCGATGGCGACGCAGGCGCCCGTGAGGCGCACCGGCGCAGGCTGTCGAGGCCTATGCCGCTTTGATCGCGCCAAGAAGGAACTCCCGATTGCCGTCGCCGCCCGTGATCGGACTCTCAATGTATCCAAGGGAAGACCAGCCGTCCTGCGCGCCGATCCAGTCAGCCATGTCAGATGCGACGCCGAAGCTATTTGCGTAGCCCTGTTTGACGATCCCGCCCTTGCCGAGCGCGGCGCGCCCGACTTCGAATTGCGGTTTGACGAGCGCGGCAAGGCGCGCGCGCGCGCCGCACAATTCCAGCGCCGGCGGCAGGGCCTTCTTTAGGCTGATGAAGCTGACATCGCAGACGAGCACATCGATCAGCTCGGAGATCAAGGCGTCGGCAAGGTCTTTGGCGTGGGTCTTCTCAAGATTGACGACGCGGGGATCGCCGGCGATCTCGGGCGCAAGCTGCCCCGTCCCGACATCGACGGCGTAAACCTTCGCCGCGCCTGCGCGCAGGAGAACGTCCGTGAACCCGCCTGTGGATGCGCCGAGGTCGAGACATGTCTTCCCGGCGGGATCGATGTCGAAGCGTCGCAGCGCGGCATCAAGCTTCGTTCCGCCGCGCGAGACGAAAGGATGCGCATCGCCATCGATGGAGATATTCGTATCGGGATGAACGCCTTCGGAGGGCTTCGTCGCCACCGCCCCGTTAATGCGCACGAGGCCCGCCTTGATGGCCGCCTGGGCGCGGGCGCGACTCCTGAACGCGCCGCGATCGACGAGCGCCTGGTCGAGCCGGCGATCGGATTTGGGGGCATGCTCCATGCAGGCGCTATAGCGCGCCGCTGACGCCAACCGAAGCATGAAGACAAAAAAAGGCCGCGGCGGCTCGACCGCGGCCTTTCTTAAATCGTCGTCGATTCAATCGGAATCGGGACGACGCTTTAAGTCTTTGTTTTCGCGCGTTCCCGAACCGCAAAGCGCACACACTTGGCCTGGGAACGCTTTAGGAAGAAGCCCCTTACGCGGCCTTTTTCAGGGCGCGGCGGGCCTTCTTAAGCTTTGTTTCCTGGGTCGCGATCCGCTTCTTGCGGGTCTTGATTTCCTTTTTGAGGGCCTTGACCTTTTTCTTCGCCATGTCGTCGAACTCCTTTGGTCGCTTGAGCGCACTTTCACTAAGATGACTCAACGTCTTCATGCTGTGCGCGGAACGCGCGAATGAAGCCGCGGATTTCCCTGGCCGCGCTCGTATCCAGGCGATCGCACAGATCGACGAAACGGTCCCGCTCCTCCGCATTGATGCGGATAACGAGCTGGCTGTCCTTCGGCTTTTTCCGGCGGGACTTGCCCGACTTGCCTGTCTTGCCGGGCTTTCCGCCCGGCTCGCCGGGCTTTTCGTTGCGCCCCTTTCCGGGCGCGCGCCGCTTTTCGCCTGGCATGAGCGGCTCCCGCATCGCCGACTGCACAATGTACAGCTTATGTATATACATTTTTCAGGCGAGCGCAAGCGCATCTCGCCCGCGCGCATTCAATGCGCCCCGCCTGCGTGAAGGAAAAGGGCCGACGCAGGAAACGCCTGCGTCGGCCCATGAATGTGAATTGCTTTGAGAAACGACGGCTTGCAGGGGAGCGCTTTAACCCCTGAGGTTCACCACTTCAGCTGACACGCCAAGCGCCTCGCGCACGCGTTCGACGATGTGCGCCGCGTTGAGGCGCGCCGTCTCATACATGCTGAAGGGCGAATCCTGATCCTGGAAGACGTCCGGCAAATGCATGGTGCGGATTTTCAGCCCGCCGTCCAACACGCCCCGCGCGGCGAGGAACTGCAAGACATAGGCGCCGAAACCGCCGCGGGAGCCCTCCTCGACCGTCACCAGCACCTCATGTTCGCGCGCCAGGCGCAGGATGAGGTCGGCATCAAGCGGCTTGGCGAAGCGCGCATCGGCGAGCGTTGTCGACAGGCCTTGCGCCTCCAGCGTCTCGGCCGCTTTCGTCGCCTCGCCGAGACGGCCGCCGAGCGACAGGATAGCCGCCTTCGTTCCCTCACGGATGATACGGCCCTTACCGATCTCCAGGACCTTGCCAATCGCCGGAAGCTCGACGCCCATGCCTTCGCCGCGCGGATAGCGCCAGGCGATTGGGCCTTCGGAGTACTCCGCGGCCGTCGTCGTCATATGGACAAGCTCCGCCTCGTCGCCGGCCGCCATCAGCACGAAATTCGGCAAACAGCCGAGATAGGCGATGTCGAACGCCCCGGCATGCGTCTGGCCGTCCGCGCCCACAAGGCCGGCGCGGTCCATGGGAATCCGCACCGGAATGTTCTGGATCGCGACGTCATGAACGACGCTGTCATAGGCGCGCTGAAGGAAGGTCGAATAGATGGCGCAGAACGGCTTCATGCCGTCCGCCGCGAGCCCTGCGGCGAACGTCACCGCGTGTTGCTCGGCGATGCCGACGTCATACATGCGGTCCGGAAAGACCTTTTCGAACATGTCGAGGCTGGTGCCGGACGGCATCGCGGCGGTGACGCCGACGATTTTGTCGTCTGTCTCCGCGAGATTGATGAGCGTCTGCGCGAAGACTTTCTGGTACGCCGGCGCATTCGGCGTACCCTTTTTCTGCTTGCCGGAGACGACGTCGAATTTCGCGACGCCGTGATACTTGTCGGCCGCCTCCTCCGCGTACGAATAGCCCTTGCCCTTTTGCGTCACCACATGGACGAGCACCGGCCATTCCGTCATGTCACGGACGTTTTCAAGAACCGGGATGAGGTGGTCGAGATTGTGCCCGTCGATCGGGCCGACATAGTAAAAGCCAAGCTCCTCAAAGAGCGTGCCGCCAGTCACCATGCCTCGGCCGTATTCCTCGGCCTTGCCGAGGGCCTCATAGACCCGGCGGGGCAACCGCTTCGACAACTGCTTCGAGAACTTGCGGAATCCCTGATAGACGCCGGAGGACGAGGCGCGCGCAAGATAGGCGCTCATCGCGCCCACGGGCGGGGCGATCGACATGTCGTTGTCATTCAGGATGACGACGACCTTTGAGCCCAGGTGGCCGGCATTGTTGAGGCCTTCATAGGCCATGCCGGCGGACATCGACCCGTCGCCGATAACGGCGATCGACGTCGTCCCTTTTTCCAGATGCTTTGACGCCTCCGCGAAACCTGTCGCGGCGGAAATCGACGTCGCGGCGTGGGCCGCGCCGAAGGGATCGTATTCGCTTTCCGACCGCTTGGTGAAGCCGGACAGGCCGCCGCCTTGGCGCAGGGTGCGGATACGATCGCGGCGGCCGGTGATCACCTTATGCGGGTAGCACTGATGGCCGACGTCCCAGACGAGGCGATCCTCCGGCGTGTTGAAGACATAGTGAATCGCGGTGGTCAGCTCCACAACGCCAAGGCCGGAGCCGAGATGCCCGCCGGTGACGGAGACCGCGTCGATCACCTCGGCGCGCAGTTCGTCGGCGAACTGGCGCAGTTGCCCGCGCTCCAGTTTCCGCAGGTCGGCCGGATAGGCGACGGTATCGAGGAGCGGCGTTTCGATTGCCATGAAAGAACCTCACTCAGCGCGCCGGGGCCGCCGCCCGCGGCAGCTCGGCGCTAAAGAACACTATCTCGCGCGACCACCGTCGCTGCGTTCAGCCGCCATACCTACCGCAGCGCGGCGGCAAGGCCAAACCTTAAGGCCTGATTTCTAGGATCAATTTTTGGCCATGGGCATGGCGCCAGGACGGCCCTTCTGCGGCCGTGGCGGCGCCTGGCCGGCGCGGGCGCCGACTACTCAAATCGCGCCGGCTCCGCCGCGGGCTTGCCGTCGCCGGCCTTGACGATCTTCTCGATCCGCTCCTCAGCCGCGCGCAGTTTCGCTTCGCAATGGGCCTTGAGGGACGCGCCGCGCTCATAAAGGGCAATCGACTTTTCAAGTTCGACGCCGCCGCTTTCGAGCTTCTGGATGATGTCCTCAAGCTCCGCAAGCGCCGCTTCGAACGACACGCCGCTCAAGTCCTCCGCCGTCGCCGCCTCCTTGGCCGCCGCCTGCTTCGCCATTCTTCCGCTCCCGTCCCTTGCGCCTTATTCGGCGGCGAGGCGCTCCTTTGCCCCTTCAGCTTCGCCGGCTGACGGATGCTCGTACACCCGCCAGGAGAAATAGTGGTTGCGCCCGGCGTGCGCCGATTTGCGCCAGCCGACCTTGCGCAGGCGCCGGTCAAGCATCCAGTTCAGATATCCGTGCCCGCACAACATAACATCGCCGGCGGCCGACAGATCAATCAGCCGCGAGGCGACCTGCGCGACCCGCCGCCAGGCCGCAAAATGGTTCTCCACGCGGTTCGGCGCATAACCCCAGAACCAGAAGCTGCGGGAGACGACGCCCCATGCGCCCGGCCGCAGCCGCAGAAATGGCGTCGGCGGCGGCGGCAGAGGCGCCTCTACATAAATCGGGTCATGGCGAATCTCACGGGCGCCGCGGGTCAGCATTTCCGCGGTCTCGATCGCCCGCGGAAGGGTTGACGAAACCACCGTCGCCGCCTGCGCCGCAAGATCGAACAACTCGGCCGGCGGCGTCTGGCCAGGCGCCAGACCGCTGCGGTCATAGCCCGCCCACCAGTCGCCATACTCGCGCGCTGTTATGCGCACATTCCGGTCCTGGTCCGGCAGCCCATGCCGCACCGTGATGATCCGCCCTGACATTCGTCCTTCCGCGCCCGCGCCCTGTCGACCTTCAGCAGGCCCCCTCTCGCGTCGAGCTGCGCGGGGTTATGCCGTCTTTTGAGCCGATCTATCAAGCAAGGCGTTACTCGGCGAAACCTGCAAGAGCGCCCACATGGGCCGCCGCGCTCGCGGCCAGGGCGTCGAGGTCATAACCGCCTTCAAGAACCGATACGGCGCGGCCGCCTGCCTTCTCTCGGGCGACGGCGATAATCTCCCGCGTCACCCAGGCGAAGTCGTCTTCCACCAGCAAGAGCCCCCCCAGGGGATCGGCGCGATGGGCGTCGAAGCCGGCGGAAATGACGACGATGTCGGGGCCGAAATCGGAAAGCGCCGGCAGCAGCTTGTCGCCCCAGGCGCGGCGAAAGCCTTGCCCATCGGCGCCAGTCGGCAGCGGCGCATTGACGACGTTGCCGAACGCGCCGCGGTCGGTCTCCCGGCCCGTGCCAGGATACTGCGGATGCTCGTGCGAAGAGGCGAAGAACGCGTCTTCGTCATGCCAGAAGGCGGCCTCCGTGCCGTTGCCATGGTGAACGTCGAAGTCGACGACCGCGATTCGCTGAAGCCCATGGGCGGCGCGAGCGTGGCGCGCGGCGATCGCCGCATTGTTGAAGAGGCAGAACCCCATTGCGCGCTCCGGCTCCGCATGGTGGCCGGGCGGCCGGGCCGCTACGAACGCCGTATCGGCGTCTCCGGCGACCACCGCGTCGACCGCCGCGACGGCGCCGCCGGCGGCGCGCAGGGCGGCGTCGAGACTTTCAGGACAAAGAAACGTATCGGGATCGAGCGCGACGACCCCTTCCGCCGGCGCTGCGGCCTCAATGCGATCCACATAGGCGGCTGGGTGGACACCCTCGATCGCTGCGCGCGCCGCGCGAGGCGGCGAGCGACGCTCAATTTCCCGAAACTGCTCCGCGCCGAGCGCCGCCGCTACCGCCTCGTATCGGCCGACCCGCTCCGGATGGCCGTCCGGCGTTGCGAGCGCCGCGAACGCGTCGTGCATGTAGA
Organism: Parvularculaceae bacterium; assembly: GCA_028284065.1. GTDB lineage: Bacteria > Pseudomonadota > Alphaproteobacteria > Caulobacterales > Parvularculaceae > MED-G105. The sequence continues at coordinate 208,357 of JANQSJ010000014.1, forward strand.
GAAGGCTTGTCATGGCTGCGCCGGCTCCGAGGGCTTTTACCGCGCAGGAGAGATTGCCGGAAAGGCGCGCTGGCTCCAAGGACCTGCGGACCGCAAGGCCGAAGGCAGGGCCGTCGAGGAATGAAGGACGCGCGCGTCGTTACAAGGTGAAGGTTGGTGGCGCCGTCGACGGGTGAGGCCTCTTTCCGAGGAGGCTCGCCGGTTAGCTCGCTTCGAGCTGCTTTGCGGATTCGAACTTGTCGAGCTGCACCATATTGCCCGACGACCGCGAGGCGATGTCGACCTTGATCTTCAGGGCGACGCCAGCAGCCGACCCGGTCAGCGACTTCTTGCCCTGTTTAGGCAAGGGAATCCCATGGCCGCGGCAGGCGCAGATGAGCGCTCTCAGAACGTCGTCCGCGGCGATGTCGAACACCGCCGGCTGAACCCTGACGCCATAGACCATCCGCACCTCGACGCGCACCGCGCCGTCCTTGGCGACGCCTTTGACGCCGATGTCGCCCGCGGGCAGGAAGGCCTCGTGCATGGCGCGGTAGGCCTCCAGCGCATCGATGACTTCCTGTCCGGTAAAGAAAAGATGCCGAACTTCCTGGACCATCGCGCTCCGCCCCCTCGCTGTCCGCGCTTCTGCGGAAGACACATGAACTTCCGCTCATTTTTGGGTCAGAAACCTCCCGATATTCTGAAAACCGACGGCGCAATTGTCGCTAAACGGGTTGCAGGCGGCAATTTTGATCGCGCCTCCCGTGCGCATGGAGCTTGTCCCAAAAGCCGGCGAATTTCCCTGCAATCGGACAATCAGACATGCGCCGGCCGACGCAAAGGCAGGTTCGGCGACTATTTCTTATTCACCGACAGCCTGGACCAAATCGTCGCGGGGAAACGAAGGTATGAGCATCTGTCGCCGTGTGGGCTGCGGCTATTCTCCAACAGGCGTTTGGGCGGGTCGCGTCATTGCGCAGCAAAAATGCCGGGGGCGCCGCGCCCAAGGCCGGCATCGTCCATGCCATAGCCGACAAGGAAGTCATCGGCGCCGGCTTCGAAACCGACATAGTCAGGCGCAACGTCCTCCGACCGCCCCGTCGCTTTCCGCACGAGCACCGCCGTCAGCGCGCGCCGCGCCCCTCGCTCCATAACCATCGCCTTACCGAAATGCAGGCTCCTGCCGGTGTCGAGCACGTCGTCGATCAGGAGAACGTCACGACCGGCGAGATCGACGGTAAAATCCTTCAGCAGCTTCACGACGCCGCTCGAGGCGCGCGCGCCGCCATAGCTGCCGAGCTGGACGCAGTCGACGATCGGATCGCAGCCATGGCGATAAAGCGCGCGGACGAGATCGGCGCCGAAGAAAAGCGCGCCCGTTAGAACCGGCGCTGCGACAGGCGCGGGCGCCTCGGCCTCGGCGAAATCGCGCGCTATCGCGGCGGCCAACTCGTCGACGCGCGCGCGTATGTCATCCTGATTGAACAACAACCGCATCACGCCGCCGGGATAGGCCCGAGCGCCGCGCGCGGCAATCCGGAATGGCGCTGTCTCATCCGTCGACGCGCGCGCCCGCGGCGGGCGCGGGGCCTGCGAACGACAGCGAAACTTCCGTCACGCCGATAGGCGCCGGCTCGCGCGTCTTGAAATTAACCGCTTCGCCCTTGCGCACGCGATCCGTCTCGGCGCTGAACGTCCATGACGTCAGGAGATCGCCGCCGGCGCCGAACGCCTCGACCTTGAGGAGCGGCGCGACGACGTCATGATCGACCGCGCTCCTCAACTTGCCGGTGATCTCAATGGTCGGCCCGCCGGTGGACATGGCGACCCGTTGGGAGACGTCTTCAATGGTGACGCCGTAAGGCGCGGCGACGAGGCCGACGGCCCCGTAAGCGTCCGCCGCTCCGGGGAAACGCGCGACAATCTGTTCGCGATAGGCGAAGCCGACGAAAAGGAGCGCCGCGAGAACCCCCGCCCAGGCGGACCAGCCGATGGCCTTCATCGGCGTCATGCGGTTCTTGTCGCGTGCTTCGGCGCGCCGTCGCGCCTTGCGGATCGCCTTTTCAAGTTCGCGCGGCTGAACGTTCAGCGCCGCGAAAAACTCGTCATTGAACAATCGCTCCGCAATCGGATCGAGGTCTTCGACCTTCATCAACGCCGTGGCGCGCCGCCGGTCTTCGCGAATTCTGCGTCCCAGCGCCCCGGCGGGCGCGGCGCGATCGGATGCGTCGAGCTCCAGGTCGTCACCGGGCTCCGGCGCGCGGCGAAAACGCGCCGCGCCGTCGTGACGGCGATCATAGTCGGACGAACGCGCTTCAGGCCTGCTGGGCTCCTCGACCTCCTCGAAGTCCGCATCGACAATGCGCGCGCCCGGCGCGCGCGCCGGCTCGTTCTCGCGATCGTCGAAATCGTAAGCCTCAGCCCGCGCATGAGCGGCCGCCGCGCCAAAGCCGCCCCGCGACGGCGACGCATCACGGGCCGCATAGTCCGGATGTTGATAATCCGGCCGCGCATAGCCGCTGCGCCCGCGCCTCTGCGGCCTGTCGCCGGGACGGTCGTGAAGGTCATCGTCGCGATCGCGCGCGCCATCCGCCGCGGCGGCCCGTTTCGCGAACAGGACGTCATCGGCCTCTTGTTGGTCGCCATCACTTTCGTGCTCGGGCGCGGGGTTGTCTTCCGGCGCGGACGCACCGTCCGGCCCTCTGCGGCCATCCGCTGCGGCGCCTTCGCGGGCTTCAGGCTTATCCTCCCGCACGCGGACGAACCTGCCCTTGGCGTCGCGCGGCCGGTCGTTTTCATCAGAGCGCGCGGCGTCTTTCGCCGTGTCAGACGGCCCGCTTTCGGCGTCGCGCGGCGACGCGCCAGCGTTCGCCCCGGCGAGGTCGTCTTCGAACATCGCAAAGCGCGGCGCGCCGTCGCCGACGGCCTCATCGGGCCGGTCTGCGGCGGCCGCGCGGGGCGCCTCGCGTTCCGCCGGGGCCGCCTCGGGCGGGACCCTGGCGCTCTTCGACAGGGCCTCCACCGGCTCAGGCGCAGGCACGAACCAGCTCGCGCCGCACTCGGCGCAGCGCACCGAGCGGCCGTTCGGGAGAAAACGGTCCTCTTCGACGTCGTATCGAGTGGCGCAATCGGGACAGGAGATTATCATACGCAACGAGAATCACGGCGTGGTCGGCGCGTCAGGGTCGGCCGCGCCGTTGGTCGAAAGCTCAAGTCAGGGCGAGGGCCGTTAACGCCGGGTGAACCTCGGCGACTTAAACCGCGCGAAGCTTTAGCGAGGAACGACGCGGACCGATGATCGTTGGTTTTGAGAACGTCGGCCTGACCTATGAGGATGGCGCGGATGTCCTTCGCAGCGTGAATTTCGCGCTGAAGGACGGCGAATTCCGTTTCCTGACCGGGCCGTCCGGCGCCGGTAAGACGAGCCTTCTGAAGCTCATCTACCTGGCGCTGCAACCGAGCCGTGGCCGCCTCACCCTGTTCGGCGAGGACGTGACGAACGCGCCGCGCGACGCGTTGCCGGCCCTGCGCCGGCGCATCGGCGTCGTATTCCAGGAGTTCCGACTGCTGAACCACTTGACCGCCTTCGAGAACGTCTCGTTGCCCATGCGCATTGCGGGCGTTAACCAAGCTCACTACCGGGAAGACGTAATCGAACTCTTAACCTGGGTCGGGCTCGGCGATCGCATGGATGCGCCGCCGCAGACGCTCTCGGGGGGCGAGAAACAGCGCGTCGCCCTGGCGCGGGCCCTCGTCTCCAAGCCGGATCTCATCCTCGCGGATGAACCGACCGGCAATGTCGACCCGGAGATGGGCGAAAAGATCATGAAGCTCTTCATCGAACTTAACCGCCTGGGCGCGGCGGTCGTGATCGCGACCCACGATCTCCACCTCGTCGACGCGCTTGGGAAGAAGTCCATGCGCCTGGAGGACGGCCGGTTGATAGACGGCCCCGCAGCAGGCGACCGGGCGGGCTGGAAGGCGCGGGCGTGAGCGCGCGGAGCGGAAGCCAGAGCGGCGGAAAGGGCGCGGGCCGGGCGCTGCCCGTGGGCGGTAAAGGGCCGGAAGGCCCCTTGCCGACGGCGGTGCGGCCGGGCGGCCCGACGCCGCAGGACCTCGCCGCGGCGCCAGGATCGCAACGCGCCGCAGGAAGCCGGCTTGGCGGCGTGTTCGTCGGCCGGGCGCCGCTTCTGCCGGACGCCGGCGCAACCGGCGCGCCCATGACGGCGGTGATCGCGGTCATGTCGGCGCTCGCCGCGATCGCGCTGGCCGGTTTCGTGGCCATCGCGGTCGCCGCGGAGCGCTGGACCGACGATCTTGAGGCGTCCATGACGGTGCAGGTGAAAGGCGCGAGCGTGGCCGAAATCGAAGCGCGCACCGAGCTTGCGCTGAAGGTGCTGGAAACGACCGAGGGCGTCTCGGAAATCGAGGTGCGTCCGCCTGCGGAGGCGGCTGAGCTTCTGACCCCGTGGCTTGGCGCGGGCGCATCGGAATATCTGAGCGTGCCGGCGCTAGTGGATATAAAGGCCGACGCGCGCGCGCGCGAAAACATCGCCTCGTTGAAGGCGCGGCTCACCGGGGCGTCGGACGGGATCGTTCTCGACGATCACGGCGACTGGAACCGCGCGCTCGCCAACGCCGCGAGGTCCGGCCAGGCGCTGACATTCGGCGTCTTCGCGCTCATCACGGCCGCAGCGTGCGCCATCGCCGCGTTCGCCGCCCGCGCAGGGCTCGCGGCCAACGCAGACGTCGTGTCGCTTCTCCACCTTGTGGGCGCGACCGACAACTTCATCGCCAGCGAGGTGCAGAAGCGGTTTCTGTTCGTCGCCTTGCGCGGATCGCTCATCGGCCTCGTCGGCGCCGTTGCGACCATTGCGGCGATCAGCCTTATCGCCGGCGCAAGCGGCGCGCGCGGCTATTTCCTGCCGTCATTCGAGACCAATCCGCTTCTCCTTGCGCCGATGTTGATCGTTCCGGCGGCGATCAGCGCCGCGACATCGATCACCGCGCGGCGGACCGTTCTCGCCTCGCTGAAGCAGGATCTTTAGCGCCGGCGTCAGTTCGCCGCCTGGAAGAATACGCGCCGCATCGCACCCTCTGGCGGCGCCGCATGCTGGAGCCCTATGCGACCACTATTTGCGCTTGCAGTTGCGACCGCCGCAGCGTGGACCGCCGGCCTCCTGGCCTTCGCCGACGCCGCGGCGCGTCTGGCGCAGCGAAGCCCCGATGCGACGATTTCCGCCGACGCTACGCTTTTGCGCGGCGCGGCGCTGGGCGTCGCAGTCTTCACCGGCGGCGAGGCGCGCATAGCGACAGCTATGGACCTCCTCAATGCCGGCGTCGGCGAGCGGCTTCTGATTTCCGGCGTCAATCCCGATACCAGCCGCGCGCAACTGCATGAGTTCTGGGGCGGCGACGCGTCGCGCTTTGACTGCTGCGTCGACATCGGCCGCGAGGCGGCGACGACCGAAGGCAATGCGGCTGAGGTGCGCGACTGGGCGCAAGATCACGGGTTCGATCGGGTCCTTCTGGTCACGTCGGACTACCACATGGCGCGGGCGCTTATCGAAACGCGCCGGGCGCTTCCGCGCGCAACCGTCATTCCGCACGCGGTGGCGACGCCGGTCGCATCCGGGCCGTTCTTGAAGCGGGACTGGGCGCGGCTCGCCGGGGAATACATGAAGTATCTCGCCGTTCGAGCCGGCGCGCTCCTGCCGCCAGAGCCGGCGAAAGCGGCCTGAGACAAAAAACCGGACGACAATCGGCCGGATCGGAAAATCGACGCGCTGGCGAGCGCATTGCTGTCGGCTTACATAAGTCTTTGCGATAACTGATCGCATTCACTCTTCGCTCACCGCACGACGAACACGACCGATGAGCCTTACGCGCGGCGCCCTCTTCCGGGCCTTCATGCTTCTTGCGACGCCCTTGATGGCGATCGTCTGCGCGCCGTCTCTCCTGTTCGGCCGCGAGGGCGCGCGTGCGACGGCGAAGCTCTGGTGCCGGACGATGCTGGGCGGCCTTGCGATCATCGCCGGCGTGCGCAGCCGCATAGAAGGCCGCGAGCTTATACCCGACGGCCCCGCGATCGTCGCCGCCAACCACCAGTCCATGTGGGAGACGCTGTTTCTCTTCGCGACGCTGCCCCGCCCCGCCTTCGTCGCGAAAGAGGAACTCCTCAGGGTGCCTATTTTCGGCCATTGGCTTCGCGCAACAGGGGCGATCACGCTAGACCGCGGTGCCGGACCTTCAGCGCTCAGGCGACTGAAGGAATCGGCCGCCGCCCGGCTCGCCGCAGGCGATCAGCTTATAATCTTTCCGGAGGGCACGCGCGTGGCGCCCGGCGAACGCGCGCCGTTCCGCCCCGGCGTCGCCGGCGTTTACAACGGCGCAAACGCGATTTGCGCGCCCGTAGCGCACAATTCAGGTGCGTTCTGGCGCCACCCGGGTCCGGCGATGACGCCCGGCGTCATCACCGTACGTTTCCTTGCGCCGATCGCCGCGAACGTCGACCGCAAGGCGTTCCTGAAAGAGCTGAAAGCGCGTATTGACGCGGCGCGGCCGGACGCGCCCGCTCGTGAAGTCTCAATTGGCGAAAAACTGGATTAGAGCGGGCCTCAGCGAAAGCGGATCGCCGTTTGCATGAATGCAGCCCACACAGTCAGGGGCGTAGCGCCGTTCGCCTTGATCGCTTCAACTGCAAACGGCTCTAGGCGTAGAGCGCAGCGCTCATGACCGGGTCGCTTGAGCGCTGATTGACGAGCTGGGTGAAGTCGTCGATGAAGACCGACCCTTCCGGCGTACGCTGAACGTTTACGATGCGGCGGTCTTGCTCATTGCGCACGCGGCGCACGAGCCCGAGAATCGACAAGGCGTCGAGCGCGCGCGAAATCGCGGGCTTCGGCACGTTCAGCTCCCGCGCCAGCGCCCGCACGGTATGCGGACCGGGATGCAGATATACCGTCAGCAGAATAGCCCACTGGCGCATCGAAAGGTCAGGGTTTTCCGCGCGCACCGCGTCGGCCATCACGTCTCGCCACAAAAGCAGTTGGGGAGCTTTCGCCATGTCTGCGCGCGGGTCCTTTTCATGCGTCGTCGGGTTGGACGACGCCTTGAGCGCAAGGTGCAGTGGTTCGGCTGAGATGGGCAAGGGGCGCGGCGCGGGAAAATGACGCCTCGCGCAAGCTAGCATGCGTGCGGATGATTACGCATCCGAACGGACGCAGAATGCGCATCGCGCCGATCATTTGCGGCAAAGTCCGCCGCGGGGGTTCGGCCCATTGCGCCGGCCGCGTCAACGCGGCGGATGCATGTCCTCAAATACGTCGAACAGGGCGCGAATCCCTTGCGCTTCGCCGCCAACGGGGCGGCCCGGCGCCGCCGCCGCGCGCCAGCCATAAATGTCGAAATGCGCCCATGTCGCTTCGTCCGGGACAAATCGGCGCAGGAACAGCGCGGCGAGGATGGAGCCTGCGAACGGTCCGGAGGGCGCGTTATTGAGATCTGCGATCGGCGACGACAGCATGCGGTCGTATCCGCCCCATAAAGGCATGCGCCATACTGGGTCGAACGCCGCTTTCGCCGCAGCGGCGATGCGCGCGGAGAGGCTCTCGTCATCCGAATAAAAGGGCGGCACTTCGGGGCCGAGGGCGACGCGCGCGGCGCCGGTGAGAGTCGCCAGAGTCACCATGGTCTGCGGCCCGTCCTCCTCACCCGCATAGGACATCGCATCCGCCAGGACGAGACGTCCCTCCGCGTCCGTATTGCCGATCTCGACCGTCAGTCCCTTGCGGCTCTTCAGGATATCGCCCGGCCGAAAGGACGCGCCAGAAACGGCGTTTTCGACCGCCGGGATGAGCAGGCGCAGGCGCACATTAAGGCGCGCCTCCATAATCATCTGGGCGAGCGCCAGCGCATTCGCCGCGCCGCCCATGTCTTTCTTCATGAGCGCCATGCCGCCCGATGGCTTCAGGTTAAGGCCGCCTGAATCGAAACAGACGCCTTTGCCGACAATCGTCAGTTTGGGCGCGGACGCTTCGCCCCAGGTTAGGTCGATGAGGCGGGGCGCGACCGCCGAGGCGCGGCCGACGGCGTGAATGAGCGGGAAGTTCCGCGCAAGCAGGTCGTCGCCGACGATCGCTTCGACTTTCGCGCCAGCCGCCTCCCCTATCGCCCTGACGGAATTGTCGAGGGCGTCAGGCAGCATGTCGCTCGCAGGGGTGTTGACGAGCTCGCGGGCGAGGCCGACGGCGCCGGCCGCGCGCCGCACGGCCCCAAGCTCGGCGCCGGCGGGCGCGACGAGGCGAGCCCCGCGGGCGGGCCGCGCGCGATAGCGCGTAAACTGATAGCGGCCGAGCGCCCAGCCTAGGCAAAGCGACGACAGCGCGGCCGCGTCCTCAGGAGGGTTCACGATCCTGAACGACCCTTCGGCGATTTTCTCCGGTAAGGCCGCCACCGCGAACGGATCGTCGCCGCCGCCGACGCCCACAAGCGCGGCGTTCTCGCCGGCGAGCGTCGACCCCAACTCCCCCTTGAAGCCGTTTGCGCGCGCAAGCCGGGCGAGCTGCTCTGGAACGCCGGCCGCGGCCAGCGCCGTATCCGGGTCGTCATCGCCCACAAGATAGAGTGGCGTCGCGCGCGCCGCCGCCGGATCGTCAAAAGAAATGAAAGGATCCAGTCCGTCGCTTGCGCGCATTTTCCGCCTCTTAATCAACTTGCTTAAACCTTGCGCCAGCGCCGCGGGAGGAGATTGGAACGCCGCGCCGCCGGCCCGCGCGCGCAGGCGCGCCCACCCTTGAAGAGCCGACGGCCCTAAACCGAGACCGCGCGAGTTAAGCCTTTATTGAAACCATTAAGCAATGTTCGGCCCCGCTGCGTCACATCGCGCGAGGATTGAATGACCCATTTCGCCCGCCCCCGCTTTCGCTCCGTTTCCGCCGGCCGCATGCTTGGCGCGTGCGCCGCATCCCTGGTTCTCGCCGCCTGCGCGACGTCCGGGAAAGACCTTAACGCCGGCGACTCGGCGCGTTACCGCGACGAAATCGGCGTCTACCCCGGCGCCGGCGAAGACCCGAGCGGCATGGACGCCGTCGCGGCGGCCGCGTTCTGGGGCGCGAAATATGAGCGCGACAAATCGGACTGGCGCGCGGCGGCGAATTACTCCGCCGCCCTTCGAAAGCTCGGCTCGCTCGACCAGGCGGTGCGCGTCATCGTCTCAGTCGCCGATCGCCACGGGGATAAGCCGGACGTCGCCTTTGAAGCGGGCAAGGCGCTGATTGAGGCCGGCCGCGCCTTCGAAGCGATCCGCCATCTTGAAAACGCCGACCGCGAGCGTCCGGACGACTGGCGCATTCTGTCGTCGTTCGGCGTCGCGCTCGACCAGATCGGCGAACACGACCTTGCGCGCGCGAAGTACCAGTATGCGCTGACATTGTCGCCGAATTCCGTCAGCATCATGAATAATAAGGGGCTCTCGTTCGCGATGTCGGGCAATCTCGGCGAGGCGGCGCGTATCCTGCGCGGCGCGGCGGCCCGGCCGTCGGCCGACGCGCGGGTGCGCCAGAACCTGGCCCTTGTGCTCGCCATCAAGGGCGAGATGCGCGAGGCGGAGCGCCTGGCGCGCTCGGACCTGCCCCCGCAGATCGCCAACGGCAACATTGACTATTTCCGCTCGATCGTCGCGCAGCCGAGCTATTGGACGGATTTCTCGCCGGAGAACGTTGACGCGCCGGACTTCGGCGAGGTGGCGGATGCGTCCGATGACAGCTTCGTCCCGGATTTCGACGCCGCGCCGGCGAAATTGACGGCGTCGCCGCCGAAGACGCCGGCAAGCGCCGACAAAACGCAAACCGCGGAGACATCCCGCGCGCCGGAAACCGCGCCCGCCGCCCCGAGCGAAAAGGCGCCGCCGCCGCTGGCCCAGCCGGCAAGCGCGCCCGAAGCCGGAGAAGCGGAACCGGCCGACGCGCCAGCGACCGCCACCAGCGCGACGCCCACCTCGGCCGTCGCGCCTGCGCCAAATTTCCGCGAAGACGCAAACGCAGAGGAAGTCGGCGACGAAGACGCCAGCGCCCTCGCGCCGGACCTTAAGGCGCAATACTGAGTCCTGATCTTACGCCTATCGGCTGAAACCGGCAGGCCCTGGCGCGCCGCCAGATCAGGCGTAGGCGTAGGGTCCGCCGCGCTCCAGCGCCCGTCGAAAGGCCGGCCGCGCCTGATAGCGCTCCATATAGGCGGCGATCGCCGGCGCGCCGCCGGCTGCGCCGCGCGACTTCGCCGCCTCAAGCGGAAAGCTCATCATGATGTCGGCGCCGCTGATTTCGGGCCCGGCGAACCAATCGTTCGCTTTCAGATGCGCGTCGACAAACGCCATCTGCTCCGCGATGTTCGGATCGATATAGGCGCCGAGAACCCTGTCCGCTATTCCGTTGGCGATGGGCTTGGCGAAGAATGGCATCTTCGCCGCTTTGATCTGTGAAAAGAACAGCTTCAGCAGAAGCTGCGGCATCATCGAACCTTCGGCGAAGTGCATCCAATAGGCGTACGCTCTGCGATCGCTTTCGTCCGTACTCGGCCGAAATCCGCCGTCAGCGAAAGTATCAATGAGATACTCAACGATCGCCCCGGTCTCCGCCACGACGACGCCGTCATGCTCGACCACCGGCGACTTGCCGAGGGGGTGCACGGCTTTTAACGACGCGGGCGCGAGGCGACTCTCCTTGTCGCGCTCGTAACGCTTGATGTCGTAGCCGACGCCGAGCTCCTCAAGCAGCCACAGCACCCGCTGGGAGCGGGAATCTTCAAGATGATGAACAGTCAGCACAGGGGCGGAGGTCTCCCGAATGGGTGAAAAAACACCGCCCCGCAGGGGAGTGGCGCTTTTATATACGTCCGCGAGACGCCTTTGGTTTATAAGCTACGCCTAATTCAGCGCGGCGAGCGCGTCCTTGGTGAACGTCATAAGTTCATCATTGCGCCCGGTACGGATTTTCTCGGCCCACTCCGCGTCCTGCAGAAGCGCGCGGCCGACGGCGATGAGATCAAATTCCCCCGCCTGCATCCGGTCGACCAGGCCGTCGAGCGAGGCGGGCTCCGAGGTTCCGTCCGGGCCGTAGATCGCCGTGAATTCGCCCGACAGGCCGACCGAGCCGACCGAGATCGACGGCTTGCCGGTGATCTTCTTCGCCCAGCCGGCGAAGTTCAGATGCGCGTCGCCGCCGACGCCCTCGATGCCTACCTCGAATGTCGGCTCCCAGAACCGCCGCTGCGAGCAGTGGAACGCGTCGACGCCTGCCTCGGCGAGCGGCGTCAGCCATTTTTCAAGCTCAGCCGGCGTCGCTGCGGCGAGCGCCTTGAAGTCCTGCTGCTTCCACTGCGACAGGCGAATAAGGATGGGGAAATCCGCCCCGACGGCGGCGCGGGCGCGGGAGATGATCTCCACGGCCATCCGGGTACGCCCCTCCCAGGCGCCGCCCCACCGGTCGTCGCGCAGATTCGTCTTATCCCAGAAAAAACTATCGATGAGGTAGCTGTGGGCGCCGTGAATTTCCGCGCAATAAAAGCCGAGCTCCTTTGCGGAGACGATGGCGTCTACGAACTCGGTGATGGCGGTTTCGATCTCCGCTTCGTTCATCGGCTCCCAAAGCGTTTTGTCAGGCATCTTGAACCCGGAGGCGGACCAGGACGGCACCTCCGGATGTTCGGTCTTCGCCGGGTTGCGGAATGGCCCCTCGTGCCAGATTTGGAGGCCCATCTTGCCGCCAGCCGCGGTCACCGCGTCAGCGACTTTGCCCCAGCCTGCTTTCGCCTCGTCAAAGACGATATTGGGCACGTTCGGCGTCCCGGTCGCGGTCGTCGCATTAGGCGAGACACCTTCAGATAGGATGAGCCCGACGCCCGCCTCCGCCCGGCGGCGATAGTACGCGACGACATCGTCGTTCGGGACATGCCCCGGCGAGAACGAGCGCGTCATCGGCGCCATCACGATCCGGTTCGGGACCGACAGATTGCCGCTTTCGAACGGCGTGAAGAGAATGTCGACGGGTTTGGGCATTAGGGGTCTCCAATAAGCTCAAAGCATCTCTTAACCGCGCGGCCGAGGACGATCACCCCCTTCACCCACGCCGACGCTCAGTGGCGCGAGAGGTTTGAACGGCTATATAGCCCTCATGAAATTCCTTGACCGCGCGAAGATCTATATCGCCTCCGGCGCTGGCGGCGCGGGGTGCCTCTCGTTCCGGCGGGAAAAGTTCGTGGAGTTCGGCGGCCCAAACGGCGGCGATGGCGGCCGCGGCGGCCACGTCTTCGCCGAGGCGGTCGACAATCTGAACACGCTCATCGACTTCCGCTACCAGCAGCACTACCGCGCCAAGAACGGTCGTCCTGGCGAAGGCTCGGACAAAACAGGCGCCGACGGCGGCGATCTTGTCGTGAAGGTGCCCGTCGGCACGCAGGTTTTCGAAGAGGATGAGGAAACGCTCATCGCCGATCTCGACGTTCCGGGCGAGCGGGTTCTTCTCGCCAAGGGCGGAAACGGCGGATGGGGCAACGCCCGCTTCAAGTCGGCGACGAACCAGGCGCCCCGGCGCGCCAATCCGGGCCAATCGGCGGAGACGCGGACGATCTGGCTGCGCCTGAAACTGATCGCCGATTTCGGTCTCATCGGCCTGCCGAACGCCGGCAAATCGACCTTCCTCGCGGCGGTCTCCGCGGCGAAGCCGAAGATCGCCGATTATCCGTTTACGACGCTTCATCCGAATCTCGGCGTCGTGCGCGTCGGCGAAGGCGAAAGCTTCGTCCTCGCCGACATTCCGGGCCTTATCGAAGGCGCGCATGAGGGCGCAGGCATTGGCGACAGGTTTCTCGGCCATGTGGAGCGGTGCGCAGGGCTCTTGCACCTCGTAGATGGAACGCAAGAAGACGTCGCGGGCGCCTATGAAACCGTGCGCAAAGAGCTCTCCGCCTATGGCGGCGGCCTCGCCGGCAAGCAGGAGTTCGTCGCCCTCAACAAGGTCGACGCCCTTGACGATGAAACCCGCATGGCGCGCGCCGCAGCGCTTTCCGCGGCCGCCGGCCGGCCAGCGCTCGCGCTTTCGGGCGTGACGGGCGAGGGCGTCGCCGGCGCGTTGCGCCTGATGATGGAGGCGGCGAAGGCCGAAAAGGCGAAAGAGCGCGGCGAAGAGGACGGGGACGGGGACGGAGCGACGCCGTGGTCGCCATAGGGGGAGCCAGCGACGAAGCTGCGTCGCCGCGCATCGGCCTCCTCGGCGGGTCCTTCAACCCCGCCCATGGCGGCCATCGCGATATTTCGCTCTCCGCGCTCAATCACTTTCAGCTTGACGCCGTTTGGTGGCTCGTCTCGCCGGGCAATCCGCTCAAGAACCCGTCCGACTACGCCCCTTATGAAGAACGCCTCATTGAGGCGGAGCGGGTCGCGGACCATCGCAAAATTGTCATATCTGATTATGAGCGCCGGCGCGGCCTCACCTATACGGTCGACACGATCGCCGCGCTGAAGGAGGAGTTTCCGCAGACGCGGTTCGTCTGGCTTATGGGGGCGGATTCTCTGAACACGTTTCACAAATGGCGGGACTGGCGGGGCATCGCCGACGCAGTCCCGATCGCCGTCTTCAATCGGCCGGGGTCGGAGGGCGCGCATCGCAGCGCGCCAGCCGCTGAGGCGCTTCGACGCGCCGAGCTTGATATCTCGGACGCCGCCGCTATTGTCGGGGCAAAACCGCCAGCGTGGATTTTTATTCCGCACACAAATAATGCGACGTCGTCGACCAACATCCGGCGGCAGAAGGATCTCTCGTGACATCGAACGCCCAGGCGTCTGTCAAAGACGCGCTGACGGCTCCTTACGGCGACCTGGCCTTCCTTCTCGATCTCGACCCGCCAATGTCGGATTTTCGCCGCGACGCCCATGCGGCGCTCGCCGCGCGGCCGCGTCGGATATCGCCGATGTACCTCTACGACGAACGCGGATCGCAGCTCTTCGGCGAGATCACGCGGCTCCCGAGCTATTATCCGACGCAGACGGAGCGCGGAATCCTCGACGCCAACGCCCGCGATATCGCTGAAGCGGTAGGCCCTCGCCGCGCTGTGTTCGAGTATGGCGCTGGCTCGCCGGAAAAGATCGATCGGCTGATGTCGCTGCTGAAGGCGCCGAGCGCTTATGTGGCGATGGACATCAGCCGCGATTACCTGCTGGCCGGCATGAGGGACTATGCGGCGCGCGTCGATTTTCCGGTGGGCGCGGTGTGCGCGGACTTTACGCAACCGGTAGACCTGCCGAAGGACGCAATCGGTCCCGATGCGGACTGGCTCGGCTTCTTCCCCGGCTCGACCATCGGCAATGTCACGCGCGACGCCGCCGCAGATCTTCTGTCGAACGCGGCGCGCACGCTGGGGCCTGGCGCAGCGTTCCTGATCGGGCTCGACCTGGAAAAAGACGCCGAGACGCTGCTCCGCGCCTATGACGAACCGGAAGGCGTAACCGCCGAGTTTATTCTCAATGTGCTGCGCCGGCTTAGGGACGAACTGCGCGCCGACCTGGATCTCAGCGCGTTCCGCTACCTCGCGGAGATTGAGGACACGCCGCAGCGGGTCGAGATGTCGGTGGCGGCGACGCGCCGGACAGAGATTTCCCTCGACGGCGAACGGTACGCCTTCGCCGAGGGCGACCGCCTGCACGTCAGCCGGTCCCACAAATACTCGCTGCAGCGGTTCGATGCGCTCCTCGCCCGCACGCCATGGCGGCGGGCGGCCGCATGGACGGACGCAGATAGCCGCTACGCGGTCTGCCTCCTGAAACATGATTAACGGCAAAGCCGGCCTTGGCGTCGGGTCCGCACGCGATTATGTTCCCTATGCGGCCAGGGAGGCCGCGACCTCATGGAGGCGGAGCTGAACTCCGAACCTGACGCGGCATCGCAGAATGCCGCCATTAAGCTGGTGACAGGGGCCGAAGCCGGGGCCGAGAAGGCTGTATCGGGCGTGTTGGGCGCCGACGCGAAGCAAGACCTTGACGGGCTCACCCCCGACGAAAAGGCGAAGGCCCTGCTCAAGATCATTCGCCACGAACTGGCTGAGGACAAGGCCGAGGACGTCGTCACCATCGACCTTGGCGGCAAATCGGAAATCGCCGACGCCATGGTGATCGCGTCCGGCCGCTCGCAACGCCATGTTGGCGCGATCGCGGACAAGATTCTGCGCCGGCTCAAGGACGCAGGCGCGAAGGGCGTCAAATGCGAGGGCCAGCCCGCCTGCGACTGGGTATTGATCGACGCCGGCGATGTCATTCTGCACCTCTTCAGGCCGGAAGTTCGTTCCTTTTACAACCTTGAGCGGATTTGGTCGGAGACCGCGCACGCCGCATCCGGATCGGCGAATTAAAGCCGGCGCGCGAACCGGCGACGCAGGCGCCAGCAAGTGAAGCTTATCATCGCCGCCATTGGCGCCAGCAAGGCGGGGCCGCTGCGCGACCTCGCCGACGATTACGCCGCTCGCGCCCGACGCGCCGGGCCGACAATAGGCTTTGACGGGCCGGTGATCTTCGAGGGAGACGCCGGAAAAGGCCTTCAGGGCGCTGCGCGTTTGAACGCTGAGTCGGCGCTCCTCGAAAAATACGCAGGCGGCGCAGATGTGCGCGTGGCGCTCGACGAGCGCGGGCGGAATATGTCCAGCCAGGCCTTCGCGGAAAAGCTCGCCCATTGGCGCGACGACGGCCGGCGCGGCGCTGCGTTCCTGCTGGGCGGCGCCGACGGCCATGCGCAGCAGACTCGCGCCGCCGCTGACCTCGAGCTGTCATTCGGCGCGGCTACCTGGCCGCACCAGCTCGCCAGAGTAATGTTGTGTGAACAGATTTATAGGGCGATTACGATACTCTGCGGCCACCCGTATCACAGAGAATGAGCGCTCGTACGTCGATGCTGAATCGCCAGGCGGCATTCCTTTCCCTAATCGGGATGTCGGTAATCGGCATAACGTCTGTAGGCGTGTGGCCTTACGGCGATGCCGCGTTAGCGCAATCACGCGATTCGGACGCCGGCGACTTGCGCGCAATCGAGCGAGAACTGGAAGCGCGCCGTCGTGAGGAGGCGCGGCTGAAGGACGAGGCCGCAGCAAGGGCCCGCGAAGTCGCGAACCTGCGCTCCAACATGATTGGGACCGCCGAAGCGCTGCAGACCGCAGAGCGGCGAATCAGAGAGATAAATGGGGAAATCGAGCGCCTTGAAAGCGAAGAAGCGGCTTTAAGCGCCAGCCTGCGCAAGGACAGCGAGCGACTGAGCGACATTCTCGGGGGTCTTCTGGCGCTTGAGCGATCAAGGCCGCCGGCGCTTTTCGCGGCGCCAGACGACGCGGTGGATGCGGCGCGCGCGGCCATGCTGCTCGCCGACGCGGCGCCGGAGCTAAAGGCCGAGGCCGACCAGCTTCGCGCGGCCATCGAGCGGCTAGCCGATCTACGGGAATCGCTGGCGCAGGAACGCGACGCCCAGGAGCGCACCAATGAAGAGATCGGCGCGCGGCGGGCGGTGCTCGCCGAGCTCCTCAGCGCGAAACAGGAAGAGCGAAGCGTCGCGGATCGCCTGGCCGAGGCGGCGCAGAGCGAGACCGCGGCGCTCGCGGCGCGCGCTTCTTCGTTGCGCGGCGTCCTAAGCGAGCTTGAACGTCTCGCCCGCTCGATCGTTCCGCGCCTAAAACCATTGAAAGGCGGGACGCGCCAAAGAAGCCCGGTCAGGGCGCCGTCGCTGCGGTTTCGCCCAAAAACAGCCTTCGACCTCGCCCGTGGCGCCCTGAAGCCGCCTGTGGTGGGAGAGATCATTGCGCGCTTCGGCGACAGGCGGCCCGAGGGCGGCTTGTCCGACGGCCTTCGTTTCGCCGCCGAGCCCAATGCCCTCGTGACCGCGCCCCATGACGCCAGCGTCGATTTTGCGCAGTTCTATCCCGCCGTCGGCAATCTCATCGTCCTCGACGTGGGCGACGGCTATCACATGCTGCTTATGGGAGTCGGCTCTTTTCTGGTGGATGAAGGCCAGACGGTCGCCGCCGGCGAGCCCATCGGCGTGATGACGCCAGAGGCCTCTACCCTTGATTTCGAGATTCGGCGGGCCCGTGAGCCGATCGATCCAATAGACTGGCTGGCGATCAATGCGGACGGGTAAGCGCCCGAAGGAGCGGCGTCTGACAGCGGGGACGCCGACCGGTCTCGATAGAAACGGCGCACAGGGGCCTGCGGCCTCGCCGCACGCACGCTTGTTATTAGACTTTTCATGCTAGATCATGCCGAATAACAGCGTGAAGCGCCCCAGGCGGTTGGCAGGGCCGCCGATCAACCCAAAGAGGCGGCGGCGGCGTAAATTGTTCGCAAAGCCCTATATGGAGTGGAGACGTCGAGAGACATTCAGTTAGGCCGAAGCGGCGCAGGCGCCTCCAATAGCGCCGTAAGCAGCGCTCAGGACCGGCCTTCTGACAATCAGCCCACGGGTTAGGTTGGCGCCTAATTCGCTGGCGATGGAGAAACGCTCAATTTCGGCGCCGGCGATTAGGAGCCGAACCCAGGGATCGAGCGAGAAGACGCGCGAATTCGAAAGACAAGCAGGTGCACAAGCATATGAACGCAACCCGTCAGACACCGCCCCGGCAATCCGCCTCGCCCGAGCGCGACGCGCCGCAAGGTCCCGCCGCGCGCAAGCGACTTCGCTCCTACCGGGCGGCTCCTTTCGCAAGCGTCGCCGCGGCCGCCATCGCCGGATCGCTTGTGACCGGCGCGGTAATGACATCCGGCTTCGCAAGACCCGCAATATCCGCCGACACCTTTCGGCAGCTCGACCTCTTTGGCGAAGTCTTCGAGCAGGTGCACGCCAACTATGTTGAATCGCCAGACGATGGGGAGCTCATCGACGGCGCCATCAATGGCATGATGAGCGAGCTCGATCCGCATTCGAGCTATCTGTCCTCGGAAGACTACACCCGCATGCAGGAACAGACCCGCGGCAGCTTCGCCGGGCTCGGCATCCAGGTGGTGATGGACACCGAAGGCGACGACGCCGGATACGTCAAGGTCGTCGCGCCGATTGACGAAACGCCGGCGTCGCGCGCAGGGATCCAGACGAACGACCTTATCGTGGAAATCGACGGCGAGGATGTGAAGCCGCTGAACCTCGATGAATCAATTGCGCTCCTGAAAGGCGAGAAAGGCACCTCGGTGTCGATTAAGGTGTTGCGCGAGCGCGACCAGGAGCCGTTCCCGCTGACGCTCGTGCGCGACATTGTCCGCGTCGAAGCGGTCGTCAGCCGCATGGAGGATGATTTCGGATATATCCGTGTGCGCACTTTCTCTGAGCGCGCCGGCGCAGAGCTGAAGAAGTCCATTCGCGAGCTCGAAAAGGAGGTCGTCGGCGGGCCAAAGGGCTATGTGCTCGACCTGCGCTCGAATCCGGGCGGCCTTCTCGATCAGGCGGTTAGCATCGCCGACGTCTTCCTCGAAGGCGGCGAAATCGTCTCCACGCGGGGGCGTCACCCGAAGGACACCCTTAGGGAAATGGGCCGCCGCGGCGACCTGACCAAGGGCAAGCCCGTCGTCGTTCTTATCAATGGCGGATCGGCGTCCGCTTCGGAAATCGTCGCCGGCGCGCTTCAGGACCGTAATCGCGCGCTTCTGCTTGGCACCAAGAGCTTCGGGAAGGGCAGCGTTCAGACCGTCATACCTCTGCGCAACGGCCTGCAAGGCGCGCTGCGGCTGACGACGGCGCGCTACTACACGCCGTCCGGCCGCTCGATCCAGGCGCAGGGGATCATGCCGGACGTCATCATGCCGGTGATTTATCCGGGTCAGGAGCGCCCCTCCACGCGGCCGAGCGAAAGCGACCTGCCGGGCGCCCTTGATGTGCCGGAGGACGCGGAGGCTGAAGAGGTCGCGCCGGCCGAGATCGCAAGCTCCGAGGAGGCGGCGGAAGCCGACCCGGACGCCAAGGACGAAGACGATCCGAATGGCGGCGTCGACGCCATCGAGTGCGGCTATGAGGAGGACGGCGAGACGTTCCGCGATTGCCAGCTTGAACGCGCGATCGAGATCCTCTCAGACGCCACCGCCTACCGGGCGATGCTCGCCGATGCGGGCGCCCTGCGCACCCAGTAGAACGGGACGCAACCGGGTTTCAGGGCGATTGATCGCGCGGGGACGGAGGTTCCCGCGCGGCGAGCGAAGGCGCCTATTCCTAGCGCGCCGGCGCGGGCGCAATTCTCGGCCGGCCGAATATCTTCGGTCTGAGGCCTCGTCTTTAATGGTCCTGTTTCCGTTGCGTTAACTAAACGATCCCTACCTTTCGGCGACGCTCCAGCGCGTGGCGAGAAGGCAGGCGGCGGGGCGAATTACGCTCGCGCTGCGGCGCTCGTTACTGACGCAAGCACCAATGCCCAACAGCCTCGTCCTCGCCAGCCATTCGCACCGCCGCAAGGCGCGCCGCGCGCCCGTATTCAGCCGGCTTGCGTTCGCATGGGTCGGCCTTTCGGCGACATTGGCGGGCATCGGCGCGGGCCTTGCGACGCTCGGACGGGATGCGTCCCACCAGCGCTATGCGGTGAACCTGGACGACGTTGAACGACTGAGCCCAACGACGCCATCGCCGGCGCCGTCTTCGGGCGGAGAATTGCTGCAGCCGCCGCAACTTGATTCAAGCCCCGCGAACGCGGCCGCGCCTGCGCAGACCGCGGCGACGGACGAGACTGCCGCCGCGGCGCCGATCCTCGCCTCCGCGCAACGCTTCCTGCCGTCCGCCAACGGCTTCTCCACTGGCGACGCCGGGCAGCCTGCGGAAGGCGGCCCACGGATAATCCGCATTCCATCAAGCGCCAGATTCACAAACGCCGACGATGCCATAGACAATGCGGCGAACGGCGAAGGCGTTCTCATCACAATCGACGGCGCGCCGGCGCGCTCACGCGAAGAGATGGTGGCCGACGCCGAACGGCGCCTGGTGGCGACGCCAGATCCCATTCCGGCCCCAGCGCCCGACATGCTGCTTTCGGGCGCGTTCGGTCCGCTGCCACGCATCTCCAAGGAGGGCGTCGCGCCGAGCGAGGCCTACGCGCACGCCTTCACGCCTGGCGATACGCCGCATGTCGCGCTCATCGTCGGCGGGCTCGGCCTCAACCCAGCGCTCACCGCGCGGGCGATCGACGAACTGCCTTCAACGGTGACGCTAGCGTTCGCCCCCTATGCGAAGGACCTGCCCTACTGGACCGAGCGCGCGCGGGAGAGCGGCCACGAAATCCTGATTGAGCTGCCCATGGAGCAGGGCGGCGGCGACGGCGACAAGGCTATCGGCCCGGCCGGCCTGAAAACGGGACGCGCGCCGCAGGATAATCTGAAGCGGCTTGAATGGCTGATGTCGCGCTTCGGCGGCTATGTGGGCGCGACCAACTATCTGGGCGCGCGGCTCGCCGGCGACAGCGAGGCCATAAGGCCTATCCTGACGCGCCTTGACGCCGCCGGGGTTTACTTCTTCGACGACACCGGCGCCGTGCATCGCTTTAGCGCGCCGACCGCGCGTGGCGTCGCCAGCGTCTCGCGCCTCATCACGCCGGGAAGTTCAAACCCGAAAGAGGACCTGTCGGCTCTTGAGGCCGTGGCGAACCGAGACGGCGCCGCGCTCGGCAAGGCGTATCTGACGCCGGAATCTTTCGACGTCGTCCTCGCCTGGTCGAATACGCTTGACGATCGCGACTTGACGCTCGCCCCGGCGTCGGGTGTTTTCGCCCTCGCCAGCCAGGCCGACGGCTGAGCGGGACGCTCGGCCCGCCGGCGTCGCGGACGTAGAGGCGGCGCGGGGACGGATGGAAATCGACGACATTTATGCGCGCTACCGTCCGAATGTGGGCGTTACGCTGTTCAACCGCCGCGGCGAGGTATTCCTTGGCCGGCGAGTGGGCGACTTCGCGGATGTGGGCGAGGTGAAAGGCGAGTTCCGCTGGCAGATGCCCCAGGGCGGCATCGACGCCGGCGAAGCGCCGGACGAAGCGGCGTTCCGTGAACTGAAGGAGGAGACGGGCGTCTCTTCGGCGCAATTGCTCACCGTCACGCCGGGCTGGCTCGCATATGATTTCCCGCCCGACTACCCGAAAAAGAAATGGGCCGGCCAGCGCCAGAAATGGGCGGCGATGCTGTTCCTCGGCGACGATGCGGAGGTCGATCTTGAAGCCGACGACCATCAGGAGTTCGACGCCTGGCGCTGGGCGCCGCTGGAGGATGCGCCAAACCTCATCGTACCGTTCAAGCGCCGCGTCTATGAGCAGATGGTGCGGGCGTTCGCGCCATTGCGGGACTTCATCGCCGGATTGTCCTGACGCCGCTTTTCAGGATTGCGCTCAACCGCCATTCCATCAAGCACCTGTAAACCCACCACTGAAAGGCGGCCGCTATGATTCTCGTTCATCACCTGCAGATCGGACGTCCGCTCTTCACCGTTTTCCTGCTGGAGGAGCTTGGCCTCGATTATGAGCTGAAGCTCTACACGCGCAACGAGCTTGGCCGCGCGCCGGCGGAGCTGAAAGAGGCGCACCCGCTCGGCAAGTCGCCGGTAATCGAGGATGGCGACATCACGCTCGCCGAGTCCGGCGCCATCGCCTGGCACCTTGTGGAGCATTACGACGTGGAAGGACGGTTCTCGCCGCCGCCCCTATCGCAGAAGGCGGCGCGGGCGGAGTGGTTTCAGTGGCTCCACTACACCGAAGCGTCGGCCTTTGCGCCGCTCTTGTTGAAACTCCTCCTGATGCGCGAGGCGGAGCCCAAACCGCAGCTCATCTCCATGTTCGCCGCAGGCGAGGTGGCGTTGCAGCTTGGCTACATCCAGGATTTCCTTGGCGACAAGGCCTATATTCTGGGCGCCGACCTTCAACTGCCGGATTTCGGCGTTGCTTACATAACCCAGATGGCGGATCGCCTCGGCGAGCTCGGACCCTACCCGAAGCTGAAAGCCTATCTCGACCGCGCGACGGCCCGCCCAGCCTATGCGCGCGCCCTGAAGAAAACAGGCGGCTGAGCGGTCTGATCAATTCGCCAGGCGATACTGAATTTCGTTCCGGCGCATAAAGAACGGCGTAAACGGACCATTATAGTATGCGACGATCGGCGCGCCGAGGGTGGAAAGGCCGGTTTCGGCGATGGCCGCGTCGAGGCGGCCTTTGTGCTTTTCCATGTTTTCGTTTGTATACCTGCCTGAAAAACGGATCGCGACAGCGCGATAGGGATCGGTAAGGCGAATGCGTATGGACGGGTCGCTCGGCGCCGGCAGGGTCTCAAGGCTGTACTCGGACGGCATCATGAAGGCGACCGTCCAGAGCCGCTCGCCCGCCACGCCGCCCAGATTCTCAGGCGCACCGTTTTTTGATTCCGCGCTAAGCGTCACCGGCGCCGTCATGGCTATCTTCTCGCCCTCCCCGTCGCCCGCCGGTTCGTCTGCGGCCGCATCGCTTTGGGCCGCCGACGCCGTGACGGGCGCGGTCATGTCGATTTTCCGCGCGGGCGCATTGTCGCCGAAAATGAAGCCGGCGAGGACGCGGAACGCCTTGGTCGCGGCCTCTTGGCGGTCGCCGTAAACGTCGACTTCGGCGAGCAGCATCAGCGGATAGCGGCGCACCTCAATGTCGTCCGCCAGGACGTATTCGACGACATAGTCAGGAATTTCCTCGGCGGCCATCGCGGATTGCGCTCCAAGCAGGAGGGACATCGACACGATCGCCACAATAACCCGTTCCATCATGCCGCCTCCTCGCCCTTCCCCGCGCATCGCCGCCGAAGCTGCGGCGGGCGCCGTAGGCTTTCGACCGCCTGAGCCACCAAACGCGCCGACGCTGTTATCGTAACGCAGGCGAGCGGGGCCGGTCATCGCACCTTCGTACGACTGCAGTTTTTGGTTTGAACCGGAGCGGTCGGAGGCGCAGCCTAAAGCGACGCTTCGAGCTCTTTAAGTTGACCGAGTTCAGCGGCGGCGCGCTGGCGGGTTTCCGGCTGCGCCTCATCGTCGGCCACCGCCGCCTCACAGGACTTGATCCGGCGGGCGAGCTCCTCCCGGTCGAGGTCGGCGACAAAGACGGCTTCCTCCGCGAGCACTGTGAGGCCCGCGGGCGTGACGTCCGCGAAGCCGCCGCGCACGAAAATCCGCTTCTCCTCGCCGCCATTCAGCACCCGGACGACGCCCGGGGCCATGGTCGACATAAAGGGCGCATGGTTCGGCAGGACGCCGAATACGCCCTCCGAGCCCGGCACGTCGACCTGGTCGACGTCTTCGGACACAAGCTGCCGTTCAGGCGAGACGAGATTGAAATGAAGTTTGCCAGCCATAGATTTTCTCCGCCGCACGCGCGGCCTAATTCTGACGACGTTCCTCGCCTCAATTCGGACCTTGGTCAATCTCTCGAGACCTCTCACAAACGGCGAAAGGCGTCATGAACTAGATTGACGTTCTCCTTTTTGGCGCAGAGCACATGTCGACCGCAACTGTCGTCTCGGCTAACCCGTCCAACCTGAAACAGTCGTCAAACACCGAGCAATAGCAAATCACCACATTCACCCGTCTCGATTGGGTTAGCTCCTGCACAGCATCAACGAGCTGCTTGGACGTGTATTTTGCATCCACGGCGAAAGCGATAACGTCCTCCGCCGGCGACAAAACCGAACCACTTACTCGAACGTTTGAAAACCTGAAGTTTCCGTCTTCAGCCAGTGGCCGAACGATGTCGGCCCAGCTGTCGATCGGCTCGCCGTCAATCAGAGCGGTCGCAGACATGATGCGGGCGGGACCAATGCCTCTATTGCCAACGACAACCTCGAACCGTTCTTCGCCGGCGATCCCATAGTTTATGTCGCGAATGACGATGTGGGGCCAGACGGCGGCCATTTGTTGTTTGCGCACCGCGTCCGCTTCGTTCAGCGCGGCGAAGAGAGCGACGCCGCCGGTGAACATGCCGGCTACCGCGAGGATCGTCTGCAGGATTGAGATGCGCACGAATATGCGCTCCGCCCGCGTCAGTTCCGGATGACCCTCCGCCTGCGTCATGGCGCCTTATGCGCCGCCCGTCGCTGGCGGCGCGATCTCCCGATCGAACGCAGACGTTGCGCGTTCAAACTTGTCCCGGCACCCCGGATTGCAAAAGCCGACGACCTGCCCGCGATAGCGCGTCAACGAGTCCGCGGAAACGGGGTCGCCAGACCACGGACAAATCGAGTTCACGCAATCCTCAAGCCGAAGCGTTTGAGAGCCGGCGTTGGGCATCGCCTACGCCGCTTCCGCGGCGAGCTTCGCGGCCTTGTCGATCGCCTGGTCCATATTGCCGACCATGTAGAACGCCGCTTCGGGCAGGTGGTCGTATTCGCCGGCGACGAGACCCTTGAAGCCCTTGATTGTCTCGTCTAGCGGCACCTGCACGCCGGGCGAGCCGGTGAAGACCTCGGCGACATCGAACGGCTGCGAGAGGAAGCGCTCCACCTTGCGGGCGCGCGCCACGACCATTTTGTCCTCTTCGGAGAGCTCATCCATGCCGAGGATGGCGATGATGTCCTGCAACGCCTTGTAGCGCTGAAGAATGCCCTGCACGTCTCGGGCGACCTGATAGTGCTCCTCGCCGACGATGCGCGGATCAAGAATACGCGACGTCGAATCGAGCGGATCGACGGCCGGATAGATGCCCTTCTCGGAGATCGCGCGGTTAAGAACCGTCGTCGCGTCAAGGTGTGAGAACGAAGTCGCCGGCGCAGGGTCGGTAAGGTCGTCGGCCGGCACGTAAATGGCCTGCACGGACGTAATCGACCCCTTGGTGGTCGTCGTAATCCGCTCCTGCAGGCCGCCCATGTCGGTGGCGAGGGTCGGCTGATATCCGACCGCGGAAGGGATGCGGCCGAGAAGCGCGGACACCTCCGAGCCGGCCTGCGTAAACCGGAAGATGTTGTCGACGAAGAACAGAACGTCCTGACCCTGATCGCGGAACTCCTCCGCAATGGTGAGGCCCGTCAACGCAACGCGCGCGCGCGCGCCCGGCGGCTCGTTCATCTGGCCGTAGATGAGCGAGCACTTAGAGCCCTCCGCCGAGCCGTTCTGCTCGGACGGGTTCTTGTTCACATTTGACTCGATCATTTCCCAGTAAAGGTCATTGCCTTCCCGGGTGCGCTCGCCGACGCCGGCGAATACGGAATACCCGCCATGCACTTTGGCGATGTTGTTGATGAGCTCCTGGATCAGCACCGTCTTGCCGACGCCTGCGCCGCCGAAGAGGCCAATCTTGCCGCCCTTGGCGTACGGACAAAGAAGATCGACGACCTTGATGCCGGTGGCGAGAATTTCCGCTTCCGTCGACTGCTCAACGAAGGGCGGCGCCGGCTGGTGGATGGCGCGCTTCTTGTTGAACTGGATGGGGCCGACTTCGTCCACCGGCTCGCCGATGACGTTCATGATGCGGCCGAGCGTGCCCTCGCCCACCGGCACGGAAATCGCTTCGCCGGAGTCGGTGACCTTCTGCCCGCGGACGAGGCCTTCGGTGGAGTCCATCGCGATCGTCCGGACGGCGTTCTGGCCGAGGTGTTGCGCCACCTCAAGCACCAGGCGGTTGCCCCCATTGTTCGTCTCAAGGGCGTTCAAGATGCCCGGCAGATGCTCGTCGAACTCAACATCGACGACGGCGCCAATCACCTGGCTTACGCGGCCTTCATTGCTCATGTCCCGTCTCCTACCTCAGTCTCCTGCGCCAGGGATGCGACGATTACCACGTCTCCCGGCTCGATTACTTCAAATGCGTGGACCGTTCGCGCCGGCACCACGTAGCCGTCGCCCGCTCCCAATTCCATTCGTCGATCGCCAATCGACAACCGAAACCTTCCTGAAACGACGTACCCGCATTGCTCAACGGAATGACGATGCGATTCGGCGTCATCATTCATGCGGTAGCTTAGATGCGTCAGGGCGAATTCTTCCCCCGCCGCCAATTCGCGCCGCTCCGCCGGCATTCCTCTAAAGGGCCTCCGCGCCCGAGATGATCTCAATCAGTTCCTTGGTGATCTGCGCCTGGCGGGCGCGGTTGTATTGCAGCGTCAGCTTGTCGATCAGTTCGCCGGCGTTGCGGGTCGCGTTATCCATGGCGGTCATGGAGGCGGCTTGTTCGGAGGCGATGTTTTCAAGCAGCGCCCGGAAGATCTGCACCGCCACATAGCGCGGCAGGAGCGTCCTCAGGATTTCTTCCTCATCCGGCTCATAGTCATAGATCGCGCCTTTGAGATCCGGCGCCTCGACCCCATCCGGCGCTTCGGCGGGAATGATCTGTTGCGCCGTCGGCACCTGGCTGACGACGTTCTTGAACTCACCGTAGAAGAGCGTTGCAACGTCGAACTCACCGGCCCGGAACATCTCCAGCACTTTCTCGGCGATCTCCTGCGCTTCATGGAAGCCGATCGATTTCGTCTCGACGAAGTTCGTCTTCCAGACGATGAGGTCCCCGTATAGACGCCTCAGTTGGTCCTCGCCCTTGCGGCCGACGCAAACGAGCTTGACGATCTTGCCCTGCGCCTGAAGCGCGACGATGCGCTCTCGCGCGAGCCGAACAATGTTGGAGTTGAACGCGCCGCAAAGGCCTTTGTCGGCGGTCGCGACGATGAGGAGCTGCGTCTCGTCCGATCCCGTCCCGGCGAGAAGACGCGGCGCATTTGGGTTGTCCTTCGCTGCGGCGGAAAGATTGGCGAGAACGCCTTCCATCTCCACCGCATACGGACGGGCGGCCTTCGCCGCCTCTTCCGCGCGGCGCAGCTTCGCCGCGGCGACCATCTGTTTCGCCTTGGTGATCTTCTTGGTCGATTTGACCGACCCGATCCGGTTCTTCAGTTCTTTCAGTGAGGGCATGTCAGCCGCGCCCCTTTTCTAGATAACGTTCCGCCGCATCCCGAAGAGGGCGCCGCGCTTCGATATATTGGTAAAAGCTGAGATGCGTTGCGTTGATCGGCCACCGCACGATTTTGACGTCTTCAAAGAAGCACTTCACGACGGCGACGATTTCAGACGCGCTGGAGACGTGCTCGTGGCGCATCAGAACGCCATAGTCCAGACGATGCTTAAGGTAATAAGACATGCCCGTCGTGCCGCGCCAGCCGAGCCACCAGAGCAATCCGCCCTCGGACGGGATTGCAGCCTGGAAAACGCCGCCATCGGACAACAGGCTGACGGACTTTGCGATTTCGCGCGGCAGATCGAGAAGATGCTCCAGGACGGCGATCGAGATGATGCGCGCATAGGCCTTGTCGCGGATGTCGAACTGCGACGCATAGACGTCGCGAACCCTTTTCAGCTCCGGCTTCCCTTCGAACAGCGCCGTGAAGGGCTCAACCACGTCATAGGCGTCAACCGCGGCCTCATAGCGAAGGTGATTAAGCGTCCCCGCCCCGATCTCCAGGGCCGGTCCGCCGCCTGCGCGCGTCGCCACTTGGCGATGCATCCACGCCTCCATGCGCTGAGCGAGGCCGGCCGCAGCGTCATCGCCTTCACGATTGGACTTGTACTGGGCGGCGTAGAGTTCGGCGTGCCTCGGCGGCAGATCCGCGCGCGTGCGGGGATAGCTGGCGAGCAACGAGTCTTCAGTCCTCATCGACGCCCCCTTCATCCGCATCGGACGCGCGTGATGACGCCGTCTTCGTCAAGCAGGACGTTCAACCTGTCCGGACGGTAGTCCATGGTCGCAATTGCGCCAGGCCGCAAAATGCGCACATTCATGTCGGTCGGCAGGTCCGCCGCTGCGATGTTAGAGCCGATCAGCGCCTGATAGTCCGACGCGCCGCAGGCGTCCGGATCGTCAAGGCTGGCGGCTGTTTCTGCGGGCGGCGCGTCCGCCGGCTCGGCCTCCGCGTCAGCATTGGAGTACGACGCGCACGCGACGAGCGCGGCGAAACCCGCCGCGGCGCCAGCCAGCAAAATCGCCCGTACGCGTATCAACCGCTTCACCTCAGATAAAATCCGGACCGGCTTCGCGGCCGGCGATGACAGTTTGCAACCTACGCGAAATTCTTGGCGAACGCGTCGAGGATATCCGTGAGCTGCGCCTCCAGCTCATCCGTCAGCTTGCCGCCATCGCGGATGCTCGCCAGGAGGTCTGCGTGGTCACCCTTCAGCTTACGGAGGAATTCAGCTTCAAAATCGGGGACTTTGTCCTTGGCCACCTTGTCGAGATAGCCGCGCACCCCGGCGAAAATGACGCATACCTGCTCCTCGACGAGCAGCGGCGAGTATTGCGGCTGTTTCATGAGTTCGGTGAGACGGTCGCCGCGGTTCAGAATCTGTTGCGTCGTCGCATCAAGGTCGGCGCCGAACTGGGCGAACGCGGCCAGCTCTCGGTACTGAGCAAGCTCACCCTTGATCTTGCCCGCAACCTGTTTCATCGCCTTGATCTGCGCCGAGGAGCCGACCCGGGACACGGAGAGGCCGACATTCACGGCCGGTCGGATGCCCTGGTAGAAAAGGTCTGTCTCCAGAAAGATCTGCCCGTCGGTGATCGAAATGACGTTCGTTGGAATATAGGCCGACACGTCGTTCGCCTGAGTCTCGATGATCGGCAGGGCCGTCATTGAGCCAAGGCCGTTATCCTCGTTGAGCTTGGCCGCGCGCTCAAGGAGCCGCGAGTGGAGGTAGAAGACATCGCCGGGATAGGCTTCTCGCCCCGGCGGGCGGCGCAGGAGAAGCGACATCTGCCGGTAGGCGACGGCCTGTTTCGACAGGTCGTCGTAAATGATGAGCGAGTGCATGCCATTGTCGCGGAAGTACTCGCCCATGGCGCAGCCGGCGAACGGCGCGAGGAACTGCAACGGCGCAGGCTCGGACGCGGTCGCCGCGACGACGATCGAATAGTCAAGCGCGCCATTGTCTTCGAGCGTCTTGACGATCTGCGCGACGGTGGAGCGTTTCTGGCCGATGGCGACATAGACGCAGTAGAGCTTCTTGGACTCGTCGTCGCCGGCGTTCGCTTCCTTCTGGTTCAGGATGGCGTCGATGCAGATCGCGGTCTTGCCGGTCTGGCGGTCGCCGATGACGAGCTCGCGCTGGCCGCGGCCGATCGGGATCATCGCGTCGATCGCCTTGATGCCGGTTTGAACCGGCTCATGCACGGACTTGCGCGGCAGGATGCCGGGCGCCTTCACATCGACGACGCTGCGCGTTTCGTAGGTGATCGGGCCTTTGCCGTCGATCGGGTTGCCAAGAGGGTCGACGACGCGTCCCAACAGGCCCTTGCCCACCGGCACGTCGACGATTGCGTTCGTCCGCTTGACCGTGTCGCCTTCCTTGATCTCCCGGTCCTCGCCGAAGATCACGACGCCGACATTGTCGCGCTCGAGGTTGAGCGCCATGCCTTTCACGCCGTTTGCGAACTCGACCATCTCGCCCGCCTGGACGTTGTCGAGGCCGTAGACCCGCGCGATGCCGTCGCCGACCGACAGGACCTGGCCAATCTCGGAAACTTCGGCGTCCTTGCCGAAATCCTTGATTTGCTGTTTCAGGATGGACGAGATTTCCGCCGCCTGGAGCTCCATGGGGATTACGCCTCTTTCAGTTTTGTTTTCAGTCGATTGAGTTTCGACCGCAGGGAGGAATCGACCATCGTCGAGCCGACCTTGACGACGATGCCGCCGAGCAGGTCCGGATCGACGGAGGTCGTCAGGTTCACCGCCTTGCCGAGATAGCGCTCAATCTCGCCGCGCAGGCGCTTGGTCTGGTCGTCATTCAAGGGCGCGGCCGATATCGCCTGCGCGGAGACTTCGCCGCGGTGGGCGGCGAGGCGCTCAAAAAACGCCGCGACCATGTCGTCGAGCGCGAACAGCCGCCGATTGGCGGCGACGAGCTTCAGGAAATTCGTCGTCAACTGGCTGAACGAGGCCTTGTCGGCGATCGCCGCGATCGCCGCCGACTTATCCTCGGCGTCATAGACCGGGCTCTTCAGAAACGAGCGAAAGTCGCCGCCGGCTGCAATCATCGACCTCAGCGCCGCGAAATCGTCTTCGAGGACATCGACGGCGTCCTGTTCGACCGCGAGGCCGAAAAGCGCGTCAACATATCGGCTCGCGGCAGGCGAGACGCGCAACGCCCCGGGCGCCTGCGTGGTTTCAACTTCGGCGGACATGAACGTGCGGCGTCCTCCTCGAGACGAGGCTCTCATCGGTGCGCCGTGGCCGGGTCGCCCATGACCGCGGCGCAGGCGATCGGCCCTTAATCGAAGCGGCGCGCCGCCCCGCAAGAAAGGAGGCGCGTCCGACGTTTCGGACCGTTGGAAAAAACAAATGCGTCTGCAGAGCCGATCGCCGGTAATCGCGGTTCCGCGCCGCCAATCGACCCCTCGATTCGGCGCGCGGCTTACCATGCGCCTTTCGCCGGCGCAACAACGCGGTTCGGCGCTATGAAAGCCGTTCGCCGGGGGGGCGGACAGCGCCGCCGCCGGGAGTGGCGACTTGCGTCGAATCAGCGCGTCCGCGCCGCGCGCCGCGCAGCATCGGCCGCTCCACCAAGCGCCAGCTAAGGACGGCGGCGATCGCAATGCCCGGCGCGGCGAAAACGAGGTTCCCGAGCCAGTCGTTCGGAGCGAGCGTCGTCTGGACAAGCTGCTGGACCGGCCATCCCCAGAGATAGACCCCGTAGGAGAAATCGCCATACCGGCCGACGCGCGCCACAGGGCCGAGGCGCGATACCGAAACCCAAAGCACCAGGTAAACGCCGGCGATCGAGAACGCCGCGACGAAGCCGCCGACGGCGCCGAAGAAGACCAGCGCCGCCGCCGCGGCGAGCGCGCGGCCCCTGCTGAGGACAATCGCGTCTGCGGCGTATGCGGCGATCGCGCCGGCGCAGAAACTCGGCAGAACGAGGCTGAGCCGGAAGGCGAACGCCCCCGCCGCGCCGAACGCGTCGGAGGGCGGGGCGGCGTGGATAACCATCAGAATGCTGAAGACTGTCGCGAGGGTCGGCAGGGGCGGCAGGCGGGTCACGCCGATGACGGCGATGAGCGCATAGCCGATGGCCTCAAAGAAAAGCGACCACAAGGGATAATTCACCGCCCCGGCGAGCGGCGCGGCCTCAAAGACGCCCGGCAGCGTCCACTGGACATTGATGAGGGCGGCGCTCAGGAGGAAGCGCCATGGCGCGGGGTCGGCGAAATAGGCCGCCGGCGCCAGCCGCGAGACGAGCGGCCCGACCACGAACGCCAGAAGCGCCACATTCACCGTAAGCGCCGGAAGCAAGCGGCGCGCGCGGCGATCGATGAAATGGCCGGCTTCGGGACGCCGCCGCCAGCTGTTGGCGATCAAAAACCCGCTGGTGGCGAAGAAAACAAGGACCCCGAGTTCGCCCAGCGAAATCTGCCCCGTCAAACGCGACAGCGGTTCTGCGGACCGACCGCCGGCGACGATTTCGAATGCGTGGGAGAGAACGACCGCGCTTGCCGCGGCGAGCCTGATTGCGTCGAAATTGTTCTCGCCGCGCCCCGAGGCGTCACGCCAGGCGGCGCCCAGCGTGCGGACGCGGGGCGTGGCGTCATTCCTTGCTTTGGGCGGGTGGGCCATGGCGATCGAGTTAACCGCCGCCGCGTTAACGAAACGTCGCAGATCGCCGCGCCCCATGTCGCTCCCCCCTGCGCCAGCCGGCCCTCAGTCGATCGATCCTTTCGGCCAGTCGCTTCGGAGACTAATCAGCGGGCGGGCGCAAATCGGCAGGAAGAGCGTCGCCACACTGGAATTCAGGCCATTAATATTAGTTTGATAGATTTCTTCTTTGGCACTAAAATAAAAGGAATATATTGTTTTGGGAAAATTCTCCATGCTTCAAAGACTGAGAATTAGGCGCGTCGCGGCGGCTTTATTCGCGTCGTGTGCGCTTTTCGGCGCGAAAGCCAGCGCGGCCGACGCGGCAAGTCCTGAGGTATATGGGGCGCTCCCTACGATTTCAGACGCGGAAATTTCGCCGAACGGCGAAACAGTCGCGATGCTGCAATATGTCGGCGGACGGACCTTGCTCGTCCTTTACAGCCTTAAAGACGCTGGCGGACAACCGCTCGGAATCGAAATCGGGGACCTTAAACCGCGGCGCCTTTACTGGGCCGGCGACGACTATGTGTTGGTTCTAGTTTCAGTGACGAGAAGCGAGCAGTTAAACACCGGTCGGCAGGCCTTCGAGTTCTACCGCTGGATTTCCTACTCGCTTAAAAGCGGCAAAAGCACAGGACTCTTCTCGACTGACACAGGCTTCGTGATCACCAGTTCCGGCAACCTTATACACACGTTGCCCGAGTCGCCCGACGCAGCGCTATTTGCTCGATGGATTGGGCGCGCACAGGTGGGCAACAGAGGGCCAAGCCGTCTTTCGAGCAGCGAACCATCCGCCGGCTATTCGCTCCTCCGCGTGAACCTCAAGAACGGCCGAGGACGCGTCACCAACGCGGGAACGCCGGACTCATACGATTGGGCGGTCGACGATTCCGGCGAGGCGATTATGCTTGGCGAGTTCGACGGACGCGAATTCAGATTGAGTGCGCGACAACCCAACGACGCAAGAATGAAGGTCGTCAGGCGGATGGAGCTGCCGACCGGCTCACTTTCGCCGTACATCCTATACGGCCGGCTGGCGGGCGCAGCACCCAATAGCGTGGAAGTGGCGGCCTTGAAAAGACGTCCGGGGCAAACGGACGTTCTCGTGGGCCTCAGTCTTGTTGACGGGGAGGAAACGCGCATTATCGCGAGCGACGATGCGAGAGACGTCACAGGCGTCTGGTACAATAGCGACAGCGCCCGCGTGGAGGCCGCCTATTTCAGGTCCGCGCCCGAAAAGGCCGTGTTCTTCGATAACGCCCTCGGCAAAAAATCCCGCCAGCTCGACAAAGCGTTGCCGGGCGCGCTGGCGTCAGTCAGCTCCATCTCAACTGACAAAAAGACCATGATCGTCAGGGCGCTGTATTCAGATCGCCCTGCCGAGCTATTGATCTATGACGACAACAAAAAGACGCTCGACTTCTTCTCTTCCATCCGGCCGGAGCTTGCCGATGACGTCACGGATAGGCGACGTTTTGACTATGTCGCGCCGGACGGCCTCACAATCGAGGGTTACCTGACGACGCCGGCGGGCCGATGGGGCGATCGGCTGCCCCTCGTCGCCTTACCCCACGGCGGGCCGGCCGGCAGGGACACGCTCAATTATGATTGGTGGGCGGCATTTTACGCCGCCAACGGATACGCCGTCTACCAACCGAATTTCCGTGGCTCGTCGGGTTATGGCGAAGCATTTAAGCGCGCCGGCTACGGCGAATGGGGGCGCAAGATGCAAGATGACATAACGAATGGCGTGGAAGCGCTCATCGCCAAGGGCGCGGCTGACCCTGGCCGCGTCTGTATTGTAGGCGCGAGCTATGGCGGCTACGCGGCGCTCGCCGGCGCGACGCTGACGCCCGACATCTACAAGTGCGCGGTCAGCGTCAACGGCGTGTCGAACCTGCCGAAGATGATCGGGCACGCGGCGACAAGCGAAGGCGACTATGCGGCCGACTACTGGGAAAGCCGGATAGGCAGTCGTTTTCGCGACGAAGAAGACCTTATTGCAGTGAGCCCGGAACGCATCGCCGACCGCGCAGGACCGCCAATCATGCTTATCCATGGCGAGGACGACACGGTCGTGCCCTTCTACCAGAGCGAAAACATGGCCAAAGCGCTTCAGAGCGCCGGGAAGGAATGGGAGCTCGTCCGGCTAAAGGGCGAGGACCACTGGCTGTCGAGCGGCGAGACCCGGACCGCCATGTTGAGGGAATCCTTGAGGTTCATTAACGCGCACATCGGCGAATAGGCGGTCGGTCGAGCGCGAACTAAAGAAACGAATACGGGTCAATGTCGATCGTCCGGCGCACGGCGTTCGGCGTCTTTGCGCCGTCGAGCCAGGCGGCGAGAAACGCCTGCACGTTAACGTCACGCCGCGCCTTGATGAGGAACCGCATCCGCGCCTCGCCGCGGTACCGATAGATCGGCGCCGGCGCCGGGCCCATCACCTCGACGCCGTCGGCGGGAAACAGCGCGCGCCGGTGGGCTTCCGCCGTCGCCTTCAAGGCGCTCTCGTCCTTGGACCGCAGAATGACGGCGGCGAGGCGCCCATAAGGTGGAAATCCAAGCGCCTGGCGGCCGTCGGCCTCGGCGGCGAGAAACGCGTCGCGATCGGCCGCCTTCAGCGCCTGGAAGACCGGCGCGCCGGGCTGATGCGTCTGCAGGAGCGCCCGTCCCGGCTTCTCCGCACGTCCCGCCCGACCCGCCACCTGGCTGAGGAGCTGGAAGGTCTTTTCGCCGGCGCGCAAATCGCCGCCAGCGAGCCCCATATCGGCGTCGACGACCACCACGAGCGTCAGATTGGGAAAATGGTGGCCCTTTGCGACCACTTGAGTCGCCACCAGAAGGTCGATGTCGCCGCCCGCCATTCGGTCGAGGACGTCGCGCATCGCCGGCGCGGTGGGGGCGGTGTCAGAAGACAGAATCGCCTGTCGCGCCCGGGGCCAGCGCGCCAGCGCCTCTTCGGCGATGCGTTCGACGCCCGGCCCGCAAGGGTGAAGGGAGTCGACCGCCTTGCACGACGGACATGCGGACGGCTTGGGCATTGAAAACCCGGTGTGGTGGCAGACGAGCCGGTTTTCAAAGCGATGCTCAACGAGCCAGGTATCGGACTTCGGGGATTTCATCCGTTCGCCGCATTTCCGGCAGATCGTCACCGGCGCGTAGCCGCGGCGATTGAGGAATAAAAGCGCCTGCTCCCCGGCGTCAAGCGCGCGCGTTACTTCCTGGACGGCGATGGGCGACAGCCACGCGTCTTTCTCCGGCGGATCGCGCCGCATGTCGACGAGGCCGACATGCGGGGCCGCAGCGCCGCCAAAGCGGGCGCGAAGGCGCGCAAGGCCATAGCGCCCCTGATCCACATTTACGACGCTTTCAAGCGAGGGCGTCGCCGAGACAAGAATGACCGGGAAGCGCCCTCGCGCGCCGCGCGCCACGGCGAGGTCGCGTCCCTGATAGATGACGCCGTCTTCTTGCTTATAGGCGGTCTCGTGCTCTTCATCGACGATGATCAGGCGCAAATTTTTGTACGGAAGAAAAAGCGCCGACCGGGCGCCGACTACAATGCGCGCGTTGCCGTCAGCGACGCGCCGCCATGCGCGCCGTCGCGCGGCGGCGCCGAGTTCGGAGTGCCACGCGGCGGGCGCTGCGCCAAAACGGTCCGCAACGCGCGCCAGGAACGGCAGCGTCAGCGCGATTTCCGGTATCATGATAAGGACCTGTGCGGACGGATCGGCGTTTAGCGCGGCCGCGACCGCCTCAAGATAGACTTCGGTCTTGCCGGCGCCGGTGACCCCGTCAAGGAGCATCGCCCCCGCCCCTTGCGCCACATGGCCGCGCAGCTTCTCAGCCGCCGTCGCCTGCTCCGGCGAGAGCGGCGCGCCGGGGCGAGCGATGTCAGGCGGCGCGAAGGGAGGGTCGGGGTCCATTTCGACGCGACGAAGCGCGCCCGCCTTTATCAGCCCCCTGACGACGCCTTCGCCGACATTGGCCGCCGCGGCGATATCGGCGACCGGCGCCGGCGGGTCCGCGGCGACGAGCGCCCGACGGCGAGCGTCCGTTAACTTGGCTGCCAATAAATCGGCTGCGTCCGGCGCCGCGGCGTAGGCGTTCCGCGCCGCTGGCGGGACCGCAAAATCGCCGCTCCTGACGACAAGCCGGAGCGCGGCGCCCAGCGGCGCCATCGTGTAGTCCGCGGTCCAGCGCACGAAGCCGAGCACATCCATTGCGAGCGGCGGCGCATCGAGCGCGCGCGCGACGCGCTTCAGTTTTTCCACTGGCGGCGAGCCCTCCCCCGCCGATCCGAGATCGGGCGACCAAACGACGCCGATTCGATCTCGCCCGCCGAATGGCGCGACGACGAATGCGCCGGGCGGCGGCGCGTCGGCGCCATCAGGGGGCAGATAGTCGAACGCGCGGTCGAGCGGCGTCGGAAAAAGAACCTTAATTCGCCGCGCGTCGCCGCTTTGATGAAGATTAGTCACGGCTGCTTGATCGTCGCCTCGGTTTCGGCTGAATTACGCCCCGTCGGGCCAGCCTTCTCGCGCCCCCCCGTATCGACTAATTGGCCGTTTGGCACGCCCGCGCATAGGAGCGCCAGCTGAATGTCGAGACCGTTTACTGGAGCCGCACGCGTCATTCTCCCCATCCTCGCGGCGGCGCTTGGGCTTATCGGCGGCGCGGAGGCGAAATACAGCCTCTGCAACAAGACAAGCTACGTCGTCTCGGCGGCGATCGCCTATGTGGACGGCGACCGGCTGGCGACGCGCGGCTGGTGGCGCCTCAATCCGGGCCAATGCAAGGTCGTGCTTACCGAGCCGACGAATCCCGGGCGTTACTTCGTTTATGGGGAGGCGATCCCGGGACACCTTGGCCCCTTAAGGTCCTGGTCGGGCGACACAGCGCTATGCGTCGAGCCGGACGGGTATTTTAACCTGCGCAATCAGGATGTCTGCAAAGGCGACCCATCGAGGCGGCGGGACTTTTTCACGGTCGACGTCACCGACGAGGCCAAGGGCAGTTGGCGCACCGACTTCGTGGAAGCCAAGAATTACAGCGTCTTCAGCGCCGAGGTCGCCGGAATCCAGCGCCTGCTGAGCGATGTCGGCGCCGCAGACATGCGCATTGACGGGTCCCTCGGCCGCAACACCCAGCGCGCATTGGCCAATTACCGCAAAGAGAAGGGTCTCGGCGACGGGCCGGTGATCGACGACGCGACAATTTCATCGCTGGTGGACGAGGCGAACGCGAGAGAGACGAAGCTCGGCTTCCATTTATGCAACAAGGCCGATGCGCCTGTCTGGTCGGCCTTCGCAGAGCCGGAAGGCGACACCTATCGCTCCCGCGGCTGGTGGCTTATCGAGGCGGGGGATTGCCTCAAAGTCCTCAAGGGCGCGCTGAAGAGCGATCATTATTATGTGTACGGCCTGATCGACGATAACGATGAGGAAGCCGCGGAACGTCGCCTCGCCGGCGGCGACAGGCCATTCTGCGTCAATGCGGTCAAGTTCAATGTCCTGAACGACGCCTCCTGCGCCGACCAGGAGCTCGACAGCGCGCAGTTTCGGCGCGTGGACATTGGCGACGCGCGATCAACGACGTTCGAGTTCCGCGTCGACGGCTTCGCCAAGGCGGTTGCGAGCGCGAGCCGCTGACCTTCGACGCCACTGGCGCGGCAAGCCGCCGCGCCGCATCGCCGGCGAATTGAAAACCAAGCAAAGGCGCCATGAGCGAAGACCAAGCCGCGACCCGGGACGCCCCCCTGAAAAGCGCTTTCGCCGATGTCGATCTCTGGATCTTTGACCTCGACAACACGCTTTATCCCGCCGAATGCAATCTCTTCCGCCAAATTGACGCGCGCATGGCGGCGTTCATTGAGGCGCGCCTCAACCTCGCCCACGCCGATGCCCGCAAGCTCCAGAAAGACTATTACGTGCGCTACGGCACGACGCTCAGCGGCCTGATGCGCGAGCACGGCGTCGCGCCCGGCGACTTTCTCGATTTTGTGCATGACATCGACGCGTCGGTGGTGCCCCGCAATCCGACCCTGCGGGCGAACATCGACGCCCTGCCGGGACGCAAGTTCGTCTTCACGAACGGCACCGTCGCGCACGCGGAGAACGTGCTCGCCCGCATCGGGCTCACCGACCTTTTCGCTGACATCTTCGACATCGAGGCGGCCGCCTATACGCCGAAGCCGCATCGGGAAGCCTATGACCGATTCCTTGGCCGCGCCGGGGCGGCGCCTGAGCGCGCGGCGATGTTCGAAGACATCGCCCACAATCTCGCCGAGCCCCACGCCCGCGGCATGACGACGGTCCTCGTCGCGTCGGACGCGCCATGGATGGACGACGAACCGCCGGAAAAGCGGCCTGCACATCGCGCCGAGGCGATTGATGCCGACCACGTTCATCATGTAACGGACGACCTGACTGACTTTCTGCGACGCATCGCGCCTGGGGCGGAAGCAACGGATCGGCCGGACAAGTGAATTCAAAGCGCCGCGCCCTTGAGCAGCGCACGAGCGCCCGTAAAGGAGGCCAACATGGCGAGCGACGGCATGCCACTTGACGAAGCGAGACCGGTCATTGAGGCCGCGTGGGAGGCCCGCGACGCGCTTGATCCTGACAAGGATAGAAAGACCGGCGAGGCCGTCGACGCCGCCATTGCGGCGCTTGACGAGGGGACCGCGCGCGTCGCCGAGCCGGCGAAGGCCGAGGCGGGCCTTAAGCAATGGACGGTCAATGAATGGCTGAAAAAGGCCGTTCTGCTGTCGTTCAGACTTAATCCGAACAAGGTCATCGATGGCGGGCCGGGCGGTCGCGTCGGTCCCGGCGCCTGGTGGGACAAGGTCCCCTCAAAGATTGCCGGTTGGCATACGGAGGAATTTGAAGAGGCGGGGTTCCGCGCCGTGCCGCCCTGCGCGATCCGGCGCGGCGCCTACATCGCGCCAGGCGCGGTGCTGATGCCGTCCTATGTCAATATAGGCGCCTATGTGGGCGCGGGCGCGATGATCGACACATGGGCGACCGTCGGGTCCTGCGCGCAGATCGGCGCGAACTGCCATATCTCCGGCGGCGTCGGAATCGGCGGCGTTCTGGAGCCCATACAAGCCGCCCCGGTCGTCATTGAGGACAATGTCTTCATCGGCGCGCGCTCAGAAGTCGCCGAAGGGGTCATCGTCCGCGAGGGATCGGTGCTCTCCATGGGCGTCTTTCTGGGCGCGTCGACGAAGATCGTCGACCGCGAAACCGGCGACGTCCTTTTCGGCGAGGTTCCGCCCTACTCGGTCGTCGTCCCGGGCTCGCTGCCGTCCGACAAGGGCGGGCCAATTCTCTACTGCGCGGTCATCGTCAAGCGGGTCGACGAGAAGACCCGCGCGAAGACGTCGATCAACGATCTGCTTCGGTAGACGCCTTGGCGGCGCTAACGAACCTGCCCGACGAGGTCGCCACCTATTTCGACAAGCAGACGGGCGCGGTGCGCGACATCGCACACGCCCTCGGCGAGGTCGTCGCCGGCGCGGCGCCGGATGCCGCGGTCAAACTCGCCTGGGGGTTTCCCTGCTGGATCGGCGCAGAGCGGATCGCGTCCGTCATCGCCCATTCAGAGCATTGCAACCTGCAGCTCTGGTCCGGGGCCCGCCTTTCGGCCGATTTTCCGAACCGGATCGAAGGGACCGGCAAGGATCTGCGCCACGTGAAAGTCCGAAAGCTGAGCGATATAGACGCTGAGCTGAAGGAGATTGTCTCTACTGCCGTCGCGCTCGACCAAACCGCGCCCCGACGGGTCCGGTGACAGCCCGGCAAGGCTGCGTCAGACGCTCTGCCGGACGCGCTGGTCAATCCGCCCAAAGACGTTCGCGCCGCCTTCATCCAGCATTTCAATTTCGACCCTGGCGCCGAATTTCATGAACGGCGTTGACGGCGCGCCGTTTTCTATCGTCTCGATCATGCGGATCTCGGCGATGCAGGAATAGCCGACGCCGCCGGCCGCGATTGGCCTGCCCGGGCCGCCGTCGAGCTTGTTGGACACCGTCCCCGACCCGATGACCGAGCCGGCGGCCAAAGGCCGCGTCTTGGCGGCGTGGGCGATGAGGCGGCCGAAATCGAACGTCATGTCGACGCCGGCGTTGGCTGCGCCGAAAGGTTCGCCATTATAGCGCACGAGCAGCGGCAGATGCAGCTTGCCGTCACGCCACGCCGCCCCCAGTTCATCGGGCGTCACGGCGCACGGGCTGAACGCGCTTGACGGCTTCGACTGGAAGAAACCGAAACCTTTCGCCAACTCGCCCGGAATCAGTCCGCGTAAAGACACATCATTGACGAGCATGATGAGACGGATGCGCTCGCGCGCCGCGTCCGGCGCGACGCCCATGGGCGTGTCATCTACGATGACGGCGACCTCCGCCTCCATATCGATGCCGAAGCCGTCATCCTGTGGCATCAGGATATCATCGCGGG
Source organism: Parvularculaceae bacterium (assembly GCA_028284065.1). Taxonomy (GTDB): domain Bacteria; phylum Pseudomonadota; class Alphaproteobacteria; order Caulobacterales; family Parvularculaceae; genus MED-G105. The sequence continues at coordinate 248,389 of JANQSJ010000014.1, forward strand.
GGGCCAGAAAGCTGTCCGATCCCCCTTGATACATCAAGGGGTCGGTCCAGAAGCTCTCCGGCATTTCCGCATTGCGCGCCTTGCGGACAAGCTCCACATGATTGACATAGGCCGAGCCATCCGCCCACTGATAGGCGCGCGGCAAAGGCGAGGCGCACGCCGTCTCGTGAAAGGGCTCGCCGAACGACGGGTCCGCGGCCAGCCGCTCGGCGATGGCGCGCAGCGCCATTTCAGCGCGCGGCCAGTCGTCAAGCGCCGCCTGCAGGGTCGCGGCGGCATCCGCGGCCGGGGCGCACCGGGCAAGATCGCTTGAGACGACGACGAGGCGGCCATCGCGGCCGCTTTTGAGGCTTGCGAGTTTCATTCGCTATCGCTTCCCCGACCTTAAGTCGCTTCGTGCAGCCAAGCGGCGTGGCGCGGGGCGCGTTTGGTCCTCGACCATTCCTCAAGCATCGCCGGCGCGACTTTCCGAAGCTCCGCCATCTGATCCGGTCGCCCCGTATTGGCGGCGAGTTCAATGCGGTGGCCGTTCGGATCGAAGAAATAGATGGACTTGAAGACCCCGTGATTGACGGGCCCGAGCACATCAAGGCCCTCGCCCTCAATGTGCGTCTTCGCCGCCATCAGATCGTCAAGCGTTTCCACTTCGAAAGCGATGTGCTGCACCCATTCCGGCGTGCTGCGGTCGCGGTCCATGGGCTCTTTCGTCGGCAGCTCGAAAAAGGCGAGGACATTTCCCATGCCGGCGTCCAGAAAGACATGCATGTAAGGGTCCGGCTCCTTCGTGGACGGAACTTCGTCCTCGGCGATCGCAAGCTGGAAATCCATGTTCAGCATGCGCTGGTAAAACTCCACCGTCTCCTTTGCGTCGCGGCACCGGTAGGCGACGTGATGGATGCGTTTCAACTGGACAGTCATCGCCGCCTCCTCACGCCGCGCCGGCGTTTTCGCCAAGGACGCCCCTGGCGATCTGGTCGCGCTCAATCGATTCGAATAGCGCCTTGAAGTTGCCTTCGCCGAACCCGTCGTCCTTCTTGCGCTGAATGAACTCGAAAAAGATCGGCCCCACCTGCGTATCCGAGAAGATCTGCAGGAGCAGCCGCGGATCGCCGTCCTCCGTTGACCCGTCGAGCAAGATGCCGCGCTCCTTCAGCTCGCTGACCGGTTCGCCATGGCCCGGCAGTCGTTCGTCCAGCATCTCATAGTACGTGTCCGGCGGCGCCGTCATGAACGGCACGCCGCGCGCCTTCAGCCGGTCCCAGCAAGCAAGCAGATCGTCGCAGGAGAAAGCGATATGCTGAATGCCTTCGCCATTATACTGCATCAGAAACTCTTCGATCTGGCCTTTGCCGCCGCCGCCCTCTTCATTGAGCGGAATACGGATTTTTCCGTCCGGCGCGGTCATCGCGCGCGACAGGAGCCCGGTATATTCGCCCTTGATGTCAAAATAGCGGATCTCCTTGAAGTTAAAGAGCCGCTCGTAAAAATTCGCCCAATAGTCCATACGCCCGCGATAGACATTGTGCGTCAGGTGATCGATCACCTTGAAACCGCAGCCCTCCGGATGCCGGTCGACGCCTTCCAGATACTCAAAGTCGATATCGTAAATCGACGCGCCCTCTTCGTACCGATCAATGAGGTAGAGCAGCGCCCCGCCGATGCCCTTGATGGCGGGCAGGCGCAGCTCCATCGGACCTGTCGGCACGTCCATCGGCTGCGCCCCGTTCTCCAGCGCCAGCGCATAGGCCTTCTTGGCGTTGCGCACGCGGAAGGCCATGCCGCAGGCGGACGGCCCGTGCTCCTGAGCATAAAAGTACGCAGGCGAATTGGGCTCGTAATTGATGATGAAATTGATGTCGCCCTGGCGCCAGAGATCAACGTCCTTCGAACGGTGCCGGGCCACATGGCTGAAGCCGGCCTTATCGAAGACGCCCTCCAGGAGGCCGCGTTCCGGCGACGCGAATTCGACGAACTCGAACCCGTCGAGCCCCATGGGATTTTCAAACAGATCCGCCATTTCCGGCCTCCCTCAATCGCGCCGCTCACTGGGGGCGCAGGCGCTTCGAACTAAGCCTCTTCGAACTTGTCTGCTCGGGCTTGCCGACGCGCGCCCCTTGCGACGGCGCGGCGATCGCGCCATTTTGTTTCATAAGCAACTTGTTGCAAAAACAACCATATAGGCCGCGAGCGTGACCGTCAAACCCGATTTCGAACCGATCCGTCTCGATTCATTCCTGCCTTATCAGCTGACCCTCCTGGCCCACCGGATCGCGCGTGAAACCGCTTCAATCGCTAGGCGCCATGAGGGGCTGAACCTCTCCCACTGGCGCGTGCTCGCCGCCGTCGCCGACGCCCCCGGCAGCACAGCGAATGACGTCGTCGCCGCGACGCCCATGGACAAGGGCATCGTCAGCAGGGCGGTCAAGGCGCTCATCGGACTGGGTCTATTGCGCAGAGCAGCGTCCGACACCGACGGCCGGGTCGGGCATTTGTTTCTGACGGACAAGGGCGACCGCCTTTATCGCAGCATCGCCGAAGAGGTGTTGCGATTCGACACGGCCCTGACGGCGGACCTCAGCGTCAGTGAGCGGTCGCTCTTGTCGGACGCCCTCAGGAAACTCGCCAGGTCATTGACCGGTTAGGCCTTAAATCGGCGCGGCCAGCCGCCCCCTTCCTGACTGTCACGCACCGGAATGACGCAGACTGACAGCTTTCGTTAACCACGAATGCTGAAAGATACCGCGTCAGCTTCAGGTCGTATGCTGCGACGCAACATATTCATGGGTCTTGTTGCATTTTTGCTACGCAACCGGATCGCGCATCAACGCCCGACCGATGTCTACTGGACTAAAGCAGTCGGACCAATGATGTAGAGCGTTGCCGATACGCCACGTTCAATAAGGCGGCGGACGCGAGCCCCGGGTCAGGGAGGGGCGCTAAAGCAAGGGGTCTTCCTCATGATGAACCACAGCAGACTTGCAACCAGATTTCTCGGCGGCGTCGGCCTTGCGGCGATGTCGACGACCGGCGTCCTCGCGCAGGATGATGAGATCATCGTCAGCGCGACGAAGCGCGAGCAGACCCTCCAGGAAGTGCCGATCGCGGTGACGGTCGTCGACAAGGGTGTGATCGCCGACGCGCAAATTATCGACATCATCGATCTGCAGGCGTCGGTGTCGTCGCTGCGGGTGTCGCAAAATCAGAATGCGTCGCAGACGACGTTCATCATCCGCGGCTTCGGCTCGGGCGCGAACAATCCAGGCATCGAACCTTCCGTCGGCGTCTTTATCGACGGCGTCTACAGGTCGCGCGCCGCCGCCGCGCTGCTTGACCTTCCTGAACTTGAGCGGGTCGAAGTTCTGCGCGGCCCGCAGGCGACTCTGTTCGGCAAGAACGTCGCGATCGGCGCCATCAGCATCACGACGGGCTCGCCTCAGTTTGAGTGGGGCGGCACCGCGGAAGCCACATTCGGCAATCTCGGAACGACGCGCTTCAGGGGAACGCTGACCGGCCCGATTTCCGACAACCTGGCGTTCCGAATCTCGGGATCGACCAACAACCGGGACGGCACATACACAAACCTGGTGAACGGCCAAGACAACCTTAACGAACGCGACCGCTGGGCGGTCCGCGGCCAGCTTCTCTGGGAGCCGACGGAAACGCTCTCACTGCGGGCGATCGCCGACTACAACAAGATCGATGAAATCTGCTGCGGCACCGTCTTCCTGGAAGCCGGCGACGTCACAAACGGCGTCATCGCCCAGGGCCTCGGCGGGGTCGTGCCGCCAGTGGGCGTTCCTGGCGAACGTCTGTCGGCGCTTGACCAGGAGCCGACGAACGAGCTCGAAGGTCGGGGCGTGTCGCTGCAGGCCGACTGGGACCTTGGCTTCGCCGTTTTAACGTCGATCACCAGCGTGCGCGAGCAGACCGACTTCAACAACACCGACGTCGATTTCACGTCCGTCGATCTCGCGACGCAGCCGCAGCTTGCCGAGTATGAGACCTTCACCCAGGAAGTTCGACTGGCCGGCGAATTCGAGTCTGGCGTCGGCAATTTCAACTGGCTCGCCGGCGCCTTCATCTTCAACGAGGAAGTCAACTTTAATCAGAGCACGACGTTCGGCTCAGACTTCCGCCAGTTTGGCGACATTCAACTCGGCGCTCTTGGTACGGACTTCAACACGATCGAAGCAACGTCGCAGCTCGTCGCGGCGCTGACGCAAGGGCCAGGCGCTCTCGCGCCGGAATTCGCCGCGATGCCGCCGAACGGACTGACCGTGCTGCCGACCGGATCGTCCTTCGGCGACGGAACCGGCTTCACCGGCGACTTCGAACTCGACAACCGGTCCTATTCGCTCTTCTTCCAGACAGATTGGGAGGTCACCGATCGCCTGACGGTGACGGGCGGCGTATCCTGGGTCCGCGACCGCAAGAAGGCCGTCAGCGACGTCGTTCAGACGGACCCGTTCCAGAATATCTTCCTGTCGCAATTCTTCGATCCGACCGCGCCCGGCACCGGCTCCGGCGCGGCCCTCGCCGCCGCCAATCAGGCGGGACTTGCGCTTGGCACTCCCTTCGATCCTGCGAACCCGCAACCCTTCTTTGACGCCGTCAACGCCGTCGCGACGGGCAACCCGGCGTTCTTCGAGTTGGCGCGAAGCGCGATCGTCTCCGGCGTGCAGGCGGCGCTCGAGGCGGACCCAACGCTGAACCCGCTCATCGCATTCCCGGCGCTCTCGCAATTGCAGTTCATTCCGCGCCAGACGCCATTCCCGCAGACGGCGGCGCGCGACGATGAAATCTCGCTTCTTGATGACGGCTTTGTGGTGGACGATGCCATCAATGTGACGGCGCGCATCGCCTACGACCTGACGGACGATCTCAACGTCTACTTCAACTACGGCACCGGCTATATCGCGCCCGCCGTCAACTTCTCCCAGGACTCGCAACCGCCCTTCATCGCGCCGGACGGCCGCGCGATCGGCCGCTTCGCCGGCGCATCGGACGTACGCGTCTTCGAGATAGGCGCGAAGTTCGGTTTTGACGGCGGCTTCATCAACGTCGCGCTCTTCGATCAGCAGGTCGAAGATTTCCAGTCGAACGCCTTTACCGGCACAGGGTTCGCCCTCGTAAACGCCGGCACTCAGCGTACGCGCGGCTTTGAGGTCGAGGCGTTTTATTCGCCGGTGGAGAACCTGAACCTGAACTTCGGCCTGACCTACCTCGATCCAGAGTTCGTCGAGTTCCTGGCCAGCCCCTGCCCGTCGGCCGGCGAACGCGGCTTCAGCTCCACGGACCTGGCCGACAATCCGGGCTTCGTCCTTGATGAGTTTCTGGGTTGCGTCGTGACTGGCGATCCGACCCAGGACATTTCCGGCACGCGGCCTGGCGGCGTGCACCCGGTCAGCATCACATCCGCGGCGAGCTACTTGTTCGACCTCGGCAACGGGTCAACGATCACGCCGCGGGTCGAATACCTTTTCGAATCGAGCGTGCCGATCTCCAATGTGACGGCGGCGGGTCCGCTGGCGTTCGAACGCGAAGTGAACCAGCTCAACGCGAACATCGCCTATCGCCACGAGAACGGCTTTAGCGTGAACCTTTGGGGTCGGAACCTCACAGACGATGACGGCCTGATCACCGCCTTCACGAGCGTCGCGCAGGTCGGCTCTTTCCAAGGGTACGTCGTTCAGCCGCGCACTTACGGCATCTCGATCCGCAAGGACTTTTAGGCTGAAAAACGATTGCCCGCCGGCGCTCACCGTCGGCGGCGCCTCCCCGACCATAGGCCCCTGCGCTCCGGCGCAGGGGTTTTTTCTTGCGTTGCGGCCGCCGACTAGAGCGGTTCGCATTTGAAGCAGTTGAGGCAAAACGGCTTCAAGGATTTAATTACGCAGGCTGCGGCGCGAAACCAGCGATCCGCTTTCGCTGCGATCCGCTTCGGCCGAGGCCCGCCAATGGCCGGCATTCGTTAACCAAGCGCGCTCACCTGAGATTAAGCTGAATGGGCATAGCCTGCAGCCAATGGGCGGCGGGCGAATTCCTTTTTCGCCGCTTTCCGGCAGGGGCGGTCTGACCGTGATGTTTTCTTCGGCGAGGCGTTTAAACGGCGTGGGCGCGACGCGGATCGGCCTTTGGCGCAGCCGGCGCGGCTCGGCCGCGGTCGAATTTGCGATTGTCGCGCCGATCTTCATCGCGCTGACGCTGTCGGTCTTCGAAGCGGGAATTTACTTCTTCATTACCTCCGCCGTCGACGCCGCCAACACCCGCGCCTCAAGGCTGATTCGCACCGGACAGGCGCAGAGCGGCGCAATCTCCCGGGAAGCATTTTTCGAAGAGATTTGCAGCGTCGTCAGTTCCTTCGGCGACTGCAATGAACAGCTCACCGTCGACGTCCAGCGGTTTAGCGACTTTAACGCGCTCGCCGCCGATGTCGCGGCGCCCGTCTGCCGCGACTCAGACCCGACCATCGGCGAGCCCGACCCTGACGCGCTCCCCTATCAGACCGGCAACGCGCGGGATATCATCCGCGTGCGGGTCTGCTTTCTCTACAAGAGCTTCAACCCGGCTCTCGGCTTCAATCTCGACACCTCTACAAACGGCGCGCACAAAATGATCGCGACCTCCGTCTTCCGCAACGAGCCCTTCTAAGATGAAATCGTCTGTGTTCCGCCCATACGGCCCGGGCCGCCGCTTCGTCGACTTAAGCCGCGACTTCGCGGCGCGCCGCGACGGCATTGCGGCGCTGGAGTTTGCGCTGATCGCTCCGATGATGGTGTTCATGTTCTTCGCCATCGTCGAAGGCGCCGACGCGTTGACGGCGAGCAGACGGGTGACGCTGGCGGCGAACACCCTGGCAGACCTTGTCGCGCAGGAGGCGCAGATAAATTCATCAGAGCTGGACGGCCTTTTCCGCGGGGTCGAGATGATCTCCGGCGCCAGCGACGCTGACATCAACTTCAGCGTTGTAAGCGTCATTTTCGATCCGGATGACGAAAGGGTTGAAGTGGCGTGGAGCCGCGACGACAATGGCGGCGCGCCCTACGCGGCCGACGCGCCCTATACGGATCTGCCGGACGATACGCTGCTGGACGAGGCGTCCTCTCTCATCGTCGCCGAAGTCGGCTATGACTATTCGTCAGCGTTGTCGAAAGTGCTGGTCCAGTCGATCCGTATGGAAAGGACGGCGACGCGCTGGCCGCGGCGGGTCACGCAGGTGCGCTATTGCGGACCTGCGTGCTGAACGGACTGTCTCGCATCAGTTCTTGGCGCCGACATTCGAGATTTTGTTCTTCGGCGCAGCATCGCTCGCATTGAGGAGGCGGACCGCATCGGCGACGTCTTCAAAGGCCGCGCGATGGCGAACCGCATGCGACGTCGGGCGTTCCGTCGCGACCCCCATCGCCGCCGCGACTTTTCGGTTCAACGACGCCTCAGCCATATCGCCCGCGTATCCTTCCTGGGCGACCGTCTTAACGCCGTTCGTAATTTCATTCTTAAAGCGCTCGGCGAGGTAGATGAAGTTGGCGAGGCTCGAGGCCACATTGCCGCGCGCAATCCCGTAATCCGCGATTTCATAGCGGCTGATGAATGCGTCGCGTCCCCCGGCGAGGACCCCAGCGGTGGTGAAGGCGTAGCGCTGATTGAAGGCCGTCACCGTCTGGTAGTTCAGCGGCGCGCCGCCATAAAGCGCTATGTAGCTCGCGCCGACGCAGCCGGTCAGTTCGTACTGGTCTTCGCACGCGGACGGCAGGATGTTGAAGGCGAAACTGGTCCCGACGCTCGCCCGGATGTAGCGGCCGCCGTCATCGGTGCGGCGTTCCTGCCAGGTGACGCCGAGATCATCGAGCACCGGGCCGAGATGGACCGCGTCAAAGTTCGGGATCGTCCGCCGCGGCTCGGCGATTTCAGTTTCCTGCGCCGCCGCGGTCCCCACGCCGGTCAACAGCGCCGCCGCGCCGAAACCGAGGCATATGCGCCGCCAATTATCCCCAGCCGAAGCCGCCTGTCCCGCCATGATCGCCACCATCTGATTTGAACTGTTCCCCGGCCGCTCGCAGGGCAACGGCCAAAGAAGAGTAAATCAAACGGCGTCGGGGAACAAACGGGAAAGGGCGGCCGAAGCCGCCCTCGCAAAATCCGGAAACCATAGTTGCGGGAACAATCGCCCGCGGGACGCCATTAAGATGAGTAGTACTCAATGACGAGGTTCGGCTCCATCGTGCAGGCGTAAGGAACCTCCGCGAACTCCGGCGTCCTTAGATAGGTCGCCGTCATCTTTTTAGGGTCGACGTCGACATAGTCTGGAATATCGCGCTCGGCGCTCTGCAGAGCCTCAAGGACCAGCGCCATGTTGCGCGACTTCTCTTTCACCTCGATGACGTCGCCAGGCTTGCAGCGAAACGAGGGGATATTCGTGCGCACGCCGTTCACTTTGACATGGCCGTGGTTGACGAATTGGCGCGCCGCGAAGACGGTCGGCACGAACTTCGCTCGATAAACGAGGGCGTCGAGCCGGCTTTCGAGAAGCCCGATCAGATTCTCAGCGGTGTTGCCGCGACGGCGCACGGCCTCGACATAGATCTTTTCGAACTGCTTCTCAGAGATGTTGCCGTAATGGCCTTTCAGCTTCTGCTTCGCCATGAGCTGCAGGCCGAAGTCGGACAGCTTGCCCTTGCGCCGCTGGCCATGCATGCCGGGGCCGTAATCGCGCTTGTTGATGGGCGATTTAGGGCGGCCCCAGACGTTTTCGCCGACCCGCCGGTCGAGCTTGTATTTCGCATTAATGCGCTTTGACATTCGGATTCCTCGTCGCGGCGCGCTGCCGGTCCGCCAGACTATCCGGCGAACGATTTCAACGGCGGCCCTGCGCGCCATCCCGTCATGAAAGCGCGCGGGGTAGCGGCAGGACGAAAGCCTGTCAATCCGGGGCCCGCGGGGGCCCGCGCAGCGAAGGTTGCGCAGGGCGCAAGGATCGGCGATGCATGCGCGCCTCGATCGCGCGAAACAGTCTGCCGGGGCGCGCGTCCGCCGGGAAGCCTTCGCGGCGATCCTTTTCCAGCGGCAATAGCGGATATCGCGGGCCCATAAGAGAGAGAGTCGACAATACTTGTCTGCTGCAATCCTGCGCGCCTCGCCGCCATGCTCGCCGCCATCCTGGCGACCGCCTTCTGGCGCACCGGGGCGGCCGCCGAAGAGCGGATTTGGATCATCAATAATGGCGACCGGGATGTATCCGTGGCCGCGCCCGCGCCGCCGAACGGCGGCGCACGGCCTGAAACGGCGAGGCTCCAGTTCGAAGCGCGGCCTGTCGCGCTCGCCGCCGTTGACGCAGCGGGCCTCGTCTTTGTGGCGCTTGCGGGCGACGAGGGCGCCATCGTCGCCTACGACGCCGCCTCGCTTAAAGAATTGTGGCGCGCGGAAGCGGGCGTCAGCCTGCGCGAGATAGACATAGCCGCTGACCCGGCCGGCGGCGCGATGCTTGTCGCCCTCGGAAAGCAGACCCTGGTGTCGCTGAATCCAGCATCCGGGAAGGAAATCGGCCGGTCTAAGGTGCATGCTAGCGCGAAAATGGTCTCGACAGGCGCCGACCGGAGCTTCGCGGCGATCGCGGGCTACGGCGGATCGCGCAAAGTCGGCATCTTTGATCTCTCGCGGCGCGCTGCAGCCGACGACGAAGCGCCGTCAGGCGGCGTCATATCTTTCGGCGGCGGCCTCGCGCGGCAGGCGGCCGCGCCGCGCCGCGGCCTAATTATCGGCCAGCTCGACGGCCTGAACGGCTTCGAGGTGGGCGACCTTTCCAATCCGTCCGGGGTCCGCAGGGTCAAGCACGACAACAGCCTTGGCCTGCCGAGCCTCATCAAGGAGCTGGGGTTCCTCAATCTCGACGGCTTCAGCAGATGCTACGGCCTCGCCGTAAATGGCGACGAAACCGAAGTCTGGGCGACCTGCGGCAAGAACCTGAACGTCCATTCCCTCGTCGAAACAGGCTACCCGCAAATCGCCCACATGAAGCTCCCGTCACGTGGCCTTTGGGCTGCTTTCTCGCCGGACGGCGCACGCGCTTACGTTTCCCTGTCCGACGAGGACGCGGTGCTCGTCATCGACGCTGCGTCGAAGCAGTTCATTGAAACGATCCCGGTGGGCGACGACCCGGTCCGGGCTGTGGCCGTGTCAATCGACGCCGCTCACAATGAGTGACCGACGCATGCGTAGCGGTCCGGACGAAAGCCGAACCAGCGCGCCGCGCGGAAAGGCCGGGCGCGCAAAGGGCGCCCTGTCGCGGGGGAAATCCGGTCGGCCGCGCGAACGGGAGGATGAAGGCGACGCCGGGGCAAGGATCGACGTCTCGCACATCCCCGGCGGCGCGGCCCGCAAAGCGGCGATCGACCTCGCCTTGCTGGTTGACGACGACCGAAGCCTAGATGACGCGCTTCTATTCTCGAAGGCGTACAATGGCCTCGAAGGCTCGGATCGCGCGTTCGCGCGGGCGCTCGCCTCGACTGTTCTTCGCCGCCGCGGGACGCTTGACGCGATAATCGGCGACTATCTCGACCGGCCGATCCCCAGGCGCGCCAGACGGGCGATGCATATCCTGCGCATGACGGCGGCGCAGCTCGTGTTTCTCGACACGCCGCCGCACGCCGCGGTCTCAACCGCCGTGGAGCTGACCCGCGCGTTCAAGGAGACGGCCTCCCTCGCCGGCGTCGTCAACGCCATCTCCCGAAAGATCGCCGAGACGGGAAAAGCCAAAGCCGCCGCCTTGCCTTCGCGGACCGACACGGCCGGCTGGCTCTGGCGCAGCTGGGATCGTCGTTACGGCCCGGCGGAGACCAGACGCATCGCCGCAGCGCATCTCGCCCGCGCGCCGATTGATCTGACCGTCAAGGACCCTGCGCGGCTGCAGGAATTCATCGAACGAACCGCTGGCCGGGAAATCGGGGCGGGGTCCATTCGGCTGGAAGGAGAGCCGAGGGCGCCGGACCTTCCAGGCTACGCCAATGGCGACTGGTGGGTGCAGGACGCGGCGGCCGCCTTGCCGGCAAGGCTTCTGGGGGACGTGGCGGACAAACGCGTCCTCGATCTATGCGCGGCGCCGGGCGGCAAGACCATGCAACTCGCCGCCGCCGGCGCGCGCGTCACGGCGCTGGACCAATCCGCCACTCGCCTCAAAAGGTTGAAGGCGAACCTGAAACGCACCGGTCTCGAGGCCGAAATAATCGAATCCGACATGCGAGCGTTTAGGCCCGACGCGCCATTTGACGCCGTCCTCCTAGACGCGCCGTGCACGGCGACAGGAACCATCCGCCGCCACCCGGACGTCATGTGGTCAAAGACGCCTGACCAGTTGGCCGCGCTCGCGACCCTCCAGGGGGCGCTGATCGATCGCGCCGCGGATTTTGTCCGTTCAGGCGGGACGCTCGTCTATTGCGTCTGTTCGCTGCAGCCGGAGGAAGGCGAGGACCAGGCCGCAGCGGCGGTTCAACGGCTCGATCGCCTAAAGCCTTCGGAGATTGACCCTGGCCCTCTTGGCGATTTCGCAGGCGCGGTAAAGGGCCACACGCTGCGCACGACGCCAGCCATGCTGAAAGGAAAAGGCGGCTGCGACGGGTTCTTCGCCGCGCGCTTCGTGGTTTCTTAACGCAGGCTTAAGCGGGCCGGCGGAAGGCTTGCCGCGACGGTTCCGGCGCTCCATGCGCGCAGGACGCCAAGTGTTGAACGGCCGCGGGCGGTTCTCATATAAAGGGTCAGCGGCGGGCGAGGTTTTCGGACCCCGCGATAATGGATTATTGAGCACACTTGCTGGAGCGCACATGAACGATCTTCAAAGAGGCTACGGCGCCGCGACGACGGCGCGAACAGGCGCGGGCGCCATTGATGAGGGCCTGCGCCAGTACATGCTGGGCGTCTACAACTATATGGCGCTCGGCGTCGCCGGCACCGGCATCGTCTCGTTGTTTGTCGCGTCGCAGCCTGCGCTTGTAGGCGCAATCGGCGGCACGCCTCTTATTTGGGTGCTGTTCGCCGGCCTGCTCGGCCTTGGCTGGTTCGCGCCACGGGTAATGTTCAATGGCTCGAAGGGCATGGCGCACGCCATGTTCTGGATCTACGCCGGCCTCTGGGGCCTCCTCATCGCGCCGATGCTGTACTCGTTCCAGGCCGCCGGCGCGAGCGTCGACATCTACCGCGCGTTCTTCATAACGGCCGGCCTCTTCGCCGGGATAAGCCTTTGGGGCTACACCACCAAGCGCGATATCTCCGGTTGGGGCGGGTTCCTCGCCATGGCGTCGATCGGCCTGCTCATCGCCATTATCGTGAATGTCTTTATCGGCTCCACGCTGATGAGCCTCATCACGTCAAGCCTTGTGGTGCTTGTCTTCACGGCAGTGACCGCCTGGGAGACCCAAACCATCAAGTCCATGTATGTGGAAGGCGGCGCGGCGAACGATCGGGCGGCGATCTTCGGCGCCTTCGCGCTTTACGGGTCGTTCGTGACGCTGTTCATCCACATCCTGAACATTCTCGGGATTATGCGCAGCGACTGAGCGCGCCCCGCATTCCGCGAACCCGACGCCTCCGGCCCCATGGCCGGGGGTTTTTTGAATCGACCGCTTGCCCAAACCGGATTGTGAGGCGGCGCGAGCAAGTTTCGGCTGGTCGCGGACAGTCAAGTTGAGTAGGCCTGTCCCATGACGTCGCCAACGCCTCGCCCTTTCCATTCCATGGACGCCCACGATCTGCCGATCTCCGCAGCCGACGCAAATGCCGCACGCGGCTATGACGCTTATGTGCGGGAGTTCCTTTCCTACGGCTCAAAGTTGCGCGATCTCTTTGCTGTCGCCGACGCTGCGCCCGACGCGCCGCTGCTCAACGCCCACGCGGCGGCCCTGCATCTCGCTTTTGAAGGCGCAGAAGGTTGGACGAACGCCGCGCCCTATCTCGCTCGCATGCCCGCCGCCCGCGCTCGAGGATCCGCGCGCGAACGACTCTTCTGCGACGCCGTCGACGCCTGGTCTGACAAGAATTTCCACGGCGCGCTGGCTGCGCTTGACGAGCTGACGGTTCGGTGGCCTGCGGACATTTGCGCCATCAAATGGGGCCAGTATCACGCGTTCAACCTCGGCGATCAGTCGGCGCTTCTGCGCTTCGGCAGGCGGGCCGCGATCGTGCACGAGAATACGCCGTACGCCCACGGCATGATCGCCTTCGCGCTGGAGCAGAACCACGAACTTGACGCAGCCCATGATGAGGGCGTGCGCGCCGTTGAAATCGCGATAGACGACGCCTGGGCCCACCATGCCGTCGCGCATGTATTCGAGACCCGCGCAGAAGCTGCGGACGGCGCGCGCTGGCTCGACCGCTGCGCCCATACCTGGGAAGGAAAAGGCGTCTTTATCCGCGACCACAATTGGTGGCATGCGGCGCTTTTCCGGTTGACCCTCGGCGACGCAGCTGGCGCGCTGCGCATATATGACGATCGCCTATGGGGCGAATGGCCGGAGTTCCCGCAGGAACAGATCGGCGCCGTCTCGATGCTTTGGCGGCTCGAAATGCGCGGGCTCGATGTGGGCGAGCGCTGGGCGCCGGTCGTCGACGAAGCGCGCAGACGCGCCGGCGAACGGATTTTTCCGTTTCATGACATTCATTACCTCTACGCCCTCGCCCGCGCGGGCGCGCCCGGCGAAGCGGAGGCTATGCTGGCGTCCATCGAAGAAAAGGCCGCAGCTTGCTGCGAGCGAACCGCCCCCGCCTGGCGCGGCGCGCTTTTGCCGGCGGCGCAGGGGGCCCTCGCTTTCGCCGAAGGCCGGTTCGAGGAGGCGGCCGACGCATTCGGCGTGGCGGGCCCGCGCCTGCAATGGATTGGCGGCAGCCACGCCCAGCGCCATCTATTCGCTGAAGCCCGCGCGTTCGCGGAAAGGCGCTTGGCGCAAGCGCCGAACCGCGCCGCAAACCAGTAGACAGAGCACTCTCTCGCTTGCGGCCTGTTGCGGCATCAAGCTAGCATCCGCCGTCCAGCGATGATCCGGGGGCGGCCGTGCGGCGCGTGACGCTGATTTATCTCATTTGTTTTCTGCTCACGGTCACCTGGCCGGGCTTCACGCTGATCAATCGCCCGACGCCGCTCATCCTGGGTCTGCCGTTCAATCTCTTCTGCCTGGCGGTTCTCATTCTCGGCGGCATGGGCGTCCTTTACGCCCTTTACCGCAGCGAAGAGAAGCGCTGACGCCCCCGTGGAGCGCTGGCAGGTCATCGCCGCCGTCATTGTCGGCTATCTCGTCCTGACCCTGACGATTGGCCTTGTCTCCGGACGCGGCGCATCGAAAAGCGTGCAGGGCTATGTGGCGGGCGACCGCGATTTCGGCCTGCTCGTCATGTACTTCGTTCTTGGCGCGTCGGTATTCTCCGCATTCGCCTTCCTCGGCGGGCCCGGATGGACATACTCGCGCGGCGCAGCGGCGTACTACATTCTCTCCTACGGCGTCCTTGGCATGGCGCCCTATTTCTTCATCGGCCCAAAAGCCGCCGATCTCGGACGAAAATTCGGGTACGTCACCCAGGCGCAACTCATCTGCGGGCGGTTTCCGTCAAAGCTCCTGTCTCTGATTGTCGCGCTGATGACGCTCGCGGCGTTCATCCCCTACATCACGCTCCAGATGCGCGGCGCCGGCATCGTCATCGAGGCGGTGACCGAGGGACGCGTACCGATCTGGCTCGGCGCGGGCGCAGCCTATGGCGTCGTCATCGTCTACGTTCTCTTGAGCGGCGCGAAGGCTGTCGGCTGGACCAATACGTTTCAGGGGCTTTTCATGCTCGCCATCGCCTGGTCGCTCGGGCTCTACCTGCCGATATCGCTTTATGGCGGCGTCGGAGAGATGTTTGAGCGCATCCTCGCCGAACGCCCGGAACTCCTCACCGCGCCGGGCCTCGCCGCCGACGGCGCCCCCTGGACGTGGGGCGGATATTCAAGCGCCATCATCGTTTCCGCCGTCGGTCTGATGATGTGGCCGCACCTTTTCATGAAGGCGTTTACGGCGCGCACCGACCGGACGCTGAAGCGCACGGTCTTTCTGTTCCCGACCTTCCAGATCTTTCTGATCCCGGTGTTCCTCATCGGATTCGCGGGCGTTCTCTATCCGGAGCGTCCGCCGTCGGCGGATTTCATCATGCCCTTCATGATCCTGAATGTGGAGTTGCCCGCCCTTGTGGTGGGGCTGTTCTGCGCCGGCGCGCTCTCCGCCTCCATGTCCACGGGCGATGCGCTCCTGCATGCTGCGGGCTCGGTCATGGTCGAAGACGCGATCGGGCCATTCCGGAAGATGAGCGACGCCGCGCAGCGGCGCCTCATTCAGGTTTTTGTCCTTGTCTTCGGGTCAATCGCCTATTTCTTCGCTGTCTCGGGCTCGGCGTCCCTGGTCGTCCTGTTGCTGACGGCCTACGGCCTTATCTGCCAGCTCGCCCCGCCGATCGCCGCCGCGCTATATTGGCGCCGCGCGACGACCGCCGGCGTCATCTCCGGGTTCGCGGCCGGCTCGGCGACGGCGCTCTTCTTCTTCCTGACAGGATTTTTGGGCGAAAACCTCAGGCCCTTCGACCTGCATGAAGGCGTCCTCGGCCTTCTCGTCCATGTCCCGACGTTGATTATCGTCAGCCTCATGACGGCGCCGCAGGATGAAGCGCATTCGAAGAGCTTCGTCGAAATCGGCGCGCATCAATGAAAATCCCGCGACTTGGGCAGAATGCTCCTTAGACGTTTTTCCTGATCCGCCTTGCGCTCGATCGACGTCGCGCGCGGGTCCGTCCGCTCGCCGCCATGGCGAAACTCGTCAGCGCGCGCGTAGGCCTCCGCCGCCTCGGCGTAATCCTCCGACAGCGTCATGAGCAGATGGCTTAAGTCCTCCAGCCGGTCAGCGACGACGTGAATAACCTCGCCTTCCCGCTGCACCCGACCCGTCACGCCCATCGCCCGCGCGCCGAGCACGACGCGGCGGAAACGCTCGAACACCCGCGGCCAGATGACGATATTCGCAACGCCGGTTTCATCCTCGAGGGTCGCGAAGATGACGCCCGAGGCGGTGCCGGGCCGTTGGCGCACGAGGACGAGGCCGCCGACATGCACGCGCCTTCTGTCCGCCGTGTCGCGCAATGTCTCGTTACGGACGAACTGCGCCGCCTGAAGCGTCTCGCGCAGGAAGGCGATCGGATGCGCGCGCAATGACAGGCGCAAGGATCGGTAGTCATGGATCACCTCCTCGCCCGGCGGCATGCGCGGCAGCGCCGCCTCCGCTTCGCGGCCTGAGGCGTCCGCATGGGCGAAGAGCGGCGGCGCGTTCTCGCCGGACCCAGCATCGAGCCCCCGGGCGGCCCACAGGGCGTCGCGGCGCGAGAACCCCAGGGAGGCGAAGGCGTCGGCCCCTGCAAGGCGCTCCACATCAGCGCGGGAAAGGCGCGCCCGCAGCCAGAGATCGCGCGCGGAATCAAATGCGCCGCCGTCTTCGCGGGCCGCGACGATCCGGTCCGCAATCTCTTCCGACAGCCCCTTTACCTGGCGAAACCCGAGCCGCACCGCATGGCGCCCCCGAATCGCCGACGCCATCTCCTGATGGGCGGCGTGCAGGCGTTCGGCCACGGGCGGGCGATCGGCGCACGCATGCTCCAGCGTGGCGTCCCAGAAAGACTCATTGATGTCGACCGTCCGCACCTCCACCCCATGCTCGCGGGCGTCGCGCACCAGCTGCGCCGGCGCGTAGAAGCCAAGGGGCTGGGCGTTCAGCATCGCAGCCAGAAAGACGTCCGGATACCGACATTTGAGCCAGCAGGAGACGTAGACGATGAGCGCGAAACTCGCCGCGTGGCTCTCCGGAAAGCCGTATTCGCCAAAGCCCTCAATCTGCTTGAAGCAGCGCTCGGCGAAGGCGGGATCATAGCCCCGCGCCTTCATGCCCTCGATAAGTTTCTCGCCGAAAAGATGGATCGTGCCTGACTTGCGAAACGTCGCCATCGCCCGGCGGAGTTGGTCCGCCTCGGTCGGCGTGAAGCCCCCGGCGATGATGGCGATCTTCATCGCCTGCTCCTGGAACAGGGGCACGCCGAGGGTCTTGCCGAGCACTTCTTCGAGCTCTTTAGACGGAAACTCGACTTTTTCCTCCCCGCGGCGGCGGCGCAGATAGGGGTGGACCATATCCCCCTGGATCGGCCCCGGCCGGACAATCGCCACTTCGATGACGAGGTCGTAAAAGTCGCGCGGCCTCAGGCGCGGCAGCATGGTCATCTGCGCGCGGCTTTCGATTTGAAAGACGCCGAGCGTATCCGCACGGCAGATCATGTCGTAGACGTCTTTTTCCTCCGGCGGGACGGAGGCGAGGTCCAGCGACAATCCGTAATGGCGAGATAGCAACTCGAACGCCTTGGCGACGCAAGTGAGCATGCCGAGTCCCAGAACGTCGACCTTGATAATGCCAAGAGCGTCGAGATCGTCCTTGTCCCACTCAACGAAAGTGCGGTCCGGCATCGCGGCGTTGCCGATGGGGATCGTCTCCTCGAGCGGTCCGTCGGTCATGACGAAACCGCCCGTATGCTGGGACAGGTGCCTCGGAAAGCCGATCAGGTCGCGCGCGAGCCGCAACGTCGCGGCGAGGCGCGGTTCGCCGACGTCAAGCCCGCAATCGACCGCCGCTTCGTCGCGGATGCGCCCGTCGCGCCAGCCGCGCGTCGCGCCTGACAACGCCGAAACCGCGTCTTCGGACAGGCCCATCGCCTTGCCGACTTCGCGCAGGGCCGAACGGGCGCGATAGCAGATCACCGTCGCCGCGATGCCGGCCCGCTCGCGCCCATATTTTTCGTATATATACTGAATAACCTCTTCGCGACGCGCATGCTCGAAGTCGACGTCGATGTCCGGCGGCTCACGCCGCTCTTCAGAGATGAACCGCTCAAAGAGCAAATCCATCTTCGAGGGGTCGACCGACGTCACGCCAAGGCAAAAGCAGACGGAGGAATTCGCCGCCGAGCCGCGCCCCTGGCACAAGATGTCTTTCGAGCGGGCGAAACGCACGATGTCGTAAACGGTGAGAAAATAAGGCGCGTAATCCAGCCGAGCGATGAGGTCGAGCTCATGGACAAGGGCGGCGCGCACCTTGTCCGGCACGCCGTCCGGATACCGTCCCCGGGCGCCGATCCATGTGCGGCGCTCCAGCGTCTCCTGCGGGCTTTCCCCGTCGGCGGTTTCCTTCGGATACTCATAGCGCAACTCGTCAAGCGAGAAGCGCGCGCGCCCGGCGAGCTTCAGGGTCTCTTCGACCGCGCCCGAATGATCGGCGAAGAGGCGCGCCATCTCCGCCGGCGGCTTTAAATGGCGTTCCGCGTTCGCTTCCAGCAGGCGGCCCGCGCCGTCGATGGTCGTCCCCTCGCGAATGCAGGAGAGGACGTCCTGCAGCGCGCGCCGCGCAGGCGCATGGTAGAGGACATGATTGACCGCGAGGAGCGGCGCGCCCGTCCGCGCGGCGACCGCCGCAAGCGCGTTCGCCGCGCGCGCATCATCCGGCCCGAAGGCCCGCGCGGCGGCGAGCCAGACGTCGCCCGGAAACGCTGCGCGGAGCTTGGCGACAAGCGCGTCCAGTCCGGCGTCCTCTGGCCCATCGGGGGCGACGGCGAAAAGGCTCCCCACCCCCAACTCAATCGCGTCCTCAACCGTCAGAAGACACGCGCCCTTTTCCGCTCGCCGCTTGCCGCGCGTCAAAAGGCGGCACAGCCGTCCGTAGGCGGCGCGATTCTGCGGATAGGCGAGGACGTCCGAGGCGGCGTCCGTAAACGACAGCCGGACGCCCACGATGAACCGCACGCCAGCTTCTTTCGCGGCCACATGGGCGCGCACCACGCCGGCGAAGGAATTGACGTCCGTGACGGCCACCGCCGCCATCCCGAACGCTGCGGCCTGGCCGACGATTTCATCCGGGTGCGATGCGCCGCGCAGGAAACAGAAATTCGTGAACGCCGAGAGTTCAGCATAGGAGGCGGGCGGCGCAGGTCTCATGCGAACGTCCCGGCGAGGCGCCACTTAACGTCATCGGCGCCCATTTGCCCCTCGCGGAAAACCCAGAACCGGCGTCCTCCCGCATCTTCCACGCGGTAATAGTCGCGCATATGGTCTTCGCCGCGACGCCATTCGCCGAGAAGGCGTTCGGGCCCGGCCGCCCGGACGACGCGATAGGAAACCCGCCTCCATATAAATCGCGCCGGCGGTCCGTCGGGCGCAAGCGCCGTCACCTGCAGCGGCTCCGGCTCAGGAAACAGGAACATGGGCCTGTACGGAACGCCGCCCGGCGAGGCGGCGGAGGGCCAGGCGTCAGGGGCGTTCTTGATAGTTGCGGCGCCAAGCGCCGGAACCTCCCGCGCGGCGCGTTCGGGAACGTGCGTATCGCGCGGCGCGTAGAAAAAAACCTCGCCACGCCCGAGAGCCGCGGCAAGCCGATCGGCGAGGCCGCTGAGGACGGCGCGGCTATTATCCTCGCTCCCCGTCAAAGGAAATCCGTTCTCAGATGAAGCGACAGCCGACAGCTGCGCGGCGGCCATGGGCGCGACGCGCTCGGCCGTCAGGCGAAAGGCGTCGAAACCGAACCCTGGATCGACGGGCTGCGCGCCCTTTTCGAACTTCAGGCGGAGAAGCCGCACTATCGTTTCCGGCGCGCGGGTCGGCGCGCCGAAGTCGACCTTCTCCACATGGCTGGAGTTATCGAGCCGGAAGAGATGCAAGGCGAGCCGCCGCGCGCCGAGCCCATCGCGTTCAAGCTGCGCGGCGAGGTCCATGGCGAGACCGCGCGCGCCTTCGAGCGCGGCGTCGATGGCCGTCACCGGCGAGGCGGTCCGCGCGAAGGCGCTATAGTCGGTTGGCTCGACGATGGGCGAGAGGCTTTCGAAAACCGCGCCGCAGGCCGCATCAAGGCGCGCGGCGAAGGCCTTGCCGAAGCGTTTGACGAGGGCCGCGCGCGGCTGGCGGCGCGCTGCGCCAATGGTCTTCAGGCCAAGTGTGCGCAAAAGCTGCGCCGTATCCGGATCAAGCTCCAGGGCGGCGACGGGCAAAGGGTCAAGCGCCGCATCCCCTGCGCCCGGCGGGATTATGCGCGCCGCGAAGGCCTGCGGCGTTTGCGGAACGTCGCGTCCGGGCGGCGCCACAAACTCGCCGCGCCATCCCGGATTGCGCCCGCCCCTTGGGCCAGACGATAGAGGGCTTACAGATGAATTGCCGGAAGACTTTTTCCGCTCGCCTCTCTCCGCCTCATCAACGCCATACATGGCGATGGCGAGGGCGGCGGCAGGCGTATCGGCGATTGCGGCGCGGGCGGCGAAGCGGAGGCGGCCGAGCCGCGCGCGCGCATCCGCAAGCAGCCCCGCCTCGCCGCCGAACAAGTGCGCCGAGCCGGCGATCTCAACGCAGATGCGCCCGAACCCGAACGCGCCGACACGCGGCCCATAGCGCAAAAACCCTTGCGCCAGACGATCGAAATCCCGTCCGTCGACGGCCGGCGCAGCCGGAGCGGCGGCGAGCCCCGGAACGAGCGCGCGCGCCTCGGCCAGGGGCTGGCCAGGATAAAGCCCCGCCGCACCCGCAAAGCGGTTCGCATGGGCGACGCGCAGGGCGCTCTCCGCGCGCTCATAAAGAACGAAAGGCGTCTTGAGGGCGGCGGCGTCTTTCGCGCGCCGGGCGTAGAGTTCAATCGCAAGCGCCGGCAGTAAGACGCCGAGAAGGCGCCGCGTCCGCTGACGGGTCGCCGTCGCGGCCATCACACGGACCCTGTGGCGAGCGCGGGCATGGGGCCCTCGCCAGTCGGAGCGGCGGCGGCCGGCGCAAGGGCGGGCTCAAGCTTCCGCCGCGATAAAAATCCATCCGTAGACGCTTCAATGACGGCGGGCGGGCGGACCGCGCCGCCCTTTTCCAGCGCCGCGGTCCAGGCGGGCGGTCCAAGCCCGCGCGGGTCATCCGTAAGCAAACGGCTTGGCGCCGGGCCGATACGCCAGCGATAGGGCGCGCAGGACGACGCGTCGCGCGCGCGGCCGCGCACGAGCGCGCACTGGCCGCCCGACGCCCCGGCGGCGAGGTGCAGGCGCCGCGTCGCCGTCAGATCGACGCAAGGGCCCGTCGCGCGCAGGAGCAAAATGACGCACAGCCCGCGCGCGCCTGCCGCACCGTCAGTAGGCGGCGCGCGCAACGCCTCCTCCGCCGCCCACAGCGCCTCAGCGTCCGAGCGCGCCCGCACGAAGAGCGCCGCGCCGGGATCGACCCCAAGCCCGACAAGGCCCGGCGGATAGAGCGCGCCCTCGCCCGCCGCCTCGTGAGACTTGCAAATAAAGACATAAGCCTGCGGCCTCCGCGCGCCTGCGGCGGCAAGCGCAAGCGCAAAGCCTAGCGCGGCGGCGGCCGCGCGATGGTCTGGCGGCGCGCCCTCTTCAAGGCCGGCGAACCGCACCTCGTGCAGGACGCCGCGCGCGCCGAAAGCATGGCCCCAATAGGCGGCGAGGTCTTGCCGGCTGTCTTTTGAGACGGCGCAGGCGGGCGAGGCGGACAATGTGGGCGGGCGCTTTTCGAGCCGCGCGATCTGCGCCTTCAGTTTTGAAATCGCGCTTCGCCGCGCGGCGCCGCGCGCCGCGGCCTTTAAAGGAATTGGCGCCGCCGCGCCGCCGTAAGCGTCCCTGCCTGTCATGCTTTTTCCGCCATCCCACAAAATCCCATCGCCGCATTCCGCCCAAGCGGCGGGCGGCCCGCCCGTCCGTCCGCATTCGAACGTCCGCCGGCCGCCCGGCCTCCCCCTTGGCGCGCCTTCCCCAAAAGGCGCGCCCCCAACTCAAGCCGCCAATCGGCGAGAGCGCCGAAACAGCGGACGAGGACTAGAACAAAAAGAGAACAAAAGAGTCAATGCGCGCGCGGCGGCGCCCGATCGACCAGGCGCCGGCGGTAGGGCGCATCGCGCTTTCTAACGCCTTAGAATCCGGTCGCTTTTCTCGTCGCCGTATTGGATGTCCGACGCCTATCAATTCGCTGAAAAATAGGTAGAACGCGGGCCATGACGAACCATCTCCACCACGGCGACCTGCCGCCCAACATCGATTTCGGCCCGTCAGTGGCCGTCGACAGCGAAACCCTCGGCCTCATCCCCCACCGCGACCCCTTGTGCGTCGTGCAATTGTCAGCCGGCGACGGGAGCGCGCATCTCGTCCAGCTCGACCGCAACGCGTACGACGCGCCGAACCTGAAAGCGCTCCTCACCGACGAGAAGACCCTTAAAATATTCCATTTCGCCCGCTTCGACGTCGCCGTCTTCATGCAGTGGCTGGAGGTCGCGACAACGCCTATTTACTGCACCAAGATCGCCTCGAAACTCGTTCGTACGTATACAGATAAACATGGGCTGAAGGACCTCGCGCGCGAATTTCTCGGCGTCGACATGTCAAAGCAGCAGCAATCCTCCGACTGGGGGGCGGCCGAGCTCACCGACGCGCAGATCGCCTACGCCGCCTCCGACGTTTTGCACCTGCACGCGTTAAAGGAGAAACTCGACGCCATGCTCGCCCGGGAAGGGCGCGACGCCCTCGCCCAGTCATGCTTCGACTTCCTCCCCACCCGCGCCGCGCTCGACCTCGCCGGGTGGCCGGACGCAGACATTTTCGCCCACGCCTGAGCGAAAGCGCAGGCCGCCCGCAACGCGCCGCTCGACTTCAACGCCCGCGCCATTACATTCAGCTCATGTCGGACGCCCCGCAGAAATCCAGCCGCCTCGACGCCCTGCCGACCGCGCCGCGGATGACGGGGCAGGAGGCGGCGCGGCATTCCGCCACCGTGCGTCGGCTGCGCATCGCCCTGCCGACGCTCGCGGCCGTGCTGGTGGGCGTCTTTATCGCCAATACCGGCCGAAACCAGGCGGAGGACGTGTTCCTGAACGAGCTGAAACGGCTGGAGGCGTCGACCGAAGAACTGCGCATGGCGAAGCCGCATTTCTCAGGCGTCGACGCAGACGGCACCCCCTTCGACATCACCGCCGAAGCCGCCACTCAGGCGGCCGGCGATGACAAGCGCATCGGCCTTGAAAAGCCCCGCGCGGTGTCGGGCGACGGCGATAAACAGTCGGTGCTGTCGGCTGAAAACGGCCGTTTCGATTCCGAAGCCAACACGCTGTTTCTGAAAGACGACGTCGTCTTCGAGCATACGGTCGGCGCGGATAACTATGTCCTTAAGACTGCGCGCGCCACGTTCCTCATCGACGAGGACCGCGTGACGACCGACACCGCGGTCGCCGGGGAAGGGCCGCGTGGCGCGACCCTGCGCGCGGACCGGATGGAAGCGAACAATGAAAGCCGGCATGTCGTCTTCGAGGGCAATGTGGCGGTGCGGATTTATCCGGACCGCGAAAACGGCGGCTGCGCCAAGGGGCCGCTCATCCCCGGCAGGTTGAGGGAGGATGCGGCTTGCGAGCGGTCGGAGGATAACGATGCGCCGGCCGAGCCTGACGTGAGCGACGGCGGCCTGGCGGAAAAGGGGGAAGGACTGTGATGCGCAAACTGGAGATTATGCGGACACGCGCGGCCGATGTCCGGGCGAGACGACCGGTTCTGGCCGCCGCGGCGTTTCTCTTCTGCGCCGGCCCGGCGGCCGCACAGCTTGAGGCGGACAGCGACCTGCCCCTCGACATCACCAGCGAGCGCCTTGAGTCGCGCGAAAAAGTCGCCACCTGGATTGGCGAGGTGCGCGTCGTCCAGGGCGAGTCGATCCTGACATCGGACCGGCTGGTGATCGTCCAGGATGATGAAGGCGGCGTTAAGGAAATTCGCGCCGTCGGCGAGGTTCGCTACGCCACCGCCAATGAAGCGATCAGCGGCGCGGAAGCGATCTACACCGAGGCGACGCGCTCGATCCGCATGATCGGAGACGTCGTCGTGACGCAAGGCGAACAAATCCTTACCGGCGACGACCTCACCTACTGGGTCGACACCGGCCGGGTCATCTTCGCGGCGCAAAAAGGCAAGCGGGTGCGCGGCGTGTTCCAGACCAAGGCGCTTGAAGGCCAGTCCTGACTCCAGGCCCGCCCGCGGCGTTATGGAACCGTCAATGGATTTGCCGCTAGATCGGAGGCTGACATGGAACCGCAAACGGACATAAGCGCCGGCGCGTCGGAGGCTGCGCCCGCAAGCCCCCTTCAGCCCCAGGTGGTGGAAGGCACGGGCGGGCTTTTCGCAGCCCATCTCGGCAAGAGCTTTAAGCGCCGCCCGGTGGTGCGCGACGTCTCCATGCGGGTCAATCGCGGCGAGGTCGTCGGCCTCCTCGGCCCCAATGGCGCCGGCAAGACGACCTGCTTTTATATGATCACCGGCCTCATCCCCGCCGATTTCGGGACGATCTCCATTGACGGCCATGACGTCACCCGGCTGCCGATGTACCAGCGGGCGCGGCTCGGCGTCGGCTACCTGCCGCAGGAAGCGTCGATTTTCCGTGGACTGACGGTGGAGCAGAACCTGCGCGCGGTCGTCGAGCTTGTCCATAAGAACAAGGACAAGCAGCAACGGCTCATTGACGATCTCCTGGCCGAGTTCAACATAACGCATATCCGCAGCGCCCCGGCGCTCGCGCTGTCGGGGGGCGAACGGCGACGGGTGGAGATCGCCCGCGCGCTCGCCACCGGGCCGGCTTTCATGCTGCTTGATGAGCCGTTCGCCGGCATTGACCCCCTGGCGATTTCAGACATTCGCGAGCTTGTCCTGCATCTGCGGGAGCGGGGGCTCGGCGTTCTGATTACGGATCATAATGTCCGGGAGACTCTCGACATCATCGACCGCGCCTACATCATTCATGAAGGCCAGGTGCTGATCGAGGGCGCGCCGGACGACATCGTCGGGGACAAGGACGTCAGGCGCGTCTATCTCGGCGACAGCTTTCAAATGTAGCGGCCTAGGACCTTAAGGGGCGAAAGGAGCGGTGTGGCGTTAGCTCCAAGACTTGAGCTTCGGCAATCACAACAACTGGTGATGACGCCGCAATTGCAGCAAGCAATCAAGCTGCTGCAATTGTCGAATATTGAGCTCACTGAATATGTCGACCAGCAGCTTGAGGAGAATCCGTTTCTCGAGAGCGCCAAGGACGCAGGCGAACCGGACCGCGCCGCGGCGGAGGGCGGCGCCGAGCCGAAGTCCTCACGCGATGGCGCCGAACGCGCCGAGCCGCGCGCCAGCGAGGCGGCCGCCGCCGACGCGCCGGATGCGCAAGACGCGCCGGATACGGATAGCCTCGACATGACGCGCGCCGACGCGCACGCGCGGGCGGAAGACGGGATCGACGCATCATTTGACGAAGACGGCGCGGTCCGAATGGGCGGCGACGAGCCGACCGCAGGCTACCAGACCAACGAGTGGGCGGGCCTCGGCGAGAAGCGCAACGGGTTTGACGACGACCGCCAGGTCGGCGAGCGACACACCAGCGAAATCTCGCTGCGCGAACACCTGAACGATCAACTGAAAGTCGCCACCTCCGATCCGCAAGCGCTTTTCGTAGGCGCCTATATCATCGACCTCATCGACGACGCGGGGTACTTCCGCGACGACGTAGCGGACGTCGCCGCGCGTCTTGGGACGGAGTCGGACGCGGTGGAGGAGACGCTGCGCCTTATACAGACTTTCGAACCGATCGGCGTGGGCGCGCGTGGACTGAAGGAGTGCCTCAGCCTGCAGCTCAAGGATAGAGACCGGCTCGATCCGGCGATGCGCGCATTCGTCGACAATATCGAGCTCCTCGCCAAGGCCGACCTGAAGGGCCTCATGCAGGCGACAAAGTCGGATGAAGACGACGTCCGCGACATGATCGCCGAAGTGCGCGCGCTCAATCCGAAGCCGGGCTACGCCTATGGCGGAGAGCTCGTGCAGATAGTTACGCCGGACGTCTTTGTGCTGAAAGACGCCGATGGCGGGTGGAAAGTCGAGCTTAACAACGACACGCTGCCGCGCGTCCTCGTCAACAAGCACTATTACGCGAAGGTCTCCAAAGACAAGGCGGCCGAAAAGGACGCAAGCTACGTTCAGGAACAGTTCGCCAACGCCAGCTGGCTCGCCAAGAGCCTTGACCAGCGGGCGCGGACCATCCTCAAGGTGGCCGAGGAAATCGTCCGCCAGCAGGACGCGTTTCTCGCCTATGGCGTCAAGCACTTGCGCCCGCTGAACCTGCGCGCCGTCGCGGACGCCATCGAAATGCACGAGTCCACGGTTTCCCGCGTGACGTCGAACAAGTACATCGCGACGCCCCGTGGAATATTCGAGCTGAAATACTTCTTCACCGCATCGATCAGTTCAAAGAGCGGCGGCGAGGCGCACTCCGCGGAGGCGGTGCGGCACAGGATAAAGGAACTTGTGGCGGCGGAGACGCCGGATGCGGTTCTGTCCGACGACAAGCTGGTGGAGCTGCTCGGTCAGGACGGTATTGAGATCGCCCGGCGCACCGTCGCGAAGTACCGCGAAACGCTCGGCATTCCTTCATCCGTGCAGCGCCGCCGCGCGGCGTTGCGCGCGGCCATCTAGGCCGGGCGAAGACGGCTATCGCCGCCGGCGTGCGTGCGCATATGGCGGCTGACGCGCCTATTGGATCGCGCCGCCATTAGGTCAATATTGCCCTTTCGCCGGCGTTTCGGCGATTTCTGGAGGCCCCATGGATATTCAAGTCACTGGCAAAAACATCGACCTCGGCGATGCGCTGCAGACCTATGTGCAGGAAAAGCTCTCCGAAGGCGTGACGAAGTATTTTGAGCGCGGCGCGGACGCATCGGTGACCTTCACGAAAGAACGTCACCTGGTCGAATGCGAAATGACGGCGCATCTGGCGTCAGGCGTGTTTCTGTCGGCCCATGATGAAGCCGACGACGCCTATGGGGCGTTCGATCGGGCGCTGGCGAAGCTCGAAAAGCGCGTGCGCCGGCACAAACGCCGCCTGAAGGACCGCCATGCGAGCGCGAAGGACCCCTTGCCGGCCGAGAACGCCGCCTATTTCACCCTCGCCTCCCCGGACGGCGACGACCCCGCGATTGACGACGACGCTGCGCCGCTGGTCATCGCGGAATCCACGACAAAGGTCGTCGAAATGACGGTCAGCGCCGCGGTAATGCAGCTTGATCTCGTCGAGGCGCCTGCGGTGTTGTTTAAGAATGCGGCGAATGGCGCGCTGAACGTGGTTTATCGCCGCCGCGATGGCCATATCGGGTGGATAGATCCGACGCGTTAAAGGCTTTGCGCCATTCTTGCTTTAGCGTTAGAAGCCCGGGCGTCGCGACGGCGGGAGCGATCGCTTATTTGGCGAAATCGCGCCAAAGGCCTTCCAACCGCCTGACGCGGCGTCGGGGTATTGATCTGCGGCGTTCGATTGCGGCGTCTGAGTGTGTGCGCGCAACTGACCGATTGATCAGCGATTTCGGCCGCTTCTCGGCGCCGGAAAGGTGTGGAAATGGGTTTGTCTGACTACCTGACGCTCGACGGCGTCGCGGCTAACATGCACGCTCGTTGCAAGCGCGAAGCGCTGTCGCAGCTGGCGAAGCGAGCCGCCGATCTGACTGGTTTGTCAGCCGAAACGATTGAGAATGCGCTCATGGACCGCGAAGGCCTCGGTTCGACGGGCGTCGGGAATGGCGTCGCCGTGCCCCATGGCAAGATCGCCGACCTCACCGAAATCGTCGCGCTGATGGCGAAGCTCGATGCGCCTGTGGATTTCGACTCACTCGACGATAAGCCGGTGGACATCATTTTCGTGCTGTTGGCGCCCGCCGACGCCACAGCCGCCCACTTAAAGGCGCTTGCAAAGGCGTCTCGGCTCCTAAGGAACGAAGACGTTCGCTCGGCCATACGCGGCGCCGATACGCGCGAGGCTATCTTCGCGATCGCAACCGAGACCGCCAAACCTGACGCCGCATAGCGCAGCCCCGGATAAACAATTGAATAGATAAATCAGTTGGTTAGTGCACGCTGACCGGGTTCATCTCGTGCTGACGGGCCGCCGCAAAGGCAAGGGCGCGATCGCCGACGAGCGCGATGCGTTCGCCATTGGCGGCGTGCACCGAATAGAGGATCGCGTCCTCCGGCAGGTCGAGGGTCAGATCGCTCTCTTCGTCGACCAGGTCATCCGCCACGTCAGCGACCATCACCGGCCGCACATAGACAAGCCGCTTGCCGCCGAGCTCCTCAAACTCCTTACGGCTCATTTCAGGCGCGGCGTCTTCCGCCAGTCGACCAAAAGCGCGTCTTTCTGTCATAGAGGAAGCCTCCATTTCGGCGGCCGAGCAAGGACACTCCGCGCTCAACCTGGGTCGGCGTATCGATTATGCGGCGGCAATGCCTAGAAAACGATGAAGGCCGATGCGCCGTTCGGCAGGTAGATATGTCGATACTTTATAACGCTTTAAAGGCGGAAACCGACCATCATTGAGGTCGGTTAACCGGTTTTGATAACAAGATGGTGAAACCGCGCCGCTCAGCGCCTGCGCCGCCCGGCTACAGATTAACCCTGGCCGGCAAGCTGGCCGGCCGCCGCGATCACCGCGAGCCCCATCAGGACCCGGTAGACGACGAACGGCGTGAAATCCAGCCGCTGGGTCCACCGCATGATGACCGCAATCGCCACAAACGCCACGGCGCAGGACAGGACGCAGACAATCGCGGCCGCCAGAACGTCTTCACGCATGCCGTCCCGAATAAGCTCGATGCCGGCGAAGCCCCCGAGCGCCAGGATCGTCGGAATGGCGAGCAGCATAGAGAACCGGGCCGCCTCGGGCCGCGACCAGCCTAGATAGCGCGCCGCAGTTATCGTCACCCCGGAGCGGCTTGCGCCGGGAATGATCGCCAAGGCCTGCGCGCCGCCGATTAGGAGCGCTTCGCGCCAGCCGATGCGATCAAGACCTTCTTTCGACGTCGCAGCGCGATCGGCGCGCCAGAGGAAAACAGCGAAAACGATGCTCGCCGCCCCGATCACTGTCGGATCGCGCAAATAGTCGATCGCCCCGGACGCAGCGACAGCGCCGCCGATAATGATAACGGGCGCGCTCGCCGCGGCGAGCTGCAGAAAGAGGCACCGTTCGGGCGTATCCCTGAAGCCAAGGACATCGACGCCGCCTCGGACCAGCATCGCCGATTCGGAACGGAAATAGAGCAGGACCGCGATAAGGGTGCCCACATGGCTCGCGACGTCGATCAGCGGTCCCTGGTCGCTCCAGCCAGGCGCAAGCATCGGCGCCAGGATGAGATGCGCCGAAGAAGAGATCGGCAAAAACTCCGTGATCCCCTGGACAATGGCGAGGACGATGAGCTGAACGAGAGGCATGGGCGCTCCGGCGGATGGTCATCGGTTCGGGCGACCATCAGCTAGACGGTTAGCCTATCCCGCCGAAAAAAGCGTGAACGAACTATTATTGACCCGGCGAGCGTCCTTTTCCGGCCTGCGCCCGGGGGAACGCAGATCTCGTCCTTCAGGCCGCCGCGCCGGCGAGGCCGCCTTCGACGACGCCAAGGACCGGACGGGCGCGGGCGCCGTCGGGCGCTGACCCGCTGTCAGCGCCGTCGCCAAGGCCCTTCTCGCCAAAGCTCTTTTCAAACGCGCGCCTCGCTAACCGGACGCGCATGTCCGCCGACGCGTACTCAACGTCAAGCGCGTCGATGGCGCGCAAATGCGCGCGCATGCCGAGCTGATTAGCGATCTGGATGGACAGGCCCGGGCGGGCGTTGAGCTCAAGCAGCAGCGGCCCCTGCTCCCGGTCGAGCACGATATCGACGCCGAGATAGCCAAGCTCGCTGACGTCATAGGCCCGCGCAGCAATCTGGAGAATGTCGTCCCAATGAGGCACGGCGAGCCCGGCCAGCGCCTCGCCGGTGTCGGGATGATGGCGAATGGGTCTGTCGAACTGCATCCCCGTCCGCGTCGTCCCGTCAATGACGCTGACCCCGACGCCGACGCCGCCGCGGTGCAGGTTCGCCTTGCCGTCGGACTCAGCGGTCGGCAGACGCAGCATCGCGAACGCCGGGACGCCCTTCAGCACGATAACCCTGATGTCCGGCACGCCCTTGAAGCAGATGCGGCCAAAAACGGGATCGAACTTGACGCGATATTCGATAATCGCCGCGTCCGGCTGACCGCCAAGACTGTACATGCCCGATAGGATACTGTTGACGTGATGGCGCACGTCGTCGAGCCGCACTCTGCGGCCGTTCGCGAGCCGCCAGCCGCCCTGAAGCGGCCCGTCAATCACCAGAATGCCCTTGCCCTGCGAGCCACGCGCCGGCTTGATGACGCAGCCGTCGGCGCGGTCGAGCAGGTCCGCGAGCGACCGCGCGTCGCGCCCGTCGCGGATGACGCCATAAAGCTCAGGGTTCGGAATTTCTGCGATTTCAGCGAGGCGCTTCGTTTCCACCTTGTCGTCGACGCGGTGCAGCAGCCGTCTTGGGTTCCGGGCGGCGACAAAGTCGAGGTTGCGTTGATTGACGCCGATGACGCCTTTCTCACGCAGCTTTCGCCAGGCATTCAACATAACGGACCCGTAATATTACGCGCGCGCGAGCTGTCGGAATCTCCAGACTTCGCTCAAGCGCAAACCGGTATACCTGCCCATCAGTACGCAAATTCCCATTAAGATGAACAGCAGTTCCGGGAAATTATACATTAGATATTCGACATGTGCGTTCGACATGACGAGATAGGCGAGGCTTGCAACCACAAGGCTCCCGAGCCCCTGGCGAATCGCTTCTCCGGCGGACGCCTCCTCCCACAGGATCGACATCCGCTCGATCGTCATGGTGATGATGACCATGGGGAAAAGTGAGATCGACAGGCCAATCGCCTGGTTGTTGTCGGTCATCAGAATCGTAATCCCCGCCATCGCGATGACGATAAATATAAGGACGACGGCGAGGCGTGGGACGAGCAGCAGTTGCAGCCGCTCCAGATAGAATCTGACGGCGAGGCCAAGGGCGATGAGCGTCGAGAAGAGAATAACCCCGTTCAGGAGCGCGGTCTCCCGGAACGCGATCCCGATCAGCACCGGCATGAACGTGCCGAGCGTCTGTACGCCGACGAACTGCCGCAAGAACACCAGGAGCGCGATGCCCACAGGGATCGTCACCAGCGTCTTGTAGACGAGCTGAGTCGTCAGCGGCAGGTCTCCGAAACTGAAGAGCCGCGATACCGGCGCGGCCTCGGCGCCCGCCCGCTGCGCAAGCGCCGCGGCGGATGACCGCTCAGACGAAATCGCTATCTGAAGGTCGAGTTCGGAGACGCCGTTCGCCGACACGAGCCCCTCGGCCCCGCGCCAAATCGTGAGGAAGCGCGACGGCGCCCCGCCAGGGAAGAACCGGCGGTCTTCGCCGCCGACGCGGTATTCGAGCCAATGGATCGTCTCCGCGCGCCGAACGTCTTCAACCAGCCGGACGCCATTGGCGATGCGCGCCTGAAGGCCTTGCGCGGCGAGCGTTTCCCGGGCGAGCTCCAGCCGATCGAGCGGCGCCGGGAGCTCCTTCAGGAGCACCGCCTGCTCGTCGGCGTCCTCGCCGCGGTCGCCGGGGCCGCCGAAGATCTCCCGCAGCATGAGGTCCGCGAAGGTCGCGTCGTCGGCGGAGCGACGCCGCAGGCTCGCGCTCCAGACGATGAACGCCTGGCGCTTGACCGGGTCCGCCTCAAAAGGCGTCGCACGCGGCGCTGGCTCGGCGAACCAGTCCGGCAGGCGCGTCGACTGGGTCTCGCCGCGGGTCTCGGCGGAATACCTCAGCACCTTTCGGTTGCTTGGAAACCGGTACGCCCAGACCGCTTTCCTGTTGCCGGTCGCCCGATCGCTAGTGAGATTGAGGCCGAAGGAACCGTTGTAGAATTCCTCGCCCGCAAGATCGCGCGCCGCATCCGTGGTCGGAATATGCAGGTCGATGCGTGCGGGTTCGTCCTTGGCCATGAAGTCGAGGAAGACTTCAATCGTCCACACCGAGGCGGTGACGCCGGGCTGCAGCGGGTAACCGAACCGCACGGCCTTTATCATGAACACCGACGCGCCGACGGCGATCAGGAAAAACGCCAGCGCGATTGCGTGCAGCGCATTCGATCTCATCGCGTTCTTTCTCCCCGTCGACGTCCCGGCTATTCGCCGGGTTCCGCGCCCGCATCGCCCTCATCGCCGGCGGCGACCGTTATGGCGTCCTCCTCTTCGCGCGCATCGAGGCAAGCGTTCTTCGATGCATAGGTCCGCGAGGAATCAACCGCTATCCGGTGCGCGAGAAACTCCCGGCCCACCAGAATGTCGAACTCGAAATCGGAGCGATCGGCGAGGTTTATCTCGGCGACGCCCGACTTCCCGCCGACGCAAAGGGGCAGGTGGATGACCGGGCGGCGGATGCGGCCGCCACGCTTTTGCTTGATGCGGACGAAGCGAATGACATTCTGATCATAGCGGATCGAGCGACCGTCCTTACCGATCAAGCGAAACCGCACCCAGGTGTCCTTGCCCTTGCGATCATAAAGCTCAATGTCGCGGGCGTAGACCGAGCTCGTGTCGGCGCCGGTGTCGAGCTTGCCTTTCATTTCGAGGCCGAGATTGCCGACGCGGACGTCCTCAAGATAGCCGAGCGTCACAAACTCGCCCCGCACGCCTTCATCGGTCGACGCGGCGGGCGGCGCAACTTCGGCATCTGGTTCAGGGTCGGACGCGTGGGCGGACAGTGGGCTTGCGGCGGCTGCGAAAAGCGCAAGCGCGCAGCGGCGAAGTGCGGCGGTAGCGGTCATCTGGGCGATCCCCTTGTAACGTCGGAAGTGGCGAGGCTCGCACAACTTCGCAAATGAACTTTCCTACACCGGCGCGGCTCGCGGAGGGGGCCGTTCGTGCAATAGTGTCGAGACATATACGCTCATCGCCTCGGGGACGGTTATAGATCTGAACGCCACCGATAATGCGGACGCGCGCGCGTCCCAGACGATCGCCAGGCCGCTTTTTTTGCAGCGTCGCTTTTGGCCGATTTGGACGACGCTGTCGCTCGGCACATTCGCGGACAATGTGCTGCGGCAGGCGCTGCTGATAGGCATTCCCTATGGCGTCGTCACCGCGCCCGGATTCCCTAACCCAGATGACGCGATGCCGATAATCGGCGCGCTATTGCCCCTTGCGATCCTGCTTTTTTCTCCAATCGCGGGACAGCTTGCGGACAAATACGAGACCTCGGCGATGATTCGCCGCACGAAATTCGCCGAAATCGGCCTGATGGCCGTCGCCGCCTACGCGTTCGCGGCGGAAATAGGCGGGCTGGCGATCTTTATGCTCTTCGCCATGGGCGCGCAGTCGGCATTTTTTTCGCCGGTCAGGGTCGGCGCAATGCCGAAATACCTAAGCGCGAATGAACTCGTTCGCGGCAATGGCCTGTGCAATGCGGGGCTATTCGGCTTTATCCTGCTTGGCTATGGCGTAGGGGGGGCGTTGATCGTTCAGCCGGCCGGCGGCGCCAAAGTAGGCGCCGTGTTGGTGCTCGCCGCGATCCTCGGCTTCGGCGCAGCCCTTTTCGCGCCGCCGCGCGCCGCGAACGCGCCGAATCTGAAGCTCCGACACAATTGGTTCGCCCTCGCCGACGAGATGATCCGCCTCACCCTACGCGCGCCAGGCGTCGCGCCGCCGATGATCGGCGTGGGCGTATTCTTCTTCCTGTCGACCGCGGTCACAGTGATGACGCCGCTTCTGGCGCGCGACACGCTCGGCAGCGACGCTCTAACCGCCACAGCGCTCAACGCGCTCTTCGCGCTTGGCATTGGCGTGGGGGCCATTGCGGCGGCGGCGCTTCCAAAACGGCGGACCAGTTTGGGCGTCGCCGGCGCGAGCGTGACCGCCGCCGGCGTCTTGACGATCGCCATCGGGATCGCCGCGCCGCACCTCGCGCCCGAGGACGGAGCGCTCACATTGACCGACCTGTTCGCAACGCCCTTCAACATCGCCTTTTCCTTAGCGCTCGCAACCACCGCCGCGTTTATGGGGCTTTACATCTCCCCTTTGCAGGCGGCGATGCAGCGGCGTGCGACGCCCGACTCACGGGCGCGCATCATGGCGGCGAGCAGCCTCGCCAACGCCGTGTTCGCGCTGCCGGGGTCGCTGGCTGTGCTCATGATCACGCGAACTGGCGCGCCTCCGGAAGCAGGCATTACGGGCGTCGGCGCAGGCATGCTCCTGGTCGGCGCGGCGATGGCCAGCCGGCGGTTCATGCTCCCGCGCGGGAAGTATGACGAGGCTTTCAATGACGCGGCCTCGACTTCCGCTGTTGAATAATTAACGGCACGGTAATTGCTGCATCGCCAAGGCGCAGGATTGAACGCCGAGACGACGGCTCGGCCTTTCCATTTTCTGCGCGACGGCTAAAGGATTTTCGTTAAACGAACGGCAAGTCGGACCGAGGTAGCCTTTTCGTTATGGGGATCACTCTCGTTTTTGTGGGCATTTGCGTCGCGTTCGGCGTCGCGGCGGCGTTCGCGTCCAGCGGACCGCTCGACCTGCCGCAGATTCCGCGCCCGCTTTCCGCCAAGGACATCAAGCGCTTCACGCCGCGCAAGACGCTTTTCATTATTGGCCCGAAGGCCGATCACGCCGCCTGCCGCATGCAGCGGCGCCTCTTGAAGCCGGCGATCGCGCTCATCATCCGCGAAGACATCAAGATCATCGAGCTCTACGGCGACGAGCCCGCGCGCCTGAATGGCGACGAGATGGACTGGCTCGACCCTTCCCTCCTGCGCCATGCAATGAATGCAGAGGAAGGGTTCTTCGTCATCTATGTGGACGAACGCGGCCGCACCGCGTTCCGGACCGAAGCGCCGATGGTGGCGTCCGACCTGTTCGCCCGCGCCGGCGTCCGCATCACTCGGCCTGAAGCGGCGGGACTTGAGAAATCAAGCACATTGCGAAAACTGCGCGCCGCTTAGGCCGAACGCAGTGGATTAGGTCTACTCGGACGAAGCGCCATCCGCCAATTGGGGCCCTGGGCGGCCTATTGATTGATAGTCAAAGCCGAGTTCACGCATCTTCTCAGGCCGGTAGACATTTCTCAGATCGACAAATACCGGCGACTTCAGCAATTCCTTCATGCGCACAAAATCAAGCGCCCTGAATTCATCCCATTCCGTCAACAGAACGACGACATCCGCGCCGTCCATAGCGTCGTAGGGTCCTTCGCAAAAAACCACATCCCCGAGGAGGGCGCGCGCTTCCTCCATGCCGGCGGGATCGAAGCCGCGCACCTTCGCGCCGGCCGCGATCAGCGCCGGTATTATCTCAAGCGCCGGCGCGTCACGCATGTCGTCCGTATTCGGCTTGAATGTCAGGCCCAGGATCGCAACCGTCTTTCCTTCCACTGAGCCGCCGCACGCCCTGATGATCCGCTCAGCCATCTGCCGCTTGCGACGGTCGTTTATCTCAACGACCGCCTCGACAATCTTAGTCGGCGCGCCAGCGGACTGCGCAGTGCGCACAAGAGCCAGCGTGTCTTTCGGGAAGCAGGAGCCGCCATATCCCGGACCGGCATGCAGGAACTTGGCGCCGATGCGTCCGTCCAGACCAATGCCGCGGGCGACCTCTTGCACGTCCGCGCCAACGCGCTCGCTCAAATCCGCAATTTCGTTGATGAAGGTGATCTTGGTCGCCAGAAACGCGTTCGCCGCATATTTTATCAGTTCCGAAGTGGCGCGATTGGTGAACAGGATTGGCGTCTCATTGATGAAGAGCGGGCGATAAAGCTCTCTCATCATGTCGCGGGCGCGATCGTCTTCAGCGCCGACGACAACGCGATCAGGGCGCTTGAAGTCTTCTATCGCCGCCCCTTCGCGGAGAAACTCCGGGTTAGACGCTACCGAGAAGTCCGCGTCCGGACGCGCCTTTCTTATGATGGCCTCAACCTCGGCGCCTGTTCCCACTGGAACAGTCGATTTGTTGACGATGACGGTGTAGCCGGAAATCGACCGCGCGATTTCCTCGGCGGCGGCGTAGACATAAGAGAGGTCCGCAAATCCGTCGCCGCGACGCGAGGGCGTGCCAACGGCGATGAATACAGCTTCGGCCTCGCGCGCCGCGTCGCCGAGTTCAGTCGTGAATGAAAGCCGCTTCGCAGCCACGTTCTCGGCGACCAGCCCGTCGAGTCCCGGCTCGAAAATTGGAATTTCGCCGCGGCTGAGCGCATCGATCTTGGCGACGTCTTTGTCGACGCACACCACCGAATGGCCGAAGTCGGCGAAGCAAGCGCCGGAGACAAGGCCGACATAGCCGGACCCGACAATCGCGACTTTCATGAAGCTGAACTCCTGGAAAAACGGCGTCGACGCCGTAGATCGATTTCCGTTGCAATAGGCGAGCGCCGGATCGGCGTCCAGTGACGCGGCCAATCGCTGCTACCCGAGGGTCTCGCAGCCGACACAATTACGCCGCGTCAAGACAGCATTCAGCCCGCCCCCGGCCGCCTAAAATGCATTCTTGGGGAAGAGAACCGCGATCACCGTGAGTACGAGAATTTTGACGTCGAACCACAATGACCAATTGTCGATATACTCAAGATCGTACCGGACCCGGTTGGCCATCTGCCCCTTCTCGGAGGTCTCGCCGCGATAGCCGTTAACCTGCGCCCAGCCCGTGATGCCGGGCTTGACCCGGTGCCGTCCGGAATAGTTTTCAATCATCTTGGCGTAGGCGTGATTATGAGCCAGCGCATGCGGCCGTGGCCCTATCAACGACATCTCGCCCTTCATGACATTAAAGAGCTGCGGCAATTCATCGAGACTCCATTTGCGCAAGAAAGCGCCGACCCTTGTCACGCGCGCGTCGCCGCGCGTCGCCTGAGTCACGTCACGACCATCTTCGGCGACGGTCATTGTCCGGAATTTATAGATCTTGAATACTTCGTTGTTGAAGCCATGCCGCTGCTGGGAAAACAGAACCGGCCCCGGGCCCTGCAGCCTGAGCGCAATCGCGCAAGCCGCCATCAGGGGCGCGGCAAGCACCAAAAAGACTGCGCCCAAAACGCGATCTTCGATCGTCTTGACGATGCCGCCCCATCCCTCGAGCGGCCGGCGGTAGAGCCGCAAGGCCGGCGCGCCGCCTATGCGCACTACCTCCCCGCCTCGGTGGTCCAGCCAGTGAACGCTTGAAAGCAGGGAAAGCGAGACCGGCAACGCCGACAGCCGAGAGATCATTTCAGCTATTTCGGACCGATCAATGTTCCGTGCGGCAATCAAAATGTCATCCACATCTCCCGCCCGCGCCAGACGCTCGACCGCCTGCATGCCGCCGCACGACGCCGCCACAGACGAGCGATCGTCTTGATCGAGACGAAATACGCCGACGACTGATAGCCCGAGGCCCGAGCGCTTCGCCTGTTCGCAAAAGGCCGCACATGCGTCGGCGGCGCCCACGACCGCGACCCGTCGGCCGAATGCGCCCCCTTCGGCGGAGGCGCGTCGAAGGTACGCCGCGGCCGCGATCCGAACGCCGCCAAGGGCGACAAACGAACCCGCCGTCCATGTAAAGAGCCAAATCCTCGAAAAGAGATCCGACACCTTCAGGGTGAAAGCGAAAGCGATGAGGCTCAAGACGACAAGAGCCCATCTTGTGAAAATCGCGCGTACTGAATTGCTGGACGTCAATAGACTCTCAAAGTCATAGAAGCCGTCTCGCCGCAGCACCGCGGTCAAGGCGGTTGCGCCGACAATCCCCGCCCCAGCGTAAAGCTGATAATCGAAATCAGTGATCAGGACTTCAATGTGATAGATGTATGCGACAAGGATCGACGTCGCCGCGATCAAGGCGAAGTCGATCATCTGAATGATGTCGCCATATAGCGCGTGTGGCAGCGCCGCGCTGCGCCGCGTCGACTGCGCGGCGTCGGTCGGCGCGACAGCGTCCGCCGCGCCAATTGAATCAGAGCGCGGCGCGCTCAAATTCACACCGAGCGCGTCGCCTGTCAGGTGAGGCCCCACGACGAGTTCCTGATCCGCCATATTCCGTCCGCGCCAAAACAAGCGCCGCCAAGCCCCGCGGCGCCGGACGCCCCGCGTTTGCGATATCACCCGGCGAACCCACAGTCCACCGAAAGCCCGCCTTACGCGCCGCCGAATCAGGCGTCGGGGCATCCCTTTGCAACCATTTAGCGTAGTATCCGGTCGCAAGTCCCGGGCCAGTCGGCGCGCCCGGGCAGCGAGGTCATTAAGGGCCTCGCCGCAACTAGCTGCCGGGAGCGCAGCCGCTTGGCGGAAAACTTGCAGAGTGAAGTCTGTGAATCTTGAGAATGGCGCAGCGCCGCCGCAAGGCTTGCGCCGCCTTAATGTCCGGTTGAATGGGACAAAAGCGGGATCAGCGTAAGAACGCAAAGGGCGACCGGTATGGGCAAGCAGTATTCGACTTATTTCGTCTCTTGGCGCGACGCCAGGAAGCCCATCGATATGTTCCCGAATGAAAATTCCTACGGGAAGGCGGCGGCGCGGGCGCTGGAGGAGAAACTCGCCAGCCTCGCCGAGGACGGTTGGATCATCGATCGCGTCATCGCCGCATCGGGCATGACCGCCAAACAATGCGCGGCGTTTACGATCATTGCGTTCAAATAGCGCCGCCGTTACCCATCCTCGGCGCAAGGCCACGCCGCCGTTCGCCGCATAGTCCAGCCTTTTTCGCGGCGCGCGCCGGGAGAACTTCAATAGATGATCGACCCGACTGAGGACCTCGCAAAGGCGCTGGCGGAGATCGCGTATCGCGCGGGCTGCGCAATCCTGGAAATGTATGAGGACGGCGTCGACGTCGAACGAAAGGCGGACGCCTCGCCGGTCACCGCCGCGGACCGTCGCGCCGAAGAGATCATTATTTCCGGCCTCACGGCGGTTGCGCCGGGCGTTCCTGTGCTCGCCGAAGAAGCCGCGTCGAGAGGCGAAGCCCCTGACCTGAGCAATGGGAGCGGCCAGGCGTTCTTCCTGGTCGACCCGCTGGACGGCACCAAGGAGTTCGTCGGGGGGTCTGGAGAGTTCACCGTCAATATTGCGCTGATCATCGACAAGGCGCCGGCATTGGGAGTCGTGCTCGCCCCTGCGCTCGGGGAAATGTTCGTCGGCGTCAAGGGCCTCGGCGCCAACCGCGCGCGCATCGAGACCAACGCTATCGGCGCATGGTCGCCGATCGAAAGCCGCCGCCCGGCGCCGACGGAGCTTGTTGCGATAGGCAGCCGAAGCCACGGCTCCAGGGAAACCGAAGATTTTCTAGATCGCCTGCCTATCGCGTCCTTCGCCGCCGCCGGCTCGTCATTGAAGTTCTGCAGGCTCGCGGACGGGTCGGCGGACGTCTATCCTCGGTTCGGACGCACGATGGAGTGGGACACGGGCGCCGGCCAGGCCGTCCTTGAGGCGGCGGGCGGCGTCGTGCTTGAGGCCGGGACGGACGCGCCTCCCTTGCGTTACGCAAAGGCAGGCCGCGGCTTTGACAATCCCCATTTCGTCGCCTGGGCCGATCCCGCCGCGGCGGACCGCTACGCGACGCGATAGCTCAGTTTTCAAGTCCCGGCCTTGACGCGCCGGACGCGCCGCGAGGGGCGCTCCGTCGCACCCAGATCTCCCAGAACGCGGTTTGCTCGGCGAGTTTGAACTCGGTGTAAAGAAGCGCTTCGGACCGCTCCTTTTCGGCCTGCGCCGCAGCCGTCAGATCAACCCTTGGAACGAACACGACGCCCGCTTCGGCCGCAGCGGCGCGCCCGTCCGGCTTGCACTCGCGGGTCGGCGCAAGGACGCAGGCGATGTCCGCGCCGGTCAGGAACGCAACGCTGACGCCCTCCTGCACGCTTCTTATCGCCTCGCGGGCCGCCTCAATCAGCATATCGGATTGGTCGATCGGCGCCTCGCCGGCGGCCCGCGCCTTCTGGCCCAGCGCCCCTCGGCGCGCGCGCCATTCAGCGAGCTGCTCGCGGCTCGGGTGCACAACGCCAAGCGCCGACTTCACCGTGGCCGGGGCCGCCTCGCCAGCGCGGAACTGGACCTCCAGCTGAGCCGTCGCCTGGGCGCACACCGCAGCGATCCAGAACAGGGTCAGCGCCGCAGCGACGCCGGCGGCGACGACGGAGGCCCGGTCATGATCGCGGAAAACGCCGTCATAGAACGGCGACGCGATCGAAAAGACGGCGATCACCGCGGCGAGGGCAAAAGCCGGCGCGGGCTGTGCGCCCGCAAATCCGGCCGCCAAGAAAGCGACCGCCATGAAGCCGATCGCAGCCCCCCAACCGCGCGCGTGTTCCTTCCCGCCAAAAACCGTCGCGGCGCCGATCGCCGCTACGGCGGATGCGGCGGCGCCCGCGACTCCCCAGACGCCGACGCCTCCCACCGCCGCGCCGGCGCCGGCCGACGCGAGGGCGGCGGCGGCGGCCGACCGCGAACCGTTGATGCCGGGCGCCGCTATTTCGGCGAACGCCACGAACGTTAAGAGCGCGCCGAACGCAGTTGCGTAGCGCGCGAGGCCAGCGAATCCGGTGAGGAAAGGACAGGCGGACAATACCAGCAGCGCGGCGAGGGCAAAGACGGGGTTTAGCAGCCACAAGGCGAATATGAGGCCGCCACACAGGAGGCCTTCAAAAATCGCCCGGTCCCAGCCTTCGTCCGCCGGCGACAGAACGAGCGCGGTCGAGACGACGAGGAAGTAAGCCAGCGCAAGATCGCTCGCGCCATTGAACGGCGCCACGACGAAAGCGGCGATTGTCGCGGTCAGCCCGACGCAAGCGATGGTCGGCAGACGCACCGATGCGAAATACGCCATCGGGTACGCCGCAAGGACCGCCGCGATCGCCTTGGCGACCAGGAGCGCCCGGCCAGGCGCAGCGACAAAGCGATCCGCAAGGGTTATGAGCGCTAGAAAATACGGCGCCGTCTCGCGCGTCGGGTCGCCGGCCCCGGCGGCGACCGCACGCGCATCGGCTACCGGTCCGAGGGCGTCAGCCGTCGCATTTAGGCTGAGGAGCGCCGGCGCGAACCCCGACGCCATGACGAAGGGCGTAGACGCGGCGACGGCCGCCAGGAATACCCAGGCTGGGTCCCGCCAGCCGTAGAGCGCCATCGCGATTCTGCGCGCCCGCGGCGCAGCCTGACGCCAGGCTGGCGCCTCTAGGCCGCCATCGATGATTTCAGCGGACATCGGCGACGATCACCTGATCTAAAGCGAAACACCTCTTCGCTAATCGCAAATCCCTTGCCGATTAATCTGCACGTTTCGGTTGCAAACCGCCCGCGGGCGAACGGCGGCCCCCACGCCGGCCATCTAGAATGGGACGTCTGACGGCCAATCGGCATTCTGCGACGCCGCGAGCCGCCAGTTGCGCGGCGCGCCGCCGTTCAACCGGGAACCGCACGAGCGCGTTGCGGCGGGCGTCCTTTTAACGCGCGATTATTTCGGCGACGCTCCCTAGACGGATTTCCCTAATGCGCGGAACTGCGGCCGGGGCGCGCATTCTCGGCCCTCGATGCGTGAGGTCCTCGCCGACCGATTACCTGACTCCGACCCGCGTCCCGACTATGATGTTCCGGGCCCATTGCATAATCCGGCGGGCGAGGCTCAGGAGACGCCGCAAATGACGTCGCGAACAGCATTGGCGGAGACCAGTGTGAAGGCTGAGACCAGTGCGGACCTGCGCGCGGAAATCCGCGCGGCGGGGCTGCGTCTCGGCGTCGATGAAATGGGATTCGCGCCGCCAACCCTTGACCCTCTGATCGCCGAACGGCTGGAGGCGTTTATCGAAGCCGGCCGCCATGGCGATATGGCGTGGCTCGCCGAGCGTCGGGCGCAGCGCGCAAGCCCCAGGTCCCTGTGGCCAGCGGCCAACTCGGTCATCATGGCGGGGATGAATTACGGGCCCAAGACGGACCCTCTCAACGATCTCGACCATCGCTCACAGGGCGTCATCTCCGTATACGCCCGCGGCAAGGACTATCACGACGTCTTCAAGAAACGCCTTAAGGCGCTCGCGCGGGAGATTGTCGCCCGGCATGGCGGCGAGGTGAAGGTGTTCGTCGACACCGCGCCCGTCATGGAAAAACCCCTCGCTGCGGCGGCCGGCCTTGGTTGGCAGGGAAAGCACACCAATCTTGTCTCGCGCCGTTTAGGGTCCTGGCTGTTTCTCGGCGCGATCTACTCAACGCTCGAGCTGTCGCCCGATACTCCGGAGACCGATCACTGCGGCGACTGCCGGAAGTGCCTTGATATATGCCCGACGGGCGCATTCCCCGCCCCTTACCAGATCGACGCCCGACGATGCGTCTCGTACCTGACGATTGAACACAAGGGCCATATTCCTGTGGAGCTTCGCGAAGGCGTAGGCAACAGGATCTATGGCTGCGATGACTGCCTTGCGGTCTGCCCCTGGAACAAGTTCGCTTCCGAGGCCACAGAAGCAAAGCTGAAGGCCCGTGACATCCGCGCGCCCCGCAACCTCAAAGATCTCGCCGCGCTTGACGACGCCGCGTTCAGGCGAACATTCGCAGGCTCGCCGGTGAAACGAACGGGACGCGATCGTTTTGTCCGTAATGTGATGATCGCGATCGGAAACGCGGGCGACCCTGACCTTCTTGAAGCCGCGCAAAGAGGCGCGCTGGACGCTTCGGACTTGGTGCGCGCGGCGGCGGTTTGGGCGCTGGGCAGACTGGCGCCGGCCGAAGCCCGCTCGATTGCGCGCGAACGCATCGGCGCGGAAACTGATGAGGCGGTGGCGGATGAGTGGCGGGCCGTGTTGGCAAGCGAAGAGTAAGAATGGCTGGCCTTAACGCCGGCGCGACTTCTCAATCTCACGCACACGTTTGCCGGCGCTGAGGATCCCCGCGGCTTCGGCGAAGCGACCAATCGTGACGAGCCCCCCATAGAGCCAGTGTCGCAGATTGAACGGGCCGAGAGGCAAGGCGATGGCCGCAGCCTTCAGGACGTAAACCGCCGCGCCAAGGGCGAGAACGATCGTAGCGGCGACGATCGGCCCAATAGGAGAGCGTTCGGCAAGGACAAAAGCGCCGCCCGCGGCCGCAGCGGCGATGATCAGGATGAGCGCCGGCGCCCAGAGTCCCCAGAAGAGAGCGCGCACCCGCTCGGCCATCGCCAGACGTTCAGGCGCCATTCCGTGAAGCGCGCAGCGCATGGCGTATGCGACGCCGTCGCGCCGCGCCGCGGCCAGCCATTGCCCGATCGACCGCACAGGCGGATCGATGACGGTCATCCGCTCATCGAGCCGCCAGATATGCGCGCCCCGGCGACGCAATCGAATGCAGAGATCAGCGACTTCAGCATGCGGAATATCGCCGCGAAAGCCGCCGGCCGCTTCAAACGCCTCTGCGCGCACAAACAGATCTTCATTTGCGGCGACAAGTTCGCCCTCGCGCTGGCGCAGACTGATCGCCTTCATCATAGGGAACAATCGGCGATTGTCGGGCGCCAGAACTTCAGCGCCGCAAACGGCCGCAACTTCGGGCCTGCGCGCCAGAAACGCCGCCGCCGCCGGCAGCCAACCGTCCGCGAGCCGCGCATCAGGGCCGACGAATTGAACGTAGCGTACGTCCGGCGCAATCTTTTTTAGCTTTCGATATCCGGCATTGCACGCGCGGCCGGATGTTGCGCTGTCCACGGCGACTTCGGCGATCTCGTCAGCGCCGGCGGGGGCGTTCGCCGCCTCGCCGTCAGCGGCCGCAGTGCGGACAAGTATCACGCGGATGTTGTCATCCTCATCCGGCCTATCTTCGGCGAACGCGGCCGCCGCCGCCTCCGCGCCTTCGCCATGGACAATGACCCCGATCACCCCGGGCTCGCTCGCCGTCGCCGTCCGGCCCAGAACCCCGGACACCGCACGCGGCGCCTTATCGCCCGCCGATCCATCCGCGCCGCCATCGCGTCCGCGCGCGCGCGATTGCGCGCCGGAACCATCAGAGGAACGCCGCGCCGAGGGCTTAGCGCTTCCTGCGGCCCCACCGCCCGAGCCCTTCGCCGACGCCCCGGCCAACGCCGTCACTTTCGCAGATGGCCGCGCGGGAGGTTCAATATCCGGAAACAGGGTCGTCGGCTCGCCCGCGCCCTTGACGTCCTTTCGCCCGCCCGACGGCGCCGCGTCGCCGCCGGAAGCAAGCCGCAGATTTGGTCGGCCGACCGCAGCCGCAGCCGCTCCCTCACCGGCAAGGAAAGACACAGGCGCGGCGTTCGG
Source organism: Parvularculaceae bacterium (assembly GCA_028284065.1). Lineage (GTDB taxonomy): Bacteria > Pseudomonadota > Alphaproteobacteria > Caulobacterales > Parvularculaceae > MED-G105. The sequence continues at coordinate 292,579 of JANQSJ010000014.1, forward strand.
TTCGTCGGAAAGTTCCAGGTCCGCGTCGCTCGCAATCCCAAAAACGCCGTAGGCGCTTTTGTCCTTAACGACCGCTTCGATGCTGCCTTCGCTCACGACCGCCTCGCCGGCGGAAAACCCGTAAACAAGGCCCGTGTCCGCGATGATGTTGATGACGCGCGGCACGCCGCGCGATTCCTGGGCTATGGCGTCAATGGCTTTTTCAGAAAAGATGCGCCGGGAGGCGCCCGCAATGGCCAGTCTTGTTTCGATATAGGCGTGGACTTCCTCACGGTTGAGCGGCGTTAAATGGAAATCGGCGCCAACCCGCTGCACGAGCTGCAGCATGTCCGGGCGGTTCAGCAGCTGCTTCAACTGGGGCTGGCCGACCAGGATCAATTGAAGCAGCTGATGCTTGCCCGCATTTATGTTCGACAGCATACGGATTTCTTCAAGCATGTCGATCGATAGGTTCTGAGCCTCGTCGATGATCAGCACGACCCTGCGGCCGTTGCCATAGGCGTCGATGAAGAAGCGCTGAAGGGCCTGGAACTTCTCCACATGATTCATATCGCTGAAGGGTTGGCCAAACCCCATCAGAACCCAGCTGAGCAGGTCGCCGCGGTCGCGCTGAATGTTCGATAAGAGCGCGACTGCGTGCGTATCGGAAAGCTGCTCCAGCAGGCGATGGATGAGCGTCGTCTTTCCGCATCCCACTTCGCCGGTCACGATGGAAATCCCGGCCTGGTTGAGAACGCCGTACTCAAGCATCGCGTAGGCGAGCCGGTGCGCCCGGCCCCAATAAATGAAGGAGGGGTCAGGCTGGATCGAGAACGGTTTCTCGGTAAGGCCGTAAAATTCTTCGTACATACGCTTCCGCCGGGGCGGCTTTCCTGTCGCCGTCGCCGGCCCTTTTCGCCGTAGGCGCCGTTATACGACGGGCGGCCTGCAAATCTCGGTCCGCTGCCGCCGCCCGGCCTCCCGCCACGCCCCGCCGCTACTGGTTGAGCAGCGCTTCCGCCTTTTCGGCGATGTCCGGCCGCACGTCGCGAGCGACCTCGATCGCGCGCGCAAGCGTATCGCGGCCTGAAGGATCGTCCGCGCGTAGCTGCGCGGCGCCGAGATGGTATAGCGCATCAGGGAAAGTCGGCGCGGCGCCCACTGCGCGGTCAAGCACATCTATGCCTTCCGCAAGCCGACCGGCCTGGACGAGGGCCCATCCATAAGTGTCGAGGAAAGCGGCGTTATCGGAATCCGCGAGAATTGACGCAACTTCAACCGCGCGATCAAGGCTCGCCTGGTCGTTGCGCAGGTCCGACACAAGCGCCGCATAATTGTTCGACACCAGAATGTCGCTCGGGCGGCGCGAGAGAATGTCCTCATAGATCTTCAGGGCGTCTTCAAATTCACCTGAGGACAGGTGCATGTCCGCCCGCAGCACTTTTAGGCCGTCATTGCGCGGCGACGCGGCGAGCCCCTGCTCGATAATTGTCTGCGCGTCCGTGCGCCGACCTTCGGCAAGGTAAATCTGGTAAAGCCGCTCGTAGGCCTGCGGGCGCTCCGCATCAAGATCGATAGCATCGCGCAGGGACTCCTTGGCCGCCTCGGGACGATTCTGGGATCCGTAAACCTGCGCCAGCAGGAGCAGAGCCGCATACGGGTTCGACTCATCGTCGATCTTGTCTTTAAGGAGGCGCTCCGCGTCGTCCACACGGCCGCCTTTAACGTAGGCGTTTACAAGGGTCGAAAGCGGACTAATCGAAAGCGCGCCTTCGGCGTTGATTCGCTCAAGCGCCTCGATCGCCCCCGCGTAATCCTCAAGACCGGTGTAGGCTGCGCCAAGAATCCGGTTCACGACCCCATCGCTGTCGCCGGCCTCAGCGATGAGCTCGGCGGTCTCCTGAGCCCCCCGCCAGTCCTGCTTGCGAAGCCGCACGCCAGCCAGAAGCTTGAGGTTCTCCTCGTCGGTCGGAGAAACCGAAAGGGCCTCTGTTAGAATGGTCTCTGCGCGATCGAAATCGCCCTGGCGAACCAGAAACTTTGCGAACTCTCTGCCGACCGCAGGCTTGTCGTCCGTCGAGTCAAATGCCTCAGTATACTGACTTTGCGCCGATGCGCTCTCGCCAAGCCGTTCATAGGCGGTCGCCATCAAGACCCGCGCCCGGGAAGAATCTTCGGCGTCAGCTATAACGATCCGGAGGTCGTTCACGGCCCCCTCGGGATCGCCGTCAAGCAGCTTCAGGCCCGCGGCTTTTGACAAGGCTGCGGTATTGCGATCGTCCTGTTCAAGGATTTCGTCCAGAAGCGCCTCGCCCTGCGCGCGATCGCCGGACGCCAGGAGCATGCCGGCGATCTCGTTCTTTGCGCGCAGCTCGATGTCATTTTCGTCAGTCTGTTCAATGATTTCATCGTAAGCGCGCCTGGCCGCGGCGTTATCCTCGATGCTGCGCAAATAAGCGGCGAAACGGAATTTCAGCTCCACGAAGTCAGGCCGCTCCGCAACGTACGCGGCGAGCGTTGCGCGCGCCTTATCAGGTCCATCCGTTGTCTGATCGAAGCGAACGAGGTCGATATGCGCGTCTGCGTCCTTGGGAAGGAGCTTAACGATCTCCACGAGCTGCACGCGCGCCTCGTCATAGCGTTCCTGGCGGTATAGCGACGAGACATAGAGCCTGCGATAGGCCGGTTCGTCGGGAAACTGTTCGATCAGAGCGGCATACGCAGCCTCAATATCCTCGCCGCGCTCTAGGTTCTTGAGAATCTGAAGGCGCAGCAGGTGCAGAACAGCAGCATCTGGATTCGCCTCAAGCGTTGCGTCTATCGCATCCACTGCGTCGTCGTATCGTTCATCAATAATGAGATCGGCCGCGACGACCGTGGCGGCCTCCTGTACGCCGCGGTCTATATCAAGCGCCGCCCTCGCCAGACGCACCGCTTCGGTGCGATCGCCTAACCGAAAGAGGATCGCCGACTTTACGCCGATCGCCTCCGCGCTTTGTTCATCAAGCGCAATCGCTTCCTCGGTCCGCTCAAGAGCGGCCGTTTCGTCGCCGGAAAGCAGCAGAAGCTTGGCCAGATCAATTCGAGATTCCAGGTTCTGCGGATCAAGGCGCGCGATTTCCGACAAGATCCCGAACATTTGCTGCGGGTCTTCCTGTCGCTTGATCACGCGGTAGAGGCCAAGCAGCGCCGGGACATGCTCTTCATCGATCTTCAGGGCATTGCGGAACTGGATATTCGCCTTGCCGAATTCCTCCGCCTCCAGAAACTCAAGGCCGCTATCGGTATATCTTTCGACCTTCTGTTCCGGCGACGCGCATGCGACGGCCATCGCGCCGGCCGCAACTGCCGCGAGCAGGGCGTTGCGGCTAGCGCTGCGCGCAGCTCCGCCGGCATGTCGGCCCCGCGAAGAAGATCGGCCCTGCGAAGAAGAATGGCGTATCATCACCCAATCCGTTCCCTGATAAATTAAGCATTGCTAGATTTGGCCGCGCACCTCTAGGCGGTTTGACGCGACGCCGCAACGCCGTCCTGCCGCCCCGCGCCGGCGGCCGGCGTCTCGTCCAAGATTTCGGCGATATTTAGGCCGCTAAGCTTCATGTAACGCCGAAGCGGCGGGGTCAGTCCGGTCGCAGCGAGCCTAGCCCCGCTTGCGCCGAGCAATTTTTCGAGCATCAGCGCCTGACCGGCGAACGCCGCGTCGAGGCCGCAGGCTTCGGAAAAATCAAGGATGACGTCATGGCCGCTCGCAACCGCGGCGCGAAAGGCGGCGCGGGCCGCGGCGAGATCGCCCGCAAGATGATCGCCGCGCAGGCGCACGCGCGCCGTATCTCCATCGATCGCCATATCCGCCGCCGCGGCTTCGCCGGAAGTCTTTACCGGGCGCAGGCTGATAGGGACGGCGGCCGTCAGGACGAGCCTGAGGAGGTCAATCCCGTCGCGCCAGTAGCGACGCCAAAGCGGCGGGTCCTGCGAAATCCGCCAGAGCCATTCGAGGCCGGCGCGCGCAACAAGGCGAGGCGCCCGGGCGACGCCGCCGCCAGTAAAATCGACGACAGCGCCGAGATGGGCGATCACGGGCGCATCGATCAGAGCCGCGTTTCGAATAATCCAGGCGTTGCCCTTCGCCGCCCCCAGCGCCACGACGAGGAAATCCGGCGCCGCCGCGTTTATCTCATCAATGACCTCCTGGCGGCTTAGATCGTCGACATCTCCAAAGCCCGGATTCAGCCAGCCGGCGGAGCGCAATCCGCTCTTGTCGTCCGCATTCAGCGCCTGGTGCGCGGCCTTCGCGGCGCCCGGCCGACCGCCGAAAAAAAACGCCGCCGGCCGGCGAGCGGCGGGCGCAGCCCGGCGACGCAAGGCCTCAAATAAATCGGCGCCCGCGACGCGCTCGCGAATTGGCGCGCCGAGCAGCCGGGCGAGTCGAACGATGGGCGCGCCGTCGGCGAACGACAAATCGTGGGAGAGGATGTCTTGGCGCGCGCTGCGATCCCTTCGCGCCGCGCACAGCATATTCACGTTCGGCGTCACAAAGACCAGCTTTCTGCGTGCGCGGATCGCCGCCTCCACCGCCGCAACGGCCTGCGGCAGCGTCATCGCGTCAATCGGCACCCCGAAAACGTTCCAGACGTCCCTGCCGAAGTCGTCCTGCGCAGCTAGCGGCGCCACGGCGCCGCGATACGTGTCAGGTTCGCCGTCGCCAGCGACATTTGTCGACCGAGATGCGATCTGAGAGCGCTCCATCGAAGATCTGACCCCAAAGCGCCTTGGGCGCCCGCGTCCCGCCGGCCTTTCGCCGCCAGCGATCCAACGCGCCCGCCTTCGAGCTCCACATTCGCAAATGCGGCGCGCCCGTTGCGAAGGACGCCGTCTTGGACAGCAATAGTCAGGCCAGCCCAAACGGCGCGCCCTCGGCCTTTATTGTTAACCTTAACGCCATGCGCAATGTCGACGGCTGGTCGGCTGGCGGCGCTTCAGCCATCATGACGGCGAGGGTCGGCTGACGGCTTGGTCTAGACGGCCGCATTTTTCCTAACGGCCGCCATATCAAGACGCGGCGCGAAGCCCGGCGCAGGCCGTCGGCCTTGCCGCGCCCCGCCAGGAAGGGCGATAGAGGCGATTGCGAAGAAAGTCGTGTGGTATGCGCTTCGCATGTTTATGCTGCGGGGCGGCGAATTAAGAACGCCGGAACTAGCCGAGACGGCCAGCTAAGGGACTGAACTGATGGGCGAAGGCCTTCAACTTGAGGATCTGCTTATTATCGTCCGGCGGCGGCTTTGGTTCTTCCTGGTGCCGACGCTGGTCTCGTTGCCGCTGGCGCTGTTAGCGGTGTTCCTCCTGCCGCCGCGGTTCACCGCCCAGGGCACTATCCTTGTGGAATCGCAGCAGATTCCGGAAGAACTCGTCACATCAACCATCAATTCATACGCTGAAGAGAGGATTCAGGTAATCCGCCAGCGCGTGATGACGCGGGAAAGACTGCTTGGCGTCGCGGACAAATATGATCTCTTTGCGAAACGCGCCGATCTGTCAGGGACCGAGAAAGTCGATCTGATGCGCGATCGCCTCGACGTCAGCCTCATCTCGGCTAACGCCGGCAATCGCCGCCGCCGCGATGACGCTACAATCGCTTTCGAAGTCTCATACTCGGACGAGACCGCCAAGAAGGCCTATCTCGTCGCAAACGAGTTCATCACGCTTTTCCTCACCGAAGACGTCAGGGCGCGCAAGGATGGCGCATCGGACACGACGGAATTCTTCGAGCAAGAAGCCAAGCGGATGTTATCCGCCGTGCAGGAGATCGAGCGGCGCATCTCCGACTACAGAAATGCGCACGCCGATGCTCTGCCGGAGCATTTGGAGCTGCACACCAGAGACCTCGACCGCTCAACTGACGCGTTGGGCGACGCCGAAGACCAAATGGAAATACTCGACGACGAACGCCGTTCCCTCGAGACCCAGCTTTCCAGTTTTATAGCCGGCGGCGGCGCGCCGCGGGACGGCCCTGCGCAGGAACTGACGCAATTGCGTTCAAACCTCGCCGCGCTGCGGGCGGAAAAGACCGACCAGCACCCCGACGTCGCCGCGCTGCGCTCGCAGATAGCCGCCTTGGAGCGTCAGCTTGCGCCGAGCGCCGAAATGAAGAGTTTGCAGGCGGCTTTGAAGACGGCGGAGGAGACGCTGGAAGCCGCCCGTCGCTCGAATGACGGGACGACGGACCTGGAGGCGCTGCGGGCCGAGGTGCGCCGGCTGCGCAAGGAATTCAGCGCCCAGTTGATCGAGGAAGCCTCGGACGGATCCAATGACTTTCTCGCCGCCCAGATCCAGACGCGGCTTGAGACTGTGAATACGCGCCTTGCATCCACCGCCGCCGAAATCGACGACCTTAAGGAGGAGATCGCCAGTCTCCAGGACCGCATCGCGCGTACGCCGGCGGTGGGTCGAGACCTCGCCGTCCTGGAGCGCGACCAGCGCAATCTTGTGGCTCAGTATCAGTCAGTGCAGAGCAAGCGCCAGAACGCCATAACTGCCGAAAACCTGGAAGACGGCCAGAAGGCGGAGAAATTCTCCATTCTCGAGCCCGCCGTGCTGCCCGAGGAGCCATCGGAACCGGACCGGATGAAATTGTCCGTAATGGCGGTGATGGCGGCGTTTGGTTTCGGCGCCGCGTGCGCCGGCGTTGTGGAATTGCTCTCCGGGGCATTGCGCGGCCGCTCGCACCTTTCGGCGCTGGTCGACGAAGCGCCGATCGCAATCATCCCTTACATTGAGGCCGAAAACGAACGCAGGATGGGCGCGTCGATCGCTTCCTTGTTGAGACGCCCCGTGGAGCGCCCCGCCGCCGCCTGACGATGCGCGCGGATTAACCCGTTGAACGCCGGCATTAGAGTAGAGTCGCCCGCATGGACCGAATTCAAGAGGCGGTAAGCCGCGCCAAGGAGAAACGTAACGCGGCGCTCGCTCGCGGCGGCGAGCGCGCGGGCCTCGCGCGCGATCGGCTTGCGCCGCTGGCAGGCGAGATCGATGACGACCTGATCACACGCATCGCTTGCGATCCAGATGCGATCGGCCGCAACCGCATCATCGCCAATGAGCAGGACCCGGCCCTCAGCGCCTATCGGGTTCTGCGCACCCGAACGCTTCAGAAAATGGAGACTAATGGGTGGCGGACGCTGGCGGTCGTCTCGCCAACCTCGGGCGCTGGCAAGACCGTCACCGCCATAAATCTGGCGATCGCCGTCGGATCGAAGGAAAGCTCGCGCGCCACTTTGGTCGATTTGGACTTTTACCGGCCGAGCATCGCCAAGTATCTCGGGATCACGCCGCCGGCGTCGGTGTTGGATGTCTTCGAAGGTCTGCGCTCGGCGCCCGAAGCGACGGTGCGCGTCGACATCGCGAATGTTTTCGTCATGGCGAATGAGCGTGTGTCGCGCCACGGCGCGGAACATCTAACGTCGTCCAGGATGGACGAACTGATTGACGTCGCCGTCAGCGGGTATGGCTCAAGAATCGTGGTCTTCGATGTCTCGCCGCTGCTCGGGTGCGATGATGCGATCGCCCTGTTGCCGAAAGTCGATTGCGCGCTGCTTGTCGCGGCGAGCGGCCAAACGCGCGCGCGGGACATCACGGAGGCAAAACGCCTGTTAAAGGGCGTGAACCTCCTTGGCACGGTCCTCAACAAAGCCTCCGAATCGCTTTCCGCAAGTCCCTATTATTGACCTTTTGGTGGCTGCCGCTTGTTGAACTCACGAGCCGACGGCTAAACAGCCAATGATCGTTCGGCCATGGGTCGCCAGGCGGATCGCTGCGGCTTTTTGGCTGCGCGGCGACGCCCGCAGGCGGCCGATGCGAGCCATTCTAAGAGAAAGCGCGTATTAAGGGCTGAAGTATACTATTCGGTTTACTATATCGTCGCATGCGTCATCGAAACGAAGCGACGCGCCCTGCGTCCTTAAGCGCCCAAGGGCGTCGTAAACGGCTGAGGTTTCAAGTAGTTAGATGAAATCGCCCCTTCGAGCCACTTCTTCGGTGACGGCCGCTCTGTCGATTCTGGTCGTCGTTGTCGCCTATTTTCTTGTCCGCGGCGTGTTTGGCGGCGGCGGCGAAAGCGAAGCCGCGGGCGCCGAGGCCGAAGACCTCTTCACCGTGGTCGCTGCGCCCGTGGCGCCGCAAGAGTGGCGCGACGTCGTGGTGCTGCGGGGGCGCACCGAAGCGGCGCGAAAGGTGACGGTGAAAGCCGAAACGGCGGGCGCTGTCGCCGCGACGCCGACGGAAGCCGGCGCGCTTGTCAGCCAGGGCGAGGTCCTTTGCAAACTGAACGTTGACGCGCGGCGCGCCCGGCTCGCCGAAGCGCGCGCGGCGCGCAAACGCGCGAGGCTCGACTTTGACGCGGCCGCAAAGCTGGCAGAGGAGGGCTTTCGCTCCGAAACGTCGCTCGCCGCCTTCAGGGCGGCGCTGGACCTTTCGATTGCCGCGGTCGAACAGGCGGAACTGGACCTTCAGCGGGTGAACATCACGGCCCCCTTCGATGGGGTATTCGACGATCGGATCGCCGAAGTCGGCGACTATCTGCGTGTCGGCGAACCCTGCGGCGTCGTTATCCAGCGCTCGCCTTTCCTGATCGTCGGCGCGGTTTCTGAACGCGACGTCGCCAAGCTGACGGTCGGCGACCGCGGGGTCGCCCGGCTCGCCACCGGGGAAACGATTGAAGGCAAGGTCCGCTATGTCGCCACCGCCGCGGACCCGGCGACGCGCACCTTCGATGTCGAACTGGAAGTGCCGAACGAGGACGGCCGGCTTCGCGACGGCGTGACGGCGGAGTTCGAGGTCTACGCGACTGCGGGCGATGCGCATTTGCTGCCGCGATCGGCCCTGACCCTTAACGATGAGGGCGAGATCGGCGTGCGCACTGTTGGATCGGCGGGTCTTGTGGATTTCGCCCCGGTTCGCCTTTTGGGCGAGAGCCGCGAGGGCGTATGGGTCGCCGGGATCGACGGCGCGCCGCAGGTGATTTTGCGCGGCCAGGACTTCGTTCGCGCCGGCCAAAAGGTTAAAGTAGCGCCGCCCCAATTGGGCGCTGAAGAAACGAAGGACGTCGCCGGATGACTTCGCTGATCGACGCAGCGTTCGCCAGGGTTCGCGTGGTCCTCACCGCGATGGTCGTGCTTATTCTGCTCGGCCTGTCGGCCTTTGAGACCATCCCGCGCGAGGCGGAGCCCGACATTCAGGCCCCGATCGTGCTCGTGACCCTGCCGCTGCCCGGCGTCTCGCCGGAGGACGGCGAGCGCCTGCTCGTACGCCCCACCGAGCTTGAGTTGCAAAGCGTCGAAGGCCTCGAGCAGATGGACAGCCTCGCCTATGACGGCGCGGCGCAGATCATTCTCGAATTCCAGACGACCATAGATATCGACCAGGCCGTCGTCGACGTGCGCGAGGCGGTCGACAAGGCGAAGGCGGAGTATCCGGCGAACGCCGAAGAACCGATTGTCACCGAGTTCAACCTTCAGAACCAATTCCCTATACTGACGATTATCCTGTCGGGTGATGCGCCGGAGCGAACGCTGTTCCGAATTGCGCAGCGATTGCAGGATCGCCTTGAGTCCGTCGGCGGCGTCCTCGAAGCAAAACTGACCGGCTCGCGCGAGGAACTGCTTGAAGCGATTATCGATCCGCAAACGCTCGAAAGCTACGGCCTTACAGAGTTCGAAGTCGCGAACGCCATCGTGACCAACAACCAGCTCGTCACAGCCGGATCGGTCGACCTCGACGACGCGCGCTTTCAGATCAAAGTGCCGGGCCTCATCAAGACCGGCGGCGACCTTGAATCAGTGCCCTTGCGCGCGAGCGGCGATAATGTCGTGACAATCGGCGATATCGGCGAAGTGCGCCGCACCTTCGTCGATCGCACCGGCTTTGCGTTGTTCAATGGCGAGCCGGCGATCGGCGTCGAAATCTCCAAGCGCGCCGGCTTCAACATCGTCGAAACGATTGAGGAGGCGCGCAAAGTCGTCGAGGATGAATCCGCCGCCTGGCCGCCAACCATCCACTATTCGTTCGTGGGCGACCGCTCCGTGAACGTAACGGACAACCTCGAAGGCCTGACGTCGTCGGTCATCACCGCCATTCTTCTCGTGATGATCGTCATCGTCGCGGCGCTCGGCCTGCGCTCAGCGGTCATGGTGGGAATCGCGATCCCGACCTCCTTCCTGATCGGCTTCCTATTGCTTTCCATGTTTGGCTACACGCTGAACATGATGGTGATGTTCGGCCTCGTGCTCGCCGTCGGCATGCTGGTGGACGGCGCGATCGTCATTATCGAATACGCGGACCGGCGAATGAGCGAAGGCGCCGACCGCGCGACCGCCTACTCGGAGGCCTCCAAGCGCATGTTCTGGCCGGTGGTGACGTCCACCGCGACGACGCTCGCCGCGTTTTTTCCGTTCCTGTTCTGGCAGGACACGGCGGGCGAGTTCATGAAGTTCCTGCCGCTGACCCTCATCTTTGTACTGACTGCGTCGCTTGTGGTGGCGCTTATATTCCTGCCCGTCCTCGGCTCGGTGTTCGGATTGCCGCAATCGCTGAAGCAGGCGCTCAACCTAAAAGGCAAAACCGACGGACCGAAGCTCATCGAGCTTGAAGAGATCGATCCGACGACGATCGAGGGCCCCATCGGCCGCTACGCCCGCTTCATGGTCGGCGTCGTTCAGCGCCCACTCCTTGTGATGGCGGCGGCGGTCGCCGTCGTCACCGTGTGTGTCGGCAGCTTCATGGCTGCGCGTCCTGACGTCGAATACTTCATCCGCACCGACAATGAAGAGATCAGCCTCATCGTGCTTGCGCGCGGGAACATGTCGCCGGCGCAAGAGATCCAGCTCGTCAAGGAAGTCGCGGCGCGGGTCGAGGACCATCCGACCGTGGAGAATATCTATATCCAAACCGGCGCCACGTTCGGGCGGTCAACGGAGATCCCGGCCGAGGCGATCGGCCAAGTGTCGGTCGACCTCGTCTATTACTCCGAGCGCCCCCATTCGCGCCTACTGCTGGATGAGTTCCGCAAGCTCGTCGCCGACGTGCCAGGCGCGCTCGTGGAAGTGCGCCAACGCGAAGGCGGCCCGCCCATCGGCAAGGACGTTCAGGTGGAGATCTCCGCCGTCAGTTTTGATGCGATGGTCGCCGCGGCGAGGAAAGTGCGCGCCTATGCTGAGAACGCGACCATGAAAGTCGGCGGCGTCGATACCCCGGTCTACATGGACCAGGAGGATACCCTGCCGCTGCCCGGCATTGAATGGTCGATGGAAATCGACCGCGCCCTCGCCGGCCGCTACGGCCTGTCGGTGCAGCAGGCGGGCGCCATGCTTCAGCTTGTGACCGACGGGCTTCTGGTCGACCGCGTGCGTCCCGACGACGCCGACGAGGAAGTCGACGTGCGCGTTCGGTACCCGGAGGAAAATCGGAGCATCTTCGATCTCGATAAAGTTCGCGTTCAGACGCCGCAAGGGTCCGTGCCGATCACAAACTTCGTTGAACGGTCCGCCAAGCCGCAAGTCGACAGGATAACTCGCCGCGACGGGAAGCGCATCATCGAGGTCAAGGCCAACGCCAACACGCTTTTCGACGGGCGGGAAATCAGCCAGGATCAGGCGATCGCCGACATGAAGCGCTGGCTTGCGACCGCCGATCTTGGCGATGGCGTGACGGCGGTGATGCGCGGCGCGGACGAAGAGACCGCCGAGGCGGCGGCCTTCTTTCAGGCGGCGATGACGGCGTCGCTCTTCATGATCGCCATGATCCTTCTGCTGGAATTCAACAACTTCTATCACTCGGCGTTGACGCTGACCGCCGTCATTTTCTCCGTGTTCGGCGTGCTTCTGGGCGTCGCAGTCTCGGGGCAGTATCTTTCGGTCATCATGACGGGCGTCGGCATCGTCGCGCTCGCCGGAATTGTGGTGAATAACAATATCGTCCTTATCGACACGTTCCAGCACTTGCGCGCGAAGGGCCTCGCCGTTGAGGACGCGGTGATCCGCACCGCCGCCCAACGCATTCGTCCTGTGCTGCTGACGACGGCGACGACGATCCTCGGCCTCCTGCCGATGGTCTTTGAGCTGAACGTCGATTTCGCGGCCGGGACGATCACCCGCGGTTCAACCACATCGGACTGGTGGGTCCTCTTGTCGTCGGCGGTCGTCTACGGCCTCGCCTTTTCGACTATTCTGACGCTGATCCTGACCCCGGTGCTGCTTGCCGCGCCGACGGTCATCAAGCGGCGCATCGTCAACCGTTTTGACAAGACGTTGGACGCAGACGCCCGCGACGCCACGCGGCCGGCGTTAACGCCAGGCGCGCAGGCTGCGGAATAAGGCGGGCCGATCGGAAAGGCCGGCGCATTTGCCGGCCTTTGTCGCCGGCGCGCCGGGAACCTGTCAGCCCTCGCTTTCGGAAGCGTCCTCTTCCTCCGGCAATGTGAATATCTGACCCGGATAGATGAGGTCAGGATCGCGAATTTGGTCCGCGTTCGCTTCATATATGATGGTGTACTGAAAGCCCGTCCCGTAAACGCGCCGCGCGATGCGCCAGAGGCTGTTTCCGGGCTGGACGACGACGCTGCCGTCCTGAAGATCGATGTCGCCAGGCGCAACCCGTTCGAAGGGAATTTCGATCACATAGGCGGGCTTTCCCTCGGCGTCCAACTGCGTGATGCGCAGCGTGTACTGCCCTGGCGGAATGGACGTCGACGTCAACGTCCATCTGCCCTTCGCTCCTGATGTCGTGCGCCCGATGAGCCTGCGATTGGCGGACAGAACGACCACGCGCTCCGGTTCGGCGCGGCCCGAAAATATGACACTGCCGCTGTCGTCATAGTCGATTGAGTCGATGGAAAGCGGGCCAAGGGCGGGCGTAACGTCGCGGGGGTCCTGAATAATCTCCGTCGCGCCGCCGGGGGTCGTGCGCAGCACGAGCGGCTTGTCGCCCGGACGCTCCGGCACGTAGACGACGACGGTCTCATCGGAACGCACCGTCAGACCGTCCGTCGTCGTCATTTCGAGCGTCAGCTCAACAGTCCCGGCATCGAGCGGCGTCTCGGTCACCATGGTCCAGGCCCCGTCGCTCGCCGCCTCTTCGGTTGCAAGCGGATCGCCATTCGCGAACACGGTGACCTTGGAGCGCGGGGCGGCGCGGCCGGCGATTACCGCGTCGCCGGTACGATCGATACGAACGATATCGAAGCTAGGCAACCTCGCGCCCGGGGCCTCTTCCGCTTGCGGCGCCGGCGCCGGGGGCGGAGCCGCAGGGGGCGCGATCACCTCCTCAAGAGGCGGCGCCACGCCGTAACGCTCAGCGACCTTCCAGCCGACGAACGCAAGGGCGATCAAAAGGACGAAAATAATGAGGACGCGCATCCGCCAACCCCGAATTCCTGCCAATGCGATCGCGCGCAGGTACTTTCACGGCTCAAGCGATCGCTTCCCACTGATTTGACATGTTAGCCGCAACGGCGGACCGCGGACAGGGGCCGCGGGGCTATGGCCTGCGCATGGCATTAACTCTATCACTAGGCGGGTCGGGTTAAGCTCGGACGATGCGTGAGAAGAACTCTAAGTCTATGAAATCATTATGTGTTTATTGCGGTTCTCGCTTCGGAGGCAATCCGGCGCATAAGGCGGCGGCGCTCGCGCTTGGCAGAGGCGCCGCAGCGCGCGGCTGGCGGATCGTCTATGGCGGCGGGAAGCTTGGCCTGATGGGCGCGGCCGCGGGCGCAGCGCGCGACGCCGGCGGCGCGGTCTTCGGCGTCATCCCTGACTTCCTCGTTGAAATGGAAGGCGTCCTTGAAGGCGTCGATCATAAGATCGTCGACACCATGCACGAACGCAAAATGCTGATGTTCGAGGAAGCGGACGCCATCGTCACGCTCCCGGGCGGCATTGGCACGCTCGAGGAAGTCGTCGAGACCGTGTCCTGGGCGCGCCTCCAATTGCACCGCAAGCCGATCATTCTCGTCAACGTAGAAGGCTATTGGACGCCGCTCAAAGCGATTTTTGACCACATGGTCGCCGAAGGCTTCGCGGACGAAGAGCTTCTCAGCGACATAAGCGTCGTCAACAATGTGGATGACGTCTTCACGTGTGCGGAAAAGCGGACGCTCTCAGCCGTTATCTGACCCGCGTCATCCCCGCCCGCCGGCGAGCCGCGCCCGTGCGCGGTCCGCGCCGATGAGCGGCAGGAGCGCGCTCATCTCCGGCCCTTGCGCTTCGCCCGTCAGCGCAAGCCGAAGGGGCATGAAAAGTTTCCTGCCTTTCGCGCCCGTTGCCGACTTCACCCTATCGGCAAGCATCGACCAGCTCTCCACTGTCAGCGGATCGTCCGGCAACAGGTCTCGCGCAGCGGCGATCACATCAACGTCTTCAATGACCGGATCTATCTCGCCATAGGCGACGTCGCGCCACAATGCGGCGTCCGAGAGCGTCTCCAGATTGCCGCGCACCACATTCCAAAGCGCTTCGTCGACGCCGATCGCAGCAAGGCTATCGGCGACCGCGGCGAAGGGCGTCTCGTGCAGGAGTTTGGCGTTGAGCGCCGTCAGCTCCGTCTCGTCAAACCGCGCCGGCGCGCGGCCTGCAGCCTCAAAGGAAAACGAATCGCTGAGCGCCGCGAGGGAGCGCTCTGGCGTGACGGGAAGCGAGGTGCCGAGCCGCGCCATCAGGCTTGTGATCGCCTGCGGCTCCAACCCCTTTTCCCGAAATGTCTCAATCGAAAGCCCGCCGAGCCGCTTGGACAGCCCCTGCCCGTCCGCGCCCACAAGCAGCGAGTGATGGGCGAACGCCGGCGCCTCGCCGCCGCGCATCTCGGTCAGAACCCGGAACAGCTCGATCTGCACCGCCGTATTCGTGACATGGTCCTCGCCGCGAACGACATGGGAGATGCGATAGTCCACATCGTCAACGCAGCTCGGCAGCGTGTAGAGGTAGACGCCGTCGGCGCGAATGAGCACCGGATCGGAAACATTCGACGTGTCGACGACGGTCTCACCACGGATGAGGTCCGTCCAGCGCACCTCGCCCTGCGACAGCTTGAAGCGCCAATGCGGCCGCCGGCCCTCAGCTTCGAAAGCGGCAATTTCTTCATCCGTATAGGAAAGAGCGGCCCGGTCGTAGATCGGCGGCAGGCCGCGGGCGCGCTGAAGGCGGCGCTTGCGCTCAAGCTCGTCCGGCGTCTCGTAGCAGGCGTAGAGCAGACCCCGTTGCTTGAGGGCCGCGGCGACGTCATCATACGCCTCGAAGCGAGCGGACTGACTGAAGGTCTCGTCCCAGTCAAGGCCCAGCCATTCAAGGTCTCGCCTTATTCCGTCCTCATACTCTTTCGTCGACCGCTCCTGGTCGGTGTCGTCAATCCGCAAGATAAACTTGCCGTCATTGGCCCTCGCGTAGAGCCAGTTCCATAGGGCGGCGCGCACGTTCCCGACATGCAGCTTGCCGGTCGGCGATGGCGCAAAACGGACGGTTATGGTCATAGCGCCGCTGCGTACGCCAGCGCGGCGGGCCGGTCAATTGATGCGATGACCCGGACGCCGCGCTCAGTCTCGGGCCGGGTCTTCGGCGACTCCGGCGTCTTCCGCGCCCGCCGGCGATGGCGCCACCGTCAGAACAAGCCTTGAGGGATATGCTGGCGAATGGTGGACCGCGTTCCGGGCGATGCGGGGCCTCGCCTGGCTCGGCACAGCGTCGGCCGTGTTCAAGTTGCGCGCAAAGCGCGGGAAGTTCGAGGACGTCACTTCAAGGCGGATGCGGTGTCCGGCCGCGAAATAGTTCGCCGTCACCATGGGCTGGATCGAGAGCTCGTAGACCTTGTCTTCCTCCATGAACTGCGGCGGCCCATCATACCCGCCGCGCCAGCGCGCGCGCTGCGCCGTTTCGTCAAGATTGTAGGCGGTCCCGTCTGGGAAGACGTCAACGAGCTTCACCATGAAGTCCGTATCCGGCGCATCGGAGGAAACGAACAGCGTGAGGTTGATCGGCCCGGCGACATGCAGTCCTTTCTCCAGAGGCTCGGAGGTATAGACAAGCACATCGTTGCGCGCCTCGTTCGGCCGCTGGTCGAATACGCCGCCATCAACCGCGTCGCCGATGCAACAGATTCCGCCGCCAAGCGATGGGACGGGATTCATGGGATCGTAGGTGAATTCGTCGGACGAGGTCTTGTCGTCAGTCGGCCCCGCGCGGACGAGCCTCCCATCGCCGAAGAGGCTGTTCGCCCCGTATTCCGAATTGAGGTGGAGCACAAGCTCTTCCACGCCCGTTGGCGGCCAGGCGTCGTCGGCGCGCCATCTGTCCGCGCCCATCTCATAGTACTGGACGCGCGGCGTCTCGCGCTCAAACCCGTTGTCCTCGCCCTTCAGATACCGGTCGAAGAAGTCAAAGATCAGGCCGTAATAATCGAGGGCCGCATTGTCGAAAGTCCGATCTCCCACCTCGCCAATGCTGTCTCGGTAGAAGCGGCAATGGAGATTGGGGCCGACCGCTACAAACTGGTTTTCGGCCGCCTGCGGATTTTCCGCATTTGCGCGGGCGTGGTTGAACAGCGCAAGGTTCGGCGCGATCGACACATCGTACCAGGAGAATAGCCAGAGCGCAGGCGCATGGATGTTCGCATCGTCATGGAAGAGCCCTCCGTCCCGCCATCCGGCGTCGCCGGGCGTGCGCGACGTGAAGGCGTCGAGGGTCGCATTAGGGGCATCGACGGCCGCCAACATATCCTTCATGGGCAAATGCCGGATTGCATCGCTCCATTTGATCTCTGGAACGTCCGGCGCAAGATCGTACCACGCTGCGAGCCTCTCGCGCTCTTCCCGCGCAATTCCCTTCGGCAGGGTCGGCCGCACGGTCGTCTGCAAAGAACCATGCAGCCAGGGCGGATAGAACATCTGCTCCGCGCCGCCGCGATACCAGTTGCCCTGCTCCCAATAGGGGCCGACCTTGCCGATGCCGGCGCCAGGCGCCATGGGGACGATCGCGGCGAGGGCCGGATGGTTTTGAGCCGCAAGCGCCAGCTGCCATTCGGCCGGAGAGGAACACCCGATGGCGCCCACCTTGCCGGATGACCAGTCCTGCTCAGCGAACCAGTCGAGCGCATCAACGCCATCGGTTTGCGGAAGGCCCAAAATCTCCCATTCGCCTTCGGAAAAGAACTTTCCGCGTTCGTTCTGAAATGCGAACCCGTATCCCCGGCGGAGAGCCTTCAGCACAAACTTCAGGTGGGTCGCGCGCAGAGGATTGTAGTTGTAGGGCGTGCGCCACCAGATGAGCGGCACTTTCCCTTTTCGATTCTTGGGTAGATAAATGTCCGTGGAAAGACCGACGCCGTCGCGCATCGGCACGAGCACATATTTCTGGATGTCGGCGATGTTGGCGAGCTCGGCGGCCATCTCCTCCGCCGTCTTGGCGCCATCCTCTTCATCAGGCGCGGCCTTGAAACCTTTCGGCTCAGCCGCGAACGCCGAATGAAGGGCCAGCCAGAAAACCAGAAAACAGGCGGTGAGAAATATGCGCGGCATGCGCCGAACTCCTTTAGCCAGACTTGACCGCCGGAGTATGGGTCAAGCCCGGGTCCGGCGCAATTTCAGCAATGCCTAAGCGGCGCTGCACGCCGTCAGTCGCGGTCGCGCCAGCCATTGGTGATCGGGTATCGCCGATCTCTGCCGAAATTCACTTTCGTCACTTTCGGGCCGGGCGGCGCCTGGCGGCGTTTAAACTCAGCGACATAAAGAAGGTGCTCGATCCGCCGGACGGTCCCTTCCTCGAACCCGTCCGCGACGATGTCCCGGACGCTCATCTCCCGCTCGATAAGGCGCTCCAGAATGCCGTCAAGGATGTCGTAGGGCGGCAGGCTGTCCTGGTCGGTCTGGTCTTCGCGCAGTTCCGCCGACGGCGCTTTCGTGATGATTCGCTCAGGAACGACGGTTCCTTCCGGTCCTTTCAAACCACTCGGCTCTGCGCCGTTTCGCCAGAGGCATAACCTGTAGACATCAGATTTATATATATCTTTGAGCGGATTATACCCGCCGTTCATGTCGCCATAGAGCGTGGCGTATCCCACCGACATTTCCGACTTGTTCCCTGTGGTGAGCACCATATCGCCGAACTTGTTCGACAACGCCATCAGGATGACGCCGCGGATTCTCGACTGGGTGTTCTCCTCCGTCACGTCCGGCGCCCGACCCGCAAATGCGGCGGCGAGCATCTCATCGAACGCGGCGACGCCGGGCTCGATGCCGATCTCGCGCAGGCTCACGCCCAACGCGTCGGCGCAGGCGGCCGCGTCTTGAAGGCTTTCCCGGGAGGTGTATCGCGAGGGCATCATCACGCAATGGACGCGGTCGGGGCCCAGCGCGTCGACGGCGATCGCGGCGGTCAGCGCGGAGTCAACGCCGCCGGAAAGACCGATGACGACGCCAGGAAATCGATTCTTGTCCACATAGTCGCGCACGCCGAGCGTCACCGCGCGGTAGATTCCTTCCAGTTCGTCCGGCCATTCAGCCTGCAGACTTTCACGGCAGACGAGGCTGTTTCCCTCGCGCGCCCATTCGGACAGGAATACGCCGGGGGCGAATTGAGGCGCACGCGCGAGCGCAGCGCCGTCCGGGCCGATAGCGAAACTTGCGCCGTCGAAAACGACCTCATCCTGGCCCGCCAGCTGATTGACGAACAGGATCGGCAGGCCGGTTGAATGGGCGCGATCACGCGCGGCGACGGTCCGCTCGTTAAGCGCAGTGCGCCGATAAGGCGATCCATGGGGCGCGATCAGGATCTCCGCGCCCTCCGCTTTCAGATGTTCGCCGACGCCCGGCAGCCACATGTCTTCGCAGACAAGGAGCCCGATGCGGAAGCCGCGCAAGTCTATCGGCGCCGGCAGAGCCGGTCCCGGCGCGAACACGCGCGGCTCATC
This sequence comes from Parvularculaceae bacterium, assembly GCA_028284065.1. Taxonomy (GTDB): domain Bacteria; phylum Pseudomonadota; class Alphaproteobacteria; order Caulobacterales; family Parvularculaceae; genus MED-G105. Next base: position 311,500 of record JANQSJ010000014.1, read on the forward strand.
AAAGACGCCGTAATTCGGCAGACGGACTTTCCGGACAACGCTCTTAATCTCTCCGCCATCAAGCAGGAAGCAGGCGTTATAGAGCGTCTCGCCTTCAAGCCAGGGCGCGCCGACGATCATCGCCGGTCCGCCGTCCGTCGTTTCCCTGGCGAGCGACCTGACCGCATCAGCGCAGGCGCGCCGAAACGCAGGCTTCCGAACAAGGTCCTCCGGCGGATAACCGCACACGACAAGCTCGCAGAAGACGGCGAGGTCCGCGCCGGCCGAAGCCGCCGCCTCTCGCGCCGCACGGATGCGGCCGAGATTGCCCTCAATGTCGCCGACGACCGGCTCGATCTGGCAGATCGCGATCGACAGCATGTCCTTTGCTTGCGCGTTCATGCCGCCTTTAAACGCCCGAGCGCCGGCGGCCGCAAGGGTCGCTCCATATCGCCCGGCCCAAGGACATCAGGCCGCCGCTTCATCGCCTTCTTCGAGGCGGAGAATGTCGATTGGCGCGATTTCGCGGAAATCGCCGAGCACGTCGCCCCAGTTGGCGAGGAGCCTGCGTGCGAGCGTTGACCCCGTCGCGGCTAGGTGCCGCTCAATCAGCCTCATCGCAGCAGCTTCGGCCGCGTCGGCGAGCGGGCGGGCGATGACGCTGTCAAAATTGACCCGCGGCTCCAGCCGGCCTTCGGGATCGTAAACATAGGCGCGCCCGCCGGTCATGCCGGCGGCGAAATTGTCTCCGACGGGACCGAGGATCGCCACCTCGCCGCCGGTCATGTATTCGCACCCGTTCGCGCCGCACCCTTCGATGACGGCGTCCGCGCCGGAATTGCGCACCGCGAACCGCGTGCCGGCGCGCCCAGCGGCGAAGAGCGCGCCCGCGGTGGCGCCATAGAGGCAGGTATTGCCAATGATGGCCCCTGCGTCCGCCTCAACCGCAGCGGCGAAGTCCGCCGACAATTCCTCCGGCGGACGCTTTGACGGGCGTACGACGATCACGCCGCCGGAAAGGCCCTTTCCCACATAGTCGTTGGCGTCGCCGACCAGTTCGAGGCGCAGGCCGTTCGCGGCAAAGCAGCCGAGCGATTGCCCGGCGCTGCCGCGCAAACGCACGGTCAGGTGCCCCTCCGGCAGGCCGCCAGGCCCATGCTGTCGCACGATGGCGGACGACGTCCGCGCGCCGATTGAGCGCTCGGTGTTCCGCACGGCGTAGGTGAGCTGCATCTTCTCGCCGCGCTCGAACACCGGCGCGGCGTCTTTCAGGATCTGCGCGTCAAGCGTCGGCGTCGGCTCGGACCGCCCCGCCCTTGTGGAGCGGGCCGGCGCGTCGCCGGCGTCGACGCGCGTCAGCATCGGGTTGAGGTCGAGATCGTCAAGGTCCGGCGCCCCGCGCGTTTCCTGGTAGAGAAGGTCAGAGCGGCCAATGACGTCCTCAATCGATCGCGCGCCGATCGACGCGAGTATTTCGCGCACGTCCTCGGCGATGAACGACATCAGCGTCACCACATGCTCCGGCGCGCCGCGGAACCGCCCGCGCAGGTCCGCATCCTGCGTGCAGACGCCCACGGGGCAGGTGTTCGAATGGCACTGGCGCACCATCAGGCAGCCCATGGCGATAAGCGACAGCGTGCCGACGCCAAACTCCTCCGCCCCCAGCATCGCCGCCATGACCACGTCGCGCCCCGTCCGGATGCCGCCATCGGTCCGTAGCGTGACCTTTTCGCGGAGATTATTCACGGTCAGCACCTGATGGGCCTCGGAGAGGCCAAGCTCCCAGGGGCCGCCGGCGAACTTGATGGACGTCAGCGGCGAAGCGCCCGTGCCGCCGACATTGCCGGAGATGAGGATGACGTCGGCATTGGCCTTGGCGACGCCCGCAGCGATCGGCCCGATGCCCGCCGCCGCGACGAGCTTCACGCAGACGCGCGCCTCGGGGCTGATGTTCTTCAGGTCGTAAATGAGCTGCGCCAAATCCTCGATCGAATAAATATCATGGTGCGGCGGCGGCGAGATAAGCGTCACGCCGGGCGTCGAGTGGCGCATGCGGGCGATGAATTCCGTCACCTTGAAGCCCGGCAACTGGCCGCCCTCGCCGGGCTTCGCGCCTTGCGCCACCTTGATCTCAATCTCGCGGCACTGGTTCAAGTATTCAGCCGTCACGCCGAACCGACCTGAGGCGATCTGCTTCACGGCCGAGTTGGCGTTGTCGCCATTTGGATACGGACGATAGCGGTCAGGGTCCTCGCCGCCCTCGCCGGAGACCGACTTCGCGCCAATGCGGTTCATGGCGATGTTGAGCGCGCCATGGGCCTCCGGCGAAAGCGCGCCGAGAGACATGCCGGGCGTTACAAAACGCTGGCGGATCGCGTTGATGGACTCAACCTCTGAGAGGTCGAGAGGATCGCCAAGATTGCGCATGGCGAGAAGGTCGCGCAACTGGAACGGCGTCGGCCCGTCCGCCCGGGACAGATAGGACTTGAAGGCGTCATAGTCTTCGTCGCGAACGGCCGTCTGTAAGTGTTCGACCAACGATGCTTCGAGCGCATGCGCCTCGCCGCGCCTGCGATGGCGGTAGAAGCCCCCCACGGGCAGGACGCCGGCGGCCTCGAACGCCTGCTCATGAATCTCCCTTGTCTTGCGCTCCAGGAACGGAAGTCCAATGCCGGAAATCCGCGCCGGGGCGCCTGGGAAGAGGTCCCTGGCAAGCGCGCGGGAAATGCCGAGCGCTTCGAAGTTACATCCTCCGCGATAGGAGGAAATGACCGAGATCCCGCTTTTGGCGAGGATCTTCATGAGCCCCGCTTCGATCGCCTCTTTGTAGTTGAGGATCGCCTCGCCCAGGAGTCCGGCCGACAGAGCCCCGCGGCGATGAAGATCAGCAATTGAATCGCACGCGAGGTAAGGATTGACCGCGGTCGCGCCGACGGCGACCAACATCGCCGTATAGTGCGGATCGACGCATTCGGCGGAGCGCACGATGATCGAACAGAAGGCGCGTTTCTCCTCGCCAACGAGATGCGTATGGACGGCGGCGGCCGCGAGGATCATCGGGGCGGCGAGGCGGCCTGGCCCGACGGTCTCATCGGTCAGAATAAGGTGCTCCCCACCGGCCTCGACAGCGGCGCGCGCCTCCGCCTTGATCCGCTCGATCGCCGCGCTTAGCGCCTCGCCAGAGCCGTCTGCGTCGCCGGCGTCATACGTGCAGTCGATGAGCGCGGCCGCGTCGCCGACAAAGTCCCTGAACCGGTCGAACATGCCGTTCGAAAGGAAGGGGCTTTCAAGGACAAAGACGTCCGTCTGCGCCTCGCTCTCGACGAGAATGTTCCCAAGGTTCTTGAGCCGCGTCTTGAGGCTCATCACCCGCGCCTCGCGCAAGGGGTCAATCGGCGGGTTCGTCACTTGACTGAATTTCTGTCGAAGATAATGCGATAGCGGACGATAGCGCTCCGACAGAACCGCAAGCGGCGTGTCATCCCCCATGGAGCCGATCGACTCCTTCGCGTCGTCCGCCATCGGCCTCAGGACGAGGTCAAGCTCCTCAAGCGAATAACCGGCGGCGGCCTGGCGGCGACGCAGGTCCGCGACGTCGAACAGCGCCGGCTCTTCCCCAGGCCCGATGATCGGCTCCAACTCGACGACATTGCCGAGCCACTCCTGGTACGGATGGCGGGCGGACAGCCGGTCAAGAATTTGTTCGTGGCCGTAAAGACGCTTCTCATCGAAATCGAAGGCGATCATCCCGCCGGCCTTCAACGCGCCGCGTCGCGCGACGCGCTCCGGCTCCAAGGGGCACATGCCGGTCTCGGAGCCGACCGCGAGAATGTCATCATGGGTGACGGCGTACCGCATGGGCCGGAGCCCGCTGCGGTCAAGCGCGGCGACCGCCCAGCGCCCGTCATAGGCGGAAAGCGCCGCCGGCCCGTCCCACGGCTCCATCACCGAATTGCAGTATTCGTAAAAGGCGCGCCATTCCGACTTCATGACGCCGGCGCGCTTCGACCAGGCCTCCGGCATCAGAAGCGACTTCGCCATCGGCCCGGCGCGGCCGGCGCGCACAATCAGTTCGAAGACCTGATCGAGCGCTGCGGAATCCGATGCTCCCGGCTGGACGATGGGCCGCAAGTCCTCTGTAGACGTCTCAAAAGCTGCGCTCGCCATGCGGATTTCATGGCTTCGCATCCAGTTGACGTTCCCGCGCAGCGTATTGATCTCGCCATTGTGCGCCAGCATCCGGAAAGGTTGCGCAAGGCGCCATTCTGGAAACGTGTTCGTCGAATAACGCTGATGGAAAATCGCGACTTTCGATATGAAGCGCGGATCCTGAAGATCAGGATAAAAAGCGTCTATCGATTCGGCGAGGAACATCCCCTTATAGATAATGTCGTCGGTTGACAGGGAGCACACATAGAGGTCCGGCACGCCTTCAGCGAGGCGCCGTTTTTCGATCCGTCGACGGATGGCGTAGAGCGTGCGGGCGAGCCGCTCGCGGTCGCGCCCCTGCGGGTCATAGAACAGAATCTGTTCGATGGCGGGACGCGTCAGGTTCGCCTTCTCGCCGAGCACCGAGGCGTCGACAGGCGTCTGCCGCCATCCATAGAGGAAGAGGCCCTGGCGCAGGAGCTCCGATTCGACTATCGCGCGCGCAGCGTCCTGGGCGGCGAAGTCCGTACGCGGCAGAAACAGATGGCCGACGCCGATATCGCCGTCCGCGGGCCTGTGGCCGGTGCGGGCGACATAGTCGCGCACGAGCGCCTGCGGGATGTTAAGCCGGACGCCCGCGCCGTCGCCGGTCTTGCCGTCGGCGTCGACGGCGCCGCGATGCCATACGGCCTTCAGCGCCTTAAGGGCGAGATCGACGATCTCCCGCCGCGGCGCGTTGTCGAGCGACAGGATAAGGCCGACCCCACACGCGTCGCCATCGTCGGCAGGATCATAGAGCCCTTCCGCAGCGGCCCTGCCGCGCATTCTGAGCTGCTCCTGATAGGACTTTTCCGCCATCGCCGCCTCTCGCCGGAGCCCTATTCCGCCGCGACGTCGGCGGCGGGATGCGCAGGGGCCTGCGCGGCGAGGCGGGCTGCGATGGCGGCCGCGGCGACGCGACCGTCGCGGATCGCCCAGACGACGAGCGAGGCGCCGCGCACGATGTCGCCAGCGGCGTAGACGCCCGGCAGGGACGTCTCCAGCGTGCGCCCATCGGCGGAAATCGTTCCGCGCGACGAGACCTTCAATTGCGGCGCGCCGAATGCGCCGGGCAGGTCCTCCGGCTCAAAGCCGAGGGCCGCGATGACGAGATCCGCCTCCAGGTCCCGCTCCGAGCCCGGAATGCTGACGGGCGCGCGCCGGCCGCCCGCGTCCGGCTCGCCGAGCCGCATGGCGCTCACGGTCACCTTGCCGCAGGCGACGGCCCGCGGCGAAGACAGCCATTCGAACCCGACGCCCTCCTCCTCCGCGTGGCCGACCTCCCGCTGCGAGCCAGGCATGTTCGCGCGGTCGCGGCGGTAAAGGCAGCGCACTGACTTCGCCCCCTGGCGCGCAGCCGTCCGCACGCAGTCCATTGCGGTGTCGCCGCCGCCGATGACGATTACGCGTTTGCCCGCGGCGTCCGGCGCGTCTGCGCCCACATCGTCGCCAAGGCCGCGCCGATTGGACGCGGTCAGATATTCAAGCGCCGGCGCGAGCGTCGCCGCCCGATCGACCGGACAGTCAAGGCCGCGCGGCTTGTAGACGCCCGTCGCGATCAGCATCGCGTCGTGGCGCGCGCGCAGCTCGTCGAGCGTCGCGTCTCGGCCAACCTCGAAGCCAAGCCGGAACTCGACCCCGCCATCGCGCAAAAGTTGCTCGCGGCGGGCGACGACGGCCTTGTCGAGCTTGAAATTCGGAATGCCGTAAATCAGAAGCCCGCCGACCCGGTCATAGCGATCGTAGACCACCACCTGAAAGCCCTGCCGGCGCAACTCCTCCGCCGCGGCGAGGCCCGCAGGCCCGGCGCCGATGATCCCGACGCTTTCCGGCCGCTCCGCCGCAGGACGCACCGGCGTCACCCAACCGTTCTCGAATGCGGTCTCGGTAATGTATGTCTCCACCGAGCCGATGGTGACGGTTCCATGCCCGGACTGTTCGATGACGCAGGAGCCTTCGCACAAGCGGTCCTGCGGACAGATACGTCCGCACACCTCAGGCATATTGTTGGTGGCGGACGATACGGCGTACGCTTCCTCAAGCCGCCCCTCAGCGACAAGACGCAGCCAGTCCGGTATGTCGTTGCCGAGGGGACAATGGTCCTGGCAGAACGGCACGCCGCATTGCGAACAGCGCGAGGCCTGATCGGCCGCGACCGCTTCGGCAAAGGGCTGATATATCTCCTCAAAGTCGCCGCGGCGGTCGGCCGCCGGGCGCTTTTCTGGGGTCTCGCGCTCCCGCGAGACAAAACGGAGCATGCGATCGGTCAAGAACGTTTCCCAAGGTCGGCGTACGCGGCGCCCTTACCGAAGGGCGGACGCGCGCGGGCGCAGACACGCACAAATCGCGCCTGCAATGGGAGGCATTCTAAGCCGCCCCGACAGGCGTTCGATAAATTCATCGTCGACGGGTTTTTGGCCACCAGAAGCGGCGGATGCAAGACGAATTTTGCGCGACATCAAATCACATTGGCAGAATATCGCGCAACCATTGCTGCGCCGCAGGAAAGGCAAGCCGCCAATCGGGCCGCGATCGGCCCGATATCGACCCTGCTGCTCAGTCGAGCGGTCCTAAAGCGACGATTGAGAGCACGCGCGGGTTGCCGGGCCGAACGAAGACGCCAGCAGCCCAGCCACGCTCTTTCCAGCCGAAAACTGCATGAATCCCAGGCGCCTTCGCCATCAAACGCCCTACGGCTATCAAACGCCACGGCAACCGCAATCGCGACGTCAAACGAATGGCGGCGCGCATCGTCCTTTTTTGCTGAACCGCATGATTCCGTCGCAAAAATTGAGGAGCATAGCCGTTTGCCGCAGCCGGCTGCGTCATGACGGGGGCGCTGCCGCCCAAACGCGTCAATCGCGCCGGAAGGCCGCCGCACAAACGGGTTGAAGAGAACGCCCAAACGCGGAAAGACGCCGCGAACGAGACCGGACGATCGCTAACGACAATAACGCCGCAGCAGCTGGCCCAGCGACGCCTGAAGAGAACTGGACTTGCGAGGAGGGACCTGCATGACATTCGGAAAGTCCGACCGACCCGGCGCCCTCGCCGGCGTCACGCGGCGCGGCGCGATGACAGGCGCGCTTGTCGCCGGCGTCAGCGCCTGCGCCTCCCCGGCGCCCAGGTTGACGCCCTATACGGCCGCCCCGTCGCGCGCGACGGACATTTTTCGCCACGGCGTCGCCAGCGGCGATCCGGACGCAACGTCGGTCGTGCTCTGGACGCGGGTGACGCCAATCGACGCAAGCGCAGGCCCGATAGATGCGCGCTGGGAAATGTCGCCTGACGACAGCTTCAGCGACATCGTCGCCTCCGGCTCGGCGCGCGCCCATTCAGCGCGCGACTGGACCGTGAAAGCCGTCGCCGAAGGGCTCCAACCGGGGCAGATCTATTTCTACCGTTTCATCGCGTTCGGCGGCGCATCGCCAGTTGGCCGCACGAAGACGCTGCCCCGCGGACCGGTCGACGCCGCACGGTTCGCCATCGTATCGTGTTCGAACTATCCGTTTGGATACTTTAATGTCTACGATCAGATTGGCCGCCGCGACGACCTCGACGCCGTCTTGCATCTCGGCGACTACATCTACGAATATGGGCCTACCGGATATGGCGCGGACGTCGGCGAACGGCTCGACCGGGCGCACGCGCCTTCCCGTGAAATCGTCGGCCTCGCCGACTATCGCGAACGCCATGCGCAATACAAATCCGACCCCTCAGCGCAGGCGATGCACGCCGCCGCGCCGATGATCTCCATCTGGGACGACCATGAAACGACCAATAATTCGTGGAAGGACGGTGCGGAGAACCACCAACCAGCGACCGAAGGGAACTGGGCCGCGCGGCGACGCGCCGCGCTCCAGGCTTATTATGAATGGATGCCGGTGCGCGATCCGCGGCCGGGTCGCCCGGCGGAAGCGCTTTTCAACTCCTATGACTATGGCGATCTCCTGACGCTTGTCTCGCTGGAGACGCGGCTGATGGCGCGCGCGCAACAGTTCGAATATTCCGACATTGTCCCAACCCTGAAGACAGAGGCCGATGTCGACAATTTCCGAGACAACTTATTGTGGGACGGCGCGCGCGACATGATGGGCCAAGCGCAGCTCGACTATATGTCGAACGCGTTTTCCCGGGCCGCCGACGCAAAGCGCCCCTGGCGGCTCGTGGCCAATCAGGTGATCATGGCGAACGTCATCGCGCCGGACCTCTCCGAGTACGTGACAGAAGAGGATATCGTGTCGCTGGAGAAGCAATGGGATCAGGCGCGTTCGTTTGTGGAGTTTTCAAAGCTCGGCCTGCCGGCGAATCTCGACGCGTGGGACGGCTATCCGGCGGCGCGCGAGCGTTTCTATGACATCGCGAAAGAAACTGGCGCCGAAGGGATGATCGTCGTCACCGGCGACACACACACTTGGTGGGCGAACGATCTCGCCGCGCGCGACGGCCGGCCAATGGGCGTTGAACTCGGCGTCTCCTCGGTGACATCGCCCTCGCCCTATCGCCCGGAATTTCTCGGCGGCAAAGGCTCGGAATATGCGCTCCTCACCAATCGCGACAACCCGTCCGTACGCTATCTATCAGGCGCCAGCCACGGCCATATCGACCTCGAAGTCCGACCAGACGGCGCCGACGCGCGCTTCATGGCGGTCGATACCATCGAAGACTCCCGCTATAACGCCTTTCAACAGGCGGCGTTCAAAATAGAAAGGCGGCGCGGCGTCGCCAGCTTCGACGCCGCCAAGGGCGTCTCATTTCAGGAGCAGTGGCTTTTTTGATGGCTGGTTGGTTCGAGTTCTGGCGACGGCGGGCGACCTGGCCAATCGCCCTCGCCGCAGCCGCTGCGCTTTTCGCCTTCTCCATGACATTCCTGAACGGCGACGCGTCCGCCTGGGGAAAAGCCGTCGCCGCCGGCGGCGGCAAGGTGCCGGAAATGCTGCCGGGCCTGCCGGCCGTAGAGCCCGCGCGATCCATGGAGGCGTTGCGCGCGAACGACGCCGTCGGCGACTATGTCCTTTGGCAGGCGATCGACATTCCGTACGCCCTGTTGAATCTGTTGGCGATCACCGCGGCGATGGCGCTCTTCCTGCGCAAAGCCGGCATTGAACGCGGTCTCGTTCGGTCGATGCTCTTTTTGCCGATCATCTATTTCTTGATGGAGCTTGTCGAAAACGGCATGGTCGTCGCCTTCGCGCTTGAGGCCTTGCCGCCGAACGGCGCGCCGGCGCTCGTCCAGCAGGTCGCTACGACAACGAAACTTTCTTCGGGAATGGGCGGCATTGCGCTCGCGATGTTGTCGCTCATTGGCGCAGCGGCGATTGACCTCTTTCGGTTGTTCCGGCGTTGAAACCGGACTCGCCGATGCCTTGCGGCCAAGGCCGAGGGACGAGAGGTCGGCGATCCGCCCTTGGCCGCGACGCGTAGCCAGCAAACGGTTGAACGCGCCGAACGGACGCAAACGGAGGAAACGCATGGCCGACGCGGACCGCGATGTGGAGCGCGCAGCAGGGGAGCCCGCCGCCGAAATGCACCGCGGGGCGCGGGCGTTTCAACTGATCGAACGCGCGCTGCTCGTCTTCATCGCCCTGATGACGCTCGCCGCGGCGGGAGTCGAAGTGATTACGGTCTGGCAGAACCGGTCAATCGGCCTCGCCGATATCCTTTTGATGTTCCTCTATCTGGAGGTGATTGGCATGATCGCGGTCTTCTACGAAGGCGAATCCTCACCCTTCGTGTATCCCATCTTCATCGCCATGACCGCCCTCGCTCGCCTAATTGTCCTTCAGGGCAAGGACATGGCGGCGCAGAACATCGTCTTTGAGTCAGGCGCGATCCTGCTGCTCGCCGTTGCTGCGGCGATTGTCATACGCGCGGTCCGCTAAGCGTATTTAAGCGCCCATTGCGTCTTTCAGTGCGGCGTCGAAGACGTTTTTTCGATCGCCATAAAATGCGCTCACCGCCTCGCGCGCCTGCGGTTCGGCGGAAGATGGATGCCCGCCTTTGAATGGCGGCGCGGGATCGTATTCGAGGCCGAGTTGCACCGCCTTCGCCGCCTCCTCGCCGGCGATCTCCGCAAAGAGCGTGAAGGCAAAGTCGATCCCCGCCGTGACGCCGCCGCCCGTGAAGACGTTCCCGTCACGGACCACCCGCTCGGCGACCGGGATCGCCCCGACCTCCGACAGAAGATCGTGGTAGGCCCAATGGGTCGTCGCGCGTTTGCCTCGCAGGAGCCCCGCCGCACCCAGCACGAAGGAGCCAGTGCAGACGGACGTAACGTAGTTGGCGCCCGGCGCCTGTCGCTTGACGAACTCGATGAGCGCGTCGTTCTTGATGGCGTCTTCGACACCGAATCCGCCGGGGATGCATAGAACATCTGCTTGCGGACAGGCCTCGAACGTATCCGTCGGGTTTACCGTCATCGGCGTGTCGGTCGCGACCGGCTCCAGCGAATTGGCGGCGAGGCGCACATCCGCGCCCGGCAGCCGCGACAGCACTTGCAGCGGCCCGGTGAAGTCGAGCTGCGTGACGTTGTCGAAGAGAAGGAAGATGATCGTGGTCAAGGGCGTCCCTTCCATCGCCAAAGCCAGTGGCGCGCCTGCGAGCTAAGACGCCATCGGCCCGGGAACGAACGCCGGCGGCAAAAACGCCGGGCTGGTCTCGATATTTAACTGCCCAGCAAGGCCCGCCTCTCTGTGAACGGATACCTCCGCCCATTCCTGCGATATCGACATCTCGAAAAGCGCCTTGCGGTTCGGGTAATAGGCGAGCGCGACTTCGTCCCATAAGGGGTCGCACTGCCCAAGCGTCAGAAACGACGTATCGCCAGCGTTGATGATCTGGCCGCCATGCTTGTAGACAAGCTCGGCGGCCTTCACGGCGTAAAGCTGATAGGCCTTCCGGCCGGAAAGGTCCGTATCGCGACCATCGGCGTAGGTTGCCTTCTCCTTGAACTTCAGCAGGTTGACCATGACGATCGGCCCATCATCCTTGGGGCCGGGCCGTTGCATCTCCGCGACCTGCGCCTCGCCCGGCATCAGTTCGTTGACGAACGTTCCTTTCCGACCATCCGACATCAGGCGACCTCGAAGAGGCCGGCTGCGCCCATGCCGCCGCCGACGCACATGGTGCACACGACATATTTCGCGCCGCGGCGCTTGCCCTCAATGAGGGCGTGGCCGACCATGCGCGCGCCGGACATGCCATAAGGATGGCCGATGGAGATCGCCCCGCCGTTTACGTTCAGGTTCTCGTTCGGAATGCCGAGCTTGTCGCGGCAGTAGATGACCTGCACGGCGAACGCCTCGTTCAACTCCCACAGACCGATATCGTCCATGGACTTGCCGGTCTTCTCCAGGAGCCGCGGCACCGCGAAGACGGGGCCGATGCCCATTTCATCCGGGTCCGTCCCGGCGACGGCCATGCCGCGATAAATCCCAAGCGGTTGCAGCCCGCGCTTTTCCGCCTCTTTCGCCTCCATGACAACGGCGGCCGAGGCGCCGTCCGACAATTGCGACGCGTTGCCGGCGGTTATGTGCTTGCCTTCCTGGACGACCTGCCCGCCCTTGAACACGGTCTTGAGGCCCTTCAGTCCCTCAAGCGTCGTCTCCGGACGATTGCCCTCGTCTTTGTCAAGCTTGACCTCGACTTCGGACTTCTCTCCGGTCTCCTTGTTGACGCGGATCATGGTGGAGCCAAGCGGAACGATTTCGTCGTCGAACTTGCCGGCCTCCTGCGCCGCGGCGGTGCGCTGCTGCGACTGCAGCGCATACTCGTCCTGCGCGTCGCGGGAGACGCCATAGCGATCGGCGACGATTTCCGCAGTTTCGATCATCTGCATATAGGTCGCCGGCAGGTTCTGCAGAAGCCAGGGATCGGGCGTCACGAACATCGAGCCTGTCTGGTTCATGGAGATGGAATCAAGCCCGCCGCCGACGGCCACCTGCATGCCGTCCGCGATGACCTGCTTCGCCGCCGTGGCGATCGCCATCATGCCCGACGCGCACTGACGGTCGACCGACATGCCCGAAACGCCAATCGGGAAGCCGGCGCGCAGCGCCGCCTGGCGCGCGACGTTCTGAAACGCCGTGCCTTGCTGAAGCGCCGCGCCGATGACGACGTCTTCGACCTCCGCCGGGTCGACGTTCGCCCGCTCAACAGCATTTTTGATCGCGTGGGCGCCGAGCGTCTGGGCGGTCGTATTGTTGAAAGCGCCGCGATAGGCCTTGCCGATTGGCGTACGCGCGGTCGAAACGATGACGGCTTCTCTCATTGACTAATCTCCTTGGCGGATTCGGTTGGGAACATAGGACGCATGAGCGACCGGTCTTCCGGTCGCAATTCATCGCATGCGGATGGTTCGGCGGTGTAGCTGATCGAATCGATCTTCCATGCGCCGGCCTGCCTTGACAGCGTGAAGAGATCGATGCCGCAATGCACGAGACGCCCGTCGACGCTTACCTCATAAGGCGTCCAGACCGCCGCCAGAGGCCCGCGGCGCAATACGGTCGGCGACCAGTAAGGCTCAACGACCGGGGTCCCGCGGCCCTCGCGGAACGACGCGGCGAGATCGGCCAGGCGACCGTAGCGCGGCGGCGCGTCAGTTTCCGGCGTCAGCCGGACGCTGAGCGCCTCCGTCGAAATCAATTCATCGAGCGCATCCGCGTCGCCCGCGGCGAGCGCCAGGAAGAAGGCGTCGATCGCGCCAAGGACCTCTTCATCGGCCGCATGCGCCGCATCGAGGGGCGAGGCGTCGCCGCTCGCCGCGGCCGGCGTCGAAATCGCTAATGCGAGTACGGAAAAAAGGAATGCGCCGCGCACGCCCTCAGCCTCCTTGCGCCTTGCCGAGGAAGTTCTGTATCGGCCCGCTTGAGTTTTCGTAGAAGTGAACGTCCGACCTGTCGGCTATCTTCTCCCAGTTGGCGGCGATCGCCTCCGGCGTCTGCTGGTCCGGCGGCAGATAGACGCCGTCCGTCTCCACGATGTGCGCCGCCGCATAGCCGCCGCCCGCGCAGGAGATAATCTGACGCGACGGCGCGTCTTCGCCGACAAGGAAGAGACAGGCCGCGGTGATCGCTTCCGGGGTCAGCGCCTCCAGCACCGCCTCCGGCATGCCGAGATCCTCCGTCATTCGCGTCTTGGCCGACGGCGACAGGAGATTAATCCGTATATTGTACTTCGCGCCTTCCAGGTGCAGCGCGTTCATGAGGCCGATCATGCCCGCTTTCGCCGCGCCATAGTTCGCCTGTCCGAAAATGCCGTGCAGGCCGCTCGGCGAGGACGTACACACGACGCGGCCGTATTGCTGCTCGCGCATCACGTTCCAGACCGCGTGCGTGCACAGCGCCGTGCCGATGAGGTGCACGTCGATGACGGCGCGATAATCGGCGAACCCCATCTTGTGAAACGTCTTATCCCGGAGGATGCCGGCGTTATTGACGAGAATGTCAATGCGCCCCCACTTGTCGAGGGCCGCTTTCGCCATCGCCTGCACTTGCGGCTCGTCTGTGACGTTCGCGCCGTCGGGGATCGCCTCGCCGCCAGCGTCGGTAATCTCCTTGACGACCGTTTCGGCCGGGCCAAGCGATCCGCCAGTGCCATCACGGGCGCCGCCAAGATCATTGACGACGACCTTTGCGCCGCGGGCCGCCAGCGCCAGCGCATGGGCGCGCCCCAGCCCGTTGCCTGCGCCGGTGACGATAGCGACCTTTCCATCATAGCGGATTTCGGACATTTTTGGGCTCTCCTTACACGCCTCGTTGATCAGTCGATGTGCGTGACGATCTTCGTCGCCACTGAATTTGCGATGAAGCAGACGTCATGCGCCTTGTGATGGAGCGCTTCGAGCGCGGCGCGGTCTGGCGGCCCGTCGGCGAAGTCGACGCGTGGCCGCAACTCCACTCGCGACAGCCATAGCCGACCTTGATCGTTCTTCGCCATGACGCCGACGGCTTCATCATGGTAGGCGTCGACGACAATCCTCTTGCGCGCGCAGATCGCGAGAAATGACAGCATGTGGCACGACGCAATCGACGCCACGTACGCCTCCTCGGGATCGACGCCAATCGCAGCGCCAAGAAAGTCCGGCGCGGCCGTCGCGGCGACAACCGTGCCGTCATCGAAAGTCCACTCATGGGAGCGGCCATAATCGTCGTATGCGAAGCTTTCCGTGTGGCGCCGCCAATTGATTTTCGCGCAATGCTCAGACATTGCAGCGTCTCGCCGCGTTGCGTGGATGCCTGCTGATCACTGTTCCGGCTCCGATGGCAGGTCTTTGATGGTGACCGATGGCCGCCGTTTCTCGCGCCGCAAGCGCAGGTTTCGCCGGCGCAGCTTCAGTTGATAATCTCGAACAAACTCCGCGGCGTGGGGCGGCAGGCGACTGAGTTCAGCCGACGCGCTCTGCTGGGCAAGCCCGGCCAGAGCATTTGCAAAGGCGGCCCCGGCCGCGCCGCCGCCGCCATTGATCGCCGTCGCCGCCGCAAGCGGCGACGAAGGCGTCGACACATCGCCGCCAGAAAAGTCCGCAATCTTTGGGTCGTACTGGGATATCCGAAAAGGCCGACCAGTCGCCAGCAGCTCCGCCGCATGGTCGTCCGCATACGCCTCAAGATGCCGCCGAAGGTCCGGGTCAAATTCCGGAAACAGCGGCGCCGCTTCGGCATAGACCTTCGATACGCGCAAAACGTCGTTTCCGACCCGCAGGCCACGGAGCGAATTGACAAACTCGCGGCCCGCACTCTCCAATTGCTCCGAAAGGCCGGCGGCGGTGAACGCGCCGAACCTCATGGCGGGCCCGCCAACGACGCCATGAAAGAAACCGTAAACCGACGCCGGCTCGCGCCAATGGCGGTATACGATCTCGATCCTGATGTCCCGTAAACTCAGCCGCTCGCCATGAACCTGAACGATCTTCGCGTCATAAAGGCGCTCGCCATCGACGCTGAGATCATAGGGGAAACGCACAGGGTAACGCATCGCAAGCTGTTCGATGAGCGCCACATTGTGCAGATTCAGCCAGAACGCCATTTGGTCAAGCCATCCGTATTCGGATAGCATGCGTTGATTTCCGAGAGCCTCAAGCGACCGCCGCGCGTCGCTCCAGACCTTGACATCCTCATCCGCAAACAGGGCGAAGGGAATGCGGCTTCCTTCAAGGCGATAGTCGCTCGTATGGCCTTTCTGGATGCGCGATCCGGTACGCGGCGCCGGCGGCTCAGGCGCGACGCGGTCGGATGGCCCGAGGTCAAGAACATATCTGCGGATAACCGCGTCGATACTGTCGAAGCCAAAGCCGAGCTTTGGCTCCTTCGCAGCAACAGCGAATTGGGGGTATGGCGCCGGCGTCGTTTCAAAGTAATCCGCTGGCAACGCGGCGAGGACCGCCGACGCAGACCGATTTGCATTGCGGCGCGCCAAAGCCGACTTGTTCGCCGCACCCTGGTCAGCTGCGCATCCAGCCGCAGCCGCCATCGCCAACCCGAGCGTCGCGTCGCGTCGCGTTAGATGGGTCGACGACACAGCAGCCATCATGACGTCTCCATCTCCTGGACCGGACGCCGCAGCGCCGATGCCCTTAAACGAACTGCATCGTCACCCATTCGGCGATAAGCGCCGGCTTCTCTTCGTCTTCGATCTCGACCTTTACGACGTACTTGAAACGCCATTGGCCGGGCGACCGCTCCCCCGCCTCGGCAAGCGTGAAATGCCCGCGTATGCGTTTGCCCGCGCGCACGGGGCTCATGAGGCGTACTTTCTCAAAGCCGTAATTGACGCCCATCTTCACGCCCTCAAGCACGAGCACGCAATCCTGCGCGAGCTTGGACAACAGTGACAGGGTCAAGAATCCGTGGGCGATGGTTCCGCCGAACGGCGTCTGGGCGGCCTTGTCGGGGTCGACGTGGATAAACTGCCAGTCCTCGGTCACGTCTGCGAATTTATCGATGCGGCCCTGATCGACCAGGAGCCATTCGCTGGACCCGATCTCCTTGCCGACCCAGTCGGCGACGTCGGCGGCGTTGATTGTCGGCATCGTGAAGCTCCTCGACTTCGGCGATCAATATCCGCGCATGCGCGCGATGCGATCGGCGTGAAACGCCGTATCGCCAAACATCTCCTGGGCGACGCGGATGCGTTTCAGGTAAAAGCCGATGTCGTATTCGTCGGTCATGCCAATGCCGCCATGCATCTGAACAGCTTCAAGCGCGGCGAGCTTCGCGACCTCGCCGGCCTTGGCCTTGGCGAGCGAACAGGTGACGCCCGCCATGCCGAACGCGTTGTCGAGATCCTGAAGCGCTTTCAGCACCACTGACTTCACAAGCTCCAGCTCGGAATAAAGGTGCGCGGCGCGGTGTTGCAGCGCCTGGAAGGTTCCGATTTCGATGCCGAACTGCTTGCGCTCCTTCAGATACTCCGTCGTCATTGTAAATGCGGCCTGCGCAGCCCCGGACATTTCCGCCGACAACCCGGCGCGGCCAGCGGCGAGAACGCCCTCAAGCGCCATGTAGCCGCCGTCCACCTCGCCGATAACGTCATCGCCCGTCGCATCGACGCCGTCGAAGGTCATGCGCGCCGCGTTGCGGCTATCCACCATCGCGGTGCGCTCGGTCTCGATTCCTTTCGTCTTGGAGTCGACGAGAAAGAGCGTAATCCCTTTCTCCTCGCCCGCCGACCCGCCGGTGCGCGCCGCGACGATGACCTTGTCCGCCACATGGCCATCGGCCACAAACGTCTTGTCGCCGGTCAGCTTAAATCCGTTGCCGGACTTTTCAGCCGCAAGCGCCGTTTTCGCGGGACCATGCTTCTTGCCCTCATCGACCGCGAGCGCGACCACAAGATCGCCCGCGGAGATTTTCGGCAGATGCTCCTGTTTCTGGGCGTCATTTGCGAACTTCTGCAGCGCCGTCGCCGCAAGTATCGACGTTGAAACAAAGGGCGAAGCCGTCAGATTGCGGCCCATTTCCTCCGCGACGACCCCGGCGCCGACAAAGCCGAACTCAGACCCGCCATATTTCTCATCGACCAGGATGCCGGCCCACCCCATCTCGGCCATTTCCTTCCATAGGGCGCGGTCGAAGCCCGAAGGATCATCCTCGTCGCGCAGCTTCCGCAACGCCGCGGGCGGCGCCCGCTCGGCTAGAAATCCGCGCGCCGCGTCGCGGAGCATTTCCTGTTCTTCGTTGAGGACCAGAGGCACTGCGCGCGCTCCTTTTCATTCGATTTACGTCCCGCCAGCGGCTTTCATCCGCATCGGGAAAATGTGCGGCGCCGATGCCGACGCGCTATCCATCAAAATGGCGCGACCGCCCGGAAGACCATGAGCACGCCAATCACGCCGACCGTCCAGACGAGCGACCGAACGACCGGCGCGCCGGCGACATAAACGATCAGGTAGGCGAGGCGGGCCCAGAAAAACACCGCCGCGCCGAGGGTCGCCAATCCGGCGGATTTGTCGGTCAGATGGGCGATGAGCGCAAGCGGGACGAACATCGCCATCGCCTCGGTGAAGTTCGCCTGCGCCCGCTTGGCGCGCATCAAATAAAGGCCCTCCGGCGCAAAGTCGTCGCGCGGGCCGAGCAGCGTCTTGGGGTCGTAGCGCATGTTTCCGAACACCGCCTGCACGACGATGTTCGCGAAATAGAGCGCGACGGAAAGGACGACATAATCGAGAAGGGTCATCGGGCCGGCGTCCATTGTCCTTCATGTCATCCGGGCAACGCCCCCTTCGACAAGGTCAGGGGGAGGAGGCATTGTCCGGGATATTGCGACTCGGTTCGAGATCCCGGCTCGCTTGTCCAGCTGCCGGGATGACGCCTGGAAAAGCTACGCCCCCGGCAGTTCGAGGATGCGCTTGGCGATGATATTGAGCTGCACCTCGGACGTGCCGCCTTCGATCGAGTTGGCCTTGGTGCGGAGCCACGTTCTGGCGAGCTTTCCGTCCTCGGAGCGTTCGCCCTCCCACTCGAGGCCGTCCGAACCGGCGCTGTCCATGAAGAGCTCGTACCGGCGCTTGTTGAACTCGGTGCCGTAGTATTTCAGCATCGAAGAGTTTGCGCCGACCCCCTGCCCCGCTTTCGCTTCGTCCTTCATGCGCTCCAGCGTCAGGAGGAACGCCCAGCCGTCGATTTCGGCCTGGGCCACCTTGCCGCGCAGGATCGGATCGTTGAGCCGGCCCTGCTCGTCGACGCCGATATCGTTCGCCACGACTTCGCCGAGCCCGCGCCCACCGAGAAGGCCGCCGCCGCCGCCGCCGATCATTTCCCGCTCGTGCGTCAGCAGGTACTTCGCTACGTCCCAGCCGCGATTGAGCTCGCCGACAACCGCATTGATCCCCGGGGCGTGTTCCTTCGGAACTTTCACATCCGTGAAAAACGTCTCGCAGAAGGGCGACCTGCCGGAGATTAGCTTGATCGGCTTCGTCGAAACGCCTTCCGACGCCATGTCGACGAGAATAAACGAAATGCCGTTGTGCTTGGTGGCTGAGAAATCCGTCCGCACCAGCACAAAAATCCAGTCGGACTTGTCGGCGTACGACGTCCAGATCTTCTGCCCGTTGACAAGCCAGTGATCTCCCTTGTCCTCGCACTTGCACTGAAGCGAAGCGAGGTCGGAGCCGGCGTTCGGTTCGGAATACCCCTGGCACCAGCGGATCTCGCCGCGCGCGATAGGCGGCAGGAAATGCAGCTTTTGTTCGTGCGTCCCATACTTCAGGAGCGCCGGGCCAAGCATCCAGATGCCGAAGCTCTCAAGCGGCGAGTGCGCCTTGATCGCGCGCATCTCCTCCTTGAGGATTTTGACCTCGGCCTTGGAGAGGCCGCCGCCGCCATATTCCTTTGGCCAGGCCGGCACGGTCCAGCCTTTCGCCGACATGCGCTCCAGCCAGACCTTCTGCGCATCCGAGGCGAAGACCCAGTCGCGCCCGCCCCAGCAGATGGTCGTTTCATCCTGAACGCCGCCGCGCATTTCCTGGGGGCAGTTCTCCTCAAGCCAGGCCCGCGTCTCCGCGCGGAAGGTCTCAAGATCGGCCATGGTCCTCACCTCGTGTCTATCGTTTCGACATCAAATCGGTCGGCCGCTCTTGTCGGCGGCTTGTCGTGGCGCTTGACGCGCGGCGCGTCCAGCGGCGCAAGCTCGCCATTGCCGGCGAGCCCGCGCATTCGGGACGGAATAGTTAGGACGCGCGTCCCATTTCGCGATTTGGGCGGAAGACTGACCCCTTTGCGCCGCCCTGTCGAGAGGCGATTCCGCCGCGGACTGCATCCGGTCCTTATCGCCGGTGCTCAGGGCTGTGGAAGTCGGTCTTGCAGCCGGCGTCCCATACGTCGGGCTGATTTCCATGGGCCGGGAAGCCGCCCATGTCCTTGAGCCAGCGCGCCACGTGCAGCGTGTTCCAGACAAGGAACGTGGTGTTGCGATTGGTGAAGTCATTCTCCGGCCCGCCGGAGCCGGGGTCCATATAGGACGGCCCGGGGCCCGCCTCGCCCATCCATCCGGCGTCCGCCTGCGGCGGCACGACGTAGCCGATGTGCGAGAGCGAAAAGAGCACATTCATGGCGCAGTGCTTCACCCCGTCCTCATTGCCGGTGATGAGAACCGCGCCCGTCTTGCCATAGTCCCGGTACTGGCCGCGATCGTTCAGCTTGTGCGTATAGCCGTACATGCGCTCCAGAACGCGGTTGCATACAGAGCTTTTCTCGCCGAGCCAGACCGACGTGCCGATGACAAGGATATCGCACGCATCGATCTTTGCCTGGATCATCGGCCAGTCGTCTTTTTCGTAACCGTCGACGCCGGCGTAATCAAGGCCAAGGCCGGCGGCGATGTCATAGTCGACCGGCCGCAGGATCTCCGTCTTCACGCCGTTCGCCTGGTAGATATGTTCGGCGACCTTCATCAGGCCTTCGGTATGAGAGAGGTTCGGCGAGCGCGTCAGGGTGCAGTTCAGCATCAGGACGCTGAGGTCGTAATATCGCGCCGGCGCGCGGCCCCCGCATTGCGACTCGGTCACCTTCTTTAATTGATCAGTCATGAGACTGGCTCCTGCTTGAGTGGAAAGCTCTTGAGGCCGGGAAGTCGTGAACGCTGGCGCCATATCGGGCGCATCGCCAGACGCTATGCCCTTGGGGGAGCCAAGACGATCCTTGCCGCGCGCAAGACTAAATGCGTAGAGCGCAGACGCGGTCAACGCGCCGACGATCGATACGCCATAAGCGATAACAGGGCCCGGCGCGAACCCAACGCCCCAGCCGGCCACGGCGATCGCGACGAGGCCGGCGCAGACAAATAGCGCCGCGACCGGGCGCGAGGGGCGCGTCGCTGCAGCGGCCAGCATTGTTCCGTAGGCGGCGAGCGTTACGTAGGCTGGCCAGGCGAGGCCGGGCCGCACCCCTATCGCCGCCGTCACAGCCGCCGCCAGGGATAAAACGACGCCGATCGCCGCAATGGCTAGAACCATCAATCGGCCGAAGCCCGCCATCCCTATACCCCTGCCGCTCAACTGTTTGCGTCACGCCGCAATCGGCATGTCGACGCCGCCCCTTTACCTCACGACGGCGGCGCGACGCTACCACCGGCCGGCGCCGGGACATACGGCGCGACTCAAATTGTGATTGAGTTCGGTCATGGCGCGACTGGCGTTACGGGCTTTGACCCTCCAGTTCCTGATCAAGAAGCGCCCGGATCTGCGCGATCTTGCTCCGGCAGACCTTCACGTTTACGGCGCGGCCAATTTGCAGCCGCAGGTGCTGTTGCGCGGCGACCCTGAATTCGGGATCGGCGAGCATCGCCTCGTAATCTATCGATTGCGGCATCGGCAGGCGAATGTCCTGAAAGGCGAAGTTCTCTCGGTCCGGAATGAAATAGTCAGGCGCGAAGTCAACGTGCCGCTTCATCGGCATGCTAAATTCGGCCAGCACGGCGTTTATTGCGGCGTCGCCTGCGGCGATATTCTCGAGACTCTCATCATATTCAATCAACCGCAGCCGCAGACTGAGATTGTCGATGAGAGCGAGATTGCCCGCGCCTTCCAGATCTCGGAATGCGCCGGAATGAGGCGGCGGATCGGCGAACACCTCCGCGTAGGCGAGCGCATCACGGATGACGGGCTCGTCGCTCTGCGCCACCGACCCGGCGTCCACAGCATCGACGAGGACCGTCAGGCTCTCGACCAGATCGTCATAGAATTCTTCCAGACCAGCCGCCGCTCCGTCGATCTCGGCGAATTCGTCCCGGAGCTGAATAGGCGACTGGCGCGCAAGCGCATCCCGCGCGCGCGATTCGTTCCAGTTGCCGAGCTGCAGCCCCAAAAACACGCCCACAACGACAATAACGAAGTCGAGGATGACCGCCGTCCAGTTCTGGGTACGGACGTGTTCAATCATCCGCCTTAGCAGCACCCGTCGTCCCCTCCGCGGCCTCGCGCTCGGCCGCTCCTACGCCTTCAAGTGGGGCGGCTGCTGGAGCGCCAGGCGCTTGATGGTGATCTTGTCGAATTTCGCCGTGCCGAGGCGCGGCAGTTGCGCCGGCGAGACCCAGATCCGCTCGGGAACCTTAAAGTCGGCGAGGTCTTTGGCCATGAAGTCGCGCAAGTGCTGCGGGTCGATCTTCATGCCCTCCTTGGCGTAGACGACCAGGCCGACCCGCTCGTTCAGAACGTCGTCCGGCACGGCGAAGACGCACGCCTCGGCGACGTCGCCATGGGCGTAGGCGTGGCCTTCGACTTCGAGGCAGGAGATGTTCTCCCCGCCGCGGATGATGAGATCCTTGATGCGGTCGACGATGTAGAGAAAGCCCTCCTCGTCGAACTTGCCAAGGTCGCCGGTGCGGAACCAGCCTTCGGGGGTAATCGCCTTGGCCGTCTCCTCCGGCAGATTGTGATAGCCGCGGAAATTCGCCGCGGACCGTATCCAGACTTCGCCGACCTCACCGATCGCGCAGTCGCCATTGTCGCCGACAATCTTGATGTCGGTGAGCGGCGGCACGGGCTTGCCGGCGGAATCCGGCTTTCGTTGATAGTCCGCAAGCGAGGCGATGGCGCCAATCGCATTCGTCTCGCTTAGGCCGTACCCGGACGATGGGTTCGCCTTCGCAAACTTGTCTTTCAGACGCTTTACATGCTCCGGCGGGCGTTTCGCGCCGCCTGAACCGATATCCATGAGGCTCGGCAGACCCTCCGGCCCGGCCGCGTCCATGAGTTCGAAGGACTGCGCGGGCACGCCGACGAAGTTAGTAAGCTCGTGCTTGCGGATGAGCGCGCACGCCTCCTTCGCGTCCCATTTGTAGACCATCGCCACCCGCCGGCCGATCAGCAGCGACAGGAGGAAAATCGCATGCGTGCCGGTCACGTGGAAAAGCGGGATGCCGAGCAGAATGCCTGGATTGTCGCCGAATAGGCTGATCCCGCCGCGCGCCTCGGTAACGGCCGTGGCGAGGAAACCCCAGGACAGAAGCGCGTTCACCGCCCCGCGATGAGTGAGGACGACGCCTTTCGGATTGCCGGTCGAGCCCGAAGTGTAGACGATGCAGAAATCGTCTTCCGGATCGATGTCCGCTTCAGGCGTCCTCGCGTCCCCCGCCGCGGCGATCTCCTCGAACCGGGCGTCGGCGCCTTCGCCATCCTCGCGCGCGAGGATAAGGGTCAAGCCGTCGCGTTCGCGGATGGGCTTCAACAGATTGAGCCGCTTGGCGTCGACGACGATCTTCTGAACCCCTGAGTCCCTGACGGCGTATTCAAGCTCCTCGGTCTTCCACCAGGCATTCAGCGGCACGACAATCGCGCCAAGGGAGACGATGCCCATATAGGCGAGACAGAACTCAGGGTAGTTTCGCATGGCGATCCCGACCCGGTCGCCCTTGCCGATCCCATAGGTGGCCTTCAGGCCGTTAGCGAATCGCCGCGCCTCGTCCCACGCCGCCTGAAATGACAGCGTTTCATCGCCGTAAATGATGAAGTCCCTGTCGCCATGGGACGCGCCGAACTCGAACAGGCCCACAAGGCTCGACGGGGCGTTTTCGAACACCCTGTAGGACTGGCCGCGAATTTCCGCCTCGCCGACCTTGAAGCGCGGATCCTCAGCGAGGAGACGCATCGCGGCGGCGGCGAGCTTCATCGGGTCCAAATGGTTGTCGCCCGACGCGGGCTCGGACGGGGCGGAAGATTGCGGCGCGGCCTGTTCGGACATTTGGCGTCGTCTCCTGAAATCCACTTCGCGATTGCGCATGAATGACGGGCGGCGGCCGCCTGTAAAGCATGCAGCGCACAAATACTTCAGGATCGCCCGCCGCGCGGTCGGAAAAAGACGCAGCGGAAAGCGGCGCGGCCTAGCTTGTTCTCCGCCTCGCCATGCCTATGGTGCGCGCTTTCTCGCATCGACTGTCGAAAGACCCTATCCGATGGCGCACGCCTCCGCCCTCATCAATGTGATGATCTCCGCAGCCCGCAAGGCCGCGCGCGGGCTCGCCCGCGACTTTGGCGAGGTCGACGCGCTCCAGGTCTCGAAGAAAGGCGCAGCCGACTTCGTCACCGCGGCTGACCTGCGCGCGGAAAGGACCCTGTTTGAGGAGCTTTCCCGCGCGCGGCCCAAGTACGGCTTTTTGATGGAGGAGCGCGGCGCGGTGGAGGGCGCTGACAATTCCAACCGCTGGATCGTCGACCCGCTCGACGGGACGACGAATTTTCTCCATGCGCTGCCGCAGTTCGCGATCTCCATCTGCCTTGAGCGCGACCGCAAGCCCCACGCCGGCGTCATTTACAATCCGGCGACGGATGAGCTGTTCTGGGCGGAGAAGGGCGAAGGCGCGTGGCTCAATAATCGGCGCTTGCGCGTTTCGGCGCGCCGCGACCTGGCTGAGACGCTGTTCGCCACTGGCCTGCCCTTCCGCGGCAAGCCCGGCCGCGCCCGTGCGATGAAGGAAACCGAACGCGTGCTTGAGGCGACCGCTGGCGTCCGGCGGTTCGGATCGGCGGCGCTCGATCTCGCCTTCACCGCCGCAGGCCGCTTCGACGCCTATTGGGAATGGGACCTGAACGCCTGGGATGTCGGCGCAGGGATCACTATTGTGCGCGAGGCGGGCGGCGCCGTCGGCGCGGTCGAGGCGGAAAATGGCGATCCTTTGAACGGACCGTCGATCCTCGCGACGAACGCTGAACTCTTCGACGCCGCCCGCGGCCTCATTCTGGGGCAGAACGGTAAACAGAGATCTTGAGAGACTGCCGCTAAACCGCGACGCGCCCATAGGCGGCATACCTTCGATGGCTGCGGGCGGGACACGCCTAATGGCGATGGCGGCGGGCGCGTCCGGCGACGGCGGCGCGTCAACGCGCGATCAATAAAAAGACGCCGCGCCGACCGGAGCCGACGCGACGCCCTTGGGGTAGTCACGTTGAGAGTTAGGCGTTCGGGGTTACGCGGCGGACTTGTCGTCGACCACTTTCAGCGACGCCTCCGGGCCGGCGTTGATCGACACCCGGCGCGGCTTTTTCGCCTCCGGAATCTCGCGCCGAAGATCGACGTTCAGAAGGCCGTTCTCCAACGACGCCTCAACGATCTTCACATGGTCGGCGAGTTGGAAGCGGCGCTCGAAAGAGCGTCCGGCGATGCCCTGGTGCAGGAACGTCCGGGCTGCGTCGCCGTCGGGGCGGGCGCCGGAGATCTTTAAGGCGTTCTCATGCACTTCGATGTCGAGGTCGGCCTCGGAGAAGCCGGCGACCGCAAGCGTGATGCGGTACTGGTCCTCGTCAAGGCGCTCAATATTATACGGCGGATAGCCTCCGCCCGCCTCTACTTTGCCGATGTTCTCCAAGAGGTCGAACATCCGGTCAAAGCCGACGGAATTGCGGTAAAGCGGGGTCAGGTCGTAGTTTCGCATGTCATCTTTCCTTCTCGTTAAGCAAGGATCGCTCGAAATCCGGACGGGGGCGCGGAACGTCCTAAAGGGACCGTTCGCAAGCTATTTCGCCCGGGCGGGCGCCGTTTTGGCCGCCCGCACCACGATAGATGCGGTCTTGCGAAACCGATTCAAGGGGGTTAGGCGACGTCGTTGCGCCGTGGACAAAAGAAATAGAGCCAGAAAATTTCAGCCAGTTTCGCGGGCCCGCAGGCATGCCTCCATTAACCAGTGAAGCCGACGTTCGCCCTTCGGTCCGACGCGCAGGCGCCCGCCGCCCGTCGCTTATTGCGGCCATGGGCGCGGCGCTTCTGGCGCTAGGCGGCTGCGCCGATTCAACGGCGCCGCAATCCGAAAGCGCAGGGGCGGCGCCATCGCCGGAGACGTTGCTTGCCGCCGCGCTCGCGGCGCCCCACAGGTCCGACGCCGCGCGAAGCCGCGACGAATGGCGCCATCCGGCGGAGACGCTCAGCTTTTTCGGGATCGCGCCGGACATGACGGTGGTCGAGGTTTGGCCCGGCGGCGGCTGGTACACGGATATTCTCGGCCCCTATCTGCGCGGCGGCGGCGGCAGGCTCTACGCCGCCACCGTGGATCCGGCCCGCTCCGAATTCGCCGCAGCCGCCCATGACAGCCTTGCGGCGCGTACGTCCGACGCGTCCGTCTACGGCGACGTTCAGGTGACCGTTTTCATGCCGGCGGGAAGCGGCCCAGCAAGCGGCGTTGGCGCGCCCGCGGGGAGCGCCGACGCCGTGCTGACCTTTCGAAACGCCCATAACTGGATCGACGCCGGCGTCGCGCCAGCCGCGTTCGGAGCCTTCCATGCGGCGCTGAAGCCGGGCGGCGTCCTTGGCGTCGTCGATCACCGCGCTCGCCCGGACGCGGAAGACGGCGCAAGCCATGGCGGTTATGTCACGGAACGGACGATCATCTCCCTCGCCGAAGAAGCCGGGTTCGTTCTGGAGGCGCGGTCCGACGTCAACGCCAACCCCGCCGACGCCAAGGATCACCCTTTCGGCGTCTGGACCCTGCCGCCCGTGTCGCGGCGGGCGTCGGCGGCGGGCCTTCCCGACGAAGTCGACCGTGGCGCGTACGCGGCGATCGGCGAGAGCGACCGAATGACATTGAAATTCCGCAAGCCGCGCCCCATCGAACCAATGACCGCCGACGACGGACCGAACGACGCGGACGCGTCGACCACGGCCGGCGATGGGTCGGACGGATCAGGCCGATGACGATTGAACCGACGCGCGAGGCGCTGATCGCCGCCGCCGACGACGCCTTTGAGGCCGGCTTCGGGGGCGTCATCGAAATCCGCTCCGATGGCATGGACGCGTTCTACGTGGACGGCCGCGCGGAAAAATGCGCAATAGTCGAGTGTGCGCCCGCGTCGCCCGACTCGATCTGGCGATCCTCGCCTTCAACGCTCTTGTCGATTTTCGAACGAAAGCGCGCGCTTGAGAACGCGTATCTGTCAGGGCGCCTCAGCATCGGCGGCGATATGAGCGTCATGGCGCGTCTCGCTCTCAAGGGCCGCTGAACCTCACTGCAGATCCGGAGGCGCGCCGTGGCGCAATTCATCAAAGTGGACGGCAACCCGATTCCGGCTGCGGCGCAGGCGATCGATCTGACCGCCGCCGACGGAGCGCGTTTGCGCGCCGGCCTTTTCCCGCTCGCGGGCGCGCAAGGAACATTCCTGGTGCTGACCGGCTGGGCGGAGTTCATGGAGAAGTATTTTGAGACGATCGGCGATCTCCAAGCGCGCGGCTTCGCCTGCATTTCCATGGACTGGCGCGGACAGGGCCTTTCGGAGCGCTATGTCAAACGCGGCACGACAAGCCATGTGGACGACTTCGCGTCCTATCGCGCCGACATCCAGCGCCTTATCGACGCGGCGCGCCAAAACTCTCTCCCTACGCCTTATTTCGCCCTGACGCATTCGATGGGCGGCGCGCCGATGCTGCAGCGTCTGGCGGACGGGGACGAGGCCATAAGAGCGGCCATCATGAGCGCGCCTCTGACGCGTCTTGCGGGCGGCGGCGCGCAGGTCGTCGCCGCCCGGTTTGGCTCGGCGATCGCCTGCGCCCTCGGCGGAACCCGAGCCGGCCTGCCCGGCTGGCCGGACGAGCTTGCGCCCTTCGATGAGAATGCGCTGACGTCCGATCGCGCGCGCCACGACCTGTTCGTGCGCCTTCAGGAGGCGGCGCCGGCGGCGAAGGTCCGACGGCCGACAATGGGCTGGCTGAAGGCGGCGGTCGCGGCGATGGACGATCTGCATCGACCTCGGCGATTCGAGCGCCTTGCCGCGCGCATCCTTATCGTCTCGGCCGGAATCGACCGACTTGTTGATCCGGACGACCACGCCACGCTCGCCGCCCGCAGCGCGCGCATCGATCGGGAACTGATCCCGGAAGCGCGCCATGAAATCCTGATCGAACGTGATGACTTGCGCGCCCGCTTTTGGGAGTATGCCGATGCGTTTCTGGCGGGCGTCGGCGTCGACGCAGCGCCGTGAAAACGGACGACCGCGTGAAAAGAGGCGGCGGCGGCGTCAACGGCGTCAACAAGCTAAGGCGCGCCGTTGACAGGGAGAGGACAAAGACTTGCTCGCCTATTTCCTGCCTCTGACGAAATATCCTTATCGCGGCGAGATGGTCGACTGCCCTGTTTGCGGGTCAGCGGCGCACGAGCGCATCCTTAATCTTGACCGCAAGATCAAGCGGCTGCCGACGCACCTTTGCAACGCTTGCGGGCTTTTCTTCACGAATCCGATGCCGACGGACGAAGAACTCTCGCGCTATTACGCTAACGTCTATCGCGCCGAATACCAGCTCGCCTTCCTGCGGCCGCGCAAGACCCACAAGAATAAAAAGCAACGCGAGGCCCTGCGCCGCGCCGAGCGGCTGTCAAATGCGGTCGACATCGCTGCGCCCCTGCGGACCCTTGATTTCGGTTGCGGCTCCGGCGAATTCGTCCGTCGCCTCGCCGCGCTCGGCCATGACGCGCACGGTTTTGAGCCGGGCGAGGCCTATTCCGCGCACGCAGCAGAAAACACGGAGGCCGGAGGCGTTCGGACGGGAAGCTGGCGCGATATGCCGTACCCGGCAGGTTCATTCGACGTCATCACCTGTCTGCACGTGCTGGAGCATCTGAACGCGCCGGTCGACGCCCTCGCCCGCATGCGCGAATGGCTTGCGCCGGACGGCGTCCTCTATCTCGAAGTCCCGAACATGCAAGGCTACCAACTAAAGGGCTTTGAACGGTTTCATTTCGCCCATGTGCTCGGCTTCTCGCGCGACACCCTGATGCTCGCGGCGGAAAAGGCCGGCTTCGGCCTGTTGAAGGAAGATACGCCTACGTCGCTGTTCCTCGTCCGGGACGACGACGCCCGCGCCGCGCCGTTTGTCTACGACCTCGCCGCCACCGCCGAACGCAACCGCACGGACTATTCCGAGGCTGTTTCTCCCGCCGCCTACGTCGACCACCACCTAAAGCGCATCGGCAGGATGATCAGGACGGAGCTCCGTCAGGGACGCTGACGCCCTTCACGAATCGCGTCGAACACGGCGAGCGCCTGGCGAGTCTCGGCGACGTCATGGACGCGCACCATCGCGACGCCGGCGGCGGCGCCCGCAAGCGCGGCCGCGATGGAGCCGCCAAGACGCATTGCCGCAGGTCCCTCGCGATCGAGGCCGGCGATGAAACGCTTGCGCGAGGCGCCGAGCAATGTCGGCGCAAGGTCCACAAACCGATCAAGCGCCTTCAACAGCGCCACATTATGCGCCAGGGTCTTGCCGAAGCCGATTCCGGGATCAACCATGATCCGTGAGCGGTCAACGCCAGCGACGAGACACTCCTCAATGCGCGCCGCCAGAAACGCGAGGACGTCCTCTACGACGTCGCCATAGGCCGGCGCATCCTGCATGGTCTGCGGATCGCCCTGCGCATGCATAAGGATAATCTCGCACTGAAGCGACGCGGCGACGCTGACGCCTTTCTCCTCAAAGGTCAGCGCCGAGACGTCATTCCAGATGCGCGCGCCGGCGGCGACGCCCGCGCGTGCGACCGCCGGCTTTCGGGTGTCGACCGAGACCGGCGTCGGCGTCCGCGCCACGACGCCTTCGATAACCGGCAGCACACGGTCCATCTCTTCTTGCGCCGGCACGGTCTCGGCGCCCGGCCGCGTCGATTCCCCGCCGATGTCGAGAACATCGGCGCCTTCCGATACAAGCCGCATGGCGTGATCGACGGCCGCTTCAGCCGAAACGAATCGTCCGCCGTCCGAAAACGAATCCGGCGTGACGTTTACAACGCCCATTATCCTTGGGCGGGTCAAAGCCTCGCGGCCCACAAGCGATACTCCGGGAATTGGGTTAGGCGCGCCTTTAATCATTGATAACGGATTTTTCCTAGGTTTCGCCGGAGTTTGCCCGAGTCGATGATGCCACTTGTTTACGCCGACGATGCGCCGCAGGCGCCGCCCGACCCGACGCCCGCCAAGATGCGGGAGTTCGACGTTCTGCTTCCCATGCCGCAGGGCCGCGCGGAACTCTTGCTAGGCAGGCGCGGCGAGGCGTTAAACGCCATTCGCGGGGCCGCGTCGCCATTCGACTTCGCCGCAACGGCCGACCCGCGCGGCCTGGGGCTTGATGGCGACTGGCGCGCCACGCTCATCGCCGAACACGCGATAAGGAAACTCTTCCCCACCACCGAAGCGATCAACGGCGAGCCGGCCGCCCCGGTGGAGGAAACGATCGCGGCCGTTGTCGCCGACGCCCTCAAGCGCGATTTCGTCTTCAGGCTGAAGGGCATTTTTCATCCTGTTCGCCCGCTCTCGCTCGCGCAGATCGCCTATATGGATGATCTTCTGGACAGGACCGCGCCGCTGGTCTTCGGCGTCGGCCCGACCGGCACCGGCAAGACCCATCTCGCCATCGCCGCAGCGATCAGCCTCCTGGCGCAGGAGAGGGTCAAGCGCATTGTCGTGACGCGCCCGCACGTATTGGAGGACGGCGAAGTGATGACCGCCGAGACGCGCGCCGAGAGGCGGCGCGACGACCAGTTCGCGCCGATTTTCGACGTCCTCCATGATCTTCTGCGCCATGACGCTATCGAAGAATTGATGGATCAGCGCCGCCTGGAGGTCCTGCCGCTCGGCCTCATCCGTGGCCGGACGTTCAACGATTCCTACATCGTCATTGACGAAGCGCAGGACATGACCGTTCAGCGCATGCGCATGGCCGTGACCCGAATCGGACGCCGTTCGCGCATGGTCGTCACCGGCGACCCGAGCCAGGTCACCCTGCGCACCGATGAGCCCAGCGGCCTCGCGCACCTACTCGGTCTGCTAAGAGGAAAGGACATCGCCCGCATTCACGCGTTCGAGCGGCGGGCGATTATCCGTAATGAGACCGTCGCCAAGCTGGAAGCGCTCTACGCGGACGCCTAATATATGAGGGCGTTTGGGCCCGGCCGCGACGTGGTTTGGCTCATTCATTCGGGAAAGGGCGTCAATCTGCGCACCTCTAATGGCCGGGAAAGCCATTCGCCGTAATTGTCGAGCATCCGCCGGACATAAGGTTGCTCATAGTGCGCCTGAAGCGCAGCCTCGTCGCGCCAACGCTCAACCAGGCAATAGACGGCATCCCCGTCGGTGTACGCCTCAAAGCGCACGCAACCTTCTTCAGCGCGCGTCGGCGCCAAAAGATCTCGAAGGCCACGCTCAAATGCGTCGACGAAGTCAGGCTTCACCGCGATCGTCGCGATTACATCGAGCATGTGCGCGCCTCTACGAAAAAGCGCTCCCATGGTGGGAGCGCTTCTGTTTCAAATTCGCGCGAAGCCCATAAGGGCCGCGCGCCTTGCGTCCGCAAAGGCCTTAGGCTCCTTGCGGGCTCGGCTCAAAACCGCCGCCGTCATCTTTCTTTGCGGCGCCCGGCGTGTCGTCGGTGGTCGGAACGGACGCCGAGGGCGGCGTCATGGAGTCCGTCGGGTCTTCGCGCACGATTTCGCCGCCGCTGAGGAGCGTATTGATTTCCTCGCCGGTGAGCGTCTCGTACTCGAGGAGCGCCTGCGAGAGCTTCTCCCAGTCGTCTCGCCGATCCGTCAGTACTTCCGTCGCCTTGTCATAGCCGTCCGTAACGAAGCGCTTGATTTCCTCCTCAATGAGCTTCGCGGTGTCCGTCGAAATCGACTTCGTGCGCGCAATGCTCTGTCCAAGGAAGACTTCGCCCTCGTCTTCGGCGTAGGCGATGGGCCCGAGCTTTTCCGATAGCCCGTACTGCGTGACCATCGCGCGGGCGATCTTGGTCGCCTGCTCAATGTCCTGCTGGGCGCCGGAGGTGACCTTTTCCTTGCCGAATTTGAGCTCCTCGGCGACGCGCCCGCCCATGGCCATGGCGATGCGCGCCTTCATTTGCTCAAGGCTCATGGAGTAGCGATCCCGCTCGGGCAGGTACTGAACCATGCCGAGCGCGCGCCCGCGCGGAATGATGGTCGCTTTATGGACCGGGTCGTTTCCGGGCACGGACAGACCGACAAGCGCGTGGCCCGCCTCGTGATAGGCGGTGAGCTGCTTTTCATCCTCGGTCATCACCATGGACCGGCGCTCCGCGCCCATCAGGACCTTGTCCTTGGCGTCATCGAACTCCTTCGACGTGACGTAGCGCTTGCCGCGCCGGGCCGCCAGGAGCGCCGCCTCATTCACAAGGTTAGCGAGATCCGCGCCGGAGAAGCCGGGCGTCCCCCGCGCGACCGTGCGCAGGTTCACGTCGGGCGCAAGCGGCACCTTGTTGGCGTGGACATTGAGGATCTTCTCGCGGCCCATGACATCCGGGTTCGGAACGACCACCTGGCGGTCGAAACGGCCAGGCCGCAGAAGCGCCGGGTCAAGAACGTCCGGACGGTTGGTCGCGGCGATGAGGATAATTCCCTCATTCGCCTCAAAGCCGTCCATCTCCACCAGAAGCTGGTTCAGCGTCTGCTCGCGCTCGTCATTGCCGCCGCCAAGGCCTGCGCCGCGGTGCCGGCCGACGGCGTCGATCTCGTCAATAAAGATGATGCAGGGCGCATTTTTCTTCGCCTGCTCGAACATGTCGCGCACGCGGCTTGCGCCGACGCCGACGAACATCTCAACGAAGTCGGAGCCCGAAATTGTAAAGAACGGCACGTTCGCTTCGCCGGCGATCGCGCGCGCGAGCAAGGTCTTACCCGTACCCGGAGGACCGACGAGAAGAGCGCCCTTGGGGATCTTGCCGCCAAGGCGCTGAAACTTCATCGGGTCCTTCAAATACTCGACGATTTCCTCAAGCTCCTCCTTGGCTTCGTCGATGCCGGCGACGTCCTCGAACGTCACGCGCCCCTGGCGCTCGGTCAGCAGCTTCGCGCGGCTCTTGCCAAAGCCCATGGCCTTGCCGCCGGCGCCCTGCATCTGCCGCATGATGAAGAAGAAGAAGGCGAGGAAAATCAGGAAGGGGAGAATGTTGAACAGGATGGTCAGCGCCAGCGGCAGCTCCTCCTCAGGCGCGATCCGGGTCTCCGCCCCCGCGGCGTTCAGCCGGTCGGCGATGGTCGCGCCCGCCGTCAGCGGGATCGATGTCTCGAACTGGGTGTTGTCATTGAGGACGCCCTTGACCTTTTCACGGTCGATCTCGGCGGCGCGGACCGCGCCTGCGTCAATCCGTTCGATGAACTCCGAATAGGTCAGCGCCGTCGCCTGCTGGCCGGTCGGGCTGAAATTAAACATCTGGAGCATCAAAACGAAAAAGAGGAATACAAGGCCCCAGATCACGAGATTGCGCGTTGTCATTCGGTTCCTTCGCCTTTCGCGTTCGGCGCCTCGCCGGGCGCCGTTTTCGGAGAGCGCCGCAACCTATGGCTGCGCGCCGGCCGGAAGCGCCCTCACCTTGAGGACGCGCACGTCTTTCACAAGCCAAGACTAGGCCTGTTGCGGTTCCTTTAACGTTTACGACGGCGAGCCGTCGTCCGTTCATCGCAGCGACGCTGCGGCCGTGGCGTAACATAGGAATTGAGCCGCCCGGGCGCCATGGCGCGCCTAGGACAAAAAAGCCGCTCCGCGGACCGGGCGCCCGTCATGCCTCGCCGTCGTAAGGGGCCGCCGCCGCAAAGCGGATGACGCCGCCCGAAAACCGCTCATCCGCTAGGCTCTGGAATGCGCCCGGCGCGTCCCAAGGCACTATCGCGTCGGCATTTTCCGGGAACAGGGCGGGCGCCGCGGCGATCGCCTCCTCCGGCGCGCCCGACGCCGCAAGGGACGCGTCGACCGCAATCTTGTTCCCAATCGGCGCCAGTTCGGCGGCGCATTCAAGGACGTTTTCGACAACGAAGCGTCGGTCCCAGAGCGTCCGCTCGCCCGGCGCCAATCCGACCGGCCGGACAGGCGCAACGCCCGCCCGGCCCAGGAGGGCGGCGGGCTCGCGATAGACAAAGAGCCGCCCGCCGCCATCAGCGGCGCGCCGACGCGGCGCCAGAACTGCGCCGCGGAGGGTCGCCTTTCGCCCGCTCAAGACCTCCAAAAGAGCGGCCTGCGCCGACCGCTCGTCCGGCGGGTGTTCGGCGCCGGACACGCTGTGAATGAGGCGGGCGAGGAAGGCCGCGTCGCCATCGGGATTGAGCGCTGCGAGCGCACAGCACGCAAAGCCGGCTGGAAAACGCTCAAGCTCAAGGTCAGCAGCGCGCCGCCGCGCGAGGCGTCCTTCCGCCGCCGCGGCGTCCGCAAGACGCAGGGCGCTGCGGGCGATGGCGTCGACGCTGACGCCGCAATCCCGTTCGCCCGCGGCTAGAAACCGACGCATGCGGACCCGCTCGAACTGCGCATCCTCATTCGAGGGATCGTCGATAATGGAAAGCCCGGCCGCCCCTACGGCGGCGCGCAAGGCGGCCCGGCGAACGCGAATGAACGGCCGCAGGAGCGGCAAGGGCGCGCCAGCCGCAACCGTGATCCGCACCGGCAGGGCCATGCCTGAAAGACCGCGGACGCCGGCCCCGCGCGCAAGCCGCATGAAGAAGGTTTCGGCGAGATCCTCCGCGCTATGGGCCGTTATGATCGCGCCTGCGCCAAGCCGCCTCGCCGCCTCATAGAGCAGGCGATAGCGCGCCTCCCGCGCCGCTTCCTGAAGGCCGCTGCTCGGCTTGTCGCCTAGCCAGGCGAGCGTTTCGTGGGAGAAGCCTAAACCTTCCGCCGCCGCGGCGACCATCGCCGCCTCGCCGGCGGCATCCGGCCGCAATCGATGGTCGACTGTCGCGACGCAGACCTTGGCGCCGTTCGCCGTCAGCGCCCGCGCGCGCGCAAGGAGCGCCATGGAATCGCCGCCGCCGGAAACGGCCAGCATGACCTTTTCCGGCCGATCAGCCGCCGTCCAAGCATCAATCAACGCCGCGTCGAGATCGCTTTCGCTTCGCAACGCGCCGCCGCCAGCGCCGATCATCCGCAGGCGTTACGCCTGATCTCCGCATCGGCGCGGTCAATGAGCCGCGGATCGGCGTCGGGGTATTTCGACTTCACCGCGCGCAGGACCTTGCAGGCCTCCGCCTTTTCGCCGAGGCCGGCGAACGACGCGCCGAGCTTCAGATAGGCGTCCGGCACGCGCAACTCATCCGGATACTGACGGATATACGTTACGAAGGCGTCCGCCGCATCGGCGTACTTCTCACGAGCGAGAAAAATCTCGCCAAGCCGGAACTGCGCGTCCGCAGCGCGCGGATGGGTTCCGTAGGCGGCGACGAAAAGAGAAAAAGCCGCTTCAGCGCGCGGCCAGTCCTCGCTGAACAAGAAACCGTTTGCGTAGTCGAAGGCCGCATCGGGATCGAGCGGCAGCGACACGTCGGCTGGCGGGGCGGCGCCCGGCGCGCCGGCGCCGGGCGCATTTTGGCCGACGCCCGGGGCGACAAGATTGGTGGGGCCGCCGGGGGTCGCCGGCGCGGTTAAACCTGGCGCGCCAGTCGTCGGAAGGGCGACAAGACCGCTCGGCGCGCCGCCCTCAGGCAGAGCCATTTCGCCGGACACAGCGGTCGTAAGGGAGTAAATGCGGGCGTTCGCCTCATCGAGCTTATAGGTAAGCTCCTCGACGCGGCCGGTGAGCCGTCGGACTTCCCGCTCAAGCTCGACCACCTGGTCGGCCGAGGCCTTCGCCGCCTGCGCCGATGCGGTAAGCTCCGCAACCTGCGCCTCCAGCGCG
Source organism: Parvularculaceae bacterium (assembly GCA_028284065.1). Lineage (GTDB taxonomy): Bacteria > Pseudomonadota > Alphaproteobacteria > Caulobacterales > Parvularculaceae > MED-G105. The sequence continues at coordinate 346,743 of JANQSJ010000014.1, forward strand.
GTCACCCGCTCCTTCGTTGACGGCTTAGCCGCGGCGGAGGTCGCCGCAATGCTCGCGGCCGCCGCGACGGCGATCGCCCAGCCAATTCCGCCTCGTTGCGCATATCGCATGTCGACATTCCCTTTCAGGATAGCTGGCCCTTTCAGGCTACCCGGCCTTTCAGGATGCACGGGCCTTTCAGGATACCTGGCCTCGGGGCGGCTCGCCATTCAGCCAGAGCGCTGAACGCCGTATCGCCCATCTTGATGTAACCTTAATCGATCGCTTGATCGCTGTCGCGCAATCCCCAAGCCAGCGCTTCGATTGTTCCCGCGCTCCCCAGCGTCGCTGTTCGACCGCGCCTGCGAACGCACCGCCGGCCAATGAAAAAAGCGCCGCGCTTCGATGCGCGGCGCCTCTCAAACAGTCGCTTGGTCAGCGCCGAGGCCGCTTACGATCCGTACGTAACCAGCGTTGTCGTGGCGTTGCGGTTGAGCCGCCAGGCCTCAGCCGAGGAGCGCGGGTCAAGCGGGCGCGTCTTGCCGTTCGACTTGGTGCGGATGCGCGATGCGTCAACCCCGTTTGAAATGAGGAAGGCGCGCGCCGACTGGGCGCGCTTGGCACCGAGGGCGATATTGTATTCCTGCGTCCCGCGCTCATCGCAATTGCCGGCGATCAAAACCGTCGCGTCGGGATTCCCCTTCAGCCAGGTGGCCTGGCGCGTCAGCGTCGCGCGCGCGTCCGGCGTCAGCGAATACTGGTCATAGCCAAAGAACACCCGGTGACCCGCATTGCGCTCGAGGTCTTGTTGGCTGCCCGCCGCATAGCCGGGCCCCGAAGGCGCACGGTCCACCGGCGTCGTCGCCGCTACATCCGGCCCGGTCGTGTTTGCGCACGCCGCCGCCGCCACGAGAATGCCCGCAGCCCCTATTCTCTTAAGTCCCGACGTCACGTTCATGACTTTCTCCGATCCACTCTCACTTTCGCCGCGATCCCGCGCCCCCGCGCGTCGCGCTTGATCCACCGGCGTCCCAAATGATCCCGGGAGCCCCCTCGAAGTATCCAGAAGCGAGCCTACCGCAGCCCATCCGCCGCAGAAAGCGCCGCTCGCACCGCCCGTTTTTGCACTGCAAACAATTCAGCCGCAACCGAATTCGCCGCAAATGGACGCCGCTTACGATCGATTATCCCCGCCGTGGGTCGACAGATCGTTAACCGATCACATCGAACGCTAAAGAGCGCCGCAAGGGCGATCAACCTTGGCCTTGTTGCCGCCGTAATGAAATTTCGGTCACGCGCCCGGCGCGGCCATGACGTCAGGGCAGCAACGGCGACCAGGCCGGGTCCGACGCCGCCGCCGGCGTCCGCACCCGCCGCAGGTTACGTCCGGTCAGGTCCACCGACCATAGCGACGGACCGGCGCCCGGGCGCGGCTCGCGGAAGAACATCAGGACGCGCCCGTTCGGCGACCATGTGGGTCCTTCGTCAAGATAGCTTTCCGTCAAAAGCCGCTCGCCTTTGCCGTCCGGCCGGATGACGCCGATATAGAAGCGGCCCTGGTACTGGCGGGTGAAGGCGATGAGATCGCCGCGCGGGCTCCAGACAGGGGTTTCGTACCGGCCCTCGCCGAAGGTGATTCGGCGCTGATCCGAGCCGTCGGCGTTCATCACGTAAATCTGCGGCGAGCCGCCGCGATCGGACGTGAACGCGATGCGCCTGCCGTCCGGCGACATCGTCGGCGACACATCGATCGCCCCATTGTCGGTAAGCCTTGTGATGCCCCGGTCGGCGAGGTTCATCTTGAAGATGTCCGAATTGCCGTTGCGCTCGATCGTCATCAGGACCTGCGAGCCATCGGGCGAGAATCGGGGCGCGAACGACATGCCGCGGAACGAGCCTAGCTGCTCCTGTTCGCCGGTTTCGATATTGAAGAGATAAATCTGCCCGGCGCGGTCTTCGAACAGCGCCATATAGGTGATGAGCTGCTGCGTCGGCGAGAACCTTGGCGTCAGCACATTGTAGTCGAGCCCGTCGGTCAACGGCACCGGGTTGGCGCCGTCCTGGTCCATTATCATCAGTTGCCGGCGACGGTCTTGCTTCGGTCCCGTTTCGTGAACGAAGACGACGCGGGTGTCGAAATAGCCTTTCTCGCCGGTCAGCGACTCATAGACCTTGTCGGCGACCTTGTGGGCGGCGCGCCGCCAATTGTCCGCAGGCGTCTTGAAAGACACCGCGGCGAGCTGCTCGTTTGAGAACACGTCCCAGATGCGCGTCGCGACATTGATGCGCCCGTCGGGCTCGGCGGTCACCTCGCCGACCACCAGCACCTGCGCGTTTATCTGGCGCCAGTCGGGAAAACGCGGGCGTTTGTTCACGCTATCGACATCTTCGATGTAGGCGCGCTCATCGATAACGCTGAAAAGGCCTGAGCGCTTGAGGTCCGCGGAGACGACTTCGGTCAGGTCGCGGACAAGTTCACGGTCGGCGTCCGCGCCCGCGGCGATGAACGACGGCACAGCCACCGGCATCGGCTCGATGTTGCCCTGCGTGATGTCGATGCGAACCCGCGCCGCGGCGGGCCCGAGCGCGCCAAGCGCCGCCGCCGCACAGACAATCGCCACGCCAATTCGGCAGATACCTCGACGCATTTTCCAACTCGCTCCTGAAGCTTTCGTCATGGCGCCGGTCCTCCACCAAACGGCTCTGGAGTAAGGTCGGGGCCGGTCCGCGCTAACGACATATGTCACATCAACATAGTTTGCCCATATGACCGCAACATGGCGCCGTTCGCCGGCCGCGGGCGACCCAGGCCGCCTTAAAAGCCAGCCATCTCCGCCGGGTCGAAATTCAACTCGATCTCCCTCCACGCCTCATACCGGTCGGCGGCGAGGAAATCATAGGGCTGGCACTGAATGACGGCGCGCACGGCGTTCTGCTCCGCCACCTTCCAAAAGCGGTTGCCTGAGAAATTGATCTGCGTGGCGTTCATGACTTTCGGCGATCCCTGCACCGTGCCGTCGCGGTTCAGATTGACCGCCACAAGCACGCGCAGCTTTTCCGGCTCCGGCGCGCCGACGAGCGCCGACGCGTTCCAGCACCGCGACACCGCGGCGCGCAGCTTCGTAATGTCGCTCGCCGCGAGCCGGTCGCCGGCGCCGATGGCCTCGCGCGCCTCGCCTTCGACCGTTGGGCGCGCCTGCGCGATCGCGGTCGGCTGCTTGTCTTTCGCCTTGTCGACGAGCGCGGCGAGCCGGTCGAGATCGAGATCGTCAGCGGGCTTTTTCGGCTCCGGCTTCGGCGGCTCTGGCTCTTCAGGTTCGGGTTCGGGCTCGGGCTCAGGTTCCGGTTCGACGGTTTCAGGTTCAGGTTCCGGCGCGGGCGCAGGTTCTGGCTCCGGCTCAGGTTCCGGCGCAACCGGTTCAGGCTCGGAGGTCGTTTCCGGCTCCTGGGGCTCTGGCTCCGGCTCCGGCTCGGGCTCCGGGGCCACAGGCTCTTCAGGCTCGGGCTCCGGCTCAGGTTCAGGCTCCGGCGCGGCGGCGGGAACGCTCGTCTGCAGCGCGTCCTCCGCCTCGGCGATCAGCTCGATCGGAATGAACGGCTCGCTTTCGACATTGGTCCGCACCGCCTCCGGCAGCGTCACGAACGCCATGCCGACGGCCGCCGCGTGCAAAAGGAAGGATGCGAAAACGCCGAAACGCATGACTGATGTGACCCGGTCCTACTTCACGCCTACTTCACCAGCCGCGCGGCCGCGCCGCCCGTCCGGGCGACGCCGCCTCAGCGGAGCGATGGATCCGAAACGAGGCCGATGCGCCGAAAACCTGCCGAGTTGATGCGCCCCATCACCTGCATGACTTCGCCATAGGTGCGCGCCTGATCGCCGCGGATGTAAATACGCTGGTCGTATCCCGCGGTGGCGATAGCCTCGAGCCGCGGCACGAGGTCGTCGATTTCAACTTCCGTCTCCTGAATAAATATCTTCCCTTCGCCGGTGATCGTTACCGTCAGGGGCTCGCCCTGGTCGGGGATCGGCGCCGCCTCCGTCTCCGGCAGGTCGACCGATATCCCGACCGTCAGGAGCGGCGCGGCGACCATGAACACGATTAGCAGCACCAGCATCACGTCGACGAGCGGCGTGACGTTGATCTCGGCCATTGGCTTGGCGCGCATCCGCCCGCCGCGGGCGCCGCCGGCGCTGTGAAGCGACGCGCCCATCAGCGCGCCCTCTCATCGAGCTGGCGGGAGAGGATGGTGGCGAATTCGCCTGCAAAGCCCTCAAGCCGGACCGCGTAAGAGTTCAGCGCCGCTGAATAGCGATTGTAGCCGACGACCGCCGGGATAGCGGCCAGAAGGCCGAGCGCGGTCGCAAAGAGCGCCTCCGCAATGCCGGGCGCCACGACCGCAAGGTTCGTGTCCTTGGTGGCGGCGATCGCCTGGAACGCGGTCATGATGCCCCAGACGGTGCCGAAAAGGCCGATGAACGGCGCTGCGGAGCCGATTGTCGCGAGGACGCCGAGATTGCGCTCGGCGCCTTCGAGCTCCCGCGAGACCGTCACGTTCATGACCCGGTCGATCCGGTCGCGCGCGCCGACGGCGAGGCTTTCGGTGACGCCGCCGTCTTTCGCCCGAGACCATTCCGCCATGCCGGCCTTGAATACGCGCGCCATCGGATGGTCCGCCTTGTCGCCGATCTTGCGGTTCAGCTCATCGAGCGGGCGGCCTGACCAGAAGGCGGTCTCGAACTTGTTCGCCTTGCGCTTCAGCCTGCCGAACAGAAGCGACTTGTCGATGATGACCGCCCAGGACCACACAGAGGAGATCGCAAGGATGCCCATGACCGCCTTCACGACGAGGCCGGCGCTCAGGAACAGGCTCCACAGGCTGAATTCGCCGCCCAGAGTAGTTCCGGCGGCGGTGACGATTTCGGCTTCCATACGCTTCGTTCTCTTCGCTTGTGGTTGGCTAAGCCGGCCCAATCGCGTCGCCGCGAATTCGGCCGGCGGCGCCCGACGACCCTGTTGGATTTTCCGGCGACCGCCGGCGCAATCGATCCCGTCCCTGAAGCGATCGCTCGCAGGGCTCAGTTAACGGGGTGTTTAACCAAAAACGCCGCCAGGCTGAACCAAAGAATTACGACACCCGCGCGACGCCTGGATGCGGCGCGGAAAAAGGCCGTTTCCTTTCCGATATTTAACGCGTCCCGCGAGCCTCAACTCGGCGCCGCGCTGAGCTTCTCCAGCACGTCCAGCGGCAACCGGCGCGCCCGGCCCTCCAGAGACACGCACGCCGCCTCCACCTCCGCCGCAGCGATGAGATCAGCGCCGCCATCGGCCCGCGGCCGTCGGATCGCCTGGGTCAGGTACATGCGCGCGCCTTTGACCTCCCGAAAAAGCGTTTCCACATCGAGGAGATCGTCGATCCGGGCGGGCATGCGCCAGTCGACCTTCATCGAGCGCACCATGAAGGCGAGCGGCTCGTCGCGGCCGAGTAGCTCCGTATGCGACACGCCGACGTCGCGCAGGGCGTCCGTTCGCCCGCGCTCAAAGAAATGCAGATACCGCGCATGGTAGACGACGCCGGTGAAATCCGTGTCCTCGTAATAGATGCGGACCTTGATCTTGTGTGTGGGGGCGTCGGCCATGACGGGGTCATAGCCCCTTGCGCCGCAGACCCCAAGCCGACACGCGCAAGCGCTCTAAGAGCCTGTTTGACAACGTCCGCCACCTGTTGAGCGACAGATAATCAGACGTTCGTTTCCCCGCGACGATATGGGTCAGGCTCTTAGTCTATAAGAAATAGAGCCCGAACCAGCCGTTGCGTCGGCCGGCGTACGTCTGATTATCCGATCGCGCCGGACTTTGCCGGCTTTTTCAAACGGGCTCTTAGCCGCCGAACAGCCCCTCCCTTGCGCGATCGGGCGGCGCGAGGCCTAAATGCCGCCAGGCGGTGGCGGAGAGGACGCGCCCGCGCGGAGTCCGCTGGATAAGGCCCTGCTGCAACAAGAACGGCTCGATGACCTCTTCGACGGCGTCGCGCGCTTCGGCGAGCGCGGCGGCGAGGGTCTCGACGCCTACCGGCCCGCCGCAGAAATGCTCCGCTATGAGACGAAGATAGCGACGATCCAGCGGATCGAGCCCGAGCGTATCCACGTCGAGGCGAGACAGCGCCGCGTCGGCGAGACGTCCGTCGACGGTGGCCTCCGGCCCCGCCTCCACCGTCGCGACGTCGCGCACCCGGCGCAGGAGGCGACCGGCGACGCGCGGCGTGCCGCGCGCCCGACGGGCGATCTCCCGCGCGCCGTCGTCGGCCATGGCGAGCCCCAGCAGGGACGCGCCGCGCGAGACGATAAAGGAAAGTTCTTCCTCCGTATAAAAATCAAGCCGCACCGGAATGCCGAACCGGTCGAGCAGCGGCTTCGTCAAAAGGCCTGACCGCGTCGTCGCCGCGATGAGCGTGAACCGCGGCAGATCGATCTTGACCGATCGCGCGGCCGGCCCCTCGCCGATCATCAGGTCAAGCGCGAAATCCTCCATCGCCGGGTAGAGCACTTCTTCGACGGCCGGCGTCAGGCGGTGGATTTCATCAATGAAGAGAACGTCCCCGGCTTCGAGATTGGTGAGCAGCGCCGCGAGATCGCCGGGTTTCGATATGACGGGGCCGGAGGTTGCGCGGAAATTCGCGCCGAGCTCGTTCGCTACAATCTGCGCGAGCGTCGTCTTGCCGAGGCCCGGCGGCCCGTGCAGGAGGACATGGTCGAGCGCGTCGCGGCGCGCCTTCGCCGCTTCGACGAAGATGCGCAGATTGTCCTTCGCCTTCGCCTGACCGACGAAATCGCCGAGGCGCTTCGGCCGCAGCGCCGCGTCCGGGTCCTCATCTCGCTGAAGCGCGTCGATGAGACGGTCGTGGGGATGGGAAGTGGCGGGTTCAGCTGACATGTTTGCTCAACACCTCATCCAGCCGCGCGAGAAACTCCTGGTTTATCTCTTCGGCACGTTTGTAGTATCGGTTATTGGTAATAGCGATAATCGGAATAAGCGCTAGGAAAAACAGAATAAGAAGAACACCAGGAACAACGTCTAACCATTCTGGCGGTTCTTTTTCTTCCGCATAGTGCGCAATTCGAACTTCGACTCCGAGGTCCGCGAGGTGTTTTGCGGATTGCGTATTCGGATTTGACCTCGTCTCGAATTCGCGTCCGCTGGTGAGCGTTCCAGACACCCACCACCCTTCATCCCAGACGACAGCCTTCTCAATTCGGTTCAACTTCGCTGCTTCAAGCATTGCGGAGTAGGAAAGGAGTTGCTTCTTTTCTTCAACGGAAGCCTCCGACTTCGGCTCATTCGGCGTTTCTTGCTGCGCCAAAGCCGGGACCGCTGTTAGGCACAGCATCAGCGCCAACAACTTGATCCTCGGCATCACGCCGCGAGCTCCTTCAGCGCCGCCTTGATAAGGCCGCCAAGCTCATCCGTTCCCTGACCAGACGCGGCGCGCACCGCCTTGCGCGCCTCCAGCCCGTCATAGCCGAGATTGACGAGCGCGGAGACGGCGTCGCCTTCAAGGCCGCTCCCTTCGTTTGCAGCCATTCCATTCGCGCCCATTTCATTCGCAACGGCGCGCAGCGCCGCGCCGGGCCGGGACGGCTGCGCAAGCGCGCCGAGCTTTGAGCCGAGTTCGACGGCGATGCGCTGCGCGAGTTTCTTGCCGACCCCGCTGGCGCGCGAGAGCGCCGTTAAGTCTTCGGCCGCCACCGCGTCATAAAGGTCCGAGGGCGTTAGAATCTGGAGAATGGCGAGGGCGTGTTTCGCGCCGACGCCCTGCACCGTCTGAAGGAGGCGGAACGCGCGTCGCTCGGCCTCATCCGCAAATCCGTAAAGCCGAATGAAGTCCTCGCGCACCACCGTCTCGATGGAGAGCGTCGCCGCTTCGCCCTCTCGCAACGCGCCAAGCGTGCGCGGGTGCGCGTTCACTTCGTAGCCGACGCCGCCGACGTCGATGAGGCATGTGTCTTCGTCGATCGCGACGATTTTCCCGCAGAGCCGTCCGATCACGCCGACCTCCTTGCGCGCGCGCCCGCGCCGCCTCGATGGTGCGCATGGCAGATGGCGACGGCGAGCGCGTCCGCCGCGTCGGCCGCGAGCGTCCCCGCCGTCGGCAACAGGACGCGCACCATCATCTGCACCTGGCGCTTGTCGGCGTGGCCCCGTCCGACGACGGACTTTTTCACCGTGTTGGCGGCGTATTCCGAAACGCCGAGCCCCTTCGCCGCCGGCGCAGCGAGGGCGACGCCGCGCGCCTCGCCCAGCACCAACGCATCGCGGGGCGAGGCGTTGACGAACGTCTCCTCCACCGCCGCCGCGCCAGGCGCAAGGCGATCGACGACGTCGCAAAGGCCCTGGAAGATCGCGGCGAGGCGGTCCGGTCGGCCAGCGCCTGCGCGCGCGCGGATGACGCCCGCCTCGACAAAGCCGAGCGCCGTCCCCCGCGCCTCAATGACCGCCCAGCCGGTCGCCCGCGCGCCAGGGTCGACGCCGAGAATTCTGTCGTTTTCAACCATGCGGGGACAATGGCCCGCTTCGGAACGAAACGGCAACTCTTTCGCCGGCGCGCCGAGGTTCAAATCCGGGAACGGCCCTCAGCCTATTCGCGGAGGCCCGAAGCGGCGGCGTCAACGTCCGAGGACAGGTTTTTCAGGAATTGCCCGACATTGCGGGCGAGGTCCTCCGAAACGCCGGGGTCGGCCGCGACCTCGGTCGCGAGCCGCGCGGCGGCGATCTTGTCGCGCGGACGGCCGTCGCCCTCAGCGAGCGACACGGCATAGAGAAACCGCCCCTGAAGATCGCCGGCTTCCGCCGCGCGCTCGAACCAATCCGCGGCGCTGCCAGGCGCCTCGCCATTGTGGGCGTAGAGGCCCATCGCGGTCATTGCGGGCCCGTATCCGGCTTTAGCGGCCGCCTCCATCAGCGCCGCGGCGAATGCGACGTCCGGTTCGCCAAGCTGGTCGGAACGGTGCATCAGGGCGAGATTATAGGCCGCCTCCGCATGGCCGGCGCGCACCGCGCGCGACAGAAGACGCCGGGCGGTCTCCGCGTCGCGTGGACGCCCCTCGCCTGTCAGATGGGCCATGCCGAGGTAAAACAACGCGTCCGGATCTTCCTTGGCGGCGGCGCGCTCAATTAGCGACAGCGCGACGACAGGGTCGCGCGTGACGCCGAGGCCATCTGCGTAGAGCGCGCCGAGGCGCGCAAGGGCGCGCGCGTCGCCCCGGTTCGCCGCGCGCCTGAAATACTTCGCCGCGCGCACATAGTCGGCGGCCTCGTCGCCATGGGTGAGCAGGAACGCGCCATAACCGACCTGCGCGTCGATATCGCCGGCGTCGGCGGCGCGCTCGTAGAACCGGCCCGCCTTGGTGAGATCGCGTTCGCCCGCGAGCCCCGTCTCCGACAAATAGGCCACAAGATGCTGCGCCCGCGGATCGCCGGACTTCGCCACAGGCTCAGCGAGCCACAGCGCTTCCTGATATTCGCCGGCCATAAGGCGCTCATAGGCCGGGCGCAGGGCGGCGGGCGCCTCATCGACGTCAACGTTCTCTATTGGCGGAGCGACCGAGGGGCGCTGCGCAACGCTCAGCTCGTCGGCGCGAAGCGGCGGCGGGCCGTTATCAGCTTCAACGTCGGGGCTGGCCGCGCCAGCGACGTCCTGCGCCGGCGCTTCCGACGCGGAGGCCTCCAAGGGCGGCGGGGCCGCGCGCCGCGACGCGATCGACAAAACGGTCAGGCCGAGCGTGGCGACGCCAAGCGCGCCCGCCACGATTATCCTTACCCTTCGTTCGACCACCATGCCATTCGTCTCCGGACGCTTCCGCGCCGCTGCGCGTCTTTACGCCTTGGGCGCCACGCGCGACGCCTATGCGGTTGACTTTGCAAAAGCATTATCGGCGCCAGACAAAGGCTTGGTTAAATCGCTCCACCGCCGCCCCCGGCCCCTCCGGATCGCCCCAGACCGATGCGGACGCCGCCAGATAGTCCGCGCCCGCCTCCACAAGGGGGCCGCAGTTTTCAGGCGTTATTCCGCCAATGGCGACGCATGGGACCGTGGTCGCCGTGGTCCAGTCTTCAACGATCGAAACGCGCGCCCGCGTGGCCGCATCCTTGGTGCCGCTGGGGAAAAACGCGCCGAACGCCACATAGTCGGCGCCCGCCTCGCCAGCCTCCATCGCAAGATGCGTGGAGTCGTGGCAGGTCACGCCGACGATCCCGTCAGGGCCCATCAGGTCGCGCGCCGCGTCATAGTCCGCGTCCTCCTGGCCCACATGAACGCCGTCAGCGCCCAGCGCGCGCGCAAGCCTTGGATCGTCGTTAAGGATGAAGGCGACTTCCCGCGCGCGGCACAGAGGCGCAAGGCGTTCCGCCGCCGCCCTTACGTCCGCCGCGGCTGGATATCCGCCGTCAGCCGCCTTCAGCCGCAGCTGGAACGCGGCGACGCCCCCCGGCGCGAGCGCCTGCGCCAGCGCGTCCGCGAACCCGTCAAGGCCGTCGATGCGCGGCGGCGATATCAGGTAAAGCCGCGCGCCCGAGGCGGGATCTTCCGTTGCACTTTCCACAGTGTGGAAGATTACTCTTCCCCACGTCCGGGGAAAAGCCGGCTCGCCGCCGAAACCAGCGACGGCGCGTGCGGCGCTTAAGGCGCGTGGCCTAAGCCGCCGCCGCGGCGCCGGCGCTTTCGCGTTCGCTCTGGGTCTTCTTGACCTTCGGCTTCAGGAGGTTCGCCCTTATCTCCGCCGGAACAGCCTCATAGAAGGTCGGCGCGCCGAGATTGAGCCGCCGCCGCGCGTCCTCGATCGGCTCGCGGAAGAGGGCGTCGATATCTTCGGTCAGGAGCCAGGCTGCGCGTTTGCCGCGCGCCCGCGCCTCGCGAATCGCCTTGCCGATCGGCTGGCGCGGCTGCTCGAGCCCTCCGACGAAGGCCCCCACGGAGACGATCATCCGAACGCCTGGATTGCCGAGCTGCGCATGGGAGAACGACAAAACGCACAATTCGCCGAGCGCGTCGCGGCCATATCCGGTGAGGACGTGCCAAAGATCGTGGAGGACCTCCTGATGTATCGCAATGCGGCGAAACTCTTCGAACTGGGTCGGGGAGGTGTAGTCGGCGCCGATCTCCTCCGCCGCGCCCAACACGCCGTCCGGCGTCAGGTTCTCGCGCTCCATGAAATCGAGATAGGCGCGGCCCACCGACCCCTCCGGCAGTTTGCGCAGCCGGTCGCGGTCGGAAAGCTCTTCCTCGAGCCTGATCGGTGTCGAAACGACCTTTTTCCCGTATGGGCTTTTGACAAAGCGCGCAAATGTCTCCCGCGAGCGGCCGTTGTCGAGGGCGTAAATTATCTCAAAGACCTGGCGGGTGTCTTCTTTGTTGGCGATGAGCTTCGCCATGGACGCGCAGGCGTGGAGCGGCCGCAGGGGCGGGGTCGGCGGCGTCGCGTATCCCTCCACCCATTCGATCAGCTCTTCGGGGCAGTGGTCGCCGAATGAGAACTTCGTGCGGTCGTAGTCCGTCGCGCGCGCGGTATTGGCCATGCCGATGGTCTCCTCGCCTTGCAGCTCGCGTGTCAGCGCCGGCGCAACGCCGGCGGCAGAGAGTACACTCACCAGTTTACCTGCCGATAAACTGGTCGGTGTAGGCGCGCGCGTCAAGAGGTTGAACCGCCACCAAGCTGCGCGGAAGGACGCGAAACTACGCTCGGCGCGTTAAGATTGTCCGATCGCGATCATCCTGAATCGTGGAATTGTCCTATTGGACGCGTGAGGGGGCCGAGCAAGTGACAACCAATGCCGGAACGGCGCGTGCGCCGACATCTGACGATAGACCAACATCTGACGATAGATACGACGCGGCCCGCGCGCGGCCGACCTTTGATTTGCGGACGGCGGCTCTCGTGGCGGAGATCGTCGGCGCGGCCGCGGTCGTCGCGTCGGTGGCGTATCTCGGACTGCAGATCAACTCCAACAACAAACTGCTGGAGGCGCAGGCCTACTTCAACTTCCTCTCCATCGGGCACCAAGCGACCGAGATGATCATCACCGATCCGGAGTTTGCGGAGGTGAAGCTTCGCTGCGACGCGACGCCCTATGACGTCACGCCGGCGGAATGGGAGCGGTGCGGGCTTTTCTACTTCACGGAAATGAACAGCTTTGAATACGTTTATTATCAACAAGGGTTAGCCGCCTTGCCGCAAGGGTTCGCCGATGGCGCCTTCGGCTACTACAAAGGCATGCTGGCCGCGCCCGGTTATCATCGTTTCTGGAAGGAATATCAGGACGGGTACGGAGAACCGTTTCGGTCATATCTCAAAGCGTCTTTTCCGCCAACCGACGAGACAGATGCGGAGGGTGCGAGGGAATGACGTTCATCCAAACGCCGACTATTCCGGCGCAAGCCGGGATCCATCCGCGCCGTCAGCTGGACCCCGGCCTTCGCCGGGGCGGTCGGCGACAACGAACGGATACGAACCACCCATGACCCTCGAAGCTATCTACTACCTTACACAGATCATTGCGGTCGTCGCGATCCTCGGGTCGCTGATTTTCGTTGGCGTACAAATCCGTCAGAACACGAAAGCGATGAAAGCCGCCGCCGCACAGGCAGCTCATGAAAATTTTTCAAGCTTCTATGCGGCGGCGGGTTCATCTGAGGTCGGCGATATTGTGACGCGCGCGTTCACCGACTTTGATGAGATGGAGGCCGCTGAACAATGGGTCTTCATTTGTCATGCAATGATCTTTCTTTCCGGCTTGCAAGACGCTTACGCAAAACGGCGAGAGGGGTCCTTGTCAGAGGACTTGTGGGTGGGGTGGCGCGGCAATTCGCTAAACTTCTTTTCGACGCCTGGAGGCAAGAGCTTGTGGGCGCAACGACGGCATATGTTCGGCGAACCCTTCCAGGCCTTTGTCGAAGGGGAACTTCTGAACGCAATGCCGCCGCCCAATGCAACGCTTTGGGTCGAGCCTGTTGATCTAAACGCCGAAAGCCGCGGCGCGGACACGCCATGACCCTCGAAACGATCTATTACATCGGACAAACGATCGCGGTGATCGTGATCATCGCAACGCTGATCGCTCTCCTCATTCAGACGCGGCAAACCAACGCGCTGGCGCGCGCGGAAACAAGCCGATCTCACATGTATTGGTTTGCGATGGAGCAGCATCGCCTGTTCGCCACGCCGGAAGACGCCGCCTTCATGCACAAGGCGCTGCGGACGTCGGAACCGCTCACGGAAGAAGAGAAGGGGCGTTTCGCTTTCTCTATGGCGATGATGTTCAGCCTTGTGGAAGCGGCGCAGCAGACCCACCAGACCGGCCTCTTTCGCGATACAGACTACAAACGAGCGCTCGACACGACGCGGATGGCGTATCTTAACTCGCCGCGCGTTCGAAAATGGTGGGCCTATACCCGAACTTTCTACGCCGGGAATCCGGACTTCGTCGCGGTGATCGACAAGCTCGTCGCGGAAGCGGAGGAAGACGCTAAGAAAGCCGCCGCGCCATGACCCTCGAGAGCATCTACTATATCGGCCAAACGATCGCCGTCGTCGCGATCCTCGGCTCGCTTGTGTTCGTCGGCTTACAGATCAGGGACAATTCTCGCGCGGTGCGATCGGCGACGGCGCAGGCCGTGCACGACAATTACGGGGCCTGGTACACTGCGCTCGCCGGAAACGAGGCCGCGCTTGAGACGTCGGCAAAAGCGTTCGTCGACCTCGACAGTCTGACGCCTTTGGAGAAGCAGCAATTCACCTGCATCTTCATGGCGTTCCTCTCCCATCACCAGAACGCCTATTATCAGTGGGCCGCGGGGCATCTCTCCGACGGCCTGTGGCAGGGGTGGGAGGCGTTGATGATGAACCTCGTCAACACGCCCGGCGGCGCGGCCTTCTGGGCGGAGCGCTGCTATGTATTCGGTACGGAGTTTCAGGAACACATCGCCACGGTCATGCAACGCACGCCCGACCCCCGCGCGAAAGCGTTCGGCGTCGTGCCGCTCAACGAGGCAGGCTCCCGCGAGGAAGTAACCGGATGACCATCGAAACCATCTATTTTCTCGCGCAGGTCGCCGCAAAATCTGACGCTTTTCCGATCATTCCGGCGCAAGCCGGAATCCAGCTTTCACTCAAACTGGACCCCGGCTTCCGCCGGGGTGGTCGGCCTTTAAAAGGCGGGAACCCTTAGTTCATGACCATCGAAACGATATATTTCCTTGCAGAGATCACCGCTGCAATCTCTGTGGTCATTTCCCTGCTGTTCGTCGCCTATCAGCTACGCCAGGGGAACAAGCAAGCGACAGTCAACATCGCGCTCGACCTTGCGGCGGCGGGGGACCGAAGTTTCGATCCGATATATCAGGGCGACAATATCTCGGTCCGGACGCGCGGCCTCGCGAGCGATCCCGACATGACGGAGACCGAGAAAGCCATGTTTGACCTGTTTATGGCGCGCGTAATGCTCAACGGGGTGCAGGCCACTTACGCAGTAACGCACGGCTTGTGGCAAAGAGGCGAAGCTTTGCGATCACTTTACGCCCTTTATCGACAAATCGCCGATAGGCCAGGCGGAAAGGCGTGGGTGGCGGCGAACGAACATATGCTGTCCAATCAGTTCCGGGAGCTCATCGAGGCGGTGGATACGAGTGAAGAGAACGGCGATGCCTGAACAACCGACCACACCTCACCGCCTGCAACGCGCCGCGTTGATCGCCGAGATCGTCGGCGCGCTGGCGGTCGTCCTCTCGCTCGTTTTCGTTGGCCTGCAACTATCTCGGCATACGGACGAAATGGTCGGCGCAGCGCACCATGAATTGCTTGCGCTCGTCAACGACAATGACGACTGGCTGCGTGATCCGGCGTTCGCCGACGCGCTCCTGCGCGCTGAAGAGGGGCGTGACGCCCTGTCGGACGTCGAATATCTGCAAGTCGCTTACTGGATCGGTCAGCGCCTCAGCGTCTGCGAGAATGTCCACCAGCGCAGGGAAGACGGCATGGTCGACGATCAGATGTGGTTCGCCTGGTCAAACGGCTGCGCCGATGTTTTGGCCAATCCGACGGCGCGCGAAGTTTGGGCGGAACGCAAGCACTGGTTCGCGCCCGACTTCGCCCAATGGCTGGACGCAGAGAGGGCGAAGCAGACATGAACTGGAAGAACGTCAATGACTGGCTGCAGGTCATCGGCACGTTCGGCGTCATCGTCTCGCTCATCTTTGTCGGCGTACAGATGCGCCAGACGCAGCGGATTGCGGCCGCGGAGATCTACCAGGCGCGCGCCGCGCTGAAGGTCCACAATTTTGCGCTCGAGACGTCCTCGCCTGCGATGCAGGAGGCGTTGCGCAAGGCATGGGCGGACGAAGAGCTTTCCGAAAACGAGGCGCGAAATGTTGGGCTTTTCTGGTACTCTTGGCTCTCCTACTGGGAGAACAACTATTATCAGCATCGCGCGGGAATGATGTCGGCGGAGCAGTGGGAAAGCTCTGCGCGGACGCTACGGCGGTTCGCGGCCGTGCCACACTTTCGCGAATGGTGGCGCGCAACCCACGCCGACTGGCCGGATTCCTTTGGGGAAGCCGTCGACGCGGCGGTTGCGGACGCCGAAACCCAATAAACCAATCGAGCGCCAGCGCAGTATCTAACCTGAATGGCGGCGGATGCCCGACGCCGCACGGGAGGGCCCATGCCGCCGCGCCTACTGACGCTCGCCTTCGCGCCATTCGCCTTCGGGACGAGCGCATTCATTTTCATTGGCCTTATCGCGCCGATTGCAGCTGACTTGGGCGTCGCCGTGCCCGTCGTGGGCCAGTTGCAGACAGTGTTTGCGATCTCCTGCGCCATAGGCGCGCCTCTACTGGCCCGGCGACTGGGCGACGCATCGCGGCGGCGCGTTTTGGTCGCCGTCATGGGCGGGCTCGTCGCGGTCAACCTGGCGTCGGCCCTCGCGCTGACCTTGAGCATCATCATGGCGGCGCGGCTCCTGGGCGGGCTATTCGCCGGGCTGACGCTCCCTCTCGCTTCGTCGATCGCCGTCGCCTGCGTGGCCGAAGAAAAACGCCCGGCCGCAATCGCGATTGTCCTCGGCGGCTACACGCTCGCCTTCATTTTCGGCGTGCCGCTGGGCAGCGTCGTAGGCGCAGAACTCGGCTGGCGCGCGGCGTTCTGGTTCGCCGCTTTGGTGAGCCTCGCCGCCATGGCGACGATATGGATCGCCGCGCCGCGTCAGGAACCTCCGCCGCAGCCCAAGGGCCTCGGCTTCAAAGACGCCATTGTCGGCGAGAACCGCCTTCTCATGTTCATTACGCTGGCCGCGTTTGTCGCAACCTTCGTCAGCGTCGCGTTCACAGGGCCCGTCGTCACCTTGGCCACAGGGCTTGAAGGCTCCGCCATCGGCGGAGTGCAGCTGGCGACGGGCGTCGGCAGCATCTTCGGACTGCCCGCCGGCGCGATGCTTGCGCGGCTGCCTGCGCGCCGGGCGTTGGCGATGCTCTTCCTCGCCATTCTCGCAACTCAAGCGCTCTTTTCGGTCGTTATGCTGAACGATCTCGGCTGGGCGGCGATACCGGCGACCGTGTTCGCGATGGGGGCCGGGTCTGCGGCGCTATTCGCCACGTCGCCGATCATACAATCGCGCCTCGCCCTAAACGCCGGCGCGGCGGCGACGATCGCGTTCGCGCTCAACGGCTCCATGGTCTATTTCGGGCAGGGCCTCGGCGCGGTCGTCGGCGGATCAGTGGCCGCCGCCGCCGGCCTTCAATGGGCGGGGCTCGCCGGCGCGGCGGTCGCGCTCGCCGGCCTTGTCCTGGTGTCGCGGCTCGGCGCCGCGCCGACGCCGGCGGACGCGCCGGCGGTTCATCCGTCCCCGGCGCAGTAGCGCTCGCGGCGTCGACCTACGCCGCCTCCAGCCCCGCATTCCATTCGCCCTTCTGGGCGAGGCCATTCATACGCGCCCGGTGCGCGAACGCCGCTTGCGCCGCGGCGACGTTCTCCGCCTTGCCGCCCCAAGCCTTCAGCGGCGCAGCCTGCAACGCACGGCCGTAGGAAAATGACAGCGCCCAAGGCATCTGATCCGCATAGGCCTCGTTCATGGCGTTGAGGTGCGCGGTCGCGTCCTCGTCGGATTGCCCGCCAGAAAGAAAGACGATGGACGGCACCGCCGCCGGCACGGCCGACCGGAAGCAACGCACGGTCGCCTCGGCGACTTCCTCGACGCTCGCCTGCTTGGGGCATTTCTTGCCGGCGATGACCATGTTCGGCTTCAAGACCGTTCCTTCAAGCGCAACGTCCTGCGCGAAAAGCTCGTCAAACAATGTCTTTAGCGTGAACTCAGTGACGTCGTAACAGCGCTCAATGTCGTGGTCGCCGTCCATCAGGACTTCCGGCTCCACGATCGGCACGATGTTCGCCTCCTGGCAGAGCGCCGCGTAGCGGGCGAGCGCGTGGGCGTTCACGGAAATGCAGTAGCCGGAGGGAATCTCATTGCCCGCGATGTCGATTACCGCGCGCCATTTCGCGAACCGCGCGCCAAGCTCATAGTACTCTTTGAGCCGCTCGCGCAGGCCGTCGAGGCCTTCGGTAACTTTCTCGCCTTCGGCGCCAGCGAGATCCTTCGCGCCCTTATCGACCTTGATGCCTGGAATCGAGCCCGCCGCCTCGATCACTTTAACCAGCGGCGTGCCGTCGGCGGCGTTCTGGCGAATCGTCTCGTCAAAAAGGATGACCCCGGAGATGTGCTCCCGCATGGCCGTTTCGGCGCGGAACAGCATTTCGCGGTAATCACGGCGGCTGTCTTCCGTCGAGGCGACGTCGATCGAATCGAACCGCTTTTTGATGGTGCCTGTGCTTTCATCCGCGGCGAGAATTCCCTTGCCAGGGGCGGCCATCCGGATGGCGACGTCGTTCAGCGCGTCAAGGTTCATGTCGTTCTCCCAGTTTCGCTTCGGCGCCGCTTAAAACGCCCCTCATCATGTCGGTTTGCGCCGCCTAGCGCTTCAACGCCTCAACGCCCGGCAATTCCTTGCCCTCAAGCCATTCGAGAAATGCGCCGCCCGCCGTCGACACATAAGAAAAGTCGTCCGCCACGCCCGCGTGGTTGAGCGCGGCCACCGTGTCGCCGCCGCCGGCGACGGCGGTGAGGCCAGCCGCCTTGACGCGCTTTGCGGCATAGCGCGCCGCCTCCACGGTGGCGGTGTCGAAGGGCGGGATTTCGAATGCGCCGAGGGGACCGTTCCAGACCAGCGTCTTCGCCCGGTCGATGACGTCGGCAATGCGATCGACGGTCTCCGGGCCGAGGTCGAGGATCATCTGATCCGTTGGGGTGGCGTCTGCGGCGACGACCTGGCGCGCGGCCCCTTCCTTGAACTCGCGCGCGACGACAACGTCGGTGGGCAGAACGATCTCGCAGCTATTCGCCGCAGCCTGCTCCATGATCTCGCGGGCGGTGTCCGCAAGGTCCGGTTCGCACAGCGACTTGCCGACCGACACGCCCTCCGCGAACAGGAACGTGTTCGCCATGCCGCCGCCGACGATAAGGGCGTCGGCCTTTCCGACGAGATTGAGGAGCAACTCGATCTTGGTCGAAACTTTTGCGCCCCCGACGACGCAGGCGAGCGGCCGCTCCGGCGCGCCAAGCGCGGCGCCGAGATAATCAAGCTCGCGCTCCATCGCCTTGCCGGCGGCGGCGGGCAAAAGCCGGGCGAGGCCTTCGGTGGACGCATGGGCCCGGTGCGCGGCGGAGAATGCGTCATTCACATAGATGTCGCCATTTACGCTGAGCGCCTTCGCAAAATCCGGGTCATTCCTTTCTTCGCCGGCGTGAAACCGCGTGTTCTCAAGGAGAAGGATATCGCCTTCGCCCAACGCCGCGACGGCCTCAGCGGCGGCGGCGCCGATGCAATCGTCCGCAAACGCCACATCTTGGTCGCCGATTTTCGAGAGCGCCGCCGCGACCGGCCTCAGCGACATGTCAGGATTGGGCGCTCCCTTCGGGCGGCCGAAATGGGACAGCAGGACGACCTTCGCGCCTTTCCCGCTGAGCGCATCAATGGTCGGCAGCGCGCGCTCCAGTCGCGTCGCGTCTGTGATAACGCCGTCCTTCATCGGCGCGTTGAAGTCAACGCGGACGAGAACGCGTTTGCCGGCGACGTCAAGATCATCAAGCGATCTGTAAGCGGACATGAACGAACTCTTGATGCGCGAAAGCCGCCTCCGAGAAGGCGGCATGAAAACCGTTAGAGATACTTCGCCATTTCAAGGGCGGTGTCGGACATCCGCGTGGAGAAGCCCCACTCATTATCGTACCAGGACAGCACGCGGACGAGCTTGCCTTCCAGCACCTGCGTCTGCCCGGTCGCGAAATAGGACGAATGCGGATCGTGATTGAAGTCCATGGAGACGAGCGGTTCTTCGGTGACGCCGAGGACGCCTTTGAGCGCTCCTGCAGACGCCTCTAGCATGGCGGCGTTCACTTCGTCCGCCGTCGTGTCGCGCGAGGGCGTCACGACAAGATCGACCACCGAGACATTCGGCGTCGGCACGCGAATCGCCGAGCCGTCGAGCTTGCCCTGAAGGTGCGGCAGGACGAGGCCGACCGCTTTCGCCGCGCCCGTCGAGGTCGGGATCATGGACGACGCGGCCGCGCGGGCGCGGTAAAGATCCTTGTGCATGGTGTCGAGGGTCGGCTGGTCGCCGGTGTAGGCGTGGATCGTCGTCATGTAGCCGCGCTCAATCCCCACCGTATCGGAGAGCACCTTGGCGACGGGCGCGAGACAGTTGGTGGTGCACGAAGCGTTCGACACGACGACGTCGTCCGCCGTCAGCGTTTCGTGATTGACGCCAAAGACGATCGTCTTGTCGGCGTTCTTCGCCGGCGCGGAGACGAGAACGCGCTTCGCGCCGCCGGCGAGATGCGCGGAGGCCTTTTCCTTGTCGGCGAAAATGCCCGTGCATTCGAAGACAATGTCGACGCCGAGATCGCCCCAGGGGAGTTTCGCCGGGTCGCGTTCTGAGAACACCCTCATGGCGCCGGCGCCGGCGTCGATCGTATCGCCGGCGGTCGTCACCTCGCCGGGGAAGCGGCCATGGACGGAGTCGAAGCGCAATAGATGGGCGTTGGTCTCAACGGGTCCGAGATCGTTGATCGCGACGACCTCAAGGTCCTTGCGGCCCGTTTCGATCATTGACCTCAGCGTCAGGCGGCCAATGCGGCCGAATCCATTGATGGCGACTCGAACGCTCATCTTCAATGCTCCTCGTGTCCCCGCGGCCTTGAAGGCCCCGTCGGGACCGGCAAGGTCGGCGGCGCGCCGGGCGGCGTGTCGCGCTCCCAGCGTCGATTTGTTGAATGATCGCGGGTCTCTTGCCGGCCCGGCCGACGCCGGTCAAGTCGCAACGGCCTTGCGGGCGGCGCTGGACTTATCCGTCGAGCTACCCCAGTTTGCCGAGCGACGCGTCGGCGTCGGGCCGTTGGCGGCCGGGCGTCGATAAAACTTGGCGGCCCGGAAACGCCGGGTCGTTGCGCGGCGGCGGCGTGATTGTGCGATCGGCCCCGCCTTTGAGATCGGGCGTCTGGGGGCGCCTTGCGCGCCGCGACCCGATCTGGAGCGACAAGCGAAGCGATCACGTGACGCACCCGCAACCGACATCGACGCCTGAAGCGGAAAGCCCGGCTGAAATTGAGGCCGAGACCGGCGCCGACACGCAAATTCGCGAAAACACGGCGCCATCGGCCTCGGCGCACACGGCTGCGCGGCCGCTTGACGCGGCGTTTGATGGCCTTGCTTCCGCGGTCGAGCGGCTGGAAGCGGAGCTGGACCAACGGCTTGAGAACGACGAAGGCCTGCGCGAGGCGGCGGCCAGCGCAAAGCGCGAGGCCATAAGCGCGCGCGAGGCGGCGCGGCGCGCCGCGGAGGAGGTCGACGCCGCGATGGCTGAAGTACGGGCGATCCTCGCCGCGGTGGAACGCGCGACGCCCGAGGACGGATCGGAGTAGCGCGCAAAGATGGCCCGCGTCGAAATAGAAGTGAACGGCCGGCCCTATAAGGTCACATGCGAAGACGGCCAGGAGCGCCGGCTCGTCGAACTCGCGCGCTATCTCGATCGGCATGTGGCCGAAATCGCAGACAGCCTCGGCCAGATCGGCGAAGCGCGGCTCTTGCTGCTCGCGGCGCTGACCGTGTGCGACGAACTCTTCGAGACCCGGGCGCGGCTCTCCGCGGCGGAAACGGCGGCGGCGCCCCTCGGCGATGCGGCCGCCGCAGCCGCCGAAGCGCGCCTTGATGAGGCGCGCGCGCGCATAGATGCGCTCGCAGGCAAGCTTCAGGAAAGCGCCTGAACGTCCTTTCAGGCGTCTGCGGAACCTCGGTTTTCAGAGATGAGCGCAAGCGCTTCGGCGAGAAGCCCCGGCGTCGCGGCGGCGATGACCTCGCCGCGGCCATCGGCGCCGACGGGCGCGCCGTCCCAGTTGGACGCGACCCCGCCCGCGCCCTCAATGACGGGCAGCAGAGCGGCATAGTCATGCCGCGCAAGGCCCGCCTCTACCACAAGGTCGATTTCGCCAAGGGCCAGGAGCGCATAGCCATAGGCGTCATAGCCAAAACGCGTCGCCCGGGCCTTCGTCGAGACGGCGGCGAACGTCGCCGCCTCTTGCGCTGTGAAATACTCCGTCCCCCGCGGATCGGTGGTGGTGACGCGCGCTTCGGCCAATGATGCGCAGCCGCTAACGCGCGCCTCGCGCTCCTCGCCCCCGCGCCGGTAAAGGCAGGCCGCGCCGTCGCCAATCCAGCGTTCGTCCGTAAACGGTTGGTCTATAAGGCCGAGAACCGGCCGCGCATGGCGCTCAAAGGCGATCAGCGTCGCCCATGTGGGCGCGCCGCAGATAAATGCGCGGGTGCCGTCCACTGGATCGAGCACCCACCGCGCCGGCGCGTCCGCGCGCGTCTCGCCAAATTCCTCGCCTATAACGCCATGATCAGGATACGTCGCCTCAATCAGCCGGCGCAGCGCGCGCTCCGCTTCCCTGTCGGCGTCAGTGACGGGATCGAACCTGGCCCCCGCCTTGAGGTCGATGGCGGCCCCCGCGCGAAAGCGCGGCAGCGTCTCGGCGCGGGCGGCGTCCGCGATGCGCGCCGCAAAAGCTTTTATCTCGCCAAGGCCGAGCCGCGGGTCCATCGCCGGACCATGACGGCGGATCCTATCCCCGTAAAGAGGATATGAAGCGTCTATTGATCGCCGGACATTGCCTTGGCGAGATCGAGAAGCCGCCTGCGCGGCTCTTCGTTCAGCCGATAATAGGCGCGCACCAGATCAATGGTGTCCTTGTTCTGAAAGACGTCCGCCGGCGCGGCCGCGTGCGCCCCGGTCCCGTTTGCGCGGACCTCTCCGGAGGGCGCATCGTGCGCCTCGGCGCCTTCGAAAAAGTACGACACCGGTACATCCAGCGCGCGGGACAGGGCCCACAAGCGCGATGCGGAAATGCGGTTGGCGCCGCTTTCATATTTCTGAATCTGCTGGAACCTGATGGAGACGGCTTCCGCGAGCTTCTGCTGCGTCAGCCCCAATAGGCGACGCCGCTGGCGCAGGCGTTTGCCGACATGCAGGTCAATCGGATGAGTCATCTTGCCTATCCTCCCGTGCGACGGTCTTGCGCGAGGCGAACTGAACGCCGCCGCTTCGTGTCGGGGGAGAGATAGGCAAGGCTCGTGCCGAAGCCCGATAACCCTTTGTAATTATTTATAAATAGCCAGCGCGAGAGACACGCGCGGCTAATCGATCATCTTCGCTGAGCGCAGCCAGAACTCCTCATCGAAGCCAGGCGTTTCGAGATTGGCGACGAACTGCCGGGTCGCCGCCTCCCATGAGAAGTTCTCGGCCCATTCGCGGCAGACCGCCGGATCGCGATGGTCAAGCGCGGCGAGGCAGGCCGCCCTCAGATCCTCGTCGAGGGCCCCGCATGCGTCAGGCGCGCCGTTTAGAATATCAATCGGTCCCCGGACGGGATAGGCGGCGACGGGCACCCCGCATGCGAGCGCCTCCACATTCACCAGGCCGAACGTGTCGGTGCGCGACGGAAACACGAAGACATCGCTCGCCTGATACGCCGCAGACAGATCGGCGCCGTATTTCGGGCCGACAAACTTCGCCTCCGGATACTTCGCCGCCAGCTCGGCGCGCTGCGGACCGTCGCCGACAATAACTTTCGAGCCCGGCAGATTGATTTCGAGGAAGTCCTCAATACTCTTTTCAACTGCGATGCGCCCGACATAGAGCCAAATTGGCTTCTCAAAGGCGTCAAACATATTGCTTTCGCCGCGCTGGAACGCGTGCAGGTCCACGCCCCGCGGCCACAGGCGCATATTCTTGAACCCGCGGTCGGCCATTTCCTCCATGACCCCCGGCGTCGCGACCATCATCGCCTCGCCGTCCTTATGGAAGTCGCGCAGCACCGCATACCCCCAGGATAGAGGCGCGCCGGTGCGCGCATTCACATACTCCGCGAAGCGGGTGTGAAAGCTTGTCGTGAACGGATAGCGCCGCCGCTTGCAGAACCGCCGCGCAGCGCGGCCGATAGGCCCTTCGGTGGCGATGTGGATCGCGTCGGGCTTAAAATCGTTCAGCAGCTTGGCGACTTTTCGGTTCGGCAGGATCGCCAGTTTGATTTCGGGGTAGGTCGGCATCGGCGCCGACAGGAAGAGATCGGGCGTAATGTAGAGCACCTCGTTGCCGAAGTCGGTCAGAACTTCGCCAAGGGTTTCCAGCGTGCGCACGACGCCGTTGATCTGAGGCCGCCAGGCGTCGGTCGCGATCGCGATGCGGATGCCTGACCGCCTGGTGGGCATCTGGAAACGCTGCTTTGGACGCGTCAGTCGCCCGACGCCGGATCTGATCTTCCGTAGCCGACCGGAATTCGGCTCAGCCTCATCTCTCGGATCGAGCGCTTCAGTCGCCTCGGCGTCCTGGACAACGTTTGCGTTGTCGGCCTCGGCGCGGCGCGGCGTTTCTTCAGTCATGTTCTTTAACGCTCAGTCAGACCTGAGTTTCGGTAATGCGTTCGCCGCAGCGACATCGAGCCGGAAATGGCGGATACGGGAAAAGATGGCGATGAACAAGCCGCCGCTGCTGCGCGTCAGTTAAGTCGACGCCGTCGCGCGCGTCGCCGGCAGTGGAAACGTGACGCCGCAAGTTCGCTCGGCAATGACGCAATTGCCGCCGACAACGGCGCTGTGCGCGGATGGCGTGATCGCGATCACACGCGAGGAGAATTGCAAGTCATGTTTTTGGTCAATTGACCAAAATAACATTGTTGCGCTGCAAAAATTTTATTGCGCCGCAATAACCGCCCGGCTAGGCTTTCTGTGCGGCGTGTTCGCGCCGCTGCCCTTCTTGGGCGTTTCCTCCCTATGACTAGCCGCGAGGCTCAGCCTCGCGGCCTTTTTTTCGTCTGGCCACTTTTGACGGGCCTTTATTTGTCGTTCTGTCTTTCGCCGATCAATTCGGACAGATCGCGGCGGACGTTACTCCGCAGCCTGCGCCGGCCGCAAGAAGTAAGGCGACACGTCGGACAAGGTCCGCATCATGTCAATGATCGTCTCCCGCAAGCCAGCGAAGCCGCCGTGCCGCGCCATGCGCTTCTCGTCGAGATAGAGAGCGCGGTTTATCTCGATTTGAAGAACGTGCACGCCCTGTTCGGGCCGGCCATAGGTCGCCGCGACATGTCCGCCGGCATAAGGCGTGTTGCGCGACACGAGGTAGCCCATTCGGGTCAAGGCATGCTCGACAAGCGCCGTGAGGCCGCTGGCGCACGAAGACCCATAGCGATCGCCGAGGACGAAATCGATCGGCCGGTCGCCGCGACGAAACGGCGCGCCGCCGACCGACGGCATTGAATGGCAGTCGATCAAGGCCGCGCAGCCGAAGCGCTCACGGGTTTCGAAAATCAACTTGCTCAACGCCTCGTGGTAGGGATCATAACACGCGGCAAGACGACGGCGCGCCTCAAAAAACTTCAGCTTTCGCGCGTAAATGTCGTGTCCATCGGCCACAATTCTCGGAATGACGCCGAGCCCAGCGCGGACGCGGTGCGATTTCGGGTCGGTTTCCTCCGACGCCGGATCGACGAACATGCGCGGGTCCAGTTCGTCGCGCGCCCTGTTCACATCGACATAGGCGCGGGGGAACAGGGCCCGCAGAAACGGCGCGCCATAGCGCGGGGCTTCATCGAACATGAGGTCGACATAGCCGTCTTCGGATTGGCGCAGGGCGTGTCGATCAAGCCGGCTCATGGCCAGAAACTCCGGCGCGTACCGGCGCCCCGAATGGGGCGAGGCGTAGATGAGCGGGCTTGTTCGCGACGCCGGCTCGACCACCTCCACGACGGGCCGCGCCGCTTCGCCCCGTTCGTCATTGGCGGGCTTCTCCGACGCGCCATCAGCGCGGCGCGGGCCGCGATCCTTACCAGGGTCGGAAAAGCGTTCGTTCATACTTCGCCGTTTAGCATGGTTTCAGAAACCGCACGCTAGACAAGATTCGTTAACGTCCAGGCGACGCAGTCAAGCCCAGGGGCCGCAGCCCTCCCCGCGCAAGCGCCGCCTCGCTGACAAATTGCCTTTCATCGCCGAACCAAGCTACCTGCAACGAGTGTTTGGCGCCTGCGCGAAGGACCGGAGACCATGGCGACAATCCTATTGGCCGAAGACGATGAGTCCATGCGGCGTTTCCTTCGCAAGGCGCTTGAGCGCGCAGGCCATATCGTCATCGACGCGAGCCAGGGCGACGAGGCGCTGACCGAACTGCAGTTGCGGGAGTTCGACCTGCTCCTGACTGACATCGTCATGCCCGTTATGGACGGCATCGAGCTCGCCCGCCGCGCCGCGGAGATCGACCCGGAAATGAAGATCATGTTCATCACCGGCTTCGCCGCCGTGGCCCTTAACCCGGTCAATAAAGCGCCCGAAGACGCCAAGGTCCTCTCAAAGCCATTCCACCTGAAGGACCTCGTAGCGGAGGTGGAACGGGCGGTCGCCTGACCCTTCGTCCGTCGAGGCCCGCCGCAGTTCGGCGCCGCCGCCCCTGAAATCCCGCTTGAACGCTCACGCTCGGTCCGCTAATGACCCGCGTCTGGCGGGCGTATAGCTCAGCGGGAGAGCGCTACCTTGACACGGTAGAGGTCCCAAGTTCGATCCTTGGTACGCCCACCATGTTTTCCGACCGCAGGAAATACGCCGCCTCACGTCTGCAATTGGGTGAGACAACCGAGCGAGGCCCGCTCGGGCGTCGACCAAGGCGAGACGTATCTTCGTCTGAATGCGCGACCTTATCGCTGATGGCGCTCCGCCGACGGTCAATGGCAAGAGCGCTTCGCGGACAAGTGTGTCTCCATTACTCGCAGCAGGAGCGCGTCAAGAAGACAGTCCAGGGCCGTTGAGCGAATTAGAAGGAACGCGAAAAGCTCCGGTCAGCGGCATCCAAACAATCAGGAAACGAGACGGAGTTGCGCGCGGCTGTCTCCATCGCCTTCGTCGCCAAACCCGAAGTCGGCGTCCGGCGCTGCATCGTCTTCGGGCGCCGCGCGTTCGGCGATCCGCAGCGTAAAGACGTTGAGGCCGCCGCCGGCGTCGTCAACGCGCCGGAACGTCAGCCCGCCGCCGCAGACCTCCGCGGCGCGTCGCGCAATGCGCAGGCCCATCGGCATCGACGCGCCCGTGGCGTTGAGATGGTCCGCCATTTCCGTCAACGGCATCGACAGGCGCTCAAACGCCTCCTCCGAGAACGCCGGCCCGTCATCGGAAATCTCAATCAGCGCGCCGCCCTCATCGCGCGATAGGCGGAAGCGGATCGCCTGAGCCTCGCCTGCGTGGGCGTTCAAATTCTCCGCAAGACGTTCAAGCGCGGCGCGAAGCGCCGACGCGTTAGTGCGCAAGACAAAGCGCGGCGCGTCGATAGCCACCTTTTCATATGCCTCGACGCCATCGGCGGCGTCGCGAACGAGGTCGCTGAGATCCACCGGGTCCGGCTCGCCCGCTCGGTCCATTTCATCGAGCCGATGATACTCCAGAAGTCGGGAGACGTTCGCCAGCAGGTCTTTCGACGCCGTTTTGATGAAACCCGCCGACTCAATGCAGCCGTCGCTCTCCGTGTCCCCCGCAGACGCGGATTGAAGATGGGCGAGAACGACGTCCGTAAACCCGGAAATCTGGTGAATAGGCGTACGGATGAAATGCACCAGCAACGACATCGCGGCGACTTTGCGCTGATTGTCGAGACGCTCGGCCGCCAGCATCTCCTCCAGTTTGTCTTTCTGTGTCCGGATTATCATCGCCTTGATAAAGTCAGCGCGATGCAGATGCTCGAGATAATAGACCCCGACGGCGCTTACCGCGAAAACGCTGACCAGGGCCACGGACTGGGCGAACGCCTTTTCCGACGCCACTTCGCCGCTGACCGCAAACACGAAGGCCGAACCCGTGACGACAAAGACCGCCAAGGATCTCAGAAACGTTATGCGGAATATGTACCCGAAAATGACGGCACCCTGCATGAAGCCGAAATAGTAGACGTCAGAACTCTCCGGATGTCGCCAGATGATCGCATTGAAAGCGAAAGCGAGGATGATGACGATCGCCATCACGTTGCTTTCCTGGGACACAGGAAACCCCTCCCGCCTCAGGCCCAGGTAAAGCGGGACCGCCGAAAGAAGGGCGAGGCACCTTATGAACAGCGCCTCCAGGGGGTGCGGATAGAGAATCCAGTCAACGACGTGAAAAGCGCCGATCAAGATAAACACGGCCCGGACGCCCATAAGATTTAGAGAGCGGTTACGCTCCCGGGCATGCGCCCGATAGGCGCCTTCAAGCTCCTTCGACGCGAATTTCGCATCGAGGAGGTTGATTCTTGTATTATCGCCGGGAGCGAGCACGGTGGGACCACTGTTTTTTCTGTTTCGCCCAAATTCTGATAGATAAGTGAGCCTTCGCTTAATGGACTCACACGAAAACGAGCGTCGTTTTGCGCCGCCTGCGGTTCGGATTTCTTGACGCGTCGGGACGCCGAAGGCGGATTGACGGAGCTTCTCTCAAAATTCACCTGCACTGTCGTCATTACAGGGATTACATCTCGTATTCGAAATAATGGCTTGAACCGGGCATCAAAAGTTAACGAGCCCCTCCATATCTCAACCTAGCGGCGCGATTTGCTCCGTACTCGCCTTAAGAAAAGACGTCCGCGCGCGATCACGCATTGATTCGCGTAGGTCATATGATTAGTTTCAATATGGTTAACGTGGGGGCGATCGGGGGTGATGAGGAGGCAATTATGGACTCTAGCGAAACGATGAACCGCCTGTTGGAGGCTTTTGAATCGACGCTTCAGGACTTCATGGCGTCGCCGACGATCGCCGCGCTCGCGCGCGGCGAAATGACCGTGGACGAGTACAGGTCAGTCACGCGTGAGCTCTATCATCAGGTCCGCGAAACGCCGCAGCTGTTCGCCATGGCGACGACCAAGTTCAAAGGGCGCCAGCGAGACCTTGTGAAAATGGTCTTGAGCCACTGCATTTCCGAAATCGGCCATGAACAACTTGCGCTGAACGATTACGTGACGCTTGGCGGCGACGGCGACCGGATCCCCTACGAAACGCCCCTGCCCGCCACCACTGCCCTGTTCGGATACTGGCACTATCAGATCACCAATCTGCGGCCGATCGGGTTTCTCGGCTATGTCTTCTTTCTGGAGTTTCTGCCGACAAATGTCGGGAACGGCCTGAAAGACATGCTTTTCAAGATTGGCGTGCCAGAAGCCGCCGTCTCGTTCCTTGCGGAGCACAATGAAGCGGATGTGCACCATAATAGGCTTATGGAAAAGTACGCCGAAGGATTGATCGTCAACGAGGCGGACTTCTCGGCGGTCGTATACGGCATGCAGACGACAAGCCGCCTCTACGCGCAGATGCTGCAGGCGGCGCGGGAAGACGTAGAGCGTCCGTTCGCACGCGGCTGGAACTGGTCTGAATTATACGCCGACGGGCTTACCCCCGAAGAGCTCGGCGCAGAAAGAAAGGTCGCTTGATAGCGGGGCAAAAGCTGGCGCCAAGCGCGACCATCCCTTGGCGCAGCGCCTCGCAGAGCGGAACGCACATGAAAATCTATACTGCAGCCCCTGGGACTCTAAGCCCTGAAAAGCTCCAACAGATCTACGAATTCCGCTATCAGATATACGTTGCTGAGCTGGAATTTCAGGACTCCCACGCCGACCACGAACGCAAGATCGTTACGGATGCGTTTGATCCGGTCGCGTATCACTTCTACGCCGAAGAGGAACGGCCGAGCGGAAACGCCGAAATAGTCGGCGCCGGCCGTTTCAATGCCCTCAAGGACTATTGCGACGACAAGACCGCGGAGGTTTACCAGCTTGAATCGCTGACGCCGGACTATCGCGAGACCTGTCTCATCTCAAGCTTCATGATGGTGGGACCGGAGCATCGAGGCGGAACTCTGCCGATGGAAATCGCGATCGCGCAGTTAAAGGCGGCTAAGAAACTCGATGCGGATTGGTGTCTTGTCTCGTGCCACCTTGAGCGCAAGGGCTTTTTCCTGAGGATTGGCTTTGAGGAGTTCGTGCCGGAGTGCGTTCACCCGGACTTCGGCCGCGTTGCGCTGATGAAGTTGGACCTGCGCGCCGCGATGATCCCCGACGTAAACGCCCCGAATCCCACAAAAGCGGCGCTTCAGAAAAAACGGGCCTCAATGGCGGCGGAGTAAGAATCTGCGGTCTCGTTCGTCGCGAGGCCGCAGACGCGTCGGCGGAGCCGCACCGCCGCATGCGCTTCGCCGCGGATTGTATCCTCGGTCCATCTGGCCTAGGCCGAAGCCATGGCGGACCAGAACGGCAATCGGGAGGCGTGGAGCGATCGCGTTGGCGACCTCGCAGACGTCGCGAACGCGCTCACCCGACGCTCGTCGGTGCGGCGGCTCGACGCCGAAGCGGCTGATGCGCCGTCGTCCGATGCAGCGACAAGGGACGAGCGAGTCCAAGCGCATAGCGGCGCAGGCATGCAACATGTCGACGCACGCGTCGCGGCGGCCGGCGCGGTCGGCCTCTCGAACATCTGCGAGACAATCCTCAATCGGTACGTCGACGCGCCGCCGCTGCGGACCGCTTGATCAGGTTCGCGAGGGGACGCAGATGGAAAAGCTCCGATACGCCGCGGACCAGATCGCCGCCGTATGGAAAATGGCGGCGAACGACCCGGATTGGCGCGACCGGCTGGACGCAAGCGTCGATGGCGTCTTCCGATCGTTCGAGGCCGCCCTCTACGCAATCCCACTCAGCGTTGCGCTTTACGCCTTCACCCTACGCGCCGCCGCGCATACGGATGAATTTCCAACTGCGCCGCTCGTCAGCGCGCCGGCGCCAGCGTTCATTGGCGTGCAAACGATCGCCTATGCCGCGGAATGGGCGGCGAGCCTTGCGCTCCTCATCCTTGTCGCACGAACGCTCGGGGCCGACCGACGCGCCGCAACGCTCATCGCCGGCTATAACTGGGCGCAGGCCCCGATCACCGCGATTCAGGCCGCCACCATGGGCGGGATCGCCTTTTCCGGATCGAGCGCGCTTGGCGGCGCGCTCGCCATTCCAGCGCTTGTTCTTCAAATCCTGATCCTCTGGGGCGTTCTGCGGCGCGGTTATGAACGCGACGTCGGCGTGACGATCGCGATCCTTGGCGGGCTAATCCTCGTCAGCATCGTCGCCACGTCCCTCGTCGTCAGCGTGGGCGGCGCGATCTTTGGCGCCTGAGGCGTCCGCGCCTTCATACTCCGCCCACAGAAAGTATAGTCCTTCAGCCGGCGCGACGCGGCCGCAGACCCTTCGCTCGCGCGCCGCCAGCGCCGCGGCGACCCTTTCCGGCGCCCAGCGGCCGAGCCCGACCTCCACAAGACTGCCGGCGATCGACCGGACCTGGTGGTGCAGGAATGATGGCGCGCGGGCGAATATCCGCACCCGATCGTCCATCGCCGTCACCTTTAGTTCGGAGAGGGTCTTCACCGGCGACGCCGCCTGGCATTGGGCGGCGCGAAAGGTCGTGAAGTCATGCTTGCCGATGAGCGCGGCGCCGGCGCGCGCCATGGCCTCGACGTCAATCGGCCCGGGGAGCCGCCAGGCCCGGCCCGCCGAGAGGGCAAGCGGCGCGCGTCGAGCGACGATCAGGTATTCATACGCCCGCGCCGTCGCCGAAAAACGCGCATGAAAGCCTTCGTCCGCGCGGGTAGCGGAGAGCGCCGCAACCGGGAGCGGCTTCAGGTGATGATTGACGGCGTCCCTGAGCACGCCTGGCTCGACGCTGCGCTCCAGATCCACATGAACGGTCATCGCGCGGGCGTGGACGCCAGCGTCGGTGCGCCCGGCGGCGACGGCCGTGACGCGCTCGCCGCAGAATCTCTCCACTGCGTCTTCAAGCGCGCCTTGTACGGACGGCCCGTTCTCCTGGCGCTGCCAACCGACGAACGGCGCGCCGTCATATTCAACGATCAGACGAAAGCGGGGCACTGCGAACGCTAGAGCCTGTCGCCGGGGGCGAGCGGGAAACCTCTGAGAAAGGCGGACGCATCCTGCGCGGACTTGCCCGCCCGCTGCAAGCGCACAAGCTCCACCGCGCCATCGCCGCAGGCGACAATAAGCCTTTCATCCGCCTCAAGAACGGTTCCTGGCGCGACTTCGGCGCGATCGCAATCCGCAAGTGCGGACATCAACGCCTTGACACGCACCGCCTCGCCATCGCGCGCCGCCTCAGCCCACGCGCCAGGAAAGGGCGACAGGCCTCGAACATGGCGATCCACCTCAACGGCGGAACGCGTCCAGTCGATCCGCGCCTCTTCGGGCGAAATCTTCTCGGCGTAGGTGACGCCATCCGCGGATTGAGGCGCCTCCTCGATGCGGCCCTGTTCAAGCGCCGCCAGGAACCGCGGCAGCAGCTCAGCGCCGATCCCAGCCAGACGATCGTGCAGGGTCGCGAATGTGTCGTCGGCGCAAATAGGCGTCGTCTCCGACAGCATGACGGGGCCGGTGTCGAGCCCCTCCTCCATGCGCATGACCTGAACGCCCGTCGTGGCGTCGCCCGCCATAATCGCGCGCTGTATTGGCGCTGCGCCGCGCCAGCGGGGAAGAAGAGATGCATGCAGATTAAAACAGCCAAGCCGCGTCGCCGCGAGGGCG
Organism: Parvularculaceae bacterium; assembly: GCA_028284065.1. Lineage (GTDB taxonomy): Bacteria > Pseudomonadota > Alphaproteobacteria > Caulobacterales > Parvularculaceae > MED-G105. Next base: position 378,955 of record JANQSJ010000014.1, read on the forward strand.
GGCGCCGGCAGAATAACCCCGTACGCGACGACGATAGCGGCGTCCGCCTGAAGCGCAGTCAAGTCCTCCACGACCTCAGCCTTGCGGAAGCCTTTCGGGGTGCGCACGTCAAGCCCGCGTTCAAGCGCAATCTTGTGCGCCGGGCTCTTGCGTTCTTTCTTGCCGCGGCCCGCCGGCTGCGGCGCGCGGGTGTAGACCGCAGCGATATCATGGCCAGCGGCGATCAGCGCATCGAGACAGCGGGCGGCGAAGTCGGGCGTTCCCATGAAAACAAGGCGCATGACGGCGACGTTCCGGGTTCTAAATGGCGGAAGAAGCCTCGGCTCGTGCGGGCGCGGGCGCGCGCGCTATCCCGTCGCCGCGAGCCGCTGCTCTTTCTTGAGCTTCTTCAGGATACGGTCGCGTTTGAGGCGCGACAGATGGTCGACGAACAAGACGCCGTTCAGGTGATCCATTTCGTGCTGAACGCAGACGGCGAACAGCCCTTCTGCGTCTTCCTCCCGCGCCGTCCCGTCATAGTCGAGATAGGAAATGCGGCAGCGCAAAGGCCGCTCCACATCGTCATAAAAATCCGGCACCGAAAGGCACCCCTCCTGATAGGGGCCGGTATCGTCTGACGGATCAAGGATTTGCGGATTGACGAAATAGCGCGGCGCAGGGTCCTCCCCTTCGCCCGCGAGATCCATCACGATGACGCGCTTGGGCACGCCAACCTGGATCGCAGCGAGGCCGATGCCGTTCGCCTCGTACATAGTCTCAAGCATATCGTCCATCAGCGCGCGCAAATCGTCATCGACGCCGTCGACGGGCTTCGAAACCTCGCGAAGGCGCGGGTCGGGCGCGATCAGGATCTCACGAACAGCCATGACCCGGAGGTAATTGCGGGCTCGCCGCCCGTCAACCGAACGAATGGAGCGCCAGTGCGCGCCGGCCGGGCCGATTCTCGCTCAACGGGCCCGCGCCTGCATAGCCGCGAAAGTCGGCGGAAAATCACTTATTAACCAAACCCTTAACTGGCGATGCGGTTAATCTGTGTTAATATTCGTCGTTGCGTTTAACAGGACTCCGCCATGTCGATGCGAATGGGCGATCCGCCGACCAGGGACTTATCGCTTCTGCAATCCGCGCAGGATGAGGCGGCAGGCCCGCTCGACGGCGCTGAGACGCCGTCGACGGCGGACCGGGCCGGCGAGACGAATTTCGAAGGGACGCAAGAGCCTTCCGCGCCGCCGCTCTTCGACTCGCCGGCGCACATCATGTGGGCCGGCGTTCTCGGGACGCTGTTGATAATGGCGCTCATCTTCGTTCTCCTTTTGCGCGGACGCGCGAGCCGCGCGCGGGCGGACAAGGCGGCGGCGAAGACAGATTTCTTCGCGCCGGCGGACGCCGACGACTTCGCGCCATCTCAGTCGAGGGACATTGAGCCTTACGACGACGATGCGGCCGCGGAGGAAGCGATCATCCTGACGGCGGAAGACACGGCCCCCGCCCCGCAAAAGCGCGCCGGCTTTTTCGGCGGCGGCGACCGCGCGAAGCGGCGCGAGGAGGCTGACGGCATTTCCCCGCCGCCGGCGCGAGCAGGCGACGAGGCTTCCTTTGACGGGGCCGGCGTGGGCCGTCGCCTGACCGAGCTTGAACGATCAATCGACGAGCGCATGGACGCTCGGCTGCGCAGGCTCGAAGACCGCATAGACGCCGGCATGCGTTCGCTGGCGGAAACCGGGGCCGGCGGCGCGGGCGGCGACGACCTGTTTGGGCTTCTCAGCGGCGTCGAAGACGCGCTCGCCGCGCAAAGCGAGGGAATGAAGGCGGAGACGCGCAACCTTCTTGCGGACTTCGCCGGCCAACTCGACCAGCGGCTTGTCGATCTTGGCGTCGGAGCGGCGGGGGGCGCGATGGGCCTCGCGGCTATCGATGGCGCAGGCGAAGCCGCCGGCATCGCGGACAAGCTTGACCGCACGATGGCCGACCATGAGGCGGCGCTTGCGCGAGAGTTCGACGATCTGCGGGCGCGGATCGCGCGCCAGTCGACCCGGGTCGTCGGCGCAGGCGCCGCGTCGGCGCCGCGCGTCCAGCTCATCGACGCCATTCAGCGCGCCCTGCCGGCAGGCGCGTACCAGATCAACGCCGACCTCGATGGACGCGCCCGCGCGGACGCCCTCGTCCGCCTTGCGCCCCAGCGCCCGCCGGTCGCAATTGACGCGCAGTTCCCGCTTGAGGCCTTTGACGAACTCGATCGGGCGGACTCATCCTTGGGGGAAGGCGGCGCGGCGAGCCCGCGGGAGGTGGAGCGCGCGGAACAGAATTTCCGGCGAGCGGCGCTCGGCCATGTGGTGCATGTGGGCGAACGCCTTGTGCTGCCGCCAAGGACGGTCGATAGCGCAATCCTGTTCCTTCCGTCTGAAGCAACGTATACGGAGCTTCAAACCCGGTTTCCCGACATCATGCAGGACGCCGTGCGGGCGCGCGTGTGGATCGTCTCGCCGGCGAGCTTCGCCGCGACGCTCAACGTCGTTCGCGGGCTACTGCAATCCGGAGAAACGGGCGAAAGCCGCGATCACGATGCGCAATCGGCGGAACGGATTGCGGCGGCGCTCGATGGGCTGCGGCGACAGGTGGCGGCGCTTGAAACGCGGATCGCCCCCGGCGCGGCCCAGGCGCAAAGCGGCGCCGACGGCCGACGCCCGGGCGTCGGTTCCGGCGGCCACAGCGCCGGAGACGAGGGGATCGGCGCAGGCCGATCCGCGGCGCCGGCAGGACGCCGGCTTGGCGTGACCGAACGCGGCGTTGTTCGGCCCGCCGGCGCAACCGCGAATTGGCCGGAGGCAGCGCCCCCAGGCGCCGCGCGCCCGCCGCGCCATGGCGGACAACCCGCCCAATCGGTCGCCTCCGCCGCTGCGGACGCACGCGCCCCTGAGACACCGTCAGATGCTATCTCGGAGACGACGGCGGCCGCGCGTGAGCCCTCCCCGCGCCGGGAGCCGCGCACTTTCACCGAGCCCTATTCCTCAAGCCTTTGGTCGTCTCGAGACGGACGAAGATTTGACGAAAGCCGCGTCAATGACGCTGAGTCGGCGACAGATGATCGCGAGTCCGTCGACCAGACGCGACGCGACGCGACGCAATCGGACGCGCAATCCCCCGATGAGCGACGGTTTCCGCTGCGCTAGGCGCCTTTCGCCGGCATGGCGCGCGCGCCCTTTGCGATTGGACCGCCTTCGATCGGGCTGCTCGGCCGAACGCCCGCATCGATCTCGCGCAGCGTCGGGATCGGTTCATCCGTCCCCGGCATTTCATACTCAGCGAATTTTCGCGCGCGCGAAAGCACCCGCGACTCGAAGCCGGCGGCGGTGGCGTTATAGGCCCCCGCGGCGCGCTCGATCGCGCGGCCGAGATCATCCATCCTGCCGGTCATCGTTTTGATGCTTGCGTAGAGATCTTTCGCCAGTCCGGCGACATCCTGCGCATGCGCGATAGCGTTTTCCTGGCGCCAGTTGAACGCCGCCGCCTTCAGAATCGCCACCAGCGTCGTCGGAGTCGCAATGAGTATCTTGCGGTCGAAGGCGTCCTGAAAAAGCTGCGGGCGCGCCTCCATGGCGGCGGCGAAATAGTTCTCTCCGGGCACGAACATCACGACGACATCGAGAGACGCTTTCAGCGATTCGGCGTAATCGCGCGCCGCGAGCGCCTTTACATGGGCCCACAGATCGTCTGCATGGCGCATCAGCAGCGTCTGACGGACGGAGGCGTCCTCCGTCTCGGTCGCGTCTAGATAGGCCGCGAGCGAGACCTTGGCGTCGACGGCGATCACCCTGCCGCCGGGAAGATTGACGACCATGTCCGGCGTCTTGCGCGACGCGCCGTCGGCGAGCGTCGCCTGCTCCACGAAGTCCACATGGGACGCCATGCCGGCGGTCTCGACGACATTGCGCAACTGCTCCTCGCCCCACCGCCCGCGCGTCTTCGGACCGGCGCGCAGCGCCGTCGACAGCTTGCGCGCTTCGGCGCGCATGTCGCTTGCCGACTTTGCGAGCTCTTCAATACGGCCGACGAGTTCGCCGCGGGCGCGGGTCTGCTCCGTATGCATCTCGGCGAGACCTTTCTCATACCGCGTCAACGTTTGCGCTATCGGCGCAATGAGCGCATTCAGCGCAGCCTGGCGGCGCTCGGTCTCGGCGGCGCTCGCCTCCCGGTGACGGGCGAAGGTCTCATCGGCGCGCGTGAGAAAGGATGCGTGGGCGGCTTCAAGCAAACCCGCGGCCGTCGCCTTGAATTCCGCATCCATGCCGGCGCGCGCCTTCTCGTCAGTCTTTTCGCGCTCCGCCATACGGGCCTCCGCGGACGCGAGCGCGCCGCGCAGCCGCAACGCTTCGCGTCGCCAGGCGCGCGCGCGACTCGTTGTTTTCACCGCATGCAGAAGAAGCGCGCCGGCGGCGGCGAATGCGAGCCCGACCAACACCGCGAGCAGCGCGCTCATCGGGGCCGCCTCGTCAGGACGCGGTGAAACGCGCAGGCGTTCGGATGTGGAAATCTGGCGAACATCGCCCGAACGCTAGGCGAAGCGGGGCCTGATTCGGAAGCGGCGAATCGTTAACGTCAGGAAGCGAGGCGGTCCGACCCGCGCGCCCCGACATTCCGGACGGGAAACTCCTCCCCCGTCCGCCGCGGCCGCTCCAGCAAGAGCGGCAGGCTTGGGTCGTCGGCTGGATGCGCCGAGGCGGTCATTGCGTCCGTCATGTCGGCCTCGTGCACTTCGTTTACGAAGTAAAGCGGACGGTTCTTGGTTTCATTGAAGACCCGGCCAAGGTACTCGCCGATAACGCCGAGCACCATCAACTGAACGCCGCCGAGGAACAACATCACGACAATGAGCGTTGGAAAGCCGGCGACCGGATCGCCGTAGACCAGCGTCTTGCCGACGACAAATGCGCCGAACGCGAAGGCGGCGAGCGCCGTAACGAAGCCGAGATAGGAAGACAGCGTAAGCGGCGCGAGCGTCGATGACGTGACGCCTTCAATTGACAGGTTCCAGAGCTTCCAGAAGTTCCACTTGGTTGCGCCGGCGCTGCGCGGGCGCGGGGTGAACGGAACCTCCTTGGACGGAAATCCGACCCAGGCGAAAACGCCCTTCATAAAGCGATGGCGCTCGCGCAGGGCGCAGATGGCGTCCACCGCCTTGCGGCTCAAGAGCCGAAAATCGCCGGCATTCTCCGGGATCGGCGTTTCTCCAATCTGGCGCATCAAGACGTAGAACGCGCGGGCGGTAAGACGCTTCACCCATCCTTCATCCTTGCGCGTGACGCGCCTTGCGTAAACGACGTCATAACCCTCATGCCAGCCGCTGATGAGATCGGGGATGACCTCGGGGGGATGCTGAAGGTCGGCGTCAATGACCACGACGGCGTCGCCTCGCGCATGATCGAGCCCGGCGGTTGTCGCGATCTCCTTGCCGAAATTCCGGCTAAGATCCACGATCGCGACGCCGCCATGCGCTGAGCGCAACGCCTGCATAACGCCGAGCGTCTGATCCGTACTGCCATCGTTTACAAAGATGATTTCAAAGGGCTGGCGGATCTTCGCCATTTCCGCGCGCACTTCACGATCGAACGCGGCGAGAACGTCCTCTTCGTTGAACGCGGGACAGACGATCGACAACAGCCGAGGCGCCTTTTGACGACGCGGCGCGATACGCGCGTCCTCATAAGACCTGCCGCCTCCGCGCGCAGGGGCGATCCGCTCGCCGGCGGCTTCTTCCGCAATTTTCTCGGCCAGCCAATCCGCCAACCTCGATTCCGCGCCCATGAAGCGTCTCCCTTCGCCCGAACGTGCGGCCGGAAGAACCGGAGCGTCTCTGTCCGGCTAAACCGCGCGCGAGTGCGAACCTAAGGTTTTCTTTATTTAGGGAAGGTAACCACGCAGGCCATGAATCGCCTCGTTGACGCCCTGGAAAGCGACCTGCCGCTGATTCACGCCGCCCTGACGCGCAATCTGCGCGTCACGCTGGCGGCGGTCGCGGTCTTCTTCATCGCTCTGCAATGGGGGTTCTACGCGTTCGTCATCGCCGGGGCAGAGGGCTACGTCACGCGATTCGATCAGGTTATCGGCGGCGACTTCGTCGTCTTCCATGAAGCCGCAAAGGCGGCGTGGCGCGACCCGGCCGAATTCTACGGCTATGGCGTTCTGAACCCGCGCCTTGCGGAAACCTTCCCGGCCTATGGCCGCGACTTCGGCCTCGGCTGGCAATATCCGCCGACCATTTATCTGTTTGTCGCGCCGCTGGCGGCGGCGCCCTATCCGGTTGCGTACGGACTATGGGTTGTCGGCGGCGTCGCCGCGTTCTGCTTCGCCGCGCGCAGGCTGTGGTCGGACCCGCTGGCGTTGGCGCTCCTCGCCGCAATGCCCGCCGTGTTCCAGACGTCCATCACCGGCCAGACCGGACTATTCACCGGCGCGCTCTTCCTGTTGGCGGCGTATGCGCCGGACAAGCGCCCCATCGTCGCCGGGATCGCCGCGGGCCTCCTGACAATCAAACCGCAACTGGGACTGCTCATCCCCGTCGCGTTCGCCGCGGCGGGCGCTTGGCGGGCGTTCTTCGTCGCAGCGCTCACCGCCATATCAATGGCGCTCGCCGCCTACGGACTTTTTGGCGCCGAGACGTGGATCGCGTTCTACGAGGCGCTCACCGACCATGGCGGCAAGATGAGCGGCGTCACCGGGTTCCCGGTCAACAAATTGACGACCGTCTTCGGCTTTGTGACGACCGCCGGCGCGACGCCCGCAATCGCATTCGCGGCGCAGGCGGCGGGTTTTCTCGTCCTCGCCGCCATTGTCGCAGCCGTCTACAAGAGCGATGCGATCTCAGAGGCCAAGGCGGCGACGCTTATGACGGCGTCCCTCATGGCGGCGCCTTATGTGTTCTATTACGAATTGCCGATCGCCGCCGGCGCGCTCTTTCTGATTACGCGGGTCGCGGCGCGGGAAGGCGTGTCGCCAGGCGAGGGTCTAGCCATCGCCGCCTTGTGGGTCGCGCCGGCATTCATGCCGGGCGAAGCGGCGCCCGCGCTCCCGCTCGTCGCCATGGGCGCGATGGCGGCGTTCGCCTGCGCCGTGCGGAGAACGAATTTGTTCCCTTTACGGCTCAAAACCTTGGGCGGCCCGCCGGCAGGCGTCTAAAGCGATTCCAGGCCAAGTGCTTGCGGTTGGCCGTTCGGGCACGCGCCAGAACAACGCCTTAAAACGTCGTCCCGGTTCCGATTGACTAGACGACGCTTTAAGTGGGACGGCGCGCCTTCATCGCGGCGGCGATGGTGCCTTCGTCGAGATAGTCTAGCTCCCCGCCCACGGGGACACCCTGACTCAATTGCGAGACCTTCACGCCAGAACCGGCGAGACTGTCCGCGACATAGTGCGCAGTCGTCTGGGCATCGACCGTCGCCGCAAGGGCGAGAATGACTTCCGTCACCGCCTCCTCGCTCGCCCGCGCAATAAGGCCGCCTATGTTCAGATCGTCCGGCCCCACCCCATCGAGCGGCGACAGGAGGCCGCCAAGCACGTGGTACCGGCCGCGATGGGCACCCGCCCGTTCCATCGCCCAGAGATCGCCGACGCTTTCAACGACGCAAATGACCGACGCGTCACGCGTCGCGTCAGCGCACACCGCGCACGGATTGATAGAATCGAGATTCCCGCAAATCTTGCACGTCTCGACCTTGTCCGCCGCTTCGGCGATGGCGAAGGCGAGCGGGCGCATCAAGGGCTCGCGCTTGTTGAGGAGATGCAGCGCGGCGCGCTTCGCCGACCGCGGACCAAGCCCTGGCAACTTCGCAAGCAAGTCGATCATGCGCTGGAGTTCAGGTCCTATGGGGGAGGAGGGCATAATCAGACTTCAAACGAAAACTCGCCATTCCGACGAATGACCAAATCACCTTGCGAGACAGCATCCATGCCGAGCAGAATATCGAATGTAAATCCGTCCGAATTCAGTTCCGTCCCCGTGATCGGATTCGGCAAGGCGAAGAAGCCGCCAAGTTCGGATTGCGGCGGAGCCAGGACAGCGATCCGGAAATGATAGGTCTTGGCGCGGCGCACACCGTTCGCGGTCATGACATCGCATTTGCCTGTGGGCCGTAGCCCGAGACGGCGCGCCACCGCCGGAGCAACGCTGGTCGAGGATGCGCCTGTGTCGATAAGGGCCGTTACAGGTTCGCTGAATACAGCCGCCGACGGATCAACGTGTTCGAATGAGCTCGCCTGACTGAAAGTTGCGTTCACCAATGCGACATCGAGAAGCAATCTGCGCCCGTCATGACGTCCCGTGATGATCGGCATGGGAGAATATTCCAAGATACACTGGCTCGTCGGTCACTTCCTGAACCGAAAAGCGGTCATCGCCGTATAGCCGCCAACCGGCGCCGTGCGCCTCGGCGACGGTATCACAAATATCTCCGACCTCGCCATTTCTAACGATCGCGAACTTCCCTCGGTGCGCAGGCAAAAGAACGGGAAGCGCCTTCTTCAGCGCCTCGAAATTCCGGTCAAGTTCCTCATCGGACAAAAGCGATTCAGCAGCCATCTGGAACCTCCAAGCCTTGTGGCGTAATCTGATTTGCTTGTTTCGCAACGCAGCTTCCGGGAGAGCCAATTCCTGACCTTCCCGCTAAAACGGCAGCTTCATGCCGGGCGGCAGGGGCAGGCCTTCAGTGAGCTTCGCCATTTCCGCCTGCATGCCGGCTTCGACCTTTGCCTTGGCGTCGTTAATCGCCGCGGCGATAAGGTCTTCCAAGACTTCCGTTTCCTCCGGGTCCATCAGCGCCTTGTCGACAGCGACGGCCTTGCAATAGCCCTTGCCGTTGATCGTCACCTTGACCATGCCGCCGCCGGAGACGCCTTCAGCCTCCATCGCGGCGACCTTCTCCTGCATCTCTTCCATTTTTGCCTGCATCTGGCCGGCCTGCTTCATCAGCTCGCCAATGTCTTTCATGGCTTACATCTCTCCTTCGTCCCTGTCGGGATCATCAATATAGCCTTCCTGATCAGCTAGCGCTGGCGTTTCGGACCGTGTTTCAGGCGGCGCGTCATGGATCGCCATTATCTCGGCGTCCGGGAACAGCTCGAAGGCGCGTTTGACAATCGGGTCGGCCATCACGGCCGCAAGGCGCGCATCGCGGATCGTTTCTTCGCCGTCCGCCTGGGCGTTGACCGATACGATCCACGCCTCGCCCGTCCACTCTTTCAACCGCTGATGAAGCCGGCCGGCGAGACCGTCGGGCGCATCGTCCTTCAAACGGATTTCGATCTTGCCAGGCTCAAACGAGACAAGATGAATGAAGGTCTCAAGCTCCGCCTTGAATTTCAGGTCTCGCTGTTCCGCGGCATGGCGGGCGACGTCTGAAAAGCGTTCGAAGCGCGGCGCAGGCGCGCTTGTCGCAGGCGCTGGCTCAGGCGGAAGGACCGCCATCGGCGCCGGGTCCGCCGCAGCCGCTTCAGCGCCGCCGTGTCCGCCCCCAAACGCCCGCGGCGCGCGCGGTGACGACTGCGCCGCAGCGGCCGACCCAGGCGTGCGCGCATCGCGCGCGATCGAGCCGCCCGCGGGCGTCGGTGCGTCCGCGCCCCTGGCGTCGCCGCCGCCGCGCTTCAGCGCCCGCAAGGCTTCGTCCGGCGTCGGAAGGTCCGCCGCGTAGGCAAGTCGGATCAGCGCAACCTCGGCTGCAGCCGCCGGGTCGGGCGCGGCCTGCGCCTCCGACAGGCCCTTCATCAGCAGGCTCCAGGCGCGGGTAAGCGCGTTCATGGAAAGCCCGTCCGCAACCTCAATCGCGCGGTCCGCATCCGCCTCTCCGGCCGCGCCATGGGAGGCCGCGGCGGGTCCCGCCGCTTTGACGCGCGCCGCAAGATGCGTCGCCTCAAGGAGATCGCGCAGAATGCTCGACGGCTCCGCGCCGGCGTCATACTGGGTGCGGAATATCTCCATTGCAGGCGCGGCGTCGCCAGAAAGCGCCGCCTTCAGGAGGTCCCAGACAAGGGTTCGGTCCGCAAGGCCAAGCATGTCGCGGATCGCGTCGGCCTCAATTGCGTCGCCGCCAGCCTCTCCGGCATGATGCAAGAGCGCCTGATCGAGCATCGACAATGCGTCGCGTACGGAGCCCTCCGCCGCGCGGGCGATCATGGCGAGGCCTTCGGGCGCGACCGCGCCGCCTTCCTTTTCGGCGATGCGGCCGAGATGCTCCGCGAGCCGCGCCTCGTCGAGCCGGCGCAGATCGAACCGTTGGCAACGAGACAGAACGGTTACGGGGAGCTTGCGGATCTCAGTTGTCGCGAAAATGAACTTCACATGCGCCGGCGGCTCTTCGAGCGTCTTCAACAGCGCATTGAACGCCGCGGTCGACAACATGTGGACTTCGTCGATGATGTAGACCTTATAGCGCGCCTCCACCGGCGCGTAGCGCATGCCCTCGATCAGCTCGCGAATGTCGTTGACGCCGGTGCGCGAGGCGGCGTCCATCTCAAGGACGTCCGGATGGCGGCTTTCGGCGATCGCGCGGCAGTGCGCGCCCTCAACGGGCATGTCAATCGAAGGGCCGTGGTCTTCGCCCTCCGGGCCCACATAGTTCAGCGCGCGGGCTAAAATCCGCGCCGTCGTCGTCTTGCCGACGCCGCGAACCCCGGTCAGCACCCAGGCGTGGGCGATGCGGCCGGTGGCGAACGCATTCCGGAGCGTGCGCACCATCGCCTCATGGCCGATAAGGTCATCGAAGTTCTGTGGGCGGTATTTCCGCGCCAACACCTGATAGGCGGGCGCCGCGCTCTCGCCGGTCGGGTCTGTCATCGCCGCACTATGCGCGCATGCCGCGCCGGAAAAAAGACGCCGCCGCTTATCGCGATCGCCTCCGCAGACGCGGCGCATTGGCGCCGACGGCGTTCACGACCGGGTCGGGGACGAGCGAACTTGTGGAAAACGAAGGCGCAGCCGCGCCGCGCGCGCCGAAGGCGGCGATCTTGCCGCCGGACGCGAGGGACTGCGCCCCAGGAAAACTGACGCCCGATGCGGCGACCGGGCTGATCGACGCGACGAAGTCGTCCGCGTCGGCGAGGAAGACATCCATCTGCGCCGTCAGGTTCTCGAAAGAGACCCCGCCCTGGAGAAAAATGCGGCGCGAAATGACGCCGTCGGTTTCCTGCAGGAGGATGGTCGACCCGACGACGACGCTTTGGTGCGCCGCATTGAGGGTCGACAAGGTGACGCCCTCGGGATTGAAGAACGCGAACAGCTCCACCGTGCCGCAAGCGCCAGCGTCGCAATTGACGAGCGCGGCGTAGAACGCGCCGCCGCCCTCCACGTTCTCGCGCAAGATGACCGCATTCTCGTCTTCGCGCTCCACCGCGACGTCATAGCCGGCTTCGCGGAAGAAATAGGTCATCGATTCTTTCGTGACCGTCCGGATCAAAGGCTGCGCGTCGCTTGGGAACTGGCGGAAGTAGCCGTCGCGGGCAAGTTCCAGGGTTGCGCTCGAACCATCGGCGGGCTCCTGCGCCGCCGCCGCGTCCGCAAGCACCGCAGCCGCTGCGATCGCCGCCAGACGCCGAATTCGCCTCACAATAGCCATGCCCAATTCCCCTTCGACCCCCCGTCCACAAACCTGCCCGACGCCCCCGCACGACCCTAGCGCGCGACGTCAGCCGCGCAAAGCCGTCGCCGCCGCAGGCGCTGAGCCAGCAAACCGGCGCCGGCCGAGGAGGACGACTGGTGATTGGGCGATTAGCGACCTTGGCGGAAACCGAAAGGGTGGAAGGCTGAAACGACCCGAACCGAAACTCGTTACGGCTGCTTCCTTCCGGACCTGACCGGGTTGGCGAGGGGCCCGTCCGCCAGCCTTCCGGGTCGGAATATCATACCTTCGCGCCTTGTAGACAAGGGTCCGTCGCTTCAGAGATTGGAAGGGCCCGCCGCCTCGGTTTGCCGAAATTGGACGTCGCCTGTAGACCGATGAGCCACCCGATGCGCCCGAAGCGCATTACGCAGGAACGAGGCGCACCAAAGATGCCGGACATCGCCGCCCATTCGCCGGATGAATTCCTTCAGACGTTTCGCGAACAGCCCTTGAGCCCGCCGATTGCGCTTTACGCCGGCGCAGCACTGCATCGCGCCGGCCGCGTGGAGGAAGCGGTCGCGGTCTGGACGATCGGCGCTGACGCCGAACCGCTCTTGCGCAAGCTGCACGCGCATCCGGAGGCGAACGCCGAGCTTAAAGGGCATTCGAAGCTCGCTGACGACGCAATCGCTAAGCACTTCACTGACCTGCACCAACGGACCCTCGACGCTGTTGAGAAAGAGCGCGGGACCAGCCTGCCCCGCGTCAGAGCGGGGATTTGGCCTCACTTCGCGCAGGCGGCGTTTGACTATCGGACGCCGCTCCAGCGGCCGTTGATTTTCTACATGCCCGATCTTCCCGCCGCGCCTATTGCCCCCAGCGACGACCTTCCTTGGGCGGCCGCGATCGAGGCGGCGACCCAGGAGATCCTCGTCGAATATCAATCGGCGCTCTCGGCGCAAGCGGAGTTCAGTCCGTACGTCTTCGCCCAAATGGCCGGCCGTGAATGGGACCAGCTGCGCGAGAACCCCGACTGGTCCGCGCTCTATCTCTATTACGACGCGGCGGAGACGGAGATGGTGAAGGCCTTCCCCAAAACCCTTGCGGCGCTTGAGAACGCCCCGCTCGTCAAGAGAGCGGGCGTGCCGCTCGAGACCTTCTTTTCCAGGTTGACGCCCGGAACGGCCATCCCGCCTCACTTTGGACTGACCAATACGCGCTTAACCGTTCACCTGCCTCTGATTATTCCGGATGCTGATGACGACAAGCGTCCATGGATACGAGTCGGTGACGCAATCCACCATTGGCGGACAGGCGAACTTCTGGCCTTCGACGATTCCTTCGAGCACCAAGCGTCCAATCCTACGAACGCTGACAGGACCGTACTGATTTTTGAAGTTCATCATCCGGACCTCAGCAGCGATGAGATCGCAGGCGTCGAGAGAGTCTACGAGGCCTTTGACAATTGGGGACGCTCACGCCGTAGGCTCCTCGGCCTTGACGAGGCGAAAGACGCGCCGGCGCCTTAGTGTCAGATCCGCTCGGCATCTCTTGTTGCGCCTTCGCCGGCGCGCCGCTCAACCGCGCGACCGAAAATCGCGGAGACGCCGACTGGATGAGGGGGCGCAAAGCGCACGTAGACGCCCTGCTCCTGCCGCTCTGGCGGGGCGATCCCCTCATGGTCGACGGCGCGGCCGGCTGGCTGTCATTCGCAGCGCGACGCGAGTTTTCGCATTCTGCGCCGATCGTGTTTCTGGGCCTCGACATCGCAGGCGCGCGCGCCGGCCGGCCGCGCTTTGCCCTTGACTGCGGCGCGGGCCCGTCCCCCGACGAGGCGCCTTTCTCGGATATCGGCCAATACGCGCCCTTGCGCGAGGCGATCCCATCTCTGTCCCCGGACGATCTCGCCATGGTGGGCCAGGCGCGCTGGCTTCTCGACTGGCATCGCCGGCATCAGTTCTGCGCAAATTGCGGCGCGCCGACAGACATGGCGGAAGGCGGCGCGAAACGCATTTGCCCCGACTGCGGGACGGAGCATTTCCCACGCTCCGACCCGGTGGCGATCGTCCTCGCCTTGCATGACGACGCGTGCCTCCTCGGACGCAACTCGCGCTTTCCGCCGAATTTCTACTCGGCCCTCGCCGGCTATGTGGAAGCGTGCGAGACGCCGGAGGAGTGCGCCGTGCGCGAACTAAATGAAGAGGCGGGCGTTACGCTTTCGAACGTCCGCTATCAGTTCAGCCAGCCCTGGCCGTTTCCATCCTCGATGATGATGGGCTTCTTCGCCGATAGCAAAGACAGAAACCTCACTCTTGACGAGACCGAAATCGCCGACGCGGTCTGGCTGCCCAAGGATGACGCCCGCGCCATCATGGATGGGGCGCCGCGAGAGGTCGACGGCCGGACTGTTTTCCTGCCGCCGCGCTTCACGATAGCGAGGCGACTCATTGAAAAGTGGGTCGGCTAGCCAGGCGGACTTTTGATGGCGGCTTCAACAAGCGTCTCAAGCTGCGCAGGAAAGGCCTGCTTTAATGCTCTCGCGCCAGGTCCACCGAGAATGCCGCGCAGCGTCGGCGCAGAGATAGCGTAGTAGTTTACCGCGCCTAGCAATTGATAGACGAGCGCCAGGGCTTGCGCATCCGTCGCGTGCGACCATCCGGGCGCCTCCTTCGCCATTGCGATCAACGACTTCAAAAAGGGCTTCAGGCGCCAGACGCCGGCCGTTTCCGCCCTGTACCGATTGTCCAGCAACTCGCGCATCAACAGGCGCGCGCGAATCGCATCGTCCGCATCATCAGACACAAGCCGCGCGTAAAAGCGGCGCAGCCGCTGCGCCGGTTGCTCGCTCGACGCCGCAATTTCGGCGAGCAGCTCTTCCAACTCTCCGGAGATTTCTTTCAGGACCTCGCCATAAAGCTTCTCCTTGGTCGGAAAATGGTGCAGCAGCGCCTGTTTCGTCAGTCCAAGCTCGGTCGCGATATTGGCGATGCTGACGCCGTAAAAGCCGCGTTCAGCGAACAATTCGCGCGCCGTCACCAGCAATTGGCTGCGGGTCGAATGGGCCATTCCGCACTCCTGTCTCTCGCAATCGGCTTGACACCTACCGATTGGTAAGTCAACATACCTACCGAATGGTAGGTCTTCATTCGCCACGCATGAGCAAGGGAGGCGAGAGGACGCTTTGGAAGGAGGAAAAAATGGGAAAAGACGCGCTCTACTCGAAGTCAGGCACCATCGCGACGATCACGCTCAACCGTCCCGACAAATACAATACGTTGCGGCCGTCTCTACTCGCCGATCTCGAAGACGCGCTGCGCGAGGCGAATACGGACGGTGACGTAAAGGTCATTATCCTCGAGGGCGCCGGCGACGCCTTTTGCGCCGGCTTCGATTTCTCAGACGGCCTGGAGCACTTCGAGGGCATTATAGAAAGAGACTATGACCCCGGAACCGACGTGGATATGGTCATCAATCCGTATAAGTCGTATATGAGCCAGTTCATGGGCCTTTGGCGCGGGCTGAAGCCGACGATCGCCAAAGTGCACGGGTACTGCATGGGCGGCGGATCGGAGATGGCGCTATGCGCCGACCTTGTCGTCGCGTCGGACGATGCGCGCATCGGAACGCCTTATGCGCGCGTATGGGGCTGCCACTTGTCAGGCATGTGGGTTTATCGCCTGGGCCTTGCGAAAGCGAAATACTACGCGCTGACGGGCGAATCGGTAAGCGGCGAGGAGGCCGCCAAGATTGAGCTGATCAATCAGTCAGTCCCACTGGAGGAGCTCGACCAGACAGTGCAGGCGCTCGCCGAAAAACTCGCGCGCATACCTTCCACGCAATTGATGGCCATGAAGCTGATCGTTAATCAGGCCTATGACAATATGGGCCTGCAAACCACCCAGACGATGGGCCCAATCCTTGACGGGATCATGCGCAACACGCCGGAAGGGCGCGAGTTTGTCCGCATCGCGAAGGATGAAGGCGTCAAGGCCGCGGTCATAAGCCGCGACGCTCCGTTTGGCGACTACAGCCAGGCGTCGAAGGATCGCCAGCCGCGCAAGAAGAGCGAACTCGGACTTTAGCTGAGCGAGGCCTGGCGCGCGACGAAGGCGACGCGCGCCAATTACGAACAGACGAAAGCGCCGTCCGTCTCGCTGCACCCCTTTGGAGGTCCGTGCGCCCGCCATACGTCGGCGAGGCCGATGCGCTCGGCGAACGCCGGGAAGTCCGCGTGCCGGCGCAGGCCGGCTGTGCGTTCGCGGGCGTCCCACAACAGGTTGAGCACAAACGTCGCCCCGCCGAACTGACGCGCTTCGAACATCCGCATAAAGAGTTCATACTCGCCCGCCTGCAGCATGACGCCGAATGCGGCGGGGTTAAGCGCGGCGTTCGGGTCCCCGGCCACCCGGTCCAGCCCCGCCCTCACCGCTTCCCGCGCGCGAGGGTCGTCGCCATAGAGCGCCGCGGCGACAAGCTGCGCCGCTTCGGCGTCAGAGGCTGACTGACCCGCGAATTGCGCGCGGAAAGCCGGATTTGTCATCTCGAACGCGGCGGCGAACTGGCGCGCGGCCACGTCCGCGCGCCCCTCAAGCGCGGCGATCTGCGGGCGGATCATGATAGCCGGCGTATGCCCGAGCTCGGCCGCGCGCGCGAGGAGCCGACCCGCCTCGCCAAGGTCGCCGGCGTTCATCTTGGCGACGCCAAGGGTAAAGAGGTTCGAAACATTGATTGGATCAAGCTCGACCGCTCGCTCAAGGAACGGGATCGCGCGATCCGGCCGCCCCACATAGGACCAGTAATAACCGACGGCCCCGACAATGTCGGCGTCTTCGGAATCAAGCTCCATCGCCCGCGAAAGCGACTTGTATGTGTCGACGAATTCGCCGCGATAACTGTGGACGCCCGCCCTGGCGAGATAGGCGCGCGCAAGGCTCGGGTCGAGCTTCAGCGCCGCCGCAGCAGCCTCTTCCGACCGCGCGAGATAGGCGTCAGCGTTCGCGACCGGCATGTATTGCGGCAGAAAATAACTAGCGCGGGCGAGCTCGGCCCAAGCCTCCGCGAACTGAGGGTCAAGCGCGACCGCCTTTTCCAGGAAGTCGATCGCGGTCGGCAGCGTGTCCTCGCCAAATCGGGGCGCGACGAGCGCGCGGGCGCGCAGGAAAAAATCGTAAGCGTCGCGATTTTCGGTGAGGCGCTTGGCGAGGCGCTGCGCGCCTTCGACGTCCAGCACCACGGCGAGTTCGTCCGCGACGCTGCGCGCGATGCGCTCCTGCAATTCGAAAATGTCGTCAAGCGAGCCGTCGAAAGCGGCGGACCACAGATCATAGCCGTCGGACGTTTGCACAAGCTGCGCCGTCACGCGCACGGCGTCCCCCTGCTTCCGGACCGATCCCTCAAGAACCGCGCCGACATTCAATTCTCGGCCTGCCTCGCGCAAGTCGAGGTTCTTGTCCTTGAACGCGAAAGACGATGTCCGGGCCGCGACGCGAAGGCCGGGCGCGCGCGACAGGGCGTTGCGGATCTCTTCCGCGACGCCATCGGAGAAATACGCCTGGTCGCCTTGTGGACTCATGTCCGCGAACGGCAGAACCGCGATCGATTTCGGTGACGAGGCCGGCTTTGGCTGGGACGACGCGAGGTCAGTGGCGCGGGCCGCGCCGGGATCGCTACTCGGGCCGTCAGCGCGGAGGATCAGGTAAACGGCGGCGGCGGCTGCGATCAGCATGCCGGCGAGGCTCGCAATCCGGAGCGCGACGGGCCGTCGATACGGCGTCGGCGCCGAAGGCGGCGTAGCTCCAACAGAAGATGCGGGCGCGCGGTCTATCTCCGCCGGCGCAATGCGGGCCGGTTCGCTGCGGGCAGCGTCCAGGTCCGATTCCTTAGGCTCGGGCCCTTCCTGCGCGCGCGCGAGCGCTGGAGGCGGCGCGCTGCGCCTGAGCACCGGCTTCAGAAACCGGTATCCCTTGCCATGGGCGGTTTCGATCCACTCGGGCGTTCGCGCCGCGTCGCCCAGCGCCTGGCGCGCTTCCTTCACGGCGGTGGTCAACACCGCATCGCCGACGGCAAGGCCCTCCCAGACCGTCTCGAACAACGCTTCCTTTGTAACGAGCGTTTGCGGCCGTCCCATCAACGCCAGAAGCAATGCGTAGGGCTTGGGCGATAGATGCAGCGGCCGGCCGTCGAGGAACGCGCGCTCATCCTCCCGGTCAAGCGTCAACGGACCGGCGATCAGGTACCGATCTCCCGCGGGGCCATCCACTGCGCCCTCTCCCCTATCCGTCATGTCGGTGTCTCAGAATTCCCTCAGAGCCCGCTCATAACTCATCGCCGCCCCGAATTGTAGGCGAAATAGCCGCTAACCCATTGATTACTCGCGCCCTCAACCGATTGCGCGGATTAGTCCGCCGCCCAAATTCGCGCTCAGAACAAATCACAAAAGCTCCACGCCGCGCTCAAGCGCCGTCGAGGGTGGTTGGCGAGGATGGGTTCGTCGGCGGGGCGTTTGGAGAGCGCGCCGGGGCCGGCGGGACCTCGGGGGAGACTAAGGCCGGGGAGTTGGAGACGAAGATGACCGCAAGAATCGCCTACGGATACGAAGGAGCATGCGCGGGACGCCGGGGCGCGGCCGCCATGATTGCGATCCTCCTTGTTATGTCTGGCGTCGCGCTCGCTGATGAACGTGACGCCGACGCGACGCGCAGTCGCATCGCCCTTTCCGAGGACGCCGTGGGCTTGGTCGCCCCGGCTGCCGAAAGGCCTTCCGCGGCTCCGGCAATAGCCATGATCGAACGCGATCGCGCGGATCGCGCAGTTTTTCGTCGCCTCGCGAACGCCTCCACCCTTGAGGCGGCGAAGCCGCGGCGGGCGTCACGCCCCGACGCCTGACCGCGGCGATTTTCAATGTCGCCCGTTCGAGGGAGAGCGAACGGGCGACCGCGCCCCGGATGGGACGGGGAGACCGATGAGGAAGAGATTGCGCCGGGGAGAGCGCGAGCAAGGCCTGGGGGAGACCGCTTGGGGGAATGGCGGCGCGCGAGGAGACAAATGCGCAGGCGCGTAGTGACCGGCGCAAGCCGCCTCGCGCGCCGTCGGCGGCCAATAGGCCCCCAGGTATAAGGACCGGCCGAAGGGGAGAGCGGCTGGGGAAGCGCCGGAACGGGCCTCGCGACAGGGCCTCGCGCCGGCGCTTCCGCGCGTTCGCAAGCAATTATCCTTCGCGGCGCGCGGCGGCGGCGCGATAGACCCCCACCACCTTGATCGACGAAGAAAAGAACGACAGCTCTTCCAGCGCAAGGCGCACCGAGTCGTCTTCTGGGTGCCCCTCCACATCCGCGTAAAACATGGTTGCAGTGAACGATCCCTCACGCATGTAGCTTTCCAGCTTGGTCATATTGACGCCATTCGTGGCGAAGCCGCCGAGCGCCTTGTAGAGCGCGGCAGGGATATTGCGGACCTGGAAAACGAACGACGTTATGGTCGCGCCGTCCGCCGGTTCGATATCGGCAGGCTCGCGCGCCATCTCCAGAAATCGCGTCGTGTTGTGGCCGGCGTCTTCGATGTTGGCGCGCGCGATGGTCAGCCCATAAATCTCCGCAGCGCGTTCCGAGGCGATCGCCGCTTCGTCCCGCGCGCCTGAATCGGCGAGGCGTCTCGCCGCGCCGGCGGTGTCGCCCGCGGCCTCGGCCTGCAGCCCCAGTTCGGCGATGACCGCGAGACACTGGCCAAGCGCCATTGGATGGCTGCGCACCCGCTTGACCTCTGCGAGGTCGACGCCCGGCGCGACCAGCAGCTGGTGACGGATCTGCAGGAAGTGTTCGGCGACGATCTGTAGGTCGGTCTCGGGCAAGAGCCGGTAAATGTCGCTCACGCGGCCGGCGAGCGAGTTCTCCACAGGCAACATCGCCCGCGCCGCCTCGCCGCGCGAGACCGCATCGAGCGCCGCTTCGAAGGACGCCCTCGCCATCGGCTCATAGTTGGGCGCATACGCCGCGCAGGCGATCTCAGAATACGCTCCCGGCGATCCCTGGAATGCGATCTTTTCCTTAGATTTACCTCGATCGCCCACACTAATCCCCTACAAAGCGCCGATTGCGCCGCACCTGCGCCGTTAGCGCCGCAGTATACAGGTCAGCGGCCGCCCGTCAGTTAATGAGGCCGGTCGGCGCGCGAAAGGACGCGGCGAACTGACCTTTCGACTCTCGCCGCATTGCGAATTGCGGGGGGCGACGATATTTGAGCCTCAAAAAAGACCGAACCGCAGCCACCGGATGTCCGAATGCAAGACCCCCTTTTCACCAACAAGCTCGCCTTTGCGGTACTGAGTTCAATCTTGCTTATCGTCGGCCTGCCGCAGCTTACGAACGCGCTGTTCGGCGGCGGCCATCACGGCCATGGCGAGCTGCATCTCGCCTATCCTATCGAATTCGAATCCGACGCGCCGGCGGAGGAAGCGCCGAGCGAACCGCAGGTCAGTTTCGCGCAGCTGCTAGCGGACGCCTCGCCAAATGCCGGCGAGCGCCGGGCGGGCCTGTGCAAGTCCTGCCACTCCTTCGAGAAGGGCGGCGGCAACGGCACTGGACCCAACCTCTGGAATGTCGTCGGGCGCGCCGTGGCGGGGGTCGACGGCTTCGGATATTCAAGCGCGCTGAAGTCGGCCGGCGGCGAGTGGACCTATGAGCGCCTTGACGCCTATCTCGCCGACTCCCAGGGCTACGTTCCCGGCACCGCCATGGTGCAGCGGATCGGCAAAGAAACTCAGCGCGCGGAGATTATATCCTATCTGCGCTCGCTCGCCGACGACCCTGCGCCCCTGCCCGAAGTCGAATCCGCCGCTGGCGAGCCCGAGGCGCGCCACGCTGCGGTTGAAGAATAGGCTACGACGTCTGAGCAAGACGGCGCACTGCCGTCGTTAGGCGCCAGAGCAGGCGCGGCCTGCGTCCGCCGGCGCGCTGCGGCGGCGATCCCTGGCATTTTCCATCTAGCCGAATCCATATAGCCGCGCGCCGCCCCTCCCGCGCCGCTCGGGCAATATATTCTGTGTACATTTAAAATATGTAGTCGCGCTTTCACTCATCCGACAATCTGGAGCGCCGCCGGTTCACACGCGCTTTGTCGCCAAGCTCGTAACGCATTTTTGCTAGCGTAAGAGATCTATCAATCTCGCTTTCGATCCGCCTTTCAAATTAATCCGCATAGCCCTCAATCGCGTTCACCGGTCCGCAACCATAATGCGGGATAAGGCCGCGTCGACATCAATGAACACGCCTGGAGGCCAGCGCGCCCGTGACCCGGTCCGCCTCTCGCATATCGGTCAAGACGCAGCTCTTCACGACGCTCGCCCTCATCGCCGGCGCGACCTGCGTCATCGCGGGATGGGCCGCCTTTGCGCTCGCGACCGGGCATGTGGCCAAGCGAACCGTCGAAGACGAAACCCGTTTCATGGTCGAGCGCGGGCGCGGCGTCGACCTTCCATTTGATCAGATCGCATTCGCTCACCAGGCCGCGGAAAAGTCGTTCACGCAGTTGCAAGCGTCGCTTGACGACCAAT
The DNA here is from genome assembly GCA_028284065.1 of Parvularculaceae bacterium. Classification (GTDB taxonomy): domain Bacteria; phylum Pseudomonadota; class Alphaproteobacteria; order Caulobacterales; family Parvularculaceae; genus MED-G105. The sequence continues at coordinate 400,087 of JANQSJ010000014.1, forward strand.
CAGTCGACGCGCTCTTCAAAGAAGCCTTTCGCAAACGCGACGACGGCACCTACCGCCTGCCTGAAAGCTATTTCGATGGCGCGACGCTCGGCGGGCGTCCAATTTTCGGGATGGCCGGATATGTCTCGCCAAAGCCGATGACGCCGGCGCGCAAACGCGCAATCATCGCTGGTCTTGAGGCCGTAAGGAGCGTCGGCGCCAGCTTCGAAGGCGCGGTCGCTTCACTGGCGCTGGCGCTGCCGGATAACGATCTCCTGATCTTCGCGCCTGACCGGCCGGACCGACTGACGTTCTACCGCGAGGACGCCCCAGCGGATTTCGGCGTTTGGCGGCATGTTGAGAACCTCAAGCGCAACGCTGAATGGCCGCGCGGGTCGATTTGCGACGGCCTCGCTCAGGTAGGCTGGGACCCGACCGGGCGCTCGCTCGCCGCCACCTGCCAGACCGCGACCCTGCGCGAAGGACGCGCGATCGGCGTATGGGACACCACGATACCGCTGAACCGGCGGATGCTTGATCTTCTCAACACGGAATCGCGCGCTGCGTCTTCGCTGGTGGCGACGCAGGCGGGAGCGCTTGTGCTGGCGCCCGAACTTGGATTCGCGGCGACCGCCGACGCGAAAGATGTCGCTGCGGCGTCGGAACGCTATGGCGTCGCGTCGATCGTCGCGCAGGCCATGGCGCGCGATGCGAAGGCGGGCGCGTTCATCACCAAGGACCGCCACTGGCTCGCCCGCTTCCACAAGTTCGATAATCCGGACTGGGTGCTGATCGACCTCGTTCCGCAAAGCGAGCTTATGCTGACGGAGATCAGGGCCCCGGCCGCAATCGTGGTCATTCTGCTATTCAGCCTTCTCTTCCAGGCGCTCGCCGCGAGCGTCGTCACGCAGCGCCAGGTGATTCATCCGATCAACATTCTCATCGGGCGCTTCACGCGTGAAGGCGCGATTGAGCCTGAGAAGGAGTGCGTCGAGGCGGAAGCGGTCTCAATGCGCAAGGATGAAATAGGCGAGCTGTCGCGCACGCTTTCCGACGCGCGCCGGAGTTACGATGACCTCATCGCCGATCTTGAGGAGCGGGTCCGTGAACGGACAGAGAAGCACCAGCGCGCCAGCGAAGCCAAGTCGGCGTTCCTGGCGAACATGAGCCATGAAATCCGGACGCCAATGAATGGCATTCTCGGAATGGCGGAGCTTCTGATGAACACGGACATGGACGATAAACAGTCCGTTTACGCGTCGACAATTTACAGCTCGGGATCGGCGCTATTGACGATCCTCAACGACATTCTCGACTTCTCCAAGATTGAGGCCGGCAAGCTTGAGCTTGATCCGCATCCGTTCAATCTGCGCCAGGCCGTCGAAGATGTGGCGACGCTTCTTGGGCCGGTCGCCCGAAGCAAGGGCGTCGAACTCGTTATGAGGTACGCGCCGGAACTGCCGGAACATGTGGTCGGCGACGCCGGCCGCATTCGCCAGATTCTGACAAATCTCGTGGGCAATGCGATCAAGTTCACCCATGAGGGACATGTCATCATCGACTTCAGCGGCGCGGAAGAGAACGGCGCCGCAGCCATCAGGGTCGACGTCATCGACACCGGCATCGGCGTCGCGCCGGACAAGCTGGAGGTGATCTTCGAGCAGTTCACCCAGTCGGACGGCGCGACAACGCGCAAGTTCGGCGGCACCGGACTGGGCCTGTCGATCACAAAGAGCCTCGTGTGCGCCATGCAAGGCGAGATCGGCGCAACGTCGACGCTCGGAGAAGGGTCGACATTCTGGTTCACCCTGCGGCTGCCTACGACGACCCCGCTGGCGCCGCGATCGCCAAAAATCGGGGATTTGTCAGGCGTCTCGGCGCTTGTCGTCGACGATCTCGAAATCAACCGACAGATCCTGAAAGAGCAACTGGCGATTTGGGGGGTCGCGACGACCTGCGTCGACAGCGCCGAAGACGCGATCGCCCGGCTGGAGGAAGTCAAGGCGTCCGGCGCGCCGGCGCCGATAATCCTCTTGGACTATCAAATGCCCGGAATGGACGGACTTCAGTTCGCGCGACAACTCCGCGCGTCGCAATCAGACCGAACTGATGGCGTCGATGTGCGGTTCATCGTGCTGTCGTCCGCCGACGACGACCGCGTCGCCGGCGAGTTCAAGGCGCTTGGCGCGACGGACGTCCTGTCGAAACCCGTCGCCATGCAGGCGTTGGCCGGCGCCATTTCGGCAGCCGCAGCGATCGACGGAAACAGCGAGGGCGACGCCGCGGACGACGAGAGCGCGTCCAGCGCGACTCTTCCGGCCGCAAGTCCACCGCCGGCGCCCGCTGAGGACAGACGAAAGATTCTTGTCGCGGACGACAATGCGGTCAACCGCATGGTCATCGAACACATGGTCGACCGCCGCCGGTTCGAACTTCTGTTTGCTGAAGACGGGCGCGAGGCGGTCAACATCTTCCGAAGCGAGACGATCGATCTCGTCTTGATGGACATCTCCATGCCGGAAATGGACGGCGTCGAGGCGACCAAGGCTATTCGCTCGCTCGAGGCGAAGGCGAAGCGCCGCGCAACGCCGATCATCGCGCTCACCGCTCACGCCATGAGCGACGACCGGGCGCGCTTTCTGAGTGCAGGCATGGACGATTACCTGCCGAAGCCTGTGAGCCAGACCGCCCTTTCGCGATCGATCGGCAAATGGCTTTGCAGCGACGACGACGCTTCTGAAGTCGCCTGACCGCTGTTTCCGTCATGATCAAGGGGGGCCGCACAAGCGTCGCGCCTTCGGGTGCGTATACTCCCCTCGGCCGATTGGCCCCCCTTGATCGCCCTCCCCGCCCTGAGCATCCAGCCCAAGAGCCGGTTTGAGAATCGCCGCGCCCCATCAAGCGATAGACAATCAGGCGTTCATTTCCGCGCGACGCTATGGTTCAGGCTTTCAGTCTCTAATGAATTGAGCGCGAACCAGTCATTGCGTCGGCCACGGCGCGTCCGATTATCCGATCGCGCAAGACTCTGCTGGCTTCTTTAGTCGGGGCCCTAAGGACGCGGGCGGATGCGAGCGCCCATACGGCGCTCGTCATATATCTGAGGCATTAGTGTGATTAGTCGCCGTGCCGCGATGACGAGGGCGTCGCGCGGCGGCGGCGCGCGCGGCGCTTCCGCCAACCGACCGTCCCCAGTTGCTGTAATCGCCTGAGACTGGAGCGTCCGGAAGCATGAGCGAGACCATCGCGCCGTCGAGATCCATGGCTGTCCTTGGCGTCGTGGCGGTGGTGTTTTTCCTCGCGCTCCTGCCGTTCGAATTGATTCCCGAAATCCCCGTCGACATCGACGCCAAGCCGTTTTTCCTGCCGCTCGCCTTTTGCGCGCTCCTGCCGGCGCGGAAAACGGCGTTGGCGATCGGACTCGGCGTCGCGCTTGGCGAAGGCCTGCGTGACCTTATGGAAGGCTATGAGCTCGACGACCCGATCGGCTTTATCGGCTATGTCATCGGCTTCTGGGCGGCGAGCCATTTCTATGCGCTGGGACCAACGAACAAGCTGATCCTTGCCGTGGGTGCCATCCTCTGCGCCTTCATTCAGGCGTCGTTCGAAGCCTCCAGTTTCCTGATATTCGGCGCCGAGGCCGTAAGCGTCGCCGCGTGGAGCGCGTTTGGCAATACGATCAGCCATGGGATTATCTGGGGCGCAATCCCGCTGTTCTTTCTCACGCCCGCTCTCCACGGCCGGTTTGAGCGTCATCTCGGCTTTGAGCCGCGCGGAACGCCGGCTCCTGAGCCGCTCGAAATCGCGATTGACGCGCCTGTCGTATTGCTCAGCGGCGTCTCCTTTCGACCGCCGGGCAAAGTTGAACCAGTCCTTGTGGGCGTCTCAATAGAAATTCGTCCCGGCGAGTGCATTGGCGTCCTGTCCGCGAATGATGCAACGGATACGGACGGCGCCGCGCAATGGCTCGCCCGTATCGCCGCCGGCGTCGCGCCAACTGCGACCGGCGGCGACATTGTCGGCCATGTGGGTGCGGCGGCGCGCGCCTCTTTCGTGTCGGGGCGCCCTGCGGACCTTTTCACCCAACCGCGCGCGGTGCAGGAGGTCGCCGCGGCGCTCATCGCCGACGGCGCCGCGCCCGCCGAAGCGCTCGCCCGCGGCCGTGAGGCGCTCCTGGGCGTTGACTTGGGCGACGACAAGGCCGACGCCTATGTGTGGGAGCTCGATCGGCGCGAACAGGCGCTCGTTCTCGTCGCGGCCGCGAAAGTACGGGAAGCGGATCTTCTCGTCATCGACACTATCGCCGACGCCATCGGGCCCGACTGGCGCGATGCGCTGGCGCCGCTTCTGGCGGCGCGGCCCGAAGGCGCGGCGACCATCCTGATTGACCGCGAGCCGTCTCGGCTCGAGGGCCTCGTCAATCGAACGATTGCGCTTAAAACGGGGACGCTCGTCGATCCGCCCGTCTTTGAGGACGCGCATCCGCCGAACGCCGTTCCGGATACTGAAATCATGATGCGCGTTCGGGACGCGGCGCCGGAAGACGCTCGTGGAGCGCCTGAGGACGGACCCGTCCGGGTGCCGACGCTGCAGACGAGCCGCAGCAGATGGTGGGCGGCGCGCGATCCGCGGGTGAAATGGCTGATCTTCGTCGCGCTCCTTATGATGATCTATCTTGCGCCCGACTGGCGCTGGATGGCGGGCGTGTGCGCGCTCGGCCTCGTGATGGTCCGCACCGCGCAGCCGCCGCTCGGCTGGCTCGGCTTCGCGCTTTTCGTTCAGGTCCCGAACGTTATCGGCCTTCTCCTCCTGCCGCTGCTTGGCGGCGGCGCGGCGACGGGCGAGGAGTTCGCGTTCGGATTGCGGCTCGGCTTCGGCTGGGTCGCGGCGATCCTGTTCGGCGTCAGCCTTTTGTCGACCATGGACCCGCCAGCGATCGCCGCGGGGCTGCGAGGCGTCGGCTTGCCGCGGCGGTTCTCGTTCTCCGTGGGTTACGCCTTCGTGCTGATTTACCTGAGCGCGGCGGACTTCATTAAGGCGATGTCGGCGACCGGGCTCGACGACGGCCGTCTGTCCCTGAAGCGGCCGTTCGCGTTGATACGTTCGGCCCCTTCCCTTGTCGCGCCGGTGGTCGAAACCGTCGCCCGGCGCGGCGGCGTCATGGCCATCGCGCTTGAGGCGAACAAGGCTGATCGCCGACCCGCCCCCCATGCGTTCGGCGCCCCAGCGGTTTCGGATTTCGCCCTCGCTCTTGGCGCGCTAACGCTTCTTGGAGCGGCCGTCGCAGCGCGCCTCGGATGACGCGCGGCGCCTTATTGCGATGCGATGAGCTGCGCCGCGGCGTCGGCGATGACTTTCTCTTCGTCTGTCGGAATAACCCACGCCGACGGCGCGCCGGCTCCGGCGGAGATCCGTCGCGCGCCGACGCCTTCGTTTGCGTTGGCGTCGAGCGCAAGCCCCAGCCATGCGCACCGCTCAACGACGCGCGCGCGGGTCAACGCGGAGTTTTCGCCGATCCCAGCCGTGAAGACGATAGACTGCGCGCCGCCGAGAACCGCCGCAAGTCGGCCAATCTCCGCAGCAATATGATAGACGAAGTAGTCGATCGCCTCCTGCGCGCGCGGATCGTCGCTCGCTTCAAGATCTCGCATGTCGCCGCTGATTCCCGACAACCCGAGAAGCCCCGATTGCTTATATAGACAGGCGGCCACTTCGTCGGCGGACATACCGCGATCAGTCAGGAAACTGAGAATGACGCCAGGATCGAGCGCGCCGCAGCGCGTGCCCATGGGCAGGCCGTCAAGCGCAGTGAAGCCCATCGTCGTGGCGACGCTTCGCCCGCGCTTGATCGCGCACATGGACGCCCCGGCGCCGAGATGCGCGACGATCATCCGCTCCCGTTCCCCGTCGGGGATCAACTCACGCGCTGCGTTCGCGATGTAGTCATAAGATAATCCGTGGAACCCATACCTCAAAACGCCCTCATCGAAGTACCGCCGCGGCAGGGCGAACATTTGCGACACCCGTGGCTGCGTTCGGTGAAAGGCGGTGTCGAAGCAGGCGATCTGAGGCGCGTCCGGCCAGACGTCGGCCGCCGCCCTGACGCCGGCGAGATTGTGGGGCTGGTGGCCGGGCGCGAGCGGAATGAGTTCGGCGAGCTTCGACTGATTTTCCGCGGTGAGGCGCACGGGTTCGGCGAAATCCCGCCCCCCATGGACGATCCGGTGGCCGACCCCGGCGATCCGCTCGCCACGAAGGGCATCGCGGATGTGGCCGAGCGAGAAACGAAGCGCCGCCCCATGGTCCGCGCCTGACGCCGCGTCAACGGGGACGGCCCGCGCCGCGCCGCCAACCTCGATCTCGAACGCCGGACTTGCGCCAAGGCCGGAAAAGTGCGCCTTCAGCGCGCGCGTAGCGGCGGCGCCCCTCCCATCGAACCGAAAGGCGGCCGCCTTGATGCTCGACGAGCCAACATTCAGTATCAGGATGGCGCCGCTCAATGACCTAAACCCCCGGCGTCTTTGGCAGCTTGAGCGGCCGCCTTGTGCGCAGCGAACAGCTTGGCGAGCGCGCTCGCCGCAACGCGGGCCTCGACGCCTTCGGCGCGGCTTGTCAGGATGATCGGCGCGGCCGCGCCGACGACGACGCCCGCAGCCACGGCGCCCGCTAGATAGTCAAGCTGCTTCGCCACCATATTCCCGGCCTCAAGGTCAGGCACGAGCAGGATGTCCGCGTCGCCGGCAACGTCGGACGTGATGCCCTTCGCCGCCACGACCTCCGGCGAGACCGCATTGTCGAAGGCGAGCGGGCCGTCAATCAGCCCTCCGACAATCTGGCCTCGATCGGCCATTTTGCAAAGCGCCGCCGCATCTATGGTGGAGGCGACCGGCGGATAGACGGTCTCCACGGCGGAGAGGACGGCGAGCTTCGGCGTCTCGACGCCGAGCGCGCAGGCGAGATCGATCGCGTTCTGGGCGATATCGCGCTTTGCGTCGAGGTCGGGCGCGATATTGATTGCGGCGTCGCTGATATAGAGCAGTTTCGGATAAGCGGGCGCGTCCATTACATAGACATGGCTGACCCGCCGGTCGGTGCGAATGCCATTGGCGCGCGAAACGACCGCGCCCATCAGCTCGTCCGTATGCAGCGCGCCCTTCATGAGCGCTGCGACATCCCGCTCACGGACAAGCGCCACGGCTGTCTCGGCCGCGGCGTGGCTGTGGGGCGCATCGACAATCTCAAAACCTGAGATGTCGGCGTCGGCCGCCGCGGCCGCCATCGCAATTTTGGCTTTGGGCCCGACGAAAACGGGCGCTATCAGGTTGCGCGTCGCCGCCGCCAACGCGCCCTTGATGGAGATCGCATTGGTCGGATGGACGATCGCGGTCCGCAAAGGCTCGCCAGCCTCGGCGCGCGCCACGAGGTCTTTCAGACGACTGCCCGTCTCATGCACATAGGCTTCGGGACGCTTGATCGCAGGCCGGGAGATCTTTTCGGACGGCGCGATAACCTCCGCCTCGCCAACTATAACATCCTCGCCCGCCTGGTTGACGCAAGCGCATTCGAAGACGATCCGGCCGCCCGCTTTTTTTTCCGCCGCCCGGACCCTGACCGTCAGTTCATCACCCACCCGCACCGGCCGGCGGAAAGACAGGTTCTGCGACACATAAATTGTTCCCGGCCCCGGCAGCTCCACGCCGAGCACGGTTGAAATGAGCGCGCCGCCCCACATGCCGTGCCCGATGACGCCGTCGAACCCGGCGTCGCGGGCGTAGGCTTCGTCGAGATGAGCGGGGTTCACATCGCCCGACATGCCGGCGAAGAGGGCGATATCGTTGTCGGTCAGAATACGGCGGATCGAGGCGACGTCGCCCACCGCAATCTCGTCATAGGTCCTGTTCTCAATCATCTCCGACATGGCGGACGTCTCCTCAAGGCGCGGGGGCGCAGGGCGTCTCGCGCCGGCGCAGCGATATTAGGCGATGGTGTTAACGCCGTAATCCACATAGTGCACGCCGCCGGTGATGGCACGGGCGCCATCGCCGGCGAGGAACGCGGCGAGCGCTCCTACTTCTTCGATTGTCGCAAGCCGGCCGCCCGGGGCCTCGGCGGCGGCCGCTTCCATCAGTTCATCGAAATAGGCGATGCCGGACGCGGCGCGCGTCTGGATAGGGCCCGGCGAGATCGCGTTGACGCGCACGCCGCGCGCGCCGAGATCGGCGGCGAGATAGCGCACCGACGCTTCAAGCGCGGCCTTCACCGGTCCCATAATGTTGTAATGATCCACGACGCGTTCCGCGCCATAATAGGAAAATGTGAGGATCGATCCGCCCTCGGGCATGAGCGCCGCCGCCATCCGCGAGAGGCGGATGAACGAGTAGCAGGAGACGTTCATCGCGGTCGCGAACCCCTCCTCGGAGCAGTCGACCACCGAAGCGTGCAGGTCGTCTTTCGGGCAGAAAGCGACCGAATGAACGAGGAAATCTATCCGCCCCCAGACCTCTTCGATCCGCGCGCGCGCCGACTCGATGTCGGCCTCAAGCGAGACGTCGACCTGAAGCAGGTCGCGGGCGCCCACCGCCTCTGCGACCGGAGCGGCGTAAGCCCTCGCCTTGTCGCTCTGGCAGGTGAGCATCAACTCCGACCCTGCGTCCGCGAAGGCGCGCGCGCATCCCGCCGCGATCGACTGCTCGTTGGCGACGCCCACAATGAGACCGCGCTTGCCCTGCAGCGACATGGTTTCCATCCTGATTACAACTCTATCCAATCGCGGAGCAGTCAGCCGTCAGGTCGAAGCAGCTCCGCGCGCTGGCGCGCGCAACGCCTATTGGCCGAGCCGCGCCCACAAATCGCTATAGGCTTCGCAATAGGCGTTGCCGGTGGCCACATATGGCTGACATGCGACGACGTAATTCTCATAGGTCGTCGCGCCGCCGCCGCAAAGGGATTGGAACGCGCGCGCCTGAGTCTGAAACGCGGCGATCGACGCATTGTACTCTTCAAGGTCGCGATTGTAACGCTCCAGCATGTTGCGTACGGATGCGGGCGGCTGGCGTCGATCGCGCTCGTATCGCTTTGAGCGGCGCTCATAGTCTTCGCGCAGGGCGTCCAGCTCCACGCGGCGCGCGTCGATATTGTCGCGCGCGGCGGTGAGGTCCGCCGCAGAAGCGGCGCACCCGGAAAGCTGGCCGACGGTGAGGCTCGGCGGCGCGGGCGCCTGCGGCGCAGCGGGCGCGCCCGGCTGTGCGCCTGATGTTGCGCCCTCCTGCGGCGGGACAGACCTCGACGTCACAAGTTCAAACCGTATCGGCAGCTTGAAGGCGAGTTCGTTATAGGCGGTGCCGTCCGGGAAGCTCGGCAGACGACGGACCCTGCGGATCGACCTGCGAATTTCGCGGTCGAGGACCTCAAACCCGGTTCCGTATTCGAAGTACCAGTCGGAGATGCGGCCGTCGCGGGTCGCCGTGATCACCACCATGGCGCTCCCCGACGCCTCCTGGCGGCGCGCCTCCTCCGGATAAGACAGCTCCCGCAGCACGGCGAGCCGCGCATCGGACAGCCATTCCTGAAGCAGGAGGTATTCATCGAGCGACAGGCTGCCGCCGCTGCCGCCGCCAAGCCACATTTCCGGCACCGCCTGTGGCTGGATATCGGGAAGGTCGGGCGTCTCGCGCGGTTTGTCCGGCGGCGCGGGCGGGGGCGAATCCGAGGCGCGCTCCTCGATGACGGGGATCTCTTCCTCCGGCTCCGGCGGCGGCGGCGCTTCGGCCTCCGGCGGCTGCACCAGGGGGGCAAGGCGCACGCCGATTTCATTGACCGGCGCGTCGGCGACGCCGACATCCTCTGGCGTCGGATCAATCGGCGGCAGGAATGGGAGAGCGGCGGCAAGGTGCATTGCAAGGGCCGCCCCCGCTCCAAAAAGCCAGAAGCGCACGCTTGGTTCCGGCGAGGAATCGTCGCTCCAGTGTCGCTCTGCGGCTCCCGGCGTCGCCTCGCCAGACCTGACCGTTTCAGGACGCGCCATCACGCGCCCCCGCCGACGGTGACGAGGGCCAAATACTGCGCGCCCGCCTCGCGCAGAAGCTCCATGACTTCAATTACCCTCGCCGCATCCGCGTCGGCGTCCGCCTTTAACTGGATCGAACTGTCTGGCCGCACCGCAAACCACAAGGTCGCGGCGCGCACGAACTCGCCGTCATCCGGCATCACCTGGCCCTGGAAGGCGACATCGCCGTCCGCGCCGACCAGCACCACAACGTCCTCGACTTCGCTAGCAAGCTCGGTGTCCGAACGCGGCGGCGTCACCGCCACGGGCGCCGGACGCTCAATCGCGCCCGCCAGCATGAAGAAGACGAGCAGTATAAAGACGACGTCGATCAGCGGCGTGATGTTCACAAGTTCGCGGGGCGGGCGCGGCGCGACGATCTTCATGGCGCGCCTCCGGCCTCTTCGGGACCGGAAAAGGACACCGACCGCGCGCCGGCGCGACGCGCCGCGTCATAGATGCGGATGGCGTCCTGGAGCGGCACGCCCTCTTCAGGCCGCACGAGAAAGACCCTGCCCGGATCGATCGCGACAATCTCCGCCACGGCGGGGCCGAGATCCGATTCGTCGATTGGACGGGTGTCAAACGTGAACGACCCATCGGGCTCAAGCCCGATGACGATAGCGCCTTCGCTGGTCTTGACGATTTCGGTTTCGCGCGGCGTTTCCACCCGGATCAGCCGATAACTCGCGAAACTCGTCGCCAGCATGAAGAACACAAGGAGAATGAACACCACGTCGATGAGCGGCGTAATGTTCAGGACCCTGACCGCATCTTGCGCGCGCCGGATACGCATGGCGTCAACCCTTTCGCGAGCAGCTTCAGTCGTCGCTCTCTTTCGGCGCCCGCCGGCCGGTGGCGTAGAGATCGGCGGTGAAGACGCGCGTCGCCGCGTTCTCCATGTGCTGGCCCGCGACGTCGACCGTGCGCTGAAGCCAGGTGAAGAACGCCGCCGCCGGGATCGCGACGCTGAGGCCCGCCGCCGTCGTCAGAAGCGCCTCCCAGATGCCGCCCGACAGGATAGCAGGGTCGACCCGATCGCCGGCGTTCTCAAGCTGCTGGAACGCTTCGATCATGCCAAGAACGGTGCCGAGCAGCCCAAGCAAGGGGCTGATCGTTGCGATCAGGCTGAGGAGCGGCAGGCCGCGCTCCAGCCCGTCGAGCTTGATCTGGGCGATGCGCTGCACCTCCTCGCGCACCTGCGCGTCGGCTGCGCCGAGCGACTTGCCGCGCAGCGCCGTCTCCATCACTCGCGCAACGACCCCGCGCCGGCGCGCGACGAAATCGAGAGCATCGTCCGTGCGCCCTTTTTCGATCATGCTTCCGGCTTTTTCGATAAAGCGATGGTCACCGGCGCGCGCCGCAGCGAATTGCAGCAACTTCACAACAATAATCGCAAGGCTGACGATTGAGAGAAGCGCCAGAATGACGATGATTGGACCGCCCGCCTCGACCAAATCCGCCGCCGGTTGCAGCCGACCCCAGTCGCGGGCCGTCGCCTCGTCTTCCGCGGCGAGGGCGCCTTCGTCGTCGACCGGGCCGACGCCTTCCTGAAGCGCATCGGCGATATCTCCGGAGTCCGGCGCGTCCGAGGCCGCCGTCTCGCCGGGGTCATCCAAGTCGCCGTCGCGCGGTTCGCCGTCCATCTGATCGCCGGGCGCTTCATCGCTGATCAGCTCCGCGCCCTCTGTCTGGGCGGCGGGCTTCAGCAAGGGATCATTATCTGCATCTGGATCGTCCGTGAGCGTTGCGGCGGAAGCCTCCGCCGCCGTCTCGTCCACGAGCGCCGCCGTTTGCGGCCCGTCGTCACGCGCGTCATCCTGCGCAGCCGCCTGAACGCCGACGCAGAAAATTGCGCATGAAGCCATTAGAGCCGCGGCCCAATCCCGCGACCGATTGGTCTGATGCTTCGCCATAGCCCCCGCCCGATTTACTCCCGTTCCCAAATGCCACTCTTTGTTGACACTGGTATGTCAACTGCAAGTCATTGTCATTAGCGGACGGCGCCAATCCCATCCTCGGATGACGCGCGAAGCGCGGACCTTGCTCCAAAGGGGATCATCCGAAGACGTAGACGCCCGGCGCCTCGTCGCAGCGCTCGTCCGCGCCGATGAGATTGCCTTGCGCCTTCGCAGCGCGCGCCGCCGGCGGGGCGACGAGATCGCCTGAGGACTTCGCGTCGAGCCATGCGGCCCAGGTCGGCCACCATGACCCTTCAATGCGTTCGGCGTGCTCCAACCAGTCGTCGGGCGAGACGTAGTGGTCCTGGTCCGCCTTGCTAAGAATGCGATGGCTGCGCCGCGGCCTGCCGGGCTCGCTGACGACGCCGGCGTTATGCCCGCCGGTCGTCAATGCGAAGGTCACGTCTACGTCAGCGAAAAGGTGTATCTTGAATACTGACCGCCAGGGCGCGACGTGGTCTTTCTCGGTACCGAGAGCGAAAATCGGCGCGCGGATGTCCGAGACGGCGACAGGCGCGCCATCGACGATAAAGCGCCCTTGAACGAAATCATTGTCGAGAAAGAGACGCCGCAGATACTCCGAATGCATGCGAAACGGCATGCGCGTGACGTCCTCGTTCCATACGGAAAGATCGAATTCCGCATCGCGTTCGCCGAGGAAATAGGCGCGCTGCATCCGACGCCAGACGAGATCGCGCGAGCGCAGCATCTGAAACGCCCAGCCCATCTGTTCGCCTTTGAGGACGCCGCTCGACTTCATCGCCGCGTCAAGCCATTGCAGCTGGTCTTCATCGATGAAGACGGAAAGCTCGCCCGGATCGCGAAAGTCCGTCTGTGCGGCGAGAAGGGTCAGGCTGGCGAGGCGGGCGTCGCCGCGCCGCGCGAGCGCCGCCGCCGCAATGGCCAGAAGCGTGCCGCCAAGGCAATACCCCACCGCGTGGATCTTCGATGCGCCGGAGACATCCGAAATCGCGTCGAGCGCCGCCTCAACGCCGAGCAAGCGGTAGTCGTCGAAAGACAGGTCGGCGTCGTCCGGCCCCGGATTGCGCCAGGAAATCGTATAGACGGTAAAGCCTTCTTCCGTCAGATACTTTACAAGCGAGTTTTTCGGCGACAGATCGAGAATGTAGTATTTCATGATCCAGGCCGGCGTAATCAGGATGGGCTCCGACCTCACCTTGTCAGCAGCCGGCCTGTACTGAATGAGTTCGATGAGCTCGTTGCGGTAGACGACGTCGCCGGGCGTCGCCGCCAGATCGACCCCGACCTTGAGGCTCGGCTCCGCGCGCGGCCCCTCCCCTTGCGCCAGCGCCATTTGGCCGGCGTCCCGCAGCCAGTTCGTATATCCCTGTACGAACGACGCGCCGCGCGTCTCGAACCCGCGCGACAACGCTTGTTCATTCGTCAGGGGATAATTGTCGGGCCGATAGAATTCGAGCTGTTGACGGAACGCAAACCGCATCAGCTCGCGGCTTTTTTTCGACGCGCCCGCGGCGCCGTCGACGAGATCGTCGATGAGCGCGTCATAATCGTCCACCGCGCCCCGCCAAGCGCGCAACGGCGCAAAGCGCGCGGCGGCGCCGCCGCCATCGTTGCGCGCCGAAAGCGCGGCGCCGCTCATCAGGCGCGTCCAGAAACCTAGACCGATGCGCCCGGCCTCAGCGGCGATCTCCGCCGACCGCGCCGGACTTACCGCCATGTGCGCAGCCCAGTCGGTATAGGCGGTGAGAAGCGACAGATTCGAAACGCCGTTCGACTGCCGCACCGCCGTCTGGCGGAGCCATTCATCAAACATCTGAGACAGTCTCGGCCGGTCCGCCATCGCCTCTTCACGGCCTTCGCGGTCGGCCTGGTCACCCGTTTTCGCCGCAGCGCCGTCCTTCGGCGTGAATCCAACATCGCCGTCCATGGCTTCTCAACTCCTGGATAATAATCTGACTACGTACTCATTTGCGCATCGTGGCGCGCCGCGCCGCGCGCGCTCCATCTCCGGATCGCAAATTTGTGGACCTCCTCGGCAAAGAAGAAGCACAAAGCGACGCCGACAAGCGACAGAAATGTCGGCAAAGGAATCGGCGACAGCTGCAAGACGTCGCTCAGGACCGGCGCGCGCATGGCGGCCAAGTGAATTAGGAGCGCTCCCGGCACGGCGAGCGCTAGGAACCGGTTCCCGAACGGCGCCATGGAGAAGAGCGACTTCGTCTCCGACCGGCTCTGCAGAGCGTGGGCGTTGCCGAATAGGACCATCAGCATCAGCGTGGTGTTGCGCGCCGCCTCTTCCGACGCGCCGGCCGCCAAGATGCTTGAGAACACTGTGAAGGCGAGCGCGCCCATGATGGTCCCGGCGACAAGCACATGCTCGATAATATGACGTTCAAAGATCGGTTCGGCGGGATCGCGGGGCGGCCGCGAAAGCTCGCCGCCCTCCTTCGGCTCGAAGGCGAGCGCTACGTCCTGAAGCCCGTTTGCAACGAGATTTAGCCAGAGCAGCTGCACCGCCGTCAGCGGCATTGGCAGGCCGGCGGCGACGCTGAGGAAGAAAAGCAAAATCGCGGAAAAGCCCGTCGCCGTCAGGAGCGCGATCACCTTGCGGATATTGTTGTAGACAATGCGTCCCTGCTCGACGCCGGCGACGATGGACGCAAAGTTATCGTCCGTGATGATGAGATCGGCCGCATCCTTGGCGACTTCGGTGCCGCTCTTGCCCATGGCGACGCCAGCGTTCGCGCGGCGCATCGCTGGCGCGTCGTTTACGCCGTCGCCGGTGACGGCTACGAAATGGCCGTCCTTCATGAACGTCTCAACGATAAGCTCTTTCTGGACCGGCTCAATTCGAGCGAAGATCCGGCTCGGGAGGATCAGCACCTCCAAAGCGCCGGCGCCCTCAGTCTCCGCCGTGCGGATCATATCGCCGGTAACCACCTCTGCGTCGGCGGGGCAAAGACCAAGATCGACCCCGATGGCGCGCGCGGTGAGCGGATGGTCGCCCGTCACCATGGCGACGCCGATGCCGCCCCGCTTGCACCGCTCGATCGCTTCGCGCGCCTCGGGCCGAACGGGATCGATGATGGCGGCGAGGCCGAGGAAGGTGAGGTCGCGCAGATCATCCCCATCGCCATCTTCCGTATCGGGAACGTCGCCGCGTTTCGCTAGCGCGATGACCCGGTAACCTTGCGCGGCGAGGTCGCGAAACTGGCCCTCAATCATCGCAGCGTCGACGGGGCGCAATTCGCCGTCCAGGTCCATATGGGTCGCGCCCGCGAGAATTTTCTCCGGACTGCCTTTCACATAGAGCGCCGCGGCGCCGTCTTCTCCATTGACGCTGCCGCTAAAGGCGCGCTCAGATTCATAGGGGATTAGACGACGGCGGCGGCGCTCGCGGCGCACGTCGGCTAGAGAAAAGCCGTACTTCTTCGCGAACACCAGAAACGCGACATCCACAATATCGCCGTCGGCGCGCCAGTCGACGCCAGCGTAATCGAGATGGCCTTCGTTTGCGAGCACCCCAGTCACGCAAAGCTCGCGCAGGTGCTCGCGCGCCTCGCCGGTCACCGCCCCGGGCGCCACGCCGGCGCCTTCCGCCCTGTACTCGCGCCCGCTCGGGAGAAGGATCTTGTCGATCGTCAGCTCATTGACCGTCAATGTGCCCGTCTTGTCGGAACAAATAAACGTGCACGAACCGAGGGCCTCAACCGCGACCAGCTTCCGAATAATCACATTGTTGGCCGCCATGCGGCGCATGCCGATCGCGAGCGCCACGGTGAGAGCCGCCGGCAGGCCCTCCGGAATCGTGGAGACGGCCAAGCCAATCGCCATCATCGACATTTCGACGGGACCATAGCCGCCGCGCGCGGCCATCAACGCCACGAGCAACACGATCGCCGCCATAATCGCGCCCGCGACCTGATAGGTGAACCGCCGGATGCGGATCATCAGCGGCGGCTCAGAGACGCGCCTGCGCGACACCCGCGAGGCGATCCGCCCCAGCTCGGTGTCGAGAGCCGTCGCGCGGACAATGCCCCTACCCCTGCCCTTGGTGATAATGCTGCCCGCGAAGCAGCGATCGGCGCGGTCAGTGATCGGCGCGTCGTCCGCTATCTTGCTCGCAGCGTCGAGGGCGGCCGCCTTTCGCACCTCCACTGACTCTCCCGTCAACATCGATTCGTCGACGGACAGATTATCGGCGCTTAGGAGGTCGATGTCCGCCGGCGCACGGTCGCCCGAAGACAACAACACGACGTCGCCGACGACGATCTCCTCGAAATCCACGGCCTTCGGCGCGCCGTCGCGGACGACGTGGGCGACGCCGCGCACCATGTCCTTCAGCGCTTCCGCGGAACGCTGGGCCGCGACCTCCTGCACCGCGCCGATCGCGGCGTTCAGAAGCAGGACGGCGAAAATGAAAATCGCGCTCGGCGTCTGGCCAACCAGAAGGGAGGCGATTGCGGCGACCAGAAGAATATAGATGAAAGGGCTGAGGAACTGACGCGCGAAGATTTCCGCAACGCTCGCCGGCCGGCGCTCCGGAAGCTTGTTCGGCCCGTCCTCAGCGAGACGCGCCGCAGCGGCTTCGGACGTCAGCCCCGCCGCCGCGTCCACCGTCGGACCGCCGTTACGCGCGTCGCCGTCGCCTGGGCCGCCGGTCGGCGCGGATTCGGCTTCGATCTCCCGCGGCGGGCGCTCCCGCGCGTCGCTTGCGCTATCGAGCGCCACGGACCTGCCTTCCTTTACGGGGCATATCTTTCGCCTTCTCTTGCTCTCCAGCCGCTGCTTTCAAGCGGCGAAATCGCTTTCGCGAACCGTCTCCTGGAAATCTGCCGCCGGCGCGCCTGCCGAGGCCTGCTGCGCCGCCGCTCGGCTCTCCGAATGTCAATCCGAGTTGACGGCCGGAGGCTAACACCGCTCAATTTTGGCGTGCATGAAATTTTTGTTGCAGTACAGCATGTCAAGCTGCGCTAAAAAAAGATGCGCGTGCGACGCAATTGCATAACTTGGGTGGATGAGCGGCGAGCCGCCTGTCGCGCCGCGCCGGTCAAACAAGAAGTCGGTATTCGCGTCCGTAAGATGCTGAGGCGTCAGCCGGCGACCATGTCGTTGGACTCGGCTGATCGGCTGATACGCCGTCAGCAAAACGGGAAATCGCTGGAGCGGGTGAAGGGAATCGAACCCTCGTCTTAAGCTTGGGAAGCTCCTGCTCTACCATTGAGCTACACCCGCCAAAGGGCGCTCATCTGCGCGGGCGGGCGCGCGCTTGTCAATTGCGTCGGGCCGCGCGTCAGGAACGCGAGGCCTCTTGGCGGCGCGCGCGAACACGCCCACTTTCCCCACATTTCCACAGCCTCGCCCCAAAATTGACGGGATGGGGGCGATGCTTCGCCGGCGTCGATAACGAATTGGCCGCACTTGCCTTCGCGCCAAGCTGACAACGCGCCGCCGAATCGAACACAAGGAGACCGCGATGAAACCGAGTCTTTCACGCCGCGACGCGTTAGCGGGCGCGCTTGCGGGCGTCGCCGCCGCAGGCGCAAGCCTCGCGCCGGCCGCCGCAGGCGAGCCGCGCACCGAAGCGACGGAGCTTGTCGAGGATGCGACCGAGACGGCGCTCTACTTTGCGGCCGATTCCGCCTTTGAACCCATGTGGGACCTCGCCAAGGACGCAAAGGCGATCGTCGTCATCCCCGAGAAGTTTCGCGCCGGGTTCATCATCGGCGGCTCGGCGGGCGACGCCGCGATGCTGGCCAAGAACAAGGACGGCACCTGGTCGCAGCCGACCTTCCTCACCGTCGGATCGCTCTCGTTCGGCTTTCAGGTTGGGGCCGAAGCCTCCGAAATCGTCCTGCTCGTCATGACGGAACAGGGAAAGGCGGGCATGCTCGGCTCCAGCGTCAAATTGGGCGGCGACATATCGATCGCTGCGGGGCCGATCGGCGCCGGCGCCAAGGCCCAGACGACGGACGTTCTCGCCTTCTCCCGCTCGCGCGGCCTCTATGGCGGCGTCAGCCTCGAAGGCGCGATCCTGAAGTCGCGGACGAACTGGAACCGGGCTTACTACGACGCCGACGTCAGCCCGGCGGACGTCGTCTATCTTGGCGAAGCCTATAACCCCGCCTCCGCGCCGCTGCAGAACGCGATTTGGGGCCTCGCCAACAAGTCCGCGCCCGAGGCGGCTCCCGCGGCGTTGTCCTATGCGGACGATCCCGCTACCGAAGCCGCGATTCGCGATCTGGAAGGCGGCGCGCCCTTGAAGCCTGACGGGTTCTACGAAGACGACGACGCCTGGGCTGAGCCGGCCCGCGCCGAAGGCGGCCAGTAGCCGCCGACGCGCCGCTCGCTTCCTTGAGGCCAACCTAACGCAAAAGTGACGCGGGGCGTGGCCCCGCGTCACTTGCGTTTGGGCGGCGGGTTTCGTTCCCTCCGCCGCTGGAGCGGCCAATTGGAAGGGACTGGCGCCGAATGGCTGAAGGCTCTCGACACAATTGTGAGCTGGACGAGGCGGAGCGCGAACGCGCAGCAGCCGTTTCGCGATTGCGCGCCTTCGCCGATCCGGTCGTAACAGCGGACGGGGAACGCCGTGCGCGGGTCGATTTCGCCGGACTTCAAACGCTCTGGGTCAACACCGGCACCCTGTGCAATCTCGCCTGCGCTACCTGCTATATTGAAAGTTCGCCCACGAACGATTCGCTCATCTATCCGACTGCGGACGAGGTCTCGCCGTTTCTGAGCGAGGCGAAGGCGATGGGCGCCGATGAAATCGGCTTCACCGGCGGCGAGCCGTTTCTCAACCCACACGCGCCGGACATGATCGATGACGCGCTTGACCGGGGCTTTTCGGTACTTGTGCTGACAAACGCCATGCGTCCGATGATGCGCCGACGCGTGGCTGACCGCCTCCTCGCCGCGAAGACGCGCCATGGCGATCGCCTTTCCCTGCGGGTCAGCCTCGACAGCCATGACGCGGCGGCGCATGACGCCGAACGCGGCGCAGGCGGGTTCAGCGTCTCTCTTGAAGGCCTGAAATGGCTGTCGGCGAACGACTTCAGCGTGTCGGTCGCCGCGCGCCTCCTGACGAACGAGACCGAGGCCGACGCGCGGTCGGGCTTCGGGCTCCTGTTTGCGCAGGAGGGCCTAGCGCTCAATGCATCGTCTCCGGACGATTTGACGGTATTCCCCCAGATGGACGCGAGCGCGCCAACGCCGGAAATAACCGAAGCATGCTGGTCAATCCTCGGCAAGCGCCCTGAAGACGTCATGTGCGCATCGTCGCGGATGATCGTGAAGCGAAAGGGCGCTGCGGCCCCTTCCGTGGTCGCCTGCACGCTTATCACCAAGGACCCGGCCTTCGAACTCGGCGCGACGCTGAGCGAAGGAACGGCGGCGGCGGTCCCGCTGAACCATCCGCACTGTTCGCGATTCTGCGTGCTTGGCGGCGCGAGCTGTTCCGGGGGCGGCGGATGAGCGGTAAGCCGAAGAAAGAGATTGCGCTCGAGGCGCGGACCGCAGCCATTGATCGGCTTTTCTCGCCGTCCGCGTCGCGAAACAGGGGCGTTATAGCAACGGCGATCATCGACCTGATGCCCCACAATGGAACCATCATTGAGATCGCCTCAGGGACTGGCGAGCATGTCGCGGCCTTCGCCAAGGCGCTGCCGGAAGTCCGCTGGGCACCGGGCGATCCGGATGAGGCGTCGCGGCGATCGATCGCGGCCTGGACCGCGCATCTGGGCCTTGCGAATGTCGCGACGCCGCATGCGATCGACGTCGCCGGCGCGGCCTGGCGATCCGGCGACCTGACCCTTCCCGCGCCAATGGACGCGTCGGCTGACGGAATCGTCTGCATAAATATGATTCACATCGCGCCTGTCTGCGCGGCCGAGGGGCTCATCGAAGGGGCGGGACGGCGGCTCGCGCCGGGCGGACGGCTATTCCTGTACGGCCCATTCGCCCGCGACGGCGCGCACACCGCGCCGTCAAATGCGGAATTCGACGCAACGCTCAAGGCGCGTAACCCGAGCTGGGGCGTGCGCGACCTCGAGCAGGAGATTGAGCCTCTCGCCGACGCCGCCGGACTTCGGCGCGTCG
This sequence comes from Parvularculaceae bacterium, assembly GCA_028284065.1. Lineage (GTDB taxonomy): Bacteria > Pseudomonadota > Alphaproteobacteria > Caulobacterales > Parvularculaceae > MED-G105. The sequence goes on from JANQSJ010000014.1 coordinate 420,151, forward strand.
AGGCGCGCGCGATGCCGGCGAACAATCTCACAGTCGTTTTCGAGAAGGCTTGACCGCCGGCCCGCCGCATCCCCGAAGCGACAGCGCCGCCGAACCGCGGGGCGTCTGCGCCGCGCGGGCGGATCAGTTCCCGGAGAAAAGGTCCACGGCGATCCAGTCCTTAAGGCGGGTCGCGCCAACGCCTTCGAGGCCATGTTCCTCGCTATCCGGCGAAAAGGAAACAGCGCGCGGGGCCTGCATCTCCGGGGCGTCCGACTGCGCTATCTTGTTCGAGACCTGGACCGCGCCGCCGGCCCCATTCAGCGCCTCGATATAACGATCCGCAGCGCCCAGAAAATTCCCGATGCTCACCGCGACCGTCCCGCGCGCGCAGCCGAAGTCGCAGAAAGTGTAGCGCGTCATCATCGACGTGCCATCGGCGGCGGTCGTCGCGTAGCCGACAAATGCGCCCGCATTGAAGTCGTTGAGCGCCGAGAGGGACAGCGACTTGGGGAAAAACATCCAGTGATAAAGCCCGGCGCAATTCGTCTGCGTACCGTCGTCGCAGGCGTTCGGCGCGAGGACCAGGATCTTTCCGCCAAATGCGATCCGCAAGGCGGGCCGGCCGAAGATCGTCGTCCGCTGCACGTCCGACGACAGCTCCCGCGCAATCGGCTCGATAGAATTAAGGTCGAAATTTCGGATTAGGTTCGACGGCTGCGACACCGGCCCCTGAGAAAGCTGTGCGGCCGCCTCGCCCGCCGCGATCGCGAAGGCCGCCAATCCGCCTGCGGCCACGCCGGCCGCGCGAAGGTTCTTGAAGAATTTTGTCATGGTGTCCCCTGTTCATATCTCCGAAGGCTCGCCCATCGACGCGGCGAAGGCAAGCCGAGGAGAGCGCGCAAAGTTCAGCGCGCGTCGGCGCGGCGAGGGTCAAGGCAATAGTTTGAGGTCAGACGTCCGCCGCTTTCGCGCAACGCGCGCACGCGGTATCGCTTGCCGTAGTCGAAGGCGAGCCCGCACTCCGACGGCCGCGTTGAATGGTACACCTTTATCGTCCCCGTGACCGCGCTGTCGCTTGACGATATCACCTGAAAGACCGTCGCCTGCTCCGGCAGGACGCTCAGCCCGTCCGGACCAATGCGCAACTCAGCATCCTGAACGACGCCGTCGATTTCAATCACGCCAGAAGGCTCCGCGGCGGAGCAGACGCACGCCGCATAAGGGTCCGGGCGAATGATCTCCGGCGGGCCGGACGGAACGGCAGGAGCGGTCTGGGCGATCGCAAGGGCGACGAGAAGCGAGGGCATCCGCTGGGTACTCCAAGTATCGGCCCTCCAGGTCAGGGCGCGCGAAAGTGCTTTGAGAGCTTAAGCGACTGGCCCTGATAATTCGAGGCCATGTCGTCGCCATAGAGAACGCCTGGCCGCGCCGCCATGCGCTCATAGGCGAGGCGCGCGACCGCTTGGCCATGTTCAAGGATAAAGGGCGCATCGTGGCTGCGCACTTCAAGCACCGCCCGCGCCCCATTTGCGCCGGCGCGCCCCTGTCCGCGGTCCGGCGACCAGCCGAAGCCTGGATCGAAGAAGCCGGCATAGTGGGCGCGGAATTCTCCCAGGCCGGGGCTGATCGCCGCCATCTCAGCCGCGCAGTCCGGCGGCACCCCGAGCGCCTCTTTTGACGCAAGGATATAGAATTCGTCAGGGTCAAGAATGAGAAACCCCTGGCCCGGCCGCGCGATCGGATCGAAGTAATCTTCGGGGGCGCATGCGCCGGGCGCGTCGACATCAATGAGCGCGGCGTGGCGTCGCGCGCGCCAGCCGATCGGGCGGTCGTCGCCGGCGCCCACTAGGTCCACCGAGACATGCAGGCCGCCATCGATATGGGCCGTTCCGTCGACCAGCGGGTCACGGGCGTGCAAGTCGGCGAGGGAGCGGTCGTCGAGAACCGATCCGCCGCGTTTGAAACGAGCCTGATTAAGGCTCGAGCCCTCGCGCACAACGATGGAAAAAGTGCGCGGACAGACCTCCGCGTAGAGGGGTCCGTCATAGCCGGCCGGAATCTCGTCGAACGCGGCGCGCCGCGCACCCGCCCCTTCCGTGACGAGCCGAACGAAAACGTCGATCCTGCCGGTCGAGCTTTTCGGGTTCGCCGCGCCGGCCACCTCCCGCGGCAGCTTAAGCCGCTCGCGCACCTCCACGAGGTAGACGCACCCCCGCTCGAGCACCGCGCCGCTCGCAAGGTCGATCTCGTGCATCGAAAGGCCGTCATGGAGGCGCTCGCGAACGCTGCGGCCAGCTCCCGGCAGGAACGACGCCCGAGCGCGCCAGGCGCGCCGGCCGAGGGTCAGATCGAGGGACGCCGGCTGAAGCTGACGCGGCGCGGGCGCGCCGGCCAGCGCGATCCCGCCTGAAGCGATGAGTCCTTCGATCGATTCCCTCGGCAGGACGCCTGACATGGCGCCAGCGCCCCGCTCAGAATCATTCTCATTGGCGTCCGTCACGCTGTCAGGTCGGCTCCCGAGACTTCGCCTTCGGCCCGTTCACTATCGCGATGGCGGGCCGGCGCGCAATTGACCGGTTAAGTCCGCGCGAAAGATTCCCATTTGGTTCGATTGGAAACCGCGATAGGATTGTCGCCGTGACGGAGTCTGAGCCATGTATGAGCGCATCACCCGCGGCATCCGCGTCCGCGTAGAGCCGCATTTTCTGGACGACCAATCCGACCCGGAGGAGGATCACTACGTCTGGGCCTATACCGTTCGCATCGAAAACGATTCCGACAAAACGGTGCAGTTGCGCAATCGCGAGTGGACGATCACCGACGCCAGCGGTCAGACCGAGACGGTCGCGGGCGAAGGCGTCGTCGGCGAACAACCGGTCATCCGGCCGGGAGAAGGCTTTGAATACACCTCAGGCGCTCCTCTCGCGACGCCGTCGGGACTCATGGTCGGCAGGTACGGAATGGAGACCACCGACGGCGACGCGTTTGAGGTCGATATTCCCGCATTTTCGCTCGACAGCCCGCACGAGAATCGCCAGATCCACTGACCATCGTGAAAAATGGCGACCGCCATACGGCCGAGCGCATTGGCGGCGTGACGCGCGCGCAAACGAGCGCCGCTTCATTCGCCGCGCGTTAACCAACCGCCTTCAGACAATCTGACATGGTTGAGCTGCGGCCCATTCTGCTCGTCGTCGGCGCGCTCGTGGCGGCGCTAGGAGTGACCATGGCGATCCCGACGATCGCCGACCTTCTCGCCGACGATCCCATCGACCGCAAGGACTGGGCGGCGTTCGCCACCTCGGGATTTGTGTGCGTGCTTACCGGCGGCGGGGTCGCAGCGGCCAATTGGGGCCGCTTCTCGTCGATCGGCGTGCGCCAGGGCTTTCTGCTGACGACGGCGAGTTGGCTCGCGCTGGTCGCATTTGCGGCGCTTCCTTTCAATCTGGGCGCGCTCGACATGACCTACACGGACGCCTTCTTCGAGGCGATGTCTGGCCTGACGACCACAGGCTCGACCGTCGTCTCGGGCCTAGACGCCGCGCCGCCGGGATTTCTGCTCTGGCGGTCGATGCTGCAATGGTTCGGGGGCGTAGGGATCATCATCATGGCCTTCGCCGTCCTGCCCGCCCTGCGCGTCGGCGGCATGCAGATATTCAGAAGCGAAGCGTGGGATACGTCGGAAAAATTTGTCGCGAACGCCGCACAGTATTCTGCGTCCCTGACGACGATTTACGCTGTCCTCACAGCGGTTTGCTTCATGTGCCTGTGGGCGATGGGCATGGGCGCGTTCGATGCGGCGAACCACGCGATGACGACGGTGGCGACCGGCGGGTTCTCCACCAAGGACGCATCGCTCGGTTATTTCCTGTCCGCTGGCGACGCGCCCATCGACCTAGTCGTCGCGGCTTTCATGATTGTCGGCAGCCTGCCCTTCGGGCTATTTCTTGCGGTCATTTTGCGAGGTGAGGTATCTCGGCTCACTGGCGACAGCCAGGTGCGGTTCTTCCTCATGGTGTTGGCGGGACTGACGCTCCTTATGCTGATTTACGTTTATGACCGATTTAATATCGACCTCTTCACGGCGTTCCGACTCTCCCTCTTCAATGTCACGTCGATTATCACCGGCACCGGCTACGCGACGACGGCCTATGACGTATGGGGCGGGTTCGCGCTCGGGTTCTTCTTCTGCATTATGTTCATCGGCGGCTGCGCGGGATCGACGTCCTGCGGGCTGAAGATCTTCCGCTTCCAGGTGGCGCTCGCTGCGGCGCGCCTCTATGCAAAGCGCCTCGCCCATCCGCACGGCGTCTTTGTCGCCCGCTACAACCAGCGCCCGATAAAGGACGACGTATTTATTTCAGTGCTGAGCTTCTTCTTTGTCTATTTCGCGAGCTTTGCGACGCTCTCGGTGCTCCTCGCTGGCTTCGGGCTCGACACGCTGACGGCAATCTCATCCGCCGGCACGGCGATCGCAAATGTGGGGCCCGGCCTCGGGCCGGTCGTCGGTCCGTCGGGAAACTTCGCGAGCCTTCCGGACGGCGCAAAATGGCTGATGTCCGCCGGCATGCTTCTCGGGCGGCTTGAGTTCTTCACGTTATTCGTGCTGCTCTCGCCGGGGTTCTGGCGGCGCTGACCCGCAGGACCGCGCAATGGAGTTAGCCCATGACGGTTGCTGAAGCCCCTCGCGTTTATCACGCCTTTCGCAGCCCCTATTCGCGGCTAGGCCTTCATATTTTGAAACGCGCCGGACTTAACCCGCCGGTCATCCCATTCACGGGGCCGCCCGACGGAGTCCCGTTCAGCGATCCGGCGCAGAACAAGCCAAAGCGAAAGTATTACAGTCAGGACGCACCGCGGATGACCCTGCGCATGGGACTGCAAATCGCGCCGCCACGGCCTTTTGATATCGACTTTGATCCGGCGAACCGCACGCTTGCGGCGGCGAACGAAGCCGGGCGGGGTCTTGAGTTCGCCATCGCCGTTTCCGACGCGCGCTGGGGCCGCGGCGAAAACATCTCCGACCTCGACGTCCTGCGCCGCGCAGCAACGGAGATCGGCTGGTCAACTGACGCAGTCGACGATGCGCAGGCGAGCGAGCGCGTCGACGCGCTCCTTGCCGACCACCGAAAGCTCATCGAGGCCGACGGCGTTTTTGGGGTCCCGTTCGCGGTCTTCGGCGAAAACAAATATTGGGGCCACGACCGCTTCGAGTTGTTCGTGGAGGATTTTTCGCAGTAGCCGAATAGCCGTTCGTTCACGCGCACCAGTTTCGCGGATCGCCATAAGGCCGGGCGAGCCGCGCCGCGAGAAGCGCTGCGCCCAAGTCTGCGCCGTCCGCAGTTTCGATGCGCGCAACGATGCGGCGGGCGTACTTGCCGCGCTCGATTTCGCGGAGACGCACGGCTCCGCCTTCAATACGCCGCCGCACGAACTCCCGCGCCGCATGGCCAAGGCGTCGCTCCGCCGGGCAGCGGGCGCCGGCAATCTCCGGCGTATCGACGCCCGCCAGCCGAACCGCGGCCGCCACTTCAAGATCGAGCCAGATGCGCGCCGTCACTTCAACGGTATCGCCGTCGATAACGCGGTCCACCGTGGCGAGAACAGGACCCTGAAGCGGCGTGACAGGCCCGCCAGCGGCCGCAGCGGGGGCAAGCGCCATCGTCGCTGCGCACAGGAAGCGCACCGAATTTCTCGGAAAGCGTGAATCTTGCAGCATGCACAGCCAATTGACCGTGAATGGGCGATTCGTCCAGTCGGGCGCATGGGCCGCAGTCAATCGGAATCCAAATCAGCTGAAATCAACCGCTCGGCCCTTGCGCTCCCAATCACCATAGCGGGTGGGTTCAGGGCCAGAAGGCCCGCCCTTCTCCGCCGCCCTCTTCGCTTCAGCTTCGGCTTTCGCCCGACGCTCGGCGGCTTCGGCGAGGGCGCGCTGCGCCGCGGGCGGTAGATCGGACCGCGCCTTCGAGGCCGTATCAGCTTCAGGTTCTTTCGCGCCAGAGTCGTCGGCGGGACCGGTCATATTGAAGGCTCCTGTTACCGGCCACATATAAGCGCGGCCCAACCAACGGACAAAAGGACATGATGAACCACCTGCGCACAGGCATTCTTCTGGCGGCGTTGACCGCCCTCTTCGGCGTCATCGGCATGATGCTCGGCGGCGCGGGCGGGATGCTGATGGCGCTCGTTTTTGCGGCGGGGACGAACCTCTTCGCCTACTGGAACGCCGACAAGATCGTCTTGCGCATGTACAAGGCCGAAGAGGTTGATGAGACGCATGCCTCCGGTCTTATCCGGCGCTACGCGGAGATGACCAAGGCGCTCGCCCGCAACGCCGGCATGCCGATCCCGAAGATTTATGTCGTCGACAACCCACAGCCGAACGCCTTCGCGACGGGCCGCAATCCCGAGAACGCGGCGGTCGCCGCGACTACCGGCCTTCTCAGCATGCTGACGGAGGAGGAAGTCGCGGGCGTAATGGCGCATGAGCTCGCGCACGTGAAGAACCGCGACACCCTGACCATGACCGTGACCGCAACCATCGCCGGCGCAATTACGACTCTCGCCAACTTCGCGATGTTCTTCGGGGGCGGAAACCGGAATGGCGGCGGGATCATCGGCGCGCTCGCCATCATGATCCTCGCGCCAATGGCGGCGGGGCTGGTGCAGATGGCGATCAGCCGCGGCCGTGAATACGAGGCCGACGCTCTTGGGGCGGAGATCTGCGGACGCCCGGAATGGCTCGCCTCGGCGCTCGCCAAAATTTCCAACGGCGCAGCGCAAATTCCGAACGAGACCGCCGAAATGCATCCGGAAACCGGCCAGCTCATGATTATCAACCCGCTCGCCGGCGGCGGTCGCGACAACCTCTTCTCCACGCACCCGGCGACCCAGAATCGCATCGACCGACTGATGGCGATGAGGGGCGGCGGCGGGTCCGTCCGCATGGGATCGGTCCCGAACGCCGGCGCAGGCGCCGGTCCGTGGGGGTAGATTTCTTCTCCGGCCGTTGGGTCGGCGGAGACCTTGAACTCCGAAGCGCGCGTCGCCATAGACGAAGCTGAGGATTTCGCTCCATGGAAATGATCAACCCATCCCACCTCGTCGGGGAGGTGATTCAGCTCGCGCTCGCCCCGGCTTTCCTGCTGGTGGCGATCGGGTCGTTCCTGAATGTCGTCACGCAAAGGCTCGCCCGCGTCATTGACCGGGCGCGAGCGCTCGAGGAACGCTGCCGTCTTGAGCCGGACGCGTTGGAGGAACCAGGCATGCGCGGCGAACTTGGCGCCCTCGATCGCCGCATCGTCTACGCCCAGTGGGCGATCAACTTCTGCGCCGTCGCCGCGCTCCTCGTGGCGTTCCTGGTGGTGATTCTGTTCCTCGCCGACCTGGTGCGGGTGAACGCCGCGGCGCCCATCGCCGTCCTCTTCAGCCTCGCCATGGCGGCGCTTATCTCGGCGCTTGTGGCGTTCATGGTGGAGATCTTAATCGCCACCCGCACAATCCGTGTCAGGACGGGCGTTTGACGCCTTTCTCAACCGCACGAGCGCGCCTGGTAAAGAAAGAAATCGGCGCAGCAAACACGGCAATGCCAGCAGCTAAGGCCCCTACAAGGGTGATACGATCAACAGTCGACCTCGTATGTTCAACTTTCCAGCCGTAACTCTCTCGCCATTCTTCGCTTTCCCGGTAGCTTTCTTTCCAGGCTTCGTGTTCTTCCGGAGTCATTTTAGAGCCTCCGCTGCAACTACCTGCGGCATTCGAATAGTATGCCTCGATCCATATTTCGCCTTTTGGACGTTGGGGGCTATCAACAAGCCTGAGGAATGTGTCTTTTGAGTTTCCTTCTCGAAGGAGCTGAGCGGAGCCAACGCACTTGCCAAAATCAAGCGCATCTTCCCTCGCGTTGTCGGCGGCTTCGTCAAGCGTCTCGCCTTTTCCAAGCGCCCATCCACCAGCGATTGCGGCGTTCGTCCAAATCAAAAAAGGAAGGACAATAAAAGATACGATTGATATTCTACAGTGGTAATTCATAACTTTCCCTCTAAATAAAGTAAGCCCATTTACCCTTAAATTCCAAATTTTGGGAAGAGTCAATTTTTACAAAATGATGTCAAACTTATGAATGCAGACCATTTTCTTAGCGCTGAAAGCAGCTGAAAATCATATTCTTATACTTGGTCATAACTTCTACTTCCAGGGGTCAATCTCGAGCATTCAAATTTCTTGGCGTCTCGCGCAACGCCAGCACGCCAAACCTAATGCGCCTCGTCCCAGCTCCTCCCAACGCCAGCCTCAACGACGAGGGGCACGGAGAGCTTCATCGCGGGCTCGGGCGCGCCGGACATGACCTTTGAAATGACGGCGCAAGCATCGTCCGCCTCGGCCTTCGGGACTTCGAAGACGAGTTCGTCATGCACTTGCAGCAGCATCCGGGCGGAGAGCTTCGCTTTGGCGAGCGCGGCCGGCATGCGCGCCATCGCGCGACGGATAACGTCCGCCGCCGCGCCCTGGATCGGCGCGTTGATCGCCTGGCGCTCCGCATACCCGCGCATCGCAGGGTTCTTGTCGTTGATGCCGCCCACATAGGTCCGTCGACCGAATATGGTTTCCACATAGCCCGCCGCCTTTGCGCCGGCGATCGTTTCGTCCATGTATTTTCGGATGCCGGGAAACTTCTCAAGATAGCTGTCGATATAGTCCTTCGCCTCGCTGCGGGAGATGCCCAGCTGATTGGCGAGGCCGAAGGCGGAGATGCCGTAGATAATGCCGAAATTGATCGCCTTGGCGCGCCGGCGGACCATCGGGTCCATCCCCTCAATTGGTACGCCGAACATTTCAGACGCCGTCATGGCGTGGATGTCCGCGCCGCCAGCGAACGCGTCCTTCATGGACTTCAGGTCCGCGATGTGCGCCAGCAGCCTCAGCTCAATCTGGCTATAGTCGGCGGAAATGAGCACATTGCCCTTTTCGGCGATGAAGGCGGTACGAATTTTGCGCCCGTCCTCTGTGCGGATGGGAATATTCTGCAGGTTGGGCTCATTCGACGCGAGACGCCCCGTCGTCGTCGCCGCCAGCGAATAGGACGTGTGGATGCGGCCCGTCTCCGCGTTGATCGCCTGCGGCAAGGCGTCCGTGTACGTGCTTTTCAGCTTCGAAAGGCTGCGCCAGTCAAGGATCGCGCGCGGCAGGTCGTGTCCCTCGACGGCGAGCTCCTCCAGCACATCCGCCTTGGTCGACCAGGCGCCTTTCGCGGTCTTCTTGCCCCCCGGCAGCCCCAGCTTGCCGAACAGAATCTCCGCGATCTGCTTCGGCGAGCCCATATTGAAAGCCTCGCCCGCAAGCTCATGGGCTTCCGCCTCATGCCCCGCCATGCGCTGAGCGAAATCGGCGGAGAGGCGGGCCAGAACCTTCACGTCCACTTTGACGCCCTCGCGCTCCATGTCAGCGATCACCTGAACGAGCGGACGCTCCAGCGTTTGGTATACGGTTGTTTTTCCTTCGGGGGACAAACGCGGCTTCAAGACACTGTGCAGGCGCAGCGTGATGTCGGCGTCCTCCGCCGCGTAACGCGTCGCTTCATTGATCGGAATCTGGTCGAAGGTCTTCTGCTTCTTGCCGGTTCCGGCGATGTCGGAAAACTTGATCGTCTCATGCCCGAGATGGCGGCCCGAAAGCTCGTCCATGCCGTGCCCGCCCCGACCGCAATCAAGGGCGTATGACAAGAGCATGGTGTCATCGACCGGCGCGACATTCACGCCGTACCGCCGCAGCACATTGAGATCGTACTTGAAATTCTGGCCTATTTTCAGCACCGACGGGTCCGACAGGATTGGCTTCAGGATTTCCAGCGCCCTGCCAACCTCCATCTGTCGGCTGACGTCGGCGTCTCCATCGTCGAGATCCAACCCATCGGCGCCATGGCCAAGCGGCACATAGCATGCTTCCCCCGGCGCGGTCGCAAGGCAGACGCCGACAAGGTTCGCCGCCATGGCGTTCAGGCTATCCGTCTCCGTATCGATCGCCAGGAGCCCGCGCCGCCGCGCGCGCGCAACGAACGCCTCCAACTCCTTCGGGTCGAAAATCGTCGCGTATCCGTCCGTATCCGGCGCGCCGCCGGCGGACGGAACGGCGTCAGCGTCCCCATCAACCCCGAGGTCAACCTCCACACGCCGGGTGATGGTCGTGAACTCCATCTCCTTGAAGAACGCCACCAGCGGCGCGGGATCGATGGGCCTGATCGCCAGATCATCTATCGGCTCGGGCAATGGCACGTCGTCCTTCAGCGCCACGAGCGTCTTCGAGATGCGGGCGTCCTCGGCGAACTCGATGAGGTTCTCGCGGCGCTTTTTCTGTTTGATGTCTTCGGCTTGCGCCAACAGCGTTTCTAGGTCGCCATATTCTTCAATCAGCTGCGCAGCTGTCTTAACGCCGATGCCCGGCACGCCTGGCACATTGTCGACGCTGTCGCCGGCGAGCGCCTGCACCTCAACGACTTTCTCCGGCCCCAGACCGAACTTCTCGACGACCTCCTCCCGGCCGATGCGGCGGTTCTTCATGGTGTCGAACATCGTCACGCGGTCGGTGACCAGCTGCATCAAATCCTTGTCGGAGGAGATGATGACGCACTCGCCACCTTCACGCTCGATCTCCCGGGCGTAGGAAGCGATGACGTCGTCCGCCTCGACGTCGGGCACTTCTAGACACGGCACGCCGAAGGCCCGCGTCGCGTCGCGCACCAACGGAAACTGCGGGGCGAGATCCTCCGGCGGCGGCGGCCGATTCGCCTTGTATTCCTTGTAAAGATCGTTCCTGAAGCTCTTTGAAGAGTAATCGAAGATCACGGCGAAATGCGTCGGGTCATGCTCGTCCCTCATGTCGGTGAGGAGCTTGTAGAGCATGTTGCAGAAGCCGGAGACCGCGCCCACCGGCAGCCCGTCAGACTTGCGCGTCAGCGGCGGCAGCGCATGATAGGCTCTAAAAATATAGGCGGAGCCGTCGACAAGATAGAGGCGGCGGTCACTCTTCGCGGCGGTCATCGTGTGGTCCTTCGAAGGGCGGCAGGGCGCACGCGTTCGCCCGGGCGGGAAACGTCGTTTATGGCGGCGCGCGGACGCCGCGACAAGCAAGGCCCTTGAACGGGTGGGCCTCACGGGAAGGGAACGGGTTATGAAACCATTGGGCATTCGGTTCTGCCGCGTCGCGAAACGTGACGATGCGGAAAGGCTCGCCGATGCGCTGCGCGGCCTTGGGCTCGACGAGCGTGCGCTCGAAGCGCCGCCGGATGCGGAGGGCTTTAATGGGGCGATCTTTCCCGTGGCCGGCGACGGCGAGGGCTCATGGGTGGAGATCTGGCCAGCCGGCGCGAACATGCCGGAACTCGTCATGTTGCAGATCATCGTCGAAGATGCGGACGCCGTCGCCGACGCTGCGCGCAGGAACGGCCTTGACCCAAAGGGCCCGGACGACGCCCATGGCGAGCGGATCTATTATCTGGAAGGGCCGGACGGCCTGCCGATTTCGTTTCAGTCGAAGGTCGCAGACGATTGAGACATCTTCGCTGACGCCGCGCCAGCCGCGAGACGTCTCCGCCCATAACAGAGAAGGGCGGCCGAGGGCCGCCCGTACTCTACTCACTTCGTTTCGCGCCAAATCAGCGCGCATGCATCCGCCGCTTAGTCGCCAGCGCGCAGGTGGCGCTCCATCTGCTCAGCCAGATCAATCCTGAGGGCGCGAGCGACATCGGCGCGGGCGTCCGACACCAGGGACGCGAGGCAAATGCGGCCGGCCGCCGCCATCTCGCCGTCGACCCCGTCGCAGAGCGCAACGGCGTCCATGCGAAGACCGGTCGTCATGGCCTCCGCGACGATAGCGGCGTCTCCGGTCGGCCGGTCGAAACTGAACACATGCGCCGGCGGCAGGACCGGCTTCGCGCCCGCGGACGTCGCGCAGACCGAGCAAATCGAAGCGATGGCGAGGGCGCCGACAAAAGTGGATTTCCGCATCAGGTTCTCTCCCATTCTAGAGTTTCGTCGCCGTACCGATCCGTCATGGTTTGGACGGTGACAGGGAGAGAATGGCCAAGGGCGACGGGGAAGGCTTGATGACGGCCTGAGGCGCGCCTGAAAGATTCTGAGGGGGGTCTGAGCGAATCTTTTGCTTAGTTAAAACAGCGGCATAGGAAGACGTCCAAGGACCGCCCCCTTTTCGAAGAGGCGGCGATATTCGCGCTATATGGCTAGCGCCGCCTTTCGCATGAGCTTGGGCCTTGAAAACTCTTGGATCCTAGGAAAGCATCACGCTTGGGGATTGGGAAATCGAACCCGGCGAAAAGTAGATTAGGCGTGTCGATCCGTAATCGGCGCACGCGCTCTTGAAGCGTATGAAACGCGTTACTGTCGTTTCTTTCATACGTCACCTGATGGCATTGGGCGCGCGGCGCTAACTGACATTTTTGGGATGATCCCCGCAGGCCCGGAAACGACTTGCCGGCGAGGCGAGCCGCGTCCGGCATTCTTAGAGAGCGGAGGGCCGGCTATGCGCCGCATTTTGGCCGCAACACTTTTCTTGGCCGCTTTGCTGGCTTGCAGCAATTTTCTCGCAAGCCGCCGTGTGGACCATTGGACCCATCAGTTGATTGAGGCGGAGGCCCCCGGACGCTCCGATCATCTCGTCGTCATTGTCCACGGCTGGATGAGCTTTGAAGGCGGCCTCACCGACGCGCCGCCGGTCGTCGCCGAAGCATTCGGCGACCCCGCCCGGCCTCCCGATGTCGCCGCATTTTTCTGGGACGACAGTTTTTTCTCGAACGCCGATCCGTCGACCATGGGAGCGAAGCTGAATGCCGATCTAGACCGTCTCGTTCGCGAACGCGGATACGAGACTATCACGCTTGTCGGGCATTCAGTTGGCGCGCTGCTGGTCCGCCGCGCGCTTCTATATGGACGCGGCGTCGGAGCGGACCATCCCGGGGACCTCATCCCCCGCACCAGTTGGACCGACAAGGTGGACCGCATCGTCCTGCTGGCCGGCATGAACAAGGGTTGGGCCCGCCCCAAGAGCCTCATCGCCGACTTTTTGCTTGGCCTGACCGGCCTGACGGGCAATGCGAAACTCGCCTTCGACGTTGAGCGCGGCAGTTCATTCATTGGCGACATGCGCATCGAATGGCTTCGTGAGAACCGCATGAGCGGCAAGTGAGGAAGCCCCGATGGTGCAGCCACTTTTTATGTAACCATGAGATTGGCTGGTCGTCCCCCCGATTTGCGTCCAGGCGTCACGCAACTCTTCGGGCTTGTTGAGTCTGATCCCTAAAAGCGCTCGGGGTCAAATTTCCGAGCGCTGAGTGTGGTCTGTCCGTGTTGTGCGCCTCCTTCCACTCACGCAACCTTAGGCGTGCATCGTCCAGCGATAGGAACCAGGACGCGTTCAGACACTCTGCTCTGAGCCGGGCGTTGAAAGACTCGATATAGCGTTCGCCGCTTCGCGCCTCACGCCGTGGGTTTCCCGGGCCTTGAGAAGTCTAGTTCAACGCCATTATGGTACGCCCACTGATCGAGAAGCTTGCCGGCAAATTCCGGTCCATTGTCGACGCGGATGGACTTGGGAACGCCGCGCTTGGCGACAGCTTCATTGAGAACGTCAACGACATTGAGCGCTCGGAACTTGCGCTTAGGCTCGATCGCAAGCGACTCGCGACTGAAGCAGTCCATTAGCGCCAATATCCGGAATGGTCGTTGATCGAAAAGTCGTTCTGAGACGAAGTCCATCGCCCAGACGTCATTCAAAATTTCGATCTCAGGTCTGCCTTCTCGGTAGAGCGCAGTTCGTCTGCGCCGGGGCGTTCGACATATCCGTCTCACTCGTCCTTATTCCAAGCCCTTCTTCGCGATAGAGACGGTAGACGCGTTTGTGATTTACGCCCAAGCCCTCGCGGTTCAAAAGCAGGCAGATACGCTTGTAGCCGTAGCGCACACGCGACGCGGCCAGATCTTTAATTCGAATGCGTAACTCTGTCTGCGGATCACGTCTTGATCGATAGCGATGCGATCCTCGATCAAAGCCTGTGGCTCGACAGGCCCGTCGTTCGCTAACGTCGTAAGCTCCTTGCAGATGCTGGACGACGTCGCGGCGCCTGACGGGCTGTTCGCCGGAAATTGATCCACTGGATCAATTTCCAATCGGCTCCAGAACACTTTTTTTGATCACGTCCTGCAGCATGGTTTTGTCGAGGTTGATCGTATTCGATCAACAGTCGGCGACCAATTGTCTTATCTTCTTATTGTTCGTCAGCTGCGTTTCCTCCGGAAACGGTCCGCCTCACTCTTCCAGCTACTTCAGCCGCCGGATCTCAGAGACGCCCATCGCTACAAACTTGTTAGAAGCTATCCGCTTCTAACTCCACCTGTAAAAAGTGGGTTCTGCGATCCCCGTCCAAAGCTTCGCTTTGAACTGCGGCATATCCCTGTGACCGGCGTTCCGGTCTCCGCCTGACGCAGCGCAAAGGCGATTTGCTCGTTCGTATATTGCTTCTTCGGCATCCAAACCTCCGTTCCAAGGTAACAGGATGCCCGAAAAAATTGCACTCAAACTGGAGGTGAATTCAGGGAGAAGACCACCATGAATTGGCGGGCTGGTCTATCGAGCTCGGCTGTATCGCACGCCGTACGCTCGAGAATGTCCGATAACAGAACTTATCGGCTTTAACGCTATCCGGCCTCGTTTAGGGTTTTCATGAAGCCGCTCTAAACCATATCAAGCGACCTTTCTGATCAGACCAATCAGACGCCAAAGACTGACTGTTTGCCTAGATCACTGGCGACTAAGCCAAGTCCGCCAGCAGTCGCCTTCGTTCGGGCCAATCACGCCGTTGGACTTTAGCGCGATCATTTCTCGGCCTACTGCTCGACTCCGCGCGAGAACCGATGGGTGACACAGGGCGTGGCGAGGAATGCTCCCGAGCTCTTTTCCATAGGAACAAATCAGATCGGCCGACGCGAGCTGTTACCTATGTGTTACCTAACCGAACAAAGGGAACGGAAAGAGAACGCCCGCTTTCGTCCAAGTCACTGAGTTTACTTAGGAAAATGGTGCCGCATGCCGGACTCGAACCAGCGACCCCCTCATTACGAATGAGATGCTCTACCAACTGAGCTAATGCGGCGGCGAAGAGTCGAATAGGGTTTGCGCGCGCGAGGCGCAAGCAAAAAGGCGGCGGAGATTTCAAGCGCCGGCGCGGCCCGTTTCTGAATACGAGTTGGAAAGGGAATGCCGCCTCGTCAGGCCTATAGGGCGAAAGGGACGCCCGTTTCTCGATGAGACGCGTTCGGATACTGGGACGCGATGGCGTCGCCGCATCCAATGCTAGGTCGTGGAGGTCAAAGGGTGATTTCACTCAAACTTTGCGAGATATGATTTGATTTTTGTGGAGCGAAGTAGCGGTCCCGCAGGAACGTTTAAGACGCCTCATTGCGGCCCAGGAACGCGCTCTCGACGTCCTTTCTGACGCTGCACCAGATTCATGGAAGGCTGCTGCAGAGCGCGACGACCGCTAAGTTTTCGAGCGCCTTCTGGATTTGGGTCAAAGGCCGCCCTTAACGGACCAACTCCTCCGTGTACAGTTCACTGGGCGCGAGATAGACCGGAAATGGGACAGAAACAAAGACTTCGGCGTCTTTGGCTTCCGGAATGACGCGCTCATCAAACGCTGTCCCGAATGCGCCGACGATTTCTTCATCCGTCCACGGCGCGCCATTGAGGCGGGCGTTACGAAATTGGAGGACAGGAAAAACAGGAGGCCTTCCCTGGCAATAGGCTCGGGAATGTCGGCGCAGGGCCATAAGCTCCGCCCGGCCGGGGCTATCTGAACTAGGGATTTCGGACGCCCGGCGTCGTTGAATGGGGCGCGTGCGGCCGTCCGGTTACGGCCGTTTGGTCGAAGCGGCGCAGCGCCTGATACGTCGACAACGCCTGCATTCAAATGAGACGCGCCGTGCGCAGGAAAACGTCCGTAAGGATGTTATCGGAGACAAACTCGCGAGTATCGCTTACGCCTTCGGCCAATGCGCCGGGAATGCGCGCCCTATCGGAGATAGGGCCGAAGCGAATTGTCGAAAGAAACGAACGTTGGTGGAGCTAGGCGGAATCGAACCGCCGACCTCTTGAATGCCAT
>JANQSJ010000012.1 GCA_028284065.1 Parvularculaceae bacterium
GCATTTCCTCACGGGTATCGCGAATTCTTACCGATCGCGTATAGGTTTTAATGTTCCATAGCCGCGACGCAGCGTCAACGAAAACCGGTTCACGTCATCGGGGAATCGTCAGAAGGCCGCAGAGCCTGAAAACCCGGCCATTTTTACTCGGGAAGTGCTCCGCCATGGCGGCGTGCGGATGGCAGCGTCATTTTGACGCGCATCTCCTCCTCGGCGCCTGTGTCTTCCGCCCCTTCAGGATCGGCATCGGAGGATTCGCCAGCCGCAGGATCCGTGTCCACAGGGTCGCTGTGCCGAACGGGTTCAGCGGTCGCTTCGGAAGCCGGCTCAGCGGCTTGTGCCGCATCGTCCGGTGTTGCGGCGTTCGGCGCGGTGTCGCCTGCGCGCAGTGCCCGGCTGGCAACATCGGCGGGTTTCGCGTCGCCCATCAGGTTCTTGACCATCTGCGAAACGCCCTCGCCTGTCAGCGTGCCGCCACCGCCCGGCACACCCCCCGGTGCGTTCCAGTCCCAGGCATAGTCAAGCGCCGGGTCGATGTGATCGCGGATCAGCGGATTGAGCGTCCAGACCTTACGCAGGGCCGCGTTGCGCAGCGCAAGCGGCACGCCGCGTCGCATGAAAGGCGCCAGGTCGGTCTTGCCGGTGATGTCCTCGATGGAGGGCAGGTTGGCGATGAAGTCGGCATCGACCGCCTCCTCGTCATCCGGTTCGACCGGCCGGCCGGCTTCCGCACTTTCGGGCTCCAGATCGGCATCCGGCAGAACCTTATCTTCGGATTCCTCGGCCTGGGCCTCGCGGCGCGCCGCCAGCTTGCGGCGCGACCAAGCGCTGAGAAAGCCGTCACGTTTGCCGTCGCCGCCTCCGCCCGGGCTCATCGCGCCTTGCCTCCCGGATGGCCGGCGCGCCCGCGCGACTGCACCCATTTTTCATCATCGCTCAACACACGCGGGGCACGCGGATCGTCCGGCGACGACGCCGGCTTCCGTTTACGCTTGTAGAACGTCTCCTCCACATGATGGTCGGCGACGAACTCTTCCACGCGTGCTGCCGTTTGCGGCGGCATGGGCAAAGCCTCGAC
>JANQSJ010000017.1 GCA_028284065.1 Parvularculaceae bacterium
CGCGTGCGCCGGTGTTGACGGGGAAATCGATCACGATCGTTCCGCCTTCGACGGTCGCCGTCGCGCAATGGCGTTCGAGGATTGAGCGGCCGGAGAGGAAGGCCGTGCCGGTGTCCGCATTTTCCGACAGGCGTGCCTCGAGCCACGCCGCATCGGGCGGCGCGCCGGTCACAGTGATGGCGATCTGCCGCGCATGGCCCGAGCCGCTGGCCTTGAGCGCCAGTTTTTCGACATTGCCGCGCTCGGCCAGCCCGTCGGCGAGATTGCGCAAAAGCGCGATCAGCGTGGCGCTGTCGGCATGGATCAGTTCGCCATTGCCGGCGGTCTCGACGGCGATCGCGCTGCCCGAAAGCGTCTTGCGCACGGCGCCGAACAGCCGGCCTGCGGGCACGTCGGCCATCGGCCAGGCCGAGGCGATGATGTTGTTTGATGCCAGTTCGAGCCGCTTGAGCGCGGTGGTCAGCGGGGGCGATGCGGCCGTTTCGCCGCTCTCTCCGATCGCCGCGCGGATGCCGTCGATCGCCTCGCGCAGCACGCGGTCGCGCTCGAGGCCGGCGGCCAGTTCTGTGGTGATGTCGTCAAAGACGGTGATGAAGCCGGCCGGCGCATTGCCCGCCTCGTTGAGGCGCAGCGCGACATGGCCGCGCATTGTCACCGCGCCATCGCAGGTCGAAAAGACGATCGGGAACGAGCCGAGCCCGTCGATCGGCAGCGGGTTGGACGGGTCGGCGGGCGCTTCGAAAGCGCTCAGCGCGGCGCTGAAGGGCGCCGCGTCGACAATGTTGAAGAAGTCGCGGCCAAGGCCCAGCGATCCGATCATCACGTCGGTCGAGGCGGGGTCGTCGCGGCGAAACTCCTCGACATGGAGGATATCGACCGCACGGTGATTGTAGAGCGTGACGCGGCCGGTCATGGTGCACACGACAAGGCCCTGATGCAGGTCGCGCAGCAGCGCTTCGAGCGCCGCCTTCTGGCGCGCGGCGTCGCGCGTGGCGGTCTCGATGGCGGCATCGGTGCGCTCGCGCGCCTCGATCAGCGCGCCCGACACTTCGCGCGCCGCCGGCGCGATCATGCCCAGATA
>JANQSJ010000010.1 GCA_028284065.1 Parvularculaceae bacterium
TCGGGCAGTCAAAGTGGATCACCGGTTTGACGTCGCCCGACGCGAAATCAATAACTTAGAGCCTTCTGGATGATTCAATCTGAACGCAGAAGGCTCTAGCCTTCCGCGTCGCCGTCGGAGGCTTTTGTCCCGGTCGCCTGCGGCGCCTTTGGGGCGGCCGCCTTTTTCGGCTCCTTGGGCTTCCCGGCAAGCTTCGGCTTGGCTGGTCCCGCCGCTTCCCTTTTTGGCGCGAAACCGGGCGCAGGCGCGACTTCCACCCCTTCGTCGCGCAGCTCCTTGGCCTCCTTCAGACTGGCCTCGCCATAGATCGGTCGGGCTTCCGCTTCGCCATAGTGGATCTTGCGCGCCTCTTCCGGGAAGCGGCCGCCCACATGCTCGAAGTTCTTTTCAATGTAGTCCCTGGCGCGCGTCGCCGCCTCCGCCATCGCCCCCTGTATTTCGGCGAGCCGCGCGTTCGACGAGCGGCGCGTCGCGACAGCCGGCGCCATAATCGCCTTCTCAACGTCGCCGGAGCCGCAAACCGGACACGTGAGTTCGTCGGACGATTTCTGGGCGTCAAAGTCGCCGCTCGACCGGAACCATCCTTCGAACTCATGCGCGTTCGAGCATCTAAGGCTGTATTTTATCATGACTTAAAGATGTCGACTTCACGCGCCCGATCAAGTCCGAGAGACGGAATGCGACGGCGCGCCTCGGCCGCCGCGCTAGGGTCGATATCCGCCAGCAGGACCCCCGGATCGTCATGCCCGAGTTCGCCGAGGACGCGGCCCCAGGGATCGACGACCATGGAATGGCCGTAGGTCTCGCGCCCGTCCTCGTGCCGCCCCCCTTGCGCCGGGGCGACGACGAACGCGCCGTTCTCAATCGCCCGCGCCCGCAGAAGCGTCGACCAGTGCGCTTCTCCTGTCTGGCGCGTAAACGCCGCCGGCGCGCAAAACGCCGTCGCGCCGGCTTGCGCGAGTCGCCGATAAAGGGCCGGAAAGCGGATGTCGTAGCAGATCGTGAGGCCCGTCGGTCCCAAGGGCGTGTCGGCGACTATGGCCGCGTCGCCGGGCTCATAGATGGCGGACTCCCGCCAGCTCTCGCCATCCGGCAGCGAGACGTCGAACATGTGGATCTTGTCGTAGCGCGCGGCGATCCGACCGTCGGGCGCAAAAAGGAACGCGCGGTTGGCGATCCGCCGTTCGTCGAGACGCACCGGCATTGAGCCGATCAGCAGCCAGACCGATAGCGCGTCGGCGAGATTGGCGAACGCGTCGACCTCGGTGAGCGGCTCGCCAACCGGAAGCCCCGCGCGCAGGCGGTCCGCGTCACGGTCGATAGCCGTCGTCATCTCAGGCGTTGCGATAAACGTCGCGCCGCCCGCCGCCGCCTCACGGATGAGATCCGACGCCGCGGCGACGTTCGCGGCCGGATCGACGCCTGAGCGCATCTGCGCGCAGGCGACCGTGATCGCGGCCGCTTCAGCCATTCAGCAGCGCGTCGAGCTTGCCCGCCTGTTCCAGCGCAAAAAGGTCGTCGCACCCGCCGACATGAGTTTCGCCGACGAAGATCTGCGGATAGGTCGTCTTTCCGTTGGAGCGCGAGAGCATCTCCTCGCGCTTCTCGCGGTCGAACGCGGCGGATATCTCCGTCACGTCCGCCCCCTTGTCGCCTAGCAGCACCATGGCGCGAACGCAGAAGGGGCACATCGGCTTGGTGTAAATCGTCACTGGCTGCATGGTTCGGTTTCCTGATCGCGTTCGACCCCTTTCGGGCGAGGCCGTCCGCTATATCGTCTTTCGCCAAGACTTAACAACGCGTCAGGACTTCACAACGCGCGCCAGGGTGACGGCGTCAATCCGCGCCGCGCCGGCCCGGCGCAGCGCCCGCGCGCAGGCGGCGATGGTCGCGCCGCTGGTGAAAACGTCATCGACGATGACAATGTGCGCGCCCTTGATAAGTGCTGACGCGCCAGGCGCCGGCGTTATGGCGCCGGAGACATTGCGCCGGCGCGCATCGGCCGACATCTCACGCATCGGCTTCGTCGCGCGCGGCCGGCGCAGCAGATCGCGCCCCATCCGGCCGCCGACCTCGCGCGCAAGCGCGTCGGCGAGGAGCCCGGACTGGTTGAACCGCCGACCGATGCGCCGGCGCCAGTGCAACGGCACCGGCGCGAGCAGACTGTCAGCGGTCACGAGTTCGCGGCCTGCGCGGGCGAGCCAGCGCCCGAAAAGCGGCGCGAGGTCAGTGCGATCGCCATGCTTGAAAGACAGGATGAGCCCGCTCACCGCGTCGTCATAAACGACGGCCGCCCGGGCCTGATCGAACGCAGGCTCGATCGCAAGACACGCGCCGCAGACATATCCTTCGTCCGCCTGCCGAGCGTAAGGCGCGCCGCATCGATCGCACATCGGATCATCAATGAACCGCACCGCGCCCCAGGCGCGATAGCTCAAGACGCCGGGCTCGCTCACCGGCTCGCCCGTCACCGGACAGACCGGCGGCGCGATGGCGTCAAGCGCCCCGCGCGCAAAGCCGGCGGCGAACGTCTTCAGCGTAGCCATCAGGGCAGCGTAGCGCCGGCATGGCGGCAGGGCCATGAGAAGATAGCGTCAATCGTCTTCTTCAAGGTCGGCGCTGCAGAACTCTTCTTCCTCGGAGAGCTTATAGCAAACTTCCGAAACGAAGCGCGGCCGACGGATCGCAATGTCAGCGAAGTTCAGCTTGGCGGGCAGGCCGAAGCCCACCGCCACCGGCTTGTACTCAAGCTCCACCTGCACCAGGACGACCCCTTCCCCATCTGGGATCTGCGGAAAGGAGAATTCATCAAGGTCGTCGTCGGAGAGCTCGCCGCCCTCCTCTTTGGAGTGGCTCCAGACCACGTGGAGATCGTCGTCATCGTCGGAGAGAATGTTGGCGACGCTCGTAATCACCACATTGTGGGGCGCGTCCGCGCCATACCGACCCAACAGACCGTCAGCGGCAAGAAAGATCGCTTCGCGCTGGGAATCGTCCAGCGTGTCGAGGCGGGTGACGAGATCGGAAACGACCTGCGCCGTCGTGTTCATCTGGCGCAGCGCCCGCGTGCCGTCGAAGACCGTCAGGCTGCCAAGCATAAACGTCAGCAGCACCGGCGTGATGAATGCGAACTCGATCGCCGAGGCGCCCGCCTCGCAGTCTCGGAAAGCCCTGGGGCTCCGCCTGGCGTACGTCAGCGACATCAAAACGGCTCGTTCATGAAGGCGACGCTGGAGACAATCTGCGCGCGATTGGTGTCCGTCGACTTCAGCGCGAGGCCGAGCCCGAGCCCCGGCGTCATCACGCCGGTCGTTACGCACACTCGCATATACATGATCTGCGACCCGCCGCCGGTCGTGTAGGATACGGACGGATTAAGATCAGGATTAGCCGAATCGACGCACGGGGCGTCGCCCTCCGGAGGTTCATTGAATGAACTGACGGCCGTCAGCTCGACCGTGATGTTGTTCTCGCAGTCATTCACCACCACCGCCTTGCCGCAGATGAATTCGCCGATCTCGGTTTGCGTCGGCGTGCCGGACTGCACTGCGCCGGTATAGATGAATTTCGTCGCTTCGGACACTGCAAGGTCGATCATCGATATCTTGAACATCATCAGGCCAAGCTCGAAGAGCGCCATGATCAGCCCAATGAAGACCGGTCCCACAATCGCGAATTCCAGCGCCGCCGCGCCGCGCGCGTCGGCGGGAAACCGGCGGACCCTCGCTGAGAGCCCGCCGCGCCCGCAGTATCGACACTTCGTTCTGACGCCGCCCATACCGCCCAACGCGCCCCTCGTCAGCCGACAATCCGCAGCGAGTTCACCGACGCCGCGATCGAATCGAACGCCGACTGAATGTCGAGATCCTCAACCAGGTAATACTTGCTCGGGTCGGACGCGCAGTAGTCCAGCAGCTCTTCCGAGAGTTGGCCGGCCCTGATCTGAAAGCCGATCGTGTAGACGACGACGTTATTGGTGCGCGCCTCGTCGCACAGCCGCTTGAAATGGGCGACGGCGTCATCGTCATCCGCCTCGGACGACGCGCTTCCCTTCTGGACGACGGTCTGCTGGTTGGCGCTGTTGGCCCTTCCGTATTCATTGCGCCACGGCCCGTAATTCTGTCCTTTGACATTCTCATTCGGCGGCTGGTTCAATTCTTTCGGTCGGTTGTCGTGGACATTGCCGGGCTCCGGATCGCGCGGCCGGAACTGGGCGGTAATCTCGCCGTCGGTCATGACGACCAACACCTTCATCGCCTCGTCATTATAGGCGTGCGGCCGATCGGCGAACTGGCCGCCGATGACGCCCCGCCATTCGGGCGACAGGGCTTTTGCGCCCCACATCATGCCGATGTCCATGCCGGTGCCATCGGACAGCGTCATGCCTTCGATATGCGTCTTCAGCTCGGCCTTGATATTGGTGTTGAACAGGACGTCGCTCTTGTCGGTCGGGCACCAGGGATTGAAATTGTTCCACTTCCAGAAGTGCGGCACCTGGGGGCGCCCCAGTGTCGGCAGCGGCGCGTCGTTGAAATCCGCATCCACGTATTCGATGCACTTATCCCCGTCGGAGAAGCGGAAATTGCCGCTCATGACATTCGTTCCGACGGCGTAGTCCTCCTCCTCCGGATCGACGTTGCCGCCGCCTGGCGGCACGGCGTGGGATTCGAACAGAGGCCCGATGTTCACTGTGCCGCCGAACGGAATGAGACTCATCGAGGTTTCGTCGATGTTGCGTTCATTGAGGATCTGGTCGACGAAATCGCTCGCGGCGATCTTCAATTCGGCCAGCTTGTTGCCGTTCATGGACGAGGAGATATCCATCACCAGCGCAAGCTCGACGGTCGTCTTGCTCTGGTTGGCCTTGGTGGTCGCGCGCACCGGCAACTCTTCAATGCCGACCATTCTGAGAAACGAGGTCCTGACGCTGGACGTGGCGATGATCTCCACCGTCTTGGAGTTAAGCGCCACGTCGGAAACGACCTCAACGTCTAGGCCCGAGATGACCTCAGGATCGTTGACGAGATTGGCTTCCATGTATTCCTGGATCACCGTCTCGACGTCGCGCGCATTCGTCAAAGAAGCCGCAGCGAGGGCCGCGCTTTCGAGAACGCCGCGCAGTTTCGTGGCGCTCGCCGTCGCGCGCATGATGTCATAGCCGCCGCCGAGGAGCGCGAACGCCGGCAGCATTACGAGACCGGCCAGAATGCCGATATTGCCGTCCTTGGTTCTGAGAAAACGCTTGTACATCTCACCGCCTACTTACTCTAGGCCCCCTTTACGAAGCGTAATTATCGCGGCGTTCATTAACAGTTTTTAAAGTGGTTTGGTTAATGCGTAAAAAAGTTTTTACTGGATTCATATTTAGGTATACTTTCTCCGTAATTTATGAATATTTCTACAGGTTGCGCGGAACGGTCCTGCGAGAACCTTGGCGGCGGCGCCTTTTTGCATCTGATGTCCGGTGCGGCTCGACGCCGGGACCCGCCTGGCTCCAGCCATGATGCCTCCCTGACCTTAGGCGGGCCGCCAAATAGACGCCGCGATAGGAAAACCGGCGTGAGACGGCGGCCCCGAGGCCGCGCCTTTCCTGGGTCTGGCCGCTGGGGGTAGGATGGCGTAGACGAGCCGCGCGCTCGCCGCTCCACCAATGCGCCGCCGAAGGACGCCATGGCGACCCCGCCGCTCATCTTTGACCGTGCGCTGAGGCGCAAGCGCCGCGCGCGCGCGGCGCGCGCGTTCGCCGATCATGATTTCCTGCACCGCCGCGCCATGGCGGACATCGTGGACCGGCTCGAGACGGCGGCGCGGGATTTTCCGCGGGCCGCATTTTTCGGCGCGGGCGAACTTACCGCCCTGCTCACGGAAAAGTGCGGCGTCGGATGGATCGCTTCGTTCGACGACGCCCCGGAGCGCCTGCCGCCGTCCGGCGCGCGCGCGGCGATGGACGAGGAACAGCCGGCGCTTGCGCCGGGTTCGCTCGATCTCATCGTCAATCTTCTCACCCTGCACGCCGCTAACGACCTCATCGGGGCGCTGGCGCAGGCGCGCCTGGCGCTGAAGCCTGACGGCCTTTTCATCGCCGCGCTCTTCGGCGGCGAAACGCTGGCGGAGCTGCGCGCCGCGCTTTACGCCGCCGAAGTGGAGCTGACGGGCGGGGCGGCGCCGCGCGTTGCGCCTTTCGGCCATGTGAAGGACCTCGGCGGCGCGCTGCAGCGGGCGGGCTTCGCGCTGCCGGTCGCCGACATTGACGAGGCCCGCGTCACGTACGCCGACCCATTGCGGCTCTTCCGCGACCTGCGGGGCATGGGCGAAACCTACGCGCCGGCGGCGCGGCCTCGGCCGCTGCGCCGCGACGTCTTTTTGGAAGCCGTCGCCAGGTTCGCCCGGGGCGGCCGCGCGGCGCGGTTTCAGATCGTGACGCTGACCGGATGGGCGCCGGCGCCGACCCAGCAGCGGCCGATGCGCCCGGGCAGCGCCAAGGCGTCGCTCGCCGACGCGATCCTCAAAAGCGACAGGCCCGACGGCTGAGCCCTGACCGGCGCAACCCGGAACGAACGTCTGATTGTCTGTCGTTTAATCGATCGCCGACGTTCTCGAAAAATGGACTTTAGGGCAATCAAGCGTCGGCGAGAGCTGACGAGACTTCTTCGTAGACCCTGCCGCTTTCCTGCGCAAAATTTCGCACGCTGATAACAATGGCGAGAAAGACGAGCATAATGATGACGGAATATTCTATGGCCGTCGAACCACGGCAGTCTTTGAGCGCTCGCCTCCCCGTCGCCGCGGCGCGGCGCGTCAGGGTCCCGAAGTGTCGCCTACTCGACATTGTCAGAGAAGATCTCTCAGTTGCGCCGCAAGCGGACGATCCGCAGGCGCAAGGTCGTAGTCCAGAAGCCGGCTGGGACGCGCCCATTTCAACGCAGCCGCCGCCACAGGACGCGGGGTTCCCCGCCACTTCCTGCAGACGAAAAGTGGCATAAGGAGGTGAACGCTCTCTAAGGGCTCTGATGCAAATGCGATCGGCGCAAGACACGAAGCGGTAACGTTAATGTCGAGCTCTTCCGCAAGCTCGCGCACGAGGGCGGCCTCCGGCGTCTCGCCTGGCTCCATCTTGCCGCCGGGAAACTCCCAAAGGTCAGGATGCGGCTTACCTGCCGGACGTCGCGCCAGCAGCACCCGCCCGTCGGCGTCCACGAGCGCGCAAGCGGAAACGAGAAGCAGCTCCGTCACAGCTCCCCCGTCTCGGGCGCCGGCCCCTCGACGAAGTCGGTCGATCCTGCGGCGTCGGGCGATTGGCCGTCCTCGGGGGCGTCGGCGGGGCTGTCCCCTTCGCCCCGCAATTCCGGCAGGGGCCCCTCTTCGCCAAGCGCGGCGGCGTCCATAGGCGCGACGACGCCGGCGCCGATGGTCGCTGCGGTCCCGTCGCCTTCCACGCCTGCGCCCTCTGGCGGCTCGAAATAGATGACGTCCGCCGCGTCGACGATTTCTCTCAGGGCGTCGTCGACCGCCTGGTCCGCGAGAAACGAGCGGATTGTGTCTTCCACCGCTTCGAATCGGACGCTCGGCGCCGGCCGCCGATCCAACACCTCAAGGACGTGCCAGCCGTGACGGCTGAAGAAGGGCGGCGCGATATCGCCGACGCCGGTCGTGAAGGCGGCGTTCGCAAGCTTCGGCGTCATCATCTGGCGCGTGAAGTATCCGATGTCGCCGCCATTTTCTTTGGTTGAGGGATCAATCGAAAAATCGCGCGCCAACAGCGCAAAGTCCACGCCCTGACGCAACTGCGCGACAATCCAGATCGCGTCCATCTCGGTCTCGACGACGATGTGCCGGGCGCGCACTTCATCGCCAAGCCGCACGAGATCGGCCTGGGACTCATATAGCCGGCGCAGTTCCTCCGGCGAGGTCGCCGTTTCGATGCGGGCGGCCATGAAGGCGGAGGCGAGAATTCGGTCGCGGGCGAGGGAAAGCTTCGTCGCGATCACGGGATCGCGCGTGATGCCGGCCTCACGCGCCGCCCGCGCCAGCAGGCGCTGCTCGACAAAAGACCGAACAAGGCCGCGATCGAAGGCGTCCCGGGCGGTAAGGATATCTCCCTCGTCCATGAATTCGGAGGCGGCGTAGGCCGCCCGGACGTCGCTCAGCCGAATGAAGCGTCCGCCGACGCGCGCGACGATCGGGTTGCCGGCGTCTTCCGGCGGCAGAACGATCAATTGCGGATCGCCGGATTCAGATGCCGCATTTCGCAATTCGTCCATGATCCAGAGGCTCGCGACCGCGGCCGCGGCGACGGCCCCGGCCGTGTAGGCGCGGCCCGCCGGTCCGGGCAGCCATCGAATGAGATCGTCGATGCACAGCGCCAGGAAACCGACGCTCGCGGCCGCCACCGCCCAGACCGCGCCGAGGACCTTTTTGAATCCCGCCCAGAGCGCCGCGTCGAGGTCGCCAAAGAACGCCCAAACCGCTTTCGTCGCGCCCCAGATGAGGCGCAGAACGAACCGCGTCGCGGTCGAAAAATGACGCATTGGCGCGCCAATGGCGCCGCGGCGAAACGCGCCGCCGTCCGGCGTCGTGACCGCCGCGCCGGGCGCGGACGTCTTCACCGCGGGCAATCTCGCGGATCGCGGCTTCAGCGCGGGCGGCTTGAAAAAACGCCTCGCGGCCTTGCGTCGAGACGCCTTGCGTTTACGCGGGCGACGCGGCGCGCCGGGGCGAACGACCTTTGGCTCGCGGCCCCCGGCCGTCGACGCAGTATCTGACGGTTGGTCGTCCGGCGGCGTGTCGTCCGGCGGCGCGATATCTGACGGCGGGTCGTCCGGCGGCGCGTTGTCGGGCGCTGCGAGGTCTGTCGGCGTGTCGTCCGACAGCTCTCTATCTGACGGCTCTATGGCCGGCGGCTCTATGGACGACGGCTCTTTGGCGGGCGCCGCCGCTTGCGGCTCCCTTTCGTCGCGCGCACGGGCGTCAGGCCCGCCATCGCCGCGCGCCGAAATCTCGCCGCGCGCTTCCGCCTGCCTGCGTCGGCGGACCGCCGCGACGGCTTCGGACGCCGACAAGCCTGAGCTGCGCGCTGCGGGCGCGCCGGGCTCGCTCTTGTCTGGCGGCGGGTCTTCTTCGCTCGTCACGGGCGGGTCTCGCTCCCTCGCGCCTTTCTGGGCCGGTTTTACTGACAAATGACTATTAAAGACCGTAGCGCGTTTCGCGCCGCCGCGCCCGCCCCGGCGGTTTCGTTGACTTGCCCCCGGGCCCTCACTATTTCCGAACCGCCGGGCGGCGGCCTCGAACGGCGTCTCCTACTCGCGGGCCATGCCGGGACGCCGCGCGTTTGGGGCGCCCAAGGGCGTTAACTTTCTGACCGCGCATCGCCGGCGCCTCCGTGATGGCGTGGGGCGGCGGCGGGCGGCATTGGCGTCGTTATGACCGGCGCCGTTTTCAAGGGATGGGCCGGTTTCATGGCGCTGATGGGCTTTGCCAAAAAGATCTTCGGGTCCTCAACCGATCGCCGGCTGAAGCCGATGTGGAAACGCGTCGAGGCGATCAACGCGCTGGAGGACAGCCTCTCCGGCCTCAGCGACGCCGACCTCATCGCCCGCACTGAAGAGCTGAAGCGTCGCCACGCCGACGGCGAGACCCTTGACGCCCTTCTGGTGGACGCGTTCGCAACCGTGCGCGAGGCGGCCAAGCGGGCCCTCGGCCAACGCCACTATGACGTGCAAATGCTCGGCGGCATGGTCCTGCACACGGGCGCGATCGCCGAGATGAAGACCGGCGAAGGCAAGACGCTCGTTGCGACGCTGCCGGTCTACCTGAACGCCCTCGCCGGCAAGGGCGTCCATGTGGTCACCGTCAATGACTACCTCGCCAGCCGCGACGCGGAATGGATGGGCCGCGTCTATGAGCGCCTCGGCCTCAAGACCGGCTGCATTGTCCACGGCCTCACCGACATGGAGCGCCGCGAGGCCTACGCCGCGGACATCACCTACGGCACCAATAACGAGTTCGGGTTCGACTATCTGCGCGACAACATGAAGTCGTCGATCGAGGACATGGTCCAGCGCGGCCATCACTTTGCGATCGTCGACGAAGTCGATTCAATCCTCATAGACGAGGCGAGGACGCCGCTGATTATCTCCGGCCCCACCGACGACAAGTCTGAGCTTTACCGCACCATTGACGGCTTTATCCCTCAGCTTACGGACGAAGATTTCGAGATCGACGAAAAAGCGCGCTCCGTCAGCCTCACCGAGGAAGGCAATGAACGCATCGAAGAGCTTCTGAAAGAAGCGGGCCTTCTGCAGGGCGAGAGCCTCTATGACGCGGTCAACATCTCCGTCGTCCACCACGTCAACCAGGCGCTGAAGGCGCACAAGACGTTCCAGCGCGACAAGGACTATATCGTGCGCGGCGGCAAGGTGGTCATCATCGACGAGTTCACCGGTCGGATGATGGAAGGGCGGCGCTGGTCGGAGGGCTTGCATCAGGCTGTCGAGGCGAAAGAGCAGGCGGAGATCCAGCCGGAGAACCAGACCCTCGCCTCGATCACCTTCCAGAACTATTTCCGACTTTACGGCAAGCTCGCCGGCATGACCGGCACCGCCCTCACCGAGGAGGCGGAATTCGGCGACATCTACAAGCTCGACGTCTACGAGATGCCGACCAACCGTCCGGTCGCGCGCGACGACATGGACGACGAACTCTACATGACGGCGGAGGAGAAATACCGAGCGATCGCCGTCCAGATCGCCGAGTGTCAGCGCAAGGGCCAGCCCGTGCTTGTCGGCACGGTGTCAATCGAGAAGTCGGAGCTTCTCTCCGGCCTCCTCTCCGACAAGAAGTTCTGGCGCGACGTCTCCAAGCGCCTCGAAGGCCACGCGGCCGAGCTTAAAGACAAGTATGCGGATGAAAAGCAGCGCCTCATTGACGACGCGGCCTATGTGCGCAGCCTTGCCGACAAGAAAGTTCCGGTGCCGCACAATGTGCTGAACGCGCGCTTCCACGAGCAGGAGGCGGAGATCGTCGCCGAGGCGGGCGCGCCGGGCGCGGTGACGATCGCCACCAACATGGCGGGCCGCGGCACCGACATTCAGCTTGGCGGATCGGTCGACCGCGCGCTGATGGAATCCCTAGACGAGGACGACACCGAAGAGACGATCGCGAAAAAGCGCGACGAGATCGAAGCGAAAATCGCGGACCAGAAACAGGCCGTGCTCGACGCCGGCGGCCTCTATGTCCTGGCGACGGAACGCCACGAAAGCCGGCGCATCGACAACCAGCTGCGCGGACGCTCCGGCCGCCAGGGCGATCCCGGCGGGACCAAGTTCTACCTCTCGCTCGAAGACGACCTGATGCGGATTTTCGGCGACGGCATGGAGAAGATGCTGAAGCGGTTCGGCATCCAGCCCGACGAATCCATTGAGCATCCCTGGTTCACCAAGGCCGTGGAGACCGCCCAGAAAAAGGTCGAGCAGCGCAACTACGACATCCGCAAGAATGTCCTCAAATACGACGACGTCGTTAACGATCAGCGCAAGGCGATCTTCGAGCAGCGCATTGAGTTCATGTCCTCCGACAAGGTCGACGACATCATCGCCGACATGCGCGACGAGCTCATTGACGACATCGTGGCGACGCACATTCCGCCGAAGTCGTATGCGGAGCAATGGAACGTCGACGGCCTTGCGACGGAGGCTGAAGAGATATTCGGCCGCGCCTTCCCGGTGAAGGAGTGGGCGGCGGAGGAAGGCGTTGCGGACACCGAGATTTCCGAGCGCCTTGCGTCGATGGCGAAGGACGCCGCCGCCGCGAAGGCGGCGGAGGTCGGCCCCGACACCATGCGGCGCCTCGAAAAGGCCATTCTCCTCCACGTCCTCGACACCAACTGGCGCGAGCACCTGCAGCAGCTTGACCAGTTGCGTTCGGTCGTCTGGATGCGCGGCCACGCCCAGCGCGATCCGATAAACGAGTTCAAGACCGAGGCTTTCGCCCTCTTCGAAAGCCTCCTCGACGGCCTCAGGCGCGATGTCGTCCGCATGCTGATGCAAGCCCAGGTGCGCCGCGCCGAGGAGGCGATGCCCCAGCCGCGGGCGATGCCCATGACCGAGACGCACGTCAATCCGACGACGGGCGAGAACGAAATGGCCGAGCCGCCGACGGGCGCAGGCGCGGGCCGCGCCGCCGCGACGGCCGGGCTCGCCTCCATGTCCGCCGCGAACAGAGCGCAGCGCGTCGACCCCAACGATCCCTCAACCTGGGGCATCACGCCGCGAAACGCGCCCTGCCCCTGCGGCTCCGGCAAAAAGTATAAATACTGCCATGGCGCGCTCGCCGTCGTTGAGAAAACGCCCTGACGCTGACGACCTGCGACGGGGCGGCCCCTCTTCCCGCCGACGCTCAATGGGCGTTTAGTTTTACTCGCATCGCCGGCGCTTGACTTCGGGCGGCTTTACGCGTCCGACGTCGGTTCGTAGCGACCAAACCCAGTCCGGAGGTCATTTGATGGCGTTCAATGTCGCGGTCGTCGGCGCCACAGGCGTCGTCGGCCAGGAGATTCTGACGATCCTCGCCGAGCGGCTGTTCCCCACGGAGCGCGTGAGCGCGCTCGCCTCGCGCAATTCAATTGGCCGCGAGGTGTCCTTCGGCGAAAAGGATCTCACATGCGAAGATCTGGCGCAGTTTGATTTCTCGGGCGTCGACATTGCGCTTTTCGCGGCGGGGTCTGAGGTCGCGAAGGAATGGGCGCCGAAGGCCGCCGCCGCGGGCGCCGTCGTCATCGACAACTCCTCGGTTTTCCGTATGGAAATGAACGTGCCCCTCGTTGTGCCGGAGGTGAACGCCGCGGCGGTCGACGGCTATACGGCGCGCAACATCATCGCAAATCCCAATTGCTCGACGGCGCAGCTCGTCGTCGCGCTGAAGCCCCTTCATGATCGCGCCAGGATCAGGCGCGTCGTCGTCTCCACCTACCAGTCGACGTCGGGCGCCGGCCGCGACGCCATGGACGAGCTTTTCACCCAGACCAAGGGCATATACGTCAACGACACGCCGAACCCTCAGCAGTTCACCAAGCAGATCGCCTTTAACGTCATCCCGCATATCGATGTTTTCATGGAGGACGGCGCGACGAAAGAGGAATGGAAGATGACGGCGGAGACCAAGAAGATCCTTGATCCGAAGATCAAGCTCTTCGCCACGTGCGTGCGCGTGCCGACCTTCGTCGGCCACGCCGAAGCGGTCTCGGTCGAACTCGAAGAGCCATTGGAGGCCGATGAGGCGCGCGAACTCCTGCGCGAATCGCCCGGCCTCATGGTCGTCGATAAGCGCGAGGATGGCGGCTACGTCACGCCCGTCGAATGCGTCGGCGAGTTCGCCACCTTCGTCAGCCGCATCCGCAGCGACCCGACGGTGGACAACGGCCTCGCCTTCTGGTGCGTCTCCGACAATCTGCGCAAGGGCGCGGCGCTGAACGCCGTCCAGATCGCCGAAACGCTTGTCAATCGCGGGCATCTGACCGCCTGACAGGGGCGCGAGCCGCAAGAAACGGGTCGTCCTCGGCGCGGCGTTTCGACTATCTCGCGAGCGACCAACGCGTCGACGCTTCAATTGGAATCGGGACGACGCTTTAGGTCTTTGTTATTGCGCGTTCCCGAGTGGCCAACCGCACGCGCTTTGGCCGGGAAACGCTTTAAGGACGACAAGGGAGGCGAGGAATGGCGGCGCGGACGGTTGACGCTTCCGATACGCCCGCCGGCGCGCCGGACGGCGGCGAGACCGACAGCGGCGAGACAGGCGGCGGCGAAACTGGCGGCCTCAGCCCGGAGGCGCGGTTTGGCTTCATCTGCGCGCTCCTCGCCTACACGCTCTGGGGCGCGTTTCCGATCTATATCAAGTTTCTGGAATCCGTCGATCCGCTGGAGGTCGTCAGCCAGCGGATCGCCTGGTCGGTTCCGTTCGGCGCGCTCATCATCTCCTTGCGCAAGCAGTGGCGCGAGACCATCGCCGCCGCGATGTCGCCGAAAACGCTCATGCTGCTCGGCGCATCCGCATCGGTCATTTCCGTCAACTGGTTCTTCTATGTCTGGGCGGTCACCAATGAACGCGTCCTGGAGGCGAGCCTCGGCTATTACATCAACCCGCTGATGTTCGTCGCCGCCGGCGTCGTCGTCCTCGGGGAACGGTTGCGGCGCGCGCAATGGATCGGCATCGGACTCGCCACGGCGGGCGTCATGGCGCTGACCATCGGCGCCGGCGTCTTTCCCTGGGTCGCCTTTCTGCTCGCCGTCGCCTTCACCGCCTACGGATATATCCGCAAGCAAACGCCCGTCGGCGCAACGCCCGGCCTCTTCATTGAAACCTCCCTGCTCGCGCCGATCGCCATCGCCGTCCTCATCTGGCTGTCGAGCCATGGCGGGCTCGCGTTCGGCGCCGAGAGCGCGCGCATGGATCTCCTGCTGATCCTCTCCGGGCCGGCGACCGTCCTGCCGCTGACCTTGTTCGCGCTTGGCGCGCGCCGCCTCAAGCTGTCGACGCTCGGTTTCATCCAGTATATCGGCCCGACGGGCCAGTTTTTCCTGGGGCTCTATTATGGCGAGCCGTTTACGCTCGCCCACGGGATATGCTTCGGGCTCATCTGGACCGGGCTTGCGGTCACCAGCATCGATGCGTTGCGCGACCGGCCGAAGACGGTGAACGCAGGCCCGTCAACGCGCCCGCCGGCGCTTAAAGAGCGGTCTAGGATTCAGGAAGCCGCTTCAGCGTCCCCGAAAAACTCATAAGGACCCGGTCGCCGGCGCGGACGACGCCGCGGGAGAAGAGAAGGCTCCTGCCTGTCTTCAGGGCGTCGCCCTCAGCGTAAACAAATTCGCCGAGCTGGCCCGGCGCCAGAAACTCCGTATTCAGCGTAACCGTGACGGCGCGAAACGGACCGATCTTGCGCCGGCAGATATCCCACAGCGACATATCGGCGAGCGTCGCCAGGCAGCCGCCATGGACGATGCCCCCAAGGTTCAGGTGGCGCTTCTCCGCCACGAAGCCGACGCCGGGCGCGTCGCCGTTCCGGAAATAATAGGGGCCCGCCACGCCCGAGAACGTGTCGCTCAACGGGACGGCGCTCCAACCAGCCGGGACCGCGTCCGGCAATTCGTCTTTCCTGGCTTCGGCCATGCCGCGCCGGATAGCAGATGCTGCGCCGCAGCGCCAGCCGGCCGGGACCCGCCGGCGCGGTCTGCGCCCGGCGATTGAAATCGCATCGGGCCGGCGGCAGGCTCCGCGCCATGACCAGCATGCCAGCCCCCCGCCGCCTCGCCGTCACGTCCCATGAGGGCGAAGAGATCACGCTCTCCGTATACGAAGCCGGCGCCGGCGAAGGTCGGCCGACGGTCGTCCTCGTCCATGGCTGGCCGGAGCTCGCCTATTCCTGGAAGAACCAGATCGGCCCCCTCGCCGACGCCGGCTACCATGTCATCGCGCCGGACTTGCGCGGCTTCGGCGGCTCCGACAATCCAAAGGAAAAAGAGCGCTACACCATTCATCACATGGTCGGCGACTTGCGCGGCGTCCTCGACGCGTGCGGCGTCGAGAAGGCGGTTTTCGTCG
Organism: Parvularculaceae bacterium; assembly: GCA_028284065.1. GTDB lineage: Bacteria > Pseudomonadota > Alphaproteobacteria > Caulobacterales > Parvularculaceae > MED-G105. The sequence goes on from JANQSJ010000010.1 coordinate 15,595, forward strand.
GCCATGACTGGGGCGGGTTTCTCGTCTGGCCGATGGCGCAACTGAACCCGACCCGCGTCGCCGGCGTCATCGGCGTGTGCACGCCGCACAAGGCGCCGCCGCCCGTCCCGCCCCTGCAGATCCTCGAAAAGCGCTTCACCGCCAATCATTACTTCATCCGTTTCCAGCCCGTCGGGCCGGCGGAGGAGAAATTTACGGGGCATGAGGAGAAATTCTTCCGCATGATGTTCCGCGGCCCTGCCCCGCGGGCGATATGGGAGAAACTCGTCCCCGGCGTCTACGACATCTTCTCGATGTTCGACCGGTTCAAAGACTCCCACGACGCGCAACTCGTCTTGCCGCCGGAGGAATTGGCCGTCTACGTCGACGCCTACAAGGCGTCCGGCTTTCACGGCGGGATCAATCTCTACCGCAATGTCGACGGCAATTATCACCTGATGAAGGACGTCGACCCGGTGGTGACGCACCCTGCGTTCATGATCTCGGCGGAGCTTGACCTCTTCCTGCCGCCGGAGACGACCGACGGGATGGAGAAGATCGTCCCCAACCTCGACCGCGCGCTCATCGAGGGGTGCGGCCATTGGGTGATGTGGGAGAAGCCGGACGAACTGAACCGGCTGATGATCGAGTGGCTGGCGCGGAAATTTCCGGCGTGAGGGCTGCGGCGGCTGATTGCCTGTCGGCGGCAAAGCGGGACCTTCGCAAGGGGATTTGAAGTCCGTTCAATTCCAAAAAGCGGTTATAAGAAGGAAAGCGGGTATCGACTAAGTCCGTCTCCGCGATGCATTAGATCGGCGATTACGCAATCATCAGCTCCGACAGGCTTGCGGGCTGTCGCAACCCTGCGGTAGCAGCGAATTGGACGTCATTCGGGAAACGCTCGACCGCCTCAACCAGACAATACGTCATCAACCGCGCCCATGACAAAAGAGCGGGCGGGCGATGCCCAGGCCCGAAGGGTTCCATCATGACGTCTCACTCCATTTCAACGTCTGAACTCAATGCCGCAACGGCTCAGGCGGCCCCCACTGCCGTTTCCGCGCGCATCGACAGTCTCGATGTCCTGCGCGGGTTGGCGGTGCTGATGATTTTCGTCGTCAACATCAAAATGATGGCCAGCGGGTACAATCACTACGGCGAGCGAACCCTCTACACGGGAGAATACGACCAGGCGATCGGCTACCTTCATAACCTATTTGTCCACGGAAAGTTCGTTACGATTTTCACGGGGCTTTTTGGCGCGGGTCTGGCGCTGCTTCTCGCCCGCGAACGTCCCGTTCCGCTTCCAATCGTGCTTCGTCGCCTTTTCTGGCTGGGCGTATTCGGCTCCCTGCACCTCGTTTTCATCCGTGAAGGCGACATTCTGGTGAAGTATGCGCTGGTTGGGGTGATCGCGATTCCCTTCGTCAAGATGAAGGGATCGTCGCTTGTTCTACTGGGCGTCGGGGGGCAAGCGGCGTTGTTCGTCGCTTCTATCCTGCTTCCGGTCGACTATGGGGACGAGCCGCTGCTCTGGCGATCGGACCCCGATATGCATCTCGAGGTCGAGCGCATCATGCTTGGCTCAATCGCTGGTCAGATATCCGCTCGTCTTGATACGGTGCAGTTCTACTTCGTCGACCTTTTCCTGCGGGGCCGTGGATGGCTTGGCGCCTTGTCAATCATGATGATGGGGATGGGGTTGTTCAAAATCGGCTTCCTGACGGGGAAGCTTTCGCCAAAGACGTATCTGGTAAGCGTTGCGGCCGGCGCGATCTGCCTCGTGCCTTTGGCTTTGTATACTCCGTTGCACTGGGGCGGTTTGCCGAACGCCGACATCGTCTTGAACGGCGCCTGGAAATTAAATCAATTCGGCGGCGCGCTCGCCTGGTCTGCGCTCACGGTGGGGCTCGTTTCGTTTGGTTGGAAGGCACATGCGCTGTCGGCGGCCGGTCGAATGGCGTTCACGATCTACATATTGCAATCGGTCATAGGGCTTTTGTTGTTTTCAAGCCTGGGGCTTGGGCTGTTCGGTCAGTTGTCGCTTGGTGAACTGACGATTGTCACAATCATCACTATCGCCTTTTTCCTGATCGCGTCCCCGCTTTGGCTTTCTCGGTTTCGCTTCGGGCCGCTTGAGTGGGTTTGGCGATCGCTGACTTATGGGCGCCGCCAGCCACTGTTGCGGACACCGAAATCCGCTTGATTGCTAAGGGCCAATCGGCGCCGATTTGTGTCTTCGGCCACTTAACGACAGCGTTTTTTGTTGCGTTGTTCGGCCGAGACGACAGTGGCGCCGTTAAGCGGTGACCGCTGCGCTCAATGACCACTCATGCGCCAGGGCCGCTAAAGCTCCAGTCCTTCTGAGAGGGCAAGTGCGTCTTCGACCTCGGCGCCGAGATATCTGACGGCGCTGTCGATCTTGGCGTGGCCAAGTAGCAGCTGAATCGCCCTTAGGTTCCGGTTTTCCGGTAGAGCATTGTCGCCTTAGTCCTCCGCAGAGAATGCGCCGCATAGGCCGACGAGGGTAGTCCGATCGCTTCTGTCCAGTCTCGAACAAGCCGAGCGTACTGTCGGGTTGTCAAATGCTGGCCAGGTCGCTTGCGGCTCGGAAAAAGCCAGTCGCGCGGTCCTGGACCCTTTTTGTCGATCCAAACGGAAATTGCCCGGCGCGTTGGTTCCGTTAGCTCGAATTGGACCGGAGATGATGTTTTTGGCTGGACGATTTTTGCGCGTGCTAAAGGGTCTTTTCCCCTGCACACGTCTGACACCATTAAGCTGACGAGGTCGCAACCACGCAGTTTTCCGTCAAGCGCCAGGTTGAAGAGCGCCAGATCCCGCACCTTGTTTGCCATCGTCAAGCGTACACGGATTTCCCAAACCTCTTGAGCTTTCAGTGGCGATTTTTGTCCAACGAGTTTGCCTTTGTTCCAAGCCCTAATTTTCGGGTTCTTGCTGTTTTGCTGAGTCTTAATTTGCACCCTATTTTCCTTCGAAGGGCCATAATTTAGTCTTGTCGGGTTGGGGCGAGCGACATCTGATGAACCGCTTGATCAATGAAAAGGTTTGCTGGTTTCGCGCCCCTTGCTGCAGAGTGGCTGGGAGTGGTTTTGCGGCAAGACTATGCTGGCAATGATAGGAAGAAATGACCTCGAAGCTGAAAGAACGTAAACCCGGCAGGCCGTCAGCTGCATCCGTAGACGGGCGTGAGCTGATAAAGCGCGCGGCGTTGGCCGAGTTCGCGCGCAACGGATTCAATGGCGCCCGTATAGAGCAGATCGCGAAGGCGGCTGGGGTCGCGAAGCCGCTTGTCTACTACCATTTTACATCGAAAGAAGAGCTTTGGACGCAATCCGTATCGGAAGCGTGCGATAAGCTGCGCTCGCAGGTGGAGGAGTTTGCCGCGAGGTTCGCCGATCAGGACCCTGAAGACGTCATCGATGCGTTTTCGCTTGGTCTGGTGCGGTTCGCCGCGGAAAACCCGTCACTTGTCAGAATATCTATGGACGAGACACGCCAAGGCACCGAGAGAGCGGAATGGTTGAAGGCGAACTATCTTGTGCCGACGCACAAGATCGCCACGTCACTCGTCAACGAGATTGCTCGGCGTACAACCGGAAAAAAGAAAAAACGCCTTGCCGCCCATGTGGTGCCGACGCTTTTTGGGGCTGTCAATTTTCCTTATATCAGTAGAGAGATTGTCTCTGAGGTTCATAAAGTTGACGTCTCCAGCGACGCCTATGTCGCCGAACAGGCACGATACATTTCTCTATTGATGAGGGCGCTGATAGAAGATGCGAGCTGAATAGCGCTCGAACCTTCTATCTGCGGTCGTACCTTGGTGTTGAGGCGCCTACTTGGCGTCTACCAAGTGCAGCTGCCCACGGATGTCGCCGAAATACGTCTGCCCGGCCGTATGCAGGTTGAAATAGAGCTCCCGCTCGAAGCCAATGTTCGCCATGCCCGCGACAGTCTTCACCTTATCCGCCGTTAGCGCCTGAACGATCGGACACCCAGCGGTGAACGCCCCGACGATCCCGTGGCCACCCTCAACGGTTGCGGCGATGTCCTCATTCTGAATTTCAAAGAATACTTCGCCATCGGAGAACTCTTCGACGAGATCTCGATTTCTCCCAAGGTCGACGATGATCGGGCCCAGCTGCCCCGGACGACCGCAATGAATATGGAACATTGTGATGTCGTCGAGCGCCACGCCGTCGACCCTCACATGCGCATAGGCTTTGCTGAAGTCCTTGCTAAACGCGAGCGTACCGTGTCCACGGGATTTGCGCGCGTCTCGGTCCACCGACGGTTTTGTCGATTTGAACTGACTTGGCGCCATCCGTGGTGTGTCCTGTTCTTCGCCGCCTTCCTGGTGTGGGCTCAGCCACGCCTCGAAGACGGGACCGCGTTCATCTCCCGCATCCGGCCTTAGTTCAACGCCGCTGAACGACTTATCGGAAGCGCCCGCGGCGGGTGCGTAGAGCAAGGTCGCGGTCAAAATGAGTCTGCGGATCATGCCCGAATTCCTCTTCGTGCGGTTCGAGCTTGCGCATGTAACAATATTATACGAAAAAGTCTAATAATGCGTTTGAGCGCGCCCGATTTGGACGGAAGGTGGAGTGGCGGACATGCGGCATGAACTGGCATGCGTCTGTATGGCGATCGTGCTTATCGCGTGTGGGGACGGGCGCCCCGTATCTGAACCACAAGATTTGGCATCGGCATCTTCAGCAGACGCGACCGCCGCCAAACAGGCCGCTTCGAGCGATCATGAACATCTTCTGTTCGGACGGGTAACCGACGACAATGGTCGGCCAATCGAAGGTGTGATGGTTCGACTTCAGAATGCCGAAGCGCTTCTAGCCGAGTCGGTTTTTACGGATCGGGACGGCGTTTATCGACTAACGACGGATCTTTCAGGAACGTTGAGCGTTCGAACCCGGGTTCCGTACTATTCGGACCGCGAATTTGAGGTCTCCTTCGCGGAGAAGAACGTCGTCGAATCTGATATCGAGCTCGCGGCTATGGCGAGCGACGAAGAGATTTCGGCGAGTCTCCCGTCGGTTTTTCACTTCAACCAAATCGCTTTCGACGAAGACCCGACGTCTGTCTTGTCACGTAGCGGCTTTCAGCGCGACTGCGCCGGCTGTCATCAGTTCGGGAATGAATTCACGCGGCGCGACCGAGACCAAAGCCTCTGGTCGCCGACGATCGCTCGGATGCATGCCTATTTCGGAAATACCGACGCTGAGTTGATCGCGCGCCGCGCCGCTATGTTGGATATGAGCGGCCCCTATGGCGATACGGTGATGACGCGGCCGAGTTTTCCAGTAGACCCGGAGGCGCACTCAGCCAAGATCTACGAATACCCGCTTGAGGACGTCATATTTCCTCATGATGCGGAGATCAGCCCCGTTGACGGCAAGTCCTATTCCGTTGATCGCCTGGGCGACACAATGGTCGTAACGGACCTGGTGACGGGCGGATCGACGCACATCGACATGCCGTCGCCAAAGCGACCAGCCGAACAGAACGCAAACGGCTACACGTCGAGAAGTTCAAAGCCTGGGCCGCATTCCCTGGCGCTTGGGAAAGGCAATCTCTGGTACACAACGAACTCGACCTCGGACGAAATTGGAGTCTTTGATGCGGCGTCCCAGAAATGGCGAGAGAGCTTCGTCGTGCCGGAGCCGGGGCGTTATCCGCATACGGTCAGAATAGATGCGAAGAACATCGTCTGGTTCACCCTAGCGGGTTCGGAACAGATTGGCCGGCTGGACCCTGCGACCGGCGGCTTTGACCTCATTGACTTGCCAAAACGCAGGCCCATCGGGATCGCGCTGGTGACAACGCCCTATGGCATCGACGTCAGCCCGGTGGACGGAAAGGTCTGGTATGCGCGGCTCTATGGCGACGCCATTGGGTTTGTTGATCCGCAGACACTTGAGGTGACGGAGTACGATTCGCCTATTCGCGGGCCGCGTCGGCTGCGTTTTAACAAAGCTGGCGAGCTATGGGTTACGGGCTACACGGAGGGTATGATTGCGCACATCAAGCCTGACACGATGGACATTGAGGTCCATAAGATGCCGGAGTTTGAAAAAGACCATCGCCCCGCGCCTTACTCGCTCGCAGTCCATCCGGATACGCAAGACATATGGATCAATGAGACAATGACGGATCGCGTCTACCGGTTCATTCCCGGTGAACGGCGCTTTGTCAGCTACCCCATGCCGTTGAGGGGCACCTATACCAGAGATTTTAGTTTCACCGAGGACGGCAAAGCCTGCACCGCGAACAGCCCGATTATGAATGTCGCGTTGGAAGGCGGGATCGCCAACCTGATTTGCATCGATCCTGACGCCATCGATTCCAACCCAATCGAGCGCGGCTGATGGCTGTCCTTGTCGATCCGGATCTCTATTCAATCCTGACGCTAGTCGGAATTTTCTGGTCGATCCTGACCTACTGGCTGATGTTTTCGCGCGCAGGTAGGGGGGCGCTAGCGAACCCGTGGGCCATAGCGATCTTCGGGGTCGCGTTGGTCCTCAGTCTCGGACATGTCCTCGCGGAAATGGAGCGATTATCGGCGTTGGCTGGCGGCATGACGCCGCTTGATGGTCAGGTTGGTTATGGGCGAGCGGAGGTTCTTGAGTTCGCTCGGCGACTGGGCGCCGAGGCTCGACGCGAATACGCCATGTTCCAGCTTGGCGCGGACACGCTCGCGCCGCCGGCGTTCGCCTGTTTTTTGATGGCCGTCTATCGATCGACCGTGCCGTCTTTGGTCGTTCAGAGAGTCCTGACGCTGATTGCATGCGTCTACTTTTCATCCGTATTGCTCGCCAATGCGCTGATGCCGGTGATCATGCTGAGTTACCCTGCAACGGATGCAGGTGTAGTTCCGTTTCTCATGGAGGCGGCGCCGCGGTTCGATTTCATAAAATACGCCAGTCACGGATTGGCCTGGCTGATTGTTTTCGGCGCGTGGCTGTGGCGGCTGGGCGCATGGGGCGGTCGCCGTATCGCAGCGCACGCGCGTTAATACTCCCAACGTCAAAGGAAACGAGAATGGGGCGTTCGATTTGGATTCAAGGAGCAGTTGCCGCTCTTGTCGCAGTGGTCGCGACAGCGCTGATGTCGTCCGAAGCGGAGGCGTCGCTGGCGCTCGTCGACTGGAACATGGAGGCGCGGCGGAACTTGCCGCTACATCTGAAGGCGTGGTTGGGGGCGATGCTATTGGCGAATGCTGCGTCGGTTTTTTTCGTGAGAAAGCACCTAGCCGCCAGATGGGTCCTTGGCGCCTTCATCGTTAGCCACGCTTGGATCGCCATTCTTGAGATTACGGAGCTCTATACAGTACAGGGCGGGTTGGTTTCGTTGGGCCATATCATTGTCTGGACCCCAGCCATCATCGCGCTACTAAGGTATCGATCGGAAATTGCGCTTCCCTCTGCCTACGGTATTTGGGCGTGCATGATGCTGCTATTCTACGCGGTCTCTCTAGTGTTTGATGTAAGAGACGCTTTCATCTGGCTGAACGTGCGGGTGTTCTGATTAGGATGATAAGAGAGACCGCAACCGGCATCTTTCTTGTAACTATCGTATTGGTGTCAGCCATCTTCCTTGCGAAGGCGACGTCTGAGGATCCGAAATACAATTCAGCGACGTTCGAGAGCGAGCCTTTCGTCCAGACAATTGCGCCGCGGTCAATTGCCTTGACGCTGGCGCAGTATGTTTCCGATGAAGGTAAGCGCGTCGCATTGCTCGTCGAAGGCTATGACGAGGAGATCGTTACTGGCGTCGCCCTGGTTGAGCTTGGAGGAACGCCGTCCGAAGATCCGTTTGAAGCGCTTTCCTCCGTCGATCGAACGATTTTCGAGACTGACGTCTTTCGACAAGCAAAACGGACGTCGGTGAATGTCGCCCGCCTCTTGCCGGCGGGGCCGTCCGGCGTGCGGCACATCGGCATCGGGACCAACTTTCCAGAGCATGCCGAAGAAGCGAACAGCGATCCGGTATTCCATTTCCCGAAGTTTGGCGCGGCGACGCCAGCGCGAACGAGCGTCCGAGCGCCAGAAAACAGTTTGCTGGATTATGAGGTTGAGCTCTGCATGCGGTTCGACCGACCGATTGAGACAATCGATGACTTTGACGCCGCGGCGAAGGGCGTCTTTTTGTGCGGCGATTTCACCGACCGCATCGCGTTGATCAAGCTTGCCGATCCGGACAATCTGGATTCGGGATATGGCTTCAGCGACTCAAAAAGCGGGCCGGGCTATTTCCCCACGGGACCCTTTCTAGTCGTGCCAAACGACTGGTCATCTTTTGTCGATAATGTGCGCATGATGACGCATCTCAACGCCGAGCCGAGGCAGGATGCTCGAGGTCGGGAGATGACGCTTGATTTTCGTCAGTTAGCCGAGCAATCAATCGCGGACATGTCAACCGAGCGTTTCTTCTATCGCGACGCATTTTATAAACTTGCGCCAAACGGACGAATAGAAGCCGATATGACACTTATGTCCGGTACGTCCGAGGGCGTGATTTTTACGTCGCCAAAGCGCCACGACTACATCGAAATTGTCATCGCGTATGTTTTGGCGGGCGGGCCCTTGAGCGGCAAGAGCCTTACTGACTTTGGTGTTGATGTGTTCATCGAGAATGAGATCGCTTCCGGGCACTTCCTTCAACCTGGGGATGTCGTCGATTATCAAGCGACATATCTCGGAGATATTCGCGTGACTGTCGCTCAGTAAACTGAGTGCGGCTTATGTTTTTTCCTGCGCCTGTGAGCCAACTCTTAGGGGGCTCATAGATTTCTGTAACTGCGTTCAGCTTGCAGATGTGTGCGAGCGTAGAGCGCCCATTTCTGTGTGGTAGAGGAAGAGCCATATTCATGCTTAGTCTGTAGGGAGAGAGGTCCCGTTCGTTCAGCTGTCTGCAGTGGACTGTCTCTCTACTTAATATCAGCAGGCGGCGCGTCTTTACTCAGTGCACGATATTGAATCGCCGGTTCGCGCCTCGAATTGTAGGCAAATTCGTTGTCCTTCGTCGCGGCGTCCTGTGCGGTTGAGCAATTCAGCAAGCCGGCTCGTGGTTTCGGGATGAAAAGGGTAGTCCTGCAGGATGCGCCGGTACCAGCTCTCCGCTTCGAAAAGCCGGCCGGCGGCGCGGTCTTTCTCCGCGACCAGAAGTCCAGCGCCAGCGTGCCAACGGCCAACATAATGGGGTTCATCGGTGTAAGCATCTTTCATCGCTTCGTAGGCAGAAGAAAGGGAATTGTAAGACTGATCCGGGTTTCCAAGAAGGTCGTGCAGCTCTGCAAGGTTCACCTGCACTTCCCAATTGTTCGGTTCTTCCATGAGCGCGGTTTGATAGGCGGCAAGTGCGCCGTCGAAATCTCTCTCGGCGGTACGCACAAGACCGACGATCCGCCAGGTGTCGGCCTGGGAGGGGTCGCGACGGGCGGATTGTTCAGCAAGGTGGCGCGCGCGTTGAAGCACGTCCTTTGCCTTGGGCTGATCGACGATGCCCTTCTCAAGCGCCTCTGCCACCGTTGATGCCCCTTCGACATCTAGACCGATCGCTTTTGGCCACCGGATGACCCTCTGAACAAGCGCTGCTGCAAGGCCGGTTTGGGCCATCGGATCGGGCGCGGGACCATTCAACACACGGTTATAGAGCTCAATTGCGGCTTCATTGTCCGCCCGGGTGAACCTCATGTAACGGTCCATTGCCAGGTCGATGTCGTCAACCGCCCGAGCGTTGGCCCCGTCCGCGTCTCCATCTAGGAGAGATGAAACGCCGAAGGCCGCTATGATCAGTAATAGCGCCGCTGTGGCGCCAATGGCTAACAATCGACGGCCATATGGCTTTTTCGCAGGTTGAACGGCTTTCAGCAGGCGATAGCCGCGCTTGGGGACTGTCTCGATGTATTGCGGGTTTTTGGGGTCATCCCCCAGCGCCTTTCGTAGCTTGAAGACCGTTCGGCTCAGCGTGTCCTCGCCCACGGTCGTATCTGGCCAGAGGGCTGCAAAAAGGACATCGCGGGTAACGACCTCGCCTTTGGCGTCCACCAAAACGCCGAGGAGGTCAGCCACCCTCGGTTCGATCCTTTCAAGCTGGTTTTCCCCTTTCGACAGGGTGCCTGCCGCGAGATTCACCTGCCAAGGGCCGAGGCAAAAGACGGGGCGATGGATAGTCTGCGACATCGGAGGCGTTACCGAGATATCTTTGCCGGAGTTCAGGCGTAATGCGGTGATCAGGGTTTGGTCAGGCGAAAAGGAAGGTCTCGTCATAGCCAATTGAACGCCGGCTTGCCAAGAAAACGGGCCTCGTTGACCGATGGAGAAGATTTGATGCGTTCCACTTTGTTCGCTGCGTTAGCGTCGTGGATGATCACGTCTTGTGCGGCCCTGCCAGACGTCAGGAGCACTGTAGCCGATGCGCCGGAACTGCCGCCGTTTGCGTTTGCTGCTGATGAGGAAGCGCTCTCGTCCGCGAAACTCGGTGAGGATCTCACGGCTCTATATGAGGGGCTTCAGCAAGCGCACTACGATCTCTACGCCCGCCAGTCGCGCCAGGCTTATGATGCGCTCTTCGCCGAGATGCTTGCAGCGTTCGATCAGCCTCTTCGTCCCAGCGAGGCAATCTTTCCATTCCAGCGTTTCGTCGCCTTTGGAAACATTGCCCATGCGCGGATGGAAGGGATAAACGCGGTTTGGGCAAGATATCGTGCGGGCGGCGGGAAAGCGCTTCCAGTGTTTCCAAAGGTCCAGGAGGGTAAGCTTTTCGTCAAGGTGAGCTACGACCCGTCCGTCGTTCCTGGAGAGCGTATCGTCGCAATTGAAGGAGAGGCGGCCGCGGTTTGGCTGTCTCGGCTCTACAAACGGATATCAGCCGACAACGACTATCTTGCGGGAAGTCTCCTGGAAATGTCGTTTCCGTTTCATCTCATCGAGGCAATGGGGCCAGAGGAGAACGTGACCTTGACGCTTGAGGATGGGGATGGGGCCCGCAGAGATGTTGCAATTCCGACTATCGATCTCGAGACCCTAAAGTCTCGCCGCCAGACCGAAGGGTCCCAATTCAGCTTTGATGCCTCAGGCCGGAAGTCGGCCGTACTGGATGACGGTATTGCTTACCTCCAGCCGGGGCCGTTTTACGGGATCGAAACCCCAGAAAACCCATGGGACAATTCCGCATTCAAGGACTTTATCGACGATAGCTTTGGCGACTTTCTCGAAGCGGAGGCCCGTGCCTTGATCATCGATCTCCGGCAAAACCCAGGTGGAGATAATTCGTTTTCAGACCATATGATCGCATGGTTTGCTGACGAACCGTTCCGCTTCGTTTCTGAGTTCGATGTGCGGTCAAGCGCTCAGTCGGCGGCATCAAATCAGGCCCGCATTGATTTGGATCCGAGCCTCGCGGATGGGGTCTCCGGCGACCTCGCAGCTGGCTATGAAAGCACTCCATACGGCGAGACGTTTACCTTTGAACTTCCGTTTGCCCGCCCTCGAGCAGGTCGTCAGTTTGAGGGGCCCGTCTATGCCATCATCGATCGCTACAGCTACTCTAACGCCGTGAATGTCGCTTCCATACTGCAAGACTATGGTTTTGCCACGATCCTAGGCGAGGAGACTTCAGATCTCGCAACCAGTTACGGCGCGATGGAAACGTTTGAGTTGCCGCATTCCGGCTTGACCGTCGGCTATCCCAAGGCCCTAATAATTCGGCCTTCAGGGGACGTCTCTGACCGCGGCGTTCGCCCTGACGTCGCATTCAAAGCGCCGGTTATCGCGGATCGCGACGTTTTCCTCGAGAAAACCCTTGCCCATGTTCGCAGAGACCTCAGTGACGATCAGTAAGCCGAGCATATTTCACAGGAGTGAGGCATGCGAAGTCGTTGTGGTCGGCGGTCACATCGGAAGCAGGGTGTGCGAAAATCTCCAGAGTGCATAGGTCAGCTAGGTTTACCGATCGAGTAACTATCCAACTAAGTTCCAATCAATAAATCGCTATGTCTCCTTTTGCGCCAAAGCAGCGCTTCAATCTAGCAACGGGCCAGTTCCGCCAGACCTCATCCTGAGGGCGATCGGATGGGGACCAATCGCGCACCAGCGATGCGTCTCGAAGGACGGTTGAGAGCTCGGACAAACCGCCATCCTTCGGGACGCGCGCGCTTCGCTCGCGCTCCTCAGGATGAGGGACGTAAGGTGCGCCTCGTTTGGGCGACGACCCGGCCAATCGCCGCTTGCTAAAAATTTTCATCGAACGCCTGAACCCCAGCGCCCGCGCGGGGTTCAGGCCTGTTTTCGAAAATCTCATCGAACACCCTCAAGGGGCCCCTTATCATCCCCTCCGTCGGCGGCGCATTTCCGCCGGCGGGCTCTTTGACAAGTTGGAATTTTGGGCGTCTTGCAGCCTAAAGAGCTGCATAGAGCGCCTCGATAAGACGGACCGCGCGCGGGTCGCCGACAAGGTATGGCGACATCTTGTTCATGACGTAGGCCGCGGTGAGGCCGCGCGCGGGGTCAATGACGACGCACGAGCCGCCGAAGCCGGCATGGCCGTAGGCCGTCTCGCTGGGGCCGAAATGGCCATGGCGGTTGCGCATGAGGCCCGCCGCCCAGGAAAGATCGAACGGCAGGACGAGGTCTGGCCCTTCGATGCGCACACGGAGCGCCGCCTCAAGCGCCTCCGCCGGCAGGGCCCCCTCCGCCTCATCGCTCGCCAGCGGCTGCAAGAGGCGGGCGAGGCCGTCGGCGGTGGCGTGCATGTTGGACGCCGGGATTTCCGCCGCCATCCAGTCTTCCCGCGCGACGCGCGCCGGCGCCGACCAGGGCTTCAGGAAGGCGAGCTCCTTGAACTCGGTCAAGGCCCCTAGGTCCGGGGCGCGCGGCGGCTTCGGCATGTAGGCGGTCCGGGTGGCGGCTTGCGGTTTGAGGCCGCAATGAATGTCGACGCCGCGCGCCTCGAATTCATCCTCGTAGAGAAGCGCGCCGACGGTGCGCCCCGTCACGCGCCGCAGGACCTCGCCGACGATAAAGCCGTGCGTTTGCGGATGATATCCATTCGCCGAGCCCGGCGGCCATAGCGGGGCCATGGCGGCGATGCGCGCGCAGATCGCGTCCCAGTCGAGCCATTCTTCGGGCGGCATCTCTTCTTGAAGCCCGCAAAGGCCGCCCTGATGCGACATCGCCTGTCCGAGGGTGATGGCTTCCTTGCCGTTCGCGCCGAAGTCAGGCCAGACGTCGGCGACCGGCGCGTCGTAATCGAGGTCGCCCGCCGCGACGGCGCGCGCAACGAATAGCGCGAGAACTGACTTGCCCGTGGAGTAGACGCAGGCGAGCGTCTCCTCCGTCCACGGCGTTTGCCGCGCCTTGTCGGACCAGCCGCCGAAAATGTCGACGATCTTCTCGCCATGGCGGTAGGCGACGAACCGCGCGCCGAGTTCGTCGCCCGCCTCGAAGTTCGCTTCAAACGCCTCGCCCACATCGGCGAAGCGCGGCCGCGAGCGGAAGCTGAACGGCGCGCTCGCGCTCATTGCTGAGCCTGCAGCATCTGCTGAAGCCGCCATTCGAGGCTGTCGAGGCGATCCTGGCCGAAGAACGGCTCGTCGTTCAGGACCATCAGCGGCACGCCCCAGTGATGGCGCATCTGGGCCGTTTCGTTGTCGGCGAGCATGCGCGAGATCTCCTCGCGATTGGCCGCCGCCCATTGCGTCAGCGCGTCGATGTCGAACCCCGCGTGCGCAGCGGCGTCTTTCAGGACGTCGCCCTCATGCCAGTTCTCAACGCCTGTCCAGACCGGCCGTGCGATCGCCTGCGCCAGCGCAAGGCCCCTTCCCTGCGTCGCCTCCGCCGCGAAGCCGAGATCCATAAGGCGATGGATGAAGGGCTGCTCGGACGCCACCTCGCCGGTCCCGAGATCCATGACGATCGGGTCGGGCCGCGGCGTCGCGATAGGAACGCCGAGGCGCTGGCCCTCGCGGAAGACGTCCTTGAAGAGATAGGGCAGCCATTGCGGCCGCGCCTGCTTGAAAAAGCCGTCCTCGCGCAGGGCGAGCGGCCTCACGAACCGCATGGCGATCTTGACCGGATAGCGCGCCTCAATGGACGAGAGCCGATCGACGGCGAGCCAGGAATAGGGGCTTCGGAAGGACCAGTAGACGTCGATTTGGAACGCAGGGTTCGGCGGCATGAGGCCTTCCTCAATTTCGGATCGTCGCGGCACATTACGCCCCGCCGCCCTGCGGCGCTATTCTGGCAGACAAAACAAAACGGCCCTTCCGCAGAGGAAGGGCCGTTCAAGCTGTCAAACGTTGGACGTCGACTACTTCTTCACGTTCGACCAAATCTGGCGATAGGAGAAGTAGAGAAGGCCGCACAGCACGATCAGATAGCCGATTGTCATGACGCCGAGTTTCTTGCGCGCTTCGAGCTTCGGCTCGGCCGCCCACATCAGAAATTCGACGACATCCATGGCGTACTGTTCGACCGTCTCAGGCGTCTCTTCGTCGGCATAGTCGACGCTGCCGTCATAGAGAGGCTGCGCCATCGCGAAGACGCCGCCATAGGGCACTTCAACGCCTTCGACCACATGCCCCTCTTCGTCCAGATACTCCGGCTTCAGGAGTTGGGTCATGTCCCCGGCGTAATAAGGGTTGTAGTACTGGCCGATCGGCACCTCGACGCTCGCCGGCGGCTCTTCGTAACCGGTCAGCAGGCTGTAGATGTAGGCCGGCCCATGATGGCGCGCCTTGATAAGGAGCGACATGTCCGGCGGCAGCGCGCCGCCATTCGCCAGCCGGGCGATCTGCACGTTCTCGTAGGGACTGGGAAACTTGTCCGCCGGCAAGCCGGCGCGCATCGGGATGTCGCCGTAATCGTCCGGTTCGCCCGGGTACTGATACTCAGCCGCGATCGCCTTGACGATCGGGTTATCGGTGGGGTTCGAGCAGTCGACATTGTCCGCTACGCCTTCCGGACATTCGTCGAGATAGAACGGCCCGCCCTTCTGTCCGAGATTGCGGAACGCGACGAGATCCATCGAATGGCAGTTGGCGCACACCGTTCGGTAGACCTGGTATCCGCGTTGGAGCGCGTCGGTGTCATACGTCCCGAACACGCCTTCGAAGTGGAAGTGCGGATGCTTGTATTCTTTGGTCTTGCCGCCCGCGGCGAAGGCCGCGCCGCCGGCCGCAAGCAGCGCGGCCCCGGCGAGTGCGATGGAAACGCTCTTGATAATGTTCATGACTTTCATGCGTCTCCGTCTCTATTCTGCGGGTTGCGCGGCGGCGGCGCCGGATGCGTCGGTCTCGGTCCCGTCCGACACTTTCTTCAGAACGGATTGCGAGATCGATTTCGGCATTTCCGTCGGCGTTTCCATGACGCCGAGGAGCGGCAAGATCACCAGGAAGTAGGCGAAGTAATAGACCGTCGTGATCCGGGCCCAGAGCACATAGACGCCCTCCGCCGGCTGGCCGCCCAGCCATCCAAGCGCCAGGCAGCAGACGACGAAAATCGCAAACCAGAGCTTGGCGATCGGGCGGTAGCGCATGGAGCGCACCTTTGACGTGTCGAGCCATGGCAGCACGAACAGGACGAGGATCGACCCGAACATCAACAGGACGCCGCCGAGCTTGTCAGGCACCGCGCGCAGGATCCCATAGAACGGCAGGAAGTACCATTCAGGGACGATATGCGCCGGGGTCGAGAGCGGGTTCGCCTCGATGTAGTTATCCGGGTGGCCAAGCGAATTCGGCATAAAGAAGACGAACGCCGCAAACAGAAGCAGGAACACGGCGATCGCGAAGCCGTCCTTCACCGTGTAGTAGGGGTGGAACGGCAACGTGTCCTTCTTCACGTCCTTCACCTCGACGCCCGCCGGATTGTTGTTGCCCGGCACATGCAGCGCCCAGATGTGAAGCATGACGACGCCGGCGATGGCGAACGGCAGCAGATAGTGGAGCGAGAAGAAGCGGTTGAGCGTGGGATTGCCGACCGCCGGGCCGCCGAGCAGCAATGTCTGAATCGGATCGCCGACAATCGGAAACGCGGTGAAGAAGCCGGTGATCACCGTCGCGCCCCAGAACGACATCTGGCCCCAGGGCAGAACATAGCCCATGAACGCCGTCGCCATCATGAGAAGGAAGATCACGACGCCGAGGATCCACAGCACCTCGCGCGGCTCCTTATAGGACCCGTAATACAGTCCACGGAACATGTGGATGTAGACGGCGAGAAAGAACATGGAGGCGCCGTTGGCGTGCGCATAGCGCATCAGCCAGCCATAGTTCACGTCGCGCATGATGTGCTCGACGCTGTCAAATGCGTAATCGACATGCGGCGTATAGTGCATCGCCAGGATAACGCCGGTGAGGATTTGAATGACCAGGCAGATCGCCAGAATGCCGCCGAACGTCCACCAATAGTTCAAATTCTTCGGCGTCGGAAAATCGACGAAAGAATCGTAGGCGAGGCGGACGACCGGCAGGCGCTTGTCCAGCCACTTCTCAATTCCGGTTTGCGGGTCGTAGGTCGACTCATGGCTCATGATGAAATCCTCCGCTAGCCGATTTTGATCTGGGTGTCGGACAGGAACTGGTAGGGCGGCACGGGAAGGTTTTCCGGCGCCGGTCCTTTCCGAATTCGTCCGGCCCCATCATAGTGGGAGCCATGGCAGGGGCAGAACCAGCCATTGTAGTCGCCCTTCACCTCGCCTTG
Organism: Parvularculaceae bacterium; assembly: GCA_028284065.1. GTDB lineage: Bacteria > Pseudomonadota > Alphaproteobacteria > Caulobacterales > Parvularculaceae > MED-G105. The sequence goes on from JANQSJ010000010.1 coordinate 32,307, forward strand.
CGCGGTCCCGAGCGGGATACAGCCGAGGTGCGTGCACACGCCGACGATGACCAGCCATTCAGGCCGCGCCTCGCCGTCAGCGGAGGTCGCCCTTGCCGCGTCGGTGGCTTCCGCCTTGCCGAGGTTCGGGTTGCGGGCGTCCTTGTCCCTGAGGTCAGACAACGGCGTCGCGCTCACTTCCGCGATTTCTTCCTCGGTGCGTCGACGGATAAAGACCGGCTTGCCCTGCCACATGACCTTGATCGCCTGGCCAACCTCAATCGCGGACAGGTCGACCTCCTTGGTCGACAGGGCGAGGACGCTCGCGTCGGGGTTCATCTGGTGCACCAGGGGCACAACGACTGAGGCCGCGCCGAACGCCGCGACCGACCCGGCCATAATGTGGATGAAGTCCCGACGGGTGGGCTCTTCGGACTCCGGCCCGGCGGCCGGTTCCGTTTCGCTTGCTGCGCTCATTTACTTTTTTCCTCGGCTGAAGCGTCAGATTTTTTTGCGGCGGCGTTTATCATAGTTTTCCGCGTGCGCTATGCGCTTCTGTGACGCTGGACACGGATTTCCAACCTGACCTGTTCCCAGACTGACCTGTCCGTCTTTCCCGGCCCGGGAATGGATGTCTCGCAAACGCCAGCCAGGCCGGGGGCGAACACGCAAAAGCGGCGGGAAAGTGGACGTTTTCTAATGGTGATACGGCGAAGCGACCGGCATGGTTTCGCGCCTGCGCGCCTACGCCGCGGCGGCCGCCCTGAAGATTTTCAACGCCTTGCGAGAGCTTATGCCGCGCCTTGTCCTGTTCCAGCCCGAAATCGCCGATAACGCCGGCGCAGCGACCCGCGCGGCGGCCTGTTTCGGGGCCGAACTGCATATCGTCGAGCCATGCGGATTCCCGCTGAATGCGCGCCGGTTCGGCCGGGTGGCGATGGACTATGGGCTTCTCGCCCCGCCGATTCTCCACACGGACTGGGCGGCTTTCGCGGCGGCGTCGGACGGCGCAGGCCGCCGCGTCCTCCTAACCACCAAGGCCGACCTGTCGATCTGGGACGCCCGGCTCGAGGCGACGGACTACCTTGTCCTCGGCCGCGAAAGCGCCGGCGCGCCGCCCGAGGTCCACGAAAGCGTCGACCTCAGGGTCCGCATTCCCCTGGCGCCGGCCGCGCGATCCCTCAACATGGCGACCGCCGGCGCGATCGCGCTGGCGGAAGTCGCCCGGCGCGCCGACTGCGCCGATTGAACCAAACCGACGCGCCATCGCCTCGCCAACTGCGCTGCGTCATGCTGCATGGACAGAATTCTCTGTAAGGTGGGAGCCTCCGCCACCTTATGCGACGACCCAGCTTGCGAGACGAAATTGACAGACATAGACGATAGAAAATCCCGCGCTTCGACCTGGTTTCGAAGCCTTCAGCAGAAGCTCATGGCCGCGTTCGAACGCCTCGAAGATGAAGGCGGGCCGCTCTACGCCGACATGCCGCCCGGCCGCTTTGAGGAAACGCCCTGGCGGCGCGGCGACGGCGCCGTCGATCAGGGCGGCGGGATCATGGGCCTCTTGACGGGCCGCGTTTTCGAAAAGGCCGGCGTGCATTTTTCGGAGGTGCACGGCGAATTCTCAGAGGAATTCCGCGACCACATCCCCGGCGCCTCCGAAGACCCGCGCTTCTGGGCCTGCGGCGTCTCGCTTATCGCCCACACGCGCAATCCGCATGCGCCCGCCGCGCACATGAACACCCGTATGCTCGTCACCACCAAATGCTGGTTTGGCGGCGGCGGCGACCTGAACCCCATGCATCCCGCCTATCGGACGCGCGAGCATGAGGACACGCAAGAGTTCCACGCCGCCTACAAGGCGGCGTGCGACCGCCATGATGAGAGCTATTACGATGAGTACAGCGCCTGGTGCGATCGCTACTTCCACCTTGCGCACCGGGACGAGCCGCGCGGCGTCGGCGGCATCTTTTACGATCGCCTCGACAGCGGCGACTGGGAGCGCGACTTCGCCTTCACCCAGGATGTCGGGCGCTGCTTTCTGGAGATTTTTCCCGCTCTCGTCGCCAAGCGCATGGACCAGCCATGGTCAGACGACGACCGCGAAAAGCAGCTCATCCAGCGCGGGCGCTATGCGGAGTACAACCTGCTTTATGACCGCGGCACGACCTTCGGGCTCAAGACCGGCGGCAATGTGGAGTCGATCCTGTCGTCCCTGCCGCCGCTCGCGCGCTGGCCGTAACACGAGAGGCAGGATGCGGGCCGGCGAGAGGCCGGCCCCCGCAGCCAAAACCAAAAGCGCGCGCTCAAGGCCTCCCCACAAGGCCTTGAGCGCGCGTCGCCCCCCGTTGACCAAAAATATGATTGGACAGCGCGCCGGTCCGCGAGGCCGGCGGCCGTAGAAGCCGTTACTCGCCCCGCATCCCCGCGAGCCCGGAAATGAGCGTCAGCAACCCGCCCCCGCCGGCGACATAGGAACCCCACTGGATTCCCTCCAGGCCTTCATCCGTGCCCATTTGACTGAATACGTAAAACGCGACCGCCGCCACGACCACGACGCCCGCCAGGCTGGTCACAAGGCTGGTGACGCGTCCGACCAGAGGGATAAGGCCGATGACGCCGAGCGCGGCCGCCGTCGCGGACACGAACACAGCCGCGAAGATCGCAAGGCCCTTCCTGCCGCCCCTCGGCTCGCAATCGCCCGAGATGGAAAAGTCGCGGCCAAGCCAGCATTCGACCGTGTTGCCCACATAGTCGCCGCCGGTCAGAGACACCGTCCCGTTCGCAAGGTCCGACCCCTGAACCTCGTCACTGAAGATTGGCGCGAACATCAAAGCTGCGAGCACAGCCAGCGGTAATAAAATTCGGATCATGCCAACCCCCGTTGACCCCACGAAACACCCGAGAAGACTCTTAACCATAGCTCGGCCGGGCGCCAAGCGGCAGACCGACAACAGTCTTGGAAATCTTCACGGAGAGGTGAGCGCCAATATCGCCGGTCGCCGCTACAAGGGAGGCTGCGGCGGGGCCCGCCCAGCCAAACGCCAATAAGCCGCCCGCCATCAGGCGGCGCCATTGAGGAACGACTATGGAAGACGCGGCCAGCGCCGGAGACTTCAGGATCGCGGCGATTCAGGCTGCGCCCGTGCTGTTCGACAAGGCGGCGTCGACCGAAAAGGCCTGCGCGCTCATCCGCGAGGCCGGCGCGAACGGGGCGAGGTTCGCGGCCTTCGGCGAGACCTGGCTGCCCGGTTATCCCTTCTGGGTTGAAAGCGGCGTCCAGGACCTCACCTGGCGGGCGAGCGCCGCGTACATCGACAACGCCATCGTCCTCGGCGGACCGGAGTCCGACGCTCTGTGCGCCGCGGCGAAAGACGCCGGCGTCGACGTCGTGATCGGCGTTGCGGAGAAGGACCCGGACACCGAAGGATCGGTCTATTGCAGCGCCCTGACCATCGGCGCCCATGGCGCGATCCTCGGCCGCCACCGAAAGCTCAAGCCCACCCACGCCGAACGCATCATCTGGTCGGATGGCGACGCCGCCGGGCTCGTCGCGCACAAGCGGGACTACGCCCGCATCAGCGCGCTCAATTGCTGGGAGCACCAGATGATGCTGCCCGGCTACGCCCTCATCGCGCAAGGAACGCAGGTCCACGCGGCGCTCTGGCCCGGCTGGGAGAAAACGCCGCGGCCGGAGGACTATTGCTGGGCGCGCCAGCTTGTCCTGTCGCGCGCTTTCGCGAGCCAGGCGGCCGCCTATGTGGTGTGCGCGGCCGGCCTGCGCCGGGCATCCGATATCCCGGAGAAATGGCGGCCGCTAGGCGTCTGGGAGCACACCGGCCAGTCGGCGATCATCGATCCGCGCGGCGAAGTCATCGCCGGGCCGCTCGATGGCGAAGGAATTCTCTACGCTGACGCCTCCCTCGACATCGTTCGCGCCGCGAAGGCCGCCTGCGACGTCGCGGGGCATTATTCGCGTCCGGACCTTTTCCGCTTCGAGGTGGACCGCCGCCCGATCGAGGCGCGCGCGCAGTTCATCGACGCCCCGGCCGACCCGGAGGCGCCTGAGGACAGCTAGAGCGCGCCGACGCGATCAAGGATCGCGTCGAACCGTTTCAGCCGCGCGTCCCAGCCATAGTCCGACGCCATTAAACGCCGGCCGGCCTCGGCGAGCGCCGCCGCCTCGTCCGAGCGCCGCAAGAGCCGCAGGACGGCGTCGGCGAACGCTGGCGGCCGTTCCGCCGAACGATAGTGTTCGCCCGGCAGCGCGGTAAGCCCCTCCGCCGCCGCCGGCGTCGCGACGACGGGCAGGCCGGCGGCCATCGCCTCCATCACCTTGTTCTGCAGCCCGCGCGCGATGCGCATGGGCGCGACGGCGACCTTCGCGGCGGCGAGATAGGGCCGCACGTCCGGCACCCGCCCCGTTACGCGCACGCCATGGCGTCCATTGAGCGCCGCCACCTCCGGCGCAGGCCGCGCGCCGACGATCGCAAAAGTCGCGCCGGGCGCCCCCGCCCTCACCCGCGGCCAGACCTTCTTCGCAAACCAGACCGCCGCATCCACATTCGCGCGGTAATCCATCGCGCCGGTGAAGACGACGTCGCAGCCGTCACGCGCGGCTTCGGCGGCGCCCGGGGCGAAATAGTCCGTATCCACGCCATTCATCACCCAGTCGACCTCCGCCCCGACGCCCGGCAGACGCTGAAGAACGCGCGCCTCCTCCTTGCTGACGGCAAAGGCGGCGTCGGCCTCATTGATGATGTCCGCTTCCGCAGCGGCGAGCTTTTCCGCCTCGCGGGCGTAGACCCAGCGCATCGGAAGACGTCGGTCCGTCGCGTAGGCGCGCCATTTCGCGCTGTCGGCGTCGCACAGATCAACGACCCGCGGCGCGTTGCGCGCCCCGTTGACGCGCCGGCCAAGCCCGAGATACTGCGCAGACGTTGATGAAAACGCGACCTCGACGGCCGGCGCAAACGCCCGCGCCGCCGCCACCGCGCGGCGCATGGCGGCGTCCCGATAATAGGGCATCGACAAAGGCTCGCCGGTCAGGAACCCCGCCGCGCTGCGCAGCGTGGCGGCGCGGCGGCCCAGGGGGACGAGAGAGACGCTCTCCGCGCGCGCTTCGAGATGCTCCTTGTGCCGCAGATCATCCGGGTCATCGACGAAAGCGGCGAGGTGCACGTCAAATCGCTCCGACAGCCGCAGGAAGAGCCGCCAGGACCGTATCTTGTCGCCCTTGTCAGGCGGATAGGGAATGCGATGCGCGATGAATAAAGCGGGGCGCCGGGCGGACATTTCGACGCCTCACGCGAGGTCCCGGGCGATGATCGGCCCGAGCGCGTTCGCCACCGGCAGCGGCAGCCGCCGCCACGCATTCGTCAGCAGGCGAAACTTTGGGTTGTTCGGATTGACGTTCGGCGTCTCCTTGGCGGCGATGAGCGCATAGCGGTAGACGAGCGCTTCAGCTTCGAACCCCCAGCTTCTTTTGTAGTCCGCATGGGGCGAGCCGATTTTCGAGCGGCCAAAGTCAAACAGTCTCGCGCCGCGCGCCCGCGCCTCGCCCATCAGGGAGAAATAACCAAAATCCGCGGCCTTCACATGCCGCGCCTCGGGCGTGACGCCGGCGTAATACGGCATGACCCGATCGCGATGCAGGAAACTGCAAAGCGAAAAGACAGGCGCGCCGTCGGCCTCCACAAGCGAAAAGATGATGCGATCCCCGAAGAGCGCGCGCAGCTCCCGGATGAACTTCCGGGAGAATACCGGCGTGCCGAGATTGCGCAAGGAAATGGCGTAGAGGTCGTAAAACGCGTCAGGGTCCGCATCATGCCGAACGGCGAGCCGGCCTTCGTCGGCAAGCTTTAGCGCTTTCCTGATTTCGGCGCGGCGTTTGCGCGGCACGGCCTTCAGCTCCGCATCGTCATCGGCCGACAGCTGGCGGACGAATGACGCATATACGCCCTCTTTCGTCACCCAGTCCTCAGGCGCAGGCCCGCCGCGAAGCTCCACATGCCGGACATTGCGCGCCTCGCCTTCCGCGACCGCGCGCGCGCACAGGGCGCGGGCCGCAACCGGGTCGTTCGCAAGCGCGCCGCCTCCGACGGAAAACGCCGCGGATACAAGCGACCGCCCGAAAATCCGTCCGCGCACGTCAATCAACGGAAGAACGCCGACGATCCGGCCATGGCGGCGAGCGGCAAAAGTGATCTGTTCGTATCCGAAGGCGCGGCGCACCGCCTGCCCCCATGCGGGATCATGAAAGAGAGTTGCGTCAACATGGGCGTCGACGTAGGCGCGAACGTCGTCGGCATCGGCATCCGCGGTCGTGACGTCAATCGCACCCGCATCAACCGCCTCGGCTATGCGCGCAGGCGCCGTCACCCCGCCGTCACGCCGCCGCCGTCCGCTCGCCGCGCCGCGAGAGATTCAGCGTCGCGTCAATGCGGTCCCAGCGCCCGCCGCCGAGCAACGCGCGGTCGCCCAACAGGCGTTCAAGCTTGCCCTCCATTGCGCCGAGATTGAGGTAATGCCGCAATTTCGACTTGGCGGGGGCGTGGCCGATTTTTGGCTGGTCGGGATCAAGCTCCCAAGGGTGAAAGTAGAAAATGACCGGTCCGTCCACTTGCGCCGCGGCGCGCGCGATCAGCCTGCGCGTCGCCGCATAGGGCATCGCCCGGAACCAGCCGCCGCCGGCGGCGCTCACCCGCCTGCCAAAGGCGCGCGCCGTCGCCACAGGCGCCTCGATGACGCCGGCCACGTCATGGGGCGCGCGCGGCGCATGCGGATCGCCATAATGGTCGTGGGCGATTGGATGAGAGCTGGAGGAGTAGAGATGCCCGGTTTCGCGGAGAATTTCGTGCGCCCATGGCGTGCGCGCGTCGATGGAGAACCCGGGCGCCCGGTAGCCGATGACGCGCTCTCCGGCGGCGTCCTCAAGGATCGCCTTCGCCTTCGCAATGTCGGCGCGGAACTCGTCCGGCGTCTGGTCGAAAACCTTGGCGTGATCGTATCCGTGGCTGGCGAGTTCATGACCGCGGGCCGCTATCTCGCGCATCAGGCCGGGCTCTCTCTCGGCCACCCATCCGAGGGCGAAAAACGTCGCGCGGGTCCCCGTCCGGTCGAATAGGTCGAGCGTGCGGCGCGTCGCATCGCCGACGCGGGATGAAAATCCGTCCCAGGAGGACCGGGCGATCACGCTGGAAAAGGCCCAGACCTGAAAATAGTCTTCAACGTCGACGGACATCGCAAAGCGCGCGTCCGCGCTTACGCCATCCGTCGTCGCCTCACCGCCAGGCATCGCGGATTTCCGTGAGGAGGCCTTCGGCGCGGTCGAGCCGCTCTGAGATCTTCTCCTCGGTCTTACGCCGTGTCTGCTCGGCGCTGGTCAGCTTCCTGCGCAGACGCGAGATGTGATCATGCGCGGTCTGAAGATCCACCTTGGTGGCGGAAACTGTCTTCGCGAGCGCCTGGCGCCAACGACGCGCCTGCTCGTCGGCGTCGTCTCCTTGATCGCCCGCGCCGGCCACCAGCGTTTTTTCTTCGCCGTCGAGAACTTCCGACGCGCCGGCCGGTTGCTTGGACTCGAAGAGCTCATAATCATCGTCGTCGTCCATGTCGAAGTCGGCCTGCGGCGTTGCAGGCGCAAACGTCTCGGCCATCGTCTCGCCAGGCGTCGCGTCACCAGGCGTCTCGTCGCCAGGCGTCTCGGCCGGCGCCTCTGCGGCGGCCTCATCAGGCTGCGTCGGGTCCGAACGGCTACGCTCCGCCTTGATGGCATCCGCCACGTCATTAAGGGTCGCGCCGCGCACGGACGATTTCGAGCCTTGCTCTTTCGCCTTCTTCGCGCGCACGCGGTCGAGAACGCTCATAGGCGCGGCTGCGGCTGCGGCGGCGGAAGATTGCGGTGAGGTCATGGCGCTCTCCGGGGCCGTTTCTTGCGCCTTCGGCGCGGCGGACGGCTCTATAGCGGGGACTTCTTCCTCATCATCATTCTTCGGCGCGCTCGGCTGGTCGCCGGACCGCCGCGCGGACGCGGCGCCAAGGCCAATCGCCGCCGCGGCGCCCGCAAGGGCGCGTCCAAGGGGCGACGCCGATAGGTCGGCGCCGTCATCCTTGTCGTCTTCTTTCTTTGTCTTGGCTGCGGCGGTCGCGTCTGGGGTCGCATCGGCGCCATTTGGATCGGCGTCATTCGGATCGGCGTCTTGCGACGCGGCGTCGCCGCTCGCAGCGGCAGGCTCGTCACCATCCGCGTCGGCCAGATCGCCGAGATCAGCCGACCGGGTCGGCGCCGCAGCCGCCGGGACCGCTTCAACGACCTGTGCGTCCGCTGCGTCGGCGCTCTCGACCTCCTCGGCTATCTCGCCGACGGGCTCAGGCGCAGCTGTCGCAGAATCGCTATCCCCAGCGTCGGCGGTCGCGTCCTCGCCCGCATCTTCTTGTTGCGCCGGTTCATCCTTCGGCGCGTCGAGATCTCCGAAAGAGAAAGGATCGACGCCGTCCTCAACGCCGTTAGGAGCCGTTCCCCGCGCTTCATCCGCGGCGGCGTCCGCCGACTCGGCCTCGGCGGTTTCGGCTCGCGTCACGTCTGGCGTATCAGCTTGCGCCTCGTCATTCGCCGCGAAGACCGGCGCCAGCTCGTCCTGCGGCGAAGGTTCGTCAGTATCGCCGCCGTTCATCACGACCGGCGCTGGGGCCGCAGCGGATTCGGCAGAAGACGAAGAAGCGCTTGCCGCCGGGCGCGGCGCAGTCAGGTCTTCGTCCGCAATGTCGTCGATCACAGCTTGCGCCGCGTCTTCGGTGACGACGCTGAGGCCTTCGATGGAGCAATAAAGAAGCACGCGATTGAAGAGTTTGTTGATCCGGCGCGGCACGCCCTCAGTCGCCTGGTAAACGAGCTTGTAGGCGCCGTCCTCAATGCGCGGCTCTCCCGCCCATCCGACCACGGACAGACGGTGTTCCACATACGCCTTGACGTCCTCCTCCGAGAGCGGCTCCAGGTGGTAGGAGGCGATCACCCGCTGCCGGAGCTGCTCCATCCCGTCGCTCGCGATGATCGGACGAAAGTCGGGCTGGGCGATAAGGAATACCTGGAACAGCGGCGTACCGTCATAATCGAGGTTCGACAGGACGCGCAGTTCCTCCAGGGTCTCCTTCGGCAAATTTTGCGCTTCGTCGACGATGAGCAGAACGCGACGCCCCCTGTTCATCTGGTCGAAGAGGAAATCCTCAAAGGCTTCGATTTCCGCGGTCGGCCCATCGCCTGCGGGCTCTATGCGAAACGCCGACAGAATGTGCGCGACAAGCTCGTTCGGCGGCAGGTTCGGCGTAATGAGGTCGGCCGCGACTACATTCGTCTGGTCGATCTGGTCCATCAGATGCGTGATCAGCATCGACTTTCCAGCGCCGATCTCGCCGGTGATGACGATAAAGCCGTCGCCCTGGCGCAGGCCGTAATGCAGGTACGCCATCGCCTTGTTGTGGCTCTTGCTGCCGAAGAAGAACCGCGCGTCGGGCGTCAGCTTGAAGGGCTCGCCGGAGAAGCCGAATTGCTCTTGGTACATAGGTTTAAAAGTCCAGTATGATCCCGGCCAGCGCGAAATTCTCGTCGAATTCGAGCTGCGGCTCGTCCGAGAACCGTTGCGTGTGATTGAACTCGCCAAACGCGGCCAGATTCCGGAAAATCTGGTAGCGGGCGCCGATCCGCCCCCCTGCGGTGTTGAATTCGCCGTTCACGCCCGACAGGGCGTTGCAGCTGGCTATGGCGGTGACGCCCGGCGTCATGACGTCAATCCCGAAGAGCGCGGGCTCCGCCAGACACTGGTCAAGATCGACAGTCGTATCCACGAGTCGGAAGAACGCGCTGCCGTAGACAGTGATGCGGCGCGACAGGCGGTGATCGACATTCGCGTTGCCGCCGATGGTCTCGATATTTCGGAAGTTGAAGTCGTCATCCGCATAAAACGCGTTCGCCGAAAACTGAGTCCTGTCGTACGCCGCGACGATCCCTGCGCTGTATTGCTCGGAGACGCCGACGCCGACAGCCTGAAACGCGCGGAACTGGTTGCCCAGACCATTGGCGCCCTGAATTATGCCGGCCGGCGAGAGCCCCTCCTGGGAGTTCCTTAACTGATCGGCGAAGTCCAGCACGGTTCGCTGCGCGCGGGCGAAATTCGAGTCGATCGCTTGCGCGCGCGTCAGGAATTGCCGCGAACCGCTTGCCGTCACCCGCACCCGCGGAGACAACGCATAACTCAATTGGGCGTTGACATAGTCGCCGCCAAAGCGTTCGCCATACTGAACAAGAAGATCGGTGCGGCGGCTCGGCCGATAGCGAAAGCCCGCAAGCCAGTTCAGTCCGGAGAGCTCATCCGTCGGGATCAGCGCCTCCGGCGCATCGGAGCGGACTTCGTCGACGCCCAGCGAGCCTGTGAGGGCGAATTTCGGGGTCAGCGCGTATTCCGCTTCGCCGATGATCGTGCCCTGCTCGTATTCGAATTCCGGCGAGAACTGAGAGCCGCTTTCATCCGTACGGGCGCCATATGCGGTCACCCGCAAAGTGAGGTCGCCGAAACGCTCGCCCGTGTCGTAGACGCCGATAAGCTCCTGGGACTGCGAATCGTTCAGGAACCCGCCGGCTGGCGCATCGTCGTCCACGAACACCTGGCTGAAACGGTAGCGAATCTCGGCGGATGATCCGTCATCAAAGCGGCGATTGAGGTAGGGGCTCAGCGCAAATGAATGCACGTTGACCTGCTGGTTCCGCGCCGCGTTGATATTCTGGGAGAAGCGCGCATTGTCGCCGACCAGCTGTCGCGAAGTTGACCCGCTGACGTCGAAATAGAAGAGGTTCTCCGCAATCGTCGCCGTGCCCACGCCGCCGATTTGCTGGTTGACGTTCACGTCTTCCGCCTCGGTCAGATAGGAGACGTCGAGGTCGCCCTGGATGAGGCCGGTGAACCGCTTCGTCGAATAGATTGCGTTGCCGGTAAAGAGGTTCGAGACGATGACCTCTTCCTCTTCAAATCCATCCGGAGCAAGATTGATATTGCTGGAGTAAGCGGCGCGGGGACTGACACTCGCCGCATAGCCGAGATAGTCAGTCTTGAACGTCAATGTCGGGTCCAAATCGCCGATCACGCCAGGACCGCCGAAACGCTGGGCCGATGCGGGCGTGGCGAGCGCGACCGCGGTCAGGAACGCCGCCCCCGCGACGACGCATCCGCCCGCTGACGCGCGCCCCCCTCGCCGCGCCCGAAGATGCTCAGCCTCAGTCATGTCATGCGTACCCATACCAAATCTCGCGGATGCCATTTGCCACCACCCCTCGCGCGCCGCAGCGGCGCGCTCACTCCTTCTCTGGCGCGCCGCCAGCGCGGGCGCGCGCGTAGTATTCGCCATACGAGCCGTAATGCGCGCCGCCGCCCGGAACCAAACACCGATTCAGGACGAGGCTGACATTCGGATTGACGTCAAGCAGTTCATCGAGCGCCACCGCCACCGCCGGCTGCGGCGTCGCGTCGGCCTGAACGACGAAGAGCGCCTCGTCGGCATGGCGGGCGAGCGCATAGGCCTCCGTCGTCGCCAGCATCGGCGGCGCATCGACGATAATCAGCCGGTTCGGCGCCGCCGTGGACGCGCGAGCGAAAAATGCGCGCGCCTCCTGCGAGCTGAACAGCTCCGCGGCGGGCCCCGTCTTCGACCCTTCGCCCAGAACGGCAAGCGGCGCCTGACGCGCCCGCCAGGCGAGAGACGACACCGACAGGCTCGGGTCCATGAGGCGATCGACGAAACCGGGGCCTTCGGGAATGTTGAAATAGCTGCGGACCTTAGGCTTCAGCGCGTCGCCGTCGATGAGGAGCACCGAAGCGCCCTCCTCCAGGGCAAGGCTGAGCGCGAGATTGACCGCGGTGAATGTCTTGCCTTCGCCGGGCCGCGTTGAGGTCACCACCACCACATTGCGGCGGCGCCCGCCGTCGCGCGCGCCGCGGCGTCCGCCGGCGTGCAAGAGCCCGATGCGCTTCAGCAAGGCGCGCTTGATGGCGCGCAGTTCCAGCACATGCGAGCGTCCGAAACCGTCAGGCGTGTAGGCGCCGAGCGCGGCGAGCGCGTCGAAATCGAGATCGAATTCCGGCGCAGGCGACCCCGCGGCGCGCGGCCGCTGCGGTCGGCCGGGCTCTGACGGCCCGTCTGACGCCACTCTTTCGATCAGTCCCATTCGTAGACATCCTCCGGACCGGCGGCCCCGGCTGACAGGGCGGTTTCCAGGACGGTTTGTGAGGCTGATGCAGTTTGCGCGCCGTTCCCCAGACCGCCGGGCAATCGCACCGCCGCCAAGTAGATATAGGCGCCGCAAAGAATGACCAATGCGGCCATGACGGCGCCGAGCCGCGCAAGATCATTCTTGCGCCTCGTCTTAACCATGTCGGTGGCGACCTCGCTCAATGCTCCCAGCACGGGAAGGCCGAAAGCTTTTTCCAGTTCGCCGGACTGGGTGAAACTGCGCTCGAAAAACGTGATCCCCATCGCCGCCGCGCCGCCGGCGCCGATCGCCATAATAAGCACGCCGACGATGAGGAGCGTCCGCGGCGGGGACACGGGCTTGATCGCCACTTCGGGCCGCTCATAGACGCGGTATTCGACGCCCGCGCCGCCCGCCGAAAGGCTCTCGGTCAGGTTCAGCCGTTCATTGCGGCCGAGCAATTGCTCATAGCTGTCGCGGATCTGTTCGTAGTCGCGCTCAATGCGCCGCAGCTCGGCCTGCGCCGCCGGGGCCTGGCCGACCGTAAAGGCGAGTTTCTCGCGCTCGGCGAGCAGCTCCCGCTCCCGCTCCTCAAGGGTCGCGAGGAGATCCTCCGCGGTCCGCACTTCGTTCTCGAGCCGCCTATACTCGGGATTGACAGGCAGCGAGCCGGCGCCCGCGCGAAGTTGGTCAATGCGCGCCTTCACGTTCTGGATGTCGGGGTGCGTGTCCTTATACTGACTGCGCAGCGCCGCCAGTTCGACAAGCAGCCCGTCAAGCTCATTCCCTGAACTCGTCCGCGGCGTCGTCGACATGATGCTCCGCAGGCTGCGCAGCCGGCGCTGCGCAACCGAGATTTCCTCGCCGGCGCGGGCCAGCTCGGTCTCAACCCGATTTCGGCGCAGGGCGCGGCCTTCGACCACCGCCAGCTCTTCGGCGTTGGCGCGGCGAAACTCCGCGATTTCGCGCTCCTTCGCCGTCAGGCGCGCGCCGTAGCCATCGATCTCCTGCTGCAGACGACGACGCGCATCCTCACTCTCCGTAAGGCTTGCCCCAAGGTCCTGTTCGATCAGCATATTGACGACCTGGTCGACCACGTCCCGCGCAATGGTCGGATCGCCAAACCGATAGCTGATGACGAAATACATCTCCTGCGTGCTGTCTATGCGGATGGATTCGGCGACCCAGTCGGTGAGCGATTGAAGCGCCGCCTCCTGGGCCAGCGCCGAACCGCCCTCCACGAGGCCCCGCAACCCAGTCCCGTAGATGATCTTTTCGACATTCGGACGGGTCAGCAGCTGGTTTCGCATCACTTCGACCCGGCGCTCATAGTTCGGTCGGGCCGTTACGCCGCTAAGCACCGGGTCAAGAATGGTCTCCGTTTGCACGAAGACCTGCGCGCGCGATTCGTACTTGTCGGGGATAAGCCAGATCAGAAACCACCCGGCGAGCGCAATCAGCCACGCGACGCCGGCGACGATCCAGCGGCGGCGCCACAAGCCAAGGCCGTAGCGCACGACCGGCCCGGGTATGCTCGACAGTTCGAACACGGAATAGAGCGTTCCTTATTCTGTCCGGACGGCGCCCTCGCAGAAACGAGGGGGGGGCCGCCGGCGGCCGTCGCCCTAGAACAGGCTCTCGGGGATCAGGATAACGTCTCCGGGCAGCACGGTGACGTTCGCGGAAATGTTCCCCTTTCGCAGCAGATCGTCGAGCTTCAGGCGGTAGGACTTGCGGTCATCGCCCTTGCCGCGGATGAGGACAGCCTTGTTGCCGGCCGCAAACTCGGTGAGCCCGCCGACAGCCACCATAACGTCAAGCACGGTGAGTCCCGACGAATAAGGCAGCGCCACCGGCCTTTGCGCCTCGCCAAGGACACGCACCTGTTGGTCAGGCGTCGACGTAAAATCCGACACGATGACGGTCACCTGCGGCGTCTTCACGTAGCGGCGAAGGTTCTTCTCAAGGTCGCTGGCGAGGGTCGTCGGCGTTTTGCCGGCGGCGACCATGTCCTCGACCAGCGGCGTCGAAATCCGGCCGTCCGGCCGCACCGTCACCTTGGTGGACAGCTCCGGCGCGCGCCAGACGAAGACTTCAAGCTGATCGAGCGGCCCGATAAGGTATTCAGGGGCGGACGCAGCCGCCTCTTCGAGAGTCGCCGAAGAAGCGCGCAATTCGTCCGCGTCGAGCACGTCGCCCGAGGCGCAAGCGGCGAGAAGCGCGGCCGCCAGTGCGCCAAGCATCACCCGAAATTTCATAGCCAGTTCCTTCATATAGTTGACCTTTATTTGATACGCCTCACCGGGCCGGAGCATGGAAGACTGCATTCCATTCCCGACTTGGCGCGCCCCCTTTCGCCGCCGTAACGGCATATACCAGACCTTTAGCCGCGGCCACCAATGCCGGGCTTTTCGGTCTTGGAGCGAGTCTTGTCGGACGCTGCATCCTCGTTTTCCCTTGGCGAACGCATGGGCGAGCCGTCCTTTCGGGCGGATTGCCTGGCGTCGCCGTCCACGCCAAGCGCATCGGCTGCGCCCGCCGGCGGCGCGCGAAGCTCAGGTCGTTGATAACCTAAAGGCGTTACTATTGTTTGCAGCCCGGCGCCGGCCGCCGACGGCGTTTGGCCGTCCGACCGAATATAGGCGAGCAATGCCTCGCCGGCGTCACGCAGGCCGAGATCGGTCATCGCGTCGAGATAGCCGTCGGCGGCGGCCTGATCGGCCGGATCGCGGCCAAGCGCGACCCGAAACGCGCGCGCCGCGTCTTCGGCGCGGCCGGCGCTGGCGAACGCGCGCCCGGCCGCGGCCGCGGCGCCGTCGACCGGATTTCGCTCCAACCGGGCAGCGAAGGCGATGAGATCCTTCACGCGGCCTGCCTCAAGCAGCGTATCAGCGAAGCGATCGGCATGGGATGGATCGGCGACGAATTCGGCCTCCACCGCCGACAGAGCGTTCGCCGCAGCGCCAACGTCGCCTGAGGCCCGGAGCGCGGTGGCGAGCGCCACATGCGCGTCGACGTCGTTCGGGCGCGCTCGCGCCAGCGACTGAAGCGTCTCGATCACCCGGCGCGCAGCGTCTGAGCCTGGGGCGTGGCGCGCATCGCGCGCCGCCAGCCACAGCCTTTCAGCGACGCCGTCGAGCCCGGGGTCAGCGGCGGCGGCCGCCAGCAGCAGGTCGACCGCTGCGGCGACCTCGCCGCGTCGGCGCGCCGTTTCACCCGCAAGGGCCAACGCCAGGCCGTCGCCGCCGGCGACGAGCGCGCTTCCGCTCGGATCAGAGGGCGAAGGACTGGCGGTCGCGACGTCGGCGGCGGCCTTTAGTGCGGCGGCATGGCCGACGTCGACGGGATCAAGCAATCGTTCGATGCCGCCCAATTGTCCGCCCGCCCCGTCCCCGACGCTCGCCGGACCGATCAGAAACTCGATCCCGGTCAAGACGAATTTGGGCGCGCGCCGATCCGGCGAAAACGCCGGCGGCGCATCGGCGGCGGCCGCGATCAAGGCGAAAGCGTCCGATCGATCGCCTCTCCTCCGCGCCAGCGCCTGACGCCGCAAATGCGCCAGTCGGCCGGCGCCCGCGGCCTCCAGACCGTCCAGCGCCGCCACGACGTGGCTTTCCGATGGTCCGTTGCGCTCCCGCCAAGCGTCCGCCACGAGCGCCTTTACGTCCCAGGCGACCCAGTCGAACGGCGCAACTCTGATAACGGCGTCCACAAGCCGCGAGGCCACCGCAAGATCGCCCGCGCCGAGCTTCGCCACCGCGCGCAAAAGCTCGCCGCGCGGCGTATTCTCAAGCGCCGTATCGATGGCCTCGAAGACCTGGACGGCGGCCTTGTACTCGCCCTGTCGCAGCAACGAGACGCCGCGCAAACGCAGCGCGTCCGCATCGGCGCCGCTGTCGCCGCTCGCCGCCAGCCGCTTCGTCAGCAAGGCGTCCGCTTCCGCCAGGCGCCCCTGGCGGATCATCGCTTCAATTCTGACGGCCTCGACCCGTGACGGCGCGGCGCCCGCTTCACGCGCGCGGCGCGCAGCGCTCTGCGCGAAGTCGAACGCGCCCGCGTCAAGCGCCATCCGGGCGCGCAACAGCCATGCCTGCGCGGCCACTTCCTGCACGCCGCCCAAGGCGATCCTGATATTCTCAACAAGCGCATCGCCGCCGCGGGGGTCTAGGCGATAGCCGATTTCCGCGAGCGCCAACGCCGCCTGCGCGCGATAGGGTCCGTCGAGAAGCGCCTGGGCGCGCACGCGCGCCTCGTCGAAGCGCCGCCCTCTGAAGTCGGCTTCTAGTCTGAACGCTTCGCGCATCGCTGCGTCGCGGAAGCGCGCTTGAGGATCATCGGCGAGCGCGCGCAATTCCTCATACTGCCCGGCCGCGGACAGCGCGCCGGCGAGCGCCTCCGTCGCGCGCTGGGTCGGTTTGCGCTCATAGGCGACGCGCCGCTCCAGCACGGCGATCCGCCGGCCGGCCATTGACGACGAGTCGTCGACTGAAGCGGGAGAGCCGGCCACGCGGGCCGCCGATTCCGGGCCCTCCGCTGCGCTATCGCCGGCGCCGAACCGAAGGCCCAACACGACAAGCATCGTGGTTGCGACAACCGCCAAGCCCGCCGCGGCCGCCAGCCGGCGGCGAAATACTCCGCGTGCGAACGGCCCGGCGGCGAGCGCCAGCCTGCCTGCAGTTTTTCGAAGCGAATCCGAAGTCGGCATAGGGGCCGTCCCCAAATGGCGCGTCCCGCAAGAAGGACCGCCAGGCCGGCGTTTTTGATGCGGGGCAACCCCCGCGCGATGCGTTTCAAGGATGCGCAGACCCGGAACGGTCGCTGCGCGCTATCGGCTGCCTACTCCGAACAACGCCACGCGAAACGTCATCAAAACGATCTTTAAGTCCATGAGTATATTGCAATTCTTAAGATAATACAGGTCGAACCGGTGCTTTTCGACGGCGTCTTCGACCGACGCGCCATAGCTGCGCTTGACCTGCGCCCAGCCGGTGATCCCCGGCTTGACCATGTGGCGCAGCTCGTAGTGCGGCACAGCTTCGCTAAGAATTTCGACAAACTCGGGACGCTCAGGACGCGGGCCTACGAAGCTCATATCGCCGCGCAAGACATTGAACGCCTGCGGTATTTCATCAATGCGCAGATGCCGGATGACGCGTCCGACGCGCGTGACCCGCGGGTCGCGCTCTGACGCCCATTGCGCGCCGTCGCTTTCGGCGTCGACGCGCATGGAGCGGAACTTAACTATCTTGAATGGTCGCCCGCCAGCGCCCACCCGGACCTGACGATACAAGACAGGCCCCGGCGTTTCGAGCGCGATGGCGATCGCCGCGATAAGGCAGATCGGCGCGGCCGCCACGAGAAGCGCCGCCGCCAGCGCTATGTCCGCCGCGCGTTTTGCGGCCACCGAAACCGGCGATGCGAGACGCTGCGCGTGCGCGACAACGTCCGACGGCGCAAACGCCCGCAAGTCGACGCCGCCGTCTTCCGCGCCGCCGGCGCGCGCCGCCATATTGCGTCCCGGCTGCGTGACACCGAACGCCAGAGCGCCCGCAAACGCGAGCGCGCCGCCCAAGGCCGTCGGCAACATCATTTCCATGACGCTTCCCCTTATTCGAGGCGCCCCGCCGACATCGTTTCGGAGTGTTTTAGTTTGCTGCATACCCGAAAGGTTGAGCAGGAAACGTGCCGGCCCCACGAATTCACAATTAACGCGATCAGGAATTCTTGATTTTCGTCAATACGGCAAGAGAAATTAACGAACCGCCACAAAATACACGTTTAACGGGACGATTTACCGTTGAGTCATTTCGAGGGTTGTCGACGCAGCCGCATTTGCGCCGGTAGCCCGCCACATTGCCGCCATAATCCGATGACGCAGGCGCTTACCAATGTTTTACGGCCAGATAGGATGTCTATCAGCGTCAAGAAGCGTCGCCGACGCTTCGCCGGTGACGCAAAGCGAATGCCGGTGGGCGGACGCGAAAAGGCGGCGACGCGAGCATGCGCATCTTAACCATCACCACGCTTTACCCGAATGCGGCGGCGCCCGCCCATGGCGTCTTCGTGGAAAACCGCATGGCCGACTTCGCCGACCGCACTGGCGCGCACGTCAGGGTGATCGCCCCTGTCCCGTGGTTTCCTTTCGATAACGCCGCATTTGGACGGTATGCGGCCTTCGCGCGGGCGCCCGCCCATGAAACGCGTCGCGGGATCGAAATCTCGCATCCCCGCTACGCAATTCCGCCGAAAGTCGGAATGACATACGCCGCAACTGCGCTCGAACGGGCCATCCGCAAGGAAGTTCAGAGGCAAGTGGACGCCGGCGCGGATTTCGATGTCATTGACGCCCATTATCTGTATCCGGACGGCGTCGCCGCCGCCCGCGTCGCGGCGGATCTAGGAAAGCCGCTCATCCTGACCGCGCGCGGATCGGACGTCAGCGAGATACCCGCCTTTCCGCGTCAGCGGCGGATGATCCTGTCAGCGATCGCTGTCGCCGATGCCGTCATCTGCGTCGCGGCGGCGCTAAAGGAGGAACTCGTTCGTCTCGGCGCGCCTGCGGAAAAAGTCCACGTCCTTCGGAATGGCGTTGATCTTGACCTGTTCCGGCCGCGGGCGCGCGACGCAGCGAAGGCCGCGCTCGGCGTGACCGGCAGGACGGTCGCCAGCGTCGGCCATCTCATCGACCGCAAGGGCCACGATCTCGTCATCGACGCGGTCGCGGCCATTCCAGACGCAACGCTTCTGATCACGGGCGATGGCCCGGAACGCGGCGCGCTTGAAGCGCGAGCGCAGGCGGCCGGCGTGACCGACCGCACGCGGTTCCTGGGCCCCCGCCCGCATAACGAGCTCGCCGATGTTTATTCAGCTGCTGACGTTCTGGCGCTTGGGTCCACCCGCGAAGGCTGGCCGAACGTCCTTCTGGAGGCGATGGCGTGCGGAACCCCGGCCGTGGCCGCGCCTGTCTGGGGATGCGGCGAGGTGATCGCCGCGCCGGCGGCGGGCCGCCTCGCCGAGGAACGCTCGCCGGCGGCCTTCGCGGCGGCGCTATCGTCAATCCTCGACGCCGACTGGGACCGAGCGGCCACAAGAACGTATGCGGAGGCTTTCTCCTGGCGCGATACGTCCGAGGGATTGAAGAACGTCTTCGCCACGGCAATGGCGCGCGCCGACCGCAAGGCGCAAGTGCGCCTGGCGCCGGCCACGCTGCGGTCCGCGCCCCGACAACAGCGCCCCCGGATGATTGTAACGGTGGACACGGAGGAAGCGTTCGACTGGGCGCAGTTCGAAAAGGACGCGCACTGGGTCGCGCCGCCGACCGATTTCGATCCGTTCGCGAAAATCTGCGCCGCCCATGGCGCGCGGCCATTATGCCTGCTTTCCTATCCGATCATTACGGACCCGGCGTCCGCCGACTATTTCTCGGCGCTAAAGGCCGCCGGCGACGCCGATCTGGGACTCCACCTTCATCAATGGGCGACGCCGCCTGAGCAATCTTTCGAGGGCGAGTATTATTCCTGGCAGAAGAACCTTCCCGCCCCGGTTCACCTTAAGAAGCTGAAAGCGCTTGCGGACGCCTTCGAGACGACGTTCGGCGAGCGGGCGACGTCACACCGGGCCGGCCGGTATGGCATTTCGACGGAGTCCTATCTCGACCTCGCCGAGATCGGCGTCAGGCACGATTTCAGTCCCAGCCCTTCCTTTAACTTCAGTGCGCCCGGCGGGCCGAACTTTACGACGATGTCCAACCAGCCGTTCCCGTTACGGATCAATGGCGGCGAGGCAATCTGGGTGACGCCGGCCTCCGGCGCCCATGGCCGGCGCGGCGGGGCGATCTTCACCGGCGCCGACGGCGCGCCCGGCTTCCCTGAAGGCGCGCCGAAGCGCGCGCCGTTGCTGACATCCCCTTTGCGGCTGACGCCGGAAGGGCCGAGTGTTAAAGAGCTTGTCGCCCTCGCCCGGCATATCGTGGCGACCGGCGCGCCTGTCCTTGTCTACTCCCTCCATTCAACGACGCTGACGCCCGGCGGGAACAATTACGCAAAGGATCGCTCGGTGGTCGATCGCGTCCTCGCCGCGACCGACGCGTTTTTCAGGGCGTTCAGAGAGGACCTCAATGGAGAGATGATCGACCTTGCGGGACTCGACGAGCTTTACCGGTCCGCCGCGTGCGGCGATTAATCCGGCGTTAACAGCGTATCCTGCATTCTCCGCGCGTCATTAAGGAGAAGCCAATGACGCCCGCAGATATCGCCCGCATCATTTTCGCGCTTTCATCAGTCGTCCTGATGCTGAGCGCCGGCGCCTACCTCATGCAGCGCCTTGGCCTTGCGCACGGCCGGCCCGCAGCCCGCAAGCGGCGGCTGAAGCTCGTTGAAACCCTTCAGCTCGACCCGAAGCGGCGCGCGGCGCTCATCCGTTGCGACGGCGAGGAGCATCTCGTCATCCTGAACGCGAACAGCGCCACCGTCGTTGCGCGCAACGCCTCACGCGCAAGCCGGCGCGCGCGCAGCAACGACTTGCCGACCGAGGATGCTGCGCCCCGGTTCGCGCTCAGCATGAACGCCGCCGGCAATCCGTTCGCCAGACCTCGGTCGGACGCGACGCCCGCTCCCGACACAGACCAAGACGCGGACAAATCCGCAGCCACACTCGCTAGTAAAGCTCTCGCTCAGCCATCATCATTCGCCGACTCTTTTGCGAACGCTGATCCGGCGCCCGTCCCGTCACCGGACGCCGCGCCGGCCCCGCGAGCCAAAAACACCGCCTTGGCCGTGAAGCCGGACATTCTAAACGTCAACCCGCAGGCCGCGCTCCTGAAGGCGCGCGAAGCGTTTCTCTCCGCCTACAGAAAAGTCGCCTGACGCGCTATGACGTCTGCGCCGTCGTTTTCTTGACCGCTCGTCGTTTCACGGCCTTGCGCGATGCGGCGCGCGGCCGAGCCGCGCTCACGCGCTTCTTCGAAGATTTCTTCTTCACAGGATTCTTTCGGGCGGCCGTGCGCGCCGCCGCCTCGAGCGCTAGCGTCGTCCAGCGACCTAGCTCATCCGCGTCGTCGAAGACTTCATCCGGCGGAGCGTAGTAGGACATGGCGTGCGGGTCGCCGGCCTTGGTCTCGTACGTAAACTGCATAAGGCCCGCCGACGCGAATTCCGGCCGCGTCTCGTCGTCCACTTTCAGCCAAAGGTCGTCGTCGCCAATGATGGCGAACATCCGGCCGTCGCAGTAAACGCCGGCGCCGCCGAACATTTTCCGCACGGAGATGGCGCCGAAAGGCGCAAAGAGATCCTTCACGAAACCGATATAGCCGGCGGAAACGGCCATAGCAGAACCGGTCAGGCGTCGGCTGCGGCCGCAGGGACGATGGTGACGCTCTCGCCGCAGCCGCAGGCGTCCGTCTGGTTCGGGTTCTTGAACACGAACCGTTGCGACAGCTTCTCCGTGACGAAGTCAATCTCCGTACCGAGAAGAAAAAGGATCGCCTTGGGGTCGATCAGGATTTTGACGCCGGCATCCTCCACGACCTCATCAAGGGGCGCCGCCTCGGTCGCGTAATCCATGGTGTATTCCATCCCCGCGCAGCCGCCATTCTTCACGCCGATCTTGACGCCGATGAAGTCTTCCTCCGCCGACGACATGATCTGCTGCATCCGCGAAGCGGCCGCATCGGTCAGGGTGACGGCTTTGGGCCGGGGCCTTGGCATCTCTTGTCTCCGATCGTCTCTCGGCTTCGCGCGCGCGTCGCCTACATCATGCCGAGTTCGAGTTTCGCCTCATCCGACATCCGGTCCGGCGTCCAGGGCGGCTCGAACACCATATTCACCTTGACGTCGTCGATGCCGTCAATCCCGCGCACCGCGCCTTCAACCCAGCCCGGCATTTCGCCGGCCACGGGGCAACCCGGGGCGGTCAACGTCATGTCGATCGTCAATAGGCGCTCGTCAGACAGGTCAACCTTGTAGATAAGCCCGAGTTCGTAAACATCCACCGGTATCTCGGGGTCATAGACCGTCTTCAGGCCTTTCACGACGTCAGTCGTGATCCGCTCTAGTTCCGGCTGGGAGATCGAGGACGCGTCCTCCGTCTCGGGCGTCGTCGCCGCCTCAGCGATCTCAGGCGCAGCTGCAGACTCAGCCTCGGGTTTCTCGGATTGCACGCCCGACGCACCCGGCGCCGCTGGCTCCACCGCCGCTCCGTCGAGATCGATCACGTCACGCACCTTGTCCATAACCCGTTCCAGCATTTTGATTAGCCTAGTAAATTGTGAGTTTTGATGAGCCCTTCAACAAGCGCGTCGACCTCGTCTTCGGTATTGTAAGCGGCGAAACTTGCGCGGCACGTGGCGGTCACGCCGAGCCTTTTCATGAGCGGCTGCGCGCAGTGGTGGCCGGCGCGGATCGCGACGCCCGCGCGGTCAACGATCGACGACACATCGTGCGGGTGCGCGCCGTCAACATTGAAGCAGATGATCGGCGCCTTGCCGGGCGCGCGGCCATAAACGTCGACGAAATTGAGCGCGCCAAGGGCCTGAAGCGCTTTTTCAGCGAGCCTCGCCTCGTGCGCGGCGATGGCGTCAACGCCGATATCCATGATCCAGTTCAGCGCCGCGCCGAGGCCGATCGCCTCGATGATTGGCGGCGTGCCCGCCTCGAACCGATGCGGCGGATCGTTATATGTGACGCGGTCCTGTTCGACGATGTCGATCATCTCCCCGCCGCCGCGGAACGGCGGCATGGCGGCGAGCGCGTCCTTTCTGCCGTAAAGAACTCCGATCCCGGACGGGCCGTAGAGCTTGTGCCCGGTCATCACATAATAGTCCGCGCCGATCGCCTGCACGTCGACTTGCCCGTGAACGGCCGCCTGGCAACCGTCGAACAGGATTTTCGCGCCGTGCGCATGCGCGATGCGGGAAAGCTCCGCCGCGTCTGTCTCGGCCCCCATGACGTTCGACATGTGCGAGACGGCGGCGAGCTTCGTCCGGCTGCTGAAGGCCGCGGCGAACGCCTCCGGGTCGATGAGGCCGTCGTCCGTCACGTCAACCCACTTCAGGACCGCGCCCTTGCGCTCCCGGAGGAGGTGCCAGGGAACGATGTTCGAATGGTGCTCCATCACCGACAGGACGATTTCGTCGCCTTCGCCGATCTCCGAAACGCCAAGCGCATAGGAAACGAGATTGAAGGCGTCAGTGCCGCCGCTCGTAAAGACGATTTCGTCCGTACCGCCAGCATTCAGAAACTGAGCGACGGCCTTGCGGGCGTCTTCATACGCCTCCGTCGCCTCGTTGGAGAGAAGATGCAGGCCGCGGTGCACATTGGCGTAGGACCGCGTCATCGTATCGGTCATGCGCTCAATGACGGCGCGCGGCTTCTGCGCCGACGCGGCGTTGTCAAGGTAGACGAGCGGCTTGCCGTAGGCCTCGCGCTCCAGAATCGGGAACTGCGCGCGCAAGGACGCGACGTCATATGCGCTTACCGTTTGCGCCGCCGCCTCGCTCATAGCTGACGCTCCTCAAGCCACGCTTCGACAATCGCG
Source organism: Parvularculaceae bacterium (assembly GCA_028284065.1). GTDB lineage: Bacteria > Pseudomonadota > Alphaproteobacteria > Caulobacterales > Parvularculaceae > MED-G105. The sequence goes on from JANQSJ010000010.1 coordinate 56,056, forward strand.
CGTGCTGCGGGCGCGACGCGCGCGTCCATATCGTCAATGACTTCGCCGACGAACGCCTCGATGAGAAGCGCCCGCGCGGCCGCTTCGGAAAGGCCGCGCTGGCGCAGGTAGAAGAGCGCCTCATCATCAAGCGCGCCGCAGGTGCTGCCATGGGCGCACTCAACGTCGTCCGCATAGATCTCAAGTTCCGGCTTGTGATTAGCCTGCGCCCCGTCGCTGAGGAGGAGCGCATTCGCCTGCATGTCGGCATCGGTCCGCTGGCCGTCGCGGGCGACGAAGAACTTACCCTGAAAGACCGCGCGCGCCTTGCCGTCGGCGACGCCCTTGTGGCGCTGGCGCGTCTCGCACCCAGGCGCCTCATGGGCGACCACGGTCGTTATGTCCGCATGCCGCGCGCCGCCGACGAGAACCGCTGAATCCATCGACGCCGAGGCGCCCTCGCCCACGAAGTTAAGCCGCGTCTCCAACCGCGCCAGCTTGCCGCCAAGCAAAATGCTCGCTTGGTCAAGGCGCGCGTCCTTGCCAAGCCGCGCCGACGAGACGCCTGCGACGACCGACGACGCCGCGCCCGCCTGAAGTATCGCGCGGGTCAGCTTTGCGCCCGCGCCGACGTCGGCCTGCATTAGGAGATGGTGGAAGGAGGCGTCGCCAGACTCGACCGTCTCGAAAATCGCGACGCTGGCCCCGTCTGCGACAACAAGCTCGACGCGCGCGCCGCGCCGGCCGCCCGCGGCGCGGTGGCGCAGCAAGATTGGCCGATCGATGTGCGCATTCTCCGCCACGTCGATCCTGACGATGTCCGATACGAACGCGCGCGTGAGATCTGAAACGGCGTGGGACGGCGCGAACGGCCCGTCCCTGTCCGACGTCAGACGAATGGAGAGCCCTTCAACGCCCGACGCGTTGTGGATACGCGCCTCGCCATCGGGGATGTCGATGACCAGCGCGTCCTCAATGGACAGGCCGACGGATGGCGCAGCGACGCCGTCCCCGCCCGCCTCGGCGAGCGCGCCGCGCAAGTCCGTCCACCGCCAGCCTTCGAGCCGGCGGTGCGGCAGGCCGGCCGCGGCGAAGGCGTTCCACGCGCTTTCCGACCCGGCGGCGTCGCCGCGGGCCGCGAACTCCTCGCGCAGCCGCGCCTCATAGGGGCTAGGGTTCTTAAAAGACGCCAGCGCCATTACGCCGCCTCGATGAACTGTTCGTAGCCGGAGGCTTCAAGTTCCGCTGCGAGGTCCGCCCCGCCGGATTTCACGATCCGGCCGTCGGCAAGCACATGCACCCTGTCCGGACGGATGTACTCCAGAAGCCGCTGATAGTGGGTGATGACGAGAAAGCCCCTGCCCGGGCCGCGCAGAGCGTTGACGACGTCGCCGACCATTTTCAGGGCGTCGATGTCGAGGCCGGAATCAGTCTCGTCCATGATGCAAAATTGCGGCGCCAGGATCGCCATCTGCAGCATCTCCATGCGCTTTTTCTCGCCGCCGGAGAATCCGACATTGAAGGGGCGCTTCAGCTTTTCGTCGGTTAGGCCGACGAGCTTCGCCTTCTCGCGGATGAGCTTCAGAAATTCCGCCGCCGAGACCTCCGGCTCCTCGCGCGCCTTGCGCTGAGCGTTGAGCGCGGTGCGGATGAAATTCATGGTGGCGACGCCGGGGATCTCCATCGGATGCTGGAACGACAGGAAAAGCCCCTTGGCGGCGCGTTCCGACGGATCGAGCTCAAGGAGATCTTCGCCGCCAAGCGACACTTCATCGGCCGTCACGTCATAATCGTCCCGGCCCGCGACTACATGCGAGAGCGTTGATTTACCGGCCCCGTTCGGCCCCATGACGGCGTGCACCTCGCCCGCCGGCACCTCAATGGTGAGGCCCTTCAGGATTTCCGCGCCCTCCACGGACGCGTGGAGATTTTCGATCTTGAGCATCACTCTTCTTCCTTAGGACGCCGCACGGCGACGCATTCGACTTCCAGAGCGGCATCACGCGCCAGCCCGTCCACGCCGACCGTCGACCGCGCCGGCTTAGGCGACGGCAACGCGGCGGCGTACGCCTCGTTCATCTCCGCGTAGTCAGACATGTCGCCAAGAAACACCGTACACTTCACAATGTCCGACAGGTCCGATCCGAGCGCATTAAGGGCCGCCTCATAGTTCTTGAAAATCTGGGTCGTCTGCGCCCCGGCGCCGCCTTCAACGAGCCCGCGCCCGGCGCTTCGGTCGACGCCGAGCTGGCCGGCCAGATAGATCGTATCGCCAACGACGACAGCGGCGGAGAAGGGGTATTTAGGATCAAGCGTCGGGTCGACATAGTGCGTCCTGTCGCCGCCCGGCGCCTGCACGGACGCAGGCGCGACCGCCCGCTCCTGCGCTTCCGCCGCATGGCAAACCGCCGCGGGACAGATCGCCAACGAGGCTGCTGCCGAAAATAAATGCCTCATTGCGCCGCCCTCTTTGGTTCGACGATGACATAGCTCGCCGTGGTCTCGCCGATGTTCACCGCTTCGTGCCATTTGACGCCATCGGACACCCATGTCGCGCCGGTCGGAATGACCTGCTCGCGGGTCCCCGTTTCATCGGTGATGCGCATGGCGCCGCCTTCGACGACGTACCCGAAATGCGTCGGATGGAAATGCCTCTCGTGCCCCTGACCCGGCGCGAACGTGCACTTGAAGGCGCGTATTTCCTCCGTCTCCTGAAGAAGCTCGCAGGTTTTCTCGCCTTTCCAGCCGGCGTCGAGCGCATGCGGCAGCACCTCAATGTCCTCCGGCTCGGCGAACTTGATCGCGCCGGAAAAGACAGGCAGCTCCGCCGGCCGCTCCGGCTCGCCCGCGCCAGGCGGCTGGCCGGTTTGGGCGGCCTGGACAATCGAAATGGCGAACGCCGCCAATATCACTACGCTCCCTCCGCAAGCCTGTCAGCTTCGGTGAATTTATGGACTACTTCGATCGTTCCATCGATCATTGAGTTGAACTCATCTAGTTGCTCGGCCGGCACCCAAAGCTCTTCATGCTCAGCGCCGCCGACGACCCGCCGATCAAATTGTTCGAGGTAGTCCGTCGGCAACTGAAACCGCGTTACGTGACCAATCTTTTGGTCGTTGAACTTCGTGTTCCAATCGCGGGCAATCTGAATTGCGTAACCCTCATTCGTCACGGGGTAGAAAATCGGCTGCTCAGGCAACCGCGGTGGAAAGGTGCGAAATCCGCTCCCCTCTATAAGAGCGCGCTCCTTTTCACCGACCGGACGATAGAGGGTCGTCATGGCCACTACCCAACGCTCCCCTCAAGGCTGACGCTCACGAGCTTCTGCGCCTCAACGGCGAACTCCATGGGGAGCTCCTGCAGGACCTCCTTGCAGAAACCATTGACGAGGAGCGCCACCGCTTCCTCCTCATCAAGGCCGCGCTGCCGGCAGTAGAAGAGCTGGTCCTCGGACAGGCGCGAGGTCGTCGCCTCGTGCTCCAAGACCGCGCCCGGATTGGCGCTCTCCACATAGGGCACGGTGTGCGCGCCGCAGGTCGAGCCGATGAGCAGCGAATCGCACTGCGTGAAGTTGCGCGCGCCCTTGGCGTTGCGATGCACGCTGACGAGCCCGCGATAGGTGGAGTCCGACTTGCCGGCGGAGATTCCCTTCGAAATGATCCGCGACTTCGTATTCTTGCCGAGATGGATCATCTTGGTGCCGGTGTCGGCCTGCTGATGATTATTGGTGATGGCGATCGAGTAGAACTCGCCCTGCGATCCGTCGCCTTTCAGGACGCAAGACGGGTACTTCCACGTCACCGCCGAGCCCGTCTCGACCTGGGTCCAGGAGACTTTCGAGTTCTTGCCGCGGCAGTCTGCGCGCTTGGTCACGAAGTTGTAGATGCCGCCATTGCCGTCCTTGTCGCCGGGGTACCAGTTCTGGACGGTGGAGTATTTAATCTCGGCTTCATCTTCGGTGACGAGCTCGACCACTGCCGCATGCAACTGGTTTTCGTCGCGCATCGGCGCAGTGCAGCCTTCGAGATAGGAAACATAGGAGCCTGGCGCCGCGACGATCAGCGTGCGTTCAAACTGGCCGGTGTTCGCTTCATTGATTCGGAAATAGGTCGACAGCTCCATCGGGCACCTGACGCCCTCCGGCACATAGACGAACGTGCCATCGGAGAAGACCGCCGAGTTAAGCGTCGCGAAGAAATTGTCCGACGCCGGCACCACCGTGCCGAGATACTTCTTCACAAGCTCCGGGTGTTCGCGCACCGCCTCGGAGATCGACATGAAGATGACGCCGGCCTTCTTCAACTCGTTCTGGAACGTCGTGGCGACGGAAACTGAGTCAAAGACCGCGTCGACGGCGACTTTCGGCTGGTTGGCCGCCGGCCCGATGCCCCGGCCTTCCGCGGCGGACCCCGCAGCGCCGGCGACGCCAAGCAGCACTTCGGCCTCTTTCAGGGGAATGCCGAGTTTTTCAAAGTCAGCGAGGATTTCCGGCGGCACGTCATCAATGGACTCGTACTTCGCGCCGGTCTTCGGCTCGGCGTAGTAATAGTGGTCCTGATAGTCGATCTTCGGATAGTCGACCATCGCCCAGGTGGGCTCTTCCATGGTCAGCCAGCGGCGGAACGCGGCGAGGCGCCATTCGAGCAGCCATTCCGGCTCTTCCTTCTTGGCGCTGATGAACCGCACCGTATCTTCATTCAGGCCCTTTGGCGCCTTTACCGACTCGATGTCGGTCGAGAAGCCGTACTTATAGGTCTCGAGCGCCCGCGTCGCCTCAACCGTCGCTTCGTCAATGCCGTCCTTGTACGCCAATTCAGACATAGGTCCCTATCCTTCCAGCCCTTTGGCCAAGATGGCCGTCACGTCCGCCCCTTCGTCCCGATGGACGCCGATCTCGCGATACTCATCCGACGTCAGCCACTCCATGAGGGAGGGCTTGTCCGGGAACGACATGATCACCAACCGATCCGCGTCCCATTCGCCGCTCATCACCTCCGCCTCGAAGTCGGCGGCGAGCAGCGTCCCCTTGAACTTCGAGAACACGCGCGGAAACCCTTCCGCGTAGCGGTCGTACGCCGCCCGGTCCTTGATTTTCACGTGACCAACGAAATAGACAGACATGCGCGACCTTTCCCGTTGACACTACGCAGCTTCCGCCTTCGCCCGATCATAGGCGGCCGGCCATTCGCTGCAGAAAGCGTCCGCGTCTTCGCCCGTCGACGACCAGCCGAGGGAAATCCGTACGCCGCATGACGCATCCGCAGCGTCGCAGCCCATCGCGGAGAGCACGTGGCTCGGCTTCGCCTTGCCGGACGAGCACGCGGAGCCCGATGAAATTGCTATGCCGGCGAGGTCCATGGAGATCAGCTGGGTCTCGCCCGTGAATCCAGGCGCCGTCAGGCACAGCGTCCCCGGCAGACGATCGACGTCCTTGCCCCAGATGCGCGCGCCGGTATTTTCGGCCGCCGCCTGCATGCGATCGCGCATTGCGGCGATCTCCTCGGCGCGCGAGAGGCTGTCGGCGGCTAGGTCGCAGGCGACGCCAAGTCCGACGATCGCAGGAACATTATGCGTGCCGGCGCGGCGATTGCTCTCATGGCCGCCGCCGCGCATCACCGGCGCCAACGGCAGGTTCGGGCCTGCCACGAGCGCGCCGACGCCGACTGGCCCGCCAAACTTGTGGCCGGTTAGCGCCATGAAGTCCGCGCCCAGCATGACATAATTGACCGGGATCTTGCCCACAGCCTGAGCCGCGTCGACGAACATGAGCCCGCCCGCGTCGTGGACGATGTCGGCCGCCTCGCGCACGGGCTGGATGGCGCCGGTCTCGTTGTTGGCGAGCATCAGGCACATCAGGAACGGCTCGGTCTCTTTCGAAACGGCCGCCTTCAGCGCGTCGAGGTCGACGAGGCCGTTCGGCTGCGCCGGGACGGTCTCCACGGGCAGGCCCGTCGTCGCGGCGTTGCCGGGCACGGCGGCGTGCTCAATGGCCGAGACGAAAATCTTCTTCACCGACCCGTTCATCGCGGTCCCGTGGAGCGCATAGTGGATCGCTTCGGTGCCGCCGCCGGTAAAGATAACGCCGTTCACCGGCGCATTGACGAGCTTGCGGACCTTCTCCCGCGCCGCTTCGACCCGGGCGCGGGCCGCCCGCCCCTCTTCGTGCACCGACGACGAGTTGCCGTCCCGGCGCATCGCGTCGCACACCGCGTCGACGACTTCCGGCCGCACGGGCGAGGTGGCGTTGTGGTCAAGATAATGCCGCGTCATGCTCCGATCTCCGAAACCTCTTCACCCCTCGCCTGCGCTTCCGGCTGACGCGGCGCATTCACCGAGGCCGCGCCGAGGACCCGCCGCGCGACGACATCTTCAAGCGTGATGGCGTTGAGGAAAATTTCGATCTGGCGGCCTAGCTCGTCCCAAAGGTCATGGGTGAGGCAGCGCGCTGAGCCGCCCCGGCAGCCGATGTCCGAGCCCGGCGAACAGGCGGTCGTCCGGATCTCTTCATCCACTGCGGCGACGATGTCGGCGATGCGAATCTCCTGCGCCGCGCGGGCGAGCCCGTATCCGCCATTGGCGCCGCGGACGCTCGCCACTAGTCCCGCGCGCCGCAGTTTCGACAGGATCTGGTCGAGATAGTCCGGAGAAATTCCCTGGCGCAGCGCGATCTCGGACGCAGGGATCGCTCGGCCATCGCTATAGGCCGCGATATCCGACATCGCCTGCACGGCGTACCGCCCTTTGGTTGTCAACTTCAAGAGACTAATTCACTTTTTTATTCAGGGCCTTAGCGCCCCTATTTAACCCTAAGACTACAAACGGGCAGAGACCAAGTGCGTTCGAAAGAACCGTTTCCTGAGTACCCGCTTTTCCGCCCGCCGCCACCATTCGCCAGTGTTGCCGATTGACGACAGACGCCGAATTCCCTGTGGCGCCAGCGCGATAACGTGGTATCCGGCCGCCTTCCCGCAGCTATGCGATGTATTAAACCTGACCGTGACAGTCAACATTAATCGGCGCTGAAGGGCGATGCTCCGAAAACCTTGGGGAATCGCATGCGCCTAAGTGGACTATTCCGGTCGGATATGGAGGACGCCAGATCCGATGCCAGAAGTCGTGTTCGCCGGGCCGGAAGGCCGCCTTGAAGGCCAATATCAGAAAGGCAGGGGCCAAACCCCGCCCGTGGCGCTCATTCTCCACCCGCATCCGCTGTTCGGCGGCACGATGAACAACCGCATCTGCTACGAGATGTACAACATGTTCGCCCGCCACGGATTTTCGGTGCTCCGGTTCAACTTCCGCGGCGTCGGCCGTAGCCAGGGCGAATACGACCAGGGCCAGGGGGAGCTCGCCGACGCGGCGACCGCGCTTGACTATGTGCAGCAGCTCAATCCGAACGCGCCCTTCGCCTGGGTCGGCGGGTTTTCGTTCGGCTCCTGGATCGGCATGCAGCTTTTGATGCGCCGGCCGGAGATTGTCGGCTTCATCTGCGCGTCGACCGCGGCGAATCTCTATGACTTCACTTTTCTCGCCCCCTGCCCGTCATCGGGCGTCATCATCCACGGCTCAGAAGACCGCATCTGCCCGCCGGACGAGACGCGTCTTATGGTCGAACGCACCCGCACCCAGAAAGGCCGCAAGATCGAATTCCAGGTGCTGGAAGGCGCGGACCATTTCATGGAGTCCGACGTGGAGGGATTTATCGGCATGGCGGAAGCGTATCTGGAGCCGCGCCTCGCCTATCCGCAGCCGGAAGGTCCGCATATTGAATAAATGGGGCCTGCGCGCGCGTCGCGCCGGTCATTCGGCGGCGAGGCGGCGATAGACGATCGCGCCGAAAGCCGTCTGCGCGGCGAAGGCGACGAATTGAAAAGCGGCCTGACTGAGCGCGGCGATGACTGACAGGAGCCCGCCCGCAGCCGCAAGCGCGCCCCCGAAGGACGCCAAGAGCGCGGCGACGGCCTCGACGACGCCGACGCCAATCGAGATAACGAGGCCCATCAGGAGAAGCGCAGCGCCCAACAGCGCAAAACCGGCGAAAATGGACCAGGCGTGGCCCCTCGTCATGGCGAAGCTGCGGCGCAGGATCAGCCGGTTCTCCACCGCCGCGCCGGCGACGAAGGGCGCAAGGCGCGTCGCCACATACGCATAGACCGGTAGGTAGAGAACAACGCTTGCGCCTAATAGGCCGAACGCCGCGAGCGCGCCCGGCTCAATCTCAGCCGCCCCGCCCGTCGACGCGTCCGCATCCGCGATCAGCGCGAGCAAGTCGCGCGCCGCGCCCGGCGCCGACACGCCGGTGACGCCCTGCGCGAGCGCCAGCGCCGCCACCCAGAGGACGAAGTTTGCCGCGCCCACCATCAAGGTCGCCGCGAATGTGCGCCGCGCGACATCGTCGATGCGCACATTGATGACGCGACCTTCGTCCTCGCCTGTCGCCGCGAGGCGCGCGATGTTTGCGATAACGCCGCCGAGGAGAATTCCATAGGCGGCCGACGCGGCGGCGAGGAGAGCGATCGCCAGCGGCGCGGCGAACCTGAAGACGCTGGCGCCATCCTGCGGGCCGTCATCGCCGCCCGCGCCCATCAACGCGCCGGCGCCGAGGGCTTCAAAATTGACGGTGACGCCAAAGGCGCCGCCCAGAATCAGCGACGATACCAGGATCGGCGCCCATGCGAACCTAACGACCGCCAATGCCCGGCGCGCGGAGAATTCCAACGCTTCCGCCGCAATTTGCGCCGCGCGAATACGGTCCGACATGACGACGAAAATCCTCTTTCAGTAAGTATAGAGATTTCTGAACGCGGCCGACCGGGCCGGCCGCGCTGCGCGGCAGCGTCAATCAGCGCCGGCGCTTTCACGATACAACTCGCCCAGGACGCCGGCGCTTACGCCATAGGTAAAAAAGAGCCACACGAACTTGTAGGCTATGAGAACGCCGGTCCAGACCCAAACGAAGAACGGCAGTATCCATTCCGCCCGTTCGCCGCCGTTTGACAGTCTGGAGACCGAATCGCTGGCGGTAAAGAGGGACTGAACGCCGGCGAAGATTGCCGGCAGGATAAGCCGCTCGGCGAACATCTGCACGCCCACAACGACGAGCCATGCGACCGAAATCGCCCCCGCCAGCCGGAAGAGATTCCATCCCCTTGAAAGCTCGAACAAGCCGGCCATCGCCATCGATCGGCGGCACACGGCGATGCCGGGATAGGGCGCGAAACGTAGGCTCAGATAAGCGAGCAGCAGGGCGGCGGCGGCGTAGAACGCGCGCATGGATATCTGCCCCCGCGTCGCCTCCGATACGCCTGCCCCGAGGCTGAATATGACGAGGGCCGCGATGATGAAGGCGGTCGCCCAGGCGAGCGCGCCGGCCCGCGCAAAGGGGCTTGATCCCCCCGCATTAGGGCGATTGCTCGGATGGAAGTGCAGCATCGCCACGACGAACGCGGCGACGGCGGCGGCCGCGGCGAGGTAGGCGATATAGCCGTAGCTGAATAGCCAGAACTCGCCTCGTCCGGAGAGCGCCTCCTGCGCGGAAACCATTTGAATGGTATGCAGACTTTCCGTATTAGGAAAAACGACATAGGTCCTGCTCAGCGCCGCGTCCACTGCGCGCGCGATAAAGCCGATTGCGGCCATTGACGGCGCAATGACCGCGCCGAGCGCCAACAGGCTCAAGAACTGCGCGAGGACATACCGCATTTGATCAGCCGCGAAGGGCGCGCGCACAAGGCCGGGCGCGGGCCGTTCGCCGAGGCCTGCGAACCGGACAAGCGGCGCCATGAAGGACGCGACCAGGATGACATTTATGAGGAATGAGGCGCCGGCGATCGTCAGGATGCGCCACCGGCCTTGCGCGGCCGCGTCCGATACAATCGACCGGGCGGCGCGCGACACGGTCTCGAAGGATGCGCCGTTAGGCAGGTCCGCGAAAGTGATCATCCGGCCATTCGCCAGCGAAACGATGGAGAAGGAAGCCGCGAAGTCGAATACAAGAATCAGCGCAATTGGCAGAAAGCCCACCCGCGCAATCGTCTCCATTCGCCGCGCGGAAAACCCCAACCCGCCTCCGGCGATACGAAAGACATTGATTTTTGCGGCCACTACGCGCCCCTGCCCACCCGCTCGCGGACCGTACGCGTTAAGGAGCGGCAGTGTCGAGTCGCCGCGCCGACTGGGCGGGGTCGCGTGCCGATGGCGCGAGGCTTAACAATCCGTTTCGGGCGCCCTACACGCGACCTCCATGAGGGACGATCCCAATCAGACGCGCGACTTGCGCTCTGCGCACCCATTTCGGGGCGACGTCGACGGCGGCGCGCCGCGCAAGATTAATGCGCCTGACCGCCATCCTCGCCGCGCGGCGAGCGCAGCGCGCCCTTCGCGCCTTAAGCTGGCTCCTCGATGATTGATTCCGTCCTACTCCACATCGGGTATCCAAAAACCGGCACAACGACGCTGCAACAGACACTGTTTCCCGCCGCGCCGTCCGTGAAATTCCTTGGCAAGGGTAAGGCTGAGACGCCTCAGTCGATCGATGCTTTGCGAAAAATCATCAATTATGGCTCCGGTTTCCATGTATCAAAGCATGGACCGACGATCGCCAGGGCTCTCACAGAGGCCAACGCGGGCGAAGAGACGGGCAAGCTGCTTCTGTCGCTTGAAGGGTTCACCAATCCGTTTGTCGATACCCATTACATTCAGCCAAAAGACGTTCTGAAGAAGATCGACGACATTCGGACAGTGTTCGCGCCGATGATGGGCGAAGGCGTCGCCGTCAGGATTCTCGCCACGCTCCGGAACCAGACGGAACTCCTGCCCTCCCTATATTCCCAGATTTACCTCCAAGGGTTTGCGACCGGCCTGTTCCGGTCGAGCTATGACAGTTTCCTCGACTTTATGTTTGAGGATGAAGTCCTCGGCTTCGGTCCGGATTTCTACTTTGATATCGTGCTTGATCGGTGCCGTGAACATTTTGGCGAGGCGAACGTCTTCGCAGCGTCGATGAATGAGGTGTTCGGCAACGGCGGCGAACGAGGCGTCAAGGCGCTGTCAAGCTTCCTCAGCCTCGACGAGGATGAATGCGTGAGCCTTATCGGAGACGCCAAGCACAATGTCCGAAACAGGGCGGACACAAACCAGCGCAAAATGATGGCGGTTTCGCCGGGCGTGCGCCGCTTTGAAGAAAATACGGGCGCCTCGATAATGTCGAAAGCGTTTGCGTTGACGGAACGGTTGAAAATCAGAAAAGGCGAAAGCGTGTACAGGAGCCTGCCCGACCGTAGCGAGAGAATCGCCGCGTATTACGCCGGCTCAAACGCCCGCCTTGAGGAGAAGCACGGCGTGGCCGTCTAGGCTACAGGGCCTTAAACTCGCCGCTGGAGCCGGTTAACCTCCCAATCATATGACAGAGAACAGCCCCATTTACGTAATCGGCGCCGGCCTCGCGGGCTCGGAAGCCGCCTGGCAGGCCGCTGAAGGCGGGGCGGCGGTGGTCCTGCACGAAATGCGCCCCTGTCGCGGCACGGACGCCCACCAGACGGACGCGTTCGCCGAACTCGTTTGCTCGAACTCCTTTCGATCCGACGACGCCTACGCCAACGCGGTCGGGCTGCTGCACGAGGAGATGCGTCGGGCGGGGTCGCTCATTATGCGCGCTGGCGACGCGCACAAGGTGCCGGCGGGCGCGGCCCTCGCCGTCGACCGCGAGGGCTTCTCCAATGCAGTGACGCGCGCGCTCGAGAGCCACCCGAACATCGAAATCCGTCGCGAGGAAATCACCGGCCTGCCGCCGTCGGACTGGACGAATGTGATCATCGCCACAGGGCCGCTCACCTCGCCCGCCCTCGCCGAAGCGATTCGTGCGGAAACCGGCGTAGAGGCCCTCGCCTTTTTTGACGCGATCGCGCCGATCGTCTCGAAGGAATCGATCGACTTCGATATCGCCTGGCGCCAGTCGCGCTACGACAAGGCGGGCCCCGGCGGAGACGGCGCGGACTACATTAACTGTCCCTTGTCGGAAGCCGAATACGACGCCTTCATCGACGCGCTCCTCGGCGGCGACATGACCGAATTCAAGGAGTGGGAGAAGTCGACGCCCTATTTCGAGGGCTGTCTGCCTATTGAAGTGATGGCCGCGCGCGGGCGCGAGACCCTGCGCTTCGGCCCGATGAAGCCGGTCGGACTCACCGATCCGCGAACGGACAAGCGCCCGCATGCGGTGGTCCAGCTGCGCCAGGACAACGCCCTCGGCACGCTCTTCAACATGGTCGGCTTTCAGACCAAGCTGAAATACGGCGCCCAAAAAGACGTATTCCGGATGATCCCCGGCCTGCAGGACGCGGAGTTCGTCCGTCTCGGCGGCATCCACCGCAACACCTTTATCAATTCGCCGAAGCTGCTGGACGGGACGCTCCGCCTGCGTACGCGGCCATCGATTCGTTTCGCCGGCCAGATCACCGGCGTCGAGGGCTACGTCGAAAGCGCAGCGATAGGGCTTATCGCCGGCCGGGCCGCGGCTTCGCAGGCCGTGGGCGGCGGATTCGCTGCGCCGCCGCCGACCACGGCGCTCGGCGCGCTGCTCGCCCATGTCACCGGGGGACACCTCTCCGAAGGCGCAGGCGCCGCCGGCGCCTTCCAGCCGATGAACGTTAACTTCGGCCTCTTTCCGGAAATCGCCGCGCCGCGACTGGGCCCCAATGGCGAACGCCTAAAGGGTAAGGAAAAGGGCCGCGCGAAAAAACGCGCCCAGGCCGAGCGCGCCCTCTACGATATCACCGGCTGGCTTACCGCGGCTGGCCAAGCGCGAGGCAATACCGCGGCGGAGTAGGCGACGCGCTCCCTGCGCCCAAAAAAAGGCCGCGGCGACCGAAGCCGCCGCGGCCCCCCTAACGTGCTTGCTGGGGGAGAATAGCCGCACGGTCGGGAACAGGTCGCAGCTGACGTTTCATGGCGATGAAATCGACAATCAGACGCCGCCGCCGTCGCAGGCCAATGGGGAGACCGTCCCGCAACGATGGCCGGGGGTATGGCGCCAGCCGCAAATTCGGTCAACTGACCAAACATCGACAATGTGATAAGTTGCCGTAAATGCGTTCGGAGATCCCATTGACGCCGACTGACGATCGCCTTGCGGCGGTGGACGAGCACCTTAAGACGCTAAGCCGCCAGCGCCCCAGCCTTAAATACGCAGGCGCGCATTCGGCGAAGGGCGCGCGCACAATTCACGCTATCCTGAAGGCTGCGGAAGACGTGTTCACAGAGTACGGACACGCCGGCTTGTCGCTCAGGCAGGTGGCGGCGCGGTCTGGCGTCACCGTGGGCAATCTTAACTATTATTTTCCGTCAAAACGGGCGCTGCTGGACGCGATGCTGCGCGAATCGCTCGCGGACTATGTGGACGCCCATATCGAGCAGGTCTCCGGCGACGATGTTTCGCCCATGGAGGCGCTGCAGCGCGTCGTCGCGTTCTACATGCGCACGGCGCGCGAACGGCATCGGCTGTACTTTCAGATCTGGGGCTTTGCGGCCTCGGACGAGGACGCAAAGGAGCTTGTGGCGGAGCTCTACCGATCCGTCGGACGGTTCATCCGGGCCCTAATCGCGGCGGCGAACCCCGATCTCAGCGACGAAGAAGCGCGCCGCGCGGTCATTACGATTTTCAGTCTGGAGGAAGGCATGAAGCTCTTTATCGGCCTGTCGCCGGAAGGCGATCCGACGCTTGAGTATGCCGAGGAAGAAGTCCAGAGACTGACGTTGCAAATCGTCGGTCGGGCTTGACCGCCGGCGAACGGCGGCCGGACTGGTCCAGTCCTGAGAATGATCCGCACAGGTAGCCACATGACAACTCCCCCCGGCGTTAGCCTGTTAATCGAACCGCGGACGCGGGACCTTGGCGGCTTCACCGTCGGCCGCGTTCTGCCGTACGCGAAGCGCCGGCTAGTCGGTCCGTTTATCTTCTTCGACGAAATGGGGCCTTCCGACTTTCCGCCCGGCGCCGGCGTCGATGTTCGACCGCACCCGCATATCGGCCTGGCGACGGTGACCTATCTGTTCGAAGGCGAACTGCGCCACCGGGATAATCTCGGCTTCGACCAGGTAATCCGTCCGGGCGACGTGAACTGGATGACCGCAGGGCGCGGCATCGCGCACTCCGAACGCACCGACGAGGGGCCGCGGCGCAATGGCCAGCGCCTGCACGGTATACAGACCTGGGTCGCGCTACCCATCTCCGATGAAGAAACGGCGCCGTCGTTTCATCACCATCCGGCGGGCGATTTGCCGCGAATTGAACGCACAGGCGCGACTTATCATCTGATCGCAGGAACGGCGCTTGGCGTCGCATCGCCGGTAAAGACCTTTTCGCCGATTTTTTACCTCGCCCTTACCGCCGAGGCAGGCGCGCAGATCGATCCCGTCACGGAGCATGAGGAACGCGCAATCTATGTGGTCGACGGCGAGATCGAGATTGATGGCAGCATCGTCGGCGCGCAGACGATGGCGGTCCTGCAGGACGGCGCGGCGCCGGCGATCCGCGCCCGCAAGGCGACGCGGGCGATGCTGCTCGGCGGCGCGAATGTCGGCGCGCGAAAGATATGGTGGAATTTCGTCGCCTCCAGCGACCAAAAAATTGAGATGGCGAAGGCGCGCTGGTCCGCCGCTGCAGCGAGCGGTTTCGCCGAGGCGGGCGATTTTGGCCTGCCGCCCGGCGAAACCGAGCATATTCCCCTACCGGACGCCCCTTAACGCCCAGGCCCACCGGAGCTCTCCTTGTAATGACGAATTGCCAAGATAATGACTGATTACCCGGCGCATGATGCGCCCGCACCCGACCTTTCCGGCGCCTATGCGCTTGTCACCGGCGCGTCGCGCGGGATCGGCGCCGCGATGGCCAAGGCGCTCGCCGGCGCCGGCGCGCATGTTCTCGCGCTCGCCCGGACAGTCGGCGGGCTTGAGGAGCTCGACGACGAAATCAAGGCGGCGGGCGGCAAGTGCAGCCTTATCCCGGCGGACCTCACCGAACCTGAGGCGATCGAACGTCTGGGCCCTGCGCTCATGGAGCGGTTCGGGCGGGTCGACATCCTTCTTGCAAACGCCGGGGATCTCGGCGAGCTTGCGCCGCTCACTGACATCGACCCCGCGGCCTGGTCACGCGCCCTCGACATTAATGTGACTGCGAACTGGCACCTTATTCGCAGCCTTGATCCCGCCTTGCGCGCAAGCGCTGCGGGCCGCGCCATATTCATCAGCTCGCGCGTCGGCGGCGAAGAGCCCCGCGCCTTCTGGGGAGCCTATGCTGCGTCCAAGGCGGCGTTGGAAATGCTGGCCAAAACGTATGCGGAGGAAACGGCAGTCACCGACCTTCGCGTCGCCATCATTGACCCCGGCGCGATGCGCACGCGGATGCGGGCGACGGCAATGCCGGGCGAAGACCCGAAGACCCTCCGCGGACCTGAGGAGCTTACGCCGCTCGTTCTTTATGCGGCGTCTGAGGACTATGACGGCCGCGCCGAACGCCTCGTCTTTCGCGACTGGAAGACCGTCTGAAAGATGAGGCGGCAAAGCGACGTTTTGAGCCGGCCGATGACTTGCGCTCACCGCAAAAGGCTTTCGGCCCCGCAACCACGTCGTCATGGCGAAACGGACGTTTGGTCATCTCTCGCCACGGGAGTTGTCGACCTCTCTCGTTCACGACCGAGGCGGCCGGCCTATTGGCGCAAGCGGCATCCATTGGCTCGAAGAATTATTCTTTTGACGTTTGCGAAACAGCTGCGCTAAAGCACCTTCGCGCCCGGTAAGAAGGCGTTGCATTGCCTTTGATCACTATTGCAGGCGTTTCTTCACAGCGACCCGGTAATCGCCACGCTTGGAAACGCTTTGATCCATACTGTAAGCTGTCATTAGAATAACAAGAAAAACGCCGCTTTGCGGCGTCGACGGGGCGGGTATGGGCAAAGATCGGCTGAATTTTTCTGAGGCGTTGCTGGTTTTGGGCATGCACCGAAGCGGCAGCTCCGCCCTGACGCGCTGTCTGTCCGTTCTCGGATATGCGCTGCCCAGAAATCTCATCAAGGACAATCGAACAAATCTCCGTGGCCACTGGGAATGCCAGCCGCTCGCGCGCCTGAATGATTCATATCTCGAAGAAGCGGGCCTCGAATGGTCCGATTGGCGGAGCGGAGGACTTGATCGCGTCGGCGAGGGATTTCGCCGGGACTTCCAGACCGACCTCTGGCGCCTGCTCGCCTCGGAATTCCCCTCCGATGTGGCTCCCGTCATCAAAGAGCCGAGAATATGTCGTCTCGGCGGAACGTATAAAGACTTCTTCAAGAAAAACGGCGTCGCCGCGAGCTACGTCGTTGTCTTCCGCCATCCCCATGAAGTTTGCTCTTCCCTTGGCAAGCGCAACGGCCTTCGACGGCTGGATGCGGCGCTGCTTTGGCTGAGATACACGCTCGACGCGGCGATGGCCGCAAGAGGCGAGCCATGCGTTTTCGTCGCCTACGACAAGCTCCTTGATGATCCGATCGCCGTCTTGTCCCATATCTGCGACTGTCTTTCGCTTAACCCGCTGCGACGGCTTGAAGACGCGAGCGACGAAATAGCCGCTTTCCTGTCATCCGACCTCCGCCACAATACGAGCCGTACGGAAGACGTCATTCACGACGACTTGACGCGCGGATGGATCAGCGACGTCTATGAGGCGCTTCGAATTCTCGCGAAAAATCCGACGGCGCATGAACCGCTCGAGACGCTCTCTCGGGTCCACGCTGAATTCACGGCGGCTTGCCCTTTTCTTGACGCTGCGCTCACCGAAACTCGCGACGCCGCCGCCGAGGCGGATGAGGCGCTGAAAACCGCGAACGCAGCTTCCGAACTTCGCGCCGAGCAGATCCGCATCTTGCGAGACGAAAAAATCCAAGCAGCGCGAATGCACGAGGAAATCGAGGCCGCGCTTCGCGGGAGTGTCGAAGAAGAGCGACAGGTCGCCGCGGCCCAAAAGAAACAAACAGAAAAGCTCACGCTTCGACAATTGGACCACGAGCGAAACGCACGCGCCGACCTACAGGACGCGCAAAATGTCGCCGCGGCCCAAAAGAAGCAAATAGAAAAGCTGACGCTTCGACAAAAGGAATTGGAGAAGGCGGAACGCCGGCTTCAACGGCGATATCTTCGCGTTCAGGACGAACTCGCCTACCGCAAGGACATGATCGCGAATCTGCACAATTCGACAATGTGGCGGCTAACCGCGCCGCTGCGCCGCGGCGTCGAGATTTACCGTGGAGTCAGGCATTCTATAGCGGCGCGACTCTCGCGCAGGCGCGAAAGTAGCGACACCGCATCGGCGCAGAAGGAAGACAAGCCGAGCCAGGCCTCGCCGGTCGCCGATGCGAGCAAGGCTGGGCTCGTAAGGGAATCTAACCTCTTTGACCAGGCCTGGTATCTCGCCAGCTATCCCGATGCGCAGCTGCACCCTACCGGCGCCGCCGCGCACTATGTGACCGAAGGCTGGCGAAAGGGATATGATCCAAGCGCAGCATTCAATACGAAGGCTTACATCGCTTCCCATAAAGACCTTCTTGACCCAGATGAATGCCCTCTAGTCCACTATCTGACTAAGAAAACAGATCGAAAGCCGACATCTTCGCGTGGGCGCGAGAACCAAAAGATAGCGGTCTTCACGGCGATTGCGGGGGAATACGACCTGCTTGTTGAACCGGCGAAGGGGTCGGCAGGCGCTGATTTCTTCGTCTTTACGGATGACGTAAACGGCCGTTCTTCCGTGTGGCGTCAGGAGCCTTTCGAATATGTCTCGGGGGATCCAACGCGGACCGCGCGCTTTGTGAAAACCCATCCTCACCTGTACTTTCGGGACTACGACTGGGCGATTTGGCTTGACGGCAATCTCATTCTGAATTGCGATCCGAGAGAGCTTCTTCCTACTGACGATATATCAGCCAGCGTTTTCACCTGGAAACACCCTTTGCGAAACTGCGTTTATGAAGAGGGCAAGGAGTGCATTCGCCGGGAAAAGGATGACACGGAGATCATTGAGGCCCATATTCATAACTTGCGCAAAAGCAAGTTTCCCGAGCGGGCGGGCTTATTTGAAACGAGCGTTTTCGTAACGCGTCTTGGCGCGCCTGACATTAAGGCTTTCTACGACGCCTGGTGGAGCGAGATCGACCGGGGCAGCAAGCGCGACCAATTAAGCTTGCCAGTCGCCATCAAGAAATCGGGCGTCAAAGTCGGTTTTCTTGGCGATGACCGAATGTGCATGCGAACCGATCCGCGCGTCCTTTATCACCGCCATGTGCAGATCGAAGATGCGCGAGCGGATCAATAAGGACATTTAGGCCCATGGCGCTGCCGTCCCTCACGATAATCGTTTGCGTCCACAACGCTCTTGAAGACGTCAAGCTCTGCCTAGCCTCCCTAAGCAGGGCGGAATACGACGGCCCCCTTTCCATTATTATTGTCGATGATGGATCAGATTCGGCGACGGCCGGATACCTTGAACTCTTCGCTGAGGGCGCGCCTGACGTCCGGCTGATCCGCAGGGACAAAGCGCACGGCTACACGAATGCGGCGAACGCGGGACTGAAAGCGGCGACGACGGAGTTACGAATCCTCTTGAACAGCGACGCCGTTGCGTCGCGCCAGTCATTTCGCAAGATCGCCGAAGTATTCATCAACAGCCCCGATGTCGGCGTCGTCGGCCCCCTGTCGAACGCCGCAAGCTGGCAATCCGTGCCCGACCTTTCCGCGCCGGAGGGCGGGTGGTCGAAGAACCCGCTGCCGGACGGCGTTACGGCCGACGATATGGACCGCATTCTTGACGCGGCTGACGTCGATCTTCCGAAGACGGTCCGAACCCCGCTTGTAAATGGATTTTGCTTTGCGATACGGCAATCCGTAATCCAACAAATCGGCTATCTTGACGAGGCGTCTTTTCCGCGCGGCTACGGCGAAGAGGACGATTACTGCTTGCGCGCGGCGGACGCAGGATTTGGCGTCGCCATCGCCATCAGAGCGTTCGTCTTCCACGCAAAGTCCAAAAGCTTCGGGGCGGAGGCCCGCTCAAAACTCAATGCGTCCGGTCAGGTCGCGCTGAAGACCAAGCATGGCGAAGCCCGTCTAAAGAGGGCCGTCGAGACGCTGCGGCTGAACCCTTATCTCGGCGCCATGCGCGATGCGGTCAGGGCTGGCCTCGCCGCAACGCTTCAATCTCACCGCACGGGCGATGAACTGCGTCTCGCAGGGCGTTAGGTCGGGTTGCAGCGCAATTTGGGCCCAGCGCCCGGAAAGCCCATCGCGCCTACGCGCTTCCGGAAAGCGGGCGCTGCTTGGCGGCGCGCGGTCGCCGGCCGCTCGACGCTACCAATACGCTGCGCTCTGATTTTCTGGATACCGACCAGTTGCAAAAAACCAGGTTTCCAGAGCGTAGCGTTTTTGAGTAAATTCCGCGCCGAAAGAAGTAGAGTGTAGATTGAAGTGATCAAAAAAAACCGCGTCGCCCACATTGAATGTCGGCCGAACCGGCGGCGTATCGGCGAACTTTTCGCGCACCGTTTTTGCTGACACGGACCAATCGAAATTTGCGCCATTAACGCCCGGGTCGACTATTTCCCAAAGGCGCTTCGGCACCAGGTCAATTCCGGGCGCGTCCATGCCCTCGCCGCACGGCGTCAGTGCGACCCAGAGATTCAGGCTCTTGATGTCCGCGGTCATGAAGGCGCCGTCCTGGTGCCAGTCGGCGGGCGACAGAAGCGGCGAAACACGACGAAGCAATGACTTTTTGAACGACACGCAGGGCTCATCCGAAAAGTATGCGCGGAGGAGGCTGCGCAGTCCGAGCCGATCGAAGGCCGTAAGCAGATGATCGGTCGTCCGCGGCGACATGAACATTTCGATCGCCCCAGTTTCACGCACGAACACAACATGCTCCCGCGTCCTTTTTTCCTGCACGAGGGGATGAAACCACTCTGCGTCCTCAGCAGGAACATTTCCCATGCCGTCCGGCTGTCTCCGAGCTTCGGCCTCGGACGCTTCAAACGTCCGTTGGATCATTGAGCGAAGCACAGCCGCCTCAGGCTTCTCGATTAAACCTCTGATGATCAGCGCGCCATGCCGCCGCATGGCGCAGGCCAGCACACCGATTTCCAGATCATCCGCGGCGATCTCGGGGATCTTGCCCTTGGAGATCTTTGGAAGCGCGCCGGAGTCAGCCGGCAGGAGTTCGCCATTAAATTGTGGAGCGCACACCGCGTCATCGAACCAATGCACCCTCGCGTCCCGCATCGCGATCAGCGACGCCAAATCACCCTTAACCCGCACTGCCCTATGCAGCAGACCCCAATACTCCTGATCCCGCTCCGAACGGGCGCTTTGCGGAATCGGCTCAACCATAACGACATCTCTCCACTGACTTTCAATATAAGTTCTGGCCGCATTTCTTGTGAAGGGCTAAATCAATAGGAATGTCGCAGGCGTTCGGCCTTGCGCGGACCTGTCTAGTGGAAGGCCTAACATCAATGTCACGGCAACTGGATCCCAATAACGAGATCGATCGCCTCATGGAGCACATCGCCGCTCTCGAGTCCGAGCGCGACTGGATGAAAGCGAGAGATCACAGATTCCAGATGCTAATCGACAATATCTCCGATCAGTTGGAAACGGCGAGCGTCAGGCTGGACCGCGTCGAACGCGAATTCGCCGGCATCAGTTTTGTCATCGCCTACTATGATATCCCGCGCCAGATCGAACGCACACTGCTGTGCTGCTCCCCTGCCTATCAGGGCGTCGAGAACGACGAAATTGAGGTCATTCTTATCGACAACGGGTCGACGCAGCCGCCGCCCGAAGACCTGCAGGAGAAGTTTCCGCACATCTCAAAAATCATCAGGGTCGAGGGTCGCCCCTCACCGGTTGAAGGCCTGAACCGGGGCATTGAGGAGGCGCGGTTCAACACAGTGGCGGTGATGATCGACGGCGCCCATCTATTGTCACCAGGCGTCGTGTCGAACGCTCGCGATGTCGTTCGCTTGTTCGACAATCCTGTCATAAACGTGCCCCAGTATCTGCTCGGCTCGGTCGCCCAGAGTCTCTCAACCGGCGAACAGGCATTCGAGCGCGAAACGCAGACGCTGAAGGAACTTGGATGGCCAAAGGACGGCTACCGACTATTTGACTACGCTACATATCCGGGAGAAAATTATGAGAAGTCGTTTTTCTCGGCGATTGAATCGAATTGCCTAATCTCGACAAAGAGCGTTTTCGAGGCGAGCGGCGCATTCGACCTCCGTTTTGACGAACCGGGCGCCGGCTTCGCAAATCTTGAGCTTTTCTCGCGGCTTATTCACAATCTTCAAAACGCATACGTCATTCTGTTGGGGGAAGGCTCTTTTCATCAGGATCATCGTGGCGTAACGACCCAAAGGTCGCCCGAAGAACGCGAAGACATCATCCGTCAATACAGGGTCCGGTTTAAGGAGGTCACCGGCAGCGAGACGGTTTTAAACACTCGCAGCCCTTTCGTTTTCGGCGTCACGCGCCATTCCGCTCAGCGAGTCCCGACGATTTCACGCGAATACAGGATCGCGCGAACGCGAATCCTCCGTCAACTCGCCAACATATATGTGGCGCGCGCACAGAGTGGCTTGACGGACAAATATACGCCCCAACTCGCCGTTGGCGGCTCGCCGGATGAGCGGCTTGCCCGTATCCCAATTAAACCGCTTGGGCTTCGCCCCAAAACGGCTGATAAGAACGGCGTGGACCAGAAAGCGCTTGGCTACGTCAAGTGCCTCCAGAAAATTCATAAGCGCATCAATCCAGAGCTTTACTTTGAGATTGGCGTTGACACCGGCGCAAGCCTTAGACTCGCCAAGTGCGATAGCATCGGCGTCGATCCAGGCTACTTCATATCAAATGCCATTACCGCTTCGTGCCGTCTGTTCCGTGAAGAAAGCGATGCTTTTTTCGAAAACCGAGAACGCTGCGCCAAACTGTTTGCACGTGGCATAGACTTCGCCTTCATCGACGGCATGCATTTGGCGGAATATGTCCTGCGAGACTTCATCAATGTCGAGAAGTGGATGAATGAGGACGGCGTCGTCGTTTTCGACGACGTGCTGCCCGAACGTCTCGAGGTGCTTGAGCGCGAACGACGGTTCAACGCCTGGTGCGGGGACGTCTACAAGATTGTCCCGCTGCTGAGGCGGCATCGCCCGGATCTGAATATCCGAGTCGTGGAGGCGTTTGTCGGCCCTTACAGGAAGGGCCTGGCGGTGGTGACGGGACTTAACCCAAAGAGCGCCATTCTCGAAGAAAAACTGCCGGCGCTCGAAAAGGAAATACTCGGCGATACGTATACGGTAGAGTCCATTGAGCAATTGGAGGAGATGGCGAACATATCGAAGATTTCGGTCTTGAACGACCTGCCGCGCCGGAAACGCGAATCTCAGCCGGCGAGTCATTCTCCTTCGACATGCGAACCCCCGGCGATCGGCGCTTCGGAAAGCGGCGTCGATCCGTCTCCCATTACGCCCTGCCCGAAGCTTTCATTGGTCGTCGTCGCCTACGACATGGCTCGCGAACTGCCGCGCACGCTGTTGTCCCTGTCGGCAAAAATGCAGAGGGATGTGTCGCCGGAAGACTATGAGGTAATTGTCGTCGACAATGGCTCTCCTGAGCCGGTCAGCATAGAAGCGGTTAAGGGTGAATTCGCAAACATAAGGTTGTTAAGGCTTCCGCCCGGTCGGCAATCGCCCTGTCACGCCGCAAATGCAGGGGTGGAGGCCGCGCTTGGCCCGCTTATCGGCGTTCTGATTGACGGCGCACGCATGGCGTCGCCCGGCCTTGTCCGCGCAGCGATCGACGGACTCGCCCTGTCGCCGAACGCTGTCGTCGGCGCCCATGGCTTTCATCTCGGTGAGGACATTCAGCAGGTTTCCGTCAAGAACGGCTACGACCAGACGACCGAAGACGCATTGCTAGAGTCGGTCGCGTGGGAGCGGGACGGCTACCGTCTGTTCGACATTTCGACGCCGTCAAAATCATCCGGAAAAGGATGGTTCACCCTGCCATCGGAAACGAATTCCCTTTTCATGCGCAAGACGTTCTGGGCGAGCCTGGAGGGCTATGACGAGCGGTTTCAGTCGCCCGGCGGCGGCCTCGCCAATCTTGATATCTGGAAACGGGCGTGCGAGACCCCGGGTGCGACGCCGATCATCATGCTTTGTGAGGGAACGTTCCATCAGGTTCATGGCGGCGTCACGACGAACGCGGAGCAATCGACGCGCGCCGCCTTTGATGCGGAGTACGCACGTATCCGCGGCGCGCCCTATCGGCGCCCTGATGTCGAAGCCCTTTTTGTCGGCCGGCCGAATCCAGCAGCGCTTTCAAAAATGGGCCGGCTTATCAAGCCGGCGCAGGAGTAGTCGCCATTGACGCGATTTCCGAACCTGCTCCTTGCGGGCGTGCAGAAGTCCGGCACGACCTGGCTTCACAACACCTTGTCGATGTCGGGGCACATTCTCGGTTCGACGCCGAAAGAGCTTAACTTGTTCGGGCAGCCGGATTATCGCAGCCGGTTGGATGGATACCGCGCGCATTTTTCGAGCGATGCGAAACCCCGCGCCTCCTATTTTCTGGAGAGCACGCCGCATTACTTTCACGCGCCCACAGTTTTGTCCGATGTGCCCGGTCAGATCCGCGAGACGATCGGCGACGTTCAGATCATGGTCGTCCTGAGGAACCCTGTCGACCGGTACCGGTCCGCATACACGCACCATATGCAAAAGGGCAGGCTCGCCTATACCCCATTTATCGATACGCTGACGGATGAGCAGATCATGTTGGCGACCGGCCTCTACGGAGATATCCTGCCCCATTGGCGGCGCGTTTTCCCGGATATGCTGGTCTACTCCTACGACCAGCTACAGTCCGACAAGGCCGCGTTTCTCCGCACGCTCTTCGTTGATCTGGGGCTTGAATGCGATCTCGACCTCGCAGACTTGCCGGCCCCGACGCACACGTCGACCGACAAACGCGCAGCCGCCGATTGGCCCGACACGCCGCAGCTGACGCCGGACTTGCGCGCCCGCTTAATCGACTATTACCGCGCGGACGTGGAGCGGTTGGCCGAGCTTGTCGATTTCGACGTCCTTCGCTGGCTTCTGTGACATGCTATTCACAGCGGACAATCGACCGCGAGTAGCGGAAATCCCGGGAGTGTCCGATCTAAAAGCCTGTCTGAGAACGTCCGCGACCCGCTAAGCGACAGATAATCAGACGCTCATTACCCCACAACGATGTGGTGCAGGCTCCTTGTCTGTAGTGTATAGAGCCCGAACCTGCCATTGCGTCGGTCAGCCCTCGTCTGATTATCCGAACACGGTGGAAGTTGCCCGCTTACTCAAACGGGCTCTAAGACCGGCTATCACCTGCCGCGGCGTTCGCCGTCTGCGCGCCGCCTTCGGCCGATAGCGGATGCGGCGTATCCGCCGCATCGTCGCCCATAGTTGACGTATCGCCAGCGGACGCCGGACCGGCGTCGCTCTTCCAGCCGGCGAACGCTTTATCAAAGACGCCGGTCGGGTCCACCAGAAGAAGCGCCCCGGCGCATCCGGCGAACAAGGATCCGAGGATGACTCCGGCGCGGATTTGATTGATCTGTTCCGGGTCGTCGAAGGCAAGGCCGCCGATAAAGAGGCTCATGGTGAAGCCTACCCCCGTGAGCCAACCGGCCCCGGTGAGGCCGCGCCATGACACGTCGTCAGGGAGCTGCGCGAAGTTCAATCGCACAGCCAGGACCGACATCAACAGAACCCCGATCGGCTTGCCGACGAATAGGCCGAGCATGATGCCGAGCGGCATCGGCGCAAACACAGTCGACAGGTCCATATCAAAGAATGAGACGCCGGCGTTCGCGAACGCGAATACCGGCAGGATGGCGAACGCCGCCCATTTGTGCAGGGCCTTTTCCGTCACATGGAGAGGCGATTTCTCGTCGGGCGTTCGCCCTTCAATTGGTATGCAGAACGCCGCCAGGACGCCGGCGAGCGTTGCGTGAACGCCCGACTTTAACACGCAGGCCCACATAAAGATCGTAACGAGCACGTAGGGCGTCATCGACTTAACGCCCGCTCGATTGATGACAACGAGAAGCGCAAACGCCAGCGCCGCCCAGACGAGCGACGTGACTGTCAGATTCGCCGTATAGAAGAGCGCGATGATGATGATCGCCCCAAGGTCGTCGATGATCGCGACCGCGAGCAGAAAAACCTTCAGCGCGGGCGGCGCCCGCGTACCGATGAGCGCAAGAATGCCAAGCGCGAACGCGATATCGGTGGCGGCTGGTATCGCCCACCCTCTGAGCACGGACGGATCGCCGCTCGCCATCAGAACGTAAACCAGCGCAGGCGCGACCATCCCGCCAATGGCGGCGAAAACGGGCAATGCCGCCTTGTTCCATTCGGAGAGTTCGCCTTCCAGTATCTCCCGTTTCACCTCAAGGCCGATGAGGAAGAAGAATATCGCCATCAGGCCGTCATTGATCCACAGAACCAGCGGTTTGTTGATCTCAAACGCGCCGACGCCGACGACCATCGGCGTCTCAAGGAGAGAGGCGTAGCCGCCGGCAAGCGGCGTATTGGAGACGATCATCGCCAGGAGCGCGGCGCCCGCCAGAAGCAACCCGCCGGCGGATTCCATCTTGATGAAATCGTTGAGGGCGTCGGTGAACTTTATGCCGAACAAGACCGGGCTCTTGCCGGCCGCATTCTGATCGCTGTGGTCTGACATCACATCCTCGCCGATCCTAAATCTCTAGGGGCCCTCGTTCCGCAATGCGGGCAACGTCCGGATCACTGGGACCTAGCCAAGCCAAAACCGCCGACGCGGCGTTACCCGGCGGCTCCAGTTTGAGACGCGCCATGTCGCGGGCAAGTTACGCAACGGCGGTCGACGTTCAAGCCTGATATCAAGAAAATCGCGAAAATCTCGAACAGTCTTTCCTATCCGAGCAATGCTTCCACGTGCATTATTCGATTTTGACGCCGCTCACGCCTTTTCGCGCGCTCGCGCGAAATGAGGGGAAGACGGCGCTCGGAACGTAGCTGAGACGAGGAGGTCGAAGCGCTGCGTCTTTCAATGGAAGCGGCAGGACCGACGGGGCGCGTCGGCTATTGGACAATAAGCTCCGCGTGGAGCGCACCGGCCGCCTTTATTGTCTTCAGTATATCAATCATCTCGCGAGGGCTGACGCCGAGGGCATTGAGTCCCGAGACAAGCTCCGAAAGCGTCACGTTCGGCTCCACAAGCGCAAGGCGCGCATCCCGGCGCTCATCAACATTGACCTCCGTACGCGGCACGACGATCGCTTCTCCCCCGCGGGTGAACGGATTGGGCTGTGAGACCGCCGGGCGTTCGACAATGCTGATAGACAGATTGCCCTGAGCGATCGCAACGCGGGCGACGCGCACGTCGGCGCCGAGAACAATTGTGCCGGAACGCTGATCAACGACGACCTTCGCAGGCTGCGCCGGGTCGATGGCGACGTTTTCCACAAGGCTGATGAGATGCGCAGGCGAGCGGTCGGACTTGGTAAGGTCAAGCTCCAGCGTGCCGGCGTCCATGAGGCGCGCCATCTGGCCGCCGAGCGCTTCGTTGACGGCGAGCTCCATGCGGGCCGCAGTCGTGAAGTCCGGCGCGCGTAGCGCAAGGCGCAGGCTCTTCATGGCCTGGAAGTCGAATTCGATTTCCCGCTCAACCCGGGCGCCCGACGGCACGACCCCGACCGTCGGCACGCCGCTCGTGACGGCGGCTGCATCGCCCTCCGCCTCAAAGCCGCTGGCGATCACAGCCCCTTGCGCCACGGCGTAGATGTCGCCGTCCGCGGCGTTAAGGGGCGTCATGATGAGCGTGCCGCCGGAGAGGCTGCGCGCATCGCCGATCGCGGAGACGGTGACGTCGATGGACGAGCCCGTGCGCGCGAATGGCGGCAAGGTCGCGGTAACGATGACGGCGGCGACATTTGCGGGGCGAAAATCTTCGCCCTGAACGTTCACGCCAAGGCGCTCCAGAAGGCTCGCAAGCGCCTGCTCTGTATAGGGCGAGTTACGCACGCCGTCGCCTGTCCCTTCGAGGCCGACCACGAGGCCATAGCCAACAAGGTCGTTGCCGCGGACGCCTTCGACGTCCACGAGGTCCTTCAGGCGCACGCCGGGCTGCGCCGTTGCTGGCCCGCAGAGCCCAGCGGACGTTGCGACGAGAACGAAAGCGGCGACGAGACGCTTCAGTTGCAGGAGAACAGTCAAGAGCAGACCACGCTATCGAATGAAGTTAGTGAAATTGAGCGCCGACAGCCTCGCCGTCACCGTATACGTCGTTTGCAGGAGGGCCTCGAGTTCCTGCGCGCGGCTGGCGGCGTCGAACGGATCTCGGCCGGTCATCGCGTTGTAGGTCTCGTTCATGACCGCCTGTTCGGCATTGATGCGCGCCTGCGCGGTTTCGATACGCTGTTCGGCGAGGCCGACCGAGGCGATGGTCACGGCCGTTCCTTCAAGACCGCCGGACATGTAAGCGCCGGCTTCAGCGATCACGGCATTGCGTTCTTCGGTTTCAAGCCCGAGGTCGTTCGCAAGCGCCGCAGTGGCGAGGCCGCGAATGACGTCGCGGAAAGCCTCGCTGTCCGCGCGGCGTTCGATCTGGA
The DNA here is from genome assembly GCA_028284065.1 of Parvularculaceae bacterium. Classification (GTDB taxonomy): domain Bacteria; phylum Pseudomonadota; class Alphaproteobacteria; order Caulobacterales; family Parvularculaceae; genus MED-G105. Next base: position 83,747 of record JANQSJ010000010.1, read on the forward strand.
CACGGTCTCCGTCACTAAGCTCGACTGACGGCAGATCCCCCGTCCCGCCGAGATAAGTGTCGGTTTCGAACCCGCCGCCTGGGGCGAAGTAAGCGTCGAGGGCGGTCGTCACTTCCGCCGCCGTCGTCGCGCCCGCCACGGCCGCCGAAATGGAGGCCAATATGTCTTCGCTGCTGGCGACCGGCGGCCGATCGACGGCGTCGCCCCCGAAAAGATATCGACTCCCATAGCGGACGTTCAGCGCCGAGACCACCTGGTCGATCGAACTTCGCGCCTCGTCGGCGTTCAGGTTGAGCGCTCGCTCGTCTTCCCGGCCGACAGCTGCGGAGAGATCCTCAGGCAACGACCCAATCGATTGAAGGACGATGTCGAGGCTGTTCTGAACGACCTCCGCCCGGCCGAGACCAAGGGCGAAAGACGACTTGCGGACCTCCATCTGGTCAATCTGACGGCGGACGAGATGCGCGTCTCCCAACTGGCCATTGAGATTGCGCGTTGCTTCGGCCTTCGACAGGCGGCCGGTGGTAAGCTCCTGGAACGCGTCGGCGACGCCGCGCTTCAATTCCGCGCCGCGATCGCGCAGCGCCGAAAACTTCAGAACGTCGGGGAATGTTGAGACCTGCATCTCCTAGATCTCCAATAGTCGGGCCAGCATGCGATCGACGACCTCGATCACGCGGGCGTTCGCCTGATAGGCCTGTTCGATCCGCAACAGGTTTTGCAGTTCAAAATCGGTGTCGACGCCTGTCACCTGCTGTTCAGCTTCAACGAGGCCGCTCGTGCGCGCCTGCGACGTCGCGGCGAGGCGCTCCGCGGAAAGCGACGCGGTGGCGCGAAGCGACGAGAAGTCCGCCGCCGCGTCGACAAGCGATACGGCGCCCGCAAATCCGGGCCCGTCAATTGCGCGGCGTTCGCGTATCCCGTCGAGGACGGATGAGACGACCGAGGAGTTCCCTGCCGGGCCCTCGACCGTAGCGCCGACGCCATCGCGCAAGCGATAAAGCTCCCCGCCCGCGGCCGGATCGACGAGATCGTTGACCGCAATCCGCCCGGCAAGACCCGGCGCAGGCGCCACGTCCAGCGCGCCGCCCGCATCGGTGAAGAGGCCTGGCTGAGTCCCGTCAAGACTTGTGTCATTCGCCGGGTCTGAAAAACGCCGGATAAGATCCTCGGCGAGCGCGTCGAGCTGATTGGAATATTCCGTACCAATCTCATCGCGGATTTTGAACTGCGCCGCGAGCGACCCTGAGTCAGGCCGTAATGGCCCACTGGATGTCGGCGTAATGTCGGAGCCGGCGACTGTCAGGCCGGACAGATCTCCATCCTCATATGTCTCGCCAGCGCCAATGAAGTCGGTTTGCGTGAATTCGACCTCAAGCGGCGAGCCTGACAGAAGGAAGACGCCCTGTGTCGTCACGAGGCCGATCTCGCCATCCTGCCCTTGCGTTTCGCGGATCGGAATGATGCTCGATACGCGATCGACGAGCCGCTGGCGTTGATCCTCAAGCGCGGCGGTATCCTGGCCGCCCACCCGCGAGGTGCGGATCTGGGCGTTCAACACGTCAATCTCCGCCAACGCCTCGTTCACTTCATTGACCTGGCGAGAGATTTCCTGGTCGGCGCGGAGGCGAAGCTGCGACGCCTCGGTCGACAGTTGTTGAAAATCGCGAGCGACCCGCTTGGCCGCATCGAGCGTATTGCTCTGCTGCGTCGTCGATTCCGGCGTTTCGCGCAGAGTCGAGAACGCAGATTCCAGATTCTCTATCGATTTGAAGAAAGAGAAGTCGTCGTCCGGTCCGCCGAGCGCATCTGAGAGCCGCGTTTGCGCCGCGGACAACGCATCGTCGCGCGCGCTGTCGCCTTCAGCCAGACGACGGCTCGCGGTGAGCGCACGGTCTTCGGACCGCGTGACGCCCAGAACCTGAACGCCGGCCCCGGCGCCAGCGACGGTCAGTTCGCCCGTCTCCACCTGGCGGCGGACATAGCCGGGCGTCTGCGCGTTCGAGACGTTGCTTGAGACGACGCTGGCGCGCCGCGACGTGGCGGCGAGGCCGCTGCCCGCGATCGTAAGCGCCTGGGAAATACTCATGACATCAGTTCGCGCGTCTTTCTACCGCGCCTCTCCTATCGCTTCAGGTTGGTCGTCTCCTCGAGGATTTCATCCACAGTCTGAATAATTCTTGCGTTCGAGGAATAGGCGCGCTGCGTTTCGATAAGCGCGGTCAGCTCGGCGGCGACTTCCGTCGTGGAACCCTCAAGAGCGAAACCGATGGTGGTTCCCGCAGCGCCTTCGCCGGCGATATTATAGAATACGTCGCCGGAGTTCTGCGACACCTGATAGGCTTGGCCGCCCACGGCCGCGAGACCGTTCACATTCGGAACCATGCCCACCGGGATCTGAAAGATCGGCTTGCGAAAACCGTTGTTAAACACGGCTTCCAGAACGCCATTCGCACCTATCTCGACATTCGTCAGATCGCCAACTGAAGAGCCGTTCTTGCTGATGCCGAGCGGCGAAAAACTGGCGGCTAGCTGAGTAATGTTGGAAGAACCGTCTTCCAATCCGATATCGAGGGTGATCGGACCCCGCTGCACGCCCGCCACGGTGACAAGGCCCGTCGCCGCATCATAGGCGGCGCCGGTTCCGCTGGTGACGGTCTGAAGCGTACCGGGGTTTGTTACGTCATCGCGGAACATAACTGTGAACTCGCCGATCGCCACGTCAGGCGTCGGCGATGCGCCATCAAAAACCTCCACGGTCCATTCATTGGCAGCCCCGCCGCCCGAAATCGTCGGCGTAAAGGAAACGGTTAGAACCTGGGGACGGCCTACATTGTCGAAATACTCGATTGGCGCATCAAATGACTCAAGCGGAGCGCCAGCCTGGGCCGACGTCGCAGGCAAATTGACGCCGAGTTCGATGTTCGTTGTCGGGCTTGAGTCCAACGTCGTGGTGCGGATGTTCACCGGAACAAGCCCTGTGCCGCTATCCTGGGCGCCGCGAATGACGTTGCCGTCGCCATCGATTGGCCAACCCATCAGGTATTGATCGGACTGAGTGCGCAAGTTTCCGCTTTCATCGGGTCGAAAAGAGCCGGTCGTGACAAGTAACTCATCGCGTGCGCCAGGCGCCGCGGACAGGCCGTTAAAGTTTGTGACAGGCAGAAACCCCTCGCCCGCGACGGAGATGTCGGTCGAGTTCCCCGTCGCCTGTAGAGGTCCTTCTTCAGCCACAAAACGCGTCGTGGTCGCGCGCACGCCGCCGGCCGTGAACGCGCCCGTGCCCGACTGGAGAACCATGGAGTTAAATTCCGTGTCGACGCGTTTGTAGCCAGGCGTCGCGGAATTCGCGATGTTCTCTGAAATCGTCGCGAGTTTGGTGGCGTTCACCGCCAACCCCATCACGCCCGCATTCAGCGACGAAGAAATACCCATTGATCCACCTCACGACACTTATTTATCGATCCCGAGGCAGTTCCATAATATTCAAAGACTTAAAAACTCGCTAAACATATTCCTCGCAATAAAAATCAATTTCGAAGCAGCGTGATCGAAATCCGCCGGTTTTGCGGCGCATAAGGATCGTCCACCAACGGCTCGGCGCTCGCCTTGCCGGCGACCTCGACGATCTGTCCCGGCGGCGCGCCGGCGGCGACGAGAATGCGGCGGGCCGCGAGCGCGCGATCGCTCGATAGCTCCCAATTCGAGTAACGCCCTGACGCCTTGAAGCCGAACGCATCCGTATGTCCGACAATCGCGACGTCGTTCACCACCTGGCCGACGACGTCGGCGACGATTGTCAGCAAACGCTCCAGCCGTCTCGACGCGGCCGCCTGTCCCGGCGCGAACAGCGGCGCATCCGCCTGGTCAATCAGCTCGATAACGAGGCCTTCCGGCGTTTGCCGCATGACCATGTGCTTGGCGAGTTCCCCGCCGCGCCAGCCTCCCGCCGCCTCGGCGAGCATCTGCTCGGCCCGTTCAGCGTCTAGATCCGCCTCGCTAGGCCCCCGTGCCGCATCGCGGCCGTCGCTGCCGGTTTCGCCAGCGCCCACCGCATTCGGACCGGCCATTGCCTCAAAGTCGGCCCCTGCCGCGCCGCCGCGGGCCTCAGCCTCCGGCCCCTCCACAGGCGGCGCCGCCGACCCGCGCACGCCCTTCGCGCCGCCGGCGCCATCCTGCGCCCGCGTATTGTCGGCGAATATCGAGGATCCAGACAGAAGATCATCGCCGCCGCCGGATATCCGGCTGATTGGAATTGACGGATCAAAATAGTCCGCAATGCCCTTTCGCTGATCCTCCGTCGTGGCGTTCAGCAGCCACATCAGCAGAAAGAACGCCATCATCGCAGTGACGAAATCCGCGTACGCGACCTTCCAGGCGCCGCCATGGTGGCCGCCGCCAGAAATCACTTTCTTGCGCTTGATAATCGTTTCGCCGGTCATTCCATCCGCACGCAAATCGCTGGCGCTCGCCCGAAGGCAGACGATTAACCGGCTTGGCCTTTCGTTTGGTTCCAAGGCTTTTAAAAAGTCTAAGCGCCTCCTTTAAGCCTTCGTAACCAGTTTTCGGCGTATGCCTGCGAGATCAATTGTTTGTGGGATTTAGTCAGGGGCCCCGGGGCATGGCGGAGACTTCGAGCGGCGAGGTTATCAAGCGGAAAATCCAGGCGGCGGACGGGCGGAAGCCCGATGCAGCGGTCATGGAGTTCGCCGAAAACCTGACATTGCAGATCGCCGAAGCGCTGTTGCTGGAGCCGAAATTCACGCTCTTGCCTGCGTTCGAGAGTGCGGAAATCACCAGCTATCGCAGCCTGCTGTCGCAGCTTTCGCCTAAATCTCTTTACGCTTACACGATTGACGTCCTCTTCCATCTGGAGAACGAACTTGGGTTCTGCTGGATCGAAAAGAGCCTCAGCGGCGAAAGCATCGAGGCGGAGCCGGTCGCCGATTACGAACCGACGGCGATTGACGCCCACCTGAGCCGTCCGTTCTTCGAGTGTCTCCTCACCTCGCTTCAGCGCGACCTGCCGAAGAAATACAGGCTGCCCGAAAGCGCCTATGAAGATGAAATGATGATTGAGCGGGCCGTCGATAACGTGCATTTCGTCGATGAAACGACGAAGGTCGTGGTGCTTAAATACGCGTTCAATCATCAGGACGGAAGAGTGGGCGGCAACGCCCGCATCGTGCTGCCGCTGTCGATCATTGAGGAAATCGCCCTCACCGCAAGGCCGCATTCGCTTGCCGACGCGCCGACCTCGGGGCTCTGGACGCAGCACATGACCGAGGAAACGCTAAACCTTCCGCTTGACGTGACCGCCGTCATCGAAAAGACCAAAATGACTGTCGACGATATCGCGCGCCTGTCGCCGGGCGCGATGATTTCGCTGCCGAAGAAAAATCTTGAGCGCGTCATCGTCGCGGTCGAGACGGAGAACGGCGTCAAGCCGCTAACCTATGGCCGTCTTGGCCTGAAGAACCAGTCGAAAGCCGTAAAGCTAGGGGCGGAGCCGAAATCGAGCCTCACCGCGCTTGTCGAAGCCGCTTCATACAACGCGGAATCATAATCCCCTTGAAACCCTTCAAGCCGACAATGAAAATGCTCCGCCGGTTCGACAAGGGAAGGCAAGCGTCAGGAAACCGCCAGGTTCCCCTTGGCAACAATATGAATCAATATTTACCGGTAGCCGGCCACGGATAGAACTCTCTAAACGATTTTGGCGCAGAGTAGTTGCGGTAAACTCTGAATGCGGACATGCGCACATGACTTTGTCGCCGGAGAAATCCTTCGAGATTGCGGATGAGACCCTGCAAATCATCCGTGAGACGGTGGTGCGGGCCTCGCCGATCGCGTTCGAACTCTGGTTCACGCACGTCACGGGTGAGAACCCCGCGCTTTCCTCGGCGTTGAGCCGTGCGCTGGAGGAGCAGCGCCCTCTCGATGATCACGTCGCGAAGGAAATCCACGAACGGTTCTTCGCTGACATCCGCGTGGCGAGCGAGGTGCTTTCCGCCTCCGGCGACATCACCGAGAAGGTCTCCGAAATCATCGACCATGTGGCGACGAGCGAAAAGGACTTCCAGTCATTCGGAACGACGCTCCGTGACGCGGAAGCTCACCTTAAGGAAAACGACGATCCGAGCCGCTTAAGCGAGATTGTCCAGGCGGTGTCGGGCGCCACGGCGTCAATGGCGTCCAAGAGCGAGGCCCTGGAGCGCCAGCTCGCCGAAGCGGGCGAGGAGCTGAAAACGCTTCGCACCGACATAAATCGCGCCCGGCAGGAAGCGTTGACGGACGGGCTCACCGGCATCGCGAACCGCAAGAAGTTCGACATTTTCATCGAGGAGCTGTTCGCCGAGCGGCGCGAAGAACCGATGGACGCGTCCCTAATCCTCGGCGATGTCGATCACTTCAAGAAGTTCAATGACAAATGGGGACACCAGATCGGCGATCAGGTGTTGAAGCTGGTCGCTCAGGGCCTGAAGGCGAACACCAAGGGCCGCGACCTCGTCGCCCGCTATGGCGGCGAGGAATTCGCTGTCGTGTTGCCGCATACAAAGCTGAGCGACGCCAAGCTGCTCGCCGAAAAGCTACGCCGCGAAATCGCCTCACACAAAATCACGCGCAAGATGACCAATGAGCTCATCGGACGCGTCACGATCTCCTTCGGCGTCGCGGAGATTTATGACGAGGACGACATTGAAGATGTCATCGCGCGCGCCGACAAGTGCCTCTATGAAGCAAAACGCCGCGGCCGCGACTGCATCGTCGGCGAAGATGAAGGTCCGTTTCAGGAACAGATGACCGCCTGACCGCCGGCAGGCGGGCGCCTTAGCCCTCAAGCTTTGAGAGATCGGCGACGCGGGCCGTGGCCGCGATGAAACGCTGCAGTATGGCCAGGCGATTCGTGCGCAGCGCAGGCTCGTCCGCATTCACCGTAACATCTTCAAAGAACGCGTCGAGCGGCGTGCGAAGCGAGGCGAGCGCCGCCATGGCGCGTTCAAACTCTTCCGCGGCCACCGCTTCTCGTGCGTTCGTCTCGGCCTTTTCGAGCGTCGCGAACAACGCCTTTTCGGCGCGCTCCGCCAGCAGATCCTCTCGGACGTCCGCGGCGGCGGGCAGGTCGCCCTTCTTCGCTTCGGCCTTCAGGATATTGCCGGTCCGTTTGTAGGCGGCGGCGAGATTCGCCCCGTCGTCGGTCTTCAGGAAGGCCTCCAGGGCCTCCAGCTTTGAGACGATGAGGACGATATCCTCGAGCGGACTGCCCTCCGCATCATGAAGAACCGCGTCGATCTGGTCATGACGGCGTCCCTGGTCTTTCAGGTAGACTTTGAGGCGGTCGTGGAAGAAGCCGAGGAGATCGCCTGCGTCCGGCAGAGATATCCTGACGCAATTCTCCAAAACAATCCGTATAACTCCCAACGCTGCGCGGCGTAGCGCAAAGGGATCGGACGAACCAGTCGGCCTCTTGTCGATCGACCAGAAGGCCGTCAGCGTGTCGAACTTGTCGGCGAGCGCTAGGGCGACCGATATCGGCGCGACGGGGGCGTCGTCGTCCTGACCCGCGGGCTTGTAATGGTCGCGGATGGCGTCGGCGATGGCCCGGTCTTCCTCCGACGCCGCACTCCCGCACTGGGCAAGGTAATAGTACCGCCCGATCAGGCCCTGCAGTTCCGGGAACTCATAGACCATGCCGGTCACGAGGTCGGCTTTCGCCAACTCCCCCGCCCGCGCCGCCGCGTCGGGGTCCGCGCCGACGAGAGGCGCGATCTCCCGCGCGAGCGCAGCGATGCGCCGGGCCTTATCGCCGGTCGTGCCGAGCCCTTCGAAGAACGTCATGCCGTCCAGATCGGCGATGCGATCCGCCAGCGGACGTTTCAGATCCTGATCGTAGAGATATCGCCCGTCGGAGAGCCGCGCCGTCAACACCCGCTCATAGCCGGCGCGCATTGCCATCCCGCCATCCGGCGCGTCGATATTCGCGACGCATACGAACCTGTTGGCGAGCCCGCCCGTCTTCGGGTCGCGCACGGAAAAATACTTCTGGTGCCCGCGCATTGAGGCGGTGAGGACCTCGTCGGGAAGCTCAAGGAATTTTTCGTCAAACGATCCGATCATCGGCCGCGGCCATTCGGCGAGGCCGGCGACCTCCCGCAGAAGGCCCTTGTCCTGCACCAGCTCGAGCCCTTGCGCCTCGCACAGCGTCCGCGCTTCGGCGGCGATCAGTTCCTCGCGCGCGGCGGCGTCAAGCATCACATGGGCGGCTTGCAACCGCTCCGCATACGCCTCGAACGACCGGGCTTGAACGGTTCCTTCGGACATCGTGCGATGGCCTTCCGTCAGATCGCCGCTGGCGACGCCGTCGATCTCGAAAGGGACGACCTCGCCGTCGAAGACGCACAGGATCCGCCGCAGGGGCCGCACCCAGCGCAAGTCGCCATCGGCCCAGCGCATGGATTTCGGCCACGAGAACCGGCGCACGATGTCAGGAACGAACTCGGCGATGAGGTCGGCGGTCGACCGTCCCGCACGCTCAATTAGCGCAACGTAATAGGCGCCCTTCTTGTCCTCGCGGGTCTCGCAATCGTCGAGCGAGGCGAGCCCCGCAGACTTCAGAAACCCCTCGGTCGCCTTCTCCGGCGCGCCGACGCGCGGGCCCTTCTTCTCCTCGCGCACGTCCGGTTGGCGCCCCGGCAGGCCGGTCGCAACGACCGTCAGGCGCCGCGGCCCCGCAAAGCCCTTGACGCCTTCCGGCATGAACCCCGCGTCGAGCAGACGCTGATTGACGGCGCGCTCCAGGTCGGCCGCGGCGCGCGCCTGCATGCGGGCGGGTATCTCTTCGGAGAACAGTTCGAGCAGCAGTTCGGGCATGCCGCGCGTTCTACCCGGTTTTGCGCCGAAGTGGAGGGGGCCAATTCGACTTCTTCAGGCGTCTGCGTTCAGGCGCCGCGCCTCAGGTTTCTTTCGTCTGGCGCACCTGGCTCGCCTCGATCCTTACGGCGAGCTTGCGTTCGGGATTGACGACGTCCGCCTCCACATGGATGAGCCGCCGGGAGACGTTCAGGACCCGCGCCTCAATGGTCATGCGCGGCGCCTTGACGGGCCGGAAAAACTTCGTTTCCAGGCGGGAGGTGCGGAACCGATCCGCGTCGGTCGGCAGGACGGTCATGGTGACGAGGCTGGCGACATGGTCCGCTGCGGACGCGACGTGGCCGCCGAACATGAAGCCCTGATGCAGGATCATGTTCTCGTCGCCCGGACCGCCAATGTCCCAGGTCATGGCGATCCGGCCATAGTCCCATTCAACGATGCGCAAATCGCCGATATGGGTGAGCGCCCACTGGTAGTAAGGTGACTCCATCGATTGGTAGAAGTTGAGGAGCTCTGTATGCCGATCGCTGGTCGCAGGCATGCTGATCCCGTCAGACCCGCGCAGGCTTCAGGTCGATGGCTTCGAATGGCGAAAACATCTCCTTAGCTTCGGCGACATTCGCGATGGCGTCATAAGTGCACGCAGCTTCAAACCGCTCCCACAGCGCCTTCACCGCCGGATTTGAATGCGCGGCGTTGATCGCAGCCTGCGATTTCCAGACAAAGACTTCGACAATCGTGCCGTCGGCCGCACGCCCGGCCAGGGCCGGCGAATCCTCTACAAGCCCCTCCCCCTCAAGGACGCCGCGATGATCGCGTACAACCGCTTCTAGATCAGCCTCCTTGCCCGGCTTCGGCCTGAAAACCGCGATCACCATAATGCCCATAGCGCCGCCCTCCTGCTTGTTATCTATCTACTTGATCAACGTCAGAATGATGGCGCTTGCGACCCAACCGATGAACAGGTGCAGCCCGTCAATGACGAGCGCCATGGGCGAATGTCCGGGAATGTAGATTGGATCGTAGGCCATCAGCGGCAGGGCGATCAGCGCCCAGGCGACGACCGCCGTCGTGACTGCGGCGCCAAGGCTCGCCGCCTTGCGCCATTGAAGGATGAGCCCTAGCCCAATGACCTGTAGGACGGTTATCAGCAGCGCCGGGGCCAGCCAGCCCATGCCCTGGCCCGCGGCGTCCGCCTCGCTGACGCCCTCAATTGCCATCCAGAGATCTGTAAACAGCACGCCATAGATCACGAAACCAGCGAAGAAAAAGGCGAATGTCGCAAGGACGACGCCGAGTAGGTTGAGGCCGATAATTCTTGGCATGGGATTCTCTCCCTTTCATTATGGTTGTTGCGCGTCCTGCGTGCCGCTGGATTGTTGCTGCGCTTCCTGCGCGCCGCTGGCCACATCCGAGAACGCCGCGGTGTCGGTGAGCGCCGAAGTCTAACGCATCGGGCCGCGGCGGTCGCGCCACATAGGCAGCAGCGGCGGCGCCCCTTCAGGCATCGGAATATCGCCGCGCACACAGAACCCCAGGGACTCGTAAAGCGGCGTATTGCGCGCCCGCGAATTCTCCAGATACGCCGGCGCGCCATGCCGATCCGCCTGCGCTAGCCCCTCAGCGATAATGCGGCGGCCGAGCCCCCGCCCCTGCCGGTCTGGCGCAACGCCGACCGCAAAAAGGTAATAGTGCGGCGTTTCCGGGTGGCTGCGCTCCACGGCGTCGGCGAGACTCAGCGAGCGGCGAACGGCGCCAATCCCGCCGCCAGCCAAAATCGAACCCGCAATTCGCAGTTCTCTGATGAAGTTGACCTTCGGCGCTTGTCCGCACGGCAACCAAAGCGTCGCAGCGGCGCCGTCGACGATGTGAGCAAAGCCGTGCCTTAAGTAACAACCCGAGATCATCTCCCGAAACAGCGTCTCAACTGGCTTGGTAGAGCCGAAGGCCCAGTTCATCACGGGGTCGTCGGCGAAGGCGCCGGAAAGCACTTCTGTGAGCTTCGCCGCGTCGTCAAGGAATGCGCGACGCGGCGCGTCGCCAGCGGAAGGTTCGCCGGCGGAAGGTTTGTCGGCGGTCGTCAGTGCGGCCTCCTTGACGTTAACGCCGGGCCGCCGAGCGCAACGTGACCCGATCGGCGCATAGTTCGCCTAAAGACCATGCGACGTCGAACATACTCCATTTGCGGCGGAGCGCGAAGTGGCAAGCGGACGTCGGCAAACGGAAATCCGCCCTTTAGATCAAAGCCTCTTTCGCTAGGCGCGTCAGGCATCTCGCCGTCACCCGGTCGACGCCGGAAAATCCACAAGCCCTGCGCCTTCCGCGCGTCCCTGCGGGCTTTTCAGCCACGCCTCGCAGCACGCCTTGGCGAGCGTCCTGATGCGGAGGATATAGGATTGCCGCTCGGCGACTGAAATCACGCCGCGCGCGTCCAGAAGATTGAACAAATGGCTCGCCTTGATGCACTGATCATAGGCCGGCAGCGCATAAGAGGCCCCGCCTTTGTCGCCCGCCGCGATAATGTCCATGCAGGCGGCTTCCGCTTCTTGGAACTGGTCGAATAGAACGTCCGTGTTCGCAAGATCGAAGTTGTACTTTGAGAACTCCACTTCCTGCTGGTGGAAAACGTCGCCATAGGTCACGCCCGCGCCGTTGAAATCAAGATCGTAGCCATTGTCGACGCCTTGCACATACATGGCGAGGCGTTCGAGACCATAGGTGATCTCGCCCGTCACCGGGCGGCAGTCGATGCCGCCGACCTGTTGAAAGTAGGTGAACTGGGTCACCTCCATGCCGTCGCACCAGACTTCCCAGCCGAGGCCCCAGGCGCCGAGCGTGGGGCTTTCCCAGTCGTCTTCGACGAAACGAATATCGTGTACGGAGCGGTCGACGCCGATCGCGTCCAGGGAGTCAAGATAAAGCTCCTGGATGTTCTCAGGCGAGGGCTTCAGAACGACCTGGAACTGGTAGTAGTGCTGGAACCGGTTGGGGTTTGCGCCGTAGCGGCCGTCCGTCGGCCGACGACAGGGCTGCACATAGGCGGCGCGCCAGGGCTTTGGCCCAAGGGAGCGGAGCGTCGTCGCCGGATGGAACGTCCCCGCGCCCATCTCCATATCATAGGGCTGCAGGAGCACGCATCCCTGGCGCGCCCAGAATTGCTGCAACGTCAGGATTAGTCCCTGAAAGGACTGATCGGCCACCGCCCTATTGTCGCCGCCCGTCGCCATAGCTTCCATGGCTCCGTTAGAAACTCTTCGCCAGTGGACGTGAGGGTTAGGCTGGTCGGCATGAGCGGTCAATGCGGGCTACGCCAATCCGCGGCCGACACGTCAAAGCCGGCTCATGGCGTCAACGATCCGGTTGGACTCGTCAATCGGCGGCAGCGCATTCAACGCATCCTGAAAGTAGGCTGACGCTAGCCCGCGCGACCCGCGGCGCGCCGCAACGAGCGCGCGTCCCACCAGCGCTTCATAATTATCAGGCGTGTAATCGAGCAACCGTTCAAACGTCGCGTCGGCCTCGCCCGGCGCTCCTTGCGCCGCCTGGCAGAAACCGACATCGACGAGGGCATCTAGCGCCCAGGCGTCGGCCATAAGGCGCTCGTGCGCAGCCTCGCATGCGGCGGCGTCGAACGGCCGCCCGAGGATCGCGGACGCTTCGGCGCGAATATCAAAGCCGTCAGGCAATGGCGGGCCTGCGCCAAGCGCCTCTGTGAGTTCCTGCGCGCGCGGCGCCTCGACGAGGGTCGCGTCGCTCGCGTCAGGCGCCTGCTCCAGCGCGCTTTGCGGGCGCGGCGCCTCCACTGTTTCCTCCGCAGCTTCCTCCGCGGCGGCCGCATCGGCCTCCTCCGCCGTTTCGGCCGGGTCGCCTTCATCCAGCGCGCCGAGCAGCGCCGGGGGCGCAAGACGCTCCGCCGCCGGCGCGCTGAAGCCGATGCGCTCACCGGCGGACCGAACCGGGGCGACGGCGACGCCAATGCGCGGCCGACCGACGTCGGCAGGGGCGACCGGCACGCCGTCGTCTCGCAGCAGGAACGCTTGCGAACGGACTAGCTGGCCTTCCTCCGGCGCCGGCGCCGGCGCCGCGGGAAACGGCGGTTCTGCCGGCGCGTCAACAGGCGTCGGGGCGGCAGCATCACGCGACAATGTCGGCGCTTCCGGCGCGCGTATCAGGAACGGCGGCGGATCAAGCGGGGCCGGTCCATTTGCGGCGAATTCGATCCTGAACTGAGACGCTGTTCCTGGCGCGACGCCCTGCAAAGCGGCCAACGCATCGGCGTCCTCGCGCAGTCCCGTTGGCGGCGCAAAGGACGCCGAAACGACCGGCGACGCGCCAGGCGACTCTTCAGCGGGTGCGTCGGTGGCGGCGGACTCGGCGCTCGCCTGCCTTGGCGGAGGCGTCAATACGTCCGCGCCGCCCGCCCGCGTGAAATCTAGACAAGTCGCAGGTTCGCCATTCGCCTCGCACGCGCGCGGCGCGGCCGCCCCGAATTCCGGGCTGACGGTAAGCGCGATTCGGCTCGACGCGCCCTCCGCGGCAAGCGACAGGGCCGCCGCGTGGCGACTGCGCGTCGTGAGATCAAGCTCGATGTCGGCCGATACGCCGATTAACCTCAGGCCTCCATCGGGCCCCTGCTCAATCGGACACAGGTCACGGCAAATGAATGCGACCCTCAAACGATCGTCTGTTTCCCCTAGCTGCACATCGCGCAGCGCATTTCTTTGCGTGGATTCGGGCCCCTGCGCGGAGGCGGCGTCAAAGGCGATCGCGAGACCGACTAAGACGAGAGCGCCCGGCGCGCAGCGGCGCCCGCGCAGCCTCGTATGGCTCGACGGCGCCGATCGCCCACTTGTGCGCCGACGTAACAGCAACGGAAATCCTGACTTCTCGCCGCGCGGGAAAGATTATTGGCTTACGACAAACACTGGTTCGCCATGAGTAGGAAGCGATCCGTTAACAAAAACGTAAAAATCCCGCCCGCGGCTACGTCGACCGCCCGCGACGAATGCGGGTCAGAGACGGATCGCGCGCGGCGGCGCAGCGCCATAATGCGTTCGGTAAAGGGCGCGAACACAGGTCCGGAGCTCGCCCTGCGCAGATCCCTGCATCGGCTTGGCTTTCGTTACCGAACAAATGTCCGCGACCTTCCTGGCGCGCCCGACATCGTCCTGCCCCGCTATAGGTCGATCATTTTCGTGCACGGCTGCTTCTGGCACCAACACGACTGCCCCCGAGGCGCGCGGATGCCGAAGACAAATGTCGACTACTGGACCAAGAAGCTCGCGCGCAATGTGGCGCGGGACGAAGCGGCGGTGAAGGCGCTCTCGGACGCCGGTTGGCGTGTTCGTATCGTCTGGGAGTGCGAACTGAAGATGCTTGACGAGACGGTAAGGCAATGCGCCGACTGGCTTAGAATCTCAGAGGATTAACGCGGCTTCCGGCGCCGTGAGCGCCAACCCGCGGAAGCTAGGGGCCGAGAAAACCTCTTCGGAATCGACGCTTTCCGGTGCGCGCAACTGGTCACCCAGGGGCATTCAGAGGTCCTGGGTGTAATACCGCCTGCATTTCTACCATTGGTTGCTGGTCGACGAGAAAATTGCGCCTAGGGTAAATTTTTTGCGTCGAGCGCAAATTTTGAATCGACTGCTTGCTGGGGATCACATTTTGCCGACATCGATTGAAGATTGGGCGCGCGCCCGGCAGCGCGCGCCCGGTCGATCGATTTTCTTGGCCGCGGCGCTCGCAACGGCCCTGCTCACCTTTTCGAAGTCTTCCCACGCCGCGCCCTGGACGCGGGAAAAGGGAGAGGCCTTCGTTGAAACGCGTACGGACGTCTTCCGGGCGCGCGACGGCGACGGCGGCAGGTTCGAGCGACTCGACGCCGGCATTTACGGTGAATACGGCTTGTTCGACGCGACTATGGTGGGCGCGAAAGTCGTCTTTGGCGCAGCGCGCAGCGTCGGGCCGGGCTTTGTCGACAATGCGAGCGGAGTCGTGGAGATCGAAGGCTTCGCGCAAAGAACGATCGCGTCCGGTAAATGGGGCGTACTCTCGGCGCGCGCCGCCGTGGCGCGGCCCGCGGGCATCGCCGCCGGCGCGCGGCCGGGACTTGCAGCGGACGGGATCGATGTCGACGTGAGGGCCCTCTACGGGTTCGGGTTCGGCGGACCAGTGCCCGGCTTCCTGACGACCGAGGCGGCGTATCGGGGCCGCACAGGAGACGCCGCAGATCAGGTTCGGATCGACGCCGTCATCGGTATAGAGCCGCATCCGGACTTTCTGTTGATGGCCGAGACTCAAACGGCGTTTTCCGCAGGCGAGGCCCGACCTGGCGGCGCCGACTTCGACGTCGTGAAACTTCAGCCGTCGCTCGTCTGGCGCGCCAATGATCGTTTAGCGGTCCGCATTGGTGGGCTCATCGAAGTCGCGGCGCGTAACCTTACCCCTGGCCGGGGCGTCTTCGTTGCGCTGTGGTCGGAGTTTTGAGGCGATGTCGTTGGACGCCTTGCGCGAGGAAATCAAAAATGTGCGGGAGTCCTTGCGCCTGCCGGAAACACGCGACCCACATGGCGTCCGATCGGAACTTCGCGCGGCGCGGCCTGATGCGCCGTTCTGCCCGGCGACGCCCGACTTTCCGCTGCGCAGGACTAAAGTCGTTCCAGCGGCAACGTTCCAGCGCGAAATCAAAAGGCGGTACGCTAACCGCGCCGGTACCGTCGCGACCGACGCCCTCGCGACGCTCGACCCCAAGAATTCCGCTCGGCGCCTCCTCGACGCCAGGCAGGCCGCGTTCGCCGTCATTGCGACGCTGCTGGCGATCATGTGGTTCGTCAAGGCGCCGGTCTCCGCGCTTGTCGCCCTGAATGTGCTCGCCACTGCCTACCTGACCGCGACCATAGCGTTCCGCGCCTATCTGGCGGCGAGCGTTTACGGCACACCCTATCGCGCCGCCGAGCCACAGGCCGACGGCGCGGCGCTTTCGGATGATGACCTGCCGACGGTGACCGTCCTGTTGCCGCTCTTCCGCGAAAGCGACAGCCTGCCGAGTCTCGCACGCGCGATCGCGGCGCTTGATTACCCTGCGGATAAGCTCGACGTGAAGCTGATACTGGAGGAAGGGGATGCGGCTACCCGCGCGGAGGCGGCGGCGCTGCAACTCGAGGCCGCGTGGGACCTCATCATCGTACCGCCGTCGCAGCCGCAAACGAAGCCCAAGGCCTGCAACTTTGCGCTCGCGTTCGCGCGAGGCGAGCTGACAGTCATCTATGACGCCGAGGATGAGCCGGAGCCGGACCAGTTGCGCAAGGCGGCGGCTGTCTTCGCCGACGCCGCGGATAATGTCGTTTGCGTCCAAGCGAGGCTGAACTATTTTAATCCGCACGAAAACTGGCTGACGCGGCTTTTTGCGCTTGAATACGCGCTCTGGTTCGACAGCCTTCTGCCCGCCTTGCGGCGGCTTGGCGCGCCCGTCCCGCTCGGCGGCACATCCAACATATTCCGTACCAAGAAGCTTTGTGAACTCGGCGCTTGGGACCCGTTCAATGTCACCGAAGACGCGGACCTCGGGCTAAGGATAGCGCGCAAAGGATACCGTACGGAGCTTATCGATTCGTCGACTTTGGAGGAGGCGAATTGCGAACTCGGCAATTGGCTGAGACAGCGCTCACGCTGGATGAAGGGCTACATCCAGACCTGGCTTGTCGACCTGCGCGGCCCCGCGCGCGGTGACGATGGCGGTCTCCTGCGCGGGCTGGCCACAAGCCAGCTTTTCATCGCCGGGACGGTTTTCAGCGCGCTTATCAACCCGATATTGTGGAGCGTATTCGCATTCTGGCTCGTCACGCGATCGGCTGATGTCGGGCTGGTTTTTCCCGAGCCGTTGCTAACACTTAACCTGTTCGCGCTGCTGTTTGGAAATGCGCTCTTCATCTTTCTAGCGATGATCGCGCCGTTCAAGCGCGGCTGGTCGGACCTGTCGCCCTGGGCGGCGCTTGCGCCTCTATACTGGTGGTTGATGTCGGTCGCCGCCTATATGGCCGTGTGGCAGTTAATCCGACGACCACATTTCTGGGAGAAGACGAACCACGCCCTTAGCGCCGAAGCGCGCGCGCGAAGGATCGACGCGATCGCCGCCCTGCGCGCGGCTAAAGCCGCGCCATGATCGAGATCGACGCCGGCGACGCCGCGCCCGCAAGCGCGGCGTTCCTGGGCGCGGCCTTCGCCGTCGCCGGCGTCGGCGCCGCGGCTCGCGGCGGAGAAAGAATGGCGGCCGTCGGCGCCGGGATGGCTTTCCTGGGCGCGATCGCGCTCACCGTCGCGACCGGCGGATCGAAGCTGAATATGGTCACGCGATATCTCGCCGCGGTCGCCTGCATCGCGGGCGGCGCGTTCCTGTCTTCGCCGTTCACAGGAAGCGCCTCCCGGCGCGCAGGCTTCGCTTTGGCCATCACGGCCCCCTGCCTCTTCGCATTCGCAGGCGCCGCTTACGTCGCTTGGCTTTACAGCGCTCCGCTAGGCCAAGGAATCGCCCTTAGGCTCGATCAAGCGTCGGATTCGTTCTCGCGAGACTTGGCTTCGCCGCGGGAACTGGCGCGTGCGGCCGCCCCCTCGGCGCCGATCATCGTTACGTCCATCTTGGGCGGGCTTAGCCGTCGCGGGCGGGCGCTCGCGGCTCTTGCGCCGATCGCGTTCGTCGCGACCCTGACCTCGGCGTCCATCGTGACCTTAGCCGCTAGCCTCGGCGCAGGCATCGCATGGGCGCTCTTTGCGCCGAGGCTCCGCCTCGCCTTGGGCCTTGTCGCAATCGCCGCCGCTACGTCGGCTATACCTCGATAGGGCCCCTCTTCCGTCATAGCCATCCGGCCCTAGCGGCGTCCACCACATTGCTAGCTGGCCCGCCGCGACCTAAATAACGGTAGCGTTTACGAAAACCGCAATGGAGGCCTCCCTTGCAGCGATCGCCGCTTGTCGGGCTGCCGTTCCGCAAGATGAACGGCCTTGGGAACGACTTTGTGATTCTCGACCTTCGCGGTACGGACGTTCGTCCATCGGCGGCGGATGCGCGCGCGCTCGCCGACCGATCCGCCGGCATTGGCTGCGATCAGCTGATAACGATCGAGCCGCCGGCGACGAAATCCGCCGAGGCCTTCATGGGCGTCAGGAACGCTGACGGCTCCGCCGTCGGCGCGTGCGGCAACGCCGCCCGCTGCGTCGCATCGCTCATCATGGCCGAAACGGACCGGGACTCGATCGCGCTCGAGACGATGAGCGGACGCATTCGCGCCGAGACGGCCGGCGACCAGATCGCGGTCGATATGGGAAGGCCGAAGTTTGGCTGGCAAGACATTCCGCTCGCGGAGCGGATTGAGGATACGCGGTTTCTCGACATCAAGCTTGGGCCGATCGACGCGCCGGTTCTCTGGGGGCCATCAGGCGTCAACATGGGCAATCCGCACTGCGTCTTTTTCGCCGAAGACGCTGCGGCGCACGCAATCGACCGGTTCGGTCCAATGATTGAAAATCATCCGCTGTTTCCGGAGCGCGCGAACGTTTCAGTCGCGCAAATAACTGGCCGGGACCGCATTCGCCTGCGCGTGTGGGAGCGCGGGGCCGGCGTGACCAGGGCATGCGGCACAGCGGCTTGCGCGGCCCTCGCAGCCGCCTGCCGCCGGCGGCTCACGGACCGGGCGGCGGTCGTCGACCTCGACGGCGGGCCATTGCGAATCGAATGGCGCGCCGACGATCACATCGTCATGACAGGTCCCGTCGCGCATGAATTTGACGACGTTCTCGAGGCGTCGCACTTCGGGACGCGGGAGGAACCTTAGTGAGCGGCTCAACCCGGCGGCTGACCATAGCGACGTGGTTCAGGCCTAGCCGCAACGAAAGTTGCGCTTCGCCACGGCCCCGTTGCGGGAGCCCTCACGCTTGCCCGACCGCGGCAAAGGCCCGCGCGCCGCTAAGCGACCCGGAAAGGCGCCGCTCTAAAAACTCTATTGATATGGCGCGCACCCGGCGCTAAGCGATCTTTTCTCCCCGGAGAGGTGCCGGAGTGGTTGAACGGGGCGGTCTCGAAAACCGTTGTGCGCGCAAGCGTACCGAGGGTTCGAATCCCTCTCTCTCCGCCAGTCTGCTGGCGCTCGGGCTTATGTAGCAAGCGCACCAGCGCCCGCGGAAAGGGGTGCTAGGTGCTAAACTGTTTTCAAATCTTGGTTTACCTCATCCCAACCCTCTGGATGAACGGGGTCCATTTCGAGCGTCCATTCTCCAGCATTGTTGAGTTCGAGAAGCCCCTTTGGATGTTGGCCAAAAAGAGCAAAGGGGAGCGTTTCGCTTTCGTCAAAAACATCGACGTATTCTACTTCTCCCCTAAAAACCAATTGCGAATTTCGAAAAGCAATCTGGTGGATGATCATGCTTGTACTGCCTTCGAAGAGAATCGTATGTTTGCGGTCATCTCTCGCGCCAATTTCGTTGATGTAAAGAGGTTCGATCGAGATTATAAATGGTCGTGCGGAAGCGCCCTCTTGATCGACCTTCGAAACATAAAGTGTGCCTGTAACAACGATGTTTTTTGCGGGCGAGCTACCGGTGTTTCGCAGAACGATTTTGATGCTGAAGTTGGTTCTGTCGACTTCCTGCGCTTTATATTCCCCTTCAAAGACAGTGAGATAAGCCCGGGTCTGCGCCTCGCCGATGCGTCTAGTTTCTTCAGTTACTTTTCGCGTTTCCCACAAGGTCCATCCAAGCAATGCGACTCCCGCGAAAGTCAGGCCGGCGATAACCTTGGTCCAAAAGGCCATCGCCTCTTGGGCTTTAAGGTCGCGGCGATCCCACCACTCGGGCTGCTTTGTTACTGTTTGGCCTTCCGAAGTAGCTGGCGCCGTTGGGACTGGGTCGGATTGGTGCGCTTCAAAATTGGCATCGCTGCCGGCGCTCTGAGCGGCTGGCTGGCGATATCCTTCTTCGCCCCGTGACAGTGCAAGAAACAGCGCAATAATCGCCACAACGCTCAGTCCAATGACAGTTGGTTCGCGCCAATAGCCGTCAGACATTGCACCAAGAACACCGCTGTAAACTTACCCCTGGCAAGCTTGTTCCGAATGTTCGGTTCTGTTTCGCTCACCCCAATATCGGCAAGCTTATCCACTAGCTGCGCATAGGTCACGCCGCGTTTCTTGAGTTCGGCTTTGAGCAGGTTCTTGACCTGATCTTCCCAGTCTTTTTGTTCCTTCATGCCCTTGATGTAGGAGGCTTTGCACCGCCCGGCAAGATAAATGTTGCATAAATGATGGTATTCGCCCTTGCCTGTGCTATGTCATGGAACTATATAAGATGCATAAGCATCGCAAACGGTTACACCATGTCGCAACATTTTCTCCTCTCCGCCGCCTCTAAGACCTTGAAGCTCAAGGACATCTACAAGGCTGGTGAGGAAGCGGCATACCGGAAGTTCTGCGACATTCGTTGGGCTGAAAACGACGGCGACGCCGTTTGCCCCCGCTGCGGCCACACTGACGCCTACGACATCAAGACCCGCCGCAAGTTCAAGTGCAAAGCCTGCCATCACCAGTTTTCGGTGACGTCGGGGACAATTTTCGCTTCGCGCAAGCTCGATTTCACCGACCTGCTGGCGGCGATCTGCATCATCGCCAACGCTTCCAAGGGCCTGTCGTCGATCCAGCTAAGCCGGGACTTGGGCGTTCAGTACAAGACGGCATTCGTTCTTGCGCACAAAATCCGCGAGGCGCTGTCGCGCGAGACGGCTGACGCGAAGCTAGACGACGAAGTCGAAATCGACGGCGCCTATTTCGGAGGCTCGATTCGTCAGGCGAACGAGAAAGAAGACCGGATCGATCGTCGCCGCTCACGCCACCAGACCGGCAAGCGCCGCGTTGTCATTGCGCTTCGCGAGCGCGGCGGTCGTACTCTAACGACCGTTGCCGAACGTGAGTCGGACGGTGTGGCGTTCGCCAAGGCGCGCCTGGAAAATGGCACGATCGTCAACGCCGACGAAGCGTCGCATTGGGATGCTCTGGACGACGTCTTCCCGACCGAGCGCATCAATCATTCGGAAGCCTATTCGCTCGCCGGCGTGCACGTGAACATGGCGGAAAGCTATTTCTCGCGCCTGCGCCGGATGGTCGGCGGTCAACATCATCACGTGTCGCCGAAGTACCTGCATCAGTATGCAGCGCACGCTGCATGGCTGGAAGATCATCGCCGGTCGTCAAACGGCGCGCTGGCTGGACGGAGTGTTCACAACGCAATGGCTTCGCCGGTCAGCCGGACATGGAAGGGGTATTGGCAACGCTAGTGAACAGCCGCGTTACTACCGCCACACCCGGCGCCAGATATGCCAGCGCAGCCCCGGCGCACTAGCGCCTTATAATCCGCCAGCGGCCCACAGCGCCGTCTCCGATCCGTTCAATCACGCCCCTGAGTTTCTTACGATCCAAGGTGCGGGACACCTTCAGGCGTAGTTCGCGATTGAATCGCTCGTGATCGTTGTCCCAGCCCTTCTGGAAGCAGACGCGATCTACGATTTCGCGGAGCCCCAAGCCCTCGGGATGTGCCCTGAGCAATTGCATGACGATCCGCGGCAGCTCGCCAGTGTAGAACAAGCCCGCCGCCATAGTCTTCTTCGGCGCCTCCGCGCCATCAGGGTAATAACCAAGGTGAAAGAGCGTTGCGTCGATGTGCGCCAACGTTGTCTTCAGGTCGCAGACTATCGCCTCATGATCCCGCAGGCGGGAAAGGACGTTCTTGCGTTCTGAAATGAGCGCCTGCGCCACGGGTTCCATGACGGCAGTTTAGGGATTCACGGACCCGATAAGCAGCGCTATTCTTGGTGCGTTTGCTACATAAGTCCGCTGGCGCTGACAGGCTGATGCTAACTTGTCTCCATTGATAGCTGGAGGCAAAGGATGACGGACGGGATTTCCTTCAAGCGGCATGGATTTCCGCCAGACGTCATCCGCTACGCCGTCTGGCTCTACTACCGTTTCACCCTAAGCATTCGGGACGTGGAAGAGCTTTTGGCGGAACGCGGAGCCGACCTCAGCCGAGAGTCCGTCCGCTACTGGGTAGTGAAGTTCGGTCCGAAGATAGCCGCCAATCTCAAGCGCCGGCGATTGCCGCCAACTGGCCGCTGGCGCCTCGACGAGATGGTCGTGCGGATCGCCGGCAGGCGCTTGTGGCTGTGGCGCGCCGTCGACGACGAGGGCGATGTTCTCGACATGCTGGTCCAAAAGCGACGCAACGCCAAGGCGGCGAAGAAACTATTGCACCGCTTGCTGAAGAACACTGGCGTTAGACCTGAGTGCATTGTCACCGATAAGCTCAGATCCTATCCGAAAGCGATGCGGGAGAACGGCTTATCGGAACGCCACAAACCTGGCGGTCTTCAAGAAAACGACCTGGCAGAGAACTCGCACTTACCCAGCAGGCGACGAGAACGAAAGCAGCAGAAGTTCAAATCGCAGGGATCAGCACAGAGGTTCCTCGCCGCCCACGCCGCCGTCTACAACTGCTTCAATACCGACACCCACCTCGTTTCCCACCCCGCCCTAAAGGTTCTCCACGCCAAAGCGCACGCAGAGTGGAGAGAAGCGACGAAGGCGGCGTGAGGTTACTCGGCAACGGGAGAATTGCGACCAAGACGAGTTAAGTTGTCAGTTCCCGCGCCGCTATCAAAGATCGCTTCGCACTGAAGTGTCAGCGCCTGCAGCTAAGCCGGGCCTTCCCACAATTCAATCAGGTGGAGGCCTTTCTGAAAAGGCCGAGGACCGATAGCATCGCCTCCACCACCGATAGGACCCACCCCGCAATGAGAGCCGTCGCCAACGCCACCGCCCGACTTTTCTGGCGGGTTATCCCGTTGAGTCCAGCCACCCGTGGGCGCCTGGCCGGTCGGCTGTTCAGGGCTTTCCCCGCGGCTTTCGCGTGGACCCCCGCATATCGGGCCTGGAAAGCGGAAGAGGACGCCAAAGCCGCCGAGGCTCAAGCGATAAAGCGCGTGGCGGCGATGGAAGTACACGGCGAAGCGGAAACCTACTTGCCGCTTTTGTCATTCGCGCCGCCGACCGATGTCGACGTCAGAACAATCGCGTTTTATCTCCCGCAATTCCACCCGATCCCCGAAAACGACGAATGGTGGGGAGACGGCTTTACCGAGTGGGCCAATGTGCGCGCTGCGTCGCCGCAGTTTGAAAACCAATTGCAGCCGCGCATTCCAGGCGAACTAGGATATTATGATTTGATGGCGGACGATGGCGTCATGAACCGTCAGGCGGAACTCGCCCGCCTTCATGGGGTCAGCGCTTTCTGCTTCTATTTTTATTGGTTCGCCGGCAAGCGACTTCTTGAGGGGCCAATCAAGCGATATATGGAAGCGCCCGAGGCCGACCTGCCATTCTGCCTGTGTTGGGCAAATGAAAACTGGTCAAGACGCTGGGACGGACGCGACGATGATTTACTGATTACACAGGATCACTCGCCTGACGACGACCTCGCTTTTATTGGTCATATCGCGCAATACCTGCGCGATCCGCGCTATTTGCGGATCAACGGGAGGCCGGTTCTCCTCGTTTACCGCCCCGCCCTATTGCCAAATGCAGCGGAGACTGTCGCGCGTTGGCGCGACTTCACCCAAAAAAATGGCATTGACGATTTGTATCTCATCTGTACCGAGAGTTTTGAGACCGGCGATCCGGCGGCGTTCGGTTTCGACGCGGCGACCGAGTTTGCGCCTAATAATATGGGCCTCGAGCCGAAGCCCCATCTTGTTACGCCATTGCATGAAGACTTTGCCTGCAAGATCTATGATTGGCGCGAACTGGCGAATCGCAGCCGAAACTACGCGGAGCCGGACTACAAACTATTCCGCAGCGTCACCCAAAACTGGGACAACACGCCCCGGCGCGGCGCCACTGCCGGGGTTCTTGTCGGCGCGACGCCCTCAGTTTACGAGCTCTGGTTGGCGAACGCAGCGAAGGATACCCGCAGACGGTTTGATCAGCCTGAAGAACGGCTGATATTTGTGAACGCCTGGAACGAATGGGCGGAAGGCGCTTATCTGGAGCCAGATACGCACTACGGCTACGCTTGGCTTGAAGCGACGCGACGCGCCCTTTCGCCGGCCGCGGCGGCTGAGCGTCCTCGGTTCATTATTGTCACGCACGATTTGCGCCGACACGGCGCTCAGAACCTCGCTCTCAACCTCATCAAGACACTTAAGAAACACTATGGCGCAAGTGTCGCCACCATTGCGCTTGGAACTGGCGACATGGCGCCTGATTTCGCGGCCGAGGGGCCGCTTCAGCTACTCAATCCCGCCGTCGCCACCCTCGAACAAATCGATGACGCCATCACGCGTCTGAAAGAGCGTGGGTTCGACCGCGCGATCGTCAATTCCGCGGCATCAGGCGGCATCGCCGAACACTTGGCGCGACACCGCATCTGCTTTATCGGCCTGATCCATGAAATGTCGAAGATCATCGACCGAATGGCGCTTTGCGAGGCTCTTCGCTCGCTAAATGACCACGCGGAAGCGATTGTCTTCCCCGCCGCCCTTGTTCGCGATAGCGCAGCTTCCGCTAGCGTTGGGACGTGGCGCAACGCCGTCATTCAGCCGCAGGGCATATATAAACCCGACGGAATTGCATCGTATGCTGAAAAAGAATCCGCGCGACGCAGTGTCTGTCAACTGATCGGCGCTGACCCGGACCGCGGACGGATCGTGCTTGGCGTCGGCTTCGCCGATCATCGCAAAGGCGTTGATATCTTCATCCGCTGGGCGATTTCTTCGCTCAAGAAGTTTCCACACCTTCATTTCGTATGGCTGGGCGCCACTGACCCCGAGTTCAGCCAAGCAATCGACGAACTATTGGAATTGGCTGGCCCTCATCGCGACCGGATCCATTTTCCCGGCTACGTCCAGGATACGGCCGTCTACTATCGCGGGTCCGCCCTCTATGCGCTTTCATCGCGCGAAGATCCCTTTCCTTCAACGGTCCTCGAGGCGCTCGTGGCTGGAACGCCCGTAATTATGGTCGACGGAGCGACAGGCGCGACGGATTTCAAGGGCGAGCCGTTTGTGGCGGCGATACCTGATGCGTCGCCGGAAGCGTTCGTGGCGGCGGCGGAAAGTTTCCTGACCACACCCGCGTCGACTCAAGCCGCTGCGGAACAAGGCGTCGCCAGAATGCAGGGCGACTTCGGCTTCGCGTCCTACGCTGGCGACCTGGCGCGGCTTGCCGGCGCACGCGCGCCGGCGATCTCAGCAGTCGTGCCCAACTACAATTACGCAGGCTATCTAGAAAAGCGATTGCGCTCAATTCTGGACCAGACCCTCGCGCCTCGGGAGATAATTATCCTCGATGATGCATCGACGGACGAAAGCATCGCCGTGGCGCGGCGAACGCTGAAGGACGCCCCCATCAATTGGCGTGTCGTGACCGCCGAAACGAATTCCGGCAGCGTGTTCGCTCAATGGCGCAAGGCGGCGCGCGAGGCGACAAGCGAGCTCCTCTGGATCGCTGAAGCCGATGATTGGGCGGACCCCAGGTTCTTGGAGATGACTGCGCGGACGTTTGCACAAAGAGATCTCGTTATGGCGTTCACGCAGTCATATCAGGCGGACGCCAATGGATCGATCCTCGCCACCAGCTATCAGGGCTATGTTGAAGATGTCTCATCGACACGGTGGCGGACAAGCTACTACGCATCCGGGCCGCAAGAGATTGTCGAGGGCCTTTCGGTCAAGAACACGATCCCGAATGTGAGCGCTGCGCTGTTCCGACGTGACGTTTTCCGCGCGACAATAGAAAACAGTTTTGACGAGATCGCTTCATTCCGGGTCGCCGGCGACTGGTGCGCCTATGTCGGCGTGCTATCGAAGGGCGACATCGCCTTCATTTCGGCGCCGCTCAACTTCCACAGACGCCACAGCGACAGCGTGACGATAAATCGATTTGGCCTGCCAGAGCTGGCCGAGATCGCTCGCATGCAGCGCCGCGTGGCTGCGGAATTTGACCTACCGGACTTATATAGAGAAAAAGCGAAAGACTATCTCAGCGCGCTAGTGCAGGAATTCGGGCTCAACGAGCGGTACAGCGAATTCGAGATCGCCAGGGCGATCAACGCCTGACGATTTCCTGCATGAAGCGGCTTCTTCTCGGATAGACAAGTCTATAGCGGCGCGGGTCGAAGGCGCGGTGAGTACGACGAAAGGTTCGATCATGTACGATCAACATCGTGCGGGCGAAGGGAATAGAAGCGTGGCGAAGTCCGAACGGGATAGCGTGATCATTGCCCTTCGCGAGCAACTTGACCATCAACGCGCAGCCTTTGAATTGACCGCCGCAAAACTTGGTGCGGCTGAGGCGCGTCTGACCGAGCGTGAGAACAAATGTCGTGAGCTTGAGCATCGTCTGAAAAAGGGGCAGGCGGACCAAGAAGCCGCCGCCGCTCGCCGAAGGGCCGCCATCCTATCCGATCGCGCGCAATTCGCGTCGCTGGAAGCCCAAGTCGCGCAACTGCTGACGCGAATTGGCGCCTTGGAAGCTGAGAATAGTCAACTCTCAACCCTTTCAGCTGAGATGCAGGCTTCGCCGCGCTGGCGCGCGGGCAAGGTGGCGATGGTGCCGCTCGCCCCAATTTTCTGGTGGCGTCGACGCAGCAAGGCCCACGGCCTCGAGCGGCAGGTCGCGGCCGTCGACGCCTCAGGTCTCTTCGACGCAGACACTTATCTCAAGGAAAATCCCGACGTCGCGGCGGCGGGCGTTAATCCGCTGAAGCACTATTTGGACATCGGCTGGAAGGAAAGCCGCAATGCCGGACCCAGTTTCGATGGCGATTGGTATTTGGAACAAAACCCAGATGTTAAAGACGCCGGCGTCTGCCCGCTCCTACACTATCTGGAGAATGGTCGCGCTGAGGGTCGACATCCGGCGCCACCGTCCAGCGCTAGTGCGGACAAGGTCAAGGGTCGCAAACTCCCGCCTGCGCCGGATCTATTTGCGCTGCGCGCCCACAGCCGACGCGCCGAGCGGGCCGTCGTCGCCTGGTTGCCGGACGCGGAGTCGGCGGAGGCGCTTCGAAGAGCGCTCGGCGAGAGAGCCCAAACCGTTGACTTGATTGTCGCAAGAGCATCGGGAGCGCCGGACGGCGAGAGGATCGATTCAATCACTGCCAACCCGGCCACCGACTCGGTGGCGTTTTCGATCGCATACACGCCGGCGCAAATCTTGCTGCATTTTGCAATGGAAGGTCCGTTGCGCGAATTCACGAGCGTCATCTGGATCGACGGGTCCGCAGTGACCGATTGGACAACGACGACAAGCGCGCTGCAATTGCTCCTCACCGCGCCGCCTGCGGCAAACCTCACTGCCGATGCGCTTAACTCGACGCCTGCAAGTGTCGCGGCCAGCCTCGAGAACAAAATAAAGCGGTTCGTCCTGCGTCTTGGCCGCCGGCCTCATGTGGATGTAGATGCCGTCTATCCGGCCGGCGCCCTACTTGAAATTCCCTCACTATTCATTGAGCAGTTGCGCGCTTACCAGATGCGGCCCGCCGATCTATTCCTCCGCACCGAGTCAGTCGCGCAATCAGATCGAACAAGGACCATCGACTCCAACGACAGCAGAGCTGTCCTTTTTGGCGTCCTGAACATCATAGCTCAGGAAGCGGATCTGCCGGTACAGACTGTTGAGACTGTTTCAGTATCGCCGACGCCAGATGACAACGGCGCGTCGGTGAAGACGATCGCCTTCTATCTTCCACAATTTCATCCCATTGCGGAGAATGACGCCTGGTGGGGACGCGGCTTCACTGAATGGAGCAACGTCACCAAGGCCCGAAGCCTCTTCGATCGGCACCACCAACCTAAATTGCCCGCGGATTTAGGTTACTACGACCTTCGCAACGCAGACACTCAATTGGCTCAGGCCAATCTCGCGCACGACCATGGCGTCTACGGATTTTGTTACTATTATTACTGGTTTGGCGGAAAAAAAATCCTGAACCAACCGATCGAACAAATGGTCGAGAGCGGCGAACCGGACTTTCCTTTTTGCGTTTGCTGGGCGAACGAGAATTGGTCTCGAAACTGGGACGGGCAAAACCGCTACGTGCTCTTGAAACAGACTTATTCTGAAGAATCGAATCGCGCCCTGATTCGCGAGTTCATTAAGTTGATGAGAGATCCGCGCTACATCCGCTTCAACGGTAAGCCAGTCCTCATCGTCTATCGGATACGCATCATCCCCAACTGGCGCGAATCCGCCGAGATGTGGCGGTCAGAATGCCGCAAAGCGGGGATTGGCGAGATCCATCTGTGTGCGGTTCGCTTCGGCCTGGAGCCGCTTGAGGGCGCGCCGGAGGAGTTTGGGCTAGACGCGTACGTCCTTTTCCCGCCTCATGAAACCCGCCGCATAGATGCGCGCGGACATGTCCCAAATTTGAATGGCGAGTTCAATGGCGAGATTTTCGGCTATGATGACGCGGTGGAAGGCGATCTTGAGCGTTTTGACAACGGCGCTCCATGGCCCGTCCACAGGGGCGCAATGGTCGACTGGGACAACACGGCTCGTCGCCCAAAGGATTCCCGGATCTACTTCGGCTCAACGCCAGCTCGTTTTTACAATTGGCTGAAGAACATTATTCAGCAGGAAGACAAAAATTATCCCGATCGGAAGGAACGCCTCGTATTCATTAACGCCTGGAATGAGTGGGCCGAAGGCGCCATGCTCGAGCCGTCACAGCTATTCGGGCGCGGCTATCTCAAGGCGGTGAAGCGCGCAATCGGCGATCGCGCGGCTGATCGCCCGAGGCCGTCTCCCGTCTTGCCTATACCCTCCCACGCCGTTGACGCTTCCAGCCCGCCAACCGCTGTCGATACGCAATGGGTCAATGGCGCGGCTGAGAGAATCAGCGGCGCGCCGACTGTCCTTCTTTGCGCTCATATTGTCAGCCATGAGCTATTCGGGGCGGAACGCAGCTTTCTTGACATGCTGGACGCGATGGAAGCACTTCGCGTCAATGTAATTGTCGCGCTGCCGACAGATAAACATCCATTCTATACGGAGTTAGTTAGGACGCGGTCAATCGGCGTAAGCACTATTCCTTACGAGCAGTGGAGCGATGATCGTGAGCCAGACGAAAACATCGTTGCCGCCTTCAACGATCTGATCGTCGAAAGGGACATAGATGTTGTCTATGCAAATACGATTGTACTTATGGAGCCGCTCATCGCCGCTCGCCGATGCAATCGGAAAACGCTCGTCCATGCCCGGGAGCTAGTCGATTGCGATGATGATCTGATACAACAGATTGACCGCCCCGCCGACGAGATCATCCAGCAAGTATTCGAGTGGAGCGATGGGGTAGTCGGCAATTCGCATGCCACAGAGGCGCTTTTCCATCGAGATGGCAAGACATTCTATGCGCCGAATGTCATTGTTGCAGATGATTTCGATATTCCTAATCTGCTAGAGGACGAAATCCGTTTTGTGATCGCCAGTAGCAATATCCCGAAGAAGGGCGTTCCCGACTTCATAGAGCTTGCCAGGCGCGTCGAGACCCAGGCCCCACAAGCGCGATTTTTCGTCGTAGGCCCCGATAACAGGTATGTTGAAAATTGGAAGGCGGATAATCCGCCAGGAAACTTGTCATTTACTCATTACCGCGAGACCCCGCTCGAAGCGATCAGTCTTGGTAATGTGATTGTCAGCATGTCGCATTTTGCGGAGTCATTCGGGCGAACGGTTGCCGAGGCGGCTGCGGCCCGCAGGCCGGTAATCGCATATGCCCATGGGGCCGTAACGGAGCTAATCGAAGACGGCGTCACCGGCTTCCTGGCGCAGCCTGAAGATATCGAGGCAGCTGCCGACGCCGTAGTGGCCCTATGCAATGACCCGTCACAAATCCGTGAAATGGGCAAAGCCGCACGGGCGAGGATGATCGAGCGTTATTCGCCGCGCGCCCTGCGCGACGGAATCTGGCGCGCATTGGAAACAGTAAGCGCCCGCGGAATCGCTGCTCGGCCTGAAGTCGCAGCCAGACCGGTTACAATAATTGTGCCGGTGTATAACGCGCCAAATGAGACCCGGGACTGCCTGGAGTCCTTGCGCGCGACCCTTGAACCCGGCGCGGCGCGCGTGGTCGTCCTTAATGACGCTAGCCCCGATCCGCAGGTTCGTACGCTGCTTGATGAATGGCGCGATGAGACTGGCTTCGAGATTGTCCATCATTCGAAAAACATGGGCTATACCGCCAATGTCAACGCGGGCCTCGCCGTGGCGGGCGACGACGATATCGTGCTCCTCAACAGCGATGCGATCGTCACCGGAGGGTTTCTCGAAGGATTGCAGCGCGCGGCCTACGCCCGCGCCGACATTGGCACCGCCACAGCCATGAGCGACAACGCTGGCGCATTTTCCTTCCCGGAGTTCAATGCGCCAAACCCGAAACCCCGAGGCATAAGCCATGACGCACATGCGGCGGCTATCCTCAAAAGGACGAGCCACTTACCGCCAGTGGAAGTGCCGACTGGTTCGGGCTTTTGCATGTATATTCGCCGAGACATGATCGAAGCCATCGGCAATTTTGACGAAAATGCTTTTCCGCGCGGTTATGGCGAGGAGAATGACTTCTGCATGCGCGGTCTCCGCGGTGGCTGGCGACACGTGATTTCGCCCTACGCCTATGTGTTCCACAAGCGCAGCGCAAGCTTCGGCGACGCGAAGGACGCGCTTGTGAAGGCTGGCGTTGACGTCGTCACTAGCCGCTACCCTGACTATGCCGAGCGCACCAAGGCCGCGTTCGCTTCGGAAGAAATGTCGGCCCTGCGCGCCGCCAGCGACTGGCGGCGCTGACACATAAACGAGACCAACGCACGTAATTTCAATCACTTGTGGATACTCGTGGCGACGCCGCAGGAACCTGTCCCGGTACTCCTATCAACTCCCCTTCCCCATGTTGTCTATGATATCCGCCCCCTCCGAAACATCGGCATCCCTACAATATCTCAGTATCCGGAGTTCATCGGGCTTTATTTTTACAAACTGCGAGAACGGCTTGTGACAAACTTCTTGCCTGGTCAAAGTCAATATTGAGTCGCACGCGGCTGATTTTGTGACAGTCTTCGCGTTGGCTCAACTGGCTTTGCGGCGCGGACGAAGTCAGGATAATTGTGCATTTGTCCTTGCCCCCTAAAGTTGGGCCACGTTTTGGCGTAGGTTTCTAATTTTGGGGATTGTTGGTGATGGCGAGGAAGCGGTTCTCAGATGAGGATATCCTGAAGCTCTTGAGGCAGATCGAGGTGGATCTGAGCTCGGGTTCGAACATTGAGACTGCCTGCCGTTCGGTGGGGATCAGCACGGCGACTTACTACAATTGGCGACGTCGGTACGGCGGAATGGGTCGCAACCAGCTGTCGGAGATGAAGGATCTGGAGAAAGAGAACCGGCGGCTGAAGAAGATCGTCGCTGAGCTGGAACTCGATAAGCTGATCCTGAAAGAGAGCCTGGATTTTTTAAAACCGAAGGTCTGACCCCAGAGCAACTGCGTCAGGCCGTGATCCATGCAAGGCAGAAGCTGGGCTCATCGGAGAGACGAACCTGCCAGGTTATGGGGTTCTCCAGATCCACGCACCAGTACCAAAAGATCTCGAAAGATGAGGACAGCCCCCATGACATAGAATTGCGGCTGGCTCTGATCCGTTTAGCAAAGCAGTATGGTCGCTATGGCTATCGGAAGATCACTCAGCTGCTGAAGGTCGAAGGCTGGGACATCAACCACAAGCGGGTTGAGAGGATCTGGCGTGAGGAAGGGCTTCAACTTCCTCAACGGCACAAGAAGCGGCGACGTCTCTACCACAAAGACTCATCGGTTATCCGCCTGCGGCCTAAGTACCCGAACCACATCTGGAGCGTGGATTTCGTCCATGATCGTTTGAGCAACGGGCGCTCCTACAAGATGCTGACGGTCATCGATGAGTACACGCGGGAAGCTCTCACGGTCTCAATCCACACCAAGATGAACGGCGAGGATGTCCTCGAGGCTCTCTATCCGCTGCTGCTGAAACACGGGAAGCCGGAGTATCTGCGTTCCGACAACGGTCCTGAGTTCGCTTCTCAGAGCTTCCAAGCATGGCTCAAAAAGGTCAGCATCGAGCCCATCAGGATCTACCCGGGCAGCCCCTGGGAGAACGGCTACAACGAGCGGTTCAACGGCACCCTCCGCCACGAAGTGCTGAACACGGAATGGTTCACCACCATCGACCAAGCTCGGACCGTCATCGGCAAATGGCTCAGACAGTACAACAAGGTCCGCCCTCACCAAGCCCTGAACATGCGCCCACCCGTACCAGAAACTCTAGCAACAAATGGCCCAGAGTGATGGGGCTGGACATCCGAATATGAACAGTTAAGCGGCCGTGGCTGCGTAACATCAATGTAAAAGTTCGTCGACGCGGATGAAATTGCGGCTGGTGACTTGGCGCTGGACCTACGATTACTATCCTTTGCCAACAAATATATGCCTTTCACCATTGGCCAATAATCAACGCTTCCAACGTCTGCTCGTATCGCTGGTCGCATATTGTGCATGTTAAGTCGTGGACACTCTTCACACCGCGAACATGTTTGATCAGGTCGGGACTAACGATCGCCTGCCATCAACGACGCAGTGGTCACATACTTCAATAGGCACCGGGCAATATTATTGATAGATTTGACGCCCCTTCGCGCTCTCGCTATGAGCCGTTCCTTCAAAAACCCGGAGGCACCGGCTGATCCAAATGAACGCGCTTTTCGATGTCGGGTATTATCTCCGCCTCAATTCAGATGTGGCGAGGGTTTACCGCGACCCGCTCGAACATTATCTCTCGCGCGGCTGGGCGGAAGGCAGAAACCCAAATCCGCTCTTTGACGTCTCATGGTATCTTGACCAGAACCCGGATGTATGCGCGAAGGGATTAAACCCTCTGCGTCACTACGTGTCCGCTGGCTATGTTGAGGGCCGATCGCCACATCCTCTTTTCGACCCTCGCTTCTATCTTGAACTCAATCCTGACGTTGCTGAGGCTGGCGTTGAGCCGCTTCTGCATTTCTTAAATCACGGCGGCCGCGAAGGCCGCGCCCCGCACCCGCTCTTCGACGCCGAGTTCTACCTCGAAGAATACCGCGATGTCGGCAGGTCGGAGATCAATCCCCTTGTCCACTTCATTCAAGAAGGATGGCGCACCTCCAGATCCCCACACCCGCTCTTCGACGTCAAATTCTATCTTGAGGACAACGCGGTCGACTTACGCCCGGGGGTTGATCCTCTCACGCACTATCTTACCGAGGGCTGGAAAAGACATTATCGTCCTCATCCACTCTTCGACCCGACGTGGTATCTCGCGCAAAATCCAGACGTTGCCGAGCATGGCGTCGAACCGCTGCGCCACTTCGTGGAATTTGGCGGACGGGAACGGCGAGACCCTAATCCCTATTTCGACGTGACGTGGTATACGAGGATTTATTCAGATGTCGGACAAGATGGCGCAAAAGCACTAGCCCACTACGCCAACGCAGGCTGGCGAGAGCGGAGAAGTCCGTCAGCCAGGTTCGACACCGATTACTACATCAAAGAAAACAACGATGTTGCGACGACAGGCGCTAATCCCTTAGCGCACTTTCTCACCTGCGGCCTCAAAGAAAATCGAGAACCAAGGCGGACGCCTTTGCTCGGTGCGCATGAGATTTGCGGAGAGTACGCGTCTACACACCTTGGCGAAGTAGTGATTCTTGGTGACAACCGAACTGAACCGCCGAATGAATGGTCCGGAGCGTTTGCAGTCCACCTGCATCTCTTTCACGTAGACTTAATAGACACGTTCTTTGCGCACCTTTGTCACATTCCGTTGGAATTTGCGCTATTTATCAGTGTGCCAAATAAATTGGCCGCGGAACTCGCTGAGCGTCGCTTTTCGAAATTACCGCGCGTAAATCTCATTGGCGTCGAGGTGGTTCAGAACAGAGGCCGAGACGTTGCGCCATTCTTCGTGACTTTCGGCGAACGGCTCTCCGCCTTTGATCTTGTTTGCCATATTCATTCGAAAAAAAGTTCGCATTCGGCGGAGAAACACGATTGGTGCATGCATCTTCTTCATCACTTGATGCATAGCGATTCGCACTTTGCACAAATTCTTACTCTCTTTGCAGACAACCCTCGTTTAGGCATGGCCTTTCCAGTCTATCATCCAAGCATACGGAACCAGATAAAATGGGGAAACAACTTCGAGAAAGTGCGGGAGCTCTGCGGGCGACTCGGCGCGCCAGTTTGCGAAGAAGGTTTACGTCCCTTCCCGGCTGGAAATTTCTTTGTTGCGCGCACCGACGCGCTCCGACCGATTTTCCAACTGGGCCTTTCGCTTGAAGATTTTGAGGCCGAGACGGGACAGGAAGACGGCACGCTCGCGCACGCGATCGAAAGGTGCCAAACTCTAGTTACTGATTATCTCAACTTCACAACGGTCCAGGTCCGATCCGACAAGCCACATTCCCTATCCACAACCTATTGTGATGGGCGCGAATACGTTTCGCAGGGCCTTGAGCGACTTCGACAAGATGCAACTGCTTCACTCCCTTCCATTCGCTTGGCCGTCGGAAAACGCGTTCGAGTGGCGTTCTATACGTGCTCGAAGGGGCGTCTCGAGCAGCTGATGCCGTTTGAGTCGTTCATCGAGGAAGCGGACTACTTTTATATTGCGGATTCGCCTTTGAGCGAGACCGGTTTCTGGCGCTTTCGCGAGACGGCGTTCGTTGAAAGCAACGCCCTCAAGCGCGCATTCCTACACAAAACCCAGCCCCACCTTCTTTTTGATGATTACGACATTGCTGTCTGGGTGGACGAGCACCTATCAATAACAGGCGACGTTTGTCCGATGATCGATCGGACTATCAAAGAAGGAGCGTGCTTCGGCGTTGCGCCTCATCCGTACCGGAAGGATTGCTACGAAGAGGCGGCGAGGCTCAAGCGGCTCTCTAAGCACGACCCTTCCAGAGTAGCTAGCCAAGTGGAGGGATATTGGGCGGAGGGTTACACTGGCGAAAACGGGCTTTCCGAAACGGAGTTCATCATTATGGACCTGAGGCGCCGTGAGACCCGTAATGCGCTAGACATCTGGCATCGCGAGATCGACGCTCATTCGTTGCTAGACAATTTGAGTTTTGACTACGCTTGCTGGAAAGCAAATGCGGATACCGTTCAGGTCATTGACAATGGCCAGTCGGTTAAAGCTAGCCACTGTTTCTCATATTTTCCAGATGGAGGCATGACCCATCCGTACCGCGACGTGTTGCATCGTCTTGGTGGCAGTGCGCATCCCGGAGCACGTCCCGCCGGCAACGATGTCTCTTGAATGACGTCCCGTCTGTTCAGCCACATCTTCATTGGCCGCGATCACGACGGCCCTCCAGGCAGGCGAGCGCGAATTTTCACGGCTACTTTCCGCGGGAACGATTGGTTCACGCTCTGCACTTCCTTGCGTCGACGTGCGCTTTGGATGCCGACGCGTTCCCACTAGTCTCTCATTGATCAGGCAGGGCCCATGGCCGAGCCGATGTCAGATTTCACTTTGCGCTGTCTAGGCTGAATCAGCGGTTTCGAGTATTGGTTTGAAATGAGCGGCTATGACCATTGGCTCATTGTCGATCAAGGACGCTCAAGGGATTGAGGCTGGTCGGCGAAACGGCCGGCCTTGGCCGCAGGACCTGAAGCGAAGAGAGATTGTTTTGTCCATGCGCCCTAACCGCTCAGGCGTCGCGCAGGCGCTTAGGCTGTTCGACGGCTTCGCCGGTCGTACTAGAGAATTTTGCCGTATGGCAGGCGAAAAGCGCTTCTTTCTCGCCCTAGCCGTATTCGCATTTGTCTTGTTGACGGCCGAAATCTTGTCGTTGAAGAGCAATGTTCCCGTTTACGACGATTACGTTGGGATCTTGTCGTTCCTGAACGACGTCTACCGGGCGGAATCGATTTCCGACGTGATCCAGTCGCTCGTGACGCCTCATAACGAACATCGCATTATAGTGACGCGCGCCGTTGCTCTGAGCGAGAATCTGTTGTTCGGCGAAACGAGCTTTGTTCGCCTCACCCTGGTCCCGATCTTTGGTTTGGTATTGTGCGCGTTCATCGGTGGGCGGATCGCCTTTGAGGAGTTAGGGCAGGCCTTCAATCCGGTCATGGTTTCAGCGACGGGATTGCTCTTCGCGCGACCGGAGAATTGGAAACATTTGATCTATACGATGGCGAACATCCAGGCCATTGGCGCGTTCGTCTTCGCAATGGCGTTCATTTATTTTTTCGGCAAGAACGGGCGCAGGAACCACGCGCTGGCCGTTCTGGCGCTTGGCCTCGCATTGATGACCAATAGCTCATCGATACTGCTGTTCGGCATTGGCGCGGTCGGCAGCCTTGCTCTCGCGCGATGGCGCAGCGCAGCTCTTTACCTTTTTTCCGGCGGCCTTGTCGCGCATTTCTACATGGGTGGCGGGGGCCTATTTGGCAATCTGGTTCCATCACCAGTCGAAGAGATGCGCTTTGCGATTGGCGTCCTTGGCAGCGCTTCAGATTCGATCCTCCCGGGACGCGCCGGCGCCGCGATCGTCGCCGGGATTGGCATTTGCCTGGTCTTTTTGTGGATTTTCTTAAGTGTCCCAATCGGCGCAATTCTCCGCTTGAAGCTGTTGATGCTCTACGTGCTGGGTGTCGCAGCGTTGGTGGGGCTTGGCCGGGGGGAGCTGTATAGCGATAACTGGACGCAGGTCGTGTTCGATGGCCGCTATCGGATCGCCTCGGTGACGGCGCTTTGGCTTGTATGTTGCTGCGCCCTTGTAGTTTTCCGCCATAGACTCGAAACCGTACGGCCAGTCTTACTGACAATTTCAGTTTTTACACTGATGGTATCTTACAGTGTCAACTTGCCCGAATACGAACGAAGGAATGCTCTCGCGGCAAGGGAGCTCCGAGCAATGGCGTTCGAAAACAAGCCGACCACCTTGCAAAATATTCCGAACGCCCATTCGATCGTGAGGGAGTCGATCGCGCTCGGAGTTTATCGTCCCCCTGAAAACTAAGCGGCAGGCTCGCCTGCTGAACTGATGTCCGCGCTCCCCTTCAATGGTCATTTTCTCCAATGCTTCATTGGTCTGGTTCAACGTCCGGTTTATCGTCGGGGCGATCCCGCACCATGATCGTCCGGTCCAGCGCAAAAGCCCCCTTTTTCCACGTCGGCGCCCCGACGTTTGGACACCTCCTCAGCCTCGTATCGAGGTAATTTCTGGTGAGGAAAGAAAGACTGCGCGATACAGCCTCAATCGCATGTCGGCGCGCCCACCGGAAAGACTGGCCGGACAAGCCCACCACAGCTGCCCGCCACGAGATCCCATGATTAGCCTGTTGTTCGCGCAGGAAAAGACCATTACCCCGCCCCTGGCGGCAGTATTTGAAGGGGATCTCCTTGGCGCGGATACTCATCACCGGCGGCGCGGGTCTGGTTGGTCAGAACTTGATCGCGATGCTGGCCCATCGGCGCGATTGGGACATTGTCGCAATCGACAAGCACCCGGCAAACGTGCGTATCCTCCAGAGGCTCCATCCCGAGGTCGATACCATCGAGGCGGATCTCGCCGCGCCGGGCGATTGGGAGCGGTCGGCAAAGGAATGCGACATCTGCGTCCAATTGCATGCGCAAATCGGCGGCCTGAAAGAAGAAGCGTTTCAGCGGAACAATATTGTGGCGACACAGCGTGTGTTGACCGCTCTTGAGGCCGGCAAATGCTCGTATCTTGTCCACGCGAGCTCTTCGGTCGTGAATTCTATGGCGGTGGATTTCTACACCGAAAGCAAGAAAGCTCAGGAGAAATTGGTCGAGGCGAGCCGGTTGCCTCACGTCACATTGCGGCCGACGCTGATGTTCGGTTGGTTTGACCGTAAGCATCTTGGCTGGCTGAAGCGCTTCATGGAGCGTGCGCCGATTTTTCCGATTCCTGGCGACGGCCGCTACCTGCGGCAGCCGCTTTACGGCGGTGACTTCTCGGCGATCGTTCTTGCCTGCCTCGAAAATAGGATGGAAGGCGTTTACGACATCTCTGGTCAGGAGAAAATTGATTACATCGACTTGATCAAAGCTTTGCGCACTGCGGCCGGCCTCAAGACGCCGATCGTGACCATCCCGTAT
Organism: Parvularculaceae bacterium; assembly: GCA_028284065.1. GTDB lineage: Bacteria > Pseudomonadota > Alphaproteobacteria > Caulobacterales > Parvularculaceae > MED-G105. Next base: position 121,842 of record JANQSJ010000010.1, read on the forward strand.
TGGTTGTTCTGGTCGCTATTGAAGACCTACGCGGTCTTTGATCGCGACCCTCCCTTCACCACCAAACAACTCAAGGCGCTCTCAACGCCGGACGTTTTTGACGTGATTGACTGGCCCAGTATCTTCAGCGTTCCCGCAACGCCGTTGGAGGAGGCCTTGCGCGAAACCTACAATCACCCGGAATACTCAAAGGTGTTTCTCGAGTTTTGATATGAACGACGCGCGGTCCCCATTAATTGTCATCGGCGCGGGGCCTATGGGCCTTGCTGCGGCCTATTACGCCGCGAAGGCGGGGCGCAGGGTGACTGTGCTCGAAGCAGGCGACCGAGTCGGGGGCATGGCCGCCCATTTCGATTTCGATGGGCTGTCGATTGAGCGGTTCTACCACTTCTGCTGTCTGTCGGACCTCGACACGCTTTCGCTTCTTGATGAGCTTGGCATGGGCGATGCGATGAACTGGCGCAGAACGACTATGGGCTATTTCGCCGACGGCGGTCTGCATGATTGGGGCGACCCCGTTTCTCTCCTGAAGTTTCCGGGCATGAACCTCTTCGAAAAGATTCGCTACGGCGTTCAGGCGTTCTACTCAACGAAGCGGAACGACTGGGCGCGGCTTGATCAGATTAGCGCCAGGGACTGGTTCATCGGCTGGTGCGGGCGATCCGTCTACGACCGAATGTGGCGGCCGCTGATGGAGTTGAAATTTTATGAACTCGCCGATGAGATATCCGCCGCATGGATGTGGCAGCGGATCAAGCGTCTAGGCAACTCCCGAAAATCTCTCTTTGAAGAGCGCCTTGGGTACATTGAAGGCGGCTCAGAGGCGTTGATGAAAGCGATCGCCGCCGCCATCCGTTCCATGGGCGGAGACATTCGTCTCAACGCGCCAGTGAAGAGGATTTTGATTGAGGAGGACGTCCTGCAGGGCGTAGCGCTGGCGGACGGGGAGACGATCGTCGCCCAGGATGTGATTTCGACGGCGCCGACGCCTGTGGTCGTCGAAATGCTGGCGGACGCGCCCGAATCGCTCAGCGCGCCTTACCGGGCAATCAGAAATATTGGCGTCGTCTGCGTGATGCTGAAACTCAAGCGCCAGGTCAGCCCGCATTTTTGGGTGAACATTGCGGACCCCAGCGTCGAGATTCCCGGCATTGTCGAGTTTTCGAACCTGCGACCGGTCGGCAAGACGGTCGTCTACGTTCCGTTCTACATGCCCCAGACGAACCCCAAATTCGGCCGTGACGACGAAGCGTTCCTTGATGAGGCGATGAGAGCGGTTCAGCTTGTCAATCCATCAATCTCTGATGACGACATCTTGGCCACGCATGTCGGCCGGCTACGACATGCTCAGCCGATTTGTGAAGTCGGGTTCGCCGACATGATCCCGCCAGCCCAGACGCCAGTGCGTGGCCTTCAGATCGCCGACACCTGCTTCTATTATCCGGAAGACCGCGGCGTCTCGGAGTCAATCAAGTTCGCACGCGGAATGGCGGAGGCGGCCGCCGACACGACAGATGCGACGAGGTCGGCGTGACCCGCGAATTTGTCGCTTTCGTTATCGCGGGCGGCGTCGCCGCCGGCGTCAACTGGTTGTCGCGGATCGGTCTGTCGGTTTTCACCTCGCTCGAGATCGCGGTCGTCATCGCCTACTTGATCGGTATGACTACAGCCTATCTTCTCAACAGAATGCTTGTCTTTGACCGTAGCGGCCGTCGCATTTCACAGGAATATGCACGGTTTGCGTTGGTCAATGTCGTCGCCTTGGCGCAGGTTTTCATCGTCACGATTGGTCTGAGCCGCTTTGCCTTCCCGGCCGCCGGGTTCGATTGGCATCCGCACGAAGTCGCGCACGCGGCGGGCGTCGTATCGCCGATCCTGACAAGCTATCTTGGGCATCGTCACTTCACCTTCGCGAAGGACGCGTCATGACCGGACCTGCATCTGCGATAGCGGAGGCGGGTGGCCCCGCGACAACCGCACAAGCGGACGCCATTGCGCCACTTGCGGTCGATCTGGACGGGACCCTGCTTCGCACCGACACCCTCTACGAGACGATCGCGCTGAATCTTTTCCGGCGGCCGACCGCAACAGTCCGCGCAATGCTGGGCATTCTGGGGGGACGCTCTGTTCTGAAGGCGCAATTGGCGACGCTTGAACTGCCTCAAGCCGACACCCTGCCGGCGCGAGATGCACTCGTCGACTTTCTAAAGGCTGAAAAAAGCAAAGGGCGCAAACTTCATCTTGCGACCGCGGCAGACCAGCGGGTCGCCGCGATGATCGCGCAATACTTCAGCATATTTGACAGCTTCGAAGGCAGCACGCTGAAACGAAACCTCAAAGGCGGCCGCAAGCTGGACGCCCTTCGTGAACGGTTTCCGAACGGTTTTGTCTATGCCGGCGATTCGCGTGCGGACCTTCCTGTCTGGCGCGGCGCCAATGCGGCGGTTCTTGCCGGCGCGTCACCGGCGCTGGCTCGAGACGCGCGCGCCGCCGGCGTCAACATCGAAGCAGAGTTTCCTGAGCCGTCGCGCTCCAGCGCGACTCTCTGGCGACGCGCGCTTCGTCTGCACCAGTGGTCCAAGAACGCGCTATTGTTCGCGCCCTTGGTCCTTGCGCACCTTTATTTCGATGCAAAGGCTGTCCTATCCGTGCTGGCCGCTTTTCTCATTTTGGGGACCGTCGCGTCGGGCACGTATGTCTTGAATGATCTTTCCGACCTTGCATCGGACCGCCGTCACCGCACCAAGTTTCGAAGGCCATTTGCATCCGGCGACCTGCCCGTTCTTCAGGGATTGATTGTCGCCCCAATTCTCATTGTCATCGGCGTAGCCGCGGCATTCATTTTGGAGCCTGCATTTGGCTATCTACTAATTGTTTATCTGTGCACGACGCTTTCTTATTCATTCGGACTTAAGCGCGTGCCGATGCTGGACGTTTTTATCCTCGGCCTCCTGTACACGCTGCGCCTATTGATCGGGGTTGCGGTAATCGGGGTGTCTCTGTCGCCGTGGTTGACATCTTTTGCCTTCTTTTTCTTCTTCTCAATGTCGCTCGCCAAGCGCCACGTCGAACTTGTCAATGCCGGTAACGCGCCGCCGAAGCAGGACCTGCCAGGGCGAGGCTATCGGCCCGAAGATGCACCGCTAACCCTAGCAATGGGCGCTGCGACGACTGCCGCATCGATCCTTATCCTCGTGCTTTATCTGACTGACGAAGTCTTAACGGTCGAAGGCTATTCAAGCCCGGAGTTTCTTTGGTCTGCGCCTGCGCTTGTCACCATTTGGTCCCAGAGAATCTGGCTCATGGCGAATCGCGGCGAACTGGACGATGACCCGGTTGCGTTTGCGCTTCGTGACAAATGGTCGATCATATTGGGGATCGTGTTGGCGGTCTGCTTTGCGCTGGCGGTGGTCGTGTGACAGCTGACGGAGCGAATGGCGCATTCCAGGATCGCAACCGGCGTTCCTGGGGGCGCGTGGCGCGGCGACCCCACAAGGTTGCAAGCCCACGCTTTCGCGATGAGGTTCAGGCTGTATTGGTCGGCGGCTGTCAATCATACAAATCGGTGCTGGGCGTAGGACTAGGCCGCTCCTATAGCGATAGCTGCCTCAACCCTGACGGAGCCGTTGTTGACACAACGGCTCTCGATCGTCTGATCGCATTCGACGGTGAGTCCGGCGTTCTTCGCGTCGAGAGCGGCGCGAGCCTGTGGGATATACTGGAGTTTGCGGTTCCCCGCGGGTTCTTTCTTCCAACCACGCCCGGGACCCGGTACGTCACGGTCGGCGGGGCCGTGGCCAACGACGTGCACGGCAAAAACCATCATCGCGCGGGAACGTTCGGAAATCATGTCTTAAGCCTGGGCCTCATGCGCTCGGATGGACAGGAGCTGCGCGTTTCGCGCGATCAAAACCCTGATCTTTTTCAGGCTACGGTCGGCGGGCTCGGGCTTACGGGACTTATTCTCTGGGCGGATCTCAAACTCACTCGGATCCCTTCAAGTCATATCAGTCAGCAATCCATTCCATTTCATTCGGTCTCCGAGTTTTTTGACCTCGCCTGCGAAAGCGAGCGGGACTTTGAGCATACGGTCGCCTGGGTTGACTGTTTGTCGGCCGGGGACAATCTCGGACGTGGGATATTCAGTCGAGGTAATTGGTCAGAAGTTGGCTCCCTGACAAATGAGCCGGCTCGGAATCGCCTGTCGATCCCGTTTGACCCGCCGGCTATGGCGCTCAATCAGTTTTCGGTCCGCGCCTTCAATGAGGCTTATTTCAAGTTGAACAAGGCGCGCGCGGGCGAGTCGACCGTAAAGTATGGCCCCTTCTTCTACCCTCTTGACGCGATCCGACACTGGAACCGGATGTATGGCGCACAGGGCTTCTATCAGTATCAGTCAGTCGTTCCGCCGAATGTCGCGCGTGATGCCACGGCCGAAATGCTCAAAGAGGTGTCTCATTCCGGGCAAGGGTCATTCCTGGCAGTGCTGAAGACCTTTGGCGACGTCAAATCTCCCGGGATGTTGTCGTTCCCGGCGCCGGGCGCAACGCTTGCGCTCGATTTCCCGAACAGGGGCGAGGAAACCCTTCGTCTGTTGTCGCGACTTGACCGGGTTGTCGACAATGCCGGCGGCCGCCTTTATCCGGCGAAGGACGGCCGGCTGCCGCCCGAACAATTCTGGCGCGGGTACCCCGATGCGGAGACGTTTCGGGAATATGTCGACCCCAAATTCTCCTCTGAGTTTTGGCGACGAATGATTGCAGGGTAATCAGCGCATGGATCAATCAACCGATTTACTGAGTGGCCGCATCCTGATCCTTGGGGCTCTGTCGGGCGTCGCCGAAGCGACTGCTAGGAAACTTGCGGGCCACGGTGGGCGGCTTGCTCTTGTTGGACGGCGCGCCGAACGCCTGGAGAACCTTCGCGATGATCTGCGGGTGCGCGGCGCTGCGGATGTCCGTTGCTACGATATTGATCTGGTCGCCGAGGCGCACAAGGCACAGCAGCTTAGCGACATTGCCGCCGAAATGGGCGGCATAGACGCAGTGTTGGTCTTTTATGGCGCGTTGGGCGATCAAACGACGGCCGATCACGACATCAACGAAGTCGCGCGCATTATCGATGTAAACTTTACGAGCGCCGTCCAATGGATCACGGCGGTAATTCCATTCCTGGATGCTTCTAGCGCTACTCATCCGACCATCCTCGCCGTCTCAAGCGTGGCGGGGGACCGGGGGCGCCGCTCAAACTACGCCTACGGAGCGGCCAAAGGCGGTTTGTCAGTTTTCATGCAAGGGCTGGCGCACCGTTTCGCAAAGGATGGGCGACTTCGCGCAGTGACCATAAAGATGGGATTTGTAAAGACTGCGATGACGGCCCATCTGGATAACGACGGCCCGCTATGGATTGAACCCGACGATGCGGCAGATGCAATTGTCGACATATTGAAGAGGAAAGGGAGCATTTTTTATGTCCCCTGGTTCTGGCGATTCATCATGCTCGCGGTGCGCAGCACACCTTCTTTCATCTTTAATAAAATCAATCTCTAAACCCCTTTTTGTTTGAGGACCCCACTAACACCGGCATACGGAGGATCCTGAGGTTCGCTCTTTTCGTTGCCGCCCTGACCGCCGCAAGCGCAATTTAGGCGCTACTGATCGCGGCCGACCGCTCAGCTTCGGTAGGGAACCTTGCCGCTTAGAACACGACATTGCATATGCGAGCGTTTTTAATTGGAGTCTCCTGCTGGATTCTACAGTGGTGCTGACGCCTTAACTTGACCACGTGGCAGCGCGCGCATTTCCGAACCTAATTCAACCGGGCCTTGACGCGGCCGTCCAATCTTCCAACGCCTGCGCTCGGAAAAATCGGCGCACCGGGCGGCGGACCGCTTACCGTTTCACCTAGGTCTCGCGTGAAACGACCAATTACTCAAAATCACGAGTGCTCAGGGTGAAGCGGTAGTACTGCCAAACCGCATAGCGTACGATGTCCGGCGGAATCCGATTGAAGTCCCGTCGTTCATGCCGCCTGCAGCGTCCGTCGCTACCCCTCCTCTATCGGAGCGCGCTTCGCATTAGGGTGTCACCGCTGTTCAGCTTAACAAGATGGAGTCGTTTGAAAACGCTCCACGCAATTTCGCGCGACTTCGCGGCATGGGGCTTCTTATTGCTCGTCGGAAGGCGGAAATGGCCGCAAATCTCGACGCCTACGCAGCGCCTGATCTCAGCCTTGCGATGGCGGGGCCCCGCGAAACGGGCGACGCCGCGCTTCCATCGCCACGGACTCGGTAAGGCTGCGTCGGAAGCGATTCCGGACAACGGCCCGGCTCCTTCCTCATGGCAAAATGGTCAATTCTATATGACTTGGGTGGGCGCTACTGCGGTATATTCTGTTCTCAACCGCCGTAAAATCGTCCGCATCCGCCTCCGAGATCTTTGTAAAGACGTTTGGGTTTCGGTCGAACAAGGGGAACCAAGTACTTTGCACATGGATCACAAGACGATGACCTTTCTTGACGGTGTGGCATCTCTCAAGAAGGTCAATTGAGTACGCTTCGACTTTGCCTGGCGCCACAGGCGTTGGTTCTGAGAAACTGTTTCTGAACTTTGCGCGGAATATTTCGCCCTGAATCAGACGCTGAAAGCCACGCAGTGCTTTATCGTCATGGGTCTCCGGGTATTGATCAATCAACTTGACGACCCAGTCGGTATCGGTTCCCTCGGTGCTGGCGAAGAGTTTTGCTGTCGCACGGCCGCAGAGCAAGAGATCTTCTTCAAGCGGCGACGTCGCGTAGACTAGGACATCCGGCCGTCTCAACGCGAAACGTTGATCCTGAACCATATAGTCCTTTTGCCAATCGTCGAGATTTGGGCGCGGGTAATACGGAACAGGGTTAGCCGGATCACTGACGTAGGCATCAAAAGCGTCAGACGCCGTCTCTTCCGGCGCTTCAGTGAATGCGGCCCGGCCGTCCTGATGAAGAAAGAGCTTGATCTTCTTTGATCCGGAAATCGGCCACTCATCGAAGCGGCGCCATTTGTTCACGCCTGTATCGAACAGAAGCGCTTCAGGGATGTTCGGCTCTGGCGCATCTTTCAAGTGGTGTCGGAAGAAGGGAGCCCAGACTTTCTCCGTAAAGAAGGTCCCCGTTTCCGAACCGAATGACAGCGGTCCAAAACTCTCCGCTTTCTCGAAGCGCCACGCGCCATGGTACCAGGGCCCGGCCACAATCATGTTTTGATCGTTCTCGTCGAACGCTTCCATTACGTGATAATACTCAAGAGGTCCGCGATTATCCTCTCCATCGTACCAACCTGCGATATGAAGGGTGGGCACTGTCACCGGCCGACGAAGATAACGCCGCAGAGCGCGTTTCTGATAGAACTCGTTGTACGTATCGTTTGCCAGAATTGCTTCAGTCGCTGGACGATGCTTGGGCAAGAAGGGCGCGAGTCCTTTAAGTGAGCCTGCCCGCAGGAAAAAATCATAGCCATCGAGGCCCATTGGGCGGTTGGCAAATGCGTTTCCCTCTTTTTCGTCGTCCGGGTAGCCATCAATAGCGCGGGCGAGGAATTGCAGCCCGAACGCCAGCTGAAGCGCTCCATTGTGGTAAAAGTCATCCCCAAAAAAACCTTCAGACATCGTCGCCGAAGGAGCAGCCGCCTTAACCGCTGGGTGCGGATCAATCAGGCCAACCATCGCGTGCCAACCGCGATAAGACGTGCCCGTCAGGCCGACCCTTCCATTGTGTCCCTTTAAGTTGGCGATCGCCCATGCAATCGTATCGTACGTATCTGTTGTATCATCGACGCCTCCTTCTGCTGACTTTGAGTAGAATGGGCGTACGAGTTCAAAGGCTCCCTCAGAGCCATACCGGCCGCGTTCGTCCTGAAGGACGAATATATACTCATCTTGAATGAGGGCGTCTTGCATGCCTGTCTTGGTGTAAAGATCGCCTGACCCGCCCAGCTGGCCGCCGACCCTTATCCAGCCGTACGGAGAACGCGAAAACATGATTGGCGTTGGACGGTCTGTATTCTTCGGCATTAGCACATGGGTGCGCAGTCTTACGCCATCCCGCATTGGGACCATAAGCTCCTGGTACGTATAGCCGCGCCAACGCTCACCAATAACTTCTTCCGCGTCGGTAGCTTCGGTCCTCGCAATCGCTCCGCTAGCATCCGGAGCGGACATAGTTGACTCGACGTTCTGAGCGACTGCATCGGACGGCCGGGCGGATGCTCTTTCGAACCCATTCGCGCTGACAAAAACAAACAAGACTGAGACGACCAACGCCACTCCGAAAGTCTTGTTACATTGCGAATGCCGGTTATACGACGCCGAAGCTTTTCCGTCGGTTGTCTGCATGCTGAGATCAGGTTTTCTCATTGTCCAGCGCCAACGTGCTTTTCGAGAAACGCATCGATCGTCTCAATATACTCTACCTGCGACTCGTATCGCTTTATGCCGTGATCCTCACCCGGAAAGATCTTCGCTTCCGCCTCAATCCCTCGACGCCTGAGCGCGTGAAATAGTTCAAGTGATTGCTGCATCGCCGCCGATGGATCGTTATCCCCATGCAGGATCAGCAACGCCTCGTCACCCCAGTCGTCAATCTTCGAGATTGCTGAGGATTCGTACGCCAATCTTTCAATTTCGAAGCGCTGAGGAATGTTAAATGGCAGAACTTCGCCAAAGTCCTTCTCCATCTCGACCACCCAGTCGCCCACGCCTGCAGACGTTATCCCTGCTTTGTAGACATCCGATCGGGCCAGGACGTTAGTGACATTGTGGCCGCCGTAGGAATGGCCGAATATCGCAATTCTCTCAGGATCTATTTCCGGGACCAATTTTTTTAGGTGCCTGGCCGCATCAATGAAATCGTAGGCATCGCCTGCCCCGCGGCCCCCATAGCTTTCAGGCTCTCGGAAGTCGAGGCCGAAGCCGGTTCCGCTTCGGAAATTGACGGAAGCGACGTAGTACCCCTTACTCGCGAGATATCTCAAAACCGTCCGATAGCCGAACCCAAGCTGCCATACCGGTCGGGTCTGGTATCGCGACCCGCCATGAGAGTGCACCACAAGAGCGTGTTGTCCCTTTCCATGGCTTTCGGCGGGACGGTATAAAACGGCCTGGATACGCACGTCGTCACGGGCTGCGAATTCAATGACTTCGGGTTCCGGTAGTCTGTCAGTAATAGGATTGTCTGGCGCTGGGCCGCTGCTAAGCTGAACTTCCTCCCCATCTGCTTGACGCAAAACGAGGCGACTTGGCGTCCTGCCGCCGGCAAATTCATATAGCAGCCGGCCCTCCGGAAGGACGCCGAGGGACGACGGCATACCGCCGGGCTCATCAAAGCGAATAGGGGTAGGCGTCAATCCGTTCGCCACGTCGAGCTTATACAAACCTAACCGGGCAAGGTCGTCTTCGGAATTCGAAAGAAAATAGACCGCATCGCGATCAAAAGTCGAGGCGATCGCATGAACTTCAAACACGCCTTCAGTAACGGCTCTCGCCTCGCCGCCACGCGACGGGATGGCATAGATATGCTTCCAACCAGTTTTTTCGTACGGAAATAGAAGCGCGCCGTCCGACATCCACAGCAACGATCCGCTTCCTCCAAGGCCGGTATAGCCACTCGATGAAAACCCGTTAAACCGCGATCCGTACCCCGGTTCCGAGGTAAAGACAGCGCTCCCCTCTCCTGACGAAGCATCAGCGACAACGATGTCAAACGGCGCGCCTTCGCGATGATTAGAAAAACGCCAGGTCTTAGGTTCATATCCAAACCTTATGAACGCGAGCTTTGCGCTGTCCGGCGCCCAGACGATGTCCTGATCATAGCCAAGCCCAGGAGCCATATAGGCGATTTGGTTCGCCTCAATATCGAAAACGCCAACGAACGAATACTTGCCCCGGTCGTACGAGGACCGGTCAGAGACAAACGCCAGTCGGCCGCCATCCGGCGACGCAACGATATCGGTCACCCTCCCCCGAACTTCAAAAATTGGTTCGGGCTTTTCCTTCCCCTGCAGATCAAATTGATAAACCGTTCCACCGCCGGCGAAATAAAGAGTCCTGCCATTCGACGAAATTTCGGGACTTGAAAAGCCCAGAGACAGGTCAGACAAAACAACGTCTGGAGACGGTTGACCCTCTCTAATTGACTTAAGCGCCAAAGGGATCGGCAATGGCGCATGGGCGGGATTAAAGCCAGGCTTGCCTCTGACAAAAAGGACTCCGTTCCTTGGACCGAAGCCGACAAGGAAAATTGGCAGGCCAACGTCTTCGTCAAATGATAAGAGCTGCGCCGGCTTGTAGTCTGGGGCGCGCGCAACGTTAATCGAGAAGGATGGACCCGAACGTTCGACCCACGCGACGTCACCGTCTGCGCTGGCGATAGTCCCCTGGACATGCGGCAAAGCCAGAAGCTCTTCAATCTCAAAAGGCTGCGCAAAAACTGTCCATGGCCAGAGGAACGTCATCACAACGCCAAGAAACATGCAGAATGAACCGACGGTTTTGTATTCTCGTTCTTTAGCGCAGTCAGCCATCATACGCCCCACCTCTTGCCGAATCGTTCCACACGAGTCCGAAGACATCGCTTAGCCTCTTTTCACCGACGGAACGTCAGTCGAACACTAGTCACACCCTTTTGGCAATCGCATTTGTTTGTCGCCAGTTACATGATTTTTTGTAGGTAGGCGTCGAGTGCGTAGGCGCTAAATTGATCCGCAACGCATTCCTGTCCTGCACGTCTCAACAGATTTCAAGCGCGGGCATTGCCGGTTTGCTGATCAACCCAGCTCTTTGGGCTATATAACTGGACGTCACGCAGTCTGTTTCAGTTTCATCGCAGGTGCGATCCCGCGGAGGGCCATCGTCGACCCGCCTATCCGGTTTAGGCGCACCATTCTTGGATCTCTGTTGCGGCGCATGACAAACTCAAACCGACTTGAACCCGACGTGACAGAGTCTTGATTGCGAGGTCCAAGAGCCATTAGCTGAGCTGCGGCCCATATTGATGTCGCGGTGTCCGGATATACTTAAGAAGCGGATTTTTTGACCGGCGTAAACGAGCGCCAGTGGCGTAGTTGGGTGGACGCCCATGCAATACAGAAGAGTCTGATCATAAAAAGAATCCGTCCGGTAAGCCCTCCGATGACTAAAAGAGAGCTTCCAGACAGCAGCTTTCCGATTAAGCTCGCTCCACGCGGAGCCGTGAGACTGGCAGGGAGAACACCGCAGCGCCGTCAAACGCGGTAGCTTCGAAGAACGCCTTGACCTCGGCCAGCAGACTGGCGCGTCCGGGGGGCGGCAGGACGAAGGCGGCGTAGAAAAAGCCGACAGCTTCCTCCGCAATCGCAGCGACGGGCCCCTCAAGGGTGAACACGGACGTTTCAACATTCACCTCCGCGCTCGCGAAGAAGTCGCCCGCCAGGGTCGCGAGCGCATCCGGATTGCGCGTGCGCGGATCGCCAAGGCTTTGATCGCCGTAAGTCGGAAGTTCTTCTCTTACGTATTTGAAGACAAGGTCATTAATCTCGGCGTAGCCGGGCGCATCAGCCGGATCGCCGTCGACCACCGCGGCGAAAACGCCGCCCGGCGCGAGGACGCGATCGACCTCCCGCAGCACTGGCTCGACGGGATCCATGAGGGTCAGCGCCCAATGACACAGGACGGCGTCGAAAGAACCGGCATCGGCGAAACTCAAGTCCTGCGCAAAGCACTCCCTCAGCATGACGCCTTTCCCAGCAAGCCGCTTCTCCGCCAGCGCCAGCTCCGCCTGGCTCATGTCAACGCCTGCGAGCGTTTCGGCTGCAGGGAAACGGTCTCGGCAAAGCTCTAAGAGAAAGCCGCTGCCGCAGGCAAGATCCAGAATGCGCCGGTGACGCGCCGGGTCCACCACGTCGCATAGCCACTCATAAGAAGTGCGCCTTTGCGCATCTCTGCACTTCGTCGCGCAACCTTCAGTGAAGCCTGGATGCAGCCGGTGGACCTCAAGAAGGTGCTCGCGAAGCGACACGCCGCATGGCGCTTCCGCGTTTGCGAGAGCGTCCGTCCACAGCGTTTTTAAGGCGTTTGGATTGTTCATGCGGCATCATCTGTTTGGAAAGGAAATGGCGGCGGCCGCCAGCGAAGACTATTTTCAAGGAACGCAAGGGAAGCGGCGGCGGCCAAGGCGCACGCTGACATTGCGCGCAGCTGGTCATCAATGCCGACGCCAGCATCTAATGCGCTCCCTATCAGCGCCGGACCGACCGCGCTCGACAGGACCATCGCGCTGACTGCGACGGCGCGGATCGCGCCCAGATGGGCTGCGCCGTAGAGTTCGCTCCAGATCGACGTATAGACAATCGTCGCGGCGCCCGCTGTCGCCCCCATCATCGCCATAAAGAGCGCCGCAGCGGCGAAGTCGTCCGTAAGCGACATGCAAAAGAGGCCAAAAGACAGGGGCAAAAGGAAGAATGGCAGGACGCGCCGGGTTCCTAACGCGTCGACAAGCCGCCCGCAGAGCAATCCAGCGGCGATTGAAGCCGCTGCGTAGAGAGGAAAAAGCGTGGCAAATCCGGTTAACGTCCACGCCTTCACGTCAACAAGATGCGCCTGATGAAAAAGAACGCTCGTGATGATGAACGGAGTTGCGAGAAGTCCGGGCGCGAGGGCGTAGAAACGCCAGTCGCGCAGCGCGTCGCGCCTCCGCCACGACGTTCGCGCTGAGGCTTCTCCGCCGTTGGCGGCGTCCAGCGCCGCATTGCCCAGAAGCGGAAGCATCGCTTCCGCGCGTCTCGCAAGGTAGACGATGGCGGGCGCGAGAACCAAGACCGTGACCGCCGCAACGCCAATCCAGGCCGCGCGCCAGCCGAACGCCGCCATCGCGCCGGTCGCCGCGATGGGCAGGATCGCCTCGCCAAGTGGGAACCCTAACATCGCGACGCCGAGGGCTCGGCCGCGCGCAGCGTCGAACCATTTCGCCATCGTCGTCATTGCGACATGGCTCAAAAGCCCTTGCCCAAGCACGCGCATCGCGAACAGCCCGATCCCGAGAGCGAGAGCGTTCACCGCTGAGCTCAGCCACAGCGCCGCGAGCGAGGTTAGCGCAAGAAGCCCTATTGCGATGCGTGATGGAGGCGCGTGATCGACGATTTTGCCAAGCCACAGAAGGCTCGCCGCGCTCGTCAGCGTCGCCGCCGCGTAAAGCGCGCCGAACGCCCCATGACTCAAGTGGAACGCGTCGCGCCAGACGCCGCCGAAGAGAGACAGGAAGTAGGTTTGACCGAAGCTCGACGAAAACGAAAGCAATGCGCCCACGCTGAGCGCCGGCGCGGCCGTCCGGAGAAACGACAGGGTGCGTTCGCCACGGTCGTCGGCGTCGGGCGGGGCCGCCTGCTTCGTCGCATCGTCGGTTACGCTCATGGAAATATGGAAATTAGCGCGACGCGTTGCCTAAAGCGCCAGGCCCCGCCTTTGCGGCAGTCCGCAAGGTAAGCGCTCAGACCTTCGGTCGCCTCCATTTCTACGAGCGTCACTTTGTCGTCAAATATGCAGCGCTGGAGATAACCTTCGACAACAGCGCGCTCATCTTCAGGCGCGCCGTTCTCGTAAGTGATTTCGTCTATAGCGAATGACGCGCCGATCGCTTGAAGCCCTGCGATAACGTCCTCCGCCGAAGCAAATGGCGTTTCATCGACGCGGTCGAACGCGGATAGAAAAAGCCGCTGAAACTTGAGGTAGTGGGCGTCTTCGAATGCGTGCGCGATAAAACCCTCGCCGGCGCACGCGTGTACGAACCGTTGTAGGCCCGAAGCCATCTCCGCAGGCGGCAACGCGTATAGCGCATGCGTCGCCCAAACGATGTCGAACGCCCCTTTCGGGCATTCGAGACCTTGCAAAGTCGTTTCGAACTCCGTCGAAGGATTAAAAGGCGGCGCCAACGCGGCGCGCGCCTCTTCGATGGAGAAGCGCGCAGGGTCTAGTAGCGCGTAATCGATCGGCTGAAGACCTGCATCGCCGATACTCGCGTGCCGTTTGAGCGCCGCCGGAAACTTGCCGGAACCGCATGCGACATCGAGAAGCCGCAAACGCCGCCCGCTTACCGCGCCCGCCTTATCCTTCAGCCAGGACCGCCAGTCTCGCGCTTCGGCGAGGTGGCGATAGTCGACGGAAGCGATTTCGTAAAACCGCTCCATCTCATCCCTGCCGGCTTCGCTCCAATGGGCGCAGCTGCGTTCGAACGTGTCAGCCGCCATCCGGGCCGCCGCTTTGTTCAGTCTCAATCGCGCGGGACCATCTCTCGTCGGGCGGCCAACAAACCGGGTTGAGACGGCTCGCCGCCACGTCGCCGGGTTCAACGCCGGGCAGGAATTTTCGCCAGTCGCCGGACACCATTGTCGGAGCGTCGACGAGACGCGCGCCATCCGCATAATACGTATTTGCGAGCACGCAGCGGCTGAACGGCGTCTCGTTTCCGCCGGCCGTATGGAAGCTCAGATTGTGATGGAAGCTGACGTCGCCAACTGCGAAGGGCGCGTCATCGACATTGACGTCCAACTCCCTGAACCTCTCCGCGACGCGTCGGTCGTAACTCGTGTCCGCCTTGCTAAACGGAATGTCGGCGACAAGCCGCCAGGTCTCAATCCCCTTTGCGAAAGCGAGCGGGCCCATCGCTTGAGGGATCGCCTGCGCCGCGATCCAGGCGGTTACGACATCGTTGGTCGCGAGAGGAAAGTGGTGGTCGTCATAATGCCAAGGCGTTCGCCCGCAGCCAGGCTCTTTCGAAAGGAGGTTGTCATGGTACAGACGGACGCTTTCGATGCCCAGTAAATCAGCGCAGATCTTCGCGATTCGAGGGCTGAGGACGAAGAGCCGGATGACAGGATTTTCCAGCCAGGCCATCTCCGCCGAGTAGAAACGGCGGCCCGCCTCCGGCGAAGATTCTTCGCCGCGACGCGCTGGGGCGCCTCCGTCAAGCATGGCGTCAAACGTGGCCTCAAGCACGGCGACAATTTCGCGGCGCATCGCGAAGACTGCGCCAGACGACAAAACGCCGGGCAGCTTGACGTATCCTTCGAGGCGAAACTGCTCCGCCGCGTTTGGCGGCAGCGGGTACGGTGTCGCCAACTCGTCCTTGAGGTCGTCGAACCCAAGGGGCGCAACGGCGCAAGGGTCAGGTTCGAGCTTGATGTCTTCCGGCGACGCCGCACCGGACGCTGCGTCGCGGTTGCGCCCTTTGCTTTCGGCCGGAGGCTTGTTGTGCGCAAGGCCAACGTACCAGTCCCACCAGGCCTGATTATCCGAATCCCAGGCACCAGATACGTCACATTCCTCTTGTGACGGATAGCTTGCGACCGCGGGCGTCCTCGCGGCTTGGCGCCTATCTGACGTAATTTCGACAATCCCGTTGAGGTCTACCCGCATGAACGCTTGCAAATACGTCCACTAACAGGCTGTATCGCGCGCAACCACTTCAGCGCAACTGCGACAATAAGGCTCTTAAACGCGAAGGCGTGCATTGGCGCGAAGGGCGGCCACGTTTTTTGGAGCCGCCGACTGCATGCTATGTCTTTGTCTGATGCGAGATTTCACGTTTATCCAGGAGGCGTGGCGCGCTCCGTTGTCGCCAGGCCGGCTAACCTCGGCTCACTCTGGCGTATCATTCACGCGCCGCAAGCCGTGACCCAATACACGCGCAGAGCGTCGGGCCTCCAGTTAATCATCGGCGAGATCCGGCGTTCAAACGATCCACGCTGACGAGATCAAGTTTGGTCAGGGTCTTCATCTTGTAAGGTCGGCATGATCAATTCGAGCGCTGCATTGATTGGCTCAAGTTCATCGCCTGTGGCTGAGGTGCGGCCGAGGTGAACGATCACCATGTCAAGGCTTGGGACGATGGCGACCATCTGGCCCCGCCATCCCGAAAACCAATAGGCAGTATCAGGAAGGGATGGGAAATATTTCCGTCCCTCTTCGCCGCGCGGGAGGTTGAGCCAGAGCTGCCCACCATAGTGTTTCCCGGAAGCGCTTGCCGGCGATGAAACAAAGTCAGACCAGCCGACAGGCAAGATACGCTCGCCATCCCAGACGCCATCCTGGAGATGCAGTTGGCCTAGTTTGGCCCAGTCCCGCGCCGTGGCGTAGAAATAGGAACCGCCGATAAAATCGCCGACGCGGTCAGGAACGAAGACAGCGCTCGCCATGCCAAGCGGCCCGAAGATCCGCTCCCGACCAAACCGGTGGTAGTCTATCCCGTTCTTTTCAAGCGCGATCCGCAGCGCGCGCTGGAGAATATTGCTCGTGCCTGTTGAATATTGCCAGTGCGTCCCGGACGGATAGGCGAGAGGCTTGTCGATTGCGTAGCCCGCCGCAGAATCTTCAAGAATGTTCATTACCGGCACGTCGGCCAGCGGCGTCAGATATTCCTCTTGGAATTGAAGGCCGCTCTGCATTTGCATCAAATCGCGCCACGTAATCTCACGACGGGGATCATCCGTCGCAGCCCAATCATCAATGGGCGGCCGGTCATCGAGCGAATACAGCCCTTCCTCAATTGCGGCGCCAACCATCATGCCGGTCACGCTTTTCGCCATGGAGAAACTGAGCATTGGCGTATCTTTGTCAAAGCCCGGCGCGTAGCGTTCGGCAATCAGTTTCCCGCCACGAAAGATCGCCAGCGCCCGGTGGTTCGGCGCAGGACTCTCAAACACCTGGTCGAGCGCAGCGCCCAGCGCCTCTTCGTCAAAGCCCTCTTCATCCGGCGTCGCGCGCGGCCATGGCGCGGCTTCGGTCTCAGGCATGTCCGGCAAATCGGAAAAATTGCTCCCGGCGAGCGTACATCCGTATCCGTCGCGATAGACGGCCCGGGAGCGGCCGAACGGACCGATGCTCGCGCGCACCTCGCGCCCATCGCTATCGACGCCAATGCTGACGAGCTCCAGCGTGTCATCGTAGCCCTTGAAGTCACTTTCGACGACGGCGTCGCCGTCACGCCCTGCGATGAAGACTTCATTGCAGGTGTCACGCGCCATGAAGCCTGCGCCTATCGACGCAACCTTGTTGGCGTAACTGGCGCCGTAGACTGCAGCAGCGATTAAAGCCGCGGCCACCAGCGCAAGCACCCAGTTCCTCATTTCGATACCCCAACGGTAAAAACGTTCAGAAAGCTCGACGCGCAATTGAGCTTACACGAGCTTGTAGCCCGGCTCACTCCCCCGAAAGACGCTGACAGTCCCACTCACTAGATACCTCCTACGCCTCCGGCCGCACATGCTCCGCATCTTTAGACTACTCCGCCTCAACAATTTGCCCACCAAGCATGACAGCCGTCTTGCAAATCGGGTCGCGACTACTACCCTCCCGGAATTGGTTCGCAAATTGCGGGCGGCGGGGTGACCGTCAGCGGTTATCCTTTCCGGATGCGCAGGCGTTTGACGCTGCATCGAACGTCATTGCGGCTCGCACAACACGCTGCTTAAACCCAACATGCTTCTTAAACTCGTGAGAAATCCAGTCGAAGCCGCCACTCGTGTCGCGAGACTATGCATCGCCCCGGCGTACCCATAACGTCCTGTCGCCTCTCGGAATCGCCAGAAATCAGTCTGTGTAGCGAATGAACGATCAAATCAAACGCCTTGCTGGCCTTGTGGCGATGTTCTTCATCTTCGTCGCGGCAGGCGTCGTGTCGTTTCGGCTGATTGGCGGCGGTTTTGGAAGAGTGTCCCACGACGCCTACAAGATGCTGCAGCTTTTCGTACTAAGCGGCGACTGGGTCTTCGGCGAGAACGCGAATTGGTTCGTTCGGGTTCAGGCGTTTATTGCGCCCGTTTTTACTGTCATTGGCATCATTGAGATCTTCACCGCGCAATTCTTTTTTCGGCTTTGGCAGTCGATTAAGCTGGCGCGGATGCGTAACCACGCTGTGCTCGTCGGCCTCACCCATGAGACCATGTATCTTGCGGCCTCGCTGCGCAACGCCCGCGAACGGATCGACGCAGTCATCATTGACTTAAAGTTTGAAGAGGACCAGCAAGCGGCCGCCCGTCGCATTGGCGTGGTCACGATTGCGGGCGATCCCTCATCGCAACTTATGCTGAAGAAAGCCAAAATACACCGTGCAAAGATTGCGCTCTCCTTCCTTCCGGAGGCCGCCGACAGCCTGCAATTCGTACTGTCTGCCAACGCGCATTTTGACCGGCGAAATCGATCAGGCGCTGAAGAAAACGCGCCCTCCGTAGACCTATGGGTGCGACTGCAGGACGCCGGATTAGGCAATCGCCTTAGCCAGTATTTCAAGTTCGCCGGGCTTTCCGCAGCGGCCCATCCGCGCTTCTTCAGCATCGAAGAAATCGCGGCGCGACGTCTCGTCCGCGCACATCCGCCCGACGTTTACGCCGACGCGCTCGGTCAGGAGCGCATTCATATTGTCTTGTTCGGTTACAATGCGCTGACCGTGCAAGTGATCGGTGAGTGCCTCCGTCAGACGACGAACGGCCGAGATGGAAGGACCGCGTTATCAATCATAACGCAGTCACCAGAAGAAACAGAGCGCGACCTGAGAGCCCTCTTTCCCTCCATTGACGAAATGGCGAGTCTGGATGTTCGGACGATGAAGGCGCATGCAAGCGGACTTTCGCAGCACGAATATGACCGTCTGCCCAAGGACGCCACCGTCTACGTTATTTGCCATTCAAGGCCAGAGACATCCGTCAATATCGCCCTGTCGCTTCGACGCATGCTGCTTTCGCCGCCGGAATCGCCGGATGGAAACCGCGACCGTCGCACCAATGCGCCCATACTCGTCCGGCTTGCGGATACGCGGGGGATCGGCGAATTGCTGCGTTCGAACGTTGACCAGCGCACGCAATTGAGGGTCGCCGAAGAGAACGAGATCGAGGACAGCGAGATTCCAGACGGGATCTATGCGTTTGGCGCCGTCGAAGACCTGCTGACCGGCGACAAGGACGATCTATTCGTGCCAACTCTGATTGATCCTGTCCGAGAAAGGCTGGCGCGGGCGCTTCACGCGTCCTACGTGGCGGATTTGGAGCCGGGAGATGCGCCGTCAAGCTCAAGAGAGCGGGCGCTTTCAAACGCGCAGCGGTCCTGGGAATTGCTCCCGCAGGAGTTTCGCGAGTCAAATCGTCAAGCTGCCGATCATATCTGGTCGAAGGCCCGGGCGATCCGGCTTCGTCTTAGCCCAAAAGGCGGCCAGTCGCCGCCCATCCGGATGAACGCCGAGGAACAGCAGGCGCTTGCGGAGCTTGAGCATAATCGTTGGGTCAATGAACGTTTCCTGAATGGCTGGGCTCGGAGCGAAAAACGGGTCGACGCCGCGCGGCGGCACAATCTGCTGAGGCCATGGTCGGAGCTGTCTGCAAACGAGCGGCGCATGGATCAGCGCCTCGCCGACCGGCTGACAAGCATGGTCGAAAGCATCGGCCTCAGCTTCAAGCGTGAGTTCGTCATCGGCGTGGTCGGCCACCGCCCGAGCGGCTCGCGTCCTTTTGACAGGGATTTCGTCGAGGCGTCATTGCGCCGCAAACTGAAGGAGCTGTTGGCGGCGCATCCGGATCGATCCCCGCTCGTCCTAACGTCGCTGGCCGCAGGCGCGGATATGATCGCAGCTGAAGTCGCTCTCGAACTTGGCGTTCCCTACTGGGCCCCACTGCCGATGCCTTACGAGGCTTATTGCCAGGATTTCTCAAGCGGGAAAGAGACCGGCGGCGCGCCAGGTCGGACTGATGGCCGAGACGAAATAAGTCAATTTCGGCGTCTCGTCGCCCTAAGCGAAAGGTACCTCGAAATCCCCCTCAAATTCGGGGCGCTGGAGGATGTAAGCCTTTCGAAATTAAGCGACGACCACCCGATGGCGAGAAGGCGGCAATACGCGCTTGCCGCTGCGTTCATCGTCGAGCGATCGGACGCGTTGCTCGCAGTATGGGATGGATTGCCCAGCAAGGGCGTGGGCGGCACCGCCGATGCCGTTGAGTGGCGCAATGCCGGCGCGGTTCCGCTAGAATACGCCACGCCCGCCGAGTTTCGCCTGCGCCCGAAGATGTCGCCGACAATCGTGATACCGCCGACATGCCCCGAAGCGATCGATTGCGCGGCGCGTCCTGCCGCTAATTCAGTTCTCTAACGACCCTAAATCCGGTATCGAAATCGCTCTGGCGGATTCCCGCAGGCTTTCTGTGTGCGGATCGCGTGCGCCACGCGCCGCCGTTCCATGCGCCGCCCTTAAGTACGTGTTTCGCGCAGCCGCCCCCCTTACCCGCGGACGAACCGTCAGCGGGATTGGATTTGTGTCCGTCGATCCAGCAGTCTGACGCCATTTCCCAAACATTTCCGTGCGCATCGAAAATGCCGAAGCCGTTTGGCGAGAAACTTCCCACTGGCAATGTCTTTCCGACGGAGCGCTCTTTCTGCGCGCCGGCATAGGGGTACTGACCGTTGAAATTCGCCTGGCGCGTCGAGATTGACTCGCCGAAAGAAAACGGTGTCTCCGCGCCCGCGCGCGCGGCGTACTCCCATTCCGCCTCGCTCGGCAGCCGGTAGCGGCGCCCTGTCTTCTCGCTTATCCAGGAGAGATAGGCGGTCGCCTGCTCAAAAGTGACGTTGATCACAGGGCGCTTTTCACCACCCCAGCCCTGATCGCTCGGCTCGTAGCCATTGCATCCGCCGCCCGCGACGCATGCCGCCCATTCATCGAACGTCACTTCGTAACGGCCAATGGCGAATGGATAGGCGATTTCCGCCTTGATCTGCGGCTTTTCCGCGGCCTCGCTGCTCGGCTCCCCGTCTTTCGCTCCGAGCGCAAACTTTCCTGGCGCAACGACGACCAATTCTGGACAGTCGTCGCAATCCTGGATCACTGCGCCAGCCTTCGGCGCCGCAGAGCGCCCGAGGCGCGGCGGCTCGCCGGCAAGTGTGCTTGAGACAGTCTGGTGCCCGTGATCCGTTCCAAAAGCGTAATATCCGCCGCCGAACAGCGCCGCGATCAATACTGCGGCGATTGTGAGACCGGCTCCCGATTTCTTCTTCGGGGAAGGCTGCTGCTGGGCGCTCGATGCTTGCTTCTCTTGGCCAGAAGAGGCGCCTCGCGCGTTGCGTTTCTTTTTGCCGCCGACGCGCGCCTTGGACGCTCGCTTTGCTGAGGTTGCGCCCTTGCCGGGCTGCTCGACCAGACGGCGTATCTCGCCGACGACGCGACGCCATTCCGGGGCCGACCCGCTGCCCGACCAGCCGGTCAGATCGGCTGTCTGAACGCGTTTGAATCCCCGGGGCAACTCGATTGGATCGATCATGACAGGGATCAGGCGGCCGTTCTGCAAGCCGTCGTCGGCCTCTTCCTGCACCCAGTTCGACTGGACGGACGATCGCGACCACACGACCAGAACGCAATCAGCTTCATTCAGACGTTCATCGATCACCTGCGAAAATGTGCTTCCGGGCGGAATCTCCGTGTCCCACCAGACGTTGAATCCCTCACGCGCAAGGGAAGCCGCCATTTGCGACACGATTTCCCGATCGTCACGCGAATAGCTGATGAAGATATCGGTCACGCTTGCCCCCTCTGCGCAGCGTCGGCCGGCACGATGCCAATCGCGACAAGATTTAGGATTTTCAACCTCTTATCAAGAATCGATTGCCGTCGGAGCCGTTAAGGGCGCGCGCGGGCCGTCCGCCGGGGGTCTGCGTGGGGTTCGGCCCAATCGAGACTGTTGGCCTTGCCGGCTGACCGGCGACATGTCGCGGTCGCTGGAAGGGCGCGAGGGGTGCAGCAACGCCTGCGCGATCATTTTGACAAAGCGATTCAAGCGCTTAGTGTGGAATGGGGTTTAACGGAGGGGCGGGCCAGACAGACATGGCTGACACGGGCGTTTCGTCCAGCAGCGCCGGCGCCCGAGAGGCGACCGGCGGAACGACTGGTTTTTTCGCCGAGCAGCGCCGCGTGCTTATCGTTCTGATTGCGCGGATCACGGGATACTATCTCGTCGTCGGCGCGGCCGCTTTCGGACTCATCAAGCTCTTTCCCGGGCTGCTCGCCGTCATGCCGATTGGCGGCATCGTTGACATTCGTCCGGACCCATTCTTCCGACCCGATCAGATCGTTACGCAAACGCCGATCGAGGCGGACGCGTCTGTCTGGCTTAACGAGGCGATCACGCTGTCGCTGGCGATGGCGATCACCCTGATCGCAATGGTCCCGGTTTCTTGGCTCTACAAGGCCATCCATGAAGGCCACGACTACGACCACTCGATTGACGAGACAGCCCTGGTGATGCCGGCGGTCGTCGCCGGCGTCGTGACGGTGGCGCAACACTCTCTGGCGCTTGCGTTCAGCCTTGCCGGAATCGTCGCCGGCGTTCGTTTCCGCCGCGCGTTGAGCGACACGTTCGATACGCTCTTTATCTTTGTAGCGAT
Source organism: Parvularculaceae bacterium (assembly GCA_028284065.1). Lineage (GTDB taxonomy): Bacteria > Pseudomonadota > Alphaproteobacteria > Caulobacterales > Parvularculaceae > MED-G105. The sequence goes on from JANQSJ010000010.1 coordinate 144,264, forward strand.
TGGCGTTGGCCTCGCCGCCGGCGTCGCGGCAATTGAGATAGCCATCGTCATCACGGTGTTCTTCAACTACGCAACGGCGGTTACCTGCATTTTCGGCGATGGTCTTGAATCGAAGTACATCGCCGAGAAAGAACAGCGTCGACTCGACCGGCGGAGCGCGGACGCCAAAAAGCGAAAGGCCGGCGACAAGAAGAAGAAAAAGCGGCGTCACGCAGGAACCGAAGCGCCTCCCCGCAAAGTCGCCAAACGCGAATCTCCTGCGCATGGCGTCGAAGAGAGTTTGAAGCCAGAACGAGGCGCCCTCGATCAGCATGCGGCGTCGACTCGCGAGAATGCTGCGTCTCCGCTTCCCCCGCACACGCCGAATGCGGAAAAGACTGGTGGAACGTAAAATGCGACGAGGCGGGGTTGTAAAACGACGCCTGCTGGGCGTGGCTATGTTTGCAGGAATGGAAAAAAGCTTCGAGGCGCGCAGCGCCGGCCCGTCAAAGCCAATGCTCTCAGCGAGGTGGAATATGCTCCGTCATCAGAGTTTGAGCGTTTGGCGGATTGTAGGGCGGCCGGCGCTAACCGTGCTCACACTGTTTTGGCTGTGCGCGGCCTCCGCCGTCAACGCGTACGCGCAAGATTCTCAAGTAGCTGATGTACGCACCACGTTCGTCGTCGGCGACCTACACGGCGACTTTGAGGCCTATGACGCAATCCTCCAGGCCGCAGGCTTGATTGATGAGGAAGGCGACTGGACGGGCGGCGCGTCGACCTTTGTCCAGATCGGCGACATACCCGATCGTGGCCCCGACAGCAAGAAGATCATTGAGCACATAAGACGACTTGAGCGCCAGGCGCGGCGCGCGGGCGGAGAGGTCATCCCGCTTCTGGGCAATCACGAAGCGATGAATGTGCTCGGCGATCTGCGATATGTTCACCCGGGCGAATATGAAGCATTCGTCTCAAGTCGATCGGTGGGGCGGCGCAATGCCTTTTTCGCCAACAATGAGGAGGAGTTCGCGAGGTTTTACAGGCGCCGCGACCCGGATTTGACCGATGCCGAGGTCAGAGCGGCGTTCGACGCCGACTATCCCCTTGGATATGTCGAACACCGCAAGGCCTGGTCAAGAACTGGCTCGATCGGCGGATGGGTCATCAAGAATGACGCGATACGCATTATCGACAAAACCCTGTTCGTTCATGCCGGCATCAGCCGAACGCTAGCGTCGAAATCCGTCGACGAATTGAATAGCAGTATCTCGCGCGCCCTCCGGGACGCGGAGGAGGACAACCTCGTCGTTGGCGAAAACTCCCCGCTCTGGTTTCGCGGGCATGCCATGGAGACGGATGAAGGGCGGATAGATGTCGAGGCGGCGCTCGACGCTTATGATGTCGACCGCATCGTGATCGGGCATACGCCCCAGAAAAGCGGCATAAGAACGTTTTACGGCGGGCGGGTGGTTGCGATCGATACCGGCATATCCCGCCATTATGGCGGCACGCGATCCTACCTGCGTATCGAAGGCAAAGAGTTTATTGCCGTTGATGACGGCGTTGAACGGCGTTTGGCGCCGCTCGTCGGCGAGAATCGACAGGTGGCGCCATGAATCAAGCGACTTTCCCTGTCATGCTTGGATTGACTGCGATGTGGCTAGGCGTCGCTCAGGCCGCCGATCCGATTGCCGCTACGCCGGCGGCGCCCACCGCGCTGTTCGCCGATGATGAAATGATCCGCATCACCATCAAGGGACCGATCAAGGACATAGTCAAACGACGAAAGACAGTCACGGAGCCGTTCCCCGGCGAACTGAAGATCGAAGGGGCCGTGGCGCAAGCGTTGCCGATCGAATTAAGCGCCAGGGGCAATTTCAGGCGCAAAAGCTCGGCCTGCCAGTTCCCGCCCTTGCGCATTAGGTTCACTCAAAAGCCAGGGGAATCGTCCGTCTTCCATCAGCAGGGAAAGCTGAAGCTCGTAACGCATTGCCGCAACAGCGATGGCTATGAGCAATACGCGCTTAAGGAGTATACGGCCTACCGACTGTTTAATCACCTGACCGACGCCAGTTTCCGGACTCGTCTGGCCGATATCTCTTATGTCAACGAGGACGACGGCAAACAAGTCGCCCGCCGAATTGGTTTCTTCATCGAGGGTGTCGATGACGTCGCGGCGCGAAATGGCATGGTGGAAGTTGAACGGCCGAAAATTTCGCGGAGCCAATTGTCCGTACGCCACGCCGGCGACGCGGCGTTATTTCAGTTCATGATCGGCAACCTCGACTGGTCGTTCCTCAGAGGGCCGGAAGGAGATGATTGCTGCCACAACGTAAAGGTGGCCGCGCAAAGCGCAGAATCGGCCGTCGGCCTTGTGCCGCTGCCCTATGACTTTGACCATGCAGGCTTCGTCAATCCACCTTACGCCGAACCGCCGCCAACCATCCAAGTGCGGAATGTACGTCAGAGGCGGTATCGGGGTCTTTGCGACCACAATGAGGCGGCGGCCGCCTCAGCCGACCGCTTCCTCAATGCAAAGACTGAACTCCTTTCGATCGTCGACAGCGTTCCAGCGATGACGGACGCGACAAGGGAGGCGGCCAAGGACTATCTTGAGGGTTTCTTTAAGATCATTGCGGATGAACGCCGTTTTCAGCAGACAGCGCTATCCAGGTGTCGCAAATGATCTATAACACGGCGGGTTAGCGCGCTGAGGATGCAAGCGCGCCTGAAGCCGTCGCGGCGGGGCAGATCAATAGGTCGCGCTAACGAGGGATGCCGCTATAGACCGTCAGCCGACCCGCTCCGTCACCGCCTTCATCTGCTACGACGAGCGATCCATCGGGCATAGTGGCGACGCCTTCCGCTTGCGGATGCGCCTTGGCCCCAAGCTCGCTGAGATTTTCCAGGCCTCCATGCGCGTCAAGGACCGCAAGTCCTCCGGACGCTGAATCAATAACAAGCAAACGGCCGTCTTTCAGCCGATCAAGTCCGGATGGCGCAAAGCGGCGGCCCGAAACCGGCGACCACTGCGCTCCGAGATCAATGTCAACAATTCTCTCGGGTGGTTCGAAACGCGCCGATGCGCTCCATCGGTAGAGGACAATGCGGCTCTTCTTTTTCGCGCCCCGAGTTTTCTTACATGCGAGAATCAGCCCGTCCGCGCCGTCATCGGCAGCCCCCTCAATCTCACATTGCTTGGCCAAACCGGTGTTGTACACGGCGTAGGATGAAGCGGCGGCGCCGCCGGACATTTCTGATTCGAAAATGAGGCCATCGCTACTGACGACGAAAAGCGCCTCGCCCTTCACGACCACTGCTTCAAAATCGCCTTTCACCGGCGGCGTTCCTATGCTGAAGTAGACGGACGATTCGCCCGTCTCGGTATTTATCTTGTATATCCGCCCGATTTCATCGTCATGCGCGAAGACGGCGTCAGGACCTGCAACGGACAGCCCCGAAATCTCGCGCAACTCCGCCGGCAAGCTGTGTATCCGCAAGGCCCTCGCGACGTCCCTCGGTTGCGAATGCGCCTGCTGCGACGTAAACGCCGCAAAAGACAAGACCGTCGCCTTGGCGCACAAACCTAAGGTCCGCCGGAAAGCGGCCAAGGTCGGCAGTGTCCGCCAGCGCCGCTCCATGAGTTTTCGCCCCTTTGTCCGGTGGCGCACTATTTGGACTTTAGAGAAGAGGAGAGCCGATACGCCCATAGTGTACGATCTCCAGCAGAGTTCGATGCCGCCATTTCGGCGTCCCCTCGCCGGCTTGCCTTTCCATGCGCCGATCCAAGGTGTAAGCTGGCGACGCTTAGCATTCAGGTGCGAGCGCTGCCAGCCGCCCCTTCTGCGGACCTATCTAGCAGGCGCGCCAAGGTTTTACGCTGATCAACGACGACACGTCGCTTCTGAACGCAGCCACATTGATTTAAAGACTGGCTTGTTCGAAGGGGCGGACGATTGCGGCAATCCTAGCCCGCTCTAGCTCTAGTACCGGTCCGCGATCTTCAGGAGCGTGGAATCAATTTTTTGCATCGCGGAGTCTGATTCCAATGGCCGATCATTCACGATAATGGAGAAAACCAACATCTTCCCGCTCCGGGCCAGCATATAGCCGGACAATGCATCCACGTGGTTCAGGGTCCCTGTCTTTGCAAAGATCTTTCCCTCCAGCGCAGTATCTCGAAATCTATACTTCAGCGTCCCAGCCGGCGCGCCGCCGACAGGCAGGCTCGCGCGATAGACGTCCCCCCACGGCGCAGAAGCAGCGTGCCGAAGCAGCGCCGTAATCGTCGCTGGGGTCACACGGTTGTAGCTTGAGAGACCTGAACCGTCAGCAATATCATACGACGCGCGCGGAACGCCGGCGTCCTCCAGAAGCTCTTGTATTTTCAGCAATCCGCAAAAGGAAGATCCCGCACCCGCCACACGGCCCAGTTGTCGAAGCAGCACTTCCGCATACAAATTTATGCTGTCTTTATTGGTCTTGGCCACGATATCGCGGATGGGCGCAGGGTGGAGAGATGCGATGACGGTTTCACTGGACGCTAGTTGAGTACGGGTAGCGCACCTTGGGTAAGCGTTTGGGTCGTTTGCATCTGCAGGTATCGGTTCATCAGCATACTGGAGCGGACGACGCCTGCTACGCAACTCTCCCGAAACCGACACGCCCTTCGCCTCCAGCGCCCGTTTGAAATACCACGCAGCCAAATGAGCCGGGTTGTCGACCGCCAGATCGAGCGTCACCGCCTTCGATCCGACTGGCAGCTCCCCGTAAAGCCGCGCCGTCCGGTCGCCGATCCGCCGCTCTAACCGCAACGCCCGCGCTCCATCCGCGTCGCCTGTCTTCGCCTCGTTATTGAGATTGAAATAGCTTGGCCCGGCGTCGACCCATGAAACCTCAACGTTTGTTCCAGGCTTAGTTGACGGTGAGACCCTTATAGCAAGAATATTGTCGTTAACAGCGATTGCCGAAACAGATGTTCCGTGGCCGAATTTCAGATCGTCCCAGCTCCACCCCAGAGGCCTCCGTTCGTCGGCAAACCATCGGTCGTCGCCGATGATATCGCCAACTGTGGCGATCCCTGACTGCGCCACTGCCTCCGCCAGGTCTTCGATACATCGCGCTTCGCATTCCGCGCCGAACCCGACAGTCGGGTCGCCACGCCCAACCAAAACAAGGGTCGGCGCCCCCGACGCAGTCGGCTCCGATACGACCCGCAGCGCGGGGTCTAAAGCGGACAGCGCCTCCTCCGCCGCTAGTGCGGCCGCCGTAACAAACAGTTTGACGTTCGACGCTGGCGCAAACCGCTCGTCCGCCCGATGCGCCACAAGTACGTTGCCGTCTAGATCGGTGACCGAGATTCCATATCGAAGTCCGGCAAGGTCCGGATGGGCATCGACATCATCAGTCTCTCCACTGCGTGCCGGGACCGTCGCAAGGAAAATAGTGACGGATCCCGCGACGAATATCCGCCAACAACGAAATATGCCACGGCAAGTCGTCGCACGGTACTTCGTCGCCCGTCTAATCGATAAGAGGAAGTCTCTCACTTGCCCTGCCTTCTATTACTCGGTTGCTACGTCCGTTCCTAGCTGATGTTGCTGGAATATCGGTAACCAGGGTCTATTTCCAGGGCGCAGTCTTTTTCTGTTCGATTGTGCCTGGAGGCGACAGTCGGCACGTCGACCAAGGAAATTTCGAGAAAGCTAGTGATATCACGTGATATACTATTTGTATAAATAAAACCATTCCATTCATTCATAATCTATATGATACAATAACGGTTATAACCGACTTCAAACATGCTGTATTCGCTTTGGCGGCGATTTTATTTCAATCATTCCAGCGATGATCGAGGAAGGACCGGTCGGTTGCGGACGCGGAATCTAAGCGGGAGTCGGCCTAAGCTAAAAATAGCGCCGCAACCCCGTCTCGGTCACTCAGCAGTCTTGCCATGCCGTCAACAGTCTGGGGCTTTCGCCGGTGCGATAAACAGGAATACCATTGCATCAAGCTGGCGGATATGTCGACGATCACGCTGTGACGCGGCGCTCGCCAGTCGAAGACGTCGCGTAAAAAGTCGCGCCAACCAATCGACGGCCCAGAAAATGACGATCGTGTGAGGGAGAAGAGTATGTTGCGCAACCACCGCAGGCAGTTTTCGGGCCGGTCAAGTATAGGAAGGTCGGCGGCTTTCGCAATAATGCTCGCTATCGGCGGAACGCCCCCAAACGTCGCGGTCGCTCAATTCAATGCGTCGGATGCCGCAGAGGCGCTTACGTCCCTTGAATGGCGAGCGATTGGGCCAGCCAATATGGGCGGGCGCGTCTCGGATATTGATGGCGTGCCAGGCGATCCTTACACCTACTACGTGTCTGGAGCTGACGGAGGCGTCTTCAAAACCGAAAACAATGGCGTCACGTTCAAAGAGCTTTTCACGGACCAGAAGTCCTATTCCGTCGGCGCATTGACGCTCGCCCCGTCCGATCCAAACGTCATCTGGCTGGGCTCCGGCGAAGGCGATCCGCGCAATTCGGTCGGCTACGGACACGGCGTCTATCGTTCGCTGGACGCCGGCGAGACCTGGTCCGCGGTTGGCCTTGAAGGGACGGAGCGCATTAAGCGCATCGTCGTTCACCCGGACAACCCTGACATTGCGCTTGTCTGTGCGCTCGGACGCCAGTGGGGCCCCAACGCCGAGCGGGGAGTCTTCCGCACCGAAGATGGCGGTCGGAACTGGCGAAAAGTCCTCTTCATCAACGAAGACACGGGCTGCTCGGATATCGCCATGGAGATGTCCAATCCGCGCATCGTCTACGCAGGCATGTGGACGTTCCGCCGCAAGCCCTGGCGATTCGACGATGGCGGCGGCGAGACGGGACTTTATCGGTCGAAAGACGGCGGCGCCACATGGGACAAACTCGACGGCGACGGCATGCCGGAAGGATCGATGGCGCGCATCGGCGTCGCCATCGCGCAAAGCCAGCCGTCAACGCTCTACATGATGACGGAAACGGCGGAGGAAGGCTCGCTTTTCCGTTCCGACGACCGCGGCGACACATGGCGGATGGTCAATGACGATCGGGACATCAACTTCCGCCCCTTCTATTACAGCGACATCCACGTCAGTCCGACGAACCCGGACCATATCTATTCGCTCTCGGGGCGGCTCTATAAATCCACCGACGGCGGTAAGAATTTCGAACGGATCGCCAAGGACGTACACGGAGATCATCAATCATTGTGGATTGACCCCCTGAATTCCAGCCGGGTCTTGAGCGGCAGCGACGGCGGCTTTCAGCTTTCCTACGACACGGGCGCCAACTGGGACATTGTCAATAACATTGAGTTGTCGCAGTTCTATCAGCTCTATGTCGATGGCCGCGATCCATACTTTGTTTGCGGCGGCCTGCAAGACAATGGCACGTGGTGCGGGCCAAGCAACTCGCTGCGCGAAGCTGGCATCCTTAAACGTGACTGGACGCCGATCGCGTATGGTGATGGCTATTACGCCGTGCCCATCCCGGGGGACGAACGCTACGCCTACGGCACATGGCAAGGCGGCGGCATTTACCTTGTCGACACAGAGACCGGCAGCGCCCGCTCCGTACACCCCTATCCGAAGATTGTCGCCTCGGCCGGCGACGCAATTGCTGAACACAGATATCGCTTCAACTGGGACGCCGGCTTCGCCATCTCGCCCCACGATCCGGAGACCGCCTATTTCGGCGGCAATGTCGTCTTCCGCACCAAGGACCGCGGCAATTCGTGGAAGGTCATAAGCGAAGACCTCACCAATAACGACAAAGCCAAACAAGCGTCTTCCGGCGGCGAGGTCTATCAGGACAACACTGCTGCGGAGTTCCACAATACGATCCTCTACATCGAGGAATCGCCGGTGGAAAAGGGCGTGATCTGGGTCGGAACGGACGACGGAAATTTGCACCTGACGCGCGACGATGGCGAGACATGGGTGAACCTGAAGGACAAAGTCGTTGGCCTGCCGGAGTTTGCGTGGATTTCGAAGATTCACGCGTCGGAGCACGACGCAGGAGCCGCGTTCGTCACGGTCGACCAACACCGCAGCGACGATTTCAAGCCCTATGTCTTCAAAACGATTGACTACGGACAAACCTGGACATCATTGGCCGCCGGGCTGCCGCAGGACGACTATGTAAAGGTCGTACGGCAGGACCCGCGCAATCCCGACGTTCTCTACGCCGGAATGGAGCACGGCATTTTCGTCTCCTGGGACGGCGGAAAGACGTGGACGTCACTGCGCAACAACCTGCCGCCCGTCTCCGTCCGGGACATTCGCGTGCATCCGCGCGAACATGATCTCATCGTAGGGACCCACGGGCGCGGCGCTTACATTATCGACGACATCCGTCCGTTGCAGGATATGCGCGCCGCCGCGGCGAAGAAGGCGCATCTCTTCCCTATCCGGCCGGCGACGCGTTGGCACATGCATAGTCGACTGGAGAACCAGGGAACCCGGCGTTATCGCGCGGAGAATCCCGAGTACGGCGCGTATATGAACATTTATCTCGCCGAAGTCGCCGAAGACGAAAAGATCAAAGTGACGCTTAAGGACGACGCAGGCGCAACGGTGCGCGCGCTGGACGAAGTTGACGCCAAGGCCGGACTTAACCGCATCATCTGGGATCTGCGCCATGATGCGGCAACCGAGTTGAAGAACCCGCCGACCGGCGGCTTTGGCAACGATCCCATCCATCACTTCGCCAGTCCGGGCGTCTACTTGGCTTCCGTGGAGATAGGCGAGCGCAAACTAGAGGGGCGCTTAGAGGTCAGGGGCGATCCCCGCTTCAAGATGTCGGCTCAGGGCTATGAGGCCCAGTCAAAAGCGGTTATCGCTTTGCGAGACCTCTTATCGACGACCCATGGCATGATGAACGGCGTCGAAGCGGCGATGCGCCAGCTCGCGGAGCTGGAAGAAAAGCTAGATAAAGAGACGCATGCGGACATGATCGAAAAGATCGCGATCGCCAAAGACGAGGCGGAGGCGGTTCACGCGCTCCTCACGCGCCCTGCGCCGGCAATGAACTATCGCGTGAAACCTCGCCTGCGCGAAGAAATCCGCTCATTGATGCGGGCGATCGACAACGCCGTAAATCCGCCGACGGATTCCCAGGCTCTGCGCATAGCCCAGTTGCGCGAAGAAAAGGCGGATGCCGAAGAGGCGTATACAGCCCTTATCGAAGGGTCGATCAAAGAGATAAATGATGAAGCGAAGACAATGCCGCACGTCTTGCTCGATGGCGCTCGAACCGATTGATCGAGGCGACCTAACGTCAAATTAGACTAGTCCGGGAAGTCAGTATCCCACGCACTTCTTGGTTCGGTCCGATCGAAGTAGCTTTTGAACCGGCAGGTTTTTTGGGCGACCTTCGACGCCGCTCCTGATTCGTCGAACGCCCAGGCTCTCCTCAATGCCGCGTTCGCCGGCAATTCCTCGACGTCACGGGGACTCGGGCAATACGAGCGACGCGCAACCTGGTAGGCCAGCTCCTCTTGCGGGGTATATTAAAGCGTATGCTGATCGATGGCCTATCAGGGCCAACAAGAAAGCAATAGGACGATTGGCGACGATGGTTTATCGTAACTGGGCGGATATTGTTTTCGTGTTGCAAACGCCCGCCTAAGGAAAATCGCTGGAGGAGCCGCCACGGCCTCTTGCGGACGTTCGTGATCGACGACGCGGCGCGGCCATAGGACGCCAAACAGGAGTTGATTCGCCGCCATCTGGACTTCCTGATGATGCGGAAGTCTAACTGTTGGCGGCTGTGATTGCGTTGTGCTGGCGTACTTTGCGCCGACATCCGAATGGGGAACGCCTCTCCGGAAGGCGCGCCCTGGATATGGGAGAGGGAAAAGATGGCCCGGCTAGTACTCGCGCTTCTGCTTGTAGTGGCGGTGGGCGGCGCGACCGCTTACGTCTTCCGCAACGAAATCATGCTTGAGACAATCAGACAGCGTACACGCGCCAATCATGTCGCGCCCCACTACGCCGTCAATTGGTCCGAAGGGCCGACGACAACTGCGTCCTCCGCTCAGGAGCGGCCGCCGAATGTCGTGTTCATTCTGGCCGACGATCTCGGCATCAACGACATCTCCACCTTTGGCGGCGGGGTCGCGGGGGGCGCTGTGCCGACACCTAACATTGACCGCCTTGCAGCGAGCGGCGCTGTCTTCACGCAGGCATATGCAGGCACATCGAGCTGCGCCCCGTCGCGGGCGATGCTCATGACAGGCCGATATCCGAGCCGGACGGGATTCGAGTTTACGCCAACGCCCGCAGGGATGTCTCGCGCCGTCGCCATGATTGGGAACAGCATGGGCCGCACCCGGCCGGACATCCTCTTCAACAAGGCGAACCTCGCGGCCTCTCCGCCCTATGAAGCGCAAGGTCTGCCCGCCTCGGAAGTGACGATCGCGGAAATGCTGCGCGACGCGGGCTATTACACCGCCCATATCGGCAAGTGGCATTTGGGCCGCGAAAAAGAGTTTTCGCCGAACGCGCAAGGCTTCGACGACAGCCTTCTGATGGCGAGCGGTCTCTTTCTGCCCGAAGACCATCCGGACGTTGTCAACGCCAAACTTGATTTCGATCCGATTGATCAGTTTCTTTGGGCCGCCTTCAACTACGCGGCGTCCTTCAACGATGGCGAATGGTTTGAACCAGGCGGATATCTAACTGACTACTGGACTGATGAATCAATAAAAGTCATTGAGAAGAACAAAGATAGGCCATTTTTTCTTTACCTCGCCCATTGGAGTGTTCACACGCCTCTCCAGGCCACCAAACAGGATTACGAGGCGGTTGGCGACATCAAACCGCACCGGCTTCGTACCTATGCGGCGATGGTGCGCTCGCTCGACCGGAGCGTCGGTCGGATTCTCGATAAGCTCGAAGAAGAGAATCTTCTGGACAATACGATCGTTGTGTTCACCAGCGACAATGGAGGGGCCGGCTACCTCGGTCTGCCGGACATCAACGCCCCTTATCGCGGTTGGAAGCTCACTCTCTTCGAGGGCGGCATTCGGGTGCCCTTGTTCGTCAGTTGGCCGAATGGAATCAAACCGGGCACTGTTGTGGAGGCGCCTGTCGCCCACATCGATCTCGCCCCGACCCTCGCCGCGGCCGGGGCCGCCGCCCTGCCGGCGGATCGCATCATAGACGGCAAGAACCTACTCCCTTACCTCAGCGACAAAGCCCCGTCCGAACCGCCCCACGATCGAATCTTTTGGCAGAGCGCCTACTATCAGGTCGTACGCGAAGGCGACTTCAAGCTGCAACGCACGCTGAAGCCGGAAAGGCGTTTCCTTTACGACCTCGCCGCCGACCCGACGGAGCAGACCGATCTTTCCTCGGATCGTCCGGACATTGTGCAACGCTTGACCGCCGCTTTGGACGCCCATCAGGCCGAAGCCCGTGAGCCGCTCTATCCGTTTGTCCTTGAGGGCCCGGTCTCGATTGACAAACCGCTGAACGAACCCGTTGGAGAAGACGATCTTGTGCTTTACTGGCCGAATTGACCTGCCGCCTGTGGCGTCGCTCGTTGCTAACGAAACGTGACGCGCCTTGGCGTGATCGCCGGACTCGCGCTCATCGCCAGCTGCGGCGGACCGCACCTCCGCGAAGCCCCGGATCCCAAAGACGCTCCAACAGCCTGCGCGCCGATCGGAGACTCTCTGCAAAAACGCATCGCGATGGAACCGGGAAGGCTCAAGCCATCGGAAGAGGCGATTTTGCCAGAGGAAGCGCCGCCGCGCCGCACGGACGTCAAAGCCTTTTTAATCGACGCTCTTGAAGTCACCAATGAACGGTTTGAGGAATTTGTGACCGCTACAGGCTATGTCACGGACGCCGAGAAGCTTCTTTCGGACGGGTCGCCTTCAGGGTCTGCAGTGTTCGCGCCGCCTCGAAACGGGGTCCCTGGCGCATGGCGGCTCGATCGCAGCGCATCGTGGCGCACGCCCTATGGCGAAGGTTCGTCGATAGACGGAAAAGAACGACATCCCGTTGTCCATGTGTCGCGCCGCGACGCGATGGCGTTTGCGGCATGGGCCGGCGGACGCCTGCCGAGCGAAGCGGAATGGGAATATGCGGCCCGCCTTGACCGGGTGGACGAAACGCGCCCGACGTCCGCCGCCTATGATGGGAATGGGCAACCGACAGCGAACACTTGGCAAGGGTTTTTTCCGTTCAAAGACGAAGCCGCCGACGGTTTCGCTGGGCCAGCGCCCGTCGGCTGCTTCGCCCCTGGCGCCGCAGGCCTTTACGATATGGCGGGCAATGTCTGGGAGTGGACGATAAGTCCGTTCGCCGCCGGGCAATCGACCATCAAAGGCGGGTCGTTCTTGTGCGCCCCCAACTACTGCATGCGGTATCGCGCTGAAGCGCGCCAGGGCCAGGAGGAAAACTTTTCCTCCGTACACATTGGTTTCCGCGTTGTATATGATCGTTGAATGCATCTCAAAGCCAAGGCTACATCTATCGCCAGTTATGACGCGGCTTTTTTCGGCTGTATCGCTCCTGACAAGACTGCAATCGCCCCTCGGCCGCACGAACCGGCCCAACACCTCTAGGGTGGCGCATATAGCATCAACTTTCGAGATCGCTGAAGCTGCTGAGGCGTGATCTGCCGCGCCGCAAAATTGGTTACTGAAAATGTCCGGGTCTTGCTCATGCGCCTTCGAGCACTCGCCGTTTTAGTTCTTTTGGCGTTTGGATGGAGCGACGTCGCCCTTGGCGGCGCTGCAGAGCGGACCTCCACCACAGCGCGCCCAAATATTATCCTGATCCTCGTGGACGACGCCGCATTTACGGATTTCGCGCCCGCCCTTTACTGCAACTGCAACGTCGTCGAACTCTCTTTCTGTCACCTCAAGGACTTCCGGCGCATCGCCAGGCGCTATGTTATGATCGCCTGAAATCTCCGCGGAGCCTTCTACCTGACGGCGGCCGTTTGCTGATGGATATGAGCCCCGGCCCTAGTCTTTCTCTTCACGGGCGCATTCGATGTCGATAAACGCCGATAGGTCGCTGTCGCGATTAAGGCGGATCTTGACTGCATGGCGAGCAGCCGGATCGCGCCCGGTGCGCTCCACGAGATCAAGGTCGTCGCCCTCGCGCAACAGATCATCAATGAGCTGATCAAAAGCGCCCTTGACCTCAGAGGGCGGATTGCAGCGCGCCACATGACCCGAATGCAAATTCACGCAGTCGCCGGGCCCATACATGTTGAGCCTCACATTGCGCGCCATAAAGCGGCTGCTTGCGACGTCCTGCCTGTTGGGCTCGGTTTCTATGGTCACAAAGCCATAGCGCCCGACGCCTGTCAGCTCCTGGCCGGACTTCGCAGCAACGACGGCGCTCTCCTCACAGACGCCGACGCCAAAGCGCTCCTCTTCTTCCGTACACGCGACGAGTAGCCGACCAAGGCGCCGCGCCGTCAATATGTTCTGGTCTGCGATGCCGGAAGCGAAAAGCCCTACGCCCTCCTGGATCACCAGCCCCTGGTGCCCAAGGTCGGAGGCGACTCCGTATCGCAGGGCTTCGTAGGTGCTGCCACCTGCGATCATGACGTTGGAGAGCGCCGAGACTGCGCCGCTGGATGCAATCAACGCCGCGCCGTGAGCGTAGGCGGTTGCGATTGCGCACAGGACGGCGCTCTCTTCTCCCCGATGAAGGAGCGTCTCAACCAGCCTGATCTGATTGCCGCCGCACAAGAATATATTGCGCATCGAAGCGATGCGATCGAGAAGATCGGGGTTTCTCTCCGCATACTCAACATTGTCGATGGTGACGCCGAGATCTATCGCCTCGACGCCATTCCGCTTGAAGAAATCGATATGCTCTTCCGCTGTGCGCCGCGCTTCGGCGGAGGCGGCCGCAAACACCCCCACGGGCCCTTCGCCGATTAACGATACGACCTCGCTTTGTCTCGTATCGTCCATGTAAACCGGGGAAGACCCGAGCAGAATGAGCTGCGAGCGCTCGTTGAGATCCATGCCAAAGCTGCGCGCGCTCCGCATTTCCCAGGCGGCAAGGGCCTGCGGGTCCAGCGCCTGCCGCGAGATCGACGCGCGCAGATTTATCGCGGTCATACGCAAGCCGTCTGTAGGCGTTGCAATGAGACAACGGGTGCTACGGCGAACGCGCGCGAGATCAACGCGCGCCCCGACGCCAGTTTTGGGATCGATAGCCTGTAGACTATCCGATGCGTAGGTCGCCTGCTCGCCGAGGACGAGCCGGGCGATCAGATCGTAGATTGCATAGGCGCCGAACGCATTTCGCTGAGAACGCACCGGCGCTCGATAGGCCATTTCGCTCTTGCGCACGCGGCGCTTGCTTTCGGAAGCGGACATAGCGAAAGAGCGCAGGTCTATGGCGTCGCCGTCATCAAGATAGCTGATGCGGAGTTCATCGAAACGTCCTTCGGCGGCGTTGATATCGGCCCTGCGCAGGTCGACAAAAAAGACGCCGTACTCCCCGCAAACGCGCGCGCGATCGCCGTCGACGAAAAGAGCCGTGTTTTCATCGATGCCAAAACCGCGCTTCTGCCCCTCATGGGCCATGGCGACGACGAGACGCGCAAGACGGCCGCGTTTGATGAAGTGCTGATCAACTAGTCCGTGGGGGAAGAAGCCGAGCCCCTCACCCACTAGGAGCCCCGGATCATCCGGTGATTGGGTGACGCCGTGCACCACCGCTTCGAACGAAGTGCCGCCGAGTATCATCGCCCTCGACATGATGGCTGCGCCGGCGCTGGAGCCAGCGAGCAAGCCGCCTGCGCGGAACGTTTTGCGGATAGCCTTGAGCAGTGGCGTCTCGCAGCCGTTCTGACGCAGGGCGTTGAAGATATTCGACTGATCGCCCCCGGTGAAATAGATGCTGCCGAAGGCGTCGACCTGGCTGACAATCGCCGGGTCGTGGGCGGATTGCGCCGCGTTCTCCGCATAGACCGGCGCCACATCGACGACAAACCCATGGGAGGCGAAAGCCGCGCGTGTTTCCTCGCCCAATTCCACAGGTTCAGACGACGCCGTCGGCAAGATTAGGATCCTGCCACTGGCCATGCGCCGCATTTCTCTGTACACGGCGCGATTATTGTCTTCGAGGCGCCCTCCGATAATCGCCATGCGCCGAACGCGCGTTCGCGGGGGCGCCGGGGCGACCGCGCCTGTGTTCATTGACATTGCAGCCTCTGGTCTCGCCGCGCGCCGGCCCGCAAACCCCTAGCCCCGTCGAATAAGCCTAACGCCGCGCTCATCCCGTACGATCTCGAAGCCATCAGGCACATCAATATCGGTTTTTGTCAGCGAAGTGTCCTCGATTCGCTCTTCGGGTTTGTCCGCCGGGGAAAAATAGATAATTCGCTTCCATGCGCGCGCAACGGCCGCGGCGAACAGAAGAATGAGGTCGTTGCGCTTGGCGAGAGACAAGGCGCGGTCGATTGCGTCGAGTTCACCGGGGATCACTTCAATGGCGGACGGGTCGACGCCGGCGGCGACGAGCGCATCGCGCATCATTTCAGGAATTTCCCGTGGGCGTCGCCCGCGCAGATCGTCATCTGTGTGGCAGATGTAGATGTCGAATTTCCCCGCTACCGCCTCCGCATTGGCGATGACATCTTCGTCGCGCCGGTCCCCTGGACAGGTGACGCAGACAATGCGCTTTCCTCTTGGCTCCAGGCGCTCGACAAGGTCCGCCATAGAAGCGATCGCCGCTGCGTTGTGTCCATAGTCGAGAATGACTCGGAAGCCGTGCTCGTCGAAGACATTCATGCGGCCTGGCGACTGGTAATAGGAGTTGTTGAAGGTCCTTAGGCCTGCGCGGATCTGGTCGAGGGTCAGTCCGAGGGAATAGGCCATGGCGGCGGCGAACATGGCGTTCTCTACGTTGTGAAGCGCTTTGCCTTCAATGGTCGCCGGGATGAGGTGGGTCCAGATTAGCGGGATCTGGTTCTCCTTGTCGTAAAGAACGATCTGCTCGCCATTTGCGCCGCGTTCGAGCACCACAGCTCGCGCCCCAAGCTTGATATGTTCACGGACCAGCGCGTTGTTCGGATTGCGCGAGACATAGCAGATGTTCTTCGCCGAAGTATGCTCGGCCATTTTCAGCGTGTAGATATTGTCCGCATTGAGAACGGCTGTGTCGCGCGCCACCTCGACCACGAGGCGCTTTACGCGCGCCAGATCGTCAAGCGTCTCAACGCCGCCAAGACCAAGGTGGTCGGAACTGACATTCAGGACCGCCCCGACATCGCAATACTGATAGCCGAGCCCGGCCCGGACAATGCCGCCGCGGGCGGTCTCCATCACCGCCATGTCCACATCGGGATCCCGCAGCACCATGCTGGCGGCAGTGGGCCCGGTCATGTCGCCCTTGACCGTGACATTGCCGTCAATCGAGACAGCGTCGGTGCTGGTCTGGCCCACCACATGCCCGGACATTTTCAGGATATGGCCGAGCATGCGTGAAGTCGTCGTCTTCCCATTGGTGCCGGTGAGCGCCGCGATCGGAATACGACTTGGTTCGCCCGGCGGGAAGAGCATATCCATAACGGCGCCGCCTACGTCGCGCGGCGCGCCTTCAGACGGCGAAATATGCATGCGGATGCCGGGCCCTGCATTAATCTCGCAAATCGCCCCTCCGGTCTCGCGGTAGCTTTTCGTTATGTCCGTGGTCAGAAAATCGACCCCGCCGATATCAAGCCCTACAGCCTTGATGGCGCGCTCGGCCATTAGTCGGTTATCGGGATGAACGACTTCCGTTACGTCGACGGCGGTTCCGCCTGTTGAGAGGTTCGCGGTGCGGCGCAGAAACGCCTCGCACCCTTCGTCAAGAATGCTGTCGGCCCTCAGATTCTGCGCCGCCAGCATGCGCTCCGCTTCCTTGTCGAGCTCAAGGCGGGTCAACATGTTTTCATGTCCGACGCCGCGTCGCGGATCTCGGTTTTCAGCGTCGACAAGCGCCTCGATAGTTGAACGCCCATCACCGACGACCCGCGCCGGCACGCGCTTGGCCGCAGCGACAAGCGAGCCATTGACCACCAACAGACGGTGATCAGCCCCGGGAATCATTTTTTCGACGATTACGCCGCCGCCTTCCGACGCCGCCTTTCCGAACCCGTCGCAAACGTCATTGTCCGTTTCAAGATTAATGGATACCCCGCGACCATGATTGCCGTCCACAGGCTTGACGACGACGGGGAACCCAATGCGCCGAGCGGCCGAAACCGCATCCTCCTCGTCGCGCACATACCGTTGTTCCGGCACTGGCAAGCCAAGGTCGTAAAGAAGCTGGGTGCAAAACTCTTTGTCTTTGGCGATATCGACCGCAATCGACGGCGTCTGGCTCGTCAGCGCCGCCTCAATTCTTTTTTGATATTTGCCCTGACCCAATTGGATAAGGCTGTCGTCATTGAGCCTGATCCATGGAATATCCCTGGCCTCGGCCGCCTTGACGAGCGCCATCGCCGACGGTCCGAGGCTGCGTCGTGAGGCGAAGGCGAAGAAATCGTCAATTTCGTCATTGAGGCGAAACTTCCCGTCAGCGCGCGGATCAACGAGCTCAAGCACGATCAGCCGGGCAAGATCACCCGCTTCCAAGCCAATCCGCCGCGTTGCGTAACCGAATAACACCTCGCGCACGCCCTCGGCCGCGGTCGGCTCCGAGCGCGCTATGTCCGTCGGCAAAGCTGCGAGTTTTTGCAATGTGAGGGCAACCCGGGCGATCACTTCGCCGAGATCGCAATCGCGCGCCGTTCGCATCCTTTCGACGAATGACGCGCCATCGGCGGCGACTTCTTTCGCAAGCCCCGGCAGGGCATCTAAGAGCGGGTCGATCAGGCGCTCGCTGAAGTCGGCCGCGCACTTTTCAGAATACGCGCCGAGGTCCATCGTGAAACGGATGAGCGCGGTCCGGGAAAATACATTCGGCCCCACATAAACCGAGGTCGACAGCAATTTCATGGTGACCTCCTGCCCGCGCGGGCCCGCGCCGGCATAACCGCGCATCGAAAGCGATTTATGGTCAGAATGACGCCGACCCTTGCCATAATGTTTCAACAAAGCGGGGGGCCGTCAATTGCTGCGGCGCAGAATATCGGACTTAGACGCCTGGACGCGATCATAAATTGGCGGCAAGGAATTCGCTTAATCAAAGCGCTCCGCGCATCAAGGTATCGCCATGGACACCACTGTCGACACCTCAACTATGTCGTCTGTTGACGAGCCTTTTCGGCGCCGCCGCGTCGACATTGGAGAGGACCGGACGGGCGCGGCCCGCGGCATCGAGATTCTATCGTTTGGCGGCGCAGGCGCGCGGCCGAAGGCCTACATACAAGCCGCGCTGCATGCAGATGAATTGCCGGGCATGCTTGTGATACGGCGACTGATCGAGCAATTGTCGATCCATGCAGAGCGGGACGAAATCGTCGGCGAAATCGTGCTGACGCCGATCGCCAATCCCATCGGTCTGGAGCAGGTCCAGGGCGACTACTTGCAAGGCCGCGTAGAAAGAGGAACGGACCGCAATTTCAATCGCGGCTTTCCGGATCTCGGGAGGCTCATCAGCGAGAAAGTCGCCGACAAGCTCAGCGATGATGCGGAAAAGAATGTCCACGTCATTCGTAAGGCCATGGGCAAAGCGCTCGCCAGAATTGAACCGGCGGACGCCTTCGAGAGGCTGCAACTCACCCTTATTCAGTCCGCCTACGACGCCGACGTGATGCTCGATTTGCATGCGGATAATGAGGCGCTGGTGCATCTCTACACTGGCAAGAAACTCTGGCCGGATTTGTCGGACCTCGCCGCCGACATTGATGCGCGCGCCGTCATGCTGTGTGATTTCGCGGGCGATGCGCCATTCGACGAGGCTTGCGGCGGCCCATGGTGGATCCTTTCTGACGCCTTTCCCGATCTGCCGATCCCGCCGGCCTGCCTGTCCGCGACCGTGGAGCTGCGGTCCAACAACGACGTCTCAAGCGACTTCGCAGATCGCGACGCCCGCGCGATCCTGCGCTTCCTCACGCGACGCGGCTTCATCAAGGGCGAGGTTGGCGCGCCGCCGCGCCTTCTCGGTGTTGTGACGCCGGTAGAAGCCGTTGAGCGATTGAAGGCGCCGTGCGAAGGCGTCATCGACTACCGCCTGAAGCTCGGCGACAGGGTGCGGAAGGGCGACGTGATCGCTGAAATTGTTCCAGTGCAAGGACATCAGCAGGCGGTTAAGGCGCCCTTTGACGGCGTACTGTTTGCGCGTCATGACCAAACGTGGGCCTGGACCGGCAAAACGATCGCCAAGGTCGCGCCGAACGCGCTCGAAGACCTCCCCGATGAATGACGCCTTAGCCTTCGTTATGATGCTGGGACTGACATCCTTCATCTAGCGGAGTGGCCGCTCAGCGACGAGGTTTCCCTATCTCCTTGGGCTATGTTTGCGTTTGGCTCTGACTGCTCGTTCCAACAGTCTTTCCCGGGTAGCGCAATGGAACATCGGATCGGCGGCGCCGGCGGCGCCGGCGGCAGAAGAGACGCTTAGCGCGCGCCGTTGCAAGGCTCCCTTAGAATTGGCCGCGCATGGTCGTTACCATCCGCGACCTGATTGGGAATAAGCCTACTGTAGGTCTTCAGTCCGCTCGTTCTTAAGACGGATACGGCATACGCCTGCGTACACAAACTCGGCGTCGCCGTTCGGGCGAATAACGCCCGTTCCGTCGATTTCAAGTTCACACCGCGCTTTCGGACCGGCGATAGTCTGATCCAGAAAAACACGTCCTCGCGTCGCGCCGGTGGCCAAATCGACATTGAAGCGGAAGGCGTTGTCGTAGAGCAAGACCGGATCGGACCCCAGGATCGTTCCCGAAAACACTTGGTGACCTGTATTGACCAGCTTAAACCTTTGGAAGTTCAACCTCGTGCGCGGGTGGTAAAGCACTTGTCCATGCAAATCTCCTTCGAGGTCGATGATGTCTGTGCTCCGAACGACCTCGCCGGTCCCCGTCGGATTCCTGCTATGCTCGATAGCTTCGCTGAAGCGATGCACGCCGGTCCCCTTAACGGGGTGATCCTGCGCCTGATCCCAGCGCGGCGAGGACATTGCATGCGCAGGATGCAAGAGGCTGCCGCCGAGGCAGCCAGCGGCAAGAAGCAAAGCGGTTGTAGCGATCAACTGTTGTTCAGGCATTTGGTTGTTCTCCATGCAGGCGTCAGCGCCAGCACTTGCATCGCAGGCGCACGCTCACCCGCTCAACGGACAGGGCCTGCCGTGACCGGCTTTGTCCGCGAATGGCCGACGCCGTGAACGAAACGCCCACCCAACGCAGGCTCGATTCTTGGAAGGCGATCGCGCGTTTCCTGGGCAAGAGCGAACGGACCGTGCGACGATGGGAAGCAGACGAAGGCCTGCCGGTCCACCGCCACCGTCATCAAGCCCAAAGCAGCGTCTTCGCCTTTGAAGACGAGCTGTCGGCATGGCGGCGCTCACGCGCTGAAGGTCAGCCGAGCGCTCCCGCCACCGACGCGCCCAACCCGGCTGGCGGCGTTGTGGTGCTGCCATTTCAGTTCCTTGGCGCAGATGAGCGGCTTTCCTATTTGGCGCTCGGCTTCACGGATGAACTGATTTCCGATATCGCCAAGGTCGACGCTATACGGACGATATCTCGCACATCGTCTCTAGCCGTCGCGGAACGCGCCCTGTCGGCGCAGGAAATTCGAACCGTCCTCGGCGTTGATCACCTGATCGAAGGCGCTATTCGGCAATCCGGAGATGAATTAAAAATCTCCGTTCAGATTATCTGTTGTTCAGAGGATCGACGCCTTTGGGGTAACGAATACACTTCAACGCTGGACGACGTCTTCAGTATACAAGCGAAACTCGCCGCTGCGACGGTAACCGCGTTGAAGCAGCGGCTCAAGCCAGGTCAAGCTGACCCTTTCTCCGCGAGGTTCCAAGGCGAGCGGCGAGTATGGGAAATCTTGGTGCGGGCTCGAGTCGAAGCGTTGAGTTGGACCGACCGCGGCATTCGCCGGGCAATTGGTCTTATTGAGGACAACCTCGTTGCTGTCGGCGCCCACCCTCAGATGTTGGCCGCGGCAGGGCGATATCACCTGTTTCTGCGGGAAACCGGCGTGGATATGGGACCAGGCCCGCTTGAAGCCGCCGGGCGCTACTTGGAACGCTTGGAAGCCGCGGCGCCTGAACTATCGGAAAAGCGCCACCTTGACGGTTGGATCGCCTACCACCGCGGCGCGGTCGACGACGCGATCCGATCCTTACGCCAGGCGGACCTCGCAGCGCCCGATGATCCGGACACTCTATCCCTTCTGACCTATTGCTACTTTCTTTCCGGCCTTGACGACCTGGCGACGCCTCTGGTCGAACGACTGCTCGACCTCGATCCTCTGAATCCCCTGAACCACAGTCTAGATGGTTGCGCCCATCTTTTTGCCGGCCGATTCGATCGCGCCGACGAAGCCTACGAACGGATGTGCGAACTCGACCCATCCAATGTCGTCGGAACGCTGTTCCGCGTCATGGCGCTATCGCTGAACGGAGACGGCGAACGCGTTACGGCGCTCGTCCATTCAGTCAGCAGCGAGGAGTTAAGCGGCCCGATTGGTCGCGTCTTTCGGGCCTTTGATCAAGCTGCAAAAGGCCGTTCAGTCGAACACGAGGCCGAGATCGACGCGATCATCGAGCAGTCCACCACAGACATGTTTCCTCGTCTGTTGGCGCAAGCTTATGGACTATCTGGACAAAAGAGCGAGGCGCTTCACTGGCTAAAGATCGCAGCCAGCCTTGGTCTTTCGAATGCGACGTTTGTTGGCGAACGAGATCCGAGCTTCAACGAATTAAACGCAACAGCGGAATTTCAGGAGATAATGAACCGAATGTCGGAGGCGACCCAGAGGCTTCGGAACGAACTCCGCGAAGCATAACACAGCGGGTCCTGTCGATCGTAACGTCTAGGGCCGGCTCAGGAACGGCGATCTTCGGCGCGATGCTGACATCGGTGATGCGGACGCCTGACTTTGGCGGCGATCTCGTAGTGGCTTCAAGGGCGCCTGTCACCAGAATTGATGCCGGCTTACGCCATAATTGACTCTTGTGATGGCGCTCCCAACGGAGCGGTTCTAAAAGGCCGTCTGACAATGTTCAGTATCAATTCAAAGCGGTCGACCACTAACACCTTAGCCGCGTCGATGATGAGATTGCCCATTCCATCCATCTGCGGGTTGAACACCTTGACCTGGAATGACGATGCAATGCGACGGTGATTCCGGCCGCCAATGACTTCCTTAAGCTCGTAAACTCGACGCAACACTTGAAAGCGTTAACGAGCGTTACCCTTAAGTTAAATTTACCTGCTTTTTTATCAATTTGAATATTTCCAGCCCGTAACGTCGGCAAGATCGAGCCGGATTAGGGGATGAATGAGTTATGCGTAAAGCCATCTTGAAGAGTGGCGCCGCCATAGTCGCTTTGGGCGCGCTCGCCAGCGCAAGCGCACTCGCCAATGAAGACGTTGGCGCGCAGATCGACATTGACGCGCTCGGGCCCCTCTCGCCGCAAACGAACGTTGTCACTGGCTATTACGGCAATCTCGACGGCTTTTATGGCAACCTGGATGGCTTCTACGGCAATCTCGACGCGTTCTACGGCAATCTCGACGCTTTTTATGGGAACCTTGACGCATTCTGGGGAAATCTCGACGCATTCTACGGAAACTTAGACGCCTTTTATGGAAACCTTGACGCGTTTTGGGGAAATCTCGATGCGTTCTATGGCAACCTCGACGCATTTTACGGCAATCTTGATGCGTTCTGGGGAAATCTAGACGCCTTCTATGGCAATCTAGACGCCTTCGCTGGCGATCCCGCCGACTTGCAATCGAGCCTCCGGAACCTGTTCGATTCGGCTGAATCCTCTTTTGGCGATGCGGTTCTTGGCCAGACGGGTGGGTCTTTCGGGGCGATCGTACGCGATCCGCTGCTTGCGGAATTCGGCATCGGCGCTGATTTTTCCGGCGCGGAGCATTTGACGCGCGATCAGTACACCGCTCTTCTCGTACGTTTGCGCGATTCAACGATGCGGTTCACCGGTCTCGATCACGCCGATCACTGGATGAGCGCAACGCGATGGTCGCCGCGCCTCTCCGCTGACGCGGGCGGCGGCAAAGACGTCGTCGTCGGCCTCCTCGATACGCCGATCGTCTCCGAAACGCTCCTCGGCGGCGAGGTGGAGGAATCCGGCGGGTTTGGATTGTCGTCCGTCGATCATGGCGCTGGCGTCGCAAGCGTGCTCGCTGCGGCCCATGACGGCAAAGGTGTGATGGGCGTCGCGCCGAACGTGGACTTCCTCGTCTACAACCCATTTGACGACACGTTCACGGCGAGCTGGGATGAAGTGAAGCGTGGCATCCGCGAGCTCTCATTCTTCAGCGACGCGAGCATTATCAACATGTCGCTCGGCGTTGAAGGGTACACGCTTCATCCGGATTGGGCAGGCGTCTTTGCCGACTTCGGCGCCGGCCTTGGCACGATAGACACTGTGCTGGTCAAAGCGGCCGGCAATTCCGGCGTTGCGCAAACGCAAGACGTGAATTTCGGCATAAGCGACGCACACCGAAAGCTCCTTCTCGTGGGATCGGTGGACGCCAACGGAACGATCTCAGAGTTCTCAAATCGCCCAGGAACGGCTTGCATAAAGTTCTGGGGGCGTTGCCACGAAGGCACTCGCCTTATGGATCGCTTTCTGGTCGCGCCAGGCGAGTTTGTCCTCGTGCAGGATAATGCCGGGAATCTGAAGCGAGCGAGCGGCACGTCGCTGGCTGCGCCCATGGTCGCCGGAGCGGCGGCGCTCGTTCAGTCAAAGTGGGAATGGCTTGAACACTACCCGGCCGAGACGGCGGACATCCTTTTGGAATCCGCGACCGATCTGGGCGCGCCCGGTACGGACGAAGTCTACGGCCGTGGCCTGCTGAACATTGAAGCCGCCCTCGCGCCGTTAAATCGCGACGCGCTTTATGTCCAGTCCGATGGGGTCCGGATCAACCTGGGTGAGCTAGGCGGGCTGACGCTTGGCGCTTTCGACTTCGCGGACGGTTCGGAGACGATCACCGTATTCGAAGATGTCGGTTGGACGCGGCGCGACTTCCAAGTGCCAGTTTCAGAGTTCCTCGCGCCGATGAACGCCGGCGCGGACAGCCCCCTAGCCGGCAGCGAACAATACCTCGCGCAGCAAATGTCAACTTCGACGGCCGAACGCAATTACGATGAAGACGCTGACGATTATGATGACGATCGCGGCGAAAACAAAAAGAAGAAGAAGCAAAAAAAGAAAAAGCGGAAGAATAAAAAGAGAAAGAAGCGTAATAAGTTCGAATCGGACTTCATGTTTACGAACAATTTCTCGCTTGGGAGGACAGCGGTCGGAAATCGCGAATCGACCTGGCGCGCAAGCTTCACCGCAACTGCCCGAGATCCGAACGAAGTTCTGGCGCCGGACGCCGTGCGCTTCCAGATGGGCGCTGTCATTCGCAATAATGCGAACGGCCTATTGCTCCAGATCGGCGGCGGACAAGGCTCTCTGGCATTCGCCGGCGGGTCGCAGTTCGGAATGTTGTCCGATCACTCGCTTCAGACGGGCGGCGTGAACCCGTTGCTCGGTCTTGCGTCAGGCGGCTTCTACGCGGGGGCCTCGCTGCCGTTGGATGATCGACTGTCATTCTCGTTCAATTTCACACAGGACGAAGACGAACAGCTTTTCATCGATCCGGATACAGGCGAAATCAGGCAGATCTTCAATGGGATCGAAGCCTATGAGGCGAACGCCTTAAACATGTCCTTCGCATACGCTGTTTCTGCGAGCGTTGACCTGACATTCGCATACACGCAATTAAATGAGGAGACGGGTCTTCTGGGCGTGCAAGGCGCCGGCGCGTTTGGCCTAAATGGCGGGGCGACGACCGATGCGATGACGCTTGGCGCTGATATGGACCTCGGTGACGGCATCGGGTTTTCCGTGTCAGCGACATCCGGTCAGACCCGTTCGACGGGATTTGGCGACTCCCTCCTGTCGGTCGCCGAGGGCGGGCTGACATCGACCGCTTTCCAGATCGCCGCCTCGAAAATTGGGGTTTTTGGAAAGACCGACCAGATCCGGGCCTCCTTCGCGCAGCCCTTGCACATTGAAGGCGGCGCCCTCGGCGTTACCACTATGCAAGTTGTCGACAGGACGACCGGCGCGGTCGGACTCGTCACGGATCGGCTATCGCTGGAAGGGAATGATCGGCGCTACGTTTCGGAGGTGCTCTATGGAACGCCAGTCTTCGGCGGCCTTGGCGTGGTTAGCGCCTTCGGGCAGGTGGAACTAAACAGCCGGGAGCTTAGCGGCGAGACCGCCATCGCCGGCGGCGGCCGGTTCAGCGTCAGTTTCTAACCCCCCTCGCCGCAAACGCATTAACAAGGCGCGCCGCGATCCTCGCGGCGCGCGCTTCGTATGCGGGATGTTTACTTCCTTCTGCGACGAAAGGAGAAGTTAACTAAGGGCGGAAGAATGGAGAAGGCGCGGCAATTTCTGCTGTCCTGGCTGGTCGCAGGCGCGCTCGCCCTCGCGGCCTCGCCGGCGCACGCCGCGCCGGATGCCGATCGCTCCGCCACATCGCCGGGCGGCGACCTTGGAAAGGCGTCGTATGACGCGGCGATCGCTGAGGCGAAAGCCAACATGATGAAGGCGCCGCGGGCGGCGCTTGCGGCGGCCGAAGAAGCGGAAGCCCTCGCCCCGGCGGCCGATGGGCAGGTGGCGATCGCGACAAGTCTCTGGCTCCAGGGGGAAGCGCTGACGCGTCTCAATCGCGCTGAGGACGCCTTGCCTGTCATTGAACGCGCCCGCGACAGTCTTGGCGATCAAAAAAGCAAGCTAACCGCGGACATTCTCCTTGCGCTTGGACGGGCGCAGCGTAACCTATCTCTATACGGAGGGGCGCTCGCGAGTTTTCAAGACGCGTATCGCATCTATGACGAACTTGACGTCGCACGCAGCAGCGCGCTCGCGCTGCAAAGCATCGGGACGCTCTATGACAGCGCGCGTCAGTATGAACGCGTGATCGAATACTATGAACGCGCGTCAGCGGCGTTTTCCGATGGCGCCATGCTCGACCTCGTGTCCCTTAACAATCGCGCTAATGCGTATCGCGAACTTGGCCGCTATGAAGAAGCGTTGGCTATGCAAGAGCAGGCGCTCGCCATGGCGCGCACGTCGGGCGGCAGCTTGTTGCCGGCGAGAATCTTGACGAACATTGCGGTGCTCGATGTGAAGCGGGGCGATTTGCCAGCCGCGGAGGAGGCCATTCGGGAAGCGCTTTCGCTATCGGATAGCGATGACGCAAGGGGATGGAGCCCCTTCGTCTGGGGCGCAGCGGCGCTGCTGGAGGCCGCAAAAGCCGACAATAACGCCGCAAAGACGGCTATTGAAAAGACATTCGCGGGCGCAGACCTCAACGAAACGCCGCCGCCTTTCCGCGATTTCCACGAAGCCGCCCAGAAGATCTATGAAGCCCTCGGCGAAACCGACAAGGCGCTCAGCCACGCCGCCGCTTTTAAGCGCCTGGATGACGTTGGACGAGATATCGCCGCGTCAGCCAATCTTGCGTTGATGAACGCGGAGTTTGAGGTCGCAAACAAGGAGCTTCAGATTGAACGCCTCAAATCCAGTCAACTCGAAAAAGACGTCGCATTGGCGGCTGCGCGCTCCCGCCAGGTACGCATCGTGGCGATTTCAGGGGCGACGCTTGGCGCTTTATTGATCGGCTTTCTGATCTTCGCATTTTTGGCGGCGCGCCGCCGCCAGAAGGCGACGCAGGCATTCAATGAAACGCTTGAAGAAAAGAACGAAGAGCTGACACAGACAATCTACGCGCTGGAAAAAGCCAATCAGGCGAAGATGGCGTTCCTGGCGACGACAAGCCACGAAATACGCACGCCGCTGAACGCGATTATCGGCTTGTCAGACGTTGTCCTCAATGGCGGCGCAATCATCGATCGCGATCGCGAATACCTTACATCGGTGAACGAGGCAGGACGTCATCTTCTGTCGATCGTCAGCGACATTCTAGACATATCGAAAATGGAGGCCGGACGCCTGGCGGTTGACAAACAGCCAACGGACGTGGCCGCCGAAATCAGCGCGGTCGCGGGCATTTGGCGCAAGGCAGCGGATGAAAAGGGATTGGCGCTGCGGATAGAACTCGCTGAAGAGGCCATGGGGTTCGTCACGGACGGACGGCTCCTCCGCCAGATCGCCTCCAACCTCCTTTCCAACGCGGTGAAATTCACTAAGGAGGGATCGATCGACTTGCGCCTAGCGCGATTGGCGTCGAAAGGCTTTGTGCTGACGGTCTCCGACACTGGCGTTGGCATTCCTGAAGCGGCGCTTGAAAAGGTGTTTGAGCCTTTCAGACAAGCCGACGATCGGCTTAGTCGGGAGTTTGGCGGCACCGGCCTCGGGCTTGCCATTTGCCGGCGGATTGCGGAGGCGTTGGGAGGCGAAATCTGCGTCCGGTCGAATGAAGTCGAAGGCGCTACGTTCGATGTGATCATTCCTGCGGCGCCAGCCGATTTGACCAGTGAAAACTCGGCCGAGTCGAAGGCTGGCGACGCATCGAACAGGCGTCTTGAGGAGGAAGAAGCCGTAGCAGGGGACGAGACGGATGTCTCGGTGGAGCGCGCATCCTTCGACCTCTCCCGCTTGCGCATCCTAATGGCTGAAGATAATCCCGCGAACGCGATGGTCGCCAAAGCTATACTCAAAGACGTCGTCAGCGAGATCGACATCGTTGAAAACGGCGCGCTCGCACTTGAAGCCGTCCAAACGAACAATTTCGATCTCGTGCTCATGGACAAACAGATGCCTGTGATGGATGGCGTCGCGGCGACAAAGGCCATCCGGGCCCTCGACGGACCGATTAGCGCCATACCTATCATCGCCATTACCGCTGACGTCTTTCAGGGCGCGAGAGAGAGCGTCCTTGAATCCGGAATGGACGAGTTCGTGAGCAAGCCCGTTACCCGCGCGTCGGTGATCGACGCGATAGCGAGGGTGATGGCCGCGGCGGATTCCAGAGCCCGCAAGGCAAGTTAATCCATCTGTATCGTGATTTTTTGCCTGGAATCCTCACCGAAGCGCACGAGTAAACAGACGATGTCGCCCCCGAGCCCAGACACGCGCGCCGTCGGATATCCGCTCTGGCGCCAAAGCTGGGAGTCAGCTTTATCGAACGCCTTGTCGTCGTTTTTGGATGATGCCGTTGCAGAAGTCCGTATTCGGTGAGGTCAATCCACCCGTTAAGCCGGATTGCGAGCTAGAGCCTTTCAACGAAGGGATTCAGCGGGCCTACTCGCGCTAGGTTCGCGCCAGGGCATGCGCGCGCCGGTCCAAAAATCGTTCGCCCGATCATGCAAAAACCGCCCGCCCTTGAAAGCGCGGGCGGGCGGCTCTTGGCGATGGGCCGGCGACGCGTCGCCTGACGCCGGCCCATGTCTGGTCACGCAGCCTAGAACGCTAGGTTGACCCCTACAAAGATGAACCGGCCGGCCGGATCATAGAATTGCGGGAACGTATCGCCGTTGCCCGGGGCCGTGCCGGCCTCTGTCGATAGCTCCGGATCGCGGCCGAGCAGGTTGTTGACCCCTGCGCGCATGGTGAGGTTTTCCCTGACGTACCATTGCGCTGCGAGGTCGACATAGTTCGCCGCGTCGAGGAAGTCGTCGAGAACATTGCCGGTCGGCGTAAACGTACCGCCTTCGGACAAGTTACCGCCGGTCGACGCTTCGTCGAATGTGGTCCCGCCGACATGTCGCCAGGTCAATGACAGGTCGACATCGAATGGCGACTGCCACGTTGTAATAAACCGGTGCACATATTCCGGATTGACCGCGCCGACGGTAGCGCCGCAATTGCCTCGATAAAGACCCTTGCATTCAATCACGTCCGTCACGCCCGGAACCGGGATGAACGATCTCTCGAGCAGGAATGTCGACGCATAGTTGAATGCGAGCGAGCCCGCGCCCTCTACGCCGAGTTGCTCAAGATCCAACGTATACCTTGAGTTGATATCGATGCCGCGGGTGGAGATGTTGGCGACATTGACATTGGTGGCTTGAACGCCGGCGAACTGGAACGGAGAGCCTGCTGGCGGGATCGGGCTCGACCACAGCGAGCCGTCCTGATCGCGGACGACATTGTTGCAGAACTGCGACGCGCCGCTTGTCAGACACTGAGACAGCGACGTGTTCGATGGGATCGTCCCGATCGCGGAGTCAATCGAGATATCGTAGTAGTCGGCTGAGATCGTAAACCCTTCAATGAACCGCGGCTGAAGGACGACGCCGGCCGTATAGGTATCGGCAGTCTCTGGCCCGAGAAATGGATTACCGCCTGTCACCTGATTCAGCTGACCCGCCGGGTTGTCGGCGACAAGGTTGTAAAGGGCAGGCGGCAGCCCGGTATTTGCGCACTGCGCCGGCGTAAATGTCGTGCCTGGGCCGCAAGGCTCCGTTCCGTTGAACAGGCCCGTGTTCTGTCCTGTAAACAGGTCAAAAACATTTGGCGCGCGTATGGCTCGCTGGAACTGGAAGCGGAAGCGCGCGTCCGGCACCGGCGCCCAGGCCGCGCCGGCGGCGAAGGTTTCCGTATTGAAGGAGTTGTCGACGACGTCCGGGCCTACCTGGCCCTCCGTGGTGTAGTCGGAAAAGCGGAACGCGCCGCTGATTGAGAGCTCTTCGAAGAAGGGGCGCCCCTCGATGAGCGGAATCTGCGTTTCGAAGAAGAGCTCCGCCACCTCGACTTCACCCTGCACCGGCAGCGTGCCCCCGCCAACGCCCGTCAGGCCAAAACCGCCCGGGATACGGGCAAGTTCATCTGGCGTGCGATCGAGTTCGTCGCGGCGATACTCAACACCGACCAGAGCCTGAATGTTGGTGTCCGTCCAGGGTGTGCCAAAACCGGTATCGCCGCCAAACGTGCCGCCAAGCACGATCTGGTTTGTGACGCCGGTGATAATCGCCGTACCCTGAATTTGCTGCGAATACTCAGCGGAGATGATGTCGCCGGTGGGGTTTGTGAAGAAGTTGATCGGCTGACAACCTGCGAACGCGCCGTCGCGGCAGACGGCTTCACCAGTGTTCGGGTCTGTAACTGCGAAGAACGAGTCCTGCAGTCGATCGAAACTCATATCGCCGGTGTTGATCTGGCGCAAACGCGTGCGCGCGAATTGGCCAAATGCTTCCCATTTCCAGCGATCATCAATCTCGCCACGGAGTCCGCCTACGGCGCGGAACGTATTGATATTGATGTTCTGGCTCCTCGGCGTGCCAGAGACGTTCCGGTAGCCTGGGCCAGTGCCGGAGCCAATGCCAAGGCCGCCGGAGCCGCCAAACCCCACATCGACGTCGTCTGCAGTGCCGGCAATCTGCGCGGGCGTACAGCCAAGGAAGCTTTCCGCGATTGACTGGCCGAAGAGCGGCCCTGGGTTCGGATTGGTCGCGCCAACGAGCGTAGGATTGTCGCAATTGATCTCGAAGTTCCGGAAGAATGTGCCCGAGAATGCGATCTGCGAGTCGGTCGTGTTCTCCGTGAACCCAAGATCAAGGAAGGCTTCAATGCCTGGCGTCAGCTCGTAGTAGGCGGACGCCGCGAGATTGAAGCGCTCATTGTTACGCTGGATAAAATTGTCCGGCGCGAAGTTGAAGGTCTGGTTCGGCGCTCCGGTGTAAGGGACCAGCGTCCCGTCGGGATTGACGAAAAGGCCGTTGTCGAAGACTTCGCCGTCCGCCGCGACGATTTGGCCATCGCCGTTCAGATCCGTGCCAAAATCCTGGAACGGGCCAATCGAGCGGAATGTCGACGATCCCACGCAGCCAACCCCGCCGACAGCGTTTGGCGCGCTCGAATTGTCGTACGCGCAAGCGGAGTAGTCGCGCGCCGACTGACGGATTTCGTTTTGATCCTGGTACTGCAGGAAGGCGGTGACATTGCCGCGGCCATCGGCCGTGTTGGCGCCAAACATGGCGCTCACATTGACGCCGCGTCCGTCAAGCTGCGACCCGGGAGCCGGTTGATTGAAGGCGTTCAGGATCTCGTTTGCGAAGTCGCCATTGTTGCCGTCCTGGAAAAAGCCTACCTGGCCATCGACCTCAAAGCCTTCGAAGTCTCGTTTCATGATGAAATTGACGACGCCCGCGATAGCGTCGGAGCCGTAAACAGCTGAAGCGCCGCCCGTCACGATGTCAACGCGCTCCACGAGTTGCGCCGGCACAAGGTCAAGGTTGGCGCCAACGCCGAGCCCATTGCCAAGGCCGTAAGGCAGGCGCTTGCCATCCATCAGAACCAGCGTCCGGTTCGCGCCGAGGCCG
This sequence comes from Parvularculaceae bacterium, assembly GCA_028284065.1. Lineage (GTDB taxonomy): Bacteria > Pseudomonadota > Alphaproteobacteria > Caulobacterales > Parvularculaceae > MED-G105. The sequence goes on from JANQSJ010000010.1 coordinate 175,683, forward strand.
CGAAGATCGACGGTTGAGGTCCCGGTCGCGCCGTTTGCAAGCGCAGACCCCTGGGCGGGCAACGTCTGCGGCAGAATGTTCAGGAGATCTTCTATTCGGGCGACGCCGCGGGTGTCGACTTCGCCGGCATCGACGGTGAATACGGGGCTGGCGGACGTCAAATTCGCCTGATTGAGGCGGGAGCCGGTGACGATGACGATATCATCTGCGTCTTCCGCTGACTGAGCTAATGCGGATGACGGGACAAACGCCGAAGCGGCGAGCGCGGTCGTTGAGGCGCGCAAAAACAGCCCGGCCGCAATGCGCGGCCGTCTTACGTTACGATTCATGTGATCCCTCCGTGATCTCTGGTCAATGGAACGCGACCAGCGAGCCGTATCCCCACGGATCGCAAATCGGTCCCGTTGCTAAGACCACGGACGGTCCGTCTCCCTCATAAGGCGTGCCGAGTTGCTGTCGTCTTGTCGCCAAAATGCAACATTCGGTCGCCTCAGTATTGCAATGCCAATCTCCCCTCTTCATCATGAAGGTGGCCGGGGAGATGGGAGCTCCCCGGCCGGTTCAATCGGAGGGATTTCTGAGGCGACAGTCTCCTGCGCACCATCGTTGTCCCAATGACTATGACACCGGGATTGGGGAAGTCCTCAATTTCCGGTCGAGCTGGGCACGATGGACTCCGCTGCGGGCCTCGCCTATGCGGCTGGAGGCGCGCCGAAACCGAGATGTTGACAGTGGAAGATGGAAAAGCGCCCTCCCCCCGCGAGCAATCACTCGCGCAGGCGCGACGCGCCAGGATGGAGGCCGCGATCAAGAAGCACGATCGTATGCTCGTGCGCTGGTTGACATCGAAATTCCACGATCCGGACAAGGCGAGCGATATTGCGCAATCCGCTTACGTCCGCGCGCTTGACTATGTCGCAACCACCGACGTCGACAACCCAAAGGCGCTTCTGTTCAAGACCGCCGCCAACCTCGCCGCAAACGAATTTCGCTCATTAAGCCGCGTACGGCGCACAATACACCAAGATGACGCCGACGACGGATTGTCGCTTGTCAATGCGATCGCATGCGATGCGCCGGACCAAGAACGTCAGATGCTCGCGCGTCAGGACTTGCAGGCGAGCATGCAGGCTATCGAAGCGCTGCCCGAAAAAGTCCGACGCGCGTTCATATTGAACCGCTTCGAGGAAAAATCGTACCGTGAAATTGCGGAGATTATGCAGGTTTCGCAAAGCAGCGTCGAAAAATACGTCATCCGCGCGCTTAAATCGCTGCGCGCGGCAGTAAAAGATACTCAGTATAGCGATGACGATGCCGACCGGTCCACCAAGGACCACGCCACAAAACAAATAAAAGGAACCGGCGGCGAAGCAGAGTAGCGAGGGCGCTATTATGACGGAGAGACGGATCGACGATCCGGACGAGGCCGCGATCTATTGGGCCGCGCGAATCATGTCGCAAGACATGTCCGCGGAAGAACAGGCCGCCTATGAAACCTGGCGGTCGGAACCCGGAAACGCAGAAGCCGAAGCGCGGCTTGCCGGCGCGGTCGCCCGGATCGACTCGTTTGCGACGGAGCTTCTGGCCAGGAGCTTCGAGGGCGAGTTGTCAGATGCGGCTGAGGCTTGTTCTCCGCCAGAGGCAAGTCGCAATCCTGTCGTCGCGAGACGTTTCCCAATCGCCGCCAGCATCGCCGTCGCGGCGATTTCAGTGGCGGTTGCAGTGGGATTCATTAACCGTCCCTCGCCGACGCCGGTTGAAACCTTCGTCACGTTGCGTGGCGAGCAACAACTCGCCGCGCTCGCCGACGGAACCGCGGTCAATCTGAATTCGGACACGAGCCTCTCGGTCAGTTATGAAGCGACGCGCCGTCTCGCCAGGATGACTAAGGGCGATGCGCATTTTGACGTCGCCAGGGATAGCGCGCGTCCTTTCATCGTCGAAACGCCGCATGCGACCGTGTCAGTCACCGGGACTGCATTCACCGTATCCGTTCGAGAGGCAGCATCATCTGTTTACGTCACCTCAGGCAGCGTCGTCGCCCGCGGCGATGAAGCGCAAGTGTCGCTGTCGCCTGGAGAAGCGGTCGATATCGACGCGCAGGGCGCACCCTCACCTGTCGAAGCATTCGATGAGCATATGGTGCTGGCATGGCGGGACGGCGTCGCCCGGTTCCGCGACGAACGTCTTAAAGAAGTCGTATGGGTACTGAATAGGTATTTTGATAAGGCGATTGCGTTTGACGCCGTTGAAATCGGCGATCTGCGCGTAACCGGCGAGTTTGACATCCAGGACCAAGCGGCCGCGATCGCTGCAATCTCATTGGCGTTCGACCTTGAGGCTGATGAGCGGGGCGATTCGATCGTCTTGCGGAACACGACAGAATGAAGACTCGCGCGCTATTCCTTTCGGGGTGGTGCGCCCTGACCTTACCCTGCGAGGCGGCGCATGCGGGCGAGACTCCCGCATCTGACGCTGCGGACCGTTTAGCCTACGCCGACAATATCGCGCCGGCGGCGACCGTTGCGGTAATCGCTGCGGACGTAGACGACTATCTGCGCTCTGCCGGAGCGGAAGCAGGCGTTTCGTTCATCTTTGATAGCTCTCTGACGAAGGGTAGGATCGTAGTGCCGCCCTCTGCGAGCCCTACCGCATCGACGATAGAGAAGACCCTTGGGTTCGCGGGACTGACCCTGCACAGGGTCGGCGCGACGACCTATGTAGTGAAGGAGCTTCCCGCCGCCCTGCTCGCAGCGGCGTCGCCGTCAAGCGCCGGGTCCTCGTCGCCAAGACTGCCGGACGTGATCCTGGTCACCGGCGCAATGATCGCGAGCGCGGCTAATCTCCCGTCCGGCGTTAGCAGCGCGCTCGATCGGCAGGCGCTGGATACGTTGAATGAGACGACGGTCGAGCGCGTAATATTCAGCCTCCCGCAAACCCTATCCTCAATCACGTCAAACAACACCGCGCTCTTCGGCGCAGTCGCTGGAATTAATTTCGCCGACCTCCGCGGCATCGGTTCGCAGCGCACAGGCGTCTTCGTTGACGGGCATGAGGCAACGCTTACCTATGCAGGGAACGGCGAACTCGCAGGCTATGACCTCAACGCCATCCCCGAACCATTCCTTGAACGGATTGAGTTGGAAACCGGTCCCGCTGCGGCGAGACGAAATCCACGCGCCGTCGCAGGCGCAATCAACTTCGTCTTGCGAAAGCCGCGCGACGGCTTCGAAGCGGGCGTAAGAGCCGGGATGTCGCAGCAGGGCGACGCGGAAGAGGTCTCGGTCTACGGGCTGGGCGGCGTTTCCTTTGCGCAGGGCGCAGGAGGGCTGACATTCGGCGCGGCCCTGACGACGCTGCAGGGCCTTGTGGGCGCGGACCGCAACGTCACGGCGACGCCCTATGGCTATTCGCCCGACGGCGATTTTCTGCCAAATTTCGGCAATTCATACTTTTCCTCAGCCCCTGTCGTGTCGGGCGTGCTGCTCGACAATGACCAAGTCGCCTGGCTCTCCCTTCAGGACAGGCTTGAGATCTCCCAAGCGGGCGGCCTCGACGACGACGGGGACGGCATCTCTGAACTTTACAATTGGTCGTCGGAACTGAATACGATATTGCCGCAAGAACGCGGCTACGCCTACGCAAGCGCGGAGTACGCGCCGACTTCGAGGCTCACGCTCGCAGCCAGCGTCCGCGCCGCAAATGTCCGGACCGACATTAACCTCGCCCCATTGCCGACATCCCTCGGCCGCGGCGGAGACCCGTTGTTCGGAGACGCGACCCTGGTCGACCTCTCCGCACCGGCCACGCCAGCCTTCATTCGAGACAGAATCAGGTCCGATTTCGGTCAATCGGCGCAGGCGCTCATTGTCAATCGCCGCTTCGTCGAACTGGGTCCCCGCCGTAGCGAGGTGGACAGAACATTTTTGGACACAGTTCTGGGGGCGGAATATGAGTGGGATAACGCCGGCCATCTCAGCGCCCATTACCGCTACGGAAGCAGCGCGGCGCAGCAGACAGTGTATGATCACGTCGACCGCGAGAGGCTCAATGTCGCCGTCAGTCCGCAGGCCTGCCAGGCGACGCCCGGTTGCGAGCCCATTGATATTCTCTCGCGCCAGGCCTTGTCCGCCGACGCTGCGGATTTCATTCGATCAACGCCCTTCAGCCGCAATCTGCGGCTGGCGGAGCATGAAGTCAGCCTGCACTGGAACAATTCTCCCCTCACCGCTCCGACCGGCGACCTCGACCTTTCCGCCGGCATCGAAGCGACGCGTACGCTGCTGAGCGATGAGACGGAGAATATCGTCCGTGGCGGAATTGTTGGACAACCCCTCTTCAACAACTTCGACGCAAAGGTTGATGCGATCGACGTAGTCGCCGGGCTTGGCGGGAATCTGGATGCGCTTGGCGCGCTGCCGGGGCGGACGCTCTTTACGGTCGACGCGCGCGCGACCTTTTCGCCTCAACACGACACAGCCCATAACATCGAGCTGGGGCTGATGTGGCGGCCTTGGCGGAACCTAGAGTTCTTTTCGCGGTTGCACCTTGGCGAACGCCCGCCGACTATTTCCGAACTCTTCTATGTCGACGCCTCGGAGTACTTCTTTACGGCCGACCCTTGCGCAGCGGGCGACGCCAAATCCTCCGCCATCGTCGCGGAAAATTGTCTTTCGTCGCCCCCGCTCGGCGCAGGCGGGGCGGCCCTTAGCCCCGGGCTCGCATTGCGAACGGACTATGGCAATCCAAATCTCTCAAACGAAGAGGCTCGGACGCTCGTATACGGATTCTCTTATGGCGAAGACATAGACCGTCCGTGGGGGAATGTTGAACTTTCGCTCGACTTCGCTTGGCTTGATTACACCCTTGAGCAGGAGATCTCCATTGATACAGACTACCTGAACGCCTGTTACGCATCCGCCGGGTTTTCCAATCGAAATTGCGGTGAGAACCCCCTGACCGGAGCGCCTCTCATTGCCCGCGATCCGATCACCGGCCAGCTCGTCCGTACCGATATCATGCTGTTCAATGGCGGCTCCTTCGGTTGGCGCGGCGCGGATGCCGAGCTCAACCTCTTGTTTGAGCCGGCTTCGCAGCGCCTGATCGACCAGTTCATCGCCAGCATTGCGCATACGTATACTGATCGCGTGGTGAGCGCTCAAATTAATCGCCCAGTATCCTATCTACAGGGATTACCCGCCTATCCCCGTCAGCGGACGCTGCTGACGCTCGGGGTCAAGCGTGGCGAATGGGAGGTGATAAGCGTAGTCAACCGGCGCGGCGCAGTTGAGGTTGACCGATCGCGTCGGCCGGAAACGCAAGTCGGCGCCTTCACTTACGCCGATATCACCGTGGGACGGACGATAGGCGACCACGCCGATCTTCGGTTTTCCGTCGAGAATCTGACGGATCTTGAGCCGCCGATCGTCGCAGGCAATCAGGTGAGCAATACGTTTCCGGAATTTTACGACCTTATCGGGCGACGCTTCTCACTGTCGATACGCCTCGCATTTTGAGAGTCAGGCGAAGCCGCGTTCACTTAAGGCGCCCGGTGGCCGCAGATCTCCTTTTTGTCGCGCGTTGCTTCGCTCAGCACGCATGCAATCGCGCGCTGCCCCTTTCGGAGTGCATTCGCCCGTTGAGCGCGGCCTAACGCCTCCGCACGGCGTCGACTATCTTGCAATCGCTGCTTAACGCCATGGGAGACGCTCGCCGAGACGGATGATCTTGTGGTCTGATCTTGCGGTTTGCGACTTGGCTGAGAACCCAGGTCACCCACGCCTGCGGATCGACTCTATTTGTCTTGGCGGTATCGATCGATACAACGGGCCTCAATGAAAAAAGGGCGTCTCTGCTGAGCCGCCCTTCTTATTCTCGAATTGTCGCCGTCGGCGTGGACCGCCTCCGCGTCAGGCGGGCTTGCGGAACTTCAGCGTCATGCGATCGCTCTCGCCGATCGCCTGCATCTCGGCGCGCAATTCCGGATCATCACGGCTGGTGCCGAGCGACGGGGGCAGGCGCCACACCATATCCTCATTGGTCGGAACATCCTTGGGATTGGCGTTTACCTCCGACGTATCCACCAATTCAAAGCCCGCAGCCTCGAACGCTGCGACGACCTGGCTCTGTTTAAGATATCCCTTGTCGCCCTCGGCCCAGACGTCGTCATTGCCCTCCGGGCCCCGATGCTGAACAACGCCGACAATTCCGCCGGGCTTCAGCACATCCATCGTCTCCTTCAGCGCCTTGGTGCGGAACTCACCTTCTTCCTCAAAACGGTTTAGGTGATGGAAAGAGCGAATGAACAGGACCGCGTCGGCCGTCCCCTTCATCTCCTCAGGTAGCTCGTCAAACTGAAACGCCGCCACCGACGCGCCGCCATCGACCCAGCCAGCCGCCTGTTCGACCCAAGTCGTCGTCCAGGTCTTCTTGCCTTCGAGGAATTCCTCGTCAGCGAAACCGCCGAAGAGGGGCCACATTTCCCTGGAATAGTCGGCTCCTATGACTTTCCCATCAGGGCCGAGATACGAAATCAGCATTTTAGAATACCAGCCGCCGCCTGGCAGCGTGTCGACGACCGTCATGCCCTCGTCGACGCCCAAAAAGCCGAGCGTCTCTTTCGGATGACGATATTGATCCCGCGCCGCATCTTCTCCCCGCGCAGGGTCCGCAATGACAGCGTCAATGTCGCCGGCGTGCGCGGCGAGCTTGGCGGGCTCTTCGTCGATGGCGGCTTCTTCCTCAGCCGCCGGCTCTTCGTCGCTTGCCTCGACTGCCTCTTCAGCCGCAGGCGCGGCCGTCTCAGCGGCTGACGTCGTCTCCTCGCCGCCCCCGCACGCGACAAGCGCCACCGCGCCGACGCCACCTAGAAGAATATTTCTCATGGGTCCTCTCCAGTTGCATGCCCTGCGGCAGCCGTCGAATGCGGCGGCGGCCGACAACCCCAGATCGTCGGACCTCAGTTAAGGCCCTTGACGACCTCTTCGCACATCTTCTTCGCGTCGCCGAATAACATCATCGTATTGTCGCGGAAGAAGAGCTCGTTCTGCACGCCGGCGTAGCCGGACGCCATCGATCGCTTCACGAAAAGCACCGTGCCGGCGTTTTCAACGTCAAGGATCGGCATCCCATAGATCGGCGATTGCGGGTCGGTCTTAGCCGACGGGTTGGTCACGTCATTCGCGCCGATGACAAAAGCGACATCGGCGGTGCGGAACTCCGAATTTATATCCTCAAGCTCAAATACTTCGTCATAGGGCACTTGGGCCTCGGCGAGTAGGACGTTCATGTGGCCGGGCATTCGGCCAGCCACAGGGTGGATGGCGTACTTCACCTCGACCCCTTCGCCCTTCAGCGTATCCGCCATTTCCTTCAACGCATGCTGCGCCTGAGCGACCGCCATGCCGTATCCGGGCACGACGATAACTTTGCCGGCATTCTTCATGATGAAGGCGGCGTCGTCGGCCGAGCCCTGCTTGACGGGCCGTTCCTCGGCCGCACCAGCGCCCGCAGCAGCATCCTCGCCGCCGAAGCCCCCGAGAATGACCGACACGAAGGAGCGGTTCATCCCCTTGCACATGATGTAGGACAGGATCGCGCCCGACGCTCCCACAAGCGCGCCTGTGATGATGAGCGCCATATTCTGCAGGGTGAAGCCGATGCCCGCCGCAGCCCAGCCCGAATAGCTGTTCAGCATGGAGACGACCACCGGCATGTCGGCGCCGCCGATTGGGATGATGATGAGGAAACCGAGGGCGAAGGCGGCGAGCGTCAGGAACAGAAACACGGTCGTAGACTGCGCGCCGGTCATCAAGAGGAGGATCGACAGCAGGATCGCCGCGCCGATCCCCAGATTTATCGCATGCCGCGACGGCAGGATAATGGGCTTGCCCGACATGCGCCCGTCCAGCTTCGCGAAGGCGATGACGGAGCCGGAGAAGGTGATCGCCCCGATCGCCGCGCCCAATGACATTTCGAGGATCGAGCCGGCGTGGATATGCCCCGGCTCGCCGACGTCAAACGCACGAGGGGCGAGAAACGCGGCCCAGGCGATAAAGACCGCCGCGAGGCCAACCAGGCTGTGGAACGCCGCGACAAGCTGCGGCATCGCCGTCATTGGCACATTACGCGCGATATAAGCGCCGGGCGCAGCGCCCGCCGCAACGGCGATAAGGATCAGAACCCAATTTCCAAAGCCCTTGTCCTCAAGCACAAAGAGCGTCGTCAGAACGGCGATCCCCATGCCGATCATGCCGAAACGGTTGCCGTCGCGCGCGGTCTCCGGCGAGGACAAACCCCTCAGCGCCAGGATGAAAAGGACGCCGGCCGCGATATAGAGAAGCGCAGGTAGATTGGTCGCCATGATCGCCGCCTATCGCTCTTTTTTCTTGTACATTTCGAGCATGCGCTGGGTGACCATGAAGCCCCCGACGATATTCACGCTCGCCAGCGCCACGGCGATGAAGCCGAACGCTTTCGGCCACATCCCCGCAGCCGACTGGGTGAGGTCCGCGCCGAGCGCAATAAGCGCGCCGACGACGACCACGGAGGAAATCGCGTTGGTGACGGACATCAGCGGCGTATGCAGCGCTGGCGTCACCGACCAGACGACGTAGTAGCCAACGAAGATCGCAAGCACAAAGATGCCGAGGAGATAAACGATCTCCGAAGGCGAATTCAGAAGGTCCGCATACCCCATCAGGCCTTCCGATATCTCGCGGGCCTGCGCGGCGGCTTCCGCCGCGCCGCTCGCCGCTTCGTCCGCCGTGCGGGCGAGCTCCTCGGCGGTTCGGGCCGCCTCCTCCGCGGCGTCGCGGTCCTGTCGTTCAGCCATGCGCTTCCCCATTGGCTTGATCTTCGGCACCGTCGGCGTTCGGCGCGCTTGCGTCGGCCCCGTCGTCATCTGACGCGGCGCCGTTACCGGTCGCGGATGGCGCCTCGCCGCCGAAGAGCGGATGAATGATGGCGCCGTCACGCGTCAGAGCGACGCCCTTGATGATGTCGTCCTCCCAGTCCGACGGGAACGCGCCGGCGTCCTTGTCGAAGAAGGTCGAGACGAAATTGTAGACATTGCGCGCATAGAGAGCCGAGGCGTCGGCCGGCAGCCGGCCCGGCACATTGCGGTGGCCGATGATTGTGACGCCGTCGACCTCGACCGTTTCGCCCGCCTTTGTCAGCTCCACATTGCCGCCCTGCTCGGAGGCAAGGTCGACGATCACCGAGCCCGGCGCCATTGCGCGCACCATGTCGGCGGTGACGAGCTTCGGCGCAGGCCGGCCCGGGATAAGCGCCGTCGTGATGACCATGTCCTGTTTTTTGATGTGCTCGGCGACGAATTCAGCCTGGCGAGCCTTGAAGTCGTCGGACATCTCCTTGGCGTAACCGCCTTCAGTTTCAGCCTCTTTCATCGCCTCTTCGTCCACCGTGACAAAGCTCGCGCCGAGGCTTTCCACCTGCTCCTTCGCCGCGTAGCGCACGTCAGTGGCGGAAACGACCGCGCCAAGGCGGCGCGCCGTGGCGATCGCCTGAAGGCCTGCGACGCCAGCGCCCATGACGAATACCTTCGCCGGCGCGACCGTGCCCGCGGCGGTCATCATCATCGGCATCGCGCTGCCATGGGCGGCGGCGGCGTCGATCACCGCCTTATAGCCGGCGAGGTTCGACTGTGAGGAGAGGACGTCCATCGACTGGGCGCGGGTGATGCGCGGCATCAGGTCCATGGCGAACAGGTCGACGCCGGCGGACGCGGCGGCCTCAAGAAGTTTTTCATTGCCGTGCGGCGAGACGATCGAAATCACTCGCTGCCCTTTCGAAAGGCCTCGCATCTCCTCAACTTTAGGCGCGCGCACCTTGAGGATGAGATCGGCGCCTTTGGCGGCCTTATCCGCGGACTGAGCCACCGTGGCCCCGATCGCTTCGTAGTCTGCATCAGCCATCGACGCGCCAGCCCCGGCCCCGGCCTCGACGGCTACGTCGGCGCCAAGCGAAATGAACTTCTTCACCGTCTCGGGCGTCGCGGCGGCCCGCGTCTCTCCCGGCTCGGTCTCTCGCATTACAGCGATTTTCATCGCGTCCTCCTCGACCCAGCCGCCAGGGCGGCGATCCTACGCCGTCAGCGGCCGGTTTTCATTGGGCGCGCGCATCCACGCATCGCCAGCGCGCGATTTTCTCGTCGGTTCAACCCTTACGGGTCAGTGTGAGAAAAAGGCCTTCACCACGAAAAAAACGAACAGATAAGTGATGACGCCAGCCACGACGGCGATGATCCAATGATTGGCGAGCACCAAATTGGTGAAGAACATCGTCAGCGCCATTGCGAAAGGCACGCCGACCTCGCTGGAGAAACGCATCACCGACTTATAGGTCTGACGGTTCGCCTCGGCGTCTGCGCTGCGATCGCCCGTCTCTTCCGCCATGTCGTCCTCTCATGCTGGTTCGCGACGCGCGCTGATTGGCGCGTTTTTGGCTGAAATCACAACCGCCGGCAAGGGCCCTCAGCAAGGCCTTAGAATCCGACGCGCACCGGCCAGCAGGCTAGGAGCGTCCTGAGCATGGTGATGAAGCCGGTTGGGGATTCCATCATCAGATGGTGGTGGGCGCCCGGCATAACGATGAAGGGCGCGCGGCCCTTCAGGGCCTCCTGCTGAGCCTCGAAGCCCTCCCCTTGCGCGAACGCCGACTTCTCGCCGTAGAGGAAGGCAAGTGGGCAGCGCGCAGCGAGGAAAAGGTCCCTCTCGAAGTGGATGTCGAAATTGGTGCCGTGGCGCGGATCAAACTTCCAAGTCCAGCCTTTTTGCCCTGATCTTGGCTCATCCGTTAGTCCCGCCCGAGCAATATAGTCGACGAGGTAGAGCTCCTCGCATGGCTGGTTCGGCAGAAACCGGAACCGCTCAATTGGCTCCTCGATCGTCGCGTAGACACGGCTTTCCCTTGTCTGCTCGTTCTCCCGGTCGTCTGCGGACCTGGACCGCGCGATTGTATAACCCTCGTCAGGGTCGGGCTTGGAGATCGGGCTGTCGATCACCACCGCCCCGCCGAGCCGTTCGCCGCTTCGCTCCACCGCCGCCAGCGTCATCCAGCCGCCGAAGCTATGGCCGACGAGGATCGGCCGCCCGCCGGCATTTAGCCCAGCCGCCTCGACGACCGCGAAAATCTCGTCGATCGCGCAATCGAGGTCATATTTGTCGCGCCAATCGCTGTCGCCCATGCCCGACATGTCGAACGCCGCCACGCGATAGCTTTCGGAAAAGAACGGCGCGAATGGCCGCCACCAATTTCGGTGCGCGCGGCCCCCGTGGATGAAGAGGAGGCCAGGCGCGCCCCTTTGGCCCCAGGCCGAATACCGGATCGCCGCGCCGGCGACATCCACATGGGCTTCTTCCGATGCGCAGCCGATCGCCCACTCGAACCAGTCCGGCGCCGGCGGCTTGACGCCTTTAAGGCCGGCGAGCGGGCGAATCCTATCGTCCTTGGCAATGTCACGTTTCGCCGCCTCACGTTCATAGCTCATGTCCGCCTCCTCTCAGCCGTCCAGGGGTGCTCGCCCCCCCCCTCTTTCATTCGCAAACGAATGGTTACCGCGACCCACGGCCGGCTAGTCGCCGCTTGCAGACGGCGCCCCGGAATGAAACGCCTTAAAGCGATCCTTAACCGCGCACGACCTAGGTTGCCATCATCCGCGCAACTCTAGGGGACCCTTCAGCCGTGATCGCGCAGTGCATTCTCATCGTCGACGACGACCCGACCCAGCGACGCCTCATGCAGGCGGTCTGCGAAAAGGCGGGCTATTCCACCGTCCAAGCCGAATCCGGGGAAACGGCCCTCACAATCCTGCAGAGCGAGCAAGGCGGCGAGGTCGCGCTCATCATGCTGGACCTGCGCATGCCGGGCCTTGGCGGCATGGAGACGTTAAAGCGCGTCAAGTCAATGCAGGACGACATGCCCGTCATCGTGCTGACGGCGCAGGGCGGCATCGAAACCGTCGTCGAAGCCATGCAGAACGGCGCGGCGGACTTCTTCGTCAAGCCGGCCTCACCAGAGCGGATCATCGTTTCGATCAACAACGCCCTGAACATCTCGACGCTTAAGGGCGAGGTCTCGCGCCTCAAGCGAAAGCGCGAGGGCGCGATGGGCTTCGGCGATCTTGTCGGGTCGAGCCCCGCTCTCAACAATGTCATGCGGCTCGGGCGGCGCGCGGCGGCGTCCACAATTCCGATTCTCATCACCGGGGAGAGCGGCGTCGGTAAGGAAATGATCGCCCGCGCTATCCAGGGCTCGTCGGAGCGCGCGCGCCGGTCTTTCGTCGCCGTCAATTGCGGTGCCATTCCGGAAAACCTCGTCGAGAGCATCCTCTTCGGCCACGAAAAAGGCTCTTTCACCGGCGCGACCGCCAAGCATGAAGGCAAATTCCAGGAGGCAAACGGCGGGACCATCTTCCTCGACGAAGTCGGCGATCTGCCGCCGGACATGCAGGTAAAGCTTCTCCGTGTGCTGCAGGAAGGCGAGGTTGACCCCATCGGCGCCAAGCGTCCGATCAAGGTCGATGTGCGCGTCATCTCGGCGACCAATCGCGACCTCGCCGAGGAAGTGAAGCACGGCCGCTTCCGCGAAGACCTTTTCTACCGCCTCAATGTCTTCCCCGTACATGTGCCGCCCCTGCGCGACCGCATTGAGGATGTGCCGGCGCTCATCGACCACTTCATCCAGCGTTACAACGCCGAGGAGCGGCGCAATGTCCGCGGCGTGCAGCACGAAGTCATGGAAGTGCTGATGCAGCAGCCCTGGCCGGGCAATGTACGTCAGCTTGAGAATACGATTTTCCGCGCCGTGGTCCTCGCAGAGGGCGCGTATCTGACGGCGCGCGACTTTCCCTTGCTCGCCGCGGAATTCGACGCCGCGGGAGTCGATTGCGGACCGCCATTCGTTGAGGACGACGAACTCGACGCGGACGAAGACGCGCCGCGCGCGCTGCCCCATCCTGCCGAGTTCGACGATGTCGCCGCAACCGGCGGCGAACTCGACGCCTTCGATCCCGAAGGACACTTACGGCCGTTGAACGACATCGAACGCGATCTTATCGAACTGGCGATCGAGACCTATAACGGCCAGATGACAGAAGTCGCGCGGCGGCTCGGCATGGGGCGCTCGACGCTCTATCGAAAGTTGCGCGACCACGACATCCAGGTGAAGCGCGCGAGCTGACTTAAAGCGAGTCCGGCAAACGGCTCTAAGTCATTGATTGCGCGGATTGCGCCCCGAAACCGGTGGAATCGTCAGGTCCTATACGGACCTAACTCGCTGCAACCCGCGCTAGCGATTACGCCTCCCCCAGCGCCGACAAGTAAAGCTCCAGTATCGCCTCCTGCTCCTGGCGCTCGACGCGGTCCATTTTCCGGATACGGACAATCTGTCGCATGATTTTGGCGTCGTACCCCTCGCCTTTTGCTTCGGCGTAGACCTCCTTCATGTCGGCCATGATAGCCTGCTTGTCTTCCTCCAAGCGTTCGATTCGCTCGATGAAGGAGCGTAGGCGGTCGGCGGCGACGCCGCCGGTCGCGACCGCGCTGGAACTGGTATCTGCAATTGCTGCCGCGCCGTCGGCCATGGGGACGCTCCTATTTCTGCGCAATGGGTGACGAACGGTCGACACAACACCGCATTGCAAGGAGGGCGCAATAGGGCGGGATGCGGTTGTGGAAATCTCGGCGCGCGCCGGGGAAAATCGGCCGCGTTGGGGCTCAGGTCTCCTGACCGTCGAACTCCCGGCGCAGGCGGCGCGCCTCGGATATCGCCGCCTCATCGTGAGGGTTCGCCGCCAGGGCGTCCTGCAAATGTCCGTAGGCTGCGCGCTTGTCGCCGTCGGCGATGGCGAGTTCCGCCAGCATACGGTGCGCGAGGAAGTGCCGCGGCTCAAGCTTGACCGCATGGCGCAAGTCGTCGGCGGCGCCCTCCTCGTCGCCGATACGGCGGCGGGCGAGGCCGCGCAGAACGAAACCTTCCGCAAAGTTCGGGCTGAGGCCGATCACATGATCCAGAAGCTCGACCGCGAGAGCGCTGTCCGACGCCTCCGCACTCGCTAGCGCGCGGGCGTAGAGCGCCGCGGTGGAGGCGCTCGGGTGGGCGGCCCAAATCCGGCGGATTTTCGCGGCGTAGCCGCCGGCATCGGCCGGCTGGCCCTCCCGCAACGCCTCAAACAGCGCATCGAGGCGCGGGTCAAATTGATCGGCCGCCGCCGGCGCGCCGCCCATCATGGCCGCCGCTGAGGCGAGGCCAAGTCCTATCCGCCTGAGACAAGGCGATAAATTGCGATAAAGACGCGCCATCCGCAAAAGCCTACTAAGCCAGCGGCGCGATGCAAGCGGCATGCGAGAATCGCGTCAAGCCGCCGCGCCGGCGCCTGAAACCTAAATGATAGAGGATTCGCGTCGCGGCCGGGTTAACCGCCTCAGCAGACCGACGATGCGGGCTCAGCCCTGGCGAGCCTTGAAGCGCTTCTGTGTCTTGTTGATCACGTAGACCCGACCCTTGCGCCGCACGACGCGGCAGTCCTTGTGGCGGTTCTTCAGCGATTTCAGCGAGCTACGGACTTTCATCGGACTGATCCCGGGCGAATTCGAAGGCGCGGAGATAGTGCCGCAACCGCGAGATGTCAACGCGCAGCGGCGAGCCCCGCGGCGCGGGGCGGGCGCGGCGCATCCGGCAGGAGTTTCGGGCGCGAAAACGGGTAAACGCCCTTCCCCCCTAGGAGCCAGGCGGTAAGCGGGCCAAACATGGAGCCAAAGGCAGGATCGAGCACGTTTAGGCCGCCGGCGTAGGCCCCAAAAGCAGGCAGGACGAGCCGTCGGCCATCGCTTGCGAAACAGCGCCGGCGCATCGAGCCGCCCGAAGCGCGCACCTTCGCGCAGGGGTGCAGGTGCCCGGCGATCTCACCGTCAGCCGATCCTTCGGTCGGTTCGTGGACAAGCCGTAAGGGGCCGATGCGAGCCTCAAGGCAGACCTCGCCAGCGACGCTCGGCGGCAGCGGATCATGATTGCCGGCGATCCAGACCCAGTCGGCCCGTCTCAAAAGCTGACGCAAAAGCCGCGCGTCCTCGGGGTCCATGCGCCCTTCGGCCTCCACATCGTGGAAGGCGTCGCCGAGCGAATAGACCGTGCGCGGGCGATGGCGTTCGATAAGCACCGATAGCCGCCGCAGGGTCGTGCGCGTGTCATAAGGCGGCAATAGCACGCCCCGCCGGGCGTAGGCCGTCCCCTTTTCGAGGTGCAGGTCCGCCGCGAGCAGCGCACGTTCAGCGGGCCAATAGGCCGCGCCCGCCGTCAGCGCCACGAGCCGTTGGCCCATGACGTCAAACTCTGCGGTTTTTGGCGTCTGCAATTCTACCACCACCAACGAGCATTCCGGGATTGGCGGCAAAGGGCAAGACGGCGATTTTCCGCATCGCCGGAAATCGCTTCGAGGCAAGCTAACCGTTCGTCCGTACACGCGCGACCGCGTCGCGCCAGCCGGCGAGTTTCTCCTCGCGGGCGCCCGCATGCATCCGCGGTTCGAAAACCGCCGCGACTCGCCGAACCTCACGGGCGGCATCCAGCGACGGAACGACGCCGGCGCCGACGCCGGCAAGGAACGCCGCGCCAAGCGCCGTCGTCTCCAGCATCTCAGGACGCTCCACAGGCCGGCCGCAGATGTCGGCCATAAACTGCAACAGCCAGTCGTTCGCGACCATCCCGCCATCCACCTTCAGCCTTTCAACGGCGGCGCCGTCAGCGGCCATGGCGTCCAGAAGGTCCGCCGTCTGATACGCGGCCGACTCAAGCGCGGCGCGGACGATCTCCGCCCGGCCGGCGCCGCGCGTCAGCCCGACGATCGCCCCACGCGCGTCGGCGTCCCAGTGCGGCGCGCCGAGCCCAGCAAATGCCGGGACGAAATAGACGCCAGCGGCGTCTTCGAGTCCTGCGGCGATGGCTTCGCTCTCCGCGGCGGTGGAAATGAGCTTCATCTCGTCGCGAAGCCATTGAACCGCCGCGCCAGCGACGAAAATCGACCCCTCAAGCGCGTAGGAGGTTCGCCCATCAATCCGCCGCGCGATCGTCGACAGCAGCTTATTCGATGACTGAACAATCTTCTCTCCGGTGGAGGCGAGCGCGAAGCACCCAGTGCCATAGGTGCTTTTCGCTTCGCCCGCCGCGAAGCAGGCCTGGCCGATGGCCGCGCCCTGCTGGTCGCCGACCATGCCACGCACCGGGATCGGCCGTCCGAAATGCGCCTCAAGGGTTTCGCCAAATTCGGCGATATTGTCCTTGACCGGCGGAAGGCACGCGGCCGGCACGTCGAGAAGCCGAAGCAGCTCGTCGTCCCACTCATTCGTCCGTATATTGAAGAGGCTTGTCCGCGCGGCGTTCGTCGCATCCGTTGCGTGCGCGCCGCCGGTCAGCCGCGCCAAGAGAAATGCGTCGACCGTGCCGAAGACGAGTTTTCCGGCTGTCGCCTTTTCCCGCGCGCCTGGCGCGTTATCGAGGGTCCAGGCGATCTTCGTTGCGGAGAAATAGGGATCAAGCACGAGCCCTGTCCGCTCGGCTATCGTCGCCTCCGCGCCTTCTGCGCGCAAGCGCGCGCAAATGTCCGCGGTGCGGCGGTCCTGCCAGACGATGGCGTTCATGACGGGCTTCAGCGTATCGCGCTCCCAGAGGAGCGTCGTCTCGCGCTGATTGGCGATCCCGATCGCGACGACGCGGCCGCCGCCCGCTTCGGCGTCCTGCATGGCGGCCCGCGACGTCTCTAGCGTCGTGCGCCATATCTCTTCCGGATCATGCTCGACCCAGCCGGGCCTCGGATAAATCTGCGGAAATTCCTGCTGCGCCATGGCGACGATACGCGCGGATGCGTCGAAGACGAGCGCGCGCGACGAAGTCGTTCCCTGATCGATTGCGAGAATAAGTGGTTCCGCCATGACCTTCGCTCCCTTGTCCGCGTCAGGACTCAGAAGGAGGCCGAAGCCGCGCCGCTTTTCAAGTCAAACGCGCAGAACGCATGCGCAAGCCGGCGCGCACAAGCGCCGCCTCGACCCCTTCCGGCGCGCCGGACGCCCGCCACGCCGCGAAGACCGCCGCGGCGTAGAAAATAACACCAGCCAGCATATCCGTCAGCAAACGGACAGGCGCCGACGCCGACTCAATCTCAGGGAGGTTCGGACGGACCATCAGGAAATATACCGTGATTGCGGCGACCCCTACGGTTGGGCGAAACAGCCGCACAAGCAACGCGGAGGGGCTCTCGCGCGTTAATTGCGCATAGAGCCAGGCGTTCATCGCCGCGTGTAGTACGCCGGAAATGGCGAGCGACCAAACGGCGCCCTGAAAACCGTAGGCGATCGTCGCCCAGATAAAGATGGGAAACCGGAGACAAGCGTAGATGAGCTCCCGCACACAGGCGAGCCGCGTCGCGCCCCGCGCGACGGCGTACTCCGTCACCAGATGAAAGACCGCCGTCAGGCCGACCGTCGGCGCATAGACCTGCACCACGAACACCGCGTCATCCCATTGGCCGCCGAGGAGAACGGCTACGAGGTCCGTCGCCACGAATGCGCACCCCACGGAAGCAGGCAAGGCGATCGCCGATAGCGCCTCTACCCCTTGCAATAACGCCGCCTTCATCTTCTCCGGCGCCTCCTTCAGCGAAGAAAGGCCCGGATAAAGCGCCCGCGCCACCGGCTCGGCGATGTCCGACCCCGGAAGATAAGCGATTGTGGCGCCGATGGAATAAACGCCCGTAAGGCTCGGCCCCAGAAGCCGACCAAGTATGAGGGGACTGACCTTGTTGTTCACCGCGACGACAATCCCGAGCCCGGTTAGCCAGCCGGTGAAGCCGATGAGGTCGCGAAACGCGGCGAATCCTAATCGCGGCGCATAGGGCCTCAGCGCATAGGTGAGCGCCGTTTTCACAACCGCGCCGATCAGAATGCTGAGAATAATCGCCCAATAGCTCTGATAAACAACGGCGATGGAAATCGAGATGGCGGCCATGACGATTTTTTCGGCCGTCATCACCAGCATTTCGCGGCGAAAGTCGATCGCGCGCTGGAATTCGTGAAATCGCGGGTTTTCCAGCCCCAGCACGAACGCCGTCGCCGCCATGACGGCGAAAATCGGCGCCATGCGAGCGTCATCGAAGAACGCGGGCGCGACCGCGCCGCTCGCGATCAGGATCGCGGCAATCAGAAGTCCGCGCAGGACGGAAAGAGAGAACAACGTGTCGTATTCCCGCCGACCCGCCTTGTCATAGCGCACAACCGCCTGCGCGACGCCGATATCGGAGAAATTCTGCAGGAGCTGCATCAGCGTCACGCCGATCGCGACGACGCCGAAATCATCCGGCGCGAGAATGCGCGCGACGATGAGCGTATTGGCGAGCCCGATGACGCGTAGACCGAAATAGCCGCCGGCGATCCAGGCCGCGCCGCGCGCTACGCGCCCCCCGACGCCGCCTTCACCGTCCGCCTCGTGCGCGCCGCCCTGATCGGGCGCGGAAGGGGATGAGGCGAGATCGCTCACGCAAGGACAGCGGACCTGCGGCCGGTCTTGTATGTCGTCATGATCCCGGCCTCACGCCAGCGCGACGCAGGCCCTCGATCGCGACGCCTTTGGCCGTATTTGGCGCTGCGTTGGACGCTGGCGCTTCGCCTTCGTTCGCGGCGCGCGCGCCCATTTCCGGCGCGGCGACGCCTTCAGGCCAGCATGCATCGTACCAGGAGGAAATGCGCGAAAAAAGGCGCTGTTGCGCGGCCAGGCGCACATAGGTGTGATCGGCGCGCCGGTCGACGTCGACGTCGAGATTGCCGGCGAAGTCGAAAGCGCCGAAGGCGTCGCGAAAATGGCTAGGATCCGTGAGAAACTCCTCCACATAGGTCGTGTAGCGTATGAGGATCTTGACGTCCCGAGTCGTCAGCGCCTGAAGGTCGCGGCCGAAGTCGGCTAGCGGCGGATAGACCCGGCCATTGTCCGCCTCTGGCGCAGCGTCCGTCGCCTCCGTCGATTCTGACTGGACCGCGGCGACGCCTGCGCTTGAGTCTTGCCCGCCGCCGAGCGTGCGCCCGATCGCGCGCTTCCAGCGGCCAAGGTCCGTCGCCTTTTCCATTGCGCGGGCGACCTTCGCCCGCGGCGTTCCGTACGCGTACGGGTCAAGGAGCGTCAGACCGACGAAGCGCGGGTCGGCGAGCGCGGCGCGGTAGGCGTTATCCGCGCCTGAGCACATGCCGATGGCGATGAAACCGGCGCGCGCGCCATCGGCTTCCAGGACGTCAGCCGCAGCGACGATATCCTCCAGGGCTTGCGTTTCATAGTGAGCGCCAGCCGGCGCAGGCGCGCTGTCGCCAAGGCCGGAGATATCAAACCGCAAGGACGCAACGCCCTTCGCCGCCAGCGCGCGGGCGAGCTTCACATTTAGGCGGTGCGGACCGATCCGGTGCACGATGCCGGCGTTGAAGAGAAGCGCCGCCGGCCGCCGATAGACTACATCATTATCCCCGGGCCGATTGAGGACGCCCACAAGTCGGTCGCCCGTGGCGTCGCCTTCTTCTCCTCCGCCGAATTCAACTACGCGTTCCATCAGCGCCAGCCCTCCACCGCCTGAACGAGATCGTCGATCGTCCGAGAAGGCACGTAATAGGCGTTCATTGCGTCGTCGGAGTTCCAGGCGGCGCCTTCCGTATCGTGACGTTCATCGACGGGCATTTCCAGGTCGGTCATCGCCTCATGCAGGCTGGCGATTTCGGGCGTCGCCGCGCCCGCGAGGATCATCGCGCGGCGCGTCGGCTTGCGCTTCAGGTCCGCGTTCGACATAGCGCGAAGCTCAGCGCGCAGCGCCGGCGATAACCGGAACCCCATCGCTTCCTCCGGGTCGTCAGCGGAGGCCGGCGCTTTCGCATCCGGATCGTCGGGAAGCGGCATCGCCGCCTGCGCGCTCGATAACTCCTTAAGATATACGGCGCCGTCGATCACCGGATCCCACAGGATAACGCCCGCCGGTCCGCGCGGCACGCGCTGGGCGGCGCGCACGGCCGCCGAGGCGCCGAGGCGCAACCCGATCCACAGGGCGCGCGAGGCGCGGCTCATGTCCATCAGCTCGTCATGGGCCGCAATGACATCCGCGCCCATCGTGGACAAAGTCAGCTCATCGCACGCGCCGGCGGAGTCGCCCGCGCCGCGATAATCAAATCGCAGCGTCGGCGCGCCCTTCGCGGCGAGGCGATCGGCGAGCACTCGCAGCATGCGGTGAGCGCGCGCGCCCTCCTCCCCGATTGGGCCGCAGATCAGAACCGCCGGGCGCAGGCCGGCGCGCGCCTCGGCGGGATGATAGTATCCAAAAAGCGGCGCCTCGCTTGAGCCGAAATGAAACGCGGGCATAAAAGCCTCTCCGCATCCGCCTTACGGCATGATTAGACCGCTGCGCCCTAAAAAAGAACTATGCCGCCAAACCGCCCGACGCGATTTCATTGCCTTCAGCCACGCCCCATGGCCCGCGGCCGCATTGCGCTCTTTCCCTATGCAGGAGGGGGACCTGCCGCGTTTGCGCCGCTGGCGCGCGCCGCGGCGGACCATCTGGAGCTTTACGCTTATTGCCCGCAAGGCCGAGACTTGCGCGACGACGAGGCGCCGGCGACTGACTGGGCGGCGCTCGTCGCAGACGCCGCCAAGGGTCTCGCCGGCCTGCCGCCGGGCCCGTTTGTCCTTTACGGACACAGCCTCGGCGCGATGCTCGCGGCGGATCTCGCAGGGACGGCGCGCGGGCGCGACCTGAAGGCTCTAATCGTCGGCGCGCGCGCCTGCCCGAACGGCGATTTCACTCGCTACGCGGACCTGCCGGACGACGATACGGCTCTGTTTGAGCAACTCGCAGAGGAGTACGGCCCCTCGCCGCCCGGCATGACCGGCGAGGACGTCCGCGCCATCGCGGCAGATCGCCTGCGGACTGATCTGCGCCTGCTCGCCTCGCGGGCGGCGGCGCCGGCGCGCCAGATCGACCCGCCGATCATCGCTGTGACGGGCATTGCCGATCCGTCGACGCCGCCAGACGCCGTCGCGCCCTGGGCCGCTATGACGCGCGGCGGCTTCCGCCTCGAGCGCGTTCCGGGCGGGCATTACTTTGTCCACTCGGAGGCGCGCGCCCTGTCGCGCCTTCTCGCCGGCGCCTTCGACGAGGCGGCGCGCTAACTGGCCTCCGCGGCGCGGGCGATCTGCTCAAGCGTCTCGAAGATCGCAGCGCGGGCCGACACCTTCTTGCCCGTGCGGCTTTTTACAATCGCCGCCATGCGCGCCGCTTGCAGCGATTGTCCGCCAAGTTCGAAGAAATTGTCCGTGACGGCCACATCCTCCACCGGCAAGAGCTCGCGCCAGATTTCCGCAATCGCCTGCTCAAGCGCGCTGCGCGGGGGGGTGCGCTCGCGAGCCGGACGCGCGCCAATCGCCGGATCGGGCAGCGCCTTGCGGTCGACCTTGCCATTCTCCGTCAACGGAATGGCCTCAAGCTCAACAAAAAACTGCGGCAGCATGTAGGCCGGCAGCGTCTCTCGCAAAGCCCGGCGCAGCTCGCTTCCTGTGGCCCGGACGCCGTCCCTGAGCCTCACATAGGCGACGATCGCCGGTTCACCCCCTGCGTCGGGACGCACGGCGGCGACGCATTTTTCAACCCCTGGCGCGGCGTCAAGCGCCGCCTCGATCTCACCGAGTTCGATCCGGAAGCCGCGCACCTTCACCTGACTGTCCATTCGCCCCAGAATCTCGATCTCGCCCGACGCCGTCCAACGGGCGAGGTCGCCAGTGCGGTAGACGCGCGCCTTGCGATCATCTGACGAGACGTCAACCGCAAAGGGATCGTCGAGGAACCGCTCCGCCGTCAGTTCCGGCCGGCCGAGATACCCCGCCGCCACGCCGTCGCCGCCGATCCATAACTCGCCTGAGGCGCATTGCGGCCGCAACGCTCCGCTCCCATCGACGATGTAAAGACGCGTGTTGTCGATCGCCCGGCCGACGGAAACTTCGGATGCGTCGTCTATCCGTTTGCAGGCGGACCAGACGGTGGTCTCGGTGGGCCCGTACATGTTCCAGAGCGCGCCGACGCGCGAGAGGAGATCGCCCGCGAGCGACGGCGTCAGCGCTTCGCCGCCGCAAAGCGCCTTAAGGCGCGGCGAGCCTCCCCAGCCGCTGTCGACGAGGAGCCTCCACGTCGCAGGCGTCGCTTGCATGACTGTTGCGTCGGCCAACAGCTCGTCAAGCGCGAAGGGATCGCCGCTGTCTTCGCTCGACGCCAGGATCGTCCGTGCGCCCACGGCAAGCGGCAGAAACAACTCGAGAATGGAGATGTCGAAGGACAGCGTCGTGACGGCGAGGAGCGTATCGTCTCGCGACAGACCCGGTTCGCGCGCCATCGACCGCAGAAAGTTCGCAAGCGCCCCATGCGTGTTTTCAACGCCCTTGGGCCGGCCAGTGGAGCCGGACGTGTAGATCACATAGGCGCGGCGGTCGGGATCGTAGGCCGGCGGCGGCGTATCATTCGCGACGTGGCTGACATCTTCGAGCGCAATCAGCCGACGTCCGCCCGAAGCGGCGCCCGCCTCCCCGAGAATATCGAAATCCGCCGCTTCATCAGCGATCAGCGCTAGGGCGCCGGAGTCCGCCACCATGTAGCTGAGGCGGTCCTCCGGATACGTTGGATCAAGCGGCAGGTAGGCCGCGCCAACGCGCCAGGCGGCTAAGCAGGCGGCGACGAGGTCAGGCCCCCGACCGGCCATTACCCCGACGATAGCGCCTTCGCCAATGCCGGCCGCGGCGAGCGCCGAGGCGATGGCGTTGGCGCGGTCGGTCAGCGCCCGATAGGTGGTGTCCCGTCCGTCGCAAACGATGGCGACGGCGCCGGGATGGGCCGCGGCGGTCGCCGCGATGGCGCCAAGCGCGCCTTCAGAGGGTGCGTCGGTAACGGCGCCTCGACCGGACTCGAGGAGCGCCGCGCGCGCCTCTTCGTCCATCATCGGCAGCCGGCCGAGCTGACAATCGGGATCGGCAAGGAACGCTGGCAGAAACGCCATGAAGCTCTCCGCAACCGCCTGCGCCTGGAGGCTGGAAAAAAGCACCGTCGCGTACTGAATTTCGACACGCCCGCCGTCGCCGGCATCCACGACGCAGGCGGAGATATCGCACGGGACCGCCTGCGGGTTGACGGCGAATTCGTCGACTGTCGCGCCGCCAGCGAGCTTGACCGGCGCGGACTGGCGATAATCGAACAGAGTCTGGGCGAGCGGCGTGCGCGCCGGGTCACGCTCAATGCCAATCTCGGCCGCGATTTCATCAGGCGCGGCGAAGACGCGGCCGGCGCCTTCGATGACGCTCTCGCGCAATTCGGCTATCAAATTGCGCCCGGAAGCGTCCATCACGGGCCTAGCGCGGAAATGCAAGGTCGTGACGTAGCAGCCTAGGGCATCGCGAAGAGCAGGATCTTCGCGCACGGCCGCGGGCGACGTGACAATAATGTCGTCCTGCCCGCTTAGCCTTCCGAGGAACGCCGCCCAGACGGCGAGGAAGACGACAAACGGCGTCGTCTTTTCGGCCCGCGCCAGCGCGCGCGCGGCGGTCATGTCCTCGGGCGGAAGATCGAAGCGCACCCAACCGCCTGCGTGGTCGAAAAGCTCCGGACGTTGACGATCGGTCGGCGGCTCATAGGGCGCGGGCGGCGATCTCAGGACGTCACGCCAATAGGCGAGGTCCGATGCGGCGGCGGCCCGCCGTTCTTTCTCCAGCGCCGCGGACTGCGCGGCGAGCGTCGCTACATCCCGGGCTTCTGGTTCTTCTCCCGCCGCCCGCGCCGAATAGCGACGCGCGACCGTGTCGATAAGAATGCCCGACGATGCGCCGTCCCAGATCGTGTGATGGACGCTTAGGGCCAGCGTCGCGCGCAATGGGTCTTCGCGCATGAAGAGCGCTCTGAAGAGCGGCCCCTCCTCCAGAGACGGCCTGGTAGCCCAGAATTTCTCTAAGCGTGCGCTGGCGGCGTCCGCATCGACTGCGCCATCGGCGATCTCTACCCGCGCCCGGACGCCGTTCGACGACGACGCGCGGAGGGGCGAGAGGCGTTGGCGCTCGCCCTTCGCGCTGATCCGCATCGCGAGAGCCTCATGGCTTGCGCAGACCTCATCGAACGCTGTGCAGAAGGCGGCATCGTCTAGCGAACCATCGATCCGCCAGGCGATCCGAAGCCAGGATAGCCCGGCCCCGTCGTCAAGCGCTTCATGCGCCCAAAAACGATCTTGCAGAAATGACAACGGAACGCCGCCATCCGATGCGCCGGCGTCGTCCTCACGCAGGGCAAGCTCGGCGAGGATCATCGGCTTCGACGCACGAATGCGCGCCGCCAGCTCCGGCGTTATGGCGCCTTCCGGCGCTGCGACCGAAAGGCGATCGCCGTCTATGCTGAGGCTTGCGCCCAGTTGAGCGAGCTCGGCCAGCAGGTCCGCGATATCCTGGCGCCCGTTCAAAACTCCATTACCTTGATAGCAGGCGGCGCCCCAGCTTCGTCATAATCAGCGGACGCGGCGCAGGCGGCTTCTATGCGCGCCGCGAACGCGCCAAGATCATCCGCATCGAACAGCCAGACAAGCCGAACGTCGCATCCGAGCCGCGCCCGAATGTCCGCAACGATCCGCGCCGCGCGCAAGGACTGTCCGCCAAGATCGAAGAAATTGTCCGTAAGCCCGATATCATAGCGCCCAAGCGCCGCCGCCACCGTTTCGATCACTGTCGCCTCGATATCCGTCATTGGACGCGCGGGATCCGCGGCAGACGCCTTGGCGTCGACGGACCGAGATATCGCTTCTGATTGTCGTACAGGCGCATCGGCCAGCGACGGGAGCCCCGCGCGCGCCGCGATCTCATCGGTCGATGCGGAGGGCGCGCCGGCCGACAATCTCACGACCTGAACGAACGCATCGATCCAGCCTTCAACCCGCGCCTCGTCGAAGACCTCACTGGCGTAATCGCAGTCGATCTCAAGCCGCTCTTCGCCTTTCCGTACCCCAACGAAAAAATCATACTGCGCCGACGCGCGCCGGTTCTCGAACGGCGTCGTTCGAGCCTCGCCGAAATCGAGACGCTCGAAAAAGCGCGTGACGTTGAGCGCCGTCTGGACGATCGGCGGCCGCGATGAGTCAAAGGGAACGCTGAGCCGGCGGGCGAGATCGCCTGCGATGACATGAGGCCGGTCGCTTGCGGCGCTAAGCGCGTCCTGGGCGCGGACGGCGAGGTCGGCGATTGTCGGGTTCCCGGAAAGATCGATCAAGAGCGGCCACATGGAGACGCAAAAACCTACGGTCTCGACGCCGCTCGTCGCTTGGCCGGCCGACGGCGCGCCCACCACCAAGCGCTCCGCGCCAGAGATGCGAGACAGGACGAGGGCGAACGCGGCCATATAGGCGGCCGTGACCCCAACGCCCGCGTCGCGCGCGAGCGCAGCCGCCGCAGTGTCGGTCTCCGGCGAGAAGTCTTTCAGTATAGTCGCGCCGGCGCCGCGACGGCTCTCCGTATACGGTCGGTCCACAGGCAGCGACAGAGGCGCCGGCGCCTTACCGCCAAACGCGTCAACCCACGCATTGAGACAGCCCTCGCGCGCCGCCGGCCGGCATGCGTGGTTGACGAAGACGTCAAAGGGCTTGATCGAGGAGAGCCCCGGTCCCTCTTCGTATCGGGACTTGATATCCTTCAGAAGGAGATCGGTCGCGTAGCCGTCAAACACGATATGGTGGGCGTAAAGCGCAAACAGCCATTCGCCGTCGGCCATCCGAAGGAGCGTCGCGCGCGCCAAAGGGCCATTCTCAAGGTCGAAGCACGTCGACGCCTCCCGCGCGAAGAACGTGTCGCGAGCCTGGCGACGAGCCGCTTCGTCAAGTTGAGAAAGATCCTCCACGGTGAGGCGCAATCGCGCCGTGTCGTCGACCCATTGCCGCTCGCCGTCGGGATCGAACCGCATGCGGAACGCTTGCTGTGCGTTAAGGGAGGCCTCAACGGCCAACGTGAAGCGCCGCTCGTCAAGCGGCCCCTCGATCTTTAGGGAAATTGATTCGTTGTAGGCGCACGATGCCTCCGGCCCGAGTTGCGACGCGACCCAGATCTCCTGCTGACCCGGCGTAAGGGGCAGGCTGCGCCGCCGCACCGCTGGCGGCGCATTCTCGCGCGGTTGAAACACCCCGTCGGCTTCCATTTCGAGAATGGAGTCGCGCGCCGCGTCGACAACGAAATCAACGTCCTCGTCAGTGTGCGCCGCCGTCATGTAGCTAGGAAAGTTCTCGAGGATATGAACACCGCGCTCACGAAGGTGGTAGAAAAAGAGATCGCCAAGCCGCCCTTCCCCTCCGGTGCGCAGGAACATTTGCGAGGCGAAGTGGGCGAGCTCGAATCTGACGCCGCGCTCCATAAAGAGATCATTGAGCGCGCCGGCAAGTCGATCGGTCTTTGCGTTGACGTCCTGATGAAGCGCGGGACCGGCGCTCTTAATGTATTTTAGGCAGGCATGCGCGGCGGCGATCGCCATCGGGTGGCGCACGAAGGTGCCGGCGAAGAAAGTGACGCCCGCCGTCGGCTTGCTGGCGTCGCCATAGCGCCATTGTCCGCCATCGAATGTATCCATGAACGCCGCGGACCCGGCGACGGCGCCGATTGGCATGCCGCCGGCGAGCACCTTGCCGTAGGTCGCGATATCGGCTTCGACGCCATAGTATTCCTGAGCGCCGCCGGTCCCGAGGCGGAAGCCGGTGATGACCTCATCGAATAGGAGGACGATGCCCTTCTCTTTCGTCAGCTTTCGAAGCGCCTTCAGGAACTCTTTCGGCCGGAACTCCGGCCGCCGGCTCTGTATCGGCTCGACCATCACGAGCGCGATCTCATCTCCCCGGCGCGCGATGGCGTCGAGCGCGTCGTCCGATCCATACTCCAGGACAATCATGTTCGAGGTGGAGGCGAGCGGCACTCCCGGCGCCGACGGCCGCGTCGCGCGCCCCTCCCGTGTCGGCGCGCGGCCGACCAAGACCTCGTCGAAGTTCCCGTGATAGCTGCCGGCGAAGCAGACGACCTTGTCCCGGCCGGTCACCGTGCGCGCGACCCGCATCGCCGCCTGCACCGCTTCCGAGCCGGTGTTTACCCAGGAGACGCGCGCCATGCCCGTCAGCTCACAGAACAGCGCCGCCGCCTCGCCGGCGACGGGCGATTGCGGGCCGACCTCGAAGCCCTTGTCGAGCTGCGCGCGCATCGCCTCCGCAATGAAGGGCGCGCGATGGCCGAAAAAGTTCGGACCAAAACCATTCAGTAGGTCAACATACCGATTGCCATCAACGTCCCAGAGGTATGCGCCCTCCGACCGTTCCACGGCGATCGGATACACCATCTCCTTCCACAGCGGCGTGAAGCCCGCGGCGGTGCGCGGGTCGGCGAAGGCCGGCCGATAGGCTTGCGTTAGATCGCGCGACCCCGATGTCTTCGCCACATAGCGATCGGTCAGACGCCCTATGTGCGACAGTTGCCGTTCGGTTAGCGCCTCATCGCCCCCCTTGGCGACGAACGTCGTCTCGCTTAGGGGCGCCGCGCCTGCGGCCATAGCGGCGGGCGTTTGCTCGGAGGCCGGTTTCGGCGCCGACGCAGGCGCACTCGCCGCATTATTGGCGACTACGACTTTTTCCGTCTTGGACGCAGGGGCCGCGCCGAGCGCGCGCAACTGTTCGCGCATGAGATCGAGCTGCGCTTCGAAGATCGCTGCAAGACCGCCGTCAGCCGGCGCCGACTGGGAACCCAGCGGAGGGAGGGGCGTGTCAGCTTCCGCCCGAAACAACGCCGCGCCATCTGTCGATGCCGAAGGCGCAGGCGTCTCTTCAATCGGGGTTTCTGGCGCGACATGCGGCGGCGCATCCGACGTTGCCGCCTCCGGGGCCATTTCGGCGTCCAGCCTCACAGCGAGCGCATTCATAGTCGGCGTCTGCTCGATCAGCTGGCGGAAGGTCGTCTTGACGGCAAACGCCTTCTGGATCGACGCGGCGAACTGCGTCAGAAATAATGAATCGAATCCGAGCGTCAGAAACGGCGCGTCCTGCGCAATCTCCGATGGCTCATAGCCCGAAAGCTCAGATGCGATTTCGGTCGCTTCTTCGACAATGCGCTCAACACGGCTCATACGCGCGCTTTCCTCGTCAACTCACTAACTTCGCCGCCGCAGATAATCGATCTGGGCGGAGACTACTTCCAACTGCTTGCGCACCAGCGCCTCGACGTCGCCGCTAAAGGCCGCAGACGCCGCGGGAGGTGGCGCGCCGGGCGACGCCTCAATAGGAGCTGGCGCGACGACGCCGTCTTCTTCAGCATCCTTACCAGCTTCGTAAACAAGGGCGGGCGCGGCGCGCGCCGTCGGCTCCACCCAAAAGCGCTTGCGTTCAAAGGGATAGGTCGGCATGGCCACTTTGCGCCTCCGTCCGCCGTTAAAGCCCTCCCAGTCGACCATCGCCCCAAGCGACCACAACGCGCCAACGCCTGACCCAAGAGCGGGCGCCGCGGCCAGCGGATCCTGCACCGGCGTTGGCGAGAGGCTGGCAAAGCCGCAGCCTGACTGCGCCCCGAGCGTCTGCCGCGCCATGGCGGTAAGCGCCTGGCCAGGACCGATTTCCACAAAGATTCGCCCGCCGCCCTGGCCGGCCCGGGCGATAGCATCGGCGAACGCGACCGGCCGTAGGATTTGCTCGGACCAGTAGGCCGGCGCGGCCATCGCATCGGCATCGCCGTCCGGCCTCACCGTGGATACGATCTTCCCCGTAGGCGCGCTCAAGTTCGTAGCCGAAATCTCCTGCCCGAATTGCGCCGCCGCAGGCGCCATCATCTGGGAATGGAACGCATGGGACGTGTGAAGACGGCTGACGCCGACATCCTGCGCCGCGCACACAGCGTGGAACGCATCAATCGCGGGCGTCGGGCCGCTAACGATCGTAATGGTCGGGCAGTTGGCGGCGGCGATGGCGAGCGCCTGCGGCAGCATCGCCTCCACCGCGGCGAGGTTGGCGCGTACGGCCAGCATCGCCCCCGGCGGCATCGCCGCCATCGCTTTCCCACGCGCCGCGACAAACCGCATCGCATCGTTGAGGTCAAGAACGCCATCGAGATGCGCGGCCGCGAACTCGCCAATGCTGTGACCGATCATCGCCGCAGGCGCGAGGCCCCACGACTCCAACGAGCGCGCCAGCGCAATCTGAAAAGCCGCGATCGCCGGTTGCGCGCGGCTGGTGTCAGCTATCCTTGCGCCCGCCGCCTCCCAAGTCTCGCCTACGCCTTCCGACCACAGACAGAGCGCGCGCACGTCGTCAGCGAGCGTGGCGTCCGCCTCGGCCAACGCCGCCAGGCCGGCGTCGAACCGCTCCCGGAACAAAGGCCAGGCATCGTAAAGCCCCTTCGCCATGCCGGGATGTTGCGCGCCCTGCCCCGGAAAGACGAAGACAAGCTCTGGCGCAGCATTAATCGGCGTCGAAACTGATGCAGGGGCGCGCAAAGCATCAATGGCGCACCGGCGGTCGGCGGCGAAGACGCTCGTGCGGCGCTCGAACTCCCGGCGTCCCGCCTGCAGCGTCCAGGCGGCGTCCGCAAGCGACAGATTTTCATTCGTCTCCAGATGATCGGCGAATCGCGCCTTCGCAGCCGCCAGCGCATCGTCATTGCGCGCCGACAGGACAAAAAGCGCGCCGTCGCCAGCGAACCGCCGGCCATCGGCGGGCGTCTCTTCGACCGGCGGCGCTTCCTCGACGACAACATGAGCGTTGGTGCCGCCGACGCCGAATGACGAGACCCCTGCGCGCCGCGGCGCGTCGCCTTCGGGCCAGGCGCCGCCATCGGCGTTCACATAGAACGGCGAGGCGTCGAAATCGATCTTCGGGTTTGGTCGATCGAAATTGATCTGTGGCGGGAGGACCTTTTCATCCAGGCAAAGCGACGTCTTGATGAGGCCGATAGCGCCCGACGCAACGTCCAAGTGACCGAGATTGGCTTTAACGGAGCCAATCGCGCAATAGCCATTATCCTTCGTATGTCGACGATAGGCGGCCGTCAGTCCCGCGACCTCAATCGGATCGCCGAGCGGCGTCGCGGTGCCATGCGCCTCCACATAGCCGATCGTACGTGCATCGATCCCGGCGCTGTCGAGCGCAAGGCCGATGACCTCCGCCTGCCCTTCGACCGACGGGGCGGTGTAACTAACCTTGTCGCCGCCGTCATTGTTCGTCGCATAACCGCGGATGACGGCGTAGATGCGGTCTCTGTCGGCGATAGCGTCCTCGATCCGCTTCAGCGCGAGGACGGCCGCGCCATTGGAAAAGACCGTACCCGCTGCATTTGCGTCGAAGGTGCGGCAGGTCCCGTCGGGCGACAGCATGCCGCCCTCCTTGTAGAAATAGCCCTTCTTCTGAGGCAGAACGATGGTGATCCCACCCGCAAGGGCCATGTCACAGGCGTATGATTCAAGCGACTGGCAGGCCTGCGCGATGGCCACAAGCGAAGTCGAGCACGCGGTTTGAATCGTCATAGCGGGGCCGCGCAAGCCAAGCTTGAAGGCGACGCGGGTCGCGAGATAGTCCTTGTCATTGCCGAGTTCGGTCTGAAGCGTGCCGACTTGAATCGATTCGACAAGCCGGGCGCGGAATGCTTCATCCGAACACAGATTCCACAGGACATAAGTGTCCATATAGCAGCCGGCGAAGACGCCAACGGCCCCGGCATAGCGCGCCGGATCGCATCCGGCGTTCTCCAGCGCCTGCCAGCACATCTCCAGAAAGACGCGGTGCTGCGGGTCCATCACTTCTGCTTCGCGCGGCAGGTAGCCAAAGAAACGAGCGTCGAACATGTCGACATCATTCATAAGGCCCTTCGCGCAGACATATTTCGCGGCGGCCTCGCCGTCCTCGCCTTGCGCGCCAAGACCGTCGATCGGGATTTCGACGTCGTCCGGAGAGAAATGCGAAACGCCCGTCCGTCCCTCGCGGATCATCGACCAGAAGGCGTCGACATCGTCTGCGCCCGGAAAGCGTCCCGCCATCCCGACAATGGCGACGCCGGGACGGGCGGCGTCGGCGTCCGGAGACGCAGGCTCGCCGGCGCCGAAACTCCCGTCGGCCGTCATCGTCCGGTCCCTTCAGATCGCACGCCCTGGCGGCGCGCGGCGTTCGCGGCGCGCGCCATGCGCATTTTCTCACCCCGGGCCGCGGCGCGGGAACCGCCGCCAACAGGTTCGCCGGCGATAAAGTCGGCGAGCGCGCGCACCGTCCCGAACTGGAAAAGGTCGGCGAAGCCGATACGGACGCGGACCGCCTCAGGCAGTCGCGCATGGGCCCGCACAAGGTGAAGGGACTTCGCGCCGAGCGCGGCCAGCGGATCGTTCGCGCCGACGGCTTCAAGATTAAGAATATCCGCCCACAGATCGGCAAGATCGGATTCGAGCCCCGGACGCGGCGCAAGAAATGTGACCGAGATTTCCGGCCGCGGCCGCGCGGACCCGCGCATCGCCGCGACGATCGCGGCGCCGCTGGTCAACTCGCTCGCGAAGCGTTCAAAGGCTGATGCGTCCACGCCGTGCGCCGACGCCTCCGCATTGGCGAAAGGCGCGGGCGCGTCGCGATCGTTCGCCGCATGGGTTACCGGATCAAATCGGACTTCCGCGAGCGCGGCGGCCTCAATCTCAATTTCGCCCTGCGGCGGAAGCGGCGCATCGGCGAGCGCAGAGAGAAACGTTCGAAACGGCGCATTGCGCGGTCCGGTCACATGACGCACGCGGACACACGGCTTGCCGGCGCGGACCGCGTCAGCCCCAAGGCGCGCGGCGATGCGGTGCTCTACGCCGCGCCCAAGCGCGCGGCAGCTAAGCGTCCATAAGTCGACCTCGAAAGCCGTTCGCGATACGCCGCCGACGATCCCGCCAACGACGCCATAGTCGCCGAAGCGGTCCTTCGCGGAAACGACGTAGGCGAAGCGGTCATCGCGATCGATATCGTCCACGAATGCATCTAATTCGCGCCGGTCGAGGGTCGAGTTGAACTGGTTCGTGCGGGCAGCCATCTGCGCAAGGCGCGCGGCGTCTGCCCGTTCACCCGCGCGCATATCAACGACAAGATCGAGGTCGGCGTGGAATTCCCGCAATGACGCGGCGGCGGCGCGCGCATCCCGGCGCTGAACTTCGGCGGCGCGGGAGGCGGCGCGCAGGCGGTCGGCGTCGGTCAGCCCAACGCGATCGAGCGGCCAATAATGCTGCGCGAAGACGGCGAGCGCAGCGGCGGCAGGCGCGCGAGCGACGCAGGCGGCCGGCAAGGCCGCGCTGACGCCGGCGCACTCCACCGGATTGTCGTCAATGAAGACGACGCTCTCCGGCCCCACAGCCAGCGCCGACATGACGCCGGCGATCGCGTCGGCCTTCGGCCGCCAGCCAGCGGCAATCGTGTGAAAATCATCAGTCTGCAGTGGAAAATCGCTGCGCGCGGCGAACAGCGCCTCAATGTCCGACGGCTCGTTCTTCGTGACGAGCGCGAGAGCAACGCCTTCGTCCGCGGCCGCCTTGAGCGTCGCCTGTAGCGCCATGTGGCCGGATGTCAGGTTGACGCCTTCAACTCCCGCCTCGCCTAGAACGCCACCCCAGAGAGTTTCGTCGCCGTCGACCGCGATCAGTTTCGTTGGAGGCCGGGCGAAGCGGACGCGCCAGCGCGCAATCTCAGCGCCGAGCGCGGCCATGCCCTCTTCCGTATAGGGAATTTGGGCCGCTGTGTCGGAAATCGCATCAAACGCATTGTCCACGCCGTAATCGGCGAACGTCCCGCGGGCGTCGACGACATGCATGGACGATGACCCGACGAACGCGTTGACAACAGCGCGGGACGCCGCTGCGTCACTTTCGGCGCGGGCCGGATCTGCGTCGGGGCAGATGAGCGTCAGGCGCCGCGCGCCATCATCAGCGGCCTTTAAGGCGTCGATTATCGGCTTGGGATCCGCAGGGCCGTGTCCCGGGGAAACGTCGCGCCAGCGAAATGCGATCGCATTGAACCGACGCGCCGCTCGGAGGTCGCTCTGCGGGTCGAGGATGTTGGCGATGAGGGGCCCTTGCGCGGCGGCCTGTAATTGCGGCGCAAAGCCGATCCGGCGCAACAGGAAGGACGCCGCGTCAATCGCAGGGTCAAGCGTGAACGAGCCTGCAACGACGACGTCGATCGGCGTCTCCGCGCGGCCTCGGCGCGCATCGGAGCGAGTTTTGGCGCGCGCATCGACGCCCGCCTCGCTCCGACCGCTCACCTCGTCCGCTGAGCGCGGCCGCGCAGCGTTATCTCGCCCCACTGTCATACCCCCGAGATTATACGGCGATCTTTAAGAATTCATCGGCGATGACCGGCTAGTCGGAACCGCCGGGTTGGAAGAAGTAGGTTCTAATCGCTTCAATTCCGGGGGCGCAAACAATGCACGCCAAAGCTGGCCGGCGCCCCCGCTCGTGTGCACCTATAGCAAGCCGGAAGGAGTAAGCTTTAAAACCGAAGGTTGCGTCTGTATCGCTCTGCGCCGACGAAAAGTTCAGGGCGCCCTTGGCGCGCGATGCGGGGCGAGCGGCGTTGAACGCCGCAATATCGACCTCAAGGCCGCTGAGGTCGCCCGAAAGCCCGGCGCCGCTTGCCTTGAGCGCCGCCTCTTTCGTCGTCCAGATGCGATAAAACGCCTCAAGCCATGCCTCTCCGGCAAGTCCCGCCAAATGCCGCCGCTCCGACGGCGCGAAATGCGTCTCGACGACAAGTTCAAGATCGCCGGTGTCGGCGATCGCCTCCAGGTCGACCCCGACGGGCCCTTGGCCGGCTATCGCAAAAAGCCCGTAACTTTCTGATTTTGAGTATGAAAACTCCACCGCTCCTGGGCCATGCGCCAGCCGCGGCCTCGCGCCGTTTTGCTCTGCGAAGTCAAGGTCTTCAGGCTTCAGCCCGGTCGCACCGGCAAGAATGAGCCGCCTTGCGGTCCGGCCGGCAAGAAAGCGGCTGCGATCCGCCTCGAACCGGAAAGCATCGGCGCGGGCGCGCTCGGCTGGCGCCAGAATGGATGCGCCAGCTGCTCTTTCGTCGAGGTCGATCGCCCAAAGCGCAACCTCGTCCGGCGGCGGCGGGCCGCTAATCGACTCGGCGCGGGACCAGCTCGCAGGATCGGCGATGTCCCCGTCTTGAATTTGCATTGGCCCGCCGCTCAGGTTCGATTTGTCGGTCGGAAAGCGTTCGAGAGTTACTTTTCGAAACGAAGTCTGCACGCTAAGACTTTAACGTACAGTCATAAACTCGGGCCGCAGCCTTTCGCACGCGCCGCGCCGCGCGCTGAAGGGACGAGATTTGCGGCCCGGTCGACACCGCACAAACTGGGGATCTTCCAACGCCATGATCGACTTCGCCGTTCACAGCCCGGTGGCCGCCGCTCCACGTGTCGCCTGCTCCATAGTCGTCGCCCTGTCCCTCTGGAGCGCGCGGGCGCACGCGGAGGCGACCACCCATGGCGAGATAATCGGCTCCGGCGCGCGCGCGTTCGAACAATTGGGGCAGGACCTCCCGACTCCGAATGTCTACCGCACCGCATCCGGCGCGCCGGGGCCGCAATACTGGCAACAGAAGGCGGACTACTTAATCAATGTCACCCTAAACGAACCGGACCGCCGGATTATCGCTGAAGAGACGATCACCTACGCCAACAACTCGCCTGACGCGCTTAACTACCTCTGGGTGCAGCTCGACCAGAACCGATTCCGCAACGACAGCCTGGCGCGCCGCTCGGAAGTGGCGTCAGCGGCCGGCACCCGCCGCGACGCCGTCGGCGAAGGCGATTCCATCAGCTACGCCGCGCTGCGCCGAGATCAGGGGTTCAACTCGCGCGATCATGGCTTTGACATCACGTCCGTGAAGGATGCAGGCGGCAAAGATCTCCCCCACGCCATCGTCGACACCATGATGCGGATCGACCTGCCGACGCCCCTTGCTCCGGGCGGAACGACCGAGTTCTCGATCGGCTGGAGCTATAACATAATCGAAGAAGCCGCCATGGGCGGACGCGGCGGCTACGAGACGTTTGACGACGACGGCGCCGACATCTTCTTCCTCGCCCAATGGTTCCCGCGCATGGCGGCGTATACGGATTACGCCGGCTGGCAGCACAAGGCTTTCCTGGGCCGCGGCGAATTTACGCTCGAGTTTGGCGACTACGATGTGGCGCTGACGGTCCCCGCCGATCACGTGGTTTCCGCGACCGGCGTTCTTCAGAACGCAAATCAGGTGCTGACGGCGACGCAGCGCAAGCGGCTCGCCGACGCGATGAAGAGCGATTCGCCAAAATTCGTCGTCACGCCAGAAGAGGCGGCCGAGAACGTCAAGACCAAAGAGGCCAAGACCAAGACCTGGAGATTCAAGGCGGAGAACGTGCGCGATTTCGCCTGGTCGTCCTCGCGCCGGTACATCTGGGACGCGATGGGCTTCAAGCAGGATGATCCGACCAACCCGGAAGTCCTCGTTATGTCTTTCTACCCGAACGAGGCGCAGCCAATCTGGTCGAAATACTCAAGTCACGCCGTCGCCCACACAATGGAGGTCTATTCAAAGCTCTCCTTTCCCTATCCCTACCCAACTTCGCAGAGCGTCAACACCTGGGCGCGCGGCGGGATGGAGTATCCGATGATCACCTTCAACGGATACCGTCCGACCAAGGAGGAGAACGAGGACGATCGCACCTACGCCCGCCGCATCAAGTACGGCCTCATCGGCGTCATCATACATGAGGTGGGCCATAACTACTTCCCCATGACCGTCAATTCTGATGAACGGCAATGGACATGGATGGACGAAGGGCTGAACACGTTTCTGGAGTACGTCGCCGAAGTCGAATGGGAGGAGAACTTCCCCGCTTTTGGCGGCAAGACGAACGTTCTCGATTATATCACGGAATACATGACCAGCGCCGAGCAGGTGCCGATCATGACGAACTCCGATTCAGTTCTAAATCTTGGGCCCAACGCCTACTCAAAGCCGGCTGCGGCGCTCACCGTTCTGCGCGAGAGCGTCATGGGACGGGAGCTTTTCGATTTCGCGTTCCGCGAATACTCCAACCGTTGGAAGTTCAAGCGCCCGACGCCGGCGGATTTCTTCCGCACAATGGAGGACGCTTCGGGCGTAGACCTCGACTGGTTCTGGCGAGGCTGGTTTTACTCAACGGATCACGTCGACATCGCCATTGAAGATGTGCGCGCCTACAAGCTGAAAACAAATGATCCGGAGAAGGACTTTCCGAAGGATCGGGTGGAGATGGCCGCACGCGAGCCCGAGCCGCTTCAACAGATACGCAACCGCGAAGAAGGCCTTAAGACCTACCTCCAGCGCCACCCTGAGCTGGCGGACTTTTACAATGAAAACGATCCGTTCACGGTTTCGAACGCGGACCGCAATGTCTATACGACCTTAATGGAATCGCCGGTGGAGGAAGGCGGCCTCGAGGACTGGGAGAAAGAAGCCCTCGCCGCGGCGCTCAAAGCCGATGAAAACATCTATTTCGTCGATTTCGCGAACAAGGGCGGCCTTGTCATGCCGATCCCGCTTACGATTGCGTATACGGACGGCTCGACGGAAGAGCTCGTCCTGCCGGCCGAGATCTGGCGGCGCAACGCCTACGAGGTGACGAAGCTCCTGCTTCGTAAAAAGACGATCGCGTCGATCGCAATCGACGAAGCCCATGAGATCGGCGACGCCGATCGCCAGAATAACCACTATCCCCGCCGGATCGAACCTTCGCGGTTGCAAGCCTATAAGGGCGAGGACATGACCCGCAATTTGATGAAGGACATGCTGGCGGAGCTGAAAGGCGAAGCCGAAGAAGCGGACGGCGGCAAGGCGCCGCTCGAGCCTAAGAAAGACTAGACGGCGCGGCCCGGGAGAGCGCGGGCTGTTATGTCCGACTGGAGCGGGAAGGCCCGCCGCGTCGTTTTGACGGCCTGCGCGGCGGTTCTGGCGGCTATCGCGCTTCTCGCGTCCGGCGGTCCGGCGCTCGCCCACAACGCGGCGTTCACGCTCACCTCAGTGGAGTGGAACGCGCGCGCCGGGTCGCTCGAAGTCATCCACAGGCTGCATGCGGAGCATGCGCTGGAGGCGATTGAAGCCGCGGGCGGCGCGCGGACTGACACGCTCGTAGACCTTAAGACGCTCGCGCGCCTCGGGCTTTACGTTGACGGCAGGTTTCAGCTCGCCGATGGCGACGGCGCGGCCCTGCCGCTTGAGTTCGTCGGCGCCGAGCCGAAGGGCGAGTTCGTCTTCGTCTATCAGGAAATCCCACTGCCGCGCCCGCCGCGAAAGATCTCCGTCGCCTCCGAGCTCATGCGGGACCTGCCGGGCGAGCACGTCAATCACGTCAATGTGCGCATCGGCGGCCGCGCCGGCACGCTGATTTTCGGGCGCGACCGAACGTCGAAACTCTTCGATGCGACGCCGGCCGTCGTTGGCGGGGCGGCCAGCGGGGGCCCGCCAGATATGACGCCGCCCGCAGCGTCGATGGCTGAAACTATCAGTCGCTACCTCGTCATCGGCTATCAGCACATCATCCCCATGGGGATTGACCATATTCTGTTCGTCCTCGGACTCGTCTTGTCGACGACGAAACTGCGAGCGCTGATCTGGCAAGTGAGCGCCTTCACGCTCGCTCACTCGGCGACGCTCGCGCTGGCGACGTTGGGGCTGGTCGATGCGCCGCCGCGCGCCGTCGAGGCGCTGATTGCGCTGTCGATCGCCTATGTGGGCGTTGAGAACATCATCTTGCGGCGACCCTCACGATCGCGCCTGGCGATCGTATTCGCCTTCGGCCTCTTGCATGGGCTCGGCTTCGCCGGCGCGCTTTCCGACATTGGGTTGCCGACGGGCCAGCTCGCGCTGTCGCTCGCGGCCTTCAATGTGGGCGTCGAATTCGGCCAATTTACAATCGTCGCGATCGCCTTCGCGGCGCTCAGGTTGCTATGCGGCGACCCGCGCCATCGCCGCGCCGTCGTATTGGCGGGATCGATCGGGATCGCCGTTGCAGGGGCTTATTGGACAATCAGTCGACTATTCGCGCCCTGAGGCATGACGTGGCGTCAGCCGATCCTGAAAGCGCTGCGCGTGCCTTCCTGGTCGGCGAGCGCGCGGGCGGCCTCCTTGCCGGCCTCGGTGATCCGGCCCTCGGAATCGAGCCAGCCGCGCCGGGTCGCGTGCTCAACCGGCGCGCCATCCGCCTGGCTGAAGAGCGCAGCCGCGTAGCGCAATAACTCGGCAAGGGATTCCTGAGACATGTGCCTCGTACGTCGACGGCGCCGCAAATGGATCGTCAGGCGTGTGCATCGTCAGGCGTCTGCGTCGTCGGCGACCTCCTGGGCGAGCGCACGCGCGCGCGCGTAGGCGGCTTTCAGGGCGGCGTCGAAAAGGTTCTCGAGCTGGCCGTCGCGCGTTAACTCTGCGAGGCCCGCCTCGGTCGTTCCTTTCCTGCTGGTCACGGCGTCACGCATCGCCCCTAGCGGCCGCTCATCCTGCAGCGCCATCGCCACGGCCCCCCGCATCACTGCAAGCGCCATTCGTCGCGCATCCGCCGCCTCAAACCCGAGCGCCTCGGCCGCACGGGTATATTCCCTCGCAATCTCGAAAACATAGCCCGGCCCGCTGCCTGCGATGGCGGTGAAGCGGTCGATCATGTCGTCATCTTTCACCCAGACGACGTCGCCCGCCGCCCGGGCGAGGCGCTCGACGTTGGCGCGCACGCTTTCGTCGGCATGGGCGTTAGCGCATAGCGCGCTGACGCCTTCGCCGATCTGCGCCGGCAGGTTCGGCATCATGCGCACGATTGCGACGGCCCCGAATATCGACTGGAGCTGGGCTATGGACGCGCCCGCCGCAATCGACGCGACGGCGCCGTCGGGCGCAAGACGTTGGACATAGTCGCCCGCCACCGAGGCGATCATCTGCGGCTTTACCGCGAGGACCACCACATCGAACGTCCGATCGCCGAGTTCGTCAGCGCCGCGAAAGAAGCTGACGCCGTCTATCTCCGATGCGGCCGGATCGACAGCGGCGCAGGCGACGCCGTCAAGGTCCGCCCAGCGACGCAGAAGCGCGCCGCCCATATTCCCGGCGCCGACCGTCAAGACACTCAGTCGCAAATCGCTCATGCGGAAGGCCTAGCGAAGTCAATTGGCGAGCGCCAGCGATCCTCGGATGTTCACTCGGCGACGTAGAGCCCGGTTCGCAGGATGCGCATGGCGCGAAACGCGTCCGCTCCGTCGGCGCCCGCGCCGGCCGTGAAAAGGACATCTCCCTGGTCGGCGTAATCGCCCCACTGCGCGGAGAAGACGCGATTGCCGCCGTCATGCCAGTACACGCGGCCGATCCCCTCAAAGTCCTGCACAACGAGCCCGTAGCCGTAAAAGCTCGTTCCGGCCTCGTCCTCCTTGATATGCGGCGTCTGCACAATGGCGAGCATCTCCGGCGAAACGATCTTCCCCGACGCAACCGCCTGCCGGAACGCGATCATCTCGGGGACCGTCGAGACAAGGCCGCCATTGCCGATGAGGTTCCAATAAGGTTCATGTCCGCCCCAGCTCGCCTCCAGAATGGTCTTCCCTTCGGCGGTCTTCAGCGACCGCGCATCGTCATAGACGGACATATATCCGGTGTTCGAGAGGCCTAGCCCCGCGATAACGTCCTCGCGCAGGAAAGCTTCATAGGGCTTGCCGGAACGTTTTTCGATGATCGCCGCGACGACGCCATAGCCGACGTTCGAATAGCGATATTTCTCTCCGGGTGCGTATTTGAGCTCGGAGCCGAAGACGCGGGCGAGAAACTCTTCCCGCCCCAGCTTTTCCGCGTCATTCCCGACGGAGTTGATGAGCCCGGAGGAATGGGTCAGCAGGTGGTGCAGCGTTATGCCTGCCTTATCGCCGGGAACGTCATCGAAAATCTCGTCAAGGCGATCGTCGAACGCGGCCTTACCCTGCTCGACGAGCTTGGCCGCCATGACGCCGGTCACCGTCTTGGTGATCGAGTTGATGTCAATCTGCGTGTCCGCCGCAGGGATCCTGTCCGCCGCGGCTGCGCCGAACTCCATGAGCCGCACGTCGCCGCCTTGATGCGAATAGGCCGCGATGACCGACAAGTTCCTATCACGGATTTCTTCCGCAGCGCGGTACGCCCTTTCGCCGGACGACGCTTCAACCTTCTGCGCGGACGCGACCGGGTCAGCCGCGCCGCCCGATGGCGCGCAGGCGCTCGCAAAGAACAGAAAGGCGGCGGCCGAACATGCGGCGGACGCGCCCTGAAATCGGCCTCGGTCTTTTTCAGGAAACATCCTCATCCTCGCTACATGTAACCTACTGCGCATCGACTGGCGTCATTTTTTATCGGCATAAGGATTTTTGGGCCGCTCAAGCAGCAGCCGCACCGGCACCGCCGGCAGGTCGAACGCCTCGCGCAGTGAATTGACAAGATACCGCCGATAGCTCTCCGGCACGTCGTCCGCCCGCGTGCATTTGGCGACGAAGGTCGGCGGCCGCGTCTTCACCTGGGCGATGTAGCGCAGCTTAATACGTTGGCCGGCGACGGCGGGCGGCGGGTGGCGCGACGTCGCGTCAGCGAGCCACTGGTTAAGGTCCGGCGTCTTGATGCGCGCGTTCCAGTCCACATAGACCTTCACGACCGCCGGCATCAGCTTCTCCACCGAGCGACCGGTGAGCCCGGACAGAAAGACAAGCGGCGCGCCCGGCGCCTGCGGCAAGAGGCGCGCCGCCATCTCCTTCAGGCGCGGCGCCTCGGCGTTCTTGTCCTCGACGAGGTCCCACTTGTTCACGCCGATGACGAGCGCCCGGCCCTCGCGCATGGCGAGATCGGCGATTTGAAGGTCCTGCTTCTCAAAGGGCTTGTCTGCATCGATCAGCAATACGACCACTTCAGCGAACTTCACCGCGCGCAATGCATCGCCGACGGACATTTTCTCAAGCTTTGACTGGACGCGCGATTTCTTCCGCATGCCAGCGGTGTCGAAGAGTTTCACCGGCCAGTCGCGGTCTGGCCCTTCCCAGCGCCATTCAACCGAGATCGCGTCGCGCGTGATGCCGGCTTCGGGTCCCGTCAATACGCGATCCTCGCCGAGGAGGCGATTGATGAGCGTCGACTTGCCGGCGTTCGGCCGCCCGACGATGGCGACGCGCAAGGGTTTCCTCGGATCGTCCCAGGCGATCTCCTCTTCCGCCTCAGCATCCTCCGAATACGCCGCAAGAACCGGCTCCAGCGCGACAAAGAGCTCGGCAAGGCCTTGTCCGTGTTCGGCGGAGAAGGCGATCGGCTCGCCAAGCCCGAGCTCATAGGCCTCCATGAGCCCGTCATCCGCCGCCGAACTTTCCGCCTTGTTGGCGAGCAGGATCACCGGCTTGCCGCTCGCGCGGATAAGCTCGCCGAAGGCCCGGTCGAGGCCGGTGAGGCCGGCGCGCGCGTCGATGACGAAGACGCAGGCCGCCGCCTCGGCGATCGCCTGCTCCGTCTGGGCGCGCATGCGGCCCTCAAGCGCCTCCGCAGGCGCCTCCTCAAGCCCTGGCGTGTCCACTGCGACGAACTTCAGATCGCCGAGCGCGGCGTCGGCCTCGCGCCGGTCCCGCGTGACGCCCGGCGTGTCGTCGACGATGGCGATGCGCCGCCCGACGAGACGGTTAAAGAGCGTCGACTTGCCGACATTGGGACGGCCGACAATCGCGATTTTCGCCAGCGTCTCGGCCATCAGATTTGGTCAATTCCACTCTTGGGATGGGCGCCGAGGCGCGAGCGCACCGCTGCGCCGCTTCGCAGGGCGAGCGCGCCTACTCAAACGCGATCAGCTTGCCCTTTTCGCTCAGGACAAAGATTTTCTCTTCGGCGACGATCGGCGGCACGATCGACCCGCCGTCGAAATCCTCAGTCTCAA
Source organism: Parvularculaceae bacterium (assembly GCA_028284065.1). Taxonomy (GTDB): domain Bacteria; phylum Pseudomonadota; class Alphaproteobacteria; order Caulobacterales; family Parvularculaceae; genus MED-G105. The sequence continues at coordinate 217,686 of JANQSJ010000010.1, forward strand.
CGACCTCGCCGTCACTCGCGGAGACCTTCGCAATGTCGCCTTCGGTCGACACCAGGACGAGATGATCGCCCGCCAGCACTGGGCCTGCCCAGGAAATCCGGCCCTTCTTCTTCTTTTCATTCGTATAGCGCTGAAGCTGGGAGATCCAGATAATCGCGCCGTCGGACCGCGACAGGCAAACAAGCTCGCTGTCCACCGAGACAACAAAGAGATAATCGCCCGCGACCCAGGGCATCTGCAGGCCAGCGATCGGCGATTCCCAAATACGCCCGCCCGTGCGGATATCGATCGCGGTCAGCCGGCCGGCGTGGCTGACAACGTAGACCAAGCCGCGGTCGATCACCGGGCTGCCAGCGATGTCGTTCAAGGTGGCGAGCGCGGTGAGATTGGCGCTGCGCGACAGCGTGTCGTTCCAGACGGGTCGGCCGGAGTTCGACAGGAAGGCGACAATCTCGCCGGACGAGAACGGCGCCACAACAAGGTCGCCCGCCGCGGCGGGGCTGGCGGAGGAAAGAATGCGCGCATTCTCCTCGAATGACTGATAGCCCCATTGCCGTTCGCCCGTCGCCTCGTCGAGCGCGACAAGCTCGTTGGTGATGGTGACGTAGAAAACCGACCCGCGATGCGCCGTTGGCGGCGTGCGGACCGGCGCGCTCGCCTTGTACCGCCAGACCTCCTCGCCGGTCTCCGCGTCGAGCGCCGCGACGAAGCCAAATCCGGAGGTAACGAACACCCGGCCCTCATCGTACGCGACGCCGCCGCCAAACCCTATCTGGGAGGCTTTCGGCCGCGACAAGATATCCCGTATACGGAATTTCTCCTTTATTTCAGGAGCGAGTTCGGTCTCCCAGATCAGATCGCCCGTCTCGATATCGAGGGCGGAGATGTGCGCTTCGGCGTCGGTCACATAAATCCGACCGTCTGCGGCGACCGGCGGCGCGGTCAGGCGGGCGCGCCGTTGCGACGCTTTGCCGATGCCGGTGTCCCACGCTTTATCAAGTTCAAGCGGCGCGCTCAGATGGTGAAGCGTATGGTCCGCCTCGCCCCCCGGCTGCGGCCAAGAGACATTGCGGTATGATGGCGGCACGTCCACCGACAGGCCGGCGTAACGCGGATCGGTCTGCAACGTCTCCTCAAAGGCCAGGATGGAAAGCCGGTCCTCATCCTTCTTCGCCTCTTCGGCTTCCTCCTCGTCGACTTCCTCCTCGTCGTCGCCGTCGCCGCCGAAAATACCGCCGATCGCGCCGATGGGCCCCGACGAGCATGCGGCGAGCGCGAGCCAGGCAAGCGAAATAAGGGCGATCCTGAAGAGCCGCCACAATGTGTCATTTAGTGATGCAAATCGCATGGGCGCGAAGATCCTCTTACGGGTGGTTGCCGCCCCCGCCCGTTTCGTCGTCATCCGTCCCCTCGGCCTCCTGCGCCGCCACCGGCTCATCCTGCGCCAGTCCGTCCTGCGCCAGTCCGTCCTGCGCCAGTCCGTCCTGCGCCTCATCCAGCGCTTCGCCGTCAGGCTCAGTCGCTTCAAGATCCGCTTGGGACCCATCGGCGGCGTCGGACCCGTCGTCTGCAGGCGAGGCCTCCGCGCCGGCGGCTAGCGCCGCAGCCGCGGCGCTTGCCGCTGACTCGCCAAATGCGTCCGTAAGGTCGTCGCCGATGGACCGCACGATGTCAGCGGCGGTCTGCGGCTTCGGCCATTCGAGCCCGTCGCCCGCAGTGGCGGCCTTCGCCAGCGCCGCGAACTCACGCGCGCGCGTCCGGACGCCTTCCGGGGCGGCGAGGTCTGCGGCAGCGTCGTCGAATGTCGCAGCGGCTGTCGCGTAATCACCCGCCTTTAACGCCGCAAAAGCGAGCGCCTCACGCGCGAAGAAGCCGAACTGGGATGCGTCCGTCTCAAGATCGCCCACAGCGTCGATGACCGCGTCGCGGCCGGCGTCGAGCGCAAGGTGCGCCGCCCTGATGCGAGCGAGCTGACGCAGTCGCTTCGGCGCGGCGTCACCTTCATAGATCGAACGATAGACCTCGCGGGCCTCTTCAGCGTCTCCGTCGGCGGCAAGACCGCCGGCGATCCTGAATCGAGCGACGATAGAGTAACCTGCTGGCGACGCCTCTTCGAACTGTTTCAGGCGCTGAAACCGTTCCTCAAGCACGGCGTCCTCGTCGGAGAGAATCCCGTAAAATTGCTCGGCAGCCGCGCCAGCCGCCGCGCCCTTGCGCGCGTCCACAACCTGAAAGCCGGCGACGCCCGCCACAATCGCAGCGGCCGCGCCGAGAATATATGGCCCGCGCTTTTGCACGGATCGCCAGAAATCGTCTTCCGCCAGACCCTCATCGACTTCACGGATGAGGCCGTCTTCGTTCGCCACGCCTATAGGTCCTCGTGCTTTGCGCCCTGACGGCGCCCTCCTGGCTGCGCGCCGCCCTTAAAGCGCCGCGTAATAGTGGAATGTCAGTCCCGGGAAAGGCGGGTGGTAACGGCCTTTCCCATATCGCGCAATCTGCGCGAGGACGGGGACTTGATGGACATCAGCGGCCGCCGCGCGGTTAGCCGGCGGACTTCGACGCTCCGAGCCGATAGAGCTGAGCAGGCTCAGGGAATCGCCGGGCGCGCACATCCGATGCGTAAGCCTTCACCGCCTCATCAATTTTATCACGTAAATCCGCGTAGCGTTTAACAAATTTCGGCGTCCATTCGAACATGCCGAGCATGTCTTCGGTGACAAGGATCTGTCCGTCGCAATCAGGCGACGCGCCGATTCCAATGGTCGGCGCGGCGACCGTTTCGGTAAGCTCGCGGGCGAGATCCTCCGCGACGCCTTCGACGACAATCGCGAACGCGCCGGCGACGTCGGTGGCGGTCGCCTCGCCGATGATCGACAGCCGCTCGCCCTCGGTGCGGCCCTTGGCCTTGAAGCCGCTTACGTGAACCGCCTGGGGCCTGAGGCCCACATGGCCCATTACGGGTACGCCTCGGTCAACGAGGAACCGCACCGTCTCCGCAGCATGTACGCCGCTTTCGAGCTTTACCGCTTGGGCGCCCGTTTCGCCCAGGATGCGAGAAGCAGTCTCGAATGCCTGAGCCGGGCTCGCCTCGTAAGAACCGAAGGGAAGATCCACAACGACGAGCGCCGACGTGGCGGCGCGCATCACCGCCCGGCCGTGAAGGATCATCATCTCAATGGTGACGCCCACCGTCGACGGAAGCCCGTGCACAACCATGCCGACAGAGTCGCCGACCAATATCACGTCGCAATGGGGGTCGAGGATAGCGGCGGTCGGCGCGTCATAGGCGGTGAGGCACACGATGGGCTCGCGGCCCTTGCGGCCCGCGATCTCAGTCGCCGTCACGCGTCCCTTGCGCTGCTTCGACGGCGCGGCCGGGCCGCCAGCGTCATTAAGCTTGGCGACGGTCTGGTCTTGCCGAGACATTGGCGATCACCTCCAGCGGCGCTTTTCTCGAACGGCTCATATAGCGATCCAGGCCGCGCGAGGCCAGCCGAGGCGGGGTCAGCGCAGCGGCACGCCTGCGATATATGGGTGAAGGACAAAGTAAACGCTTGCCCAGGCGGCGGCCCCCGCTACGACCGCGAGCGCATCGTTCACAGCCGGTCCCGCCGCAGGCGTCGGCTCGCCACGTCGCTTTACCGCAATCCGGTCGACGACGGCGAACGCCAGAAACGCTCCGAAGACGACGAGGGAGCGAATCTCGCCGTTCACCAGAAGGTGCGCAAGCGCCCAGAATTTGAGGCCGGCAAGCATCGGATGCTTCAGCGCCGCCTTAATCCGTCCTGCCGGCAGGTAGGCCGACGCAAGCGCAATAAAGCCGAGCAGCGTGAACAGGTACGCCACATGGCGCATCCAATATGGCGGGTAATACAGCGACGTCGCCGGCGCGGCGGCCCAACCCATGTAAATCAGAACGAGCCCCGCAAGCGAGACCAGCGCGTATATCCCCTTGTATCCCGCCTCGCCGAACCGCTCGATCAGTTGCGTGCGCAGGGGCCTTGCGACCGCCATTGTTCCATGCGCGCCAAAAAAAAGAAAAATACCGGGGAAAAAGGTCATTCGCGCCGCCGTCCTCAAATCTATCGCGTCAAGCGCCCTTAAAACTCATTAGCGAGGCAACCGAGTGCCCGAGCCCGCGAAGCTTCTCCGCGCCGCCAAGGTCCGGCAGATCAATCACGAACGAGCAAAGCGCAATGTCGCCGCCAATCTTCTCGATGAGCTTCACGCCGGCGATCGCCGTCCCGCCAGTGGCGATCAGGTCGTCGACAAGGAGAACGCGCTCACCCGCCTCAATCGCATCTTCATGAAGTTCGATCTCGTCCTCGCCATACTCAAGGGCATAGCGCTGCCCGACCGTCCTGTGCGGCAGCTTGCCTTTCTTCCGCATGGGGACGAAACCGATGGAAAGCTGATGCGCAACGGCGCCGCCGAGAATGAACCCACGCGCCTCGATGCCGACGACCTTGTCGATCTTATCTCCGGCGAGCGGCTGCACCATTTCATCGACGACGCGGCGAAACGCGCGCGCGTCCGCCAAGAGCGTCGTTATGTCCCGGAACATGATGCCCGGCTTCGGATAGTCGGGAATGGTGCGGACGGTGCTTTTGAGGTCCATGAAGACTTTTTGTTTGCTGCGCCGCGCAAGAATGGCCGAAACGCGCTGCGGCGACAAGCGGACGTTGGCTGGGTGGCTCGTTCCCCTGCCGGGCGGGATGCTGGCGCGACGGCAAGAATGTCGCTACGCCGCGACCCTGTCGCAGCAAACGGGGAATTGCCCAGAAGGATGCCCGGCGTTTCAGTCACCTTCCGCGCATTCATTGCAACGGCCGCGGCGCTGCTGGCGGCGGCATGCGACGGCGCGCCGGTAGACGCCGCGAAGCGATTCTTCGCGCACGACCGCACGCGTGAGGAAGCGGCGGCCGACGCGGGGCGGGCCCCGGCGCCCGGTATAGATCTCGCCGCATTGTCGGATGACGTTGAGCCAGGCGAGGACTTTTACCGCTACGCCAACGGCGCAGCGGCGAGCGGCGCATCGCCCTTCGTCGAGGCGGAGTTGGCGGCGGCGGCGCGCGTACGCGCGCTCATGACGTCAGTCGTCGAAACGGATGACGAGGCCGATCCGTCGCTTCTCGCGGCGGCGGCGCTTCTTCAGACGCACGTCGACCTGGCGACCATCGACGCCGCCGGCTTTGCGCCCATACGCGAGGACGTCGAGGCGATCGCGGCGCTTCAGAGCCATGAAGACATCGCCCGCGCCTTTGCAGATCCCGGCCTCTCCCCCATGGCGCCGATCGCGATCTACGTGCGGCCAATCGAACCCGGAGGACGTGCGCTCGCGCACCTCGCCCAGTGGGGCCTTGGGCTCGGCGCACCATCCCGCTATCTCGCGCCGAGATATGACGCCGACCGCCGCGCCTATCGCCGGCTTATCGAAGAATTCTTTTTATTGATCGGGACGGACACGCCAGCTGCGCTCGCCGACCTTGTCCTTGACCTGGAAACTGCGATCGCCGACACGCACTGGAATGAAGCGAAAGCGCAGAATCCCAACCTAGTCGACCGGGCGATCGTGACATCGGCGCTTACCGACGAAGCGCCCGGATTTCCTTGGACGGACTATCTTGAAGCAGCGGGCCTGGAGGATGAAGAAGCGCTCATCCTTCGAGAAGACGGAGCGATCGCGGCCATAGCGGCGATCTTCGGCGAAACGCCCGTCGACGCCTGGCGCGCCTATCTGACGTTCCACCTGCTGAATGAAAATGCAGCCGTGCTGCCGGCCCCTGCGCGGGCGTTACAAGGGTCGCCTGGCGACGCGCCGACCACCGATGCGCGCTGGCGCGACGGCCTTAACCTATATCGAGCCGCCCTCAGCGAACCGGTCATGCAGGCGATAAGGAACGCCGTCACGGACGAAGAAACCGTCCGCGCCGCGACTTCCCTCGCCTGGGACGTGCGCGCCGCCGCCGAAGCCCGCTTTAGATCGTCTGAAACGCTTTCCCGACAGGCGCAGGAAGAAGCGGCCCGCAAGCTCGCCGGGATGACAATCAAGATCGGCGCGGCGGCCCCTGCGTCCAATCCGACGGCGCCATTCGAGCCGCAGCTCGGAGCCGCTTACGAAAACGCCCGGGCGTTTCGCCGATGGACGTGGCGGCGGGCGCGCGATCTGTTGAAAGAAGCGGCCCCCGCAGAGCTTGCAGGACATGCAGCGGCGTTCGACGCGCTCGCCTACTACGATCCGCTTGCGAACGAAATGACTGTTTCCGAAGGCTTGCTGCAGCCGCCCTTCTTTGACCCGGCCGCCGACCCAGCAGCGAATTACGGCGCGCTCGGCGCGATCATCGGCCACGAGGTCAGCCACGCCTTCGACTGGGAGGGCCGCAAGATAGACGCCGAGGGACGCAGACGAACCTGGTGGACGGCCGAGGACGAGGCCCGTCGCACGGAAGCGCGGGAACGGCTCGCCGCGCAGCTCGCCGCCGAAGGCGTCTATCCCAAGGCGGTCGACCAGGCGGCCGCGGACCTCGCAGGCCTGCAGCTGGCGCATGACGCCTACGTTGCGCATCTGGCGGGCGCAGCCGCCCCGGCGATCGCGGGCCTTTCCGGCGATCAGCGGTTTTTTGTCGCCTGGGCTCAGATATGGCGACAGCCTGCGCCAGGCGCAGCGCCGAGCCCGACGCGCCCGCCAGCCGCCGTTCGCGCGAACCTCACCGTCCGCAACCTGGAGCCTTGGGCCCGCGCATTTGATATCGACGACGGCGCGCCGATGGCGCTAGCGCCCGTGGAGCAGGTGAAATTCTGGCGATAGCGGGTCGCCGGCGCTCAGAAAGACGCCAATGCGCCCGTCGCAGTGTGGCGGTGACGTCCCACCATCCGAGTTTCCGCGTAATGCGACCTGAATCTTAAGGATTTTCGATCGCGATGGTTTGACTTCAGTGGGAACGCCCCCTAACTGCGCCTCCAACCGCATTAGGGCGCGCTCATTGCAGTGGCCGCTCTCGCTGAGACGCAGCGCAAGACGCGTTTCGGTTAGGCCTCAAGGCTTCTGAGATGCGGTTTTTGACGTAAGGCGCCCGGCGACTTGGCGCTGACGAGAATTCGGCCGATGGACGGCCGACGTTTTCGCTCAACGGAGCGAAAGCGGACAGCGCAAAGCAGCTCCTCCCCAAGCCTGCGCCTTCGACGGGCGCGAGGGGCGGACGAACAAACGGGACTACATGACTTTTGACAATCTCGGCCTTGAGCCGAAAATCCTCAATGCGCTCGCCGAGGCGGGCTATGATTCGCCAACGCCAATTCAGGAAAAGGCGATCCCCGAAGCGGTCGCCGGACGCGACGTGCTCGGCATAGCCCAGACCGGCACCGGCAAGACGGCGTCTTTCACACTTCCGATGATCCACCGCCTGTCGAAGGGCCGAGCCAGGGCTCGGATGCCGCGCTCGCTAGTGCTGGCGCCGACGCGCGAACTGGCCGCCCAAGTGGCTGACAGCTTTGAGAAGTACGGCAAGCACCACAAGCTTTCCATGGCGCTTCTCATCGGCGGCGTCTCCTTCGCCGACCAGGACGCCAAGCTGACGCGCGGCGTCGACGTCCTGATCGCGACGCCGGGCCGCCTGCTCGACCATTTCGAGCGCGGCCGTCTCCTTCTCACTGGCATCGAAGTTATGGTCGTCGACGAGGCCGACCGGATGCTCGACATGGGCTTCATCCCGGACATCGAGCGCATCTTCAAGCTGACGCCGATGACGCGGCAGACGCTATTTTTCTCAGCCACCATGCCGCCGGAGATTAAGCGGATTACGGATCAGTTTCTGAGCGCGCCGGCGCGGGTCGAGGTGGCAAAGCCGGCGACGACGGCGGAGACGATTACGCAGCGCATGGTGCGCGTGCCGACGACAGACGATGCGGTCAAACGGCATACCTTGAGGGCGCTCCTGCGCCAGGACGACGTCAAGAACGGCATCGTATTCTGTAATCGCAAATCATCCGTGGACGTGATCGCCAAGTCGCTGCAGAAGCACGGGTTCAACGCGCGTCCGATCCATGGCGACCTAGCTCAGGCGTTTCGGATGGAGACGCTCGACATGTTCAGGTCCGGCGATCTGCAGTTCCTCATCGCCTCGGATGTCGCCGCGCGCGGCCTCGACATTCCGGCGGTCAGCCACGTCTTCAATTATGACGTGCCGATCAATCCAGACGATTATGTCCACCGCATCGGCCGAACTGGCCGCGCCGGCCGCGAAGGCCACACGTTCATGATGGTGACGCCGAAGGACGACAAGGCGCTCGCGGCGATCCTAAGGATCATTAACCTCGACGGGATCGAGGAGACCAACCTCGGAGAGGGCTTTTTTGAAAAGGCCCGCGAGGAGGCCGCCAGCCGCGCCGCAAAGAGGCCCACTTCCCGCGACAAGAGCGCACGCGAGGGCCGCGGCGGCCGAGGACGCCGACGCGTCGGCGGCGGCGAGGCGCGCGGAGAGGCCAGCCAGGAGCCGGCGCGGGCGTCCTCAGACGCGAACGCCGGGCCGCGCGGCGACGAGCGCCGCGGACGGGGACGGGGACGAGGTCGGGACAATGCGGAGGACTTTTCTCCGCCCGTCGGCTTTGGCGAAAACACGCCGTCTTTCATGCTGCGTTGAGCGCGGCCGCCCCACGGGGCGCGCCTAAAGAACGCGTCTCCCCGCGTTGATTATCCTCTCATTAACGCCGCCAACCTATCTTCAGCGCCACTGTATCTTTGCGCATCCGGAATTGGCGACATGATTGAAGACCTCGACCGCTCATACGGCGTGGCGGAGGAAGCGCTAAAAGCGATTCGCGGCCTTCGGCTTGCGGCCACCCCCCGCAATATCGAACTCCTGATGGCGCACCTCTATCAGAACCATCCGACCCTGTCGGAGGATTTCGAAAAGAGCGTGCGGCCCGACGGGTCGATGGGCCAGCCTCAGGCGGACCGTCTCTACGACGCCCATATACTGCGCACTGATCTCGCGGCGGAAATCGCCGTCATGCTCCAGCGGTTCGAGGCCGAAGTCGCAAAAATGTCCGGCGCAGTGGCGCAATCCGGCGCCGAATCGCGGGGCCATTCCGAAGAGCTCTCGACGCTTTCAGTGGCGCTCAGCGACATTGTGGATGAAGACGCTGGCGGCGGCGGCAATCCTGACATCATGCGGCTTGTGCAAGGCGTCATTAAGGTCGCCCGCGCCGCGCAGGAAACGAACGAACAGCTTGAACAGCAGCTCAACGAATCTTCTGATGAAATCTCGTTCCTTCGCGAGAACATCGCCTCTATCCAGCAGGAGGCGATGACCGATCCGCTGACGGGCGTGAAGAACCGCAAGACCTTCGACGTCGCCATCGAGAAGACAATCGATCGCGCGCGCGAGGAAGAGACGCCCATGTCGCTCGTCCTCGCCGACGTCGATCACTTCAAGCGCTTTAACGACAAATGGGGCCACCAGACCGGCGACCAGGTGCTGCGCCTTGTCGCCGACATGATGAAACAGAACGTCAAGGGACAGGACGTCCTGGCGCGCTATGGCGGCGAGGAATTCGCGATCATTCTGCCCGCGACGAGTCGCGACAATGGCGTGAAGCTCGCCGACCGTATCCGAGAAGCCGTTGGCGCGCGCGCCTTGAAAAAGCGCCGCTCCAACGAGAGCATGGGCAATGTGACCTTGTCGATGGGCGTCGCGGAATTGCGCAGCGGCGACACGGTGGAAGCCATTATCGAACGCGCGGACAAGTGCCTCTATCAGGCGAAAGCCGCTGGCCGTAACCAGGTGGTCTCGGACGCAGACCTCACGACTGACAGCGAAGGCGCCGCGGCCTAACCCGTCGCAGCGCCCCCACGTCCCGCCTCCAGTCTTCTTGCCATCCCCTGGATGAGGGGCCGGACCTTCAAAAAGCCCCGGTACGCAACTTCAGCGACCACAAGCGCCGGTCCCCGGCCAAACAATCGGCCCGCCCAAGCGAACCCGGGCGTTCGTCGCCACAGCGCCGCAAATGCAGCCGCGCCGCTTTTCAACTCGCCCACTTCGGTCCTTACATGAAACCGTTCGAGCGCGTCGGACGGACATAGCCCCTCGCCAAGGGCCGACTCGTCGGCGCTGGACACGTCCACGAACGACACCCCGCGGCTCCTAACGCGATAGAAATCGATCTCCCGCCGACAAAGAGGACAGGCGCCATCAAAATAGACCGTCATGGCGGACCCTTCGGGCTGCGCGGGCGTGCGAATTTTCGTCATGATTGAGGTACGCAAGGCCGCGTGCGGTCCGATGACGCCGCGCGGGCGCCGCCTCAGCGCCTAATCGTCGCGGTGGACGCGTTCGTCGCGTTCGTGGCGCTCCTGCGCCTCCAGCGAAAGGGTCGCGATCGGGCGCGCCTCTAGTCGCCGCAGGCTAATAGGTTCGCCGGTTTCCTCGCAATACCCGTAGTCGCCGGCGTCGAGACGCCGCAAAGCCGAATCGATCTTGGAGATAAGCTTGCGCTGCCGGTCTCGAGTCCGCAGCTCCAGCGCCTTGTCAGTTTCACTCGAAGCCCGGTCCGCAATGTCGGGCAATTGCAGGCTTTCGGTTTGAAGCTGATCGAGCGTGCTACGGCTTTCGCGCAGAATCTCGTCCTTCCAGTCGAGCAGCTTCTTCTTGAAGTACGCTTTCTGGCGATCGCACATGAAAGGCTCATCGTCGGTGGGCCGATAATCCTTAAGGTCCAAATCCGACATCAACGCGCTCCCAACCGTCAGTCCAATCTCGACGCCAGCGGCCCCTCGCCGAAAACGCGCGTTCTATAGCGGCGGCGCCCGTCCCGCTCAAGGCGAAATATCGGGGCGCGCCGTCAAACGCGCGTGCGCGAACTAGTTGGAAAGTCTGACGATATGGTTTCAGCCGGACCGACGGAAGCTGATTGCTGCGCTGCAATACCGAAAAGCGGAGGAGGCGCCTCTCGGGCCGTCCGCCACGTCTCAGTCGAGCGGTGAGTTCTCGATGTCGAAGGTGACGCCGGTGGCGTTGGCGATTGCGACCTCGATCTCAAGATCGCGCCCCGTTCGGCCGGCTGGACCGAAACTCATGTCCTGAGCGCCCGGCGCGGCGAACCCGTCCACCTTGCCCTTCAGCGACGGGACCCGGTTGAAAGACACAGCCGTGCCGGCCGTCGATCGCGAACGCGCGAAGCCGCCCATGTCCTGAAGGAAGAGCGCGATTTGAAGCTTGAAATTGTCGCGCCCGACGCCGCCCGGCATGAAGATATTCCGCCCAAAGATGAGAAGCTGCTGAGACGGTTCGTAAACGACGCGCGTCACAGTTGACTGGCCGTTGAACGAATTGAGGTCGTCATAGGCGACGCCGGCGCTCGACTGCGCGGTGGTGATTGTCGCCTGCCGGCAGCCAGCCGCGGCCTGGACATCGGCGCACTGCAGGAAGCTGACGATGAAACGCGCCCCGCCGCCTGTCTGCGCAAGCAGGACTGGGGCGCCGTCCGGCGTCTGCGACGCGCGTCGTTCGCTCGCAATGCTGAATTCCTGAAGCATCGCCGAGACGTCGGCCGCCGAAATTGTCTCAAAACTGGCTTTCCCGCCTATCGGCGGGTTTGACGTTTGCGCCGCCGCGCCGCCGGAGAGGGCGGCGCCGGCGGCCGCAAGGCCAATCCCGACGCCTATTCTCAGGAAAGAAGAAACTGCCGCTTTGCCAGCCGACGCCATACCGCACCCCTGTAGCCATTCGCTCGACGCTGAACGCCAGCAAATTCCGTTATCGCCGGCCCCCGCCAGCGCGCTCTTGCTCAGGCGACACTAACACAGCTTGGCGCGGCGCCTAGGCGCAGGTCACTCGACGCCGGCAGCCAACGCATCAGCGCACCATAAAGGCGAGTCGCGCAGACAGGAGCGCCGCGGCGACGCCAAGCGAGGTCAGGAGCCCCCACCACACGCCATCCGCCCCAACGGGCGTCATCAGGCCAAGATACGCCGCGAGCGGAAACCCCACGAGCCAATAGGCGACGCCGGTGATGACCATGGGCGCGCGCACGTCCTTAAGCCCTCTTAGCGCCTGGTTCGCAGCGGCCTGGATGGCGTCGAACAGCATGAACGCGGCGGCGATCCGGAGGAACGATTCTACGAGCGCCAGCACCGCGGCATTGCCTGGCGCGGTCCGATCAAGATAGAGGCCGCTGATCGCCTTTGGCGCCATGAAGACCGGCAGGGCGAACAACCCAATCGCGCAGGTGGAAAAGCAGATCGCGAGCGCTGCGGACCGACGCACCCCTCGCCTGTCCTCTGCGCCCGCGTGCAGGCCGACTCGCACCGCGCCCGCCATAGCGAAACCGAACGCCGCCATGAACGCCATCGCGGCGACGTTAAGCGCCACCTGGTAGGCCGCCATCTCGTCGACCCCGATCCGGCCCATCAGAAGGACGCTCGCATTGAATAAGAGCCCTTCGAATGCGGTCGTAACCGCAATCGGCCAGCCGAGGCGGACCACTTCCCCGAGCCGTCCCCAGTCAGGAACGAAGACGTCTCGCAGAACATCATAGACGCGCGCGCGCGGGTCGCGCCCGCAATAGGCGGCGAGGACGAAGAACCCGGCGGCGTTCGAGATCGAAGACGCGATTCCTGCGCCGAGCAGTCCGAGCTGCGGCGCGCCGAACGATCCGAATATCAACAGATAGTTCAAGAATGCGTTCAGCGCGGTGGTGCCTGCAACGAGAACAAGGGGAAAGCGCGTGCGCTCAATCGCCGCCAGAAAATTCCGCAGAACGAGAATGCCGATCGAAAATGGCCAGGCGGGCGCAAGCGCGATGACATAGGGCCCCGCGAGTTCGGCGAGCTCCGGGGGTTGGCCGAGCGCCCGGCAGATCGCCGGCGCGAACAGAAAAACAACGCATACGAACGGCGCAAGGAGCGCCACGGCCCATAGCCCCATGCGCACCGACCGGCGCACATCGTCGGCGAGATGGTCGCTCTTGCCCGCCGCCGCCGCGCCGATCGACTGCGACACCAGGGGCGAGACCGCCATCGCCGGGCCATAGCCCACAAGCCAGGTCGAGAAGAAAAAAAGGAGCCCCAGCGACGACGCGGCGAGCGCATCAGGACCGAGCCGTCCGATCATCAACACGTCGATTGAGTTGATTGAGAACTGTACGATCTGCGTCAGCGCCATCGGCGCGCCAAGCAAAAAAAGGGCGCGCGCCTCCCCGCCCCATGATTGGTTCACGGAGGGCGTAAACTCGCCGCGTGCGCCGGCCTCTTTCGGCGCGCCGGCCTCAAAGGGAGCGCTGTCGGTCATTGCTTCAACTAAACGGCTGCGCGGGGCTTCGGCGCGCGCCTTTAGGAACGCGGCGAAAGGGCGCTGGCGCTAGCATGAAACGACGCGCGCGGCGACGACTTGGCGCTCAAAAAATCAGCCGCGCGTGAGCTTCGCAACGCGCGCGCGGATTTCAGGCAACATATCGGATTCAAACCACGGGTTCTTTTTCAGCCAGGCGTTATTCCGCCAGGACGGATGCGGGGTCGGCATGAAGAGAGGGCCATAGTCGCGCCATGCCGCGACAGTCTCTGTCATCGTCCGCTTCGCTGCGCTCGCGAGGTGCCATTTCTGGGCGTATGAGCCGATGAGAAGCGCCAGCTCCAGCTTCGGCAGGGCGGCCATAAGTTTCGACCGCCATGTGGCGGCGCAGCGTTTCGGCGGCGGCCTGTCGCCGCCGAACCGGTCATAACCGGGAAAACAGAACGCCATCGGCGCGATTGCGAACAGCTTCGGATTGTAGAACGCCGCCTCGTCGACGCCGAGCCAAGCGCGCAGCCGCACGCCCGAGGGATCGGCGAACGGCCGGCCTTCCACATAGGCGCGATTGCCAGGGGCCTGGCCGAAAATCGCGATCCGCGCGTGCCGGCCGACCTGCAGGATCGGCCGCGGCTCCCGGTCAAACTCGCCTGCGCAAAGCCGGCACGCCCTGATGTCAGCCGCCACCTTTTCCAACGCTGACGCGCCCATGCCGCATCCCAACTCGCCAGCCGCGCTCCCGGGCGATTGCCCTGACGCGCGAAATCCGCCATTTCACCGCAAGCCCGCGCCCTCAAGGAGCTTCTGACGGCGCGGCCAACGAGTAGTAGATGTACCATGACCGAGATTCTGCCGGCGCCCGTCCCCGAGCTTTCGCCGAACACAATCGCGTATGAGACCGTTCCACTCGTGAAGCCGACGGGATTTCGAGAATACGACGCTCGCTGGCTCTTCAAGAACGAAATCAACCTGCTCGGCGTACAGGCGCTGGGCCAGGGCCTTGGGACCCTCATCAGGGAGTTCGGCGTCGCGCCAAGGATCGTCGTCGGCCATGACTTCCGCGAGTACTCCCTTTCCATCAAACAGGCGCTGACGGTCGGCCTCATGACCGCCGGCGTCGAGGTGAACGATATCGGCCTCGCCCTCTCGCCGGTCGCCTATTTCGCGCAGTTCGATCTCGACGTCCCTTGCGTCGCCATGGTGACGGCAAGTCACAATGAAAACGGCTGGACCGGCGTCAAGATGGGCGCTGCGCGCCCCCTCACCTTCGGACCGGACGAGATGTCCCGTTTGAAAGAGATCGTGCTGTCCGGCGCATACAAATCGTTTGACGGCGGCGCATACAAGGCGGTCCCCGGCATGCGCGAACGCTATATCGACGATCTCGTCACCGGAGTGAAGATCGACCGCAAACTGAAAGTCATCGCCGCATGCGGCAACGGCACGGCGGGCGCCTATGCGCCCGAAACTCTTGAGCGGCTCGGCGTGGAGGTCGCGCCAATGGACGCCGATCTGGACTTCACGTTTCCGAAATATAATCCTAATCCGGAAGACTTGGAAATGCTGCACGCCATGCGTGACGCTGTTAAGGAGCATGGCGCGGACGTCGCATTTGGCTTTGACGGCGACGGCGATCGCTGCGGCGTCGTCGACGATGAGGGCGAGGAGATTTTCGCCGACAAGATTGGCGTCATGCTGGCCCGCGACCTGTCCTCGGTAAACGAAAACGCGAAGTTCGTCGTCGACGTGAAGTCGACCGGCCTTTTCGCGACCGACCCGGTCCTCATCGAGAATGGCGCGGAGACGACCTACTGGAAGACCGGGCATTCCTACATCAAGCGCAAGAGCCATGACATGGATGCGCTAGCCGGCTTTGAAAAGTCGGGACACTTCTTTTTCCGGGGCGATGTCGGACGCGGCTATGATGACGGGCTGGTCGCCGCAATCGCTATCCTCCGTATGCTGGCGCGCAACCCGGCCGAGAAACTTTCCGACATGCGCAAGGCCCTGCCCCGCACCTGGCAGTCGCCCACAATGTCGCCGAAATGCGCCGATGAAGTGAAATACGACGTTGTCGCCCGGGTTGTGAAGGAAATCGAAAGGCGCGCTGCTGCCGGCGAGCCGATCATCAATCAGAAGATCCGCGATGTCGTGACCGTCAATGGCGTGCGCGTGACCGCCGCCGACGGCACCTGGGGACTTGTTCGGGCCTCGTCCAACAAGCCTGAGCTAGTCGTCGTCGTTGAAAGTCCAACCTCTGAGGAGGCGATGCGCGCCATGTTCGCCGAGCTTGACGAAATCCTGTCGGCGCATCCGGAAGTAGGCGCCTACAACCAGAAGATCTGACCCATGCGTACGGCGCTCGCGGCTTTCTTTACGCTCATCTGCGCCGGCGCGGCGGCGCAAGGCGCCGACGGCACAATCCGTTATCGTCCGACTGCGGATATATCCGCAGAGCGTGACAGCACGGCCGACGCGAGCGGCCTGCCCGCCCTTTGGCGCGCCAACCGCGGCGGCGCTGACATCTATCTTTTTGGCACTATGCATGTGCTTCCCGCCGGGACGATATGGCGCGGAGAGGCCTTCGAGGCGGCGATGGCCGATGCGGGGACGACGTTTTTTGAAACCAATGCCGACGGCCCCCGTGCGGAGCGGGAGATGGGCCGACTGATCGAACGCTATGGCCTTTCGAAGTCCGGCCCCTTGTCCGAACGTCTGGGTGCAGACCGCTGGGCGCAGTTTTCAATGCGCGCCGAGGCGCTGGGGCTCGCCCCCGCCACATTCGAGGCATATGAACCGTGGCTCGCCATCCTCAGCCTGACGCTCGCCGCCCTAGACGAGACCGGCTTCTCCTCCGGCGAAGGCGTTGACGACGCAATCAAGACGCTCGCGCGAGAGGAAGGCGACGCCGTGCGGTATCTGGAGCCATTGAAGACTCAGGTCTTGGCGCTCGCCAGCCTCGACGCCGGCGACGCGCTCGCCAATTTCGACGCTTCGTTGGACGATATCGCGGACCTCGAGACGGAGACGGAGGCGCTTCTGAAAGCCTGGCGCGCCGGCGATGTAGCGAAGATCGAGGCGCTCGCCCTCGCCGACCTGCGCGCCGATGCGCCGATCGCCTATCAGGCGCTCTTCGCCGACCGAAATGAGGACTGGCTTCGCACCATCGACCGTCTCCTGAATGCGCGGGAGGACCGCGACGCTTTCGTGGCGGTTGGCGCAGGACATATGGTCGGCCCCGACGGTCTTATTGAGCGGCTGCGGGCATCGGGCGTCGAGGTGGAGCGCCTTCAATAGCGGCGCAAACCTAGCCGGCCGCCGCGACAACCGCAGCGTCGCCGGCTTCAATGAGCGCCGCTTCAAAGCGCGGACCGCACGCATCCCAAGCGCGCGCAACAACGTCGGGCGACGTCGCGGCGCCGTCTTCCGTCAGCATGCGGCGCCACTCCCGTGCGCCAGGCAGTCCATGGGCGAGCCCCTGCATGTGCCGCGTCACGTGGTGCGGCTTAACGCCTCCGGCGGCGGCCCTGCGCACATAGGCGTCCATCGCCGCGACCACGTCCCGCAGCGCCGGCCGCAGGCCCGCCTCGCCGCAGACCCGCGCATCCACTTCCGCGAGCAGCCGTGGCGCGCCATAGGCCGCACGGCCGAGCATAACGCCGTCTAAATGCGAAAGATGAACGAGGCAGTCATCGATTGACGCAAGGCCGCCGTTCAGGATGACCGTCAGGTCTGGTCTCTCGCGCTTCAGGCGTTTCACGAGCCCATAGTCCAGCGGCGGGATCTCGCGATTTTCCTTCGGGCTGAGGCCCTGCAGCCACGCCTTCCGCGCGTGCACGATAAAGACGCCGCAGCCGGCCTCCGCCGAGCGCGCCACGAGATCGAACAGGCTTTCGTCGGGGTTCTGATCGTCAACGCCGATCCGGCATTTGACCGTGACCGAAACGTCGACCGCCGCGCGCATCGCCGCAACGCAGTCCGCCACAAGGCCGGGCGTCTTCATCAGGCAGGCCCCGAAGGCCCCATCCTGCACCCGGTCCGACGGACACCCGACATTAAGATTGATCTCGTCGTATCCTTCGTCCTCGCCAATGCGCGCCGCCGCTGCGAGCTTCCCTGGATCGGACCCGCCAAGCTGCAGCGCCACAGGATGTTCGATGGGGTCGAAGCCAATCAGCCGATCCCGGTCCCCATGCAGAACGGCGTCCGCAGTCACCATCTCCGTGTAGAGACGCGCGCGCTTTGTCAGTAAACGGTGAAAATAGCGGCAATGGCGGTCCGTCCCGTCCATCATGGGCGCCACGCAAAACCTATATGATTGATTTTCCTGCATTTTTAATAGATTGAATGAACTAGGCGGCCAACCTGCGCATTCGCGCCCACTTACGTCCCATGTCCTAGCCTTCAGTCTCTCGCCGTCGCTGCACATATAGCGCACACGGCCTGACCTCAAGAATGGCCTCATCCAAGAAACTAATGTCTGGAAACAGGCGCGCTGAGCCCAACGCCGGGACTTAGGAGACCACGCGTTGGATCGATCCGGGCCGGAACGCCTCGAAGCTCGCTCCACGCCTATTGCAAACTTGTCCCAAGCGGATGGCGCCGTTCAACAGATGCGCGGCAGCGGATCGCCGGTAAGCCAGTCCACCAGCCTCTTGCCGCCGAACGCTGTCTCCATCTGCACGAAGCCGTCAGGGTCGTCGACGATCTCCCCGATAATCGCAGCCTCGCGGCCAAGCGCATGGCCGCGCATCGCCGCGAGCGCCGCGTCCGCCTCGGACGCCTCAACAACGGCTATCAGCTTGCCCTCATTGGCGAGATAGAGGGGATCGACGCCGAGAAGTTCGCAGGCCGCGTCAACGGTCTTCCGTATTGGGATCGCCGTTTCACGCAATAAAGCGCCGACGCCGCTCGCTCGGCAGATTTCGTTGACGGCGGTCGCCAGCCCGCCGCGCGTCGGATCCCGCAACGTCTTTACGCCTGGCGCTGCTGCGATGAGATCAGCCACGAGCCCGTGCAAGGCGGCGGTGTCGCTTTCAAACGGCGCGCTCATGGGCAATGCTTCGCGAGCGGATAGTATGGTGACGCCATGGTCCCCGACGGTTCCCGACACCAGGATGACGTCGCCTGCCTGCGCGCGATCCGCGGCCGGCGGCGTTTTGACGGCGTCCGGGATCGCGCCGAGGCCAGTAGTCGTGATGAAGACGCCGTCGCCCTTCCCCTGCTCTACGACCTTGGTGTCGCCAGCGACGATGCGAACGCCGGCGTCCGCTGCGGCGACGGCCATTGACTGGACGATGCGTTTCAGATCGGCGAGCGGGAAACCCTCTTCGAGAATGACGCCCGCTGTCATGTCCGTTGGGACTGCGCCCGCCATGGCGACGTCATTGATGGTGCCGTGGACGCTGAGCGCGCCGATGTCCCCACCCGGAAAGAACAACGGACTAACCACATGGCCATCGGTGGCGACGACCATGCGCGCGGCGCCTTCGATGCGGGCCTGATCATCGCCTCGGTCCAGCAGGGGGTTGTCGAAAGCAGGCCGAAATAGCTCTTCGAAGAGTTGCGCTGAGGCCTTGCCGCCCGCGCCATGGGTAAGGTCGACCGCGCCGCGCTTAAAATCGAGCTTCTTCGCGAACAGTCGGCGCCCGTCCGCGTCGTGTCGGCCCGCCATGGGTCCCCCTACTCCGCCGCAGCGAGGCGCGGGGCCACGCCGCGAAACCGGCCATAGAGGTAATAGGCCGCGCACGCGCCTTCAGGCGACACCATGCATGAGCCGAGAGGATGCTCCGGCGCGCAGGCTGTTTCAAACACGGCGCATTGCGCCGGCGTCTTCTCGCCGCGCAAAATCTCCCCGCAGGCGCACGCCTTGTGGTCCGGGCGCGAGGCATACTGAAGGTCGAATTTAACCTCCGCATCAAAGCCTTCATAGGCAGGCGCAAGCTTCAGCGCGCTTTCAGGGATGGTTCCGAGCCCGCGCCATTCAAAGGCGTCGCGAAGCGCGAAAACCTCGTCGCACAGCGCCTGCGCCGCAGCGTTGCCGCCCGGCCGCACGGCGCGTGCGAACGCGTTTTCGACCTGCGCCTCACCCTTGTTCGTCTGGCGAACGAGGAGATGTATCGCATTCAGAAGATCATTCGGCTCGAACCCTGAAATCACGATCGGCTTGTCCCATTTCCGCGCCGGCGCCTCATAGGCTTCCGCGCCGATAATGGTGGAGACGTGCCCCGGCCCAACAAAACCGTCGAGGCGCGCGCGCGATTCAGCCGACCCCGTGGTCATGATCGCGTCGATTGCGGCGGGCGTCAGCACATGATTGCAGAGGATGGAGAAATTCTTGAGGCCCCCTGCGGCCGCAGCCTTCACCGCCGCGGCGGTCGGCGGCGTCGTTGTTTCGAAGCCGATGGCGAATAGGACGACCTCTCTGTCGGGATTGTCCCTCGCAAGCTCCACAGCCTGGGCGGTCGAGTAGATCATTCGCACGTCGCCGCCGCGCGCCTTCGCCGTCAGGAGGGAAACGCCGCCGGTTCCCGGCACCCGCATCATATCGCCATAGGTGGCGAGAATAACCTCGGGCCGCGTGGTCACTAGCTCCACCGCCAGATCAAGTCGGCCCACGGGAAGCACGCAGACAGGGCAGCCGGGCCCGTGCACCATCCGGATGTTGGGCGGCAAAAGGTCTTCCAGCCCGAACCGGCAAAGCGCATGGGTGTGGCCGCCGCAGAATTCCATGAACGCATAGCTGCGGGTTGGGTCGACCTCATCGGCGATTCGCGCGGCGATCGAGCGCGCCGCCGCCGGATCACGGAATTCGTCAACATACTTCATGAAACGTCTCCGTAAGCGGACGGCTCACCCGCCGTCTCTTCGCCCCGCATGGCGTCGATCTGCTCCGCCGCGATGTCGGGATCGACCCGCGAAAGCGCATAACCCACGTGAACGACGACGAAATCGCCGACGCCGACGCCATCCAGAAACGCGAGCGACACCGGCGCCTCGACGCCGTCGAGATTGACGGTCGCCATGTCTCCATCGAGCGCGACGACCTCAGCTGGCAGGGCAAGGCACATTGGCTCCTCCCGTCTCGACTTCGAGGATGGAGAGCGCCGCCACATAGGCTTGTCCGAGGCTGAGGCCCCCATCATTCGCCGGCGCAAGGCGCGGCAGAACCGCTTCAACGCCGCGCGCCGAAAACTCCATCGCTAGACATTCCGCCAAAACGCGGTTTTGCAGGCAGCCGCCGGACAATGCGACGCGGGCCGGCGTTCCGTGCGCTGCGACGGCCGCTGCCCCCCACTCCGCAAGGCCCGCCGCCAGAGTCCCATGAAAGAGGTTCGCGCCAGCGCGTGGATCGACGTCGCAAAGCGCCGCGAGCAGTGGCCGAAAGTCGAGAAAGCCGCCCTGAATACGCCAGCCATCCGGGAGAATGGCGGGACCGTCCGCCAGCGCCTCCAGGGCCATCGGCGCTTCGCCTTCATAGGTCGCATGCGGAACGACGCCAAGAAGTCCGCAGGCGGCGTCGAAAAGCCGTCCGGCGGAGGACGTCATCGGCGCGTTGACGTTACGCTCCAGCATGGCGGCGATTGTCGACGCGCCATGTTCAGCCGCAAATCGGCGCTCAATGTCGTCGCCCCGGCCGATCGCGTGGAGCGCCGCCGCCCCCATGCGCCAGGGCGCGCGCGCGGCCTTGTCGCCGCCCGGCTGCGGCAGCGGCGAAAGCGCGCCGAGCCTTTCAAATTGCGGACCATCGACGAGCAGCAATTCCCCGCCCCAGCTCGATACGCCATCAGCGCCAAGGCCAAATCCGTCAAGCGCCAGCCCGACGATCGGTCCTTCAATCTGAGACTCGGCGACGACAGCGGCGATATGGGCGTGGTGGTGCTGCACGCGAACCACCGGCGCGCCGAAGCCTACAGCGCGGCGGGTTGACAGAAAATCAGGATGTAGATCGCACGCGACGACAGCCGGCTCCACTTCAAGGATCGACAGGAGGTGCGCCACGGTCTCGTCGAAGAATTGAAGCGTGGCGGAGTTGTCGAGGTCGCCGATGTGCTGGGACAGATACGCCTCGTCGCCGCGGACAACGCATACGGTGTTTTTCAAATGGCCGCCTAGGGCGAGGGTCGGCGGCAGCGATCGCGCAAGTCTGACTGGCTCCGGCGTCGCGCCGCGCGCCCGCCGCAAGTACGCCGGCGCGCCGGCGATCTGGCGCATAACGCTGTCGTCGCAACGCGTAACGATGTCCCGGTCATGATCGACAATGGCGTCGGCAATGCCGCCAAGACGGACGCGCGCTTCGTCATTGTCACGCACCAATGGCTCGCCGCCTGGATTGGCGCTCGTCATGACGAGCGCGAAGTCTTGCGGCGCGTCGAGCCAATTGGTTCCTACGGGCCGGCCCGCCGCCTCGTGGAACAAGAGATATTGAAGCGGCGTATAGGGAAGAAAGAGCCCGACGCTCGGCAGGCCGTTGGAGACGCCGGACGCCAAACCGTTCGAAGGCTTCGCCGCGCAAATAACAATGGGCCGGCGGCGGTCGGCGAGCATGCCAGCCTCGACCACGGAAACTTCCGCCAGAGCGCGCGCCGAAGCGGGTCCCGCAACCATAACCGCGAAGGGTTTACCGTCGCGGGCCTTTAGGCGCCTGAGGCGCGCGACAGCCGCTTCATTGTGCGCGTCGCAGGCGAGGTGAAAGCCGCCCAGCCCCTTGATGGCGACGATGTCGCCATCAGTAAGGCGGGCGACAATCTCCGGAATACCTATCGAAAGCTGCGGTCCGCAGTCCGGGCATGCGTTCGGCTGCGCATGAAAGCGGCGATCCGCCGGATCTTCGTACTCCGCCGCGCAAGGCCCGCACATGCCGAACGCCGCCATGCTTGTCTGCGCGCGGTCATAGGGCAATGCGCGGGTGATCGTGTGGCGCGGGCCGCAATTCGTGCAGTTCGTGAACGCGTAAAGATGACGGCGATCCCCCGGATTGAAGATCTCCTCAAGACACTCCGGACACGTCGCGATATCGGGCGTCACCATGGTGCGCGCCGCCCCGCCCCGCGCGCTCTTCCTTATCTCGAACGTCCCTTCGCCAAGGGGCGCAGTTTCTGTCAGCTCAAAGGCGTCAATGCGGGCGAGCGGCGGCGCGTCTTCCCTCAGCCGGCGGGCAAATCCATCTGCTTTCGAGCCTTCTATCTCGATCAACACGCCCTCTTCGTCGTTCAGGACGAAACCCGAAAGCCCAAGCTCGCGGGCGAGGCCCCAGACGAACGGCCGGAACCCGACGCCCTGCACTGCGCCGCGCACCCTTATCCGTTGGCGGACGACGGTCCCTGGGGATATGAAGGCGCCGTCAGGCATTCCGCCCTACTCCGCGGCCTCGCGGCGCGCGCCCGCCTCGCTCCGCAGCCAGGCGAGCCAGTAGCCGAGCCCCGGCGCCGCCTCCACTGACGCGGAAACATAATCAAGGTTCGGCCGCACACGCCGGGCGTTGGCGACCAGCGCCTCCACATCGAAGCGCAGATGCGGCAGGAGGTCCGTCTTGGTGACGACGAGCAGGTTCGCGCTCGCGAACATGTCCGGGTACTTCAGCGGCTTGTCCTCACCCTCGGTAACAGAAGCGAGAACCGCTCGCCGCGCCTCGCCGAGGTCAAAAGAGGCCGGACAAACCAAGTTTCCGACATTCTCGATAAAGAGAAAGCCGCCGGCAGACTGCGGGAGCGCCGCGTAAGCGTCACGCACCATTTCCGCATCGAGATGGCAGCCCTTGCCGGTGTTTACCTGAACGGCGGGCACGCCTGTCTCGCGTATGCGCGCCGCGTCGTTCGACGTCTGCTGATCGCCTTCAATCACCGCGATGGGAAATTCGTCCCTTAGGGCGTTGATGGTCTCGACAAGGAGCGTCGTCTTGCCCGCGCCGGGGCTCGACATAAGGTTGATGGCGACGACGCCGTCCGCCTCAAAACGCGCGCGATTCGCGGCGGCGATCTCGTCATTCTTGGAGAGAAGCCTCCGTTCAATGTCGACGAGGTCGCCGTCCGCAACGCCCGGAAGCGATGCGCCCGCCTCGCCCGCGCCGAAGTCGAGCGCCCCGGGCGCGCCCGCCGGAGCGTTGGCGTGGCGATGATCGTGATGATGGGCGTGCGCTTGCTCATGCGCATGAGCAGATTTCGCATCGCCCGCGTCGAGTTTAGCGCCGTCGCCGTCGCAACCGCAAACCGTGCACATGTTCAGTGTACCTCCAGTGATCTGACGACCATGTCGTCGCCGCCAATGACAAAAAGCTGATGCGAGCCGCATTCCGGACAGGCCGCGCCCCGCGCGGCGATCTCCACCTCGGCTTCGCAGGAGAAGCAGCGCGCTTGGCCGGGCGGCGTTTCGATTTCTAGCGAGGCGCCGGCGGCGATGGTGCCGCTTGCGACCGCGTCGAAGCTGAATTCAAGCGCGCGCGGATCGACGCAGGAAAGCGCGCCGATCTCCAACACGATCTTCTTCACGCCGGCGACTGCGCGCGCGGCGGCTTCGTCCTCCACGATCTTCACAACGCTGCGGGCGAGCGCGAGTTCATGCATGCGCCGCCTCCCCAAGAGGCTCGCCAGCAACAACAACGTCGCAGGGCGCGCACGGGTCGAAGGCGCCGACAAGCCGGCGCGCGCGGGAGTCAAGATCGCCGCCCCCGGACAGCCGCCGGGCTGCGCGCACAACCGGCCCATCGGCGGCGAAGTTCCAGTCGGTCGGCGCGATCGCGCGCCATTCCGCGATGCGGCCGTTCTCTATGCTGACGACATGGCGCAGGCGGCCGCGGGCGGTCATGGCGACGCCAATGCCGACGCCGACCCCATTTTCAATCGACACGTCGAGCGGCGGCGCGGCTTCAAAACCATCCGCAAGCGCTGCAACTTCCTCCGTCAGGGTTCGGATGTGGCGGCGCTGAGCATCGTACCACGCGGCCAGGGGCATCGATCCGACGGCGTCTGCCGCGTTCAGCGCGCGCGGCGTCTCTTCAAGGCAGCCCGAGGCCTCAATGACGTCGGCTCGCCAGATCGCCTCGCCCAGAGGACGCGCGCCGTCGAGCTCCACACAAAACAAGTCTTCCCGATCATCGTCTTTGGCCGGCCACGCGGTCGCCTCGCCGAGCGAGGCAATTGCGTCGCGCAACGCATGGACTGCGGCCTGAAGCGCGCGCGCGTCGAGGTTCAACGCAGCGCCGCCAAGACGCGCCCAGTCGCCGTCGAAGATCGAGCGTATAATGTTGTCGCTGGCGGCGCGCGCTGCGCGAACGGGCTCGGGCGACGCAGGCGCGCCGCGAAGGGCCGGCCAGGCGAGCGCTTCTCGCCAGACGCCGGCGGCGACGGCCTCGGCCAACACGGCGATTTCACGCGCCGCAGCCTGTTCGCGCGGTAGGGCGACGCCCTCAGCCGCCTCCGCAGCGCGCAGGAACGCCGCTTGGTGCGCCCGCGGACACAAGGGAAACAGAACTCCCGCGAAACGCGTCGCCTCATCAATCGTCCGTCCCCGCATCACGCGCAAGAGATTCTGAGGTCCCTGCCGCTCAATGCTGGCGTCAAGGCGGCCGCGCCCGCCCTTTGCGAGCCGAAGGCGATAGCGCCGCGCCGTCCCGGATGCGGCGGACGCGCTCATGTCGCCGCCCCGTTGCGCGTGAGGACGAACCGGCGCTCGATCTTGGGCGGAGGCGGCGGCGCTTCCTCCTCGAAGGCGCCTTCGGCGCAGGCGGTTGCTGCGGCGAGCGCCGCATCGTGGTCCGCAAAGTCGTCCATGGGCGAAAAGAGCGAGCAGGTTTCGACGAAGCCAACGCCCTCCATCCGCCCGAGCGTAAACGTGTAGCCGCCCGACGGCAGGACATGCTGTCGCTTGGAGCCAAGCGGCCCCGGCGCCGGCGCGCCAGCGTCCTGCGGAAGCGCGACGAGGTTCATGCACCAGGGGGTCGTCACAACCCCAACGAATGACTCACCGTGCGCGCGAAAGCCGACCGCCGCAACCTCGAGGAGATCATTGTAGACGGGTAAACCGATAATCGCCTTAGCTGACGCCTCATAGGCGGCCGCAAGAGCCGCGACGCGAGCATCCATGGTTTCTTCCGGCCGATTGACGACGCGCCCGTCGCCCGCCTCCTTGACCATGAACTTATCCATGCCCGCATCGCAGGAGGGACAACGCCAGTCCGCAGGAAGCGCGGAAAACGCGACGCCCGGCGCAACATCGCGCATCTCGTCGCCGAGCGCCGGGTCATAGGTCCACCAGCAGACGCCGCACTCAAGCACGTCGTCGGGCGCAAGCGCGCCTGATACGGAGCTTTCAAATGCGCCGCTCATGGCAGATACGCCTCACGAATCTCCTGCAGCCTCGCTCGGCTGTCCTCGAAGTCTTCGCGCGCGGCAAGAACCGCATCCGGCACGTCGCCAATTTCGATCGTGTCGAGAATAACCGCGCCGAGACCGTTCAGATACTGGACCGCCCAGACATTGCGCAGCGCGGTCATGATGACGCGCGCCGCGCCATATCCGCCGGACGAAACGCGCACGCCCGCTTCGCCGACGATCTTTGCGAGAAACGCCGTGTCCGCTTCGGTCATGGGCAGAAGCGTGAAGTTCATCACATGGTTCGGCGCGCCGGGGCGCCATTCCGACGCCCGCGCGCGCAATTCAGCGAGGACGCCCATAACGTTCATCGCATCGCGCGGCGGGGTCAACGCCTCCAGCGCCAAGTCGCGCCGCGGCCGAGCGGCCGCCGCTTCGCGCAGCGCTTTCGGCGCGTCGGCGACCTCAACCCACATCGCGCGCACCGCGCCCGCCTCGTCCTCCGCGCGGCCGATCCACACGCCAGGCAGGGCCGATTCAGATATCTGGACGTCACCTTCCCCCGCCGCGCCGCGGGAAATGACCATGGAGACTTCGCCGCCGCCGAGGGCGTCGAGCAGCGCCTTCCTTTCATCCGATGGCAGATGATCGATACGCCGTCGCCAAGCGCGGCCGCCATCGACAGCACGCTGAAGCGCGGCGCCAATATCATCAAGGAGCGCGATGACGGCTGGCCCGGCGTCGGCGATCGCATCCGGGCGGCGCGCGCTTTCGCCCGCGATAGTCGGCATGCCAAGAAGATTCGGCGTGACGGCTTCGCCGGCGCCTTCGAACGGGCTCAAGACGCCTTCCGGCTCCGGGTCGTCCCAGAGGACGGGACGCTCGCGCAAGCGGGCGTTGACAAGGTCATCCATGGGCCGCTCCGATTTCCGTCCCCGCCACGCCCATTTGCGCTTCCGCGATTATTTCCGGGATTTTTCGTTCGTAGACGGCCCAGTCCTTAACCTTTGGGATGACGTCGATGCGCCGACGTCCCGCCATGAAGACGGCCGAGGGAAGGGTCGAAACGCCATATGCCTTCATCAGCGCCGCTTCGTCCTTGCGGTCGACGACCGCGAGGCGCAACGTCTCTCGCTGGCCGCGAGCGATCTCACGCAGGATGACTGCGAGGTCGGCGGTCTCAAGCTTCTTCACGGGATCGCCGGTGAAAAAGAGCGCCGTCGCCGTCTCAGGCTGCGCGTCGAGATAGGCGTCGACGGAGCCGGCGTCGACCGCATCCGCATCGCCATCATCAATCAATCTGTCAATGATCGTCGCTGGCATGGGCGTTCTCCTTCAATGGGTCTTCTCCGTCGGCGGACCCCGCGCGCAGGTGCGGCGGCAGCTCCGGCTCCCTGTCGATGAGGTCTTTGATGAGGTGCTCGAACGCCTCTCCGGCGGCGGCGTTGCGCACAGCCTGAAGGGCGCCCGCGATGTCCGCCGCTTCGGCGGCGTCGAGCTGACGCACGGCCGAGCCGAGATAGACGAGCACATGATCGCCCACAGCGGCCGGGCCAATCAGCGCGAGCGTTACGCGTTCGCGCGGGCCGGCGGTCGCGACCGCAGCGGAAGCATTGGAGAAAGGCGCGCAGATGGCGTTCAGTCCATCCGTTTCGACAATCCGCATGGGAACGCCGACGCACATGCCGCTCACGCTCCTTCCGCACCCGTCCGCGACAGCACGCGAGCATCGCCAATCCGGCACGCTTCGTCCGCTGTCGGACGGCCCGCCTCATAGGCGCCGCGCGCGACCTCGACCGGCATCAGGGCTTCGCCAGTGGTTTCCCGACCGCTGGGCGCGAAGCCCCAGGCGCGCAGTTCTTCGGCGGCGGCCGCAATCGCAGGCGCGACCTGCGCAGCCACGGCGGGGGTCAGGCCGCCGCCATAGTCCTCAAGCTCCGCAGGTTGACAGCCAACGAGCGTGATGGCGTCAGGCGGCCCGTCGGCCAGCACCTCCGCGAGGGCCAGCACCTCCATCATGGAGGTCTGGTGCAGCGAAACTTTCTTGCCGGCGACAAAACGCGGCACGTCGGCGCCGCGGGCGATGATCAGCGACGCCGACTCGCCGTCGAAGTCGACCGCGTCGAAGATGATGACGCGTCGAGCGGCGGCCAGTTCATTGACGAGCAAGAGCCCCTGGGTGCCGCCATCGATAACCTCGACGTGCGGCCCCGCGTCAAAAGCGTCGGCGAATGCCTCGGCGCATCGCACGCCAAAGCCTTCGTCGGCCCACAGAATATTGCCGACGCCGACAATCAGGACTTCGGGCCCCGAGCGGCTCATTCCTTGTCATCCTTGAAGTAGCGCCAGCCGGACACCATGGTCGAGATAAGGCTCTGGCGGCTCATGATGTCTTCACGCACCGCGGCGTAAATGTGGACGATGGAGAAGACGACGATCACCCACATGAAGAGGTGGTGATAGGTGTGGACCGCGAACGAATTGTCTCCAAAAACGCCGAAGACCCAGCCGAAAACAGCGAACCACCAGCTGTCTGTTCCCTGTCCCTCCGCATAAAGAGCGAAACCGGTCAGTATCTGGAGCGTCACCGGGACAACGAAGAGAGTGAACATGGCGAGCTGCGCCATCGGGTTATGGCCGATATACTTCTTTGGCGTCGGCTCAAGAAACCCATACCATTTCAGTTCAAAAAGAACCTCGCGCCACCATTTGCCGCTCCATACGGGCAGCAGGAAAATCTGGCGAGCATGGTCATTGCCCACGAACGCCCAGTAGATGCGGCCGAGAAAGGCGACGGCGAGCAATTGCCCCGCCGCGAAATGCACCATGCGGATATTGCCGAGGAGAAAATGATCCGACGCCTCGCCAGGCAAACTTGGCGGCGGCTTGGCGATGAAATAGCCGGTGACGCAGAGGACGACGATCAGGCCGGCGTTCACCCAGTGCCAGAGGCGCAAAGGCCCTTCATAGACAAAGACCTTGCCGGCCGGCGACACCGTCTCTGTCGACGTCGCGACAATATCGGAAAGAAAGCCCGCCTTCGCCTCGGCGCTCGGCTTGCGGAACTCTTTCTTGTCGGCCTCGGCTTTGGCGTTTCCCGGAGCGGCGATGTCAACCATGTCGACCGCTCCCTATCTGACCTTGACGGTCGCCAGATCCTCGCCGTCCTTGCTCATCACATGGGTTGAGCAGGCGAGGCATGGATCAAACGAATGCACTGTACGGAGGATTTCCAGCGGCTGCTCCGGGTCCGCCATCGGCGTGTTCATGAGCGCCGCTTCGTAAGCGCCGATATTGCCTTCCGCGTCGCGGGGCCCCGCATTCCAGGTCGTCGGCACAACGCACTGGTAGTTATCGATCTTGCCGTTCTCGATCCTGATCCAGTGGCCGAGCGCGCCGCGCGGCGCCTCGGTGAAGCCGACGCCTTTTGCGGATTTCGGCCAGCTTTCCGGGTCCCATTTCTCGACATTCGCCGTTGAAACATCGCCGGCTTTGATGTTGGCGATCAGTTTGTCATAGAAATAAGACATTTTGTGCGCGGCCCAGACGGCCTCAAGCCCGCGCGCCGCGGTGCGGCCAAGGGTAGAGAAAAGCGCCGAAACCGGCAGATCGAGATGCCTGAGCGCCGCCTCGGTCGGCTCTTTAAACTCCGGGATGCCCTTGGCGTAGCCGATGATGTAGCGCGCAAGCGGCCCCACCTCCATGGCGTTGCCCTTCCAGCGGGGGCTCTTGATCCAGGAATACTTCGCGTTCTCGTCAAGCTCCTTGATGTGGGTCTTGTCGCCCTTCGCGTTCGGCCCCAACCGATAGTCCGGTTCGGTGACGCCATCCCAGGGATGCAGGCCGATATTCTCGTCCGTATAGGAATACCAGGAGTGGGTGACAAACTCTTGGATCTCCTCCGGGTCACGCTGGTCGACGTCGAAGACTTCGTTGAGATTGCCGTTGATGATCGCCCCGCGTGGCAGCGCCAGATTGTCCGCTGAGTGATCATTGGCGTGCTCGGGAATGTCGCCATAGCTTAGAATGTTTGTGGAGGAGAGACCGCCGCCATAGGTCCAGTCCTTGTAGAAGGAGGCGATGGCGAGAAGATCCGGCAGATAAACCTGTTCGCAGAACTCGATCGACTGATCGATGATCGATTTGACGAGCCCAAGGCGCTCCATGTTCACGGCGCCGACTGCCCCCGCATCCTCGATATTGATCGGGCTCGGCACGCCGCCAACGAGCCAGTTCGGATGCGGATTTTTGCCTCCGAAGACCGTATGGATCTTCTTGATCTCTTTCTGAAAGTCGAGCGCTTCCAGGTAGTGCGCCACGGCCATCAGATTGGCCTCCGGCGGAAGCTTGTAAGCAGGATGCCCCCAATAGCCGTTGCGGAAGAGGCCCAACTGGCCGGACTCCACGAACCGCTTCAGCTTGTTCTGAAGGTCACGGAAGTAACCGGGGCTCGACAACGGCCAGTTCGAGATCGACTGGGCGAGCGCCGACGTCGCCTTGGGGTCCGCCGACAGCGCGTCCACGACATCCACCCAGTCAAGCGCATGCAGATGATAGAAATGGACAAGATGGTCATGCACCTGCAGTGCGAGCTGCATGATATTGCGAATGGTGTTGGCGTTCTCCGGAATCTCGATCGCCAGCGCGTCCTCGACCGCGCGCACCGACGTCAACGCGTGGGTGCCGGTGCATACGCCGCAAATGCGCTGCGTGAAGGCCCAGGCGTCGCGGGGGTCGCGGCCCTTCAAGATCACTTCAAGCCCGCGCCACAGCGTGCCGGTGGAGACGGCATTGCGGATGACGTTTTCGTCATCGACATTCACCTCTATGCGCAGGTGACCCTCGATGCGGGTGATAGGGTCTACGACGACGCGGCGGCCGCCATCGTCGAGCGTAAAGCCGTTGGGGGTCTGAATGGTCATGGCGCGTCTCTCCTATTGGCCTTCCGGGCCAGCGCCCGCGCCATTTGCGGCGGACTTGTCGCGCGCGCGTTTCAAGGCCGTCAGCCCCACATGGGCGGCGACGGCGACGCCGACTGCGCCCGCCGCGGCCGTACCGATCTCGTCGGCGTTCGCTTCGGCGCCAAGGGGCGTATTCACTTTGGCGAGACGGTCATAAAATGGGCCGTTGTCCCAGAACTCTTCCTCCGAGCAGCCGATGCATCCGTGGCCTGACTGAATTGGGAACGAAACGCCGCCGTTCCATCGCACGGTCGAGCAGGCATTATAGGTCGTAGGCCCGCGGCAACCCATCTTGTAAAGGCAGTACCCTTTGCGCGATCCGTCGTCGTCCCATTCTTCGGCGAATTGTCCGGCGTCAAAGTGCGGGCGCCGGTAGCATTTATCGTGGATGCGCTGGCCATAGAACATTTGCGGACGGCCGAGCCGGTCAAGCGGCGGCACGCGGTCGAAGGTCAGCATGTAGGAGATGACGCCGGTCATCACCTCCGCGATAGGCGGACAGCCCGGCACCTTGATGATCGGCTTGTCGCGGATGACTTTGTGTATTGGCGTCGCCTTCGTTGGGTTCGGCGCCGCCGCCTGGACGCAACCGTTCGATGCGCACGATCCCCAGGCGATGATCGCCTTGGCGTCGGCCGCCATCTCCTTCAACTGCTCCACGAACGGACGCCCGCCAACGATGCAGTACATGCCCCCCTCATTGAGGGGCGGATTTCCTTCCACCGCAAGGATGTAGTTTCCTTTATGCTCGGCGCGGATATCGTGGAGGATCTCCTCAGCCTGGTAGCCCGCGGACGCCATCAGGACGTGCGAATAGTCGAGCGACAGCATGGAAAGAACGACGTCGGAGACGAGCGGGTGGCCGGAGCGTATGAAACTCTCTGAACAGCATGTGCACTCAAGCCCGTTCAGCCAGACAACGGGCGTGCGCGGCTTTGACTCCATGGCGTTGGCGATCTGGCTCGCATAAGCAGGCGCAAGGCCGAGCGATGTGGCCGTCAGGGAGCAGAATTTCATGAACGATCGGCGGCTGACGCCCTGGCGGCGTATCAGCTCATAAAATGTTTCCGCCATAGCGCTGCGTTCCGCCTTTCGAGTTATTGGCGCCTGCGCGTCTTGCCTGTTGATTGCGCATCGGACCTTCTACCGGTTCCGTTTGGCGCAGCGACGCATCTGGAATTCCGCCTTTTGCGTTTTACTCTCATTTGCAACTGCAAGCCTTCAGCTTTAAAGGCCAATAAGCAGGCCTGACCAAAAGCGCCGCAGTGCGCGATCGGGCGCGTTATCTTCAGACTTAGAATTACATGCGCGCCGGAAGTCGTCTTGACATATGTCAATTCAAAGGCCGCTTGCGCAGCCTAGTCTATAAGACGTTGGTATCATTGCGCGGCGCGATCGCATCATCTAAGGACGCAAGCTGGCGCAGAAAAAGCCGTTCCTCTGTTGACCGACTATCTTGGCTGGTGATTGCCGTCCTTCTTTAGAGGCTGGGCGGCGTCGACCTCCTCGGATTTCAAAGGATCAGGTTACGGACGACCAGATTGGAGAAATCGCATTGGCAAAGCACGTTTTTCGACTAGTCGCCGGAAGCATGATCGCCGCGGCGTTCGTGTCCCAGGCCGCGGCCCATGGCGGCCACTCCGAGAGCATCGGATTTCCGACCGGCATGTTGCATCCCCTGACGGGCTGGGATCATCTTATGGCCGCGCTAGCGGTCGGCGCTTTCGCGGCGCGCCTGCGGAATGGAGCGAGTTTGGGCGTCACAGCCGCATTTGCGACCGCGCTCGGCGGCGGCTTCGCCCTCTCCCGGACATCCATCGCCCTGCCTTTGCTTGAACCCATGATTCTCGCTTCCATTGTCGGCATTGGGGCGATGGCCGTCGCCGCAGAGCGACTAAAATTCCCGCCCGCGATCGCAGCGCTTGCCTGTTTTGGCGTTTTTCACGGGTACGCCCACGGCGCAGGCGCCGGCGCGCACGCCACAACAGGGTTCCTGATTGGCGTCATAGCGTCGACATGCGTATTGATCGCTTTTGCGGCCGCCGCGTTCCGACACACGCCCTTTCGTCGCCTGGCGTCGGATTAAGCTGAACACGAAACAGACCGTAAGACGCGATTGAAGACGTCGCGCGTATTATTTGACCGTCGCCTGGACGGTCCGTACTCCGACGTTCAACGCGCGGGCGCGGTTGTGGACCTCGCTGAGCTTGGCTGCATCAGCGCCTTGCCATTGGACCGGCAACCGGCTTAGGCGTGTCGCTTAGGTTAGGCTGGCCGGGAAACGGCATTCAGGCGCACATGCGTGAATGCGCTTCTTTAGGTTGAGATTGAACTGTTATCTTGATGTTGGAGCAACATGCCGCCAACGCGCCGCACGGTTAGCTTAGCGATGAGGTTCTGCTTTGGGGCTTATTCGGCCCAACCACGATCCGTCATCAAATAGGTCGCAAACGATGCGAGCCAGTGGCCACCGGCGTAATGCTCTGCAGAGACAGCGGCGACGCCTTCATCAGCATGCGTTTCAGCGGCGGCGACCAGGGCGTGCTTACGCGGATCGCCATCCGGCAACGCGCGCGCGATGTTATAGAGGTTCCAGGCCCGTGAAGAATTCACGCCATCCAAGTGAACGAGCTTTCCATCGCTAGCGTCTTTGACGACGCCAGGCGCGAGCCAATCGCCCGAACCGTCGGTCGGGATTTGCGGCAGAAAGCTTGTGAGCCAGGTTGAGAACTCTTCTGGGGTCAGAATCCGCCGCATCAAATCGGCTTCCATTAGGCAAGGCGACAAGAAATCCTCTCCGCTAGGCTCGTAGGCAATTGGGCAGTCAACATCTCCCATGTGGAAGGCCCTGGACCGTTCAACGACCATTTCCTCCAGGTCGACGTCGCCCGACGTCCTCGCCCAGTCGAGCATCAAACCGAAAGCAAACGCGCTCTGATTATGCGTTCCAAGACGAATAGGATAGACGAGATTTGGAAGCCATTCCTTCAAGCTCGCAACGATGTCCGTCTCCAATGGTTTTAGAAGTCGGAGCCATTCCCCTGCCCGTGGGTCGTCCCATTCACGCAGCTCGGTCGTAAGTTGCAGATACCAGGCAAGGCCGTAGGGTCGTTCCCACGAGCCGCGCGCCGGCCTTGTGAAGTTCGCGACTTCCCCAGCTGTTTTCTCGGCCGTAAAGCTCTGATCAAGCGCCTCCAACGCGGCGGCGCGCCATTCCGCATCCTGCGGTCCAACCCTTAGCAAACGCACCAGCATCCAGTGTCCGTGCACCGAGCTATGCCAGTCGAAACACCCGTAAAAAACAGGAAAGATCTCTTTCGGGCGCCCAATTTCCTCGGCGGCGTCGGTCGTTCGAGAGATTTTGCTAGGAAACTCTTGGTGGAGACAAGTCAATGCAAGCGCCGAAAACCTCTCCGCAAGCTCCGGCGAGATTGATCCAGGAAACGACAGTCGTTCGATTTGTGCCGGCGTGGCGTCCGGAGCGCACGCCGAAACCAAAGATAGAAACGCCAATGCGGCGAAATTTCGTGTTCTCATGTCGCTATTCCCTGCAGCCATCGGATTTCGCCTGCCCGAACGTTCCATTTATGCGCGCCGACCCGCCTTGGATAGGCCTATCCAGCTAGCGCGGAAAAGGCTTCGATTCTCGCCTTGTCGCATGATTTCGCGAAACTAGCCGATCCGACGTCGGCCTATTGGAGATGGAGCATCCACGCCGTAGTTGCGCAGCGCTCGCCCACGCGACTAGAAGGATTACGGGCAGCTTTGGACCGCCACTTCACAAGCGGGAGCGAAAAATGCGAATAGGCGTGAAGGTTTTGTTCGGCGTTGCGGCGGTCGTCTTTGTCGCCATGGCTACGGCGTGGCTTCTATTGCCGAAAATGAAAGATCGTCAAACGTCGGGCGAAATCACGCTGCCCGGCCTAAGCGCTCCTGTACGGGTGCTGCGCGACGAATTCGCGACACCCTACATTTATGCGGAGAGCATGGAGGACGCCCTCCGCGCGCAAGGATTTGTCGCCGGTCAGGACAGGTTGTTTCAACTCGAAGCGGTGAAACGGGCAGCCACCGGTCGTCTTGCGGAAGCGTTCGGGGCAGGCGAGCAAGACGCCATTTTGAACCTTGATCGCGAAGCCCGCGTGATTGGCTTCCATCGGATCGCGACGCGTCAAGCGGCGATGTTGTCGCCAACGGCGCGGGGCACGCTAGAAGCTTATCTCAGTGGACTGAACGCCTATATCGGCGCGCGATCCAATACGCACCCAACTGAATTCAAGCTCGCTGGCTTTGCGCCGGAGGCCTGGGCGATCGAAGACCTGCTGGCCCTAATGTACTATTTGGGCTGGGGCAGCGCAGCGAACTTCGATGCCGAACTCATTGCGCACCGCGTAATTCAAGCTGTAGGCGCGGAGGCGTTTGAAGAAATCGCGCCGATCACTGTCAATCCTGACAGCGCCGCTTTGTCGACTAGGATCGATCTGAACCGCGACGCCTCGCCCCGTTGGGCCGGCGACACGGCCGCGCCAGCTGACTGGACGAAAGGCGGCCTCCGACAACAGGGCGTCGGCGGCAGCAATAACTGGGCGATCAGCGGCGCGAAAGCGGGCGCGCGGGCCGCGATCGTCACCAACGACCCCCATCTCGACAGCCGCCTGCTGCCTGGCCCCTGGCACCCGATCGCCCTGATTACGCCGACCACGCGCGCGGTCGGCGTGAGCATAGGCCTTCCAGGCGTCCTGATCGGCCGGAACGAGCACGTCGCATTCGGCGTCACCAATGCGTATGCGGACGCGGTCGACCTTTACGTTGAGACGGTCGATCCAAAGGATGCGGAACGTTATCTGGAAGGCGACAAGTCAATTCCATTCGAAACGATCACTGAGGTCATCCGCGTCAAGAGCGACAACGCCGAGGGAGGCATCAGGCAAGAACCGCTGATCGTAAGGCTTACGCGACGCGGACCCGTAATCACAGACCACGACCCCGAATTGGGCGGGGGCGCCGTCTTGTCAATGCGCTGGGCGTCGGTCGAATACATGGACGCCGAACTCGGCGTCGACGCCTTGATGACGTCGGCGACCATGGAGGATGCGCTGTCTGCAATCGAGACTGTGCGCGCTGTCTCGCTTAACTTCGTCGTGGGCGACGTTGACGGCCGCATCGCCCGTCGCGCCAGCGGGGCCGCCCCGATCCGCTTGCGCGGAGATGGCATGACCCCTTTTCCGATCGTCGACAGCGTTGACAACTGGGGCGGGCGCATTCCTGCGGACCAAATGCCCGGGGAGATGGATCCGGCGCGCGGATGGACCGGCAGCGCCAACCACATGACCGCGCCGGCCGACTACCCTTTCATCTATACGACATACGCGTCGCCGTCGTATCGCTATCGCCGGATCGGCGAGTTGTTTAACGCGGGACAAGTGTCAGCGGACGATGCGTGGGCGGCGCAATACGACACCCTCAACTTGTTCGCCCGCGGCATCGCCCCAATCCTGTCGATCAGGCTGCTCGAAGCGGAGGCGGACGACCTGCGCGAAGTCGGCGATATCCTTGCAGGCTGGGACCACCATGACGAGGCGGGCGAAATTGCGCCGACGCTGTTTCAGGAACTCGTCCGGCAGTTGGCGAACGCGATCTTCGAAGACGAACTCGGGCCGGACGCGACAGCGGACTACTTGTCGAATTGGTATGTCTGGCAGGAGCGGTTCGACGCGATGGTCAAGGCGGAATCCTCGTCCTGGTTTGACGATAAGCGTACAGAAGAAAATGAGGACTTGACTTTGCTGGTTCATCGCGCCGGAAGGGCCGCGTTGAAACGACTTACCGAAGCCAACGGAACGGATCGGTCCAAGTGGCGCTGGGGCGCGGTCCATCAGATTCATTTCAGCGGTCCGTTAAGGCGGGATGGATTAATCGGCCGCCTGACTGGCAACAGGAGCGTTCAAATGTCCGGCTCTGGAGAAACGCTCCTGCGCGCGCTCTACCCTTACCACGAACCTTTCAATTCGAAATGGACAGCGTCGCTGCGTATGACGGCCGACCTGAACGATCCAGACAAGGTCCGGGCGGTATTGCCGGGCGGCGTCGTCGGCCGTACGTTCCACCCTAACCTCGCCGACCAGACGGCTCACTGGGCGGAGAAGGACGCGGCGATCTATTGGTGGTTTAGCGACGAAGCGATCAAAGCCAACGCCAAGACCGCATTGACGCTCGCGCCAACGGACTAGGCTCGGCCCGCGCCGTCGCAGGAGCGCTCTCCGCCATTGCGTTCGCTTCAGGCGTTCGCTTCAGGCGTTCGCTTCAGGCGTTCGCTTCAGGCGTTCGCCTGGCGAGGCGTAAGCCGGTCCAGTTCATCTCGTCTATTGCCGTTCGCGTTCGCCGTCCGCCTTTTCCGCGTCTTCTCTTGCTTCCTTCGCGACTTTGCCGGCGTCCGCCTGCGCCTCGGTCAGCGGCGGCAGCGCGATGCCGCCAGACTGCGCTTCGGATAGAGACTTATCGTATTCTGCAAGCGCGCCCGCGATGACCGCATCCCGCGCGGCGATCGCCTCATCCCACCGCGCCTTAAGGTCGGCGAGGCGATCGCGCATGCCCTTCGTCATGCCGGACGTTGCATCATCAACGCCTCCGTATAGGAATTGAAGGTCCGTTGAGAGACGGTCAGGGAAATTCAGAACGTCTTGGAAACCTTCCCGGTCGAAATTCGCAACGCTCTCGCGCCACTCGTCGACCGCCTCAATGACTGCATCAGCAGCGGCGATGAGCGCGTCGTCGCCGCCAACTTGCTCCAAGACGCCCTTTCGGATTGACGCCTGCGATTTCGCCGTGTCGAGCGCCACAATCGAGCGGTGCAGTTCGTCGATCATGGCGCGGATCTCGCCTAGAGCGGCTTGCTGCTCGGCAACCTCCTCGGCGGACGTTTGGAGCCTTGGGTCCCAGCGGATTTCCAGCGGGGCCTCGATGCGCTCATCGCCCAACGTCATACGGACACGATAAGCGCCGGGCCCGACCTGGTGCCCAGTCACGCCGTCTTCGTCGCCCGCCACATGATAGAACCCTTCGACAGCCGCAGCGTTTCTGACCCGATGGTCCCAAGCGACGACATTCAGGCCCTCGGCATAGGGGAGCTTGCCATCGCCGCCTTCCACGCCGATCTCCTCGTCGGCCGCCATTTCGCGAAGCACCGTTCCATCCTCGCCAAGGATTTCAAGGTTCAATGGCGTCTCTTCGAGGTCCGGCTGCTCGGCGAGACGGAAGAAAATGAGCGCGCCTTCGTCTTCGGCGGGATTCGCCGCGTCCGAGCCGCCCGCGCCGCCGCCAGTCTCGCGTCGGATTGATGTCTCAGGCTCATAAAGCGCAAGCGGCGTCGTTTCGGCCTCGCCGGGCGCGCCGGCGCGTATGATGTTGAGGCTGTCGAGCACATAGAAGCCACGCCCCTGCGTTGCGATCACCAGATCGTCTCGATGCGCTTTAATGTCGGTGACTGGCGTATGCGGAAGATTAAGCCGTAGGGCGTACCACTCGCCGCCATCATCCCAAGAGACATAAAGACCGGTTTCCGTTCCCGCATAAAGAAGTCCCTCAACGTCAGGGTCTTCACGAACGACACGCGCAAACAGCGCTTCGTCCCGCGGCAGGCCAGCGTCTACTCGAGTCCAGCTGTTACCCAAGTCTTCGCTGCGGTAGATGCGCGGTTCTCGATCGCCAAACTTGTAGCGCGTCGCGACGACATAAACGCGGTTCGGATCATGGGGCGATGGATCGATCGCATTGATGAGCGATTCGTCAAGCTCCGGCGGCGTCACATTCCGCCAGTTTTCGCCGCCATCGTCGGTGAGGTGCACTAACCCATCGTCCGTCCCTACCCAAATCAAGTTAGGGTCATGCGGGCTCTCCGCCAGATAAGCGATTGTGTTGTAATTCTCAGAGACCTCGTTCGTGATCGGCGCACCCATGGGGCCCTGCTTTTCCGGGTCGTTACGCGTCAGGTCGGGACTGATCGCTTCCCATGAATTTCCTCGGTCGGTGGACCGAAACACAGCTTCGCCAGCGTGATAAATGACGTTCGGATCATGATCGGAAACGACAATCGGCGCGTTCCAGTTGAACCGGTGCTTGCGGTCTTTTGGGTCAACCCCGAACGCAAGTTCCGGATAGCCCTGCACCGAACGTGATATGTTCGTCTGTAGATCAAATTCGCTGATCGTTCCGAGATAGCTGCCCGCATAGACATAACGCACGTCTGGCGTATCGGCGAAATCGACGAAGGCACTCTCGCCCCCTCCGATCGACTGGTAATCCTCACGGCCGAGGCTTCCGTCGGGGCCGCGGTTCGCAATAGCGATCGTCGAGTTGTCCTGTTGCCCAGCATAGACGCGATAGGGAAATCGATTGTCTGCATTGACGCGATAGAACTGAGCCGTCGGCTGGTTCCGTTGTGTGGACCAGGTCTCGCCAGCGTCGTAGCTGATCGTTCCGCCGCCATCATTGCCGAGGATCATGACATCCGGATTGCCCGGGTTGATCCACAGGTCATGTTGGTCGGTATGCGGATTTGGAATGCCGGAAAAGGTCTTGCCGCCGTCGATTGACCGTAGAAAGGGCGCGCTCAGAACATAGACCGTGTTCGCATCCTGCGGGTCGGCGAAAATGTCCATATAGTACCATGAACGCTGCTGCACCTCCCGCGTCTTGTTCGTTTGGGTCCAGCTTTCGCCGCCATCGTCGGAGCGGTAGACGCCGCCCTCGCCGTCGGCAGCCTCAATCACCGCAAAGACGCGCCCTGGTTTCGCGCCGGAGGGAGCGACGCCAATTTTGCCCATCTCTTCAGGCAAGTCTTCCGTCAGCTCCTCCCAGGTCGCGCCGCCGTCCATGGATTTCCAGACGCCGGACCCCGGTCCGCCGGAACGGATTAGCCAGGGCGTACGCTGATGATCCCACATCGCGGCGTAGAGTATACGCGGATTTGATGGATCAATTTTCAGATCAACTGCGCCGGTCGTTTCGTTCTCGCCGGCGAGCGCCTTGCTCCAGGTTGCGCCGCCGTCCTCGGTCAGATATACGCCGCGCGCTTCGCTCGCCGTCCAAATGTCACCCTGCGCAGCGACCCACCACCGATCTGGGTCGTTTGGGTCTATCACAACCGCGGAGATCTGCCGCGTATCCTTCAGCCCGGCATGACGCCAATTCCGCCCAGCGTCCGTAGAGACATAGACGCCGTCCCCTTGCGAGGATGAAACGCCGCGGAACGGCGACTCGCCCATGCCCACGACGAGCACATTGGGGTCCGATGGGGCGACAGCGATCGCGCCCACCGAGCCCGTCCTGAAGTCATCGTCAGAGAGCGCGGCCCAGCTCGCGCCCCCATTGGTTGTTTTCCAAACGCCACCACCCGCGGCGCCCATGTAGTAGGTCAACGGATTATCGGCATGACCAGCTACAGCCGTCACGCGGCCGCCGCGCGATGGCCCAATGCTGCGATACTTCATCGCCTCGCCGTAGTAGGCCTCGAGGGGCGACTCCTGCGCAGCGGCGCCCGCTTCTTCGCGGCCGGCTTGCGTCGGCTGCGCTTCTGCGCCGGAGACCGTCGCGCTAGATCCGGCGATCGGATCAGCGCATGCGGTAGCGACTGCGGCGGCAAGAAAAATGCGCAGTCGAGTCAAGTTATTGTTCATCGTCGTCCCAACCAATCTCGTCTCTTTGATAACCAACTTGTTCGGCTACTATCATACTGACGCGCGCTAATCCCCAGCGGCATGCAGTGGATGGGCGCGCCAACCGTCAGGGCTTGAGCTTTGAATGATCGGCTCGACGTCACGGCGATTCTGACGATTGGCATTGCGCCTAGTCCAGACGCCCGTGACCAAAGGATGCGGCCGCCGCCAGAGCGTGAACTTGTTCCTAAGTGATCCTTGTTGCCGGGGCCTCCGACCGCGTTTTCACATGCCATATCGCGGGCTAAATCGTCCTAGACGCATCGCACGGTCGCCTCGAACCTCCGGCGCTTAAGCGGCGAACTGGTCGCCCTGCGCTAGACTACCAGGCCGACGACATCCTTAAGGGCATTATGTTTGGCGAGCCGCAATCGACCGTAGAGATTGACGACCTCAACTGGCGCGAGACGATCGCCATCTTTGCGCTTGGGCTCGGTACGCTGATCTTCGGCCTCCTGTCGCAAATCCTCGCGCTGGCGATCAGCCCGGCGGTCGACGCGGCGTTTGCACCGTCGAACAATGTTGAAGATGACAGCGGCCACCCAAGTGGTCGCCTATCTCCGGCTAATCGTGTTGGGCCCCGCCGCAGTTATCGCCATACTGCTTGCGCCGACCACCGCCTCGCCGCGCCTGCACACATCGCCGTTATGAGTAATGTCAACACTCTTTCATTCATCCACCGGCCACATTCCGGCCTCATGCAGGACGGGCTTAACTGATGCCTAGTAAATTCCCGACAATGATCGAACCGCGTGACGCCTTGCCCGGCGGCGTTTACGCGGTGGGCCGCACGCCAGTTGGCGCAGCAAGAATAGAGCGGACGCAGAAGCCAATGCGCCGCGCGATCGTGTGCGTGCGCCCGGGATCCAAACAAGGTGGGAGGGCAAACGCTCTTTGCCCATAGGGGCGAGAGAAAAAGCTGGCCTGGTGGCGTATCGGCGGTTATCGCGCATCAGAACCTGTGGACGCTGGCGGGCCTTTCCGGCACATTCGCCGATAAAGCTTTCGAGGAGATTCGTAGGATGACAGAACGAATTTACGAGCCGATGACCAAAGCTGAGGTGGTTGCAGCGCAGCGCGCCTGGGCAAAGTACGTTACCGAGCGTGACGTAGACAATTTACTGGATCTGTATGATTTCGGCGGGTCTGAGGAGCCGCTCCTGTTCAAGCCAACGCTAGCGGACGTCATCCGGTTGGATCGAGCCGGGGCCAGATCATACTTTGTCGGCGGCGACCCAGACTACCCGCACGACGACGGATTTCTTCATCGAGGCTGGAAAAGCGTCGAGTTCCAGAGCGCCGCAGGGCCGGTCTTAAAGGCCGGCGGACTCGGATACAAAGACATGGGACACTACACGTTCGTAGATAGCGGCGGAAATGCAACGCGTGCAGATTATACTTTCGCCTACCATAAACTGAACGGCCGGGTACTTATCTCTCTGCATCACTCGTCTCTTACGTGGCTCCCGCCAGTCGAAAGCACGAATAACGACGCAGCATAATCGCTCCCAATCGTCTACGACGTTTTCGGCCCAGTCAAAAGGCGTATGTCGCCGGCACCACCGCGGCGTCGCAGATGTTTTTGCAGCGTTAGCGCTTTATAGCTGGCGGCGCCCCGAAAGCTGCGCCAAGGCGCTAAGGCGGAGATCAAGATGGAACTTCCGCAATTCACAGTAACCGGCTCGCCAGCGGAAATGGGTCGTCAGTATGGAGTGCTTTGCCGCGACCTCATCCATGACTTTGTCTCGGACAGGGTATTGGCGGTTGAAGCGTACCTGGGCGACAGGGGCCATGCTGACACGTCCAGGCTTTTTGAGGCTGGCGCTCGATGCTTGGACCAACTTCGGACCTTTGATCCACAGGGATACCAGGAACACCAATCGATTGCGGAAGGCGCTGAGGTCGATCCGGTTCGACTTTTCACCACAGCCAACATGACCGATGTACGCGACATCATACTTTTGCCGGACGAACCGCCCGTGCTCGAAGATGAAGGGTGTACGGTGGCGCTCTTGCCCCCGGACATCACTTCAAGCGGTCAAAGCCTGCAAGGACAAACGTGGGACCTCAACGGACCTGACGTAGAGTATGTCATTGCGCTTCATCAGATACCAGACGATGGGCCAGAGACGTGGACGGTCACATGCGCCGGGTGTCAGACCCTCATGGGTATGAACGAACATGGCGTTACGGTAGGGACCACCAACCTTAAAACCAAAGGCGCCGAGATAGGCATACCCTATCTTTCCGTGCTGCATTTGGCGCTTAGGCAAACGTCGCTGGAAGCAGCAAGCTCAGTCGTGGAACGCGCGCCCGTCTCTGGCAGCCATTCCTACTGGATTGGCGACCGGAACCGGTCGATTGAATGGGAACGAACCCCAAAGACGGCTTTTTCCAGGACGACTTCGCAGGGCGCCCTCGTACGCTCAAACCACTGCCTGTTTGATGAGAACACACCTCTCGAAACCGATCTCTCCGAGAGCACGCATGCGCGGTTTGATCGTATGCAGACGCTTCTTGCGCAGTCAGATCAACATACGCTGGGTTCGCTGAAAGAAATCTTCTCCGACCGGTCCGATGGCCGCCTGAGCATCAATCGGTTTGCTGACGACCAATCGGGGGCTACGACGAACGCCGTCGTTGCGATGAACCCTGCTGATTTGGATTTCCTGGCTTGTAGAGGAAATGCGGATAAGGCGATTTGGGCGAAACTGGAATTTGACAGAAGTCCCGCAGAAGCATGATCATCAATCCATAGAGTTGCCGGGTAAGCTCCCGCGGTTAGCTAAGGCCATGACTCTGAGAGCCGCAGTCATCCGCAATCGTACAAGCATTGGCGTCGGCGCTTCTCGCCAACCGAAGAGGTTCGCCGACGAAATGGGCCCCATCTAAGCGCTCAAGAGGAGCTAAGGTTCAATGGCAAGGGGACGCCTCAACACCCCTCAAGTCTGGATCGGCTTTGCAGCGTCGCCATAGACGATTTTCGGATGCAGTGTTTGTGTCTCTCTGCGAAACAGCGTCGAGCAGGTCCGAATTTGAAGGAAACCGGTTCCTTCGGCCCGCCGCCTGCTGCCGCATAAATATTGAGATCCTTCGCGCGCCGCCCGGGCGCAACAAGTGGCGATCGACCCTTGTCAAAGAACAGCGCAATGTAATTACA
This sequence comes from Parvularculaceae bacterium, assembly GCA_028284065.1. Lineage (GTDB taxonomy): Bacteria > Pseudomonadota > Alphaproteobacteria > Caulobacterales > Parvularculaceae > MED-G105. The sequence continues at coordinate 261,111 of JANQSJ010000010.1, forward strand.
TTGCCTGACAGAAACGCTTGTCGAGCAGCGACTATGATGACTCAATCGCCTGAACCGAGGCCCTGCAAGGATCCACATTGCCAAGGGCGACATGCGCCGGCTGAACGGCTCGCCTTGGCTATGGCCATTTGCGCTGAGCGCGGCGCTCAGCTTACAGAGCTACGGCGCCAGATTCTGGAGCTTTTATGGGAAAGCGGGCGCCCAACAGGCGCCTACGAATTGATCGAAGCGCTGAGGGTCAGGGCCGCCCGTCTGATCGGTCCCCCAACCATCTACCGGGCGCTTGAGTTCCTGATGTCCCACGGGCTTGTCTCGAAGATCGAAAGCCGAAACGCCTACGTTCCGTGCGCCCATCCAGAGCGGCAAACCAATAGCCTTTTCTTTATCTGCAGCGAATGCGGATCGTCGGTCGAATTGGAGGATCCAAGACTTGACAGACTTATCGCAGAGAAAGCCGCCCTTATCGGGTTCCGACCAATCCGGCGTGTCGTAGAAGCGGAGGGAATTTGTTCAAGTTGTCTCGACGCCGACGCGGAGGGCGGATGATCATGACCATGACGAGCAATTCGGCGTCTGACGATCTCGAACGGTCCTCTCAGCGCCTGCCCATCTCAGTGCTGACCGGATTCCTAGGCTCCGGAAAGACAACTGTGCTTAATCATCTTATCGGGCAGCCTGAACTTAGCCGAACACTCGTGATCATCAACGAATTCGGTGAGATCGGCCTTGACCACGACCTCATGACCCACAGCCTGGATGATGTTGTCATTGAAATGTCGAGCGGCTGCCTCTGCTGCACGATCCGAGGCGACCTCGCCAAGACCTTGCGCGAAGCGCCTTGGCGTTTCTCGCGCGGCGGCGAGATGTGGTTTAACCGCGTGGTGATCGAGACAACTGGGCTCGCAGATCCAGCTCCAATCCTTCACACTTTGATGACCGAACCGGCCATCGCCCGGCGTTTTCGCCTAGACGGGGTTGTCACTGCCGTCGATGCGGTCAATGGCGCCGATACGCTCGATCGCCAGATCGAGTCAGTCAAACAGGCGGCGATGGCTGATCGATTACTCATCACCAAGACCGACCTTGTTGACCAGACTACATTGCGCAGCTTGCAGGAACGTCTGCGGCGCTTGAACCCGGCGGCGCCGCAATCGTTTGCTATAGACGGCGCCGCTGATCCAACGTCGCTCTTCGACGCCGGTCTTTATGACCCGAAAACGAAGAGCCTCAACGTCCAGGACTGGCTCAAGGCCGAAGCCTACGCCACGCCACATGATCATGATCACCATCACCACCACGATATCAATCGCCATGACGCTCACATCAACGCGGTTTGCTTCTCAATCGATGACCCCGTCCAAAGTGATGCGCTCCATCTCTGGCTTAACGCTTTGAGACAGCGCAAAGGTGCGAACTTGCTGCGCGTGAAAGGTATCATTAACGTCGCGGCTTCGGATGGACCGGTGATCGTTCACGGCGTTCAGCACATCCTCCACCCCCCTGTGACTTTGAAGAAATGGCCAAGTGAAGACCGCCGCTCCCGGATTGTGTTCATCACGCGCGACATCGAGGAAGCCGAACTTCGCGACACGTTAAAGGCGTTAACCGGCAATAAAGTCCAACGGCCGGAGGTTTCGTCCGCCAAATAGAGGGAAACCGAACTCGCCAGGAATGAAGGGCGGCAAAGGCACCCCTTTTACCATCTCGTTGCGCTCCCCAGGAGACTCTATTCTCGTTTGAACGTCTGCGCAGACGCAGACACTTTGCGCACCACCGGCATGAGGTTCCCATTTCAAGATCAAACGACCTGCATTCGCATTCAGAGATCGCGCGATCGTTTCCCGGAGCGCAGGTCACCGTTGAAAATACTAAGTACCCCTCACTTTTTCAGTTTCCTTAGCTATACAATTTCCATCGTGTCTCGGACATGATTTTCATTTCTTAGTTGGCCATATACTCAGTCCGCGGTCTCGCGAAGCTCTCGATCGAAGAAATCCAGGATAGCTTGGAATGCGTGGCGGGTCGCCCAGCGGTCGTAAAGGCCGTGGCGCTGACCCGGATATGTCATCAGCTCGAAAGGCACCCCAGCCTTCTGCATCGCCTCAATGAATAGCGTCGTGTTATCAAAGGTGACATTGTCATCAGCCATGCCGTGGATCACGAGAAGCGGCGCAGAGATTTCTCCGGCTTTGCCGATTGGCGACGACTTGTCATAGGCGCCGCCTTCCGGCTTTGGCTTACCAAGATACCGTTCCGTATAAGCTGTATCATAGAGCCGCCAGTTTGTGACCGGAGCAACGGAAACGCCCGCGGCAAATGCCTCCGGCGCCTCGGTCATAAGCATGGCCGTCATGAAACCTCCATAAGACCAGCCCCATACGCCCACGCGAGCCGCATCGACAAAAGGCTGATCTCTCAAGAATTCAAGTCCTGCGAGCTGATCGCGCACCTCGACATCGCCGAAGCGACCGCCGAGCGCTGATTCAAAGGCGACGCCGCGATGGTTCGTGCCGCGATTATCAAGCATGAATACTACGTACCCGCGTTCCTGGAAAAGGCGCAGGGTCTGCCGGTCCCAACCGCGCCGCACGTCCTGCGCATGAGGCCCGCCATATACGTCGACGATGGCCGGGTAGCGTTTGCTTTCCTCGAACCCAACCGGCAGATCGATCCGGTAATGGAGTGCGGGACCGCCGCGCGGGGCATTTATCGCGCCGAACCGTGTCGCCGGGTAGCGCTCCGCATAGGGTGAGAAGGGATGGTCGTTATCTAACGCGTTTTCCTCGATCCACCGAATAAACTCGCCGTCCGCTTTGTGAAGCGACACGCGCGGCGGCGTATCGACATTCGAATATGTGGCGATAAACGCAGTCGCATTCTTGTTCATCTCCACATCCCACCTTCCGGCGGCGTCAGTAATTCTTTCGGCCTCCCGGGCTTCGCGATAACCGGACCTATACAGATGTTGCTCGATCGGCGTCTCGACGCCAGCCAGAAAGAAAACCTGCCCGTCCTCTTCGTCGACGCCCACGATCTCGCGGACCGGCCAGGCGCCGCGTGTCACCTGACGCAGTAATTCCCCCGCCGCAGAATAGAGATAGAGGTGTGCGAAGCCATCTCGCTCCGACTTCCACAGAAACTCGCCGCTTTTGAGGGCGCGAAAATCTTCGTGGGCATTGATCCAGGCGTTGGCGCGTTCCGTCAGGATCGTCGCACTCTCACCGGTCGTTGGGTTGACCCTCAATAGGTCAAGACGCTTCTGGTCGCGCGAAACGATCTGGACGAAAAGGCTCTCCCCGTCCTTCGCCCAGTCAACTCGAACGAGATAGATGTCGGGATCGTCGCCAATATCGACTGGCGCGACGCCATCGCCGGACAGATCGCGAACGAACAACTCTATCCGCGCATTATTTGCGCCAGCGCGAGGATAGCGCTGTTCAACGACCGTCACGCCGTCGGCATTGATCTCGGGTCGTGGAATGATCGGCACATCCGTTTCGTCGGTGCGCGTATAGGCGACATATCGGTCCTTTGGCGAAAACCAATAGCCCGAAAACCGATTAAACTCCTCCTGAACGACAAATTCTGCGAGGCCATTCGAGATCGCGCCGCCGCCGCCAGATGTCAGGCGGCGTTCTGCGCCAGTGGTTAAATCTATCGCGTAGAGGTCCTGATCCCTTACGAAACCAACATACCGCCCGTCGGGCGAAACCTTCGCGTCGATTTCGTCCGCGTCTGTTTCCGTTAGACGTCGAATCGAACCGTCGGCCACATTAGCAAGATAAAGATCGCCTGCGACTGGCGCGATGACAGCAGCGCCCTGCTCGTCCCACTCGTACTCCACAACGCCGTATTCGCGGATCCGCTTGCGTTCTCTTCTGGCGCGCTCAGCTTCCGAGAGCTCGCTATCGCTCGCCTTTAGCGACCGGGCGTCGACAAGCACCTGCGCGTCACCGCCGGCAAGAGATTCTGACACCAGATCAAGGGCCAGATAATCATCTTCCTTGGGCTGAAGGTAGGTGATGCGGTCGCCGTCTGGCGAGAACTTCGCAGCGCGAGGTCTCGGACCTGAGAGATCAGGATCCCCAAAGACGCGATCGATCGTCAAGGGCTCCGAAGTTTGCGCAGCGCTCTCACTTCCCGCCACCGCCATCATCATCACGCACCCCACCCCAACCGCTAGCGCGCACTTCAAGCCACTCTGCATTCGTTTCACCCCTTCGAGTTTTGCGGGATCATAGGCCGGACCGACCGCAAGAGCCAAACGCCAAACATGCGGAGGGGCACGGCCCGCACACACGAATCGATCGAACGAGTTACCCTGAAGATCACCCCGCCAAATCGCTTGGGGAGGTTGGCCGACGCAACTGACGCGCGTTTATTCAAACAACGCCAAGTAGATCATGACATGGCCGACATTGGTTGTCAGTTCGCTCAGGAGCTATACGATATTGCGTCGACCCGACAAACGGAGAACTCAATATGCGCCGGCCCCTGTCCAGTTCACTTCTCGCCACCGCGACCGTCCTATTTGCCGGCGTCGTTCTGTTCCCGGCAGTCGTTTGGGCGGACACTATCGACGAAAAGCTGTTTAGCGGGCTCGAATACCGACTCATCGGTCCATGGCGTGGAGGTCGCGTGACCGCGGTCCATGGCGTTCCCGGCGACCAACAGATTTACTACATGGGCGCCGCTGGCGGCGGCGTTTGGAAGAGCAAGAACGCCGGCGCCACATGGGACAACATCTCAGACGGGCAGATCCCCGTGGGCACTATCGGCGCGATCGCCGTCGCGCCATCTGATCCAAACGTCGTTTATGTCGGCACCGGCGAAGCGCCGATCCGCGGCGTGACGACATCTCAAGGGGAAGGGCTCTGGAAATCAACGGACGCTGGCCAGACATTCAAATTCGTTGGACTACCGACAGCGGGACAAATCGCCAAAATCCAAATCCATCCTTCAAACCCTTCGCTCGTTTACGTGGCGGCGCAGGGACAAATCTGGGCGCCCAACGCAGAGCGCGGCGTATATCGCTCATCAGACGGCGGAGAGACCTGGCAACATGTGTTGAAAGTCAATTCAGACACAGGGGCGACTGACGTCACAATGGACCCAACCAATCCGCGCGTAATTTACGCAAGCATGTGGCATCACGGGCGAAAGCCCTGGTTCATCAAGTCTGGAGGCGAAGGCGGAGGCATCTACAAGAGCGTCGACGGTGGCGATTCTTGGGGAAAACTCGATGGCGGCCTGCCCGATCTTATTGGCAAATCTGGCGTCGCCGTGTCAGCCGCAAATCCTGCTCGGGTCTACGCCATGATCGAGGCCGGCCCCGGTAAAGGCGGCGTATGGCGCAGCGACGATCATGGACAGAACTGGCGGCTGGTTAATGGCCATCGCGCCTTATGGTCGCGCGCATGGTACTACATTCACATCGCTGCGGATCCAACCGACGCGGATACCGTCTGGGCCATGAACACGCGGCTGTACAAGTCCGTTAACGGCGGTGACGATTGGGATATCGTCAAAACTCCGCACGGAGATCACCACGACATGTGGTTCAACCCGGAAAACGGCGACAACTTCATCAATGCGAATGACGGCGGCGCCAGCGTCACCTTCGATGGAGGCGATACCTGGAGCTCGATCAACAACCAACCAACAGCTCAGTTTTATCGCATCGTCACTGACAATCAAAACCCCTATCGCCTTTATGGCGGCCAACAAGACAATAGCACAGTATCCATCGCTAGCTACGCTTGGGACGGCGGGATTGGCGTCGACGACTACTTCCCGGTAGGCGGCGGCGAGAGCGCGCACATTTCATTTGATCCCGACGATCCCTCGCTCATTTACGCAACGACCATCAACGGGACTCTCACCGAGTACAACCATGCTAACAAGAAAACTCGCTATATTATACCGTACCCTGAAATGGTATTCGGCATGGATTCGAAAGACCTCAAGTTCCGCGCCAATTGGAACCCGCCCGTCATCACCAGCCCGCATGATCGGTCGACGATCTACTACGGGACGCAGTATCTCCTGAAGAGCGTCGACCGCGGTCTTTCTTGGGAAGAGATAAGTCCGGATCTCACGCGCAACAAACCTGAAAACATGGGACGCAATGGCGGGCCGCTTACACCGGAAAATGTCGGCGCGGAGTTCTATCATACGATATTCGCTATCGAGGAAAGCGATAACGAAGAAGGGACGATCTGGGTCGGCGCGGACGATGGGCTTGTGCACATCACGCGAGATGGAGGCGAAACCTGGAAGGACATATCGCCTCCGCATCCGAGCGAGGCGATGATCAACGCTATTGAACTCTCACCGCATGCGGAGGGAACCGCTTATCTCGCGGTCGCCGGCTACAAACTAAACGACTTTAAACCCTACATCTACAAAACGACGAACCATGGCGCAGACTGGCTTCGTATCGATACGGGGATGCCGGATGGCTCCTTTGTGCGCGTTGTGCGCGAAGATCCCATCGTAAAGGGCCTACTCTACGCAGGGACCGAAAAAGGCATGTTCGTGTCGTTCGATGACGGCGGCGAATGGCAGCCATTTGATTTAAACTTACCATCTGTCCCAATCACTGATCTGCGAGTTCGTACGGACGGTCTTGGGATCGCGACGCAGGGCAGAGCGTTTTGGGTGCTCGACGACTTATGGGTCGTCCGTCAGGCATCGAATGAACTTGCGAGCAAGCCAATTCACCTATTTACGCCGCCAGCCTGGGCGATGGGCAAGCCGCGTAGTCGGCCAAAGGACTTCGAAGGTCGCAATCCATCGCCTGAAGTGCCGCTCTACTACCTCATTCGCGACGAGGTGGATGAGAATACTGAGTTGACTATCGAAATTCTCGACGCGAACGGCGCGGTCGTTCGAAAGATGGCGAGCGTCGAAGGCGACCAGGAGCGTTGCGAGAAGAGCAATGAAGAACCGCGGCAACCGATAAAACACGAATACGCGCCAGCCAAGCAGGGTTTCAATAAATGGAGCTGGGACATGAATTCTGAGGATGTGCCCTGCATCGAAGACATTCTCATCCATGCCGGATTTGACGGGCCTAGCGTTGCTCCCGGAAGCTATACAGCGCGCGTTAGGTTGGGCGACGCCACGAGCAAGGCTTCGTTTGAAGTGACCAAAGATCCGCGTTCCTTCGCAAGCGATGCAGAAACAGCCGAATGGGCGGAAACGCTCCAAGACGTTAAGGCCGTACTCTCCGAAGCGCTTTTGGCTCTGGATGACGCTCGGCGCGCGCGCCGGCAAATTCGTTATCTTATGTCGGAGCAAGAAGACGCTACTCTCAAGATGTTGGGCGAACAGGCGATTGCAGGGATTGGGGCTTGGGAGCAAAAGATAACGCAGCTTAAATTCGAGACGTATGAAGACGAAGACGCCTGGCCGACAATGTTCGATGGTCAACTTCGTTATTTGATGGACACTATCGACGCCTCTGGCGCGCCGGTCACCCAGGGAATGCGCGTTCGACAAAAGGATCTGTTCGAACAATGGGACGCCCTTAAGACGGACCTCCACGGTCTCACCGAGGATTATGTCGATCCGATAAATGACTGGGCGTTCGAGGGTAGAGAACCACACATCGTGCGGCCACTCGATGCAGGTGACGGCTAAACCTGATTGCAACTGATGCGAGTTACGCAATCGGCGCTTCGTTATTGATTGTGCGGCTTGCCCATCACTCGCTTAAAAACCGTCAAAAACACATCGGATACTCATTGATATTCCGTATACCCTATTCCGGGCCAACACCATGAAGCCGATCGCTCAGAGCGCTCTATATGCTTCATGGCGCCTATTGCGCCTCAAGCTAATAGGCTACTATTATTGTAATTAGAGGTTTCGTCCATTTAGCGCGGATTCTAGTGGGACATTTCGTCAGGGATGGAATTAGAAGCATCTTCTGAAGAAACTACGTCGCCGCAATCTGGGGTCATTGCAAACGATGTAGAGATCGATTTTGATCGCAATCTCTTGATTGGGGAAGATGGCAATTCCGTGCGGATCGAACCACGTCCCATGGATCTCTTGCGGCTTTTCGTCCGTGAGAACGGAAACGTTCTAACCCGCGAAGCGATTATCTCGGAAATCTGGGATGGGGCGTATGGGGCTGATCAGAGCCTTACCAACGCAGTATCGTTATTGAGAAAATCGCTGCGCGAATGCGCAACAAGACCGCCAGTTATCGAAACTATCCCAAAGCGTGGCTATGTTTTCTCGGCGCAACTACGGAGGCGGGAACGTTCTGCGCACTCCAGAGCGCCGGGAAGACCGGGTGCCTTGTCCGGCAACCGGCGAACGCTTGCGGCCGTGATTGGGGCGCTAGCGGTTGGGATATCGACGCTCATTTCCCTCCTCACGGCCAGGGACGTCAATGACGCGCACCTGGCCGATTCCAATACGATCGCCGTTCTGCCCTTTACCGATGTAACGGTCGAATCCGGGCGCTCTTTGTTTGCTGACGAGATCGCCGAGGCGGTCCAGCGTCAAATTGGCCGCTCCAACGACTTGGCGGTTATTGGCCCCCTGTCGGCATCGCAATATGCAGATGACGGATATGCGTTACACGACGTCGCAGAACAATTAGGGGTATCGCACATTTTGGAAGGGCGCGTTTCGCGTACGGATAATAATGTCCGGGTTTCCGTGAATTTATTGGAGGCGCCATCAGGGCGACTAAAATGGAGAGGCGATTTTCAGGAGCCCTACCTCGAACTTTCTACTTTAGAAAGGACGATCGCTGAATTTGTCGCCGATCAGTTCAACACAACCCTTCCCTTTTCGGGCGAACCGCAATCCATTCCAGCATCCACGGTGTTCGACGCATATCTTGAGGCGAGAAACCTTGTCACGACACGACGCCTTGAAGATGTGCGCGCCGCAGTGAATCTCCTCCAGTGGGTTGTTCGCACCGATCCGATGTTTGCTGCCGGGTACGCACAATTGGCATATTCGCAAAATGTACTTGGGACACTGACCGACCTTACTGGCGCTCAAGCGGCGTCATTGCGACGGCAGATCAATCAAAATGCCGATCGCGCGTTAGAACTAGATGACCGAAACGAGCTTGCGCTTACCGCAAAGGCGATTACGGCTTTTTACCAGGGCGAATTCGCTGTCGCCGAAGGCTACTTCCGACGAGTGATAGACGCCAATCCCAATGCGAGCGAGGCGTACAACTGGTACGGGGACATGCTTGGCGTTTTGGATCGACGCGCCGAACAGGTCCGAATGGAGGCGCGGGCCGCACGACTTGATCCGCTCCTGATTTCCAACCAATACAACCTCGCTCAGGCTTACGGCATTACCGGCGAACTCGACGGCGCCCTTAGAACGATCGAGCGCGCTCTTGAAATCGATCCAGTTCACCCGATAGCCCTCGGCGTAAAGACCTACCTGTTGCATCGTGCTGGCGAGGCAAACGCACTGATGGCGCTCCGGGCCGAGGTTGACAAATTGCCCCTTAGCGAACGCGAGCAAAGCGGTCTGAATCGAAAACACTATCTTTCAACCGCTATTGACGCGTTTGTGGCCGACCTCAAAGAAGACAGAGAACTGGCAAAACGGACTATCGATCGATATGCCGCGGATCCGCGCTCCGGCGTCAACCCCGCGCTTATTGCGGCCATGTTAGCGCGATTGGAGTTCTACGACGATGCCGCCCTATGGTTGGCCGACTCCGAAGGGGCGACATATCTCACGCACAACCCATTCTATTTTCCAACGGATGGGGAGATACTGCGAAAGTTTCCTCATTATGCCGCATATTGGGATGGCGAAACGACCAAGTCGTTACTAGAATTCAGGCGGCAGTTTCGCGCTGCAGCGACTAGTTCAACAGTCGATAGCGACGGGCGTTAGGCCCAACTAATCCTCACCGCTCGAAAAGGCTGTCATGACAGGATTCAGACGACGGGACACAGTTCAAGCCGCGAAGCGACCGGTGAAGTCGCTCATGCAATGGTCCTGAATCGACAGGTATGACGCAGGCTGCTTGCCTCATACTTCTGTCGAGCCCTGTTGAATGGTATCGAGACGATAAGTCGTATCAATGTTGTGTTGCGCAGGAACAAACCGCAGATTACAACGGAGCCCACTCGATCCGGTTCGGCACAGAGTCAACATCCACTTGCATCATCAGTTTGCGCTCGTGCGAAGGCGCGAGTAATGGGCGCAAACCTCCGCGACGCCATGAGTACGGCAATTAATCGCGCGCCGAAGTCGACGGCGGCGTCATTTTTGACGTTGGAAGGCGATGAACTCGACAATACTTCAAAGTGCTTAATCTCTTGAAGTAGTGGATACGATAAGGATTGTCTGATTGCAATCGCCAGACTGGACCATTCTAGAATGCGCCGCGAAACGCCAACACGACACGATCTTCGCCGTCAAACTGCCCGAATATGCCATCGCCATTTCCATAAAAGATGTCAGCGTTGAGTTCGACCGTCGAGTTGTCAGTGATTTCGAATGATAGTTTTGGGCGGATCACGCCGTCGGCGCCGCCCTCGGAAGCATACCAACGCAACGTGGCCTGTAGTCTTTCATTGGCGAAGTTGCGTCTGAGGTAAAGGCTCGTCAAGAAGTCCTCGCGCGGCCGGACGATCGAATCAGACCAATCTAGCAGTCGGTCGTACAGAAACTGAATACTGACAAAGATGTCGCCCGGGGCATTGAAATCAGCGACAAAGGCGGCGCTAAACTGATCGGAGCTCGCCACGGCGAGCTGTCCGTCGGACGTGCGTGCGGGAAAGCGCCGCTTTGGCTGTAGTCCCATTTCGCCTCGAAAGGTCACATCGCCGAACGTGCGAGCCGCGCTCACGCCAAGAAGCGTGCGCCGCCGATTGAAACGGACAAGCTCTGCGCCGGCGGGCGACGCCTCAAGGCGCGCCAGCGGTTCGGGGTCGATCCCGGAATAAGCTTGAAGGGAAAGGTCCCACCCGTCCACAAGACCCACAAGGCGACCGCCGATACCCGATGCAGCCAAAACGTCCGTCCGCCGTTCAGTGCGAAAAGGCAGGAGCGGCCCGTCATTTGGCGCGTCGCCGAAACGGAAACGCGGCGCCTGGAATTCGAATGTGGCGCCCGGGTTCGGTATCTCGTGCACAGTTGGATCTGGAGTCCAAACCAGCTGCGCGGACCACGACCCGAACGCGTCTCCTGGAATCATATATTCCGCGTTGACGCTCCAAAGGCCAATGCGCGAGTCGCCGAAATCCTCCAGAATGAACTCCCGAAACGACTGAGGGTTGACGATGTCCAGCAGTTTGAAGCCCTCAAGTTCGCCCCAAACGATCTGTTGCTTGCCGACCCGAAGGAAAATGTCGCCGCTCGACAAGGTTAGATGCGCGTCACGCAGTTCGAGCGCGCCATAATCGTCCAGGAGCAAAGGCCTCGAAGGACCCGCGTAACCCGCGACATTGGGTTGTCCAGGATCAAGGTCGTCTTCGATATCGCCGCGCAGCCGCGCTGATACGGTCAGGCTCATCCTCGTCGTTACATCCGCCCGCCACTCTGGCGAAATTGTCGCCTGAGCCTGATTTATGTCGCCGTCATCGAGCGCTGCCGAAACGCGGAAGTCGTAATCAACGCCAATGACAGAGTCGGCGTTTGCGGCGTCGATTGGTGAATTCGCTCCGAGGGCGATAGAGGCAATGAAGGCGGCATTGCAAGAAACGCTCCGGACAGGGTGCATTTATCGAACGCCTCTGCGTAATGCTTGCGGCGTGAAGGCGCTGTCGTCGAGCGGCGCTCCGTATACAATATTCGAATAGGTAAAGACCGTACTGCGCTCAACGTCGTGGCGACGCACCTCAAGACGCCCGGGCGTCCAAACGCCATCAATCTCTTCAACGAAGCGGACGTCAACCGTCTTGAGTAGACGACCATCCACATCGTCAAAGATGATCTGCACTGGCATCCAGTTTTGCGTGTCGACAACCGCTTCAAGCCTGCCATAGCCGAGTTCTCGCGCCGTTTCCGCGCTTTCTGGGATCGCCTCAATGCGCACCAATTCATCGGCGTCGTCCAAAGTGCGGGGAACACGGCGAAAGGTGTAGTCGTCCAAATCGAACTTCAGTTCGTTTGCTATGTCTTCATATGAAAAATCTGTTCCAAGAAAATAATCGCCGCGGTCGGACGATGGAATCTGCTTAGGTCTTTGGCTCGCCGGTAAATACAGCCATCGTCTATCGGAAGCGTCAGCGTCTTCCTGATCATGAGTGAGGAAAGCGGTATCGCGTAAAGATTTTGGCGCGGTGAAAACAATAATGGACTTCTTGACTCCGTCGCCTCTCAACCGAAGCGCGCGAGCCTCACGTATGCGTGGCCGCCCGCTTCGGTTCGCGAGCTCCATCGTGATGTGCCGATCGACTGCCTCTCCCTCGTTTCGAGCATTGATCAACCTGGCGATCTGATCCCCGGTTAGCGCGTCCAGCGCCTCATCCGCATGCGCCCTGTCGCTTGCTGTGACGCCGACGATACAGATAAGCGCGCCGACTGCGGTCGCTTGCGGCGCAGCTCGTCGGACCGCCCGGCGATCGCGAATGAGCGCGAAGACGGCCGTCGTCACGACGAGGCCGGCGAAATAGCTCGCCGTCGCAGCGATGGCGATAAGGAGCCCGAACTTGAAGAGGGGCGGCAGTTCGGAGACCATTAACGCGCTGAAGCCAAGTCCTAGGGTCGCTGCGTTGAGGAAGGTCGCCCGCGTCGCCGCCGGGAAGTATGTCGAGATTGCCTCCTGCGCGGTCAGGCCGTCTTTCCTTTCCGCGTGTTGAAGGCGATCAATGAAGTGGATCGCAAAATCAACGCCGACGCCGATGGAAATCGCAGCGAACATCGATGTTGCGGGCTCTATGAAAATGCCGTTCGCTCCCATTACCGCGTAGACGGAAAGAATCGCCCCCGCGACAGGCGCGAGCGACAGAAGGCCAAAGACGAAAGACCGAAACAGCAGCGACGCCGCCGCAAAGACCAAAAAAGCGGACACCGCGATGCTAACGCGGTGGCTTTTCTCCAGCCTGTCCATCCAGTGATAATCTACATTGACGCGACCGCTGAGCGCGCCGGTCATGCCTGGCTCGTTGAACGTCTGTTCTAAATACGCCCCAAGCGATTCGACCGCGGAGGCTTCCTCACTGGTGTAACGCGCGTTCAGGTAGATGCGGACGAGAGCGCGCTCATATGCGTAGTCGATTTCGTCTTCGAGCTCCGCGGGATCGCCTGAGGACTCATAAAGAAGCAGGTACTGCGCAACGGCGTCGTCGTTTTTCGGTAGCCCGCTCTCCGTATCGGGATGAAGTGCGCTGTGTATTTCGCCGATAATGTCGGCGATCGACCGCGCTTTGGTGACGAACGGCAGGCCTTCGGCGTAGTCTTGGAGTTCGCGCAGTTTGGAAATCCGGCGGGCGTCCAGAAGCCCTGACGGCTCTGACGTTTCAACGACTACGTCGAGATAGGACGTGCCCGCAAACCGCGCGTTTAGAACTTCGTCGGCGTCGCGAATGGCGAGGCCGCGCCGGAAGTTCTCGATCTGCGACCTGTCGACTTCGACTTTGGCCGTGTAGTACGCGCCGACGCCCGCACCGATGAGGCTTACGGCCAAGAACACGACCGGCGCCCTCGCCGCGGCCAGGGCGAGGCCGGTTAGCGCGCCTGAGAATGGGCCAGGACGCCCTGTCGCAAAGAGAGGTGAAGGCCGGGGCGCCAGAAGCGAGAGGACGCCAGGCAAAATGAAGAGCGAGCACGCCCAGGCGATAAGTACCCCGAGCGCAGCGAACCATCCGAAATAACCAATCGGGGGCATGGAGGACGCGACGCCAATGCCGATGCATCCGGCCATTGTCGTGAATGTGGTGAGGGTGAGCGGCCGCCAGAGATCGCACAGGGTCTCGATGATTACGGCGTCGACGGGGGTCTCCGGCGCATCGGCGCGTCGGGCGTAATAACCGGTCAGGATATGGATCGAATCCGCGACCGCGATAGCGATTAGGATGACGGGCAGCGCGCTCGTAATCACAAAATAGGAAATGCCGAGCCACGCCATCGTTCCAATGGCGCCGACAACTGTCGCTGCGATCACAATTAGGGGCGCAACAAGCGCCGCCGTGCTACGAAACGCGAGATAAATCAGCCCAAAGATGATTGTGACTGCGAGCAGCGGCAGACGGCGGGAATCGCGATCGATAAGGCCGCTAAGGTATCCGCTGACGGCGCCCTGTCCCGCGACGTGAACCTTTAGGGTCGCATCTTCCAGCGGCGCAAGACGCGCCATCGCCTCGCGGTAGGTCGCGTCGGCTGCGCTCTGGTCATGAAGCTCCGCGATGATGAGCGCGCCGCTCCCATCGGCGGATACGAGAACGCCGCTTGGCAGGTCGGAAGAGAAGACGGCTTTGCGCACCGCATCTGACTCGGCTTGCGTCGTCGGCGTCGCCTCAAAGTAAGGCTCAATCTTCAAGGCGAGCTCATCGCCATAGATCCGGGACTCGGATGCAATGCTTACCACGCGGTCTCGACGGACGTTTGGAAGCGCCTCCATTGACTGCTGGGCCGATTTAAGGGCGGCAAGTCCCGTCGGCGTGAAGATCCCGTTGGCGCCTTCGGCTATCAGGGCGACGACGATCGGGTCGCGCAGGCCAAAGACCTCCTCGGCGTAATCGCGGGTCGTCACCGACGAATGATCGGGCGGAATGAGGGAATCCGTCGAGGGGTCTTTGTTTAGCCTTACGAGGCCGGCGCCGGCGGCGGCCATTAGCATCATACCAAGAAGAAGCGTCCAAATCCGAAGCCTCACCACCGCGCTGAACACGCGTTCCGCAAAGCCGTCGTCAAGCGTTAGAGCCATGGGACCGCCTCCTAGGCGCCAATGACCTTGAAAAGCCCCGGAGGCTGCGCACGGGGGCGCAGGCTCTCCGGAACCGCCCCCAGCAAGGTCTCTGGTCAGGGAATTGGGGGGCGCTCAAATGAACGCAGGGCCGCTCGCGAAAATCCCAAAGAAAGGGCACAACTTGTCCCAATTCTGGATCAAGAAAATATCAAGTGTATGATTTAAAAGGGTTTTGTCGTTACGGCGGAGGCCGCTCGATCTTGGCCTCGACGCCTCGAACCGCCGTCGCTCCTTATCCGACAGCGCCCGCATCCGCCAAGCCGCCGTCAAAGGGGGCCGGTTCGCATCGGTCATCGGCCTCAGTCGTGATGGACTGTTGGCCGTCCACCTGAAATCTCCGCCGGTCTGAGCGCAGTTTTTTCAGGCCCCTAGTTTCTCAAACGCCGCCCGCGCGACATCGTCCGGGTCCGGCGAACTGCCCCGGTAAACGGCTTTCAGCCCGGAGACCAGTTTCGGGAGGAAACGCTCGTAGAACCGCACAAAAGCAGGACCGTGGGGACCTTAAATCGCCGGAGGTCCGCCCGCGCCAACCAGCGAAGGCGTCCTCAATTTGGATTTCTCCGCCATTTTCAAACAAAGACAGACGGCGCGCAGCGTAAAGCGGGTCCGACCCCTCCGGCGCCCTACCCCGCTCAGGCGCGCACGGCTCCGCATGCGCCTTTCCTTCTGGAAATTGGCCAATCGCGATACGGCGCCTGCGCGCTTACCGATCGCATGCAACCTGGCGCGACGCCGAACCGCCGCAAGAGCAGCTATCGGGTTTTGGGCGCACACGGCATCGCCCGCCTTGAAATCAAAATCGCCAGGCCGGCAAGCCAGTTCGTTCAAAACCGTGACTTAAGAGAAGCGCGCCAGGTGCTCGAAATCCGTCAACCGCCTGCCGAGGCCAGAACGACGCGTTCCTCTCACAATGTGGCCGATGTCCGCCAAGGATCCTCGCCCTCCCCTGCGTTCATCGGCCCCTGGCCCGACGTTTCGATTGGACAGCGAAATCGCGCCGCGGAGACACTTGGCCAACTTTAAGAGTTTGGCTCTCTAGTTACGGCAGCCGTGTCTCCGCGAACGCTGGAAGCCCAGAAGCGGACAAAGGCACTCCAGCTCCACAGCATCGCCTGATCGTCGTCAGCGACCATGAGCCAGATCGGCGATAGATTTTCGCCTGCCTTGAGGACGATCAGTCGTCGTCGTCGATAAGAACCGCGTTGCCGTCTTCGTCGAGCGTCACCTCGATCTCATCGCCATTTTGCAGCAAGTCGCCGAGCGTCTCGGGCAACGACCCAAACGCGACGTCTTCATCGAAATCGTTCCGCCCGCGCGCATCGTTGACGATGTCGTCATCGATCAGCGTCTGGTCCGTCACAGTCACAAGGCGACCCGCGATGCGGAAGGTCTGGCCGATGCTGTCGAGCGCGGACACGACCCCTGACGCCTCAACGACCCCGCCTTCAGGGAAATCGTCATCATCGTCTTCGCGATCATCGTCGTCGCGATCATCGTCGCTTCCTTCCACGTCGTCATCGGCGTCGAAGGCGACCTCGCCGTCAGTCCCGGTCGAGAGCCGCCCATCGGCGCACCCGAGCCCGTCATCATCGCTTTCCGCCCGCACGATGTCGCCTGCCGTCAGTTGGCTGAAGAAAGCGCGGCGGCCAATGTCATCGTCCTCGTCTTCGAAGTCGTCATCATCTAGCCCGGTGGTGTCGATTGTCACGCCGAGGATCGAGAATCTGGGATCGCCGATATCGCCAGCGTCGACCGGGCCGCGAAGGACGCATTCCTCTTCGTCATCATCATCATCGTCGATCTCAATCCGGGTCCAGGCGACGCCGCCTGCGGAGGGTACGCCGCGGGCTTCGATCTCATCGCCTACGGCGACGCGCGACAGGAATTCCTCAGGCGTCAGGCGGTCGTCGTCATCATCGTCGTCTTCCACGCGGCTGTCGGCCGTCGGCGTCACCGTAACGCCCAGACGGGTCGTGATAACGCCGCCATCCACGGCGGCGACGATGTCTTCGATCAGAACGCTGCTGGCGGCCTCCTGTTCGATCTCGTCGATAACGAAAATCCCTTGCGAATTGACGTCGCCCTCAATCTCAACGAGTTCGCCGATCCGCCCGGCGAGCGCGCTCGCGTCCGACACTTCGATTGTCAGGCCGTTCAAAACAATGACATTCGGCGACGCGCCGAGATCGACCGCCTGAAGGAGACCCTCGATTTCAAAGTCGCCGTCGAAGTCGTTATCATCGTCATCGCCGTCGAAGTCATCGAAGTCGTCTTCACGGTCCACATCGACGGCTATAAAGTCGCCGCCGCCGCTAATATCGAATTCAACCTCGACGAAGACGCCTTCAAGGCTGGAGTTTGCGGCGAGGCCATCGTCAAAGTCCGTAGCCGTTGTTACCTGAAAAGTAGCGTCATTGATTGCGAACGACGATCCGTCCGACGCGACGGAGTCAACAAACCCCGTCACCTCAAACTCATCATCGTCAACCGAAGGGTCGCCGCGGTCGTCAGCGGCGTCATCTTCCATTTCAAGCCGCGTCGCCAAAACGCCCGAATCCGTCGGATAGCCGCTCACCTCCACGACAAGAGGCGCGCCGCCCGGCTGCAAAGCGGGGTCAAGATCGCGGATGTCGACGCCCGCGACGCTGTCGCGATTGTCAAAGTCGTCGTCGAAGACGGTGTTGGCGTCGACGACGACGGTCTGGCCGGCGATCGTCAGACGTCCGAACGCTGGCGACGCCGGGTTCGGCGCGACGGCCGCAACCGGACCTTCGATGTCATCATCATAGTCAATCCGCGTGGCCGTGCGCGCGCCGCTCGTTTCCGTCCCGACGATCTCGACCCGCATGCCGAGCCTTAGCTGGCTATCGTCGCCGGTGACTTCGCCTTCGTCATCGACCGACACCACTGTGTCGTTCGCGATATCGTAGCGCTCGCCATTAACGATGATGCTGCCGAACCCAGTGATCGCCCCGGATGCGGCGACCGAAGAGCCGGTTGCGGGCGGCGGCGCAGGCGCAGGCGCAGGCGTAGGCGGCGGCGGCGGCGGCGGCGGGGCCATCGCGTCTTCTCCGCCACTGCAGGCGGCAAGCGACGCTGCGCAAACGGAAAGCATCAAGAATTGGCGTTTCATCGTCCATCTCCCAGGTCTGAAAGTGAAGTTCCTAGGTGAAACGGATGGGCCGACGGGTTTATTCCATGGGCTCCTTTCACTTGTTGAATTCGCCGGGTCCCACGCCGAGAATCCCGGCCGGACGCCATGCGTCTCTCGAGCGGCGTATGTCGGCGCACGCCATTCGTTCGCACGTGCGTCGATCGGCTTTCCATTTTGGTCGAAGATGCAAAGGTGCGAATGCTCGTTCGACGGCGCATACCCCACCGCTCAATTGGGTCTATGGCGCGCCGGGTGCGGCCGACTTGCCGGGAAGACGATTGGGAGCTGCCGTATGGCGACGCAACGCGATCCTAACAAACGCCAATCGCTATACGGATGTGTAACAGCAGCGCTCCGGCGCTTATCAATTGTTCCGCGCTGCGTCCGCCGACAGGAGGGCGTAAATGACCCCGGACGGGCGTCCGGTCACGGGCAGGCGCCGGTCGGCCTGATACGTCATCAGCGCGGTCGCGCTGCGGCGTCCCCAGGCGCCGTCGGGTTTCCCGACATCATACGCCAGCGCGGCCAGCCTCTCCTGAATGAGCGCGTGTCGGTCACTTTCGGTCGCCGATGCGTACCGCTGAAGGGCCTCGCGGTGAAACGCCGTCGCCGCCCAGCCCATGTCGAGGCAGGGCCGATAGTCGATGTCGTAGTAGCGCGCAATGTGGACGAGCGTCGCCGCCTCGGCAATCCGGCGTTGCGCCATTTGAGGGCCATCCGCCCACCGACGGTCAAAGCTGAGATCGATAAGGTCGCCGCTGTTTTCAACCAGAAGGCGCGCGCCAAAGTCGCCCGACGACAGCATGACCCCTATTGCGGATGAGAACACGACAACGCCGTTTTGCGATGCCGTGAAATCCCCGGCGATAAAGTCAAAGCGCCTGTCTTTCTCCGCGCCGAAGCGAAAGCGGCCGATGCGGCCGTCGAGGTCGCCCGTCGTCCGTCGCAGCACCTCATCGTCCTGCGTCCACGCGCCCGAGATCAGCAGTCGGCCTGCGTTGGACGCTCCCTTCTGCCTCAGCGTCGAGCGCACGCGCGGCGTCTCCATCTTTGAAATGGCGGTATGGAAAAGCCATTCTCCCGCCTGGCTTAGCCTGCCGTCATCGTTCAACCGCGGCGGAATCGTCCGGTCTCTGATCCTGCTGACATGCACAATGACCGGCGGGCGGCGCGCATCATCGATCAACTCGCCGAGGCATTTCAGGCCGAAAGAATGTTCGGTCATCACGGGCGCCACCTCGCCGCGTCCGACGCCGATGGTTTCCGGCGGGCCCACCGACGCGCAGCCCGAACAAGCCACCATCGCCGACAATGCGGCGTTGCGAATCTTTGCAAATGTGATCATGTCCTGCTCCCCCCGGCCGCGCGCGGCGGCAGATCAAGAATGCGATACCCACGGCGACGGATCGTATCGATCAACGCCTTCTCGCCCGGCCCGTCGATCTTTCGCCGGAGCTTTCCGATATAGACGTCGACGATGTTCGAACTCGGGTCCGCGCCCGCACCCCAGACATTGCTGAGGATTCTTGCGCGGCTGAAGACCTTTCCTGGTTCGCTCATGAAGAGCTCCAGTATCGACAGCTCTTTCGAGGTAAGCTCAATCGAGCGATCCGTACGCTTAACGTTCAGCGTCTCGCGATCGAAGACGAGATCATCGACCCGGAGTTTCACGCGGCGTTCGTCATATCTCTTGCCGCGCCGGCCAATCGCTTCGATCCGCGCGAGCAGCTCCTCGAAAGAGAACGGTTTCGTCAAATAGTCATCGCCGCCCTGTCGCAAACCTTTGATGCGATGGTCGACGTCCGATTGGCTGGAGAGAAAGACGATCGGCGTCGAGACGCCATAGCTACGCATGGTCGAGCAAAGATCGAAACCTGAACCCGATGGCAGTATGGTTTCCATAATGATCGCTTTCAGCGTCAATAGCGTCGCCGCCTTAAGGGCGTCGTCCGGGGTGTCCGCTTGAAGAACGCCATAGCCTTCGTCCCTGAACCCAGATTCCAGAAAGCTCCGCGTCTTGAGGTCAGGTTCGAGGATGAGTATGGTCATCGCCGGCCCCGTCTGCTGGTCGCCCGGCCGCTCCGCGCCGTCGATGCGGTTCGCGCCCTCGCGGCGCGCTTTCGCTGCGTTTCATTCATTCCAGACACAGACATCGGTTTCTCCGTCGGTCCGCCTCGAGAGCGTTCCGAACTCAAGCGGCGTGAAGCGCGGCGCGCTGAACGGGTGGACGTCCGGCGATGCGCCAAAACCAAAAACTCTAAGCAACGCAGCGACTCTGACCGAAGCGGAGTTGCTTTATTGAATTGACGAATGGCCCGGAGATTTATTCCGCAGCGACAAGACCTTTCGGGCGATGCCGCCTCAAAAAGCGCCCCGCGGCCGCCATGGGCCGCGGGGCGCGCTTCGTCGTCTGCTGCTGCTGCGCTGTGGGGAGATCAGGCTGCAGCGCGCGACGAAGATAGTCCGACGACGTCGCCAATGGCTTCCGCTAGGATGGCCTTTGCGCCCGCCGCATCCGAAAGGTGTCCTTTCGATAGAGTTTTCGCGCAAGCGAGGCCCTGCGCCTCCTGGCAGGCGAGCGGCGAGCGGGTCAGGACGCCGCTGATCCCTAATAGGCGGTGGCCCGCCTCGCGCAGGATCGCGGCCCCATGGACCGCGCTCAGCGCATCGCCGGCGGCGAACACAACGCCGTCCGTAAGCGCCCTGAACGAGGCGTCATTCATGAGCGCCATGGTCTCGGTCTGAAGCACGCCATCGGCGACCTCCATGACGATGACGTCGACGCCATCGGCGCGAAGATGCGCGACGAGACTTTCGGCGATTGCGACGAGTTCCGTTGCCGCGACGCCGAATGTGGTCGCAAATCCGGCGTCAGTGAAGTCGAGAACCGCTTCGGCGCCGGCGTCGAGATAGGCGTTGTAGTCGCCGCAGGCGCCGGTGCCGGTGGCCTTGCACGCTCCGACCCTCAGGCCCGCTTTCGATAATCCGTGGATCAATGATGCGGCGGTCGTTGTCTTTCCCGCATTCATGCTCGCGCCGAAGACGGCGATCACCGGCGGGCGCGGGCCCTTAATCGACCGGCGCGGCAGCGCATAGTCTGAAACATTGAGCGCCGCGCCATCGGCGCCGCACAGCACCCCTCGCACTTGTAGCAATGTCGGCGCTTTCATCCGACCGTGCTGTCGCGTCACGATCCCGCAAACGCCGCCAGCGGCGACGAGATGGGCGTAGTCGCCGTCGAACTCCGCCGCGCATTCAAACTGATCCGGCGCATAGCGCGCTCCGAGACAAAGGACGACTTCATCGCCGGGGTAAAGGACCGCGCGGCGCCCCGACCTAAGTTGCAATCCGCCGTGCTGGCCGATGTCGACAACGCCGGCGCGCACCAGGTCGCCAGGTCGTGGCGACGTCGTTGCCGCGCTCCCCATGTCGATCATCCCTCCGATGTCTTCGCGCCGGATGCGACGGGTCGTGAAGGCCCACTTTGCGCTTTTTGCTACGGTATTCATTAGTTGCGTCATTTCCAAATCCTCTTGCGTTTCGGGTGGCGGGGGCTTGCGTTGGCCCATCATGCGGCCGACCGTATTTTGAAGAAGTCGGCGACAGCTCCGACGCCGGCGTCGATATCCTGCGGTCGACCAATCGCCGACAGCCGACCGTCTGCGATCAACCAGATCGCATCCGCCGCGCGCGCCGTCCGCACGTTATGCGTCGCAATGAGCGCCGTGGCGCCGGTTGCGCCGAACAGTTTCGACAGCAGGCCAACGCCTTCGGGATCGAGCGCGTCATCAGGCTCATCGAGGAGCAGGAGCTTAGGCTGCGCCAGCGAGGCGCGCGCGAGCATGAGGCGCCGCGCCTCGCCGGAGGAGAGATTGCGTCCGGCTTCGCACACTCGGCCGTCAAGGCCGCCCAGCCTCATCAGCGCAGGGGCGAATCCATAGTCGGCGGCGGCGGCCAGTATCGCATCATCATCCGGGCGCGTCGCGCAGCCCATCGTCAGCGCCCGACGCAATGACCCTGCTAGGATCGGCGAACGCGTTCCCACATATGCAATCACTCGCCTGCGTTCGCGGGCGGTCAACGACGCCGGTTCAACGCCGTCGACGCGCACGCGGCCCTCGCCAGGCTGTCCAAGGCCTGCTGCGATCACGAGGAGGGTCGACTTGCCGGCTCCGTTTGCGCCGACGAGAGCAACACGTTCGCCTGGCGCGATGCGCCCATTGACGCCACTGAGAGCGCCGGCGGCGACGCCGCGGAAGTCGAGCGCCGCCGGCGCCCCGCCGTAGGCCGCGGCGCGCGTGTCCGCTGCGGCTGGCCGCTTGCGCCGCTTCATCTTCGGCGCGCCGAGCAGGCGCTCGCACTTCGCCCTTGCGGCGGCATAGGCGCGATGCCGGTCCCAGACGCCTGCAAGGCGGCGCATCGGGTGGGTAAGGATAGAAAGCGCAGCCATAGCGCCGGCTGCGTCCGCCGGATCCGCTTCGGTCGCAACCGCCGCGGCGAACAGGCCAGCCGCCGCCATCCCGGCTGCGGCGTCCGGAATAGCATTCAGCAGCCCGCCGCCGCGCGCTCGCGCGACCGCTGCGTCAATCAAGCGATCAGTCCTTTTACGGAGGTTTTGCCGCTCGATATCCATGCGCCCCATCAGGCGCAGTTCCGGCGCGAAGGCGATTCGTTCACTCATGTCCGAGGCAAGGCGGGATCGCCGCTCGCGCAGGCGCTTGTGCGCGGGCGCAAGCCGAAGGCCGACCATGCAGAGGCCCGCGACCCCGAGCGCGATTGGCGCGATGGCGGCCGCGCCTAGGATAGGGTTGAGCGTCATCAGCACGATTGCGGCCGCCGGCAATGTCACGCCTGCGGATATCATTCTGGCGACCCCAAGGCTCACCCATCCGCGTACGGCGGAAAGATCGCCAACGAAACGCAGCGCGAGCGCGCCGGCGCGGTAAGACGCAAGCGCTGCAGTCGGCATGGCGGCGACATGCGCGAACAACCTCTCCCGCAGGTCCGCTGCGTAGTCCTGGCCGGCGCGCTCCGCGACCACGCGTTCGCGAATCCGAAAAACGGCGATGACGACCCCTGACGCCGCGATAAGCGCGATAGGGGCCGTCGCGGCGGCGGGATCATGCTGTCTGATCGCCGCGAATACATCGCGCGTCGCGAAAGCGGCGCATCCCGCCGCGATCGCCTGGCCAAGCGCGCATGCCGCGACGTCCGCAATGCGGCGCCAGCGCCCCGCCGCGCCTATAGGGGGCATACGGCTCATGCCGCAATCCCCGTCTCCGCGTCGCTGACTGCGTCGACGACAATTCCGTCAAGCCCGCCGATCCGCACGCAGTCAGCGAAGCTGTGGCCGCAGCCCGGCAGGACGCGAAATTCCATATGGGGATGACATCGCATCGCTTCGGCCGCCGACGCCATCGCCCGCGACCAGTTTCGCGCGCGCGCAATCCTGGCGCGTCCCTGCTGGCGGTCAATGTCTGCGCCCCTGCGAGTGTTTCGGTCGACCACGCAGTCGCGGCCGCCGATAAGAACCAGCGTCGGGATATCGAGAAACGCACCGAGATTGCCGCGCATCCGCGCGCCCCAATCAGCGACCGGCCCGTGAGACCACCCATCGCAAGGCCGCTGCCGGGGCGGCCCAAAGCCGTACGGGAACGGCGCATCGTCCGGAAATGTGTACCAGCCAGCCGAGGCGATCGTGAGGGACCTGACGCGCTCCGGATGAAGAAGCGCAAAGCGATGCGCGAACTGCGCGCCGCCGGAATATCCAAACACGTGAAATGTCGGCGTCGCGCGCATGTCTGGTCGCGTAAATGCGGCGAGTTCGGGCCGGTCCATGAGGCGAAGAAGCGCAAGGTCGGCGCGCGGCCCTGCAACGACTCGCTGATAGGGGCGCCAGCGATCCGACGGAAAATGCGGCGCGATGATGGTCCGGCCGGTTGCGCACACGGCGGCGGCAAGCAGCTTCGCCTGCTGGCGGGCGTCCCTCGTTATGCCGTGTACGGCGACAAGGGGCGGTTTCGGCGAAGCGCCGGAAAGGTTCTTCGCCGGTTGCGCAATCCAGCATGAAAGCTCGCCCGGCGCCTGATCGAACCGAAGCGCCGAAAGCCTGAACGCAGGGCCAAGCGCTCCGCCTCCGTCCTGAACGGCGGGCTCGTTCTCGGCCGCAGCCGCTTCTTCGCTCATATCAAGCAGCATCGCCAAATGCGTCCTTCGCTGCGCCATTAGGGAGTACGTCGAAGATCAGATGAATTCTGTCCTCATCGCCGTCATTGCGCGCTTCGTGAATCTGCTTGTTGTCGAACCACCAAAGTTCGCCAACGCGCATGCGGACCTCTTCGTCGCCGGCTTTTAGCCACGAGCCTTGAGATGACCTGAGCACAAGATGATACCGGTCGCGCAGGCGATAGTAGTCGCCTCGGTCAATGTGCGGATAGACGCGCTTGCCCGACGGAAGCCTGACGATTTTGGCGCGTCCCAACTGTCCGTCCCGCTCTTCGGCGAACTCCGTCAGAAACGATCGGAAGAGCGGAAATCGCCCGGACCCAGTGGTCCATCGGCTTTCATGGACGTCGCGACGGGGGCGTCCGGCGATGGCGGACTTCCTGAGGCCGCGCAATGGGATGGAGAGCGACTCGCGCTGGACCTCGATCTTGCGCTGACGCCCGGCGTTAGCGCCCCAGGCGCCGTCGACAGCGTCGATTTCACGGAGAAAGGCCGCAACGTTGACATCGCCCTTCAGCTTACGGAAATACCTGTAGTTCTCGTGCATGCATTCCTCCATCGGCTTTTCCTCCATCGGCGTTCGCCGGCGAAATCGCGCGTGTGAGTTCGAGACGAGCGCAGCGCTATCTTTATTCCGACTACGGCGAGAAATTCGGATTGAGTTGCGATGACGGGAATTAACTTTATGTATTTCACCCGACCTTTTCGGGTCGCTCATCGGGCGTTCATCTGAAATTCAGAAATCAGACAAAACTGGCGACAGGTGCCGATTTCGTGAAATAACACGACGATAGCGGACGTCGATGTCGTGCACATTGTCCCTTTCAGGAAAGGCCTATGCGTAGAAACAAGAACCAAAGTCGGGGGCGGGGGCGAATTACGGCGACGCGCGCGTCGGCGATGATTGTTTGCGCATTGGCGGCGGGCGGCTGCACTGGCGGAGCAGGATACCAATTCCTCGACGTCGCTGACGTCGCGCCGTCGAGCCCGCAGGCGCTCGATCGGGAAATCCGTCCACAACGCACGGACTTCGCGATCAACAACTCTGGGCCGTGTGGCGATCCGGATGCAGGTAGCTGCGCCTTGATTGATTCTGAGGCCACAGAGCCGTTAGAGCCGATCGAGCCGGGATTTGAAGACGCAGACGAACTGGACGATGACTTGTCCGACGA
Organism: Parvularculaceae bacterium; assembly: GCA_028284065.1. Taxonomy (GTDB): domain Bacteria; phylum Pseudomonadota; class Alphaproteobacteria; order Caulobacterales; family Parvularculaceae; genus MED-G105. The sequence goes on from JANQSJ010000010.1 coordinate 286,576, forward strand.
CATCCTGGACGATCTTGATCCAAATGTTGACGACGAATTGGATGACGACAATTAGCGGATGGTCGCGTGTCGCGGCTAAATCTCAAGGCGCGCCGACGACGTACCGAATGTCGACGACCGATTGAAGGCGCTCTCGCGTCGTGATCTTTTTTTTGTTTGGGGACGAAAATGGCCGGAAAGCCAATTGTCACTAAGGCGCCGGCGTCCGCCGGTTTCCAAGCCGCGGTTGCTTTAGCGGCAGGTTTCTTCGGCGGGCCGATGTTCGCGGCGGCCCAGGATTCCGGCATTGACTCAGCGCCTGGCCAGCGCGGCCGGGGATCGTTTTTTGCTGACTACAGCGCCGGCCTTGAGTACGACAGTAATATCGCCGTCCTCGACATCGACGCGTCCTCCACGCAAAGCGACTTCGCCGCGCTTTTTGATCTGGGGGTCGGGTATGAGCACGAGTTTTCCGACCGGACGAGCGCCGAAATCTCGTACAATTTCGGCCAGGATCTGCAATTCGACGTCACCGAATTCAGCACCCAGCTCCATCGTGGCGAAGCAAAACTCACGCAGGACATCGGGGCGGTAACGCTCGGCGCCTCTTACCAGCTGATCTATTCGCGCCTCGGCGGGAACGGTTTTCTTAGGTTTAACCGTTTCACGCCCTCGATCGCAGGCTACGCCGCCAACAAGAAACTCTATTGGCGCGGCTCTTATATCTACACGGACAAGAATTTCATTGGGCGAACGGATCGCGATGGCGACATGCACGCCGGCGCGATCGACGCATTCTACTTCATCAATGGCCTTAAGACATATCTAATCGCCGGATACCGCTTTGAGTCGGAAGATACGCTCGCGCCGGAGTTCGACTTCAATGCGCACAATGTGAAGTTTCGGCTGGTGCAGCGCGTCGCGCTGACATCGCGGCCATCGAAACTGCGCGTCGGTTTCCGCTATGAAAATCGAAATTATGAGTCGATCACGCCGTCGATCGGCGCCATTCGCGACGACGTGCGCTATCGGGTGGACGCATCCTTGGAAACGCCGATCAACGATGTTTTCTTCACGGAAATCAGGGCGCGTTACGACATCTTGAACTCGAACCTGGCGGCCGTCGATTTCAGCCAGGCTGTCGTCTCCCTGCGCCTCGGCGGGCGCCTTTGACGTTTATGTCGCCTGGCCGCGCAACGGTTTAGGGCGTCAACAATCCGTACCCATAGGTTCGGTCCTTACCCACCTGCCCCAGGTCAGTGGAAAGCCGCCGCAATTCCGCGACCGGGTCAATTCCCGCGCTGGCGTCGCCAATCGCGGCCCTGCGCTGCGCCAGCAGCGCGGAGGCGAACGGAGCCGCCATGGAGGTGCCGCTTTCGAGCGCGTAACCGTCAGCGCCCGATGCAACGACGATGTCAACGCCCGGCGCGGCGAAGTCCACATGCGCCCCCCGGCCGGCGAGGCGATAGACCCTGCGCCGCGCGTTGACGGCCGTTACGCCGACAACGCCCTCATAGGCGGCCGGGTAGGCTGCAGGCGCGCCGGGACCTGCATTGCCGACCGCGGCGACCACCATCGCGCCCTGTCCTCTGGCCCGTTCGATCGCGGTCTGAAGGACCCGGTTCGCCGGTCCGGAGAGACTCATATTGATGACGTCGACGCGCTTCTCGATCATCCAGTCGACCGCCCGGACGAGGCTTTCGGCGCTTGCCGCGACGCCATTATCGCCATCGCGCGCAAAAACCGACGCCGCGAACAGCGACGCGCCTGGCGCAAGGCCGACATAGTCGCGATCGTTCCCGACAAGGATGGCCGCCACGGCCGTGCCGTGGTCCGAAGGCTGATCTTTCGCTTTACCGACCCCCCTTACGATGAACGCGCGCTGGCGGATGCGTCCCGACCGCAATGCCGGGTGCCGGTGGTTTACCCTCGTATCGATCTGGCCGAGCCGCAGCCGCGCATTGCCGCTCGCCGGCATGAAGAATGTGGGCATGAACCCTTCCGGTAACGTAGCGGTCCGCTGCGGCGAACGCCGCTTCAGGCTTGGCGCGATGGGCGCGGCCTCTTCCGGTCGAAAAACATGGTTGAAGTCGATCTCCGCCTCAGGCGCGATCGCAAGGATCGCCTGCGTTTGCGCGTCGAGATTTCCACTCGGCGGCGTCGCGATCCGCGCGACAATCAGGTCGATCGCGCGGAGACGGTTCGAACTCAGAATTTCGACGGGGCTTTCGCGCAAGGCCCTCAGATTGCCCGGATCCAGAAGGACAATGCGCTCGTCGGCCACGAATTCGCCGACGTCAACGTCAACGTCGATCTCTAGATATCGGTTCCCCCGGCGGCCGTACCGGCTGTCATCATCTTCATCATCATCGTTGCGCTCATCGTCGTCATCTTCTTCGTCTTCGCCCTCATCTTCTTCGTCATCGCCCTCATCGTCATACTCGCCCCCATCGTCATCATCCTCGTCGAAGCGCTCGTCGTCGTCGAAATCGTCATCGACCTCGTCTTCCACGTCGTCTTCCACGTCGTCGTCCAGTTCGTCTTCGAAGTCGTCCTCCAAGTCGTCTTCAATATCGTCCTCGAGGTCTTCCTCCAGGTCATCGGCGACGTCGTCTTCAACGTCGTCCTCGATATCCTCTTCGATGTCGTCTTCGAGCGCGCCTTCAATCTGTAGCTCGATATCCTCTTCGATATCGTCCTCAACATCGCTTTCAATGTCGTCCTCAACGTCGCTCTCGATATCGTCCTCGACGTCACTCTCGATGTCGTCCTCGACGTCGCTCTCGATATCGTCCTCGACGTCGCTCTCGATATCGTCCTCAACGTCGCTCTCGATATCGTCCTCAACGTCGCTCTCGATGTCGTCCTCAACGTCGCTCTCGATGTCGTCCTCAACGTCGCTCTCGATATCGTCCTCAACATCGCTCTCGATGTCGTCCTCGACGTCGCTCTCAACATCCTCCTCAATATCGTCGTCTATGTCCTCGTCCTGCGCGGCGAACGCGCCGAGCGCGCCGCCGGGCGCCGGTTCGTGGGCGAACGCGAGCGCCGCGGCGGCGACGGCAGCGAAAAGGCGGTTAGTTTGGTTCATAGCGCGTCACTGCTGGTCGGCCTCCGGCCGAGGTCGGAAAAGCGTCCAGATTTTACCTCAATTTCTTCGAAAGTGACGTAGAAGGTCTTGCTTTATTCCATGCTCGTTGGATTTCCGCGCCAAAGGTCTGCATATCGTCTTCCCGCGGCCCCCGATCGCCTTGATCGGGAATAAAACCGGAAGCCGAACCGTCAGGGGATCACATGACCGCAAAAGGAGGCGTCGACCGATCGGCGTTGCTGGATCTGACGCCTAGGCTGAAGCGCTTTTGCCTCGTTCTGACAAGGCGCGCGGAAGACGCCGACGATCTCCTGCAGGCGACGGTCGAACGCCTCCTAACCAAGGGCGCGCCGGCCGAGGCGGACCTTAAGAAATGGGCATTTCGCGTGTGCCGTAACATATGGATCGATGAACTGAGGTCGCGAAACGTGCGCCAGGCGACGTCGATCGACGATGCGCCGGACGCGAACCCCGTTGACGGCGAACGCGCTGCGATGGCCCGCGCTTCGCTCGCCGAAGTGAGGCGAGCGCTCGCTAACTTGCCGGCGGAGCAGCGCGAAGCGATCAGCCTGGTGGCGATAGAAGGCTATTCATATAAAGAGGCGGCGGAAATCATGAACGCGCCGATCGGCACGGTAATGAGCCGGCTCTCGCGCGCCCGCGCGGCGCTTGCGGCGGTCTTTGAGGACGCCGCGCCGGTGACATGACGCGCCGGATAAGGCGGAGGCTCCCCATGAACGAAAACGGCGAACCGGAACGAATCGATGACGACGCTTTGCTGTCCGCGTTCATCGACGGCGAACTCGATGAGTCAGAACGCCAGTCGGTGGAGGCGCGCCTAGAGTCAGACCATTCTTTGCGCGCACGCCTTGCGGCGCTGCGCGATGTCGACGCCGCCCTCGGCGCTGCCTTCGACCTGGAGGCGATGGCGGTCCCCGCGTCGGTCACGTCACTGCTGGAGACAGGCGCAGAGCCGGAAAGCAACGCAGGCGCCCCAACCGCGCGCGCGCCGCGGAGGGCTGATCGACAGGATGAAGACAAAAAAGTGGCTGAGGCGCCTGGCGAAGTCGTTAGGTTCCCGACGCGGCGCGTGTCTGACTTTTTCGCGCCCGCAGCCATCGCCGCGTCGGTCGCGCTCATGGCCGGATATGTCGCTGGATCAATGCAAGCTTCGCCGGCGTCCGGCCCCGGCGACGCCCGTCGGATCGCGTTTGTCGGCGCGCTTGGCGCCGAAGATCCGATTGCGGCCGCATTAAGCGCGGTTCCGAGCGGTCAGACGGCGGCGCTTACCGAAGACGGCGGCGGCGCCGCGTTCAGGCCGGTTCTTTCATTCCGTGCGACGGACGGCTCGTTCTGCCGTGAATTCGAAGCAGGATCGGCGTTGCGATCAGTTCACGGCGTCGCCTGCCGGGATGCCGGTCAATGGACGGTCCGCGCCATGATATCGGGCGCCGCATTGGACATTGCCGATGGGAGCGGCTTCCAGACGGCGTCGGCGGCCGATGCGGCGCTTATCGCAGATTTCATCGACGGCGTGATTGAGGGCGATCCTTTTGATCTTGACGACGAGGCCGCCGCGCTCGAGGACGGCGCGGACGAAAACTAGGCTCTGCACAAATTAGTTTGCGGCAGAGCACGAACGGCGCGTTACGATGGCGACGGAGTTCTGCCTAGTTTGATAAGCGGCAGTGTGACGACAGCCGAAATCTCGGTCAGCGGCAATGATGCCCAAACCGGCCATTTGCGTACGATGACAAGCACTGCAAGCTGACTTAGCCACTAGCTCCATCGGCGCATCGTCGGTTCCAATACTCGTTCGTATCGATCCGCCAGATCTGTGTAATTATCAACCACCGTGAATTCATGTATTGGCATGCGCAGTGTCGGAATACGCCACACGTGAAGTGTGGGCTCACGCGGATGCGACCGCTCCCTCGCCGCAATCACGGACGGTGGGGTCGATTTCAGAAAGGACATTCCGTTGCTCTCTATACGGCGTACCCGGACATGAAGGCCCGGGCAGGTTCCCGCTTTGCTTCAACGCAACGGCATCGTAACTTCAGTCGCGCGAGCGTTTAGAGCAGAATTACAGCGACCGGACGAAGACCCGAATTCGCAAAATCCGGACGCCAGATCGCTCGCTAGGCATCCAGCGCCTGATGTGCGGCGATCAAAAACGCATCAATGCCCGTTATGAGCCGCGCCCGAGCCGGCTGTCTGATAACTTCATCAATCACTTTAGCCAACTCGTAAGGGGCGCCGGAAGAATAGTCTTTGTATGAGACGCCCTCGCTATTGGAGCGCCCCTTTAGGCCAGCGGAGCCGAGTTCGGCCATTTGTATCAGGAATGTGATCGCCGCATGATAGAGTTCAAGGGCGCGGCGCGGCGGTAGGCCGGAAGACAAGACAACGATGAGAAGGGTGCGGAACAGTTTCGGTCCGTGCTTCTCTCCCATCATACCGTAGTTCACTATTAGATAGCCGGCGTTATAATACTGGATTAGATGGTCGTACAGTTCCAAGGACACGTTTCTTAAGCGTGCGTCCCATGGGAGAGAGGCGTCCATTGCCCTAGCCAGCACGTCGCCTTCCAGAAACTCGGCGAAGACTTCGTCGATGAGCGCGTTCTGTAGATCTTTTTTGTCGTCGAAGTAGCTATAGACGGCGTTCGGCCAAGCGTTCAGTCGATCGGCGATGGTCCGCATTGGAAAATCGAGGCCGACTTCGCGCGCAAGCGCCACCCCCTCGGTGAGGATTTCTTCTCGACTTAGCTGACCGCGCCGTCTCTTTTCCTTCATGAGCCAGCGCCATATCGATGATGCGATCTGGTGGCAAGCATGGCCTACACCCGTAAGTTCGCGTCGCCTATGGCAAGAAGGCCCGGCGCAGAACCGCGCTGCGCCGGGCCTTCGGTCCGCCTTGTCTTGCGCCTTCTCGTCCTAGAAGGAGAGTTCGTAGGCGACGATCGCTTGACGGCCGGCCGCGCCAACGATGCGGTCGACGAATCCCGTGCCAACGAATGTCTGGTTTGCCGCGGTGATATAGTTCGCGTTCAAAAGATTCGTTAGCTGAAAGCTCAGCGCGCCAGGCCCGATGGCGTAGAAGGCGCCAATGTCTACGACCGTGTAGCCGTCCACAGGCGCGGGGTCGATGCCGGCGTCGAAAGCGCGGCTACGATCGCCGACGGTTAGGACCTGACCGTTCAGGCTCAAATCTTCGTTCACGTCGTAATTAGCGTTGAAGACGAACTTCAGTCCCGGAACCTCTAAACCTGGAAGCGGATCAAAATCGCCGTCGTCATCGCTATCGAAATTGCCGTCATTCCAGCTTAGCGCGCCAGAAAGCCTAAGATTCTCGATTGGATTTGCGCCAATGATGGCCTCAAAGCCGTAGTTCTCCTGTGGCGCACGAGCAAAGCCGCCCATGAGCGATCCCGGCGGTATGATAAAAGTCGCGCCCAACTCCGACTGTGAGAAGTAGCCGGCGAGATTGTAGTCCCAAATGCCGAACGCGCCGCGGAAGCCGATTTCGTAGTTGTCAACGATTTGCGGCTCCACAGCGGCTGAGGCCGTCAAGGGCTGATCCGGCGGCACTCTGAACCCGAGGCTGGTGAGGCTCGGGATTTCAAACCCTTGCGCAAAATTGGCATAGACGTTCAGCCAGTCAGTCGCGTCGTAACTTACGCCGATGTTCCACGCGATGCCGTCGTTTTCGCCAGAGCCGCCCTGACGCGAAATCTGGCTGCCATCCGGGTTCGTGACCACTTCGAATACGCGGGTCCCGCTACCGATTTCAAAAGACACGTCTTCGAAACGGACACCGCCCGAGACGCGCAAGCCTTCGGTGACCTCGATATCGACCTGGCCGAAAAACCCCCATTGCTCCAGTTCGACCGGGAATAGGAACGTATCCTCCCTAATCGGGTTAGTCACATTGCGTTCGTCATCGAAATTAGGCCCCAGTTCGAAGATGAGGGCGTCGGACCGCCGCTCGCTCTCATCGAAGTCGAAACCTATAAGAAGACCGATCCGGTCGAAAAAGGTCTTCGAGTACTGCGTCCGGACGCCTTCGCCGCGATCCAAAAAAAGCGCCTGATAGTTATCGGGAAACGGCGGGGCGAAGTTGTTAGCGCGCAAATCAATTAGTTCCGTGACACGGTCTTCGTCGCGGCCATAGTACTGAACCGAAAACGCTCCCCCAAACAGGTCGTCGATTGAGTAGCGAACATTCCAGGCCTTCTTTTCGTTGAGCGGCTGATTGTCAGGGCCGTATGTGAACGGGGCGGAGCTGGCCGACGGAACCGATATCGCTCGGCCGTCATCGGTGATCACGGTGTCGAAAACCCTTGAGTCTGGATCTTGATCGACGAAATTGTAGAACCCTTCGATGCGCTGGTTTTCCGTGATGTCGAAGCCAACTTTCGCAAAGTAGGAGGCTTCGTCTTCAAATCCGTAAAACACCCGATTTTGCACATCGCCTTCAGCGTCGATGACGCCATTCACAGAGTCGAAGCTGTAATTCAGAAGATAGTCGAACTTACCGAGCGTTCCGCTGGCGGCGACCGTCGTTTTGTTGCTGCGCGCGGTATTGCCGAAGATATTGTCGGCGTTCAAGAACGTGGAGACCTGCTGGCGTAGCCGAATCTCGAACGGCTCTTCGGACGCTTCTTTGGTGAAAAACTGAATGACCCCGCCAGTCGCCCCAGCGCCGTACACCGCATTTGGTCCGTACAAAACTTCGATGCGGCCGAGGATCTCCGGATCGAATTTTGCGAGTTCGCCAGCGCCAGCGCCGGAACCGCCATTGAAGCCAAGCGGCACGCCATCAATCAAGTATTGCGGGTCGCGGCCGCGCAACGTTTGCCCGCGATTAATGTCGTTCTGGCTCGGGGGCCCAAGCGAGGGAACTGCGGCTCCGATGAGGTCGAAAATATTTGAGGATTTCGCCCGGTTCTCACCGATAAGCTCCCGGTCGATCACGACGACGGAGCGCGCAATCTCGTTGATCCTCTGCGGCCGTCGCGTCGCAGTGATAACTATTTCGTCCAGATTGCCGGAGACGCCGGCGCCCACGGACCGCGTCGCGGCAATCTCCTCCGGCTCATCCCCCAAAGCAGCCGTTTGATCCTGCTGCGCGAGCGCCTGCATCGGAATAACTGCTGACAATACAATAGCGTAGTGCGAAACGCCTTGAACGCTTCGCGTCTTCATACCCCTCATTGGATACCCCATTTGTCGGATGCGCTGACCCGGTTGCCCATACTCGCAGCACACTGGGACAGCGTACTGGTACGTTGTCTTCATAATGTTTTTAATTCGCGTTCGCAAGCAATTCATGCGCGCGCCTTGAAGCCGTCGCCATCGTGTCGGCCACCTATGCGCTATTGCCTGTCGCCATCGCGCCGACTGACGCTGGAGCCCAGCGAACAAAAAAAGCGCCCGTCAAAGTCGACGAGTGACGCATTCGGCTCCCCATGCAGGAGGATCGGATACACAATCAGTGTGGTGAAACGCTACCGCTCGTTAGCGTAGCCTCAAGCAAGCTAAAAGATGAAAAACAGCGGTAATCGCCTTTATTTTATCAGCGTTGAAAGAGTCTTAAACGACGGATGATCGGCGCCCCGCAGCCATTCAAAAATGACCATCTCTATACTGACGCGTGAAACCTGCGCTGCGCGCAGCCTTTCGCCGGCGAGAACCTTATCCCCGGGAAATCGTGAACCTGTCGCATTCCAAACCACGCCTACTTTGAATCCGTGGTCGACGGCCTCTATAGCTGTTTGCAGGACACAAACATGGGCCTCGCAACCGCAGATTATGAGCGTGTTGCGACCCTCATCTCTCAGAGAGTTAAGCTTGGCTAAGATACCGCCTTCAGAGAGACAAGAAAAACTGCTCTTTTCGAATATCGCGAGCTTGCTTCCTAAAGCCGCTAACGTCGGGACCGTCGGGCCAAGGCCCTTCGGATATTGTTCGGAAACTACTATCGGAATGTCCAGCAGCAGCGCCGCCTGCGCCAGAACCTTTGCTCCGTGTACGACTGAATTACTATCATGCAGAACGGGCGTTAGCTTTTCCTGAAGGTCTACAATCAACAAAGTTGACGCGTCGCTAACGAGAAGCACGGTGCGCCCACCCTATACGACCGCTTTTTCTCGTGGGTCTTGCGCCTTGAAGCGACATGCACGCATCGCACCTTTCCCGTTGGAGCATTCGTATTTTCATCTCAATCGGCGCAGCCATTTGGTTGCGCAAATGACTGAGCTTATTTGATCGGGGTAGTGACAACATCAACGCGTTTCGCAACCATCGACCATCTCACGAGACTTCGACCTTAACGCCATGAAACCGCCAAATGAACGAAGAATCCTGTGAAGTTTCCTATTGCGTAGCCTAGAATGCCGGCCAGGATCGCCGGCGTAACAAGCGCGCGCCATCCCTTTGAGGCCGCGAAGGCCGCGGCAATGGATGGTCCCATCGCGGCGGCCATCAGACCGATAGCCGCTTCAGACAGTCGCAGTTTGAACAAAGCCGACAATGTCAGACCAATACACAATTGGATCGTTACCAAGACAACGACAAAAGACAGGATCGTCGGTCCATTCGCGATGGCGATGCTGGCGTTCGTCCCGGCGAAAACCGAGATAAACACGAAGAACAGAATCACCATTCCGATATCGTACGCTATTCTGGTGCGAGCCGCGTAGTTCGGAAACAACTGCCCAGCCGCGATCGAAAGCAGCGTGATGGTCGTTATCGACACGGCAGGTAATTGGATCTTGCTTTCGAGCAATTCGCCAATTCCGACAATCGAGAACGACAGGGCAAAGAGAATTGCAAGATCGGCGGCGGAAATCGGCGCGGCGGCTGCGACGGTCACTGTCGCATCTCCATTTGGTTTGAACTTGACTGCGTCCGCACGGAAGCGTCGTTGGAGAAACGCCAAACCCGAAACGCCGCTCACTGTTATAATGAACAGAGCGCCGACGAGGTTATCCGCCGCAAGCGTGGCGGTCAGCACAGACGGGTCATCAAAGTCAAACGCCTGCGACGTCGCGGCGAAATTGAGCGATCCGCCTACATAAGACGCCGTGAGCGTTCCGGCGATCGCTTCTGAAAACGGCGTGGCGCCAAGGATTGGAAAGGCGACGATCGCGCCGATCATCGCGCCAATGACCGCAAACAGAAAACCCAGAAGCACTGGTCCCGTTTCAGTGAAGATCTTTTTGAGGTTCGCCGAAAGCAAAACGAGCGGCAGGCTGAGCGGCAATCCGTATCGCCACAGGACGTCATAGGCCGGCGCCGTAAACGGGATAATATAGAGATTTGAGAGAACAGGCGGGATAATCAGTAACAGGACCGAACCGCTGAAGATGGGGTGGTTAAACCGGCGATCGAGGGCGAAAAGAAATGCCGTGATGAGGGCGATCACGCAAAAGAGTAGAAGGGTCTGATCAGGGCTGATGAATGAGCGCTCCAACTCTAACGCGCTCCCGACAGAGGTCCGCCGACGCCCAATTCGACGCCGGGGCGGATGCGTTGATAGGGGATCTTCACGGGTTCAACGCAGTGTTCGCCGGGCGAAAGGCCGATGATAGTTTCCGCCGCAATGGGATCAAACTCGTCTCTGAAATGCGCGGTGGATTTCAGAACAAGAATCTGAAAGCTCGTCGGGTCTAAGTCGACGGCTTCAAACATGGCCTTATCGGCAAGCTGACAGCGCTCAGACGAGATGATGACGCGAACGTCGGAGCCAGGGTCCACTATCTTCACCACAGCCATCGGTCCAAGGCGAGGATTGACGCCTTTGAAGTAGCCGCCAGTGCAGATAAAGTCGCCATCTCCTAACTGCTCGACATGGCATGTAGCGACAAACGGCGCGTCTGTGCTGAGCCCCCGTTTTCCGCCGAGCGACAACTCAACCTCTGCGCCGCGGCCGGCCTTATGCGCGGCCGTGGCGGCCTCCGGATCGTATAATAGTCCGCATACCGCGTCCATCGCGCCGCAACGCGTTAAGGCGCGGATAAAGCCGGTGCTGTCGGAACTCGCCCCGCCGCCCGCATTGTCCTGGACATCCGCAATGACGACCGGACGGCCGCTTACCGCAGAAACCGCCATTGCGCGCTGCACCGCGTCAATTGCATTGAAGGCTTCAAGCCGAAACGCGTCCCGATGCCGAGCGAAACTCGCCGTCAAACGATCGGCCATTCGTTCGGCGGTGTGTTTGTCTTCGGCATACGCGACAAAACTCGCGCCCGCATCGAAACAATCGCCCGCCGGAAAGCCCATGCAGAAAGAGGCGACGCCCGAAGCCTCGTCTTCAATGGCCGCTAAATCCGTAAGGATATTCGCGGCGGCAGGTAAGCTCGTTGCCTGCATAGGTGAAGAGATAAGCGTGTCGATTTGCGCAAACGCTTTCGCCGGCCTTCTCTCCGCGGCTATCGAGCGGCAAAGTTCGGCGGCGACTCGAGCGCCGGTTTCCCTAAAGTCCACATGTGGGTAGGTGCGGCACGCATGAAGAAAATCGGACAGCTCCACCATAGAGTTTGATACATTCGCGTGCAGATCGAGCGCGGCGAAGATAGGCGTCGCGGAGCCGATCGCCGCGCGGATGCGCCTCAGCAATTCTCCGTCGCCGTCGTCGAAGCCATCAACGATCATGGCGCCGTGTAAGTCCAGGAAGAGCCCGTCAATCGGTCCGGCCTGCTCTAGTCGGTCGATCAGTTCGTCCGCCAACGCGTTGAACGCGGCGCGCTCGACCGGCCCGCCAGCGCCGCCCTCCGCCCACAAAATAGGCGCCACTTCCACGCCGGCTTCAGCGAAATGATCGAGCGCGCCTGAGATTGGAATGTTCAACCCTTGTAGAACATCCAGAATCTCCTGTCCGCGGCACAATGGCGGGTTCGGCACGCCCTGTTCAAATTCAGCAAGCGTCGTCGGATGCTCCGCAAACGAATTTGCCTCATGGATGACGCCTGCGACTGCAATCCTCATTGTTTTATCTCTTATCGGACGATGTGAGAAACGTGTTCAAGAAACAGACATTTCGCGGGGGTGAGCCTGCGCCATCATTCGCGCCAACTAGGGGTGTGCGCCTTGGCGCCCGCCCGCTTCGATGCGGCGTTACGCTTCCCATTCCATGTTGCCGTCGACGCCAATCGCCTGGCCGGTGATATGGCGCGCCTGCTCGCTTGCGAGGAAGAGGCAGACCTCTGCGACCTCCGGCGGCTTGATCATCGTTCGCATTGAGACAAATGACAGGAATTCCTGTTCGGCGGCGTCCTGATCGAGACCCCGGTCAGCGGCATATTTTTGGATCAGCGCGCGGCCTCTTGGGTTGTCGATAATGCCAGGCAAGACAGCGTTACAGCGAATGCCGAATGGACCCAGTTCGCGCGCCGCGTTTTCCGTAAATGCGACCAATCCTGCTTTAGATGCGACATAGGCGCTGCGCATCGGCAAGCCGGTCTTCGCCGAGCTCGTCGAAATATTGATGATCGCGCCCGCACCTTGTCTTTTCATCCAAGGGATGGCCCGCCGCATGTAAAGGAAAGATGCAGTTAGGTTCACGTCGATGCAAGATCGCCATTCCTCTTCGTCGGTTTCCTCGAGCGGCGCCCTTGGGCCACTGATCCCGGCATTGTTGACGAGAACGTCAATCCGCTTCGAGCGCGACGCGAAATCCTCGAACACCCGATCTGTATCTTCCGAAGACGATACATTCGCGACGGTCGTTGAGATTGAGGGACGGCTTTGGGTCAAATCATGAAGCGCATCACCATCCACGTCGCAGACATGGACTTCCGCTTCGGCGTCATTGAAGGCTTCGGCAATCGCGCGCCCGATGCCGGCGCCAGCGCCCGTAACCAGCACCCTCATGATGAACCAAGGCCCAGTATCCGACGCGTATCGGCGGCGTTGGCAATGTCGTATCCGAGCTTGTGGACGATATCGCACACCTGCCGAACCAAGTCTCCATTGCTTGCGAAAACGCCTTTCCGCGCATACAGGTTGTCTTCCAGGCCGACGCGGATATTGCCGCCCAAAATTGCAGTTTGCGCGGCCACCGGCATTTCATCGCGACCGATTCCAAGCGCTCCCCAAACGGCGCCGTCGGGCAGACATTGCTTAAGCCAATAGATACCAAGAGTGTCGGCTGGATCCTGCCATTTTACACCGAGTACGAACTGAAACATCGGCGGCGACGCAATCAGTCCCTCAACGATTAGCTGTTTGGCGAATTCAATGTCCCCTGCGTTGAAGACTTCCAGCTCCGGCTTGATCCCGAGCTCTTTATAGCCGGCGGCCATCGCCCGCAGGGTGCGGGTCGTGTTCAGGTAGACAAACTCTTCGTCGCCTTCGACTTGGTTGCTGGTGTTGACGTCGAGCGACGCCAGATCTGGCCGACAAAGCGCCATATGTTCTAGCCGCTCGTCGATACCGGCGACGTCGCTGCCGGGGCCTGCTTTAGCCTCGTCGACAGGGTCCGGCTTGTAAAACGCGCCCCCGCCGCCCGTGAGATTGATCAGGGCAGGCAAATCTCCATCGCGCAGGCGATCGACGACCTCCTTGAACAGCTTCGGATCCCGGCTGCCCGCCCCGGTTTCCGGATCGCGAACGTGAATGTGAACAATCGAAGCGCCGGCTTCTGCCGCTTCAAAGCACGCCTCGGCGATCTGCTTGGGCGTTACCGGAAAACTGGGATGGTTTCGATTAAACGGCGCGCCGCCCGTCACGGCGCACGTCACGATGACCTTTTGCGTCCTGCGCATGCGCGCCTCCTGAGCAAATGATGCCCACGACCCGCTGATACCTCAAATATAATTTTATTGCCCAATTCATATCGGAATGATATCATTATCAATGCAATGCGGCCTCCGATCACACTAAAGCAACTGATCATGCTCAATGCGATCGTGGAAACGGGCAGTTTCCGGAAAGCGGCGGAAAGACTGGCGATTTCCCAGCCGCCCCTCAGCATTCAAATACAAAAACTAGAGCACGCCATTGGCGCTTACCTCTTCGATCGATCAGGTCGCCAGGCGACGCTGACCCCGACCGGCGAGTTGATGGCGACGCACGCGAGGAAACTCATCGACGATTTCGATGGGTCTATTCGAGCCGTCCGTTCATTCGCTTCAGGCGAAAGCGGGGTCCTGCGCATCGGGTTTACGGATGAATTTATCGGGGCGCCGATGTTTGAGCGAACCCTCCAATTCATCAGCGCTAATCCGGGCGTGCGCGCCTCGACCGAGATTGCGCCGTCGCATTGTCTGTTGGAACGATTGCAAAGGGGGGATCTGGATCTTGTCCTGACGAATTTTCCGCTTCGTGAAAACCTCAAGCCGCTTGATGTTTTTGCCCTTCCGCCAACGAAGATCAGGCTCGCGGTCCCGATTGGCAATCCCCTATCCAGCCACGCCCAGATAAGAATTAATGAGTTGCACCAACAACCAATGATCGTGTTTCACGATCCCTCGCAAATGGCTCTTGGGCTACGTTGCCGAGAAATGCTGTCGTCCGCCGGGGTCGAACCCAAAACCGTCCACGAAACAGATAACACGGACATCCAGGTGGAAATGGTGCGAATGGGCGTCGGATGCTGTTTTTTGGCGCAATACGTGTTCGATGCCTCTGCGCGCGGCATCGCGGTGGTGGATATCGACCATCCGCTTGCTCGGCTCGATCATGCGATCGTGTATCAATCGGAAGGAGCGTCGCCAGCGCTAAACCATCTTGTTCGGAAACTGACGACAAACGTAGAGCCGGATTCAAGTTTAGCGAACTGAGGAGAGCGGCTCTTCCCGTGGCGACCACAAATGCGCTACGCGCTATTCCGTGTGCCGCTAATACGCATGGCAAGCGGCTGACGGCCAAGAACACGAGAACGATCCAGAGGCCGGTCGCGACAAGAACCCCAGCGGAAGTCATAAACAATCCGGACATGAGAAACCCTCCTCTATTCGCCGACGTCACGCCTGTCCGCTTTTGATGAGTGCGACGCCAGCGGCCATATATAGGCCAGCCGTCGCAACGCTCCCGATCGCTCGTACGTGATTGAGCCTTGTCCACGCGCGGCCGTACATCCGCCAGTACTGTTCGGCCTCAGAAGACGTGGGGTCGAGGGCCGCCAGCTTGTTGTTCATGGGAACATTGCCGAACATAGTGATGAGAAGAACCGTCGGCACATAGACCGTCGGCGCAAGAATGATCATATGGAGAGCAGCGCCGTGGATCGTAGAGAAAGCGTAAAACGCGAATAGTATGGAAAGAAACGGTATTACCAGAATCCCTGCAACGAACTGAGTCGTGATGACTGTCCTGTTTATATGCTGCATCGAATCGATGCCGCCGGCTGGCGCAGCCCTTAGCAGGCCGGACATGACAAACTCCGAGAACGCCGAAAAAACGCCAGAGATGACGGCGCTCCATAGGGCAAGAAACAAAGAGAAATAGAGAGGCCAATTGTGCATCACGAGTTAGTCGCCTTGATTGAGATGTTAGCTAAAGGACGGACGCGGATCGCCAGCGCGAACGTTGGGTGCGCCGGCGATCGACTCGAGTGAAAGTGTTAGGCTGGAAACCGCGGCGTTCGCACCGACCCGGCTTATGCGACTGTCTTCCACGCGCCAGTCGCCGCGACGTCGCGGGCATAGTCGGCGAAGTCCTTAGGCGGACGGCCAAGCGCCCGCTGAACCCCGTCCGTCAAATGCGCGTTTCGGCCGTCGAGGACAGTTGAAAAGAGGTAATCGAGGATCCAGACAACATCTTTAGGCGCGCCTGAGTTTTCCACTTCCGTAATAAACGCCTCGTGCGGCACGTCAATGAAGGCAATATCACGCCTCGTCGCACGCGAGAGATCCGCTGCAAGGTCGGCGATCGTCATGAGCCGCGGACCGGTAACTTCGTAGACCTCGCCGATGTGGCGGTCCTCGATGAACGCGGCAACGGCTACGTCCGCGATATCGTCAACGTCCACAAATGGCTCAACCTGATCCCCGGCGGGGAGCGTAATTGATCCATTCAGCACCATGTCGACAAAGGCGCCCTCGGAGAAGTTTTGATTGAACCAGCTTGCCCGAACGATTGTCCATTCAAGGCCAGCATCTTGCACGATGCGTTCGCACGCCTGGGCTTCTTCTTCGCCCCGCCCAGACAACAGCACCAGTCGTTTGACGCCGCGACGTTTAGCTAGATCGACGAAGGACTGAATGGCGTCCGTGGCCCCGGGCATGGCGAGATCCGGCGCATAGGTAATGTATGCCGACGTGACTCCGTCGAGGCAGGCTTCCCAGCTCTTATCATTGTTCCAATCAAAGGATGGCGTGGCGGACCGCGATCCGATCCGCACAAGGCGACCAGTCGCCTTCAGACGCTCGGCGACCCGCTTTCCGGTTTTGCCTGTTCCGCCGAGAACCAGCGTCAATTCATCTTTTTTGTTTAAGGCGTGCATTGGCTTGCTCCGAGAATGGTTGTTGCAAGCCGATCACTAGCGGGACAAGGCTCCGCCTTATTGCCCAAAGGCGACAGTGTTTGTGCCGATCGCGCCAAGGCGGTCAATCGGTCAGAAGCCGCCAACATACTTGCCGGGCGGGATTGAGCGCCATAGCAAAACTCAGGAAGCTGAACGAAGGGCGCTTACTTCGATGCGGCAAGTCGATAAGAGCGAGGCGTTTGCCCGGCCCATCGCTTAAACGCCCGTGTAAACCCGCTCTGTTCAGCGAATCCGGTCAGAAAAGCGATCTCAGCGAGGCTGTAGCCGGTTTCACGCAATAGTCGTTCGGCGAGCTCTCGTCTGGCGAGATCAACGAGATGCTGGAACGAATGGCCATCGTCTGAAAGACGGCGCTGGAGCGTCCTTGCGCTCATCCCAAGATCGGCCGCGATAGCTGAGAGCGTGGGTACGCCTTCACTCAGCATTTGGGATACGGCGATCTGAACGCGTCGATCTAGCTTTGATCCATCGTCGACCGCCGCCAGTTCCTTTTCAAGATGGCGGTCGAAGAACTTCGCAATCGTCGCATCGCCGAGCTTGTTCGGCGCATCGATACTTGCGTCGCTGATGAGAAGCGCGTCGCGCCCGGACTCGAAGTGGACGGGACAGCCGAAGTGCGCTTCGTAAACGGACGTATCGCCTCTCGGCGCGTGCCGAAAGCAAACGGCGAGCGGCGCGAAGTCCGCCGAGCTGACTTCCTTGCTGATCGTATTGACCGCCGCCATGCTCGCCTCGTTCGAGAGCAACATTCCGGGTCGTCCATCGCCCGCCTTTTTCAAGCTGAAATAGAGGCCGTCATCGGTTTCTTCGAGCGAATAAGTCTCCGCGCTTCCGAGCACATGGCCATAACGCTCTGACCGTATGTACGAGCCGCGCAAGTTCGGCGCCGATTTCCAAGCAAGGCCAAATGCGCCGTACTCGTCGCTGCGCATCGCCGCGCCTATGCGTAACGGGAGCGTTAGGCCGTCCGGATCGCGATCGGCGAGCGCCGCAAAGAAGTCGTAGTAAGCCAGTACGGGAACCATTTTGGCCGGATTGATAGGACCATCCGGCCCCAACCCCAGCGCCGCGACGAGATCGCGCGTCTCGACGCCAGAGCTCGCCTGGCTGATCACCTTGTAGACATAGAGTGAGGTGATTTCTCCCATCTAGCGACAATAGCCTTGATCCGATCGAAATCGAACAAGGCTGAAACAGGCTATTGGGATCTCAAGTCTGGAAGCGAAGTTACGCCCGGAGCGAGTCGGTGCAAGAACGAAAGGAAGCGCCACATGGCGCATTTAACTTCGCAAAAGCCGGCGGCTTAGGCGTTAGCCACCAAACGTGACGCGGCGTGCAAGCTATTGCGGCGAAAGACCGACGCAACTCTGGCGGACATAACCAAGGAGACCGGGCGGCGACCGCACACCGCCCGTGGATGTCTCTCTGGTAAGGGCCGCATTGCCCATCAGTCGCTCGCCGCCCTCAAGGGCATCGCCGAGACTGCGTTTTCAGCAATATACTGGTCTTCGATCCCCTCGTTCCCGCCGGCGATGGCAAGACGCCGCCGGCGCGATGCTGCGACAACGTTCTGGAGCGGATCGGCCATTTCCAGGAGTTGCACGAATGCGTCGGCGACCAGCGAGGCAGGTAGTGCGTTCGCCAGCAGCGCGCGGATACCGATAAGCGCCTCGCTGAAGACGGGATCGGAGTCGGAGAGGCCCTGCGCGTTCACTGGCTGCGTAAAGATGGGGTTTAACCCGTCTGCAAGTCCCGTGTTGACGAAATACGGATTAACCGTAGACACTTTAATGGGCGATCCCGCGCCGCGAAGCGTCGTATCAAGATGGTTTGCATAGATGCGCAACGCCGTCTTAGCGGAAAAATAGACGTCCGCGCCGCTATTGCCAAAAACGGTCGAGCCGTTCTGGTAGGACGTGACGGAGACCGTGAAGACGATGCGCGAATAGTCCGCCTGGGCCATCAGAGGCAATAGCGCCGTCGTCAGCATCACCTGGCCGGTATAGACCGTTCGCACGCCGAGATCGCGATTCGCGAGATAGTCGGTGACGAAGTCCGTCGGCGGCTGCGGGATAATCTGCCCAAGAACGAATCGGGCGCCGTTGTTGATGAGAATATCAATCTGCCCGCGCTGCTGAAAGGCCGGGGTCGACGCCAGAGTTGGTCCGAACGCGGCTACTGAGGCCGGATCGGCGACATCGAGCGGCAGCAAGGGAAATGCAGGCGGATTGGGCACGCCCGCCGGATCGCGCGAGGTGCCGATGACACGGGCGCCTTTTGCGATCAATGCTTCTGCGGTCGCCCGGCCGATGCCTCTCGACGCGCCGGTGACAACTGCAAGCTTGCCGACGAGATCGACGTCAGCGAAATGCCGACGGCGCGGAAAGTAGATAGGCCGGACATCGACGCCGCGGCGTTTGCGGCCCTTTGCCTGCGCCGGAGCGCCGCCCCCTGTCAGCGCCGCAGTCGCGCCCGCCGCTGCGGCGCCAACGATGTATCGGCGCGTCGGGCGTCCGGTTTGGTCCGCATTTCGCTTAGATGCGTTTTCTTTCTGATTTGGTGCGCTCTTCTTCCCGTCTGACATTCTCGTGACCCCATTTCAACGCCGATTGCGACGTCGGATTCAAACATCCCGCGCCCCGCAGCCGAGGAGCGCGCCGGCGATGCACCGGTCCGCGCTAGTCATTCCTGTACGAACTTTCTATGACTCTTGGGTATGTTGCGCGAGGCTTTCTCTTCGGGGCAATCGCTCTATCGTCATTTCAACGTCAATTCGACATCTCTATTTCGTCGCGGCAATGCCTGAGATCCCTATTGCGCAGGTTTCCAGAACGCGAGATCCGTCCTAAAATCGACGCCTTAAAGGCCGCGATGGATCAACGGTAATCGTATGCCTGATGGAACGGAAACTCAGCCGAACCCGCCCTTCTCGGTGCGCGCCCGATTATTCGGCCGATTTGCGTGCCTTGCGTCGTCAGGCGAGGAAATTGACATCCCTAGCCAGCGCGCCCGCGCCATTCTGGGCATGCTGTGCATTGCGCCTGGTGCGCGGATCGACAGGGATCTCGCATGTTCTCTCCTTTGGCCGGGTCGATTTGAAGCGCAGGCCCGCGCCAGCCTTCGGCAATGCCTTTTCGAACTGAAGAAGCAGCTCTCGACCGTGGGCGCCGTTCTGTTGGAGACGACGCGCTCGCAAATCCGCCTGTCCACCAACGGCGTCAGCTCCGACCTTTCCGATCTTGAACGCAGCCTCGAGGAGGGGGCATACCGCGCAGCGGCGCAGCGCCTCGCAGCGATCGGAGCCAGGACGCTGCTGGAAGACATCTCTTTCGGCGATGCGTTTGACGAATGGCTGCGTGATCGACGAACGGAAATCGAGCGAGAGCTCGACGCCGACCTCCATTCGGCGTTGGCCGCGCTTGAGGCAAACGGCGACATGGACGTCCACGCGGAGCTCCTAGCGGCTTGGCGCACAAGAAACCCGTTCGCAGGCGTCAAGGCGACAGACCGTGACGGCGACAGGATCAAGTTGGCTGTCCTTCCCTTCAGGTCGCTTGGCGCCTCGCCTCCCCGCGATCACCTCGCCGACGGCTTCGTCGAAACCTTGATGACCCGCATTGCGCGGATCCCGGAACTATTGGTCGCTGGGCGGCGCTCTTCATTGCGTTTTGCGGACGCTGACCGCGCAATCCCCGAAATCGCCAGAGAGCTCCGCGTCAACCATGTCATTGACGGATCGGTGCAACGCCAGGGCGGCGCCGTTTGCGTCAGCGTGCGCCTGATCGACGGGCAGACAGGATTCGAAACCTGGGCGGACCAATTGAAAGGCTCAGTCGACGACGCCTTCGAGCTGCAGGAAGACCTCGCCGAAACCGTCGTCCGCGCCCTCGGCGCGCGGCTCGGCGTCGCCATAAGCCCGCAGACGCGCCCTCGTCCGACAGCCAAAAAGACGGCCTACGACCTCTATCTGCAAGGTCGCGCCCTGACGACCCGCGGCGTCGGGGAACAAGTGTCTGAAAACGCCGTCCGCCTATTGGAAAGCGCGCTAAGGATCAGTCCTGACTTCGCCGAAGCATGGACAGCGCTCGCTGAGGCGCATATTGCGGAAATCGTCTATACGCCTTGCGAAGACCGTCCAGGCCAAACGGCGCGCATGGCCGAGTGCGCACAGAACGCGATCGCGATAGATCCGTCGCTCGGGCATGCGCGGGCGTTGCTCGGCATTTATGAATGGACCCGGAACAACGTCGTCGCCGCGCTCGATCATTCGTTTGACGCCTATCGGCTGGAGCCGAACAACCCCGACGTCACAGGGCGTCTCGGCTCTTGCCTCCAGTATTGCGGCTATACGGCGAGAGCGCTGCCCTATCTGGAGGCCGCCGCGGAACAGGATCCCGTGCACGCCCGTAACCACTCGATGCTGTCAATGGCTTATCTCAACGTCGGCGACCTTGACGCTTCAATCAGTACAGCCGAACGGATGGTCGATCTCGGCTTTCCCCCCTTGTGGTGCGCGTTTGCGCGGTCGGTAGCAGGCGATCGGGCGGCGGCGATCGAACAATATTCGAAGGCCGGCCCCTCATTAAGGACGGTTATCCGACCGCCGCCCGGTCAGGAATTGTCGGACCAGGCGCTCGACGCCTATCTCATGTTGGCCGCAAAAGGCGTTTGCAGCGGCGTGGAAGAGGATCGCCTGACATATTGTCGGCTACTTGATCATCTTTATACAACTTACTTTGACCCATACGATCTCAGCATCGTGCAGCCGGCCATCTGGATGGGGTATGAGGAGATGGCGTTCAAGACGCTTGGCGGACGCATCACTCCCTCAAACGTCGTCGCGCTGATGTCCCTGTGGGCGGACGTCGAGCCGATTTCGCGCATTCGCAAGCACGACGGATTCATGGCGTTTGCGGAAAAGATCGGGCTTGTCGCAGTCTGGAATAAATATGGCTGGCCCGACGTGTTGCGCCGGTCGGCGCCGGCCGCGCGCTGAAGATACGCCCATCGCACTTCTTTTTTGAACCTGCGACTCCGCCACTTAACGTGACGTCGCCTAATGGGCCCGGGTCAGACTCTACAGCTAGTGGAGGCCAGATCAACCGAGGCGGGCGCTTCTGGAACTGGCCGCTGGCAGCCATAAGGTCGTATGCGCACAGATGGTGTTGCAGTGGGTCCGCCATTGCTCGATCAGTACCCTGGCCTTCTGCAGATCTTCGAAGAACTTTGGGTTTCGCAGCTCACCACGCAGTCGGCTGTTGAAGCTCTCGTTATGGCGGTTCGGCCCAATCCGTCTCTAACCCCACAGACCGCCCGGCTCTTTGAAGAGCGTCTTCGCACCGATCCTGCCGACCCTGTACCGGACGGCCTGTGCGGCAAACTCGCGTCCATTGTCGGAGCAGCCGTCGGGCGCAAAGCCAAATCCGTCCACGCTGAATAGTCGTCAGATCGAGCATTCTTACCCATTTTCAGATGTCGCCTTTTCGCGATCCGGAAGCCGGAAAAGCGAAGCGCGACATGATACCGACTGGAAACCTAGTCTGAGCCGGTTATGCCGGTTCGATGACCGATGACGCCGACTTACAAATCGTATGGTTCAAACGTGACTTGCGGGTAGCGGATCATCGCGCCTTGGCGCAGGCGGCGCAGCAAGGTCCGGTCCTGCCATTGTTTGTCGTCGAGCCGGATCTTTGGCGCCAATCCGACATGTCAGGTCGACAATGGGAGTTTGTCGCGGAATGCCTCACTTCTTTGCGGGAAGAACTCTCGTTTCTTGGTCAGCCTCTCGTCGTCCGAATCGGCGATGTCGTCGAAACGCTCGATTGTTTCTTCACCAGATTTCGCAAGGTAACGCTTTGGTCGCATCAAGAAACGGGCAATGCTTGGACATTTTCACGGGACAAAAGAGTCGATGAATGGCGCCGTCGAAACGGCGTCGTTTGGCATGAGATAAGTCAATCCGGCGTCGTAAGACGATTGCGCACGCGAAACGGCTGGGCGAACAAATGGGACGCCTTCATGGCGGAACCGGTTACGCCGCCCCCTACTGCGCTCCAACCCCTGCAAGGCGTCCCCGCAGGGCCTATACCCCTACTCAGTCATCTGGGGATCGCGCGCGACGCTTGTCCGCAACGCCAGCGCGGCGGGCGACGGGCCGCCATGAATTGCTTGCATAGCTTCCTGACTGTTCGTGGACGCCCCTATCGACGCGCCATGTCGAGTCCGATGGCGGCTGCGGAGCATTGCTCACGCATCAGCCCGCATCTTGCCTGGGGAACGCTTTCAATACGCGAAGTCGCGCAAGCCGTTTGGAAGCGCCAGATTGACCTCAAACAAAGTGGCGTCAAAAACAGCTGGCTCGGATCAATGTCGTCATTTCAGGGAAGGCTCCACTGGCGAGATCATTTCATTCAGAAACTGGAGGATCAACCGGATCTGGAGTTCCACAATATGCACGGCGCCTACGACGGCATCCGTAGCAAGGAGTCCGATGCGGCGAAATTGTCCGCCTGGAGTCTCGGCGAAACCGGCCTTCCATTTGTCGATGCTTGCATGCGGTCGCTCATGGCGACGGGTTGGATGAATTTTCGTATGCGCGCGATGCTGATGGCCGTCGCGAGCTATCATCTATGGCTCGACTGGCGAGCGCCCGGTGAACGTTTGGCGCGCCTCTTTACGGACTATGAGCCCGGCATCCATTGGCCGCAGGTTCAGATGCAGTCTGGGACAACAGGCATCAACACAGTTCGCATATATAACCCGATCAAACAGGGCTATGATCAAGATCCCGGAGGCGTCTTCATACGTCAGTGGGTGCCAGAATTAGCGGATGTTCCATCCGAATTTATACATGAGCCATGGCGATGGGAGGGCGCGCAATCATTCATGGACAAAACCTATCCGTCGGCAATTGTCGACCACTTAGCCTCCGCGAAAGAAGCGCGCCGGAAAATTTGGGCCGTCCGACATGGCGAAGACTATTCCAAGAACGCAAACGCCATCCAAAATAAGCACGGCAGCCGAAGATCTGGAATCCAGATGCGTGGTCGAGGAAAAAGAGAAGCGCGAAGCCAACTGCAACTTTCGTTGCCGCTCGGTCCGAGGTGACCGGGCATTGTGACGATAAGGCGGCCGGAGAGAGAATCTTCCCCGTCTATTTGAATCCATTCAGCTGTCGGACGAAATGGGAGACGCCCGTGGCGCCAGCCGTCCACCACTCAGGGCGGAGCCATTGGTTCCTTAAGCCAGGAGACAATTTGGCGTGACGCCGGCCGACGTGATCCTTTTGGCCGTTCGGTGGTATCGCCGTCATCCACTTCCCTATCGCGACGTTCGCGCACTTGCCGAGCACGGAGTTGATCCACATAGATCCGAAATGGCGAAACAATCGCATTAAAGACGATCACGCTACGCTGAAACGCGTGACCAATTCCGGTGAAGGAGTTCAGTCTCTGCGGACAGCTAAGGTGGCACTCAAAGCCATTGAAGCGATACGCATGATCACGCGGGGCTCACATTTGCGATCCACCCGACGATGTCCGAGGTGACGTGCGCTTTGTCGAAGGGTTATTTCCAGAAGCGGCATGACTTACCCACGTGAAGGCAAACGTCTGACGCCGCCAAATCAAAGCAACGATCCGCCGGTAAGCATGCGAGACGTCTTGGATACGTGATCAAACGCCAGATGTTGGAGACTTGAGGATCGATGGGGCCTTGTCAGCACGCAAATTACGGTATTGGATCGAAGTCGCCGTCCTGAGCGACTTATCCTTTGAAAACTGGGCCCCACGTTTAACGTGCAGCGCCCGCAATTGGACCGCCAACTCTGAAACTGTCAGCTCTCATCGCCAGTTTTCTTCTTGTGCTTGTCCTGGCGTCAACGGCGCCAGTAAGCGCCTTTGCTCACCCGGAAGATGATTTTTGCGAAGCAGGCGACGGCGTCGACCCCGTGCTGTGCCGCAAACTTGCTGCCGCCAACCGCAGCGACGCCGGCGCTTCCGGACCGCTTCTAAATGAAGACGGCGAGGTTCGTTCGCCTCTCGACACGGCCCTTCTCTATGTCGACATCGGCGTACGCCACATACTTCCTGGCGGGACGGACCATATTTTGTTCGTACTGGCCCTTTTTTTGGCGTCAGAACGCTTGCGCAGCCTCGTCATCCAGATTTCCGCCTTTACGGTCGCGCATACGGCGACGCTCGGTCTCGCAGCCGCCGGCGTCATCGAGCCGCCAGCCTCAATCGTCGAACCTCTCATCGCCCTGTCGATCGCCTTTGTGGCGGTGGAAAACCTCTTCCTGAAGGACATGCCCGCATGGCGGCCGATTGTGGTCTTTGCCTTCGGATTGTTCCACGGCATGGGCTTCGCCGGTTTTATCCGCGAGGTTGGGCTGCCGCCGGGTCAATTCTGGTCATCGCTCATTGGCTTCAATGTCGGCGTCGAGGTCGGGCAGCTTGCGGTGGTGGCCGCCGCGTTCGCGTTGCGCGGGCCGCTTAAGCGCCTACTCGGCCGCTTTGAGCTATCCTACAGAAGTGCGGTAGTCGCCCCCGCATCAATGCTAATCGCCGGCGTTGGGCTATGGTGGGCTGCGACACGTGCGTTAGGCCTCTAACCTCAACCGAAACGCGCGCAATACATCGGCTTTAATCGGCGCCGACGATAGCAAACCGTCCGCGCCGCAGGCCCCAAGCGTCGAATGTTCCCGCTAACCGCTTGCGCTGTCTTCTTCGCCCAAGCCACGGATGCGCAAGAGTGGATCGATCTCGGGATCCTTGCCGCGGAAATTGCGGTAAAGTTCGTCGGCTGGACGCAGGCCGCCCGCTTCGTAAACCCATGTCTTCAGGCGCGCGGCAAGCTCAGGGTCAAAGATATCGCCCGTCTCCTCGAATGCCGTGAAGCCATCCGCATCCAGAATTTCCGACCAAAGATAGGCATAGTAGCCCGCGGAATAGCCGCCCGCGAAGATATGAGCAAAATACTGCGTGCGATAGCGCGGCTCTATCTCCGGAATAAGGCCATAGCCTTGGAGCACTTCGCGCTCGAACGCCTCAGCATCGGTAATTTGCGCGGCTTCCTCCGGGGTTAGGCGGTGCCACGCGAGGTCAAGGAGTGACGCGGCGATGAACTCCGTTGTCTTGAAGCCTTGGTTGAACGTCGACGCATTACGCATCTTTTCGATCAACTCGGCAGGGATCACTTCGCCTGTTTTGGTGTGCTTTGCGTAATCGGCGAGCATCTCCTCCTGGCCCGCCCAGTGCTCCAGAATCTGCGCGGGGAACTCGGTGTAATCGCGCGGACCATCGACGCCGGAAAAATTCTCGTAGCGGATTTGCGTCATCAAGCCGTGCAGCCCGTGACCGAATTCGTGGAATAGCGTTTCAACTTCATCGAACCTCATCAGCGTCGGTTCACCTTCCGGCGGCGCGATCAAATTGAGGTTGTTGGTGACAATCGGACGGATGCGGTCGCCATTTACGTCGGATGCGGAGCGATAGCTGCTCATCCATGCGCCGCCGCGTTTCGAGTCCCGGGCGTACATGTCCATCATGAAGAGCCCGAGATGCTCTCCGTTTTCGTCCTTGACGTCGTAGGAAGTGACAACCGGGTTCCACACCGGCGTTTCAACGGCCTCAAAACTGATCCCGAACAGTTTGCTGGCCATATCGAACGCGCCCTGACGGACTGCATTCAATTCGAAGTACGGCGCCAGAGCCGCGTCGTCGAAGGCGTACCGCTCCTGGCGCACGCGCTCGGCATAGTGCCACCAGTCATGGCCGGCCGCGGTAAAGGTTCCGCCGTCGGCTTCGATCAGCGCTTGAATGTCAGCGAGCTCTTCGCGCGCGCGCGCCAGACCAGGCCGCCAGACCCGCAGAAGAAACTCCTCGGCGCCTTCGGGGGTTTTAGCCATCCGCGTTTCGAGCTGATAGTGGGCATGGGATTCATATCCCATCAATTGAGCCCGCTCAGCGCGTAACTGCGCGATTTTAATCGCCAGCGGACCATTGTCGTCGTCTCCGCCGGCCGCCCGCGCGGTGTACGCTTCGAATAGCTGTCGCCGCAACTCACGGTTCGTGGACTGCGTCATGAAGGTTTCGAACGGGGAGCGGTTAAGGCCGACGACCCACTTGTCTTCGCCGTCGACCTTGATGGCGGCCTTGAAGCTCTCGCTTAGGCCGCCAAGTTCCGCAGGGTCGGTGATTTCAAGCTTGAAGCCAATCGTGGCCGCCAGTAGATTCTGGCCGAACTGCGTCGTCAGCCCAGATAGCTCCTCATTGATTTCCGCGACGCGCGCTTTCGCCTCTTCATCAAGGGCGGCGCCGGCGCGAAGGAAATCACGGTGGGTAAGCTCGAGCAGGCGGGCGTCCTGTTCATCAAGGCCAAGCTCGTCTTTCTGGGCGTACACGGCCTTTACGCGTTCGAACAGCGTCGGGTTAAACCGAATCGCGTTGAACTCCCGGGTGAGCATTGGATAGATCTCGCCTTCGAGCGCCTTCAGCGTATCGTTGGTGTCAGTGTTCGTGATGTTGCCGAACGTGCTCGACACCTTGCCGAGGCTCCTGCCCGCGACATCAAGCGCGACAATCGTATTAGCGAAAGTCGGTTCTTCGGCGTTATCCGCAATGGCGGCTATTTCATCCCGCAGCTCAAGGATCGCGGCCTTTATCGCCGGCATATAGTGTTCGTCGGCGATCTCTCCGAAAGGCGGCGCGCCGTAAGGCGTATCCCAGTCGCGAACGAACGGGTTGCCTTCGAGTTCGCTGGCGCTGACCGTCAAAGGATCGGCCGTTTCTGCATCGACGACTGCGCTCGTCGACCCGGCCGCATCGGGGCTTTCACCGCCGCAGGCGCTAAGTGCTGTCGCCAGCGCGATCGTTGAAATCGCGATCCAAGACTTCTTCATTTCATTCCTCAAGGCTGTAACTCAAGTGTCGATTCTGTCCGCTGGCGAGATACATCGGAGGGAGGGGTCGGACCGCACTAGAAACACGCTTGACCGCCCCGCCTGACAAAGTCCCCGAGCGGCATTTAATCCAATCATGAGGCATGACTCTACAACAGCGGAAACGCTTTGTCGCGCAATACGCTCGCTTGAGCAGAATGCTGTCTCCTATTCGCATCACATGCGAGCGCCCGCTCCTCACTATACGCGCCGCAAGCCGGGCCCGGTGGCGAGATTCTGTCTCGAGGCCTACTCGGTCCATCCACGATCGGCCATCGAAATAGGTCCCAAACTATGTAAGCCGTTGGCCGCAGGCATAGTGTACCGTGGAAACGGCAGCGACGCCTTCATCAGCATGCGTTTGAGCGGCAGCGATTGGAGCAGTTATGCGCTGACCACATTCCGGTGACTTGAAACCCGTTTTTGGGGTTGGTTTCACTCGCGACCGACGCGTATATTTGGTCGACTTTTTTGAAGGGGCCTCGCATGCTGCAAAAACCATACATGCCATTCCTTGCCTTTGCCTTGGCGCTTTCGGCCTGCTCGCATTCGCCCGGCCCCGATATGGCTGGCAGCCGCATTGAAACGGAAGAAGAGCTCGTTGCGCGGGCGCTTAAGATACACGATCGCGTCCTTACCTTCGATTCCCATGCGGATACGCCGCTTCGAATGATCGAGCCCGGGTTCGATATGGCCGAACGGCACGACCCCAACGAGACCGGTTCAAAAGTCGACTATCCGAGGATGAAAGAAGGCGGGCTAGACGCGATCTTTTTCGCCGCATTCGTCGCTCAGGACATCAGGGACGACGAGGGGCACAGCCGCGCCAAAGCGCTTGGGCTGCAAATGATCGACGCCGTTATAGAGTCTACGGAGGAAAATTCGGCCATCGTCGGTTTGGCTCTCGACCCGGATGACGCCTACGAGTTGGAGAACCAAGGCAAGCGCGCAATCTATATCGGCATCGAGAATGGCTATCCGATTGGGAACGACCTTTCCAACGTCGAGCTCTATTACGATAAAGGCGTGCGCTACATTACGCTCGTCCATTCAAGCAATAACGATCTCGCGGATTCCGCGACCGATTCAAATGGGCCAGAGCATGGCGGCATCAGCAAATTCGGCCAGCAAGTCGTCGAAGAGATGAACCGCCTAGGGATTATGGTGGATGTATCCCACGGCAGCGACGACGTCTTCTTCGATGCAATTGAAATGTCAAAGGCCCCAATCATCGCCAGCCACTCAAACGCGCGGGCCGTGACCGACCATGAACGGAACATGTCGAACGACATGCTGCGGCTCATGGCGGAAAATGGCGGCGTCGTCCAACTGACGATGCTTGACGACTATCTACGGGACGCGCCGGAGAATCCTGAGCTTGACGCCGCCGTCGCGGAGCTGAGAGCGAACATGAAACCCGTCAGCGAAATGACGCGACAGGAACGCGCAGCCATGCGACAAGCGTTCAACGACCTGAATGAGAAGTTCAGGGTCCCGCCCGCTACGGTCAAGCACGTCGCCGACCACATTGACCATATCGTAAAAGTCGCAGGCATTGATCACGTTGGGATTGGCTGCGACTTCGATGGCGGCGGAGGCATCGAAGGCGTATTCGACGCCAGCGAAGTCATGAACATCACGATTGAGCTCGTACGCCGTGGGTATACGGAAGAACAAATTGAGAAGATATGGGGCGGCAACCTTATGCGTGTGTTCCGCAAGGTTCAGGCCGTTGCGGCGACGATCCAGGCCGACAGCTAGTTGACGATAGATGCGGTTGAAGTCTGTCTGGATCAAATGTGTATGCCTGCTACTCCTATTATCGGGACCGGTTCATCACGCCACCGCCCACCCGTTAAGACTCTCCCTCAGTGAAATTGAATACGCATCAGACGAAGGGGTCTTAACGGTCAGTGTTCGTCTTTTTTTGATGGACGTAAACGAGGCGTTGGTCTTTGACCCCGCGAGCACCGAACTCTCTTTCTGTCAACCGAATGAGTCGGAAAACGCCGAGCCTTTGCTGATGGAGTACCTTCACGAGTTTTTTTACGTGAAGGCGAACGGACAGCGGATACCGCTGCAGATCAAGAGCAAGAGGCTTCACGGTGAAGGGATCAACGAAGCCATCGGAGTGGTTTTCGAACACCGGCAAGCAGCGCCATTGACGTCTTTAGAGATAAAAAATGCTGTCTTTACAGACCTCTTTTTCGATCAAAATAATATTGTCTACGTGCATGTCGACGGAAATTCGACTAGCCTGATGCTGAATAAAAGAACCCCCACGCACACTTTGGAATTCTGAGTTGCAGCCGTTCCATTTATACTTGCGACTTGGATTTGAGCATATCTCAGATCTGGCGGGCTTCGATCATATTCTATTTCTTGTCGCTCTGTGTGCTGTTTACCGGATTGAGCAATGGCGAAAGATCACGATCCTCGTGACCGCCTTCACGGTCGGCCACAGCGTCACCCTGGCCTTATCCTCCCTTGGGGTGGTCACCATCCCATCGGACGTCATCGAATTCTTGATTCCAACGACTATTTTGCTGACGGCTCTACACAATGTGATGGCACGTCCATCCAATGAGACGGCGCCAGCGATGTGGAGAAACTACGCCATGGCTCTGTTTTTCGGATTTATCCACGGCATGGGCTTTTCGAATTTCTTCCGGGCCCTGCTGATGGGCAAAGGCTCTATCTTTGTGCCGTTGTTAGGATTCAATATCGGCTTGGAGATCGGACAACTTCTTATTGTCGCTATCATTATGGGCGCATCGTTTTTGGTCCTAAACGTGGTTGGCGCCAGACACCGGGATTGGAACGTGTTCGTTTCCGGCGCCGCGGCCGGCATCTCGTTGGTTCTCATGGCTGAAACCAAGTTTTGGTAGCCCTCTGCCGCTGTATGTCTATTCCTGCGTTACGATTTACCAAACGTCTTGTGTTAAAGTGTCCGTCTAAAGAGTAATTAGCGCGCGCTAGGAGCGCCGACAGGCTAATGCCAACTTGCCTCTGGCATTAGTGAGAGACGCGGGAGGCCGGATAGTGTTCCTTAAACCCGCATCGGTTTCCGGCAGACGTCATCTGGTACGCCGTATTGCTCTTATACCAATTCACCCTAAGCATCAGAGGTGTCGAGAAGCCCCTATCCGAACGCAGGATCGGCGTCAGTCGAGCTTCGGTTCCCAATTCGGTCGTCATACTTTTGTCCAGCCACTCGTTTTTGGACCACCTTCGGCTAGAGTTTCAGGGACGGTTAAGCGCTCGCCATATCGCGTCTCCCAGTCTTGAGGGGCGGGACAGAGACTGCAGACGACGCTCCTGAAGTTCTCTGAATCCCGTACGCTGCCTCCATCCATGAAAGCATCTTCACTCGCTTCGCCGGCGCAAATACGTTTGCAATGAACCGATCAGGACGAACAATCACGATGCCTTGTTGGCCGCCGCAAATATCATTTAGCGTTTGAAGCGGATCGTATTGCTGTGCCCCCGACTATCGACCAACGTGATTCAGAGTCGGCGGTTGCATTTTGCTCATTCGAGCGGTTTGAGCAACGCGATGGCGCGCGGAGCCGTCCGATAGCTCAGGCGCGTCGTCCCGTTGCGGGCGTAAGGCCGCGGCGTATGCGGCCGGGGTGAGATATCCGAGCGCCGAATGCGGGCGGTGCTGATTATAGTCGCGGACCCATTAGGCGATCAGGTGGCGGGCGTGGCCGAGATCGCGAAAGACATTTTCGTTGAGACATTCGTCGCGGAAGCGACCATTGAACGCCTCGCAGAAAGCGTTTTGCGTCGGCTTACCAGGCGCGATGTAATGCCATTGAAGGCCGGCGTCCTGCGTCCAGCCGAAGACGGCGTTGCTGGTCAGCTCCGTGCCGTTGTCGGAAACAATCATCTGCGGCTTTCCTCTTCTGGCGATGATGCGGTCAAGTTCGCGGATGACGCGCCGGCCTGAAATCGAGACGTCCGGAATGGCGCCAAGGCATTCCTGGGTGACGTCGTCGACGATGTTGAGCACCCGGAAGCGCCGCCCGCAGGAGAACTGATCGTGCACGAAGTCGAGCGACCAGCGGGCGTTCGGTTCTGCGGCGATGGGGATTGGCGCTCTTGTCCCGATGGCGCGGCGTCTTCCACGCCGCCGCCGCACCTTGAGACCTTCCTCCCGGTAGAGACGTTCGGTCTTCTTCCGGTTCACGACGAGACCTTCCGATTTTAGGATCACATGCAGACGGCGATAGCCGAACCGCCGGCGTTCATAGGCGAGTTCGATCATGCGTTCACGCAACGGCGCGTCATCCGGCCGCCGGGATCGGTAGCGGATCATCGTTCGATCAGCCCTGGCTGTTCGGCACGCCGTCGAACAATTGTTCGACGCTCGCTCATCTCGTAGGTCTCGCGAAGGTAGGTGACGGCGTCTCGCCTGGCGGCGGGCGTCACCACTTTTTTGACAGAAGATCCTTGAGCGCGGTGTTGTCCAGCATGGCGTCGGCCAGAAGCCGCTTCAGCTTGGCGTTCTAGGACTCTAGGCTTTTAAGTTTCTTCGCGTCCGAGACGTCCATCCCGCCGAACTTCGCCTTCCACGCATAGAACGACGCCGACGACATGCCGTGCTTGCGGCACAGATCGGCGACGGTCACGCCGGCCTCGTGCTCCTTCAAAATCCCGATGATTTGTTCTTCCGAAAACCGTGAGCGCTTCATTCGTCCAGTCCTTTCTCAGGGCCGGACTCTAGCATCACATGGCAGAGTTATCGGGGGTCACAGCACTCTGACAGCCGTCCGTCATTCTCCGCGACGATGGCGCCGCGCATTAGAAGCAAGGTGTTGACGGGGAAATTCGGATTGAATTTGAATTTCGTCAGACCGTGCTTCTTGATGAACCGCATAATCTCGAGTTGGTCATAAGCGATTTTCCCTTTGACGTTTGCCAAGGCCATCATCGGCGCCTGATTGCCGGTCGCCTTAAAGACTCCACCAAGAAGACACGGAATTAGAAGAAGCGTCGCCCGGGTCCGTTCGAGAATGGGCGGCAACGCCCTATACGTAAAATACACGTTGGGGCTGCCAAAATCGAAAATGAAGTCAAGCCGCTTTTTTGGTATTTTTTGCTCCGTATCGTCTTCAATCAAGGCGCGTGATTCCACCACGCCAAATCGGAGAAGGAACGCAAGTCTAATTCATGGGTCCAGGCAGACCGGTGTTGCTGCGCCACATGAAAATAGGTTTCCGCCATTTTCTCCGGTAGAAGCAGGCCATCGTTTTCAAGCCCGCGAGACTCGCGAAGTTTTTGAAACAAATCCGGACCCAGCATTTTGCCGAGCGTATCGGGCGCATCCACAGCGCCGTCGATCAATATGTGCGCAACGTGAATACCCTTCGAGGCGTATTCCGCATTGAGCGTCTGACAAAGCATGCGACGCCCACCCATCGACGCCGCATGGGAGTGCTGGCCCTCATTGCCGCGTACAGACGCTGTAGCTGACGTGACCAGAAGCGTCCCGCCACCTCTTTCGACCATTTTGGGAAAGAGCGATTTTGCCAGTCGAAACAGACCGAACGTCGCCATGCGCCAACCGAGCTCGAAGACTTTCAGAGATGTGTTGTCTAAGGATCGATTGCCAATCTGCGATCCGAGATTGTAAAGGGCGACGTCAATTGACCCAATATTGCCCTCGATTTTTTCAATCAGATCCTCGATTGCGCCTTCATCGACGGCATTCAACAAATGCGCGCTTGCCCTGCCGCCTTCGTCTTCGATCGCGGAAACGAGCTTATTCATGCCTTCTTCGTCACTGCGGCGGCAGAGTGCGGCGTGATACCCCTCGCGGGCAAATTTCTTCGCGACATTGCCGCCGATCCCCGCGCCGGCGCCAATCACCAAACATACTTTTGCCATAGCAACGGTCTCCTCCGTCGATTATCTAATCGAGCACGCGAACCGCTTTCGCATCCACGAACTTCTGTTGCGCCGCCGCGTCATATCCAAGGTCTGAAAGAATTTGCCTGGTATGCTCACCGAGTTTCGGCGCAGGCGCAGCGACCTCAGAGGGGGTTTTGTCAAAGTCCGCCGCAGGGCGCGCTTGGCGCACTTCGCCGAAACCCGGGAAATCCAATCTCAAAATGGAGTCGTTTGACGTGATCTGCTCGTGTGCGAGCAATTCATCTCTATTGAGCAAGAGGGCGCACGGAACATCCTCCGCTTCCAGGCGCGTTAGGATTTCCGCGCTCTCCCATTTCTTGATCTCTTCCGCTGTGATCCTTTTGCGCTCGTCCGCATTCGCAAACCGTGCGGCCGACCCGCTAAAACGCTCATCCTCGATAAGATCTTCACGTTCTATCGCCCGACACATGCCTCTCCATTCCTTGTCGGAAACAGCGCCGGCCGTGATGTATCGGTCCTTCGTCTCGTAAATGAGATCCATAACGCCTTGCACTTTGCGGGCGTCGAACTCCATGTCCGCATAGGTAAGGCCGGCCATGCCTTCCGGCCAGAAGAATGCGAGCATGGCGTCAAGCATCGAAATTCTTACGTGCTGACCTTTGCCTTTTCGTTCGCGGTGAAATAGTGCTGTGGTAATAGCCTGGGCTGTCGTAAGCGACGTCACTTTATCGGCAATGATGATCCGGAACATCTGTGGGCGGCCGGTCGCTCTGTCCGCCTGGATGTCGGTGGCGCCAGAAAGCGCTTGAATAACCGGATCATAAACCCGTGCAGCAGAGTACGGTCCTTGCTCTCCAAACCCGCTAATGGACACGTAAATCAGCTTGTCATTGATCTTCCGAAGGACGTCTTCCGAGAATCCCATTCTGTCAATGGCGCCGGGGCGAAAGTTTTGAACGAAGACATCCGCCGTCTCGATGAGCTTTAAGAGAATTTCTTTTCCCTCGTCCAACTTAAGATCGAGTGCCAGGGATTGTTTACCGCGATTGCAGGAAAAATAGGCCGAGGGAACGCCATTGTGGGGCGGCCCAATAAAGCGCATTTGTTCGCCCTGAACCGTTTCGACCTTGATTACTTCCGCACCCTGATCTGCGAGCATCATTGTCGCGACCGGCCCGGAAACCATCGTGGTTAAGTCGACGACTTTAATTCCCGTTAACGGCCGCATTGATCTCTCCCATCAAGTCTTTATAATTGATCTGCATGGCGCGCTGATATGCAGGGCGCTGAGCTATTCGGTTTCTATATGCTTGGACCGAGCTTGGGACATTGACGTCGTAATAGACCGCCCAATCGATGCACGAGACCAGCAAGATATCCGGCAAACTGAACCCACGCTCCATCAGATAATCGTGCTTGGAAAGATGTTCGCCGAGGATACCGAAGTGTATCGCAGCGTAAGCCGCTGCTGACTTCACGACGCCCTCTGATGCGCCATAGATCTCCGCAAGATCCCGGTGTCGGCGCATGACATATAGACTGGTTTCGTCAATTTCGCCGTACACATAGCAACACCACTCGTCTTCTTTGACGCCTTCCTTGAGGGTCTCCGGTGGGCTGAGATCGTTTGCCGAGTATGCGCCTATAAGGTAGCGGCAGATGGCAACGCTTTCAGAAAGACGGACGTCGCGATCAACAAGAAATGGTATTTTCTGCTTGCGGGTAAGAGCTTTGTAAACGTCTGTCTTCGTTTCACCCGTGCGCGGACCAATCGGATCGAGTTCATACTCGATCCCCAATTCCTCAGCGACCCAAATGGGCCTAAAGCTCCTTGCCGTGCCGGCGCCCCAGATTTTCATTTGAGTATCCCCTTAGAATGAAGTGTCGGCGATTGTCGTTCGATGGAGAAGGCGATCGTAGCCATCGTAACCGCCGGTCGCCGCGTGAAGAACGGATCGATTATCCCACATCACGAGCATGTCTTTTTCCCAGGGGTGGGAATAGACGAGGTCCTCCGCACCTTGATAGGACATGAATTCCCCCAGGAGAGCGAAGCTTTCCTCGCGTGTATGTCCGACGAAACCTTGGATGTAGGCCATTGACCCAAAAAGGGCTTTCTTCCCATTTTCGCGGTGCGTACGAACGAAAGGATGCTCGCGTTTCTCACGGGCGCGCTCGCTGGGAATGATCGTCATGCTGCGGTCTGCGTTTTCGTCGTTTTCGCCGTAGACGCCATCAGGCGCATAACCCAACTCCGCAGAATGGATCGCGACTAATTTATCCGCCTTCTCACGCAGCTCTTCGGGAAGCCTCTCATACGCCGCTACTTGATCCGCAAAGCGCGTGTTGCCACCGTGAGGCGGGATCGTAATGCCATAGAGCACTGTTCCCGCTGGAGGGATCTCCAGGAAGCTCCAGTCCGTGTGAAAGAACTCAGCGAACACCGGCGCTTTTTCTTCCGCATTGCGCTGAATGGCGGCGATATGTTCGTGTCCGTCGATGTGTCCAAAGAATGGATCCTCACCAAACTCCCCGAAATAGAGGGTGAAACGCTCCAGATCATTAGCCGAGAGTTTCTGTTCCGGAAAAATTAGAACTTTGTTTTCGACCCAATGCGCGCGCAGTTCGCTAACGCAGTCGACGGACAATTCTTCGCTCAGATC
Source organism: Parvularculaceae bacterium (assembly GCA_028284065.1). GTDB lineage: Bacteria > Pseudomonadota > Alphaproteobacteria > Caulobacterales > Parvularculaceae > MED-G105. The sequence goes on from JANQSJ010000010.1 coordinate 322,619, forward strand.
GACTCCAGTCACCCGGGCGCCACAAATCGCGCCAGTCGGCTCTACGCTAAGGCCCATTTTTTCCTCCAAGTATTTTTTGTTTGGTGAGATCTTAGATCCTTCCCGGTTCCGTTGAAAATGAATAGGTAGTGTATCAGTATGTAATTTTTTGCATAGTAAATGTTGCGCGGCAAAAATAGCAAGGCCCGATGGGATGGACCTCTCTGATATTGAGTTGATCAAAACGGTAGCGAACGCCGGCAGCCTTTCTGAGGCGAGCAAGCGGCTTAACCAGTCGCAGCCGACGCTTAGCCGCAAACTGATGCGGTTAGAAGATTCGCTAAAGACAAAGCTTTTTCATCGTTCGTCGAAAGGGCTCATGCCGACTGAGATTGCGCAGTACATTATTGGCGCCGCAACGCCGCTGAATGCTCATTTGCGTTCAATAACGCGCTATGTGGAGCTCGCCAGCCAACGGGATATCGGCAGCCTCAACGTTGGGGTCGGGCCAATCATCGAACAAATCTTGCTACCTGAGGTTCTTGAGCGATTTGTCGCCACCACGGGGGACGTCGAGATCTCTGTTGTCACCGAAGACGAACGCACGCTCCTAAAAATGTTCTACGCGTCAGAGCTAGACGTCGTCATTGGGCCGATTGATATCGGACAAAATAAAAGAAAGAGCATTGTTACGAAATCAATGATCAGTGATATGATCGTTGCGGTCGCCAACGCGGGTCATCCCGTCTTTGGATACAAGACCATCAATGCTGGTGTGCTCGAACAGTTTTCCTTAGCGGTACCCAAAACTCAGGGCTCGATCCGACAATCGAAGAACGCCCCTGTTTTGCCGAAACCAAAGGTGGTGTTTGACAACTACGACATTTTAAGGCGGCTCACCGTTGAAACCGACCTGATTTCCGCGGGGCCGCGCGCCGTCTTTAAAAATGAGATAGACGCGAAGCAGCTGCGCATTATCAATTTGGACCTAAAGATCTTTTGGGAAAGCGCGTTACTCGTTCGGCCAGAAGTGCTGGCGACGCCGTTGATAAAGCACTTTGTAAATTTGTGCGAGGCGGCCGCCCGAACGATTCAGGACGAAAACACCTGAATAGCGACTCTTAAATGACGTCATTACTGCTCAGGCTTGTTCGCTGCTAAGTGCGTTGGGTGCGCACACCAAAAAAAGGGATTGCCCGTTGAATACCACCCTTGCCAATCAGATTGCAGAAGCGATCTCATCACATTCGCCACTCCCTGAGTTCAACGAAGAACTCACCCTGGAGCAGGCCTACGGCATCCAGCATTCTGTAAAGCGCCTGCGTTCTCCTGGCCAAATAGGCGGGATCAAGGCCGGTGTAACATCGAAAATGGCACAAGGCCATTTCAAGCTTGAGCACGCACTCATTGGCCCCTGTATGCTGATACGCGCCATACAGATGGCTCGACAATTCCATACTTAAAGGGGCGGCACCTTGAATGCGAAGTTGCAGTGATTGTTGACGAAAACGGCCAAAAGCAATCGCACCTGCCATTGAGGTCGTTTATGTGAACTACAGTCGTCAATCTGATATGTCCGCCGCTAGCCTTGTCACCTGCAATCTCTATGCTGATCTTTTCATCGTTGGGGATTTTCGGTCTTGGAACCCTAAGCTTGAGCAGACAACCATTGAATTGAAGCGTGAAGGAGACCTCGTCATCGAATCCAATGTGACTGCGGTGTTGGAAGGCCCTGCGTCTGCAACTGCCTGGATTTGGGAGGAGGCTCTCAAGAGAGGGTTCAATCCGGAAGATGATATGCTCCTTCTGACTGGCGCTTGCGGAACTGTTGTTCCTGCCGAACCAGGTCAATACGAGGCTCACTTTGGCGCCTTAGGAGGCATTCGCTTCAACGTCGGGTCTCCCGACTAGTTTTGGAGACTTTGCCAATCCATTATCCGTAGTGAGCGAAAACAGAATACGTTCTGCATGCCTTCTTTTTTCACTTCGCATCGCCAATTTGGTCAATTCTAATGTCCGGTTTTGCGCGCATTGCTCACACGAGACATAAGTGCTGGTTGGACCGCTTTTGGATAGGACCGGAAGTCTCCAGAAAGCGGGAGTCGAGAAGGCCAACGCCTTAACTTCTGCTTTATCTTTCATAGTTTCCTCGCAAACATCCGCGTTTCTGACTGGCCTTCTGCGCGCATTCGAGAATTGCTGGGTACGGGAGCGCCCTCCCCGCCCGACCAATTCGCGAATTATCTTGGTGAGCGGCGGGCTTTCGTCGGTGTAACGACGAAAGGAGGCGCGACATGGCGCAATCAGACGGAAGAAGCCGGCGACGAAGGCAACGAGCACGAAACGCGCAGTGGTACTTAAGCTATTGCGGCGAAAGACCGGCGCGACACTGGCGGACATTACGCAGAAGACTGGATGGCAGCCGCATACCGCGCGAGCGTTTCCCTCAGGCGCCGTCCGGAAGAAGCTGAATTTGCCGCTGGAGGCAGAACTCATGCCCAACGGTCGACGCCGCTACTTCATTCGGAGCACGTCATGAACGTCTCGAAGGGGAGCACAATCGAAGAAGCAGTCTTGGCTCTAGACGTTCGAACTCACGCCGAATTGAAAGCACAGTACACAGAGCTCACTGGTGATGAACCGCCGAAGCGGATTGGTTTGGCCTTGTAGAAGCTTGCCGTTGCCTAGGAGGTCCAACGCGTCGGCCACAAACGACAAGTCGAACGGGTTCGAAAGGCGCTCGTGGCGATCAACCATCACGAAGCGACAGAACGCGACAAGCCGAAGAAGCATCGTCGTCTATAACCAGGCGGTCGGCTCGTGCGGGAATGGCGTGGCAAGACCTACGAGGTCTATGTGGCGGAGGACGGCATCTTTCTTGTGGGCGAGCGCTTCGAGTCGCTGTCCGCCGTTGCCCTGGCAATCACCGGCGCAAAATGGAACGGGCCGCGCTTCTTCGGACTTCGCTCGCCGAAGACCGACCAGTAGATGGCCCAGCCCACCAAACGCTGCGCCATCTATACGCGCAAGTCGACGGAAGAAGGCCTTGAGCAGGGGTTTAACTCCCTCGACGTCCAACGAGAGGCTTGTGAGAACTACATCCTCTCGCAGAAGGCTGAAGGCTGGCGTCGGGTGAAGACGCGTTATGATGACGGCGGACTTTCTGACGGACATATGGAGCGGCCCGCTCTGCGGGGCTTACTTCGCGATATCGACGCCGAACGCATCGATATCGTGGTTGTGTACAAATTCGGGCGGCTTCGCGACCCCAGCCGCCTTCGCAAAGCTCGTCGAGCAATTCAACAAGCGCCGCGTTTCATTCGTGTCGGTCATTGCCTTCAGTACATCGAATTCCATGGGGCGATTGACCTTGAACGTGCTGTTGTTCTCCGAGCAATTCGAACGTGAGCTGACGGCGGAACGTATTCGGGACAAGATCGCCGCCGTCAGCAGCTGTCGAGAGATAAAGCTTAGCCGCGCGCGTCAGAACCGCTTTATGAAAGAAAGGCTCACTGTCGAGACGCCCAGCCCATTCAACTCTTCGCCAAAGGTAGCCCCGCCTGGATCAGGAAACCCGTCGGCCCCGAATTGAAGATCGAGCGTGCGCAGATACGAATAGTCGATCGATACGCTGGCGGTGTCAGAGATCGCCGCCATTAGCCCCGCCTTGCCTTGAAAAGCCGGCGCCCAGTCAGCGCGATCGCCGACCAGACCGGACGTGAAGCCGCCGCGTTCGTAGACGTGCGCCGCGCCGGCGCCGGCGCTGACGAACGGCCGGAATGGACCGAAAGCGACGCGCGGCGCCACGACGGCATTGGCGAGAACAGCGTGAACGCCGTACCCTCCGTCATCGACCGGCAAGAGCGCAGGGACGCCGCCGGTCGAGGGATCAAATCCGTCAAGGGCGGCAACTTGATCGACACCGACGCGCAAATGTCGATACGCCAGCTCTGCTCTGAATATCCCACCGAATTCGTAGCCGAAAGCGGCTCCAGCGGACAAACCAGACGATGTTTCGACGTCAAACGTCGTCGGCGGCGGATTGAGGAACACAACGGAAGGGTCGTACGTGCGCGCAATATCGACGTTGCTGGCGAAGGTCACGCCGGCGGACGCGCGCAGATAGGGACCGCTTACGCGCGAAAGCGGCTGCGCGTTCGCGGCGGAGATCGCCAACAGGCTCCCGACGAGCGGCCAAAGTAAACCGTTCCTTTTCACTTGTCGTGTGGGCGCCAAAAATGAAGTCAAAGCTTGAGTCTTCGCGTTTTTCATCGTCATCTAGTCCTTTGTAATTTTGAAAGGTATTGAGTTTGGTCAGTTCGCCGCAGCGGCGGCTTTGATCGTGGGCGCCAACCAAGCCGCCAGACCGTCAGCATGCTTGTCGATGTTCTTCGAGAAGCGGGGATCGTTGACCCACATCTCAGAAAGCTGCACGTACATTCCAGGCGACAGATCGTAAAACCATCTGCAGACATGGCGCCGATACCGTTCCGCAATCTCTATTGCGCTGTCGGATGATGGCGGCACGCCCGAGCGCATCGCATCGGCGGCGGCGGCCCAAATCTCATCGGCTTCTTTCTTGATCAAAGCCCAGTCTGCTTGGGTGTAGTCTTTTGTCTTAATCTGGCTTTGGGCATAACTCTGCGTTTGGTCCCACCGAGCGCGGACTTCTTCGTCATAGTCTGCTGGATCGAAGCCATCGAAGATCATCTTGAAGTCGATCGTCTCGCCGTCGTTGGTAAGGCCTTGGAGCGTCCGGTCGATTGACGCGATCATCTTGTGAGTTTCGTCAATTCGTTCGACGAGCAGACGTCGCTGGTCGCGCAGACTGGCGGCGAAATCGAAGTCAGGTTCGTCGAGAGACTTACGAATCTTTTCCAAGGCAAGACCGAGCTTTCTGCCGATGAGGATTTGCTGCAAACGCAGCAAGTCGGTCTCGTCGTATAGCCGGTACCCGGCGTCTGACCGGTCCTTCGGCTTCAGCAGATCAATCTCGTCATAGTAGTGCAGGGTTCGCACAGAGACGCCAACCATCTGAGCGACCTGTTTGATTCTGTAAGATTTGGGCGGCGCCATCGAAACCTCCTTGGTTTTTCAATGGCCGGCTCTTTGCACCCTCACGGAACTGTAAGGTCAATGGGTTTATTGGGACAGAACCAGCCGAACTGGCCCTTAAAATGCTGGCGGCGGGTGAAAACACGCTACGACGACGATGGACTTTCAGGCGGGAGTTTGGAGCGACCCGCTCTGCAGGCCTTTCTTTGGGACATCGTTTCCGAACGCATCGAATCGTCGTTCTCGACAAGGTCGACTATTCAGATGATCGCCCGAGGCCAAGCGCTGAAGGATCGTTGGTTCGCTTCGCCTGACAAAACGATCGCTCAGATCGCCGATGAGGAAGGCGTCAACCCCGGGGAAGCGTCACGCCTCGTGCGACTGGCCTTCCTGGGGCCAGAAATTGTCGAGGCCGTGTTGCGCGGAGATCAAAGCGTCTCAGTCTCAGCGAGGGAGCTTCGCCGGGTCGAAAGCATGCCATCATGTTGGCGAGCTCAAGCTCGCGCGCTCCTCTCCGGTTCCAACTAAAATCTTCGAACGATCCCTCGTAGATCGCGGCGATGCGCCGACCATCGGCCCGCACGTGGATTGGACACGGAATTCGCGTCGCGGAGACACTTGGGCGTTTCGCGGAGTTTTGGGCTCATAGGCCATCGGCGCAGTCTCCGCCAAGGGCGGAACCGCCCAGCACGCGGGGCTCAGCGCCATAGTGAATTGGATGACGGTTGTGACTGGAATGGATGGTGGAGGGGGCTGGATTCGAACCAGCGTAGACATACGTCGCCAGATTTACAGTCTGGTGGATTTAACCACTCTCCCACCCCTCCGTACCGGGCGGCGCTTTGCGCCTTTTTCCGACGCTTCGTGCGGAGCGCCGCCGGGAGAGGGAGGCGTATAGCGGGGCGCCGCATCGGCTGCAACCGCCGGCGCGCCGGGATCCGAACTTCAGTGCTGGCGCCGTCTGCGCCCTGCATGGCTGCAATCTGCCGTCCATCGCAGTATGGCTATCGGGATGAGCCGCTTTCCTTCGTCATCGACCAGTGGAAAACCGCGGAGCGCCAAGAACTCGTCGCGGTCAGGCGAGGCGTCACGGATCGCTTCGTCTCGCCGTCCCGGACGACACGCCGGCGCCGCCGCCGCCAAACGCAAAGGCGACGAAACGCCGGCCTGGATTTATGGCAGGCATTCCGTCGCCGCAGTCCTTTCGAATCCAGCGCGGCGCATAAGGCGCATATTGGCGACTAAGAACGCCGCCGACTGGCTTCAGGCGTCAGGGCTCGGCGACGCCAGCCCGAGGCGCCTTGAGGATGCGCGCCCTGACGCGATCGACGCCGCCTTGCCTGAGGGCGCGACGCACCAGGGGCTCGCAGCCCTCGTCGATCCCCTGCCGCCGGCGCGGCTGAAAGACGTCTGCGCGGAGCCGTCGCCAGGCGAGCCGGTCATCGTTCTGGACCAGGTGACGGATCCCCAGAATATCGGCGCCGTCATGCGATCGGCGGCGGCCCTCGGCGCGCGCGCCATCGTCGTACAGGACCGACGCACGCCGCCGCTTGCGGGCGCGTTGGCGAAGGCGGCCGCCGGCGCGGTCGAAACCCTGCCCTGCGTGCGCGCCGTCAATATCGCTCGGGCGCTGGAGGGCCTTGAAGGGCTCGGCTATTTCCGAGCAGGGCTCGCCGGCGCCGGCGCGACGCCAATTTCCGGCCTGCCGCGCGGCCGGCCGCTGGCTATCGTCCTCGGCGCAGAAGGCGCAGGCCTGCGCCAGCTGGTGGCCGCCACCTGCGACGGCCTCTTTCGCATCGACATTACATCGGCGATGGAGAGCCTCAATGTCTCCACCGCCGCAGCGATCGCCCTTTACGAGGCGACCCGAAAAGGCGGCGATGCGCGAAGCGACCCCGGCGATTAGGAATTCGGCCATGTCCAACCCAATTCTGTTTCACTGCCCGCAAACCCGCGGCGGCACGACAAGGTGGATGAACGAAGAACTCGGCGCCCCATGCGCGATAGAGATAGTCGACATCCGTTCCGGCGCGCAGAAAGACCCGGGGTTTCTCGCCCGCAATCCCATGGGCAAGGTGCCGGCGCTCCTCGACGGAGACGTGATCGTCACCGAATCGGCGGCGATCTGCGCGCATCTTGCGGATCGGTATCCGGACGCCGGCCTCGCGCCGCCGGTCGGAAGCGCCGAACGCGGCGCCTATTACCGCTGGATGTTCTTCGCCCCGTCCGTCCTCGAACCAATGATGCTCGACAGGCTGACCGGCGTCGAACGCGAAAACCCAGGCTCGGCGGGACATGGACGGCCGGAGGACGTAATCTCGGCCGCGCTCGCCGCGGTGGACGGCCGCGACTTTATCGTTGGCGGCGCCTTTACCGCCGCCGACCTCGTCCTCGCCAGCGCGCTGCGGTTCGCGATGATGTTCGGCGCAATCGAGAAGGAAGAACCGTTCGTGTCCTATGTGGCGCGAATGGGCGATCGGCCGGCCGCCAAGCGGGCGGCGGAGAAGGACGCCGCCGCGGCGGCGGAGCTTGGCTGGACGTAACGCCATTGATCCGGACGCAGCGAGGCGCGTAATAGGCCTAAAGGGCCGCGACGTCGCGCAGCGCCCCACGAAGGACGCATTCCGTTGATCTCCTCCGCCAAAACCAGAACCGCCGTCGTCACGGGCGTGTCGACCGGCATCGGCCGCGCGATCGCCGCATCCCTCATCGCCGACGGCTGGCACGTCTTCGGCAGCGTACGGAAGGAAGTCGACGCTGAGACCGCCTCTGCGGCGCTGGGCGATAGCTTCACGCCGCTCCTGTTCGACGTGACAGACGACGCCTCGATCAAAGCGGCGGCCGAGTTCGTCGGCGCGGAGCTCGGCGGCCGCACGCTCTCGGGCCTGGTGAACAATGCCGGCATCGCGGTCGCAGGACCGGCGCGATACCTTTCGATCGACGACGTCAAGAAACAGTTTGACGTCAACGTCTATGGCGTCATTCGCGTCACCCAGGCCTTTCTGCCGCTTCTGGGCGCTGAGCCGTCCGTAAAAGGACGGCCGGGCAAGATCGTGAACATGAGCTCCGTGGCGGGCAAGATCGCCTCGCCCTTCTACGGTCCTTACGCCATGTCGAAGCACGCGCTCGAAGCGCTCTCCGACGTGTTGCGTCGGGAATTGATGATGCACGGGATCGACGTCATCACCATCGGCCCTGGCGCGGTGAAAACGCCGATCTGGGACAAGGGCGGCGAAGTCGACGCCGCCGCCTATGAAAACACCGAATACGCGGAAGCCTTGCAAGGCGTGCAAGACATGTTGAAAAGCGTCGGCGAGTCGGGGGTTGAAGCGTCGGCCGTTGGCGAGCTTGTGCGCGACGTCCTGAAGGCCGACCGGCCGGCGCCGCGCCACGCGATCCTGAACGACAAGCTGACGTTGTGGACGCTGCCCCGCCTCCTGCCGACTCGGATGCTGGACGGCGTGTTGGCGGATCGGTTCGGCGTGAAGAAAAAGCCGGACCGGAGCTGAACGAGTGAACGGCGCCGGGATAGACGCGGTGATATTCGACTTCGGCGGCGTCTTTACGACCTCGCCGGTGGAGAATTTCGCGGTCTTTGAACGCGCGCATGGCCTGCCCGACCGCTTCATTGGCTCTGTCATCAAAACGAATATCAACGACAACGCCTGGGCGCAGTTTGAACGCGGCGAAATCGACCTCGACGCCTTTGACGCCGCCTTCGCCGAAGAGACGAAGGCGGCCGGTCATAAGATACCGGGGCGCACGCTGGTCGGGCTTCTGTCGTTGACGTTCCGGCCGCCGATGATTGCGGCCCTCGTCAAGATAAAAACCGCCGGCTTCAAGACAGGCTGCATCACAAACAACCTGCCCGATTTCGATTCCAAGGCGATGCTCGCCAATGCCGAAGACAAGCAGGAAGTGGCGCGGATTTTCGCGCACTTCGACCATGTCATCGAATCGTCGAAGGCCGGGGTGCGCAAACCCGAACCGAGGATCTACGAGATGATGCTCGACGCGCTCGACGTCCCTGCTGCGCGGGCCGCTTTCATCGACGATCTCGGCGTCAATCTGAAACCCGCGAGGGCCATGGGCATGCGGACGATAAAGGCGCCTTTTGGCGACATCGCGCCGGCGATCAGAGAACTCGCCGAGGCGACGGGCCTCGACCTCTAGAGCGTCGGGCAGTCAAAGTGGATCACCGATTTGACGTCGCCCGACGCGAAATCAATAACTTAGAGCCTTCGGGGTGATTCAATCTGAACGCAGAAGGCTCTAGGGCCACCGAGATGGGCGCGGTTTCTCGCTCTTCATGCTTTGGCGCGAACCGGGTTAAACTCCATCGCGAAGCTGGCGAGGAGACCCTGACATGCCGCCCCACAATCCGCGCGCGCGCCTGCAGACCCATGACGTTACCAATCAGCCGCCGCCTTTCGCGGACGTCAACGCATTCACCAATGACGCGGCCCTGATTGACGCAGTGGAGCGCAATGGCGGCGGGACGCATGGCGATCGCCTGGCCGAATTCGGGGAGAGGGTCGGCTCGGCGGAAGTTCAGGACTGGGCCGCGCAGGCGAACCGGTACCCGCCGCAATTGAGAGACTTCGACCGTTACGGCCACCGAATCGACGAAGTCGAGTTTCACCCGGCCTATCACATGCTGATGGACCTCGGCCTCTCCGGCGGCGTCGCGGCGGGCGCCTGGCGCGCAAGCGAAGCCGGACACGTTCTCCATGCAGGGCTTCTCTTCCTGATGGGCGAGGCGGACGGCGGCGTGTGCTGCCCCATGTCGATGACCTACGCCGCGATCCCGGCGCTCGCCCACGAACCGGAGGTCGCCGACGTCTGGAGCCCGCGCGCGACGATTGAAGACTATGACGCCCGCTCCCTGCCCGCCGACCGGAAGCGCGCCATCACCATCGGCATGGCGATGACGGAAAAGCAGGGCGGCTCGGACGTGCGCGCGAATACGACGCGTGCGGAGCAGACAGGCGAAGGATGGGCGCTGACGGGCCACAAATGGTTTTGCTCCGCGCCAATGTGCGACGCCTTCCTGACGCTCGCGCAGACGGAGGAAGGCGTCACATGCTTTCTCGTTCCGCGCTGGCGGCCCGACGGCACGCGCAACGCGCTGCACGTCATGCGCCTTAAAGACAAGCTCGGCGACCGCTCCAACGCCTCCTCCGAAATCGAGTATCACGGCGCCTATGCCATCAAGATCGGCGGTCAGGGGCGCGGCGTCAGAACCATAATCGACATGGTGCAGCACACGCGCCTCGACTGCGTCGTCGGATCGGCGAGCGGCATGCGCGCCGCGCTCGCAAACGCCTTGTGGCATACGGAGCACCGGCGCGCCTTCCAGAAAAAGCTCATCGACCAGCCGGCCATGCGGCGCGTGCTGGCCGACCTCATCCTCGAGAGCGAAGGCGCGACCGCCCTCGCCTTTCGCCTCGCCCGCGCCTTCGACAACGCCGCGCGCGACGAGCAAGAAGCGGCGTTCGCGCGCCTGGCGACGCCGATCGCGAAATACTGGGTCTGCAAACGCCAGCCCGGCTTCGTCTATGAAGCGCTCGAATGCCATGGCGGCGCAGGCTTCGTGGAAGAAGGCCCGATGCCGCGCTACTTCCGCGCCTCGCCGCTGAACGCCATCTGGGAGGGCTCCGGCAATGTCATCGCGCTCGACATATTGCGCGCGGTGGCCCGCGAGCCGGAGACGCTCGAAGCCGTCGTCGCGGAAATCGCCGGCGTGCGCGGACGCAACGCAGCATTCGACGCGCACGCGACGCGCCTCATGGGCTGGCTTGATCCGGGCGCCCTCAATGAAGGCACGGCCCGCGCCTTCGCAGAGGACATGGGGCTCGCGCTCGCCGCGACGGCCCTGGCGCCGGCCGCGAATGACCAGGGCGCGCCGGAATTCGTCTTCGACGGCTATTGCGCCGCCCGGCTCGACCCCGAGACCCGCGGCTTCGGCTTTGGCGCGTCGGACGCCCTCCTCGACGAACACTCGCTTATCGGCCGCGCTGCGCCGTTCTAAAGCGTCGTCGCTTCAATCGGAATCGGGACGACGCTTTAGGTCTTTGTTTTTGCGCGTTCCCGAACGGCCAACCGCGGGCACTTGGCCTGGAAACGCTTTAACCCGCTCAGCTCAGCCACTCCAGCCCGACAAGCCGTTCACTCTCCGTCCACAGACGTTCGCCTGTCTCCTTGACGCTGCCGCGCGCCGAAATGGCCGCATCGCCCACCGGGCCGTTCAGTTCGCGGAACCCCGTCGGTCCGTAATAGGCGCCTGCCCGCGCCTCGTCGCCGGCGGCGGCGAGAACCGTCGGCATTGCGCCTTTATCGGCGGATTGCGCGAACAACTGATTGGTGACCCGATAAATGGCCGTCAGGACAGACCCCGGCCCCGTGCTCTGCAGGTTGGTATTGGAGTACCCCGGATGACATGCGACCGACGTCGCCGGCGACCCCTTTTTCGTCAGCCTGCGGTGCAGCTCCAGCGCGAAGACGAGATTGGCAAGCTTGCTCTGGCAATAGGCGACGGTCGGATCGTAGCCATTTTCAAGCATCAAATCGTCGAAACGGATCCTGCCATAGCGGTGCGCGATGCTCGACACCGTGACAATGCGCCCTGCGGCGGCCTCCACAAGATCGAGAAGCAGCCCGGTCCAGTAGAAGTGCCCGAGATGGTTCGTCCCGAACTGCATCTCGAAGCCGTTGGCGGTTTTCTGGGCCGGCGTCTGCATGATGCCGGCGTTATTGACGAGGCCGTCGACCTTGTCCGTCCGCACCTTCAGGGTCTCGGCCGCGGCGCGCACGCTGGAGAGATCGGCAAGGTCAAGCTGCGTGCTTGACGCCGTCCCGGACCCGAGGCCGGCGAGCGCGTCGACCGCGGCGCGCGCCTTGTCGGGGTTCCGCGCGGCGACGACGATGTCCGCGTTGCGGGCGGCGAGCATTTTCGCCGCTTCAAGGCCGATCCCGGAATTGCCGCCCGTCACCACATAGAGCCGGCCGTCAAGGTCCGGCAGGCGGTCGGGCGTCCAGTTGCGCACGCGCGCGTCATCCGCCATGGCGGCCTGCCGCGTTAAAGAGGAACGCCATCCGCGCGCGCCTCACGCAACCGAGCGGAACGTGACGATCTTGGTCGGGCTCGCAGGCGGCTCGCCGCGTTCGACCGCATCGACGTTCTCCATGCCGTCGACGACCTGACCCCAGGCCGTATACTGACCGTCAAGGAAAGACGCGTCATCGAAGCAGATGAAGAATTGCGAGTCGCCGGAGTTCGGGTCTTGCGCGCGCGCCATGGAGACGACGCCGCGCTGATGGCTGACATCGTTGAACTCCGCTTTCAGCTTCTTGCCGGAGCCGCCGGTGCCGTTCCCCGTCGGGCAGCCCATCTGCGCCATGAAGCCTTCGATTACGCGGTGAAGCGTCAGGCCGTCATAAAAGCCGTCGTCGGCGAGCTCCTTGATGCGCGCCACATGGTTCGGCGCCTTGTCCGCCAGGAGCTCGATCGTCACCGGGCCCGTCTCCAGCTCCAGCACCATTTTCTCGGTCATAGCTCTATCTTCCCTTTGACGCGCCGGGGCGCGCGGATGTTGCACACGTCTTTCACCAGACCGTCGTTCGCGTGGCCGGCGGCCTTGAGGTATTGCATGAATGTCGGCGCCGACGTGTCGAAGACTTCCACTTGCGGGCGCTCCGCCTCCGGAATGTCCGACCCGATGCGCATCCGTATGATAGGCGTCGGCCGATCCGGCGGCTCGCCGCGGTTGATGCGCCGCGAACTCTCCATCCCGTCGACGATCCAGCCCCAGGCGGTGTAGCGCTGGTCAAGGCTCGTGCGCGCATCGCCGATCATCAGGAAGAACTGGCTGTTCGCGCTGTCAGGCTTCGTCGCCCGCGCCATCGACATGACGCCGGGGCAATGGGTCGCCCAGACAAGGACGCGGCGGTCGGCGCGGAAACTGCGTAAAGACTCCGGCTCGGCCGCAGCGGCCATGCCGTCCATGAAGGCGATGCGGGCGGCCATTCGGTCGCGTCCGACGACGGTCATATTGTCGACATCGGACGTATCGCGCATGAATTCCGGCTGGAGATCCGGCAAGTCCGATCCCCCCGTGCCGTCGCCCTTGGGATCGCCGCCCTGCGCCATGAACCCTTCGATGACGCGATGAAACTTCAGGCCGTCATAGAAGCCGGCGCGAGCGAGCGTCTTGATCTGCTCAACATGGCCGGGCGCGAAATCGGGCCGCAACTCGATGACGACGTCGCCGGCGGGCAGGTCCATGACCAGCATGTTCTCCGGATCGACGGGCCGCCACTCTGAGTCGGGCGCTTCGGCAACGATCTGGTACGGCGTCTTTCGCGGCGCGTCGTCCTTGTCGTCGTCATCGTCGGCGGCCGCCGCGCCGCTCGCCGTGAAGGCGAGACCCGCCATTGCGCCGCTCACCGCCGTCAGCCGGACCCATTTCATACGCCTTCGCCGCATCGCACCTCGCGCTCCGTCACTTGCCGCAGCCAGTCGTCAGGTACCCCCGCGCGGCGACAGACGCAAAGGGAAAGGCGCTCGCGCCCGCTGCGAAACGACCTGGCGACCGCATGAGCTTCAGCCGGCCAGTTTCTTTGCGAGGCGCTCGGCGACGCTCGCCGGCACGAAGCCGGTCACGTCGCCGTCGAGGCGCGCGATCTCCTTCACAAGGCGCGAGGCGATCGACTGGTACCGCGCGTCCGCCATCAGGAACACCGTCTCGATCTCATCGTTCAGGGCCTGGTTCATGCCGACCATCTGAAACTCGTACTCGAAATCCGACACGGCCCTGAGGCCCCTGATGATGATGTCGGCGTTCACCTCTTCGGCGTACCTCATGAGGAGCGTGTCGAAGGGCGCGACCGTGATGGCGACGCCGCTCTTGCCGGCGATCGGCTCCATCTGCTCGCGAACCATCTCGACGCGCTCGTCGAGCGGAAAGAGCGGCCGCTTGTCCTTGTTGACGGCGACGCCGACGACCAGCAGGTCCACGAGCTTCACCGCCCGCTCAATGATGTCCACATGGCCTAGGGTGATCGGGTCGAAGGTGCCAGGATAAAGGCCGATGCGTTTGCTCACCGATTAGCCCTCACGCTGCGACGCCTCTTCGTCATCCGCGTCATCGTCGCCGATATCCTCGATGCGTTCAACCGAGACCACCTTCTCGTCCTCGCGGGTCTTGAAGATGGTGACGCCTTGCGTGTTGCGCCCGGCGACGCGAATGCCGTCGACGGTGGTGCGGATGAGCTGGCCGCCATCGGTGACGAGCATGATCTGGTCGGAATCCTCCACGGGGAAGCTCGCGCGCACCGGGCCGTTGCGGTCATTGACCGTGATGGCGATGATGCCTTTCCCGCCGCGTCCGGACGTTCTGTACTCATAAGACGACGAGCGCTTGCCGTAGCCGTTCTCCGTCACGGTGAGGACGAATTGCTCCGCCGCGCCAAGCTCGGCGATCCGCTCGGGCGACAGGGCGGCGTCCTCGCCCTCGTCCGCCTCCGGCGCGTCGTCGCCCTCCTCCCCTAGCGCCCGGCGCATGGCCGCGGCGTGCTTCATGTAAGCGCGCGCCTCCTCGGTGGTCGCTTCGACGCCGCCAAGGATCGCCATGGAGATGACCTCGTCGCCGCCATCGAGCTTGATGCCGCGCACGCCGGTTGAGGTGCGCCCGGCGAAGACGCGCACGTCCTCCACGGGGAAGCGGATGCACATGCCGCGCGCGGTGGTCAGGAGGACATTGTCCTCCGGCCGGCAGACCTGCACCCCGACAATCCCGTCGGCGCCGGCCTCAAAGGCGTCTTCCAGCTTCATGGCGATCTTGCCATTGCGATTGATGCGCTTGAAGTCGGAGAGCTTGTTGCGCCGGACATTGCCGGAGCGCGTCGCGAACATGATCTGCAAGGACTCCCAGGCGTCCTCATCTTCCGGCAACGGAAGAATAGTCGTCACCCGCTCGTCCTGCGCCAGCGGCAAGAGGTTCACGAACGCCTTGCCGCGGGAATTCGGCGCGCCTTCGGGCAGGCGCCAGAGCTTTAGATTGTAGCACATGCCCGTCGACGTGAAGAACAGGAGCGGCGTGTGCGTATCGCCGACGAAAAGCTGCGAGACGAAGTCCTCGTCCTTGAACTTCATGCCCGCGCGGCCCTTGCCGCCGCGCTTTTGCGCGCGATAGGTCGAAAGCGGCGTGCGCTTCACATAGCCGGAGTGGGTGACGGTGACGACCATCTCCTCCTTGGCGATGAGGTCCTCGTCCTCCACCTCGCCGTCGAAGTCGACGATCTCGGTCTTTCGCGGCGTGGCGAATTGCTCGCGCACGGCCGCGAGGTCCGCCTTGATGATGTCAAGGACGCGCGCCCGGCGCTTCAGGATATCCAGATAGTCCTCGATCTTTTCGGCGAGGCCTTTCAGCTCATCGCCTATCTCGTCGCGGCCGAGCGCCGTCAGGCGTTGCAGGCGCAGATCGAGAATCGCCTTCGCCTGCTCCTCAGAGAGCTTCAGCTTATCGCCATCAAGCATCAGGTGGCGAGGATCGGCGACGAGCAGAACCAGCGGCGCAAGGTCCTTCGCCGGCCATTCGCGCGCCATCAGGCGCTCCTTCGCGGTCGCCGGGTCCGGCGCCTCGCGGATGAGCTTTACGACGTCGTCGATATTGGCCACCGCGATGGCGAGGCCGACCAGGATATGCGCCCGGTCGCGCGCCTTGGCGAGCTCGAACTTCGTCCGTCTGGTGATGACCTCTTCGCGGAACGCGACGAAGCTCAACAGGACGTCGCGCAGGGTGAGTTGCTGCGGCCGGCCGCCGTTCAGCGCCAGCATGTTGACGCCGAAGGACGTCTGAAGCTGCGAGTGTCGGTAGAGCTGGTTCAGGACGACGTCGGGCGCGGCGTCGCGGCGCAGCTCAATGACGACGCGAATGCCTTGGCGGTTTGACTCATCGCGGATGTCGGCGACGCCTTCGATCTTCTTGTCGCGGACAAGGCCGGCGATCTTCTCGATCATCATCGCCTTGTTGACCTGATACGGAATTTCCGTGGCGACGATGGCGAAGCGGTCCTTGCGGATTTCCTCGACGCTTGCGCGCCCGCGCATGATCACCGAGCCGCGCCCCGTGAGCAGCGCCGAGCGACCGCCTTGCCGGCCCAGGATCATCGCGCCCGTCGGGAAATCAGGGCCCGGCACGATCTCAATAAGGCGCTCGTCACTTGTCGTCGGGTCGTCGATGAGCTCGATCGTGGCGTCGATGATCTCGCCGAGATTGTGGGGCGGGATGTTCGTCGCCATGCCGACGGCGATGCCGCCCGCGCCATTGACAAGGAGGTTCGGGAACCGCGCCGGCAGGACGACGGGCTCCTTCTCCTGGCCGTCATAGTTGAGCTGAAAGTCGACCGTGTCCTTCTCGATGTCTTCGAGAAGCGCTTCGGCAGGCTTGTCCATGCGCACTTCGGTATAGCGCATGGCCGCCGGCGGATCGCCGTCGATGGAGCCGAAATTCCCCTGCCCGTCTAGGAGCGGCAGGCGCATGGAGAAATCCTGCGCCATGCGCACGAGCGCGTCATAGACCGCCTGATCGCCATGCGGGTGGTACTTACCAATGACGTCGCCGACGACGCGGGCCGATTTCCGATAGGGCTTGTTGTGGGTGTAGCCGTTCTCGTGCATCGACCAAAGGATGCGGCGGTGGACCGGCTTCAGCCCGTCGCGCGCGTCCGGAATGGCGCGGGAGACGATGACCGACATCGCATAATCGAGATACGACTTGCGCATCTCTTCTTCGATGGTGATGGACGGGCCGCCGTCGAACGGGCCCTCGCCGCCGCTCGTCGGATCGGTAGGATCGTTCGGCCCCTGGGGGTCCTGATCGTCGCCGTTTTGGTCGCTATTGTTCTCGTCGTTTGTCGTCACGTGAGGGCGTATTCCTAATTCGTCGTTTCTTCTGGAGCGCCCGTCCGGGGGCGATTTTCAGAAGCGTTTGCTCCGCCATCGCGGGCGGCGCCTCAGCGAACGCGCAACCTAGTCGCGCGCCCATGAGTCTGCAACTCGCCCGGGTTCGCGAACCTGAGCGGCAAACAGCGGATCAGGCTTGATTCCGCAGGCGTTTCTCGCAGACCATCCGCAGAGGTCCGAGCGGCCAATGTCTGAAATCATAAAGGCGGCGAACATGCGTTCGATAAGTTTTCTCAGGATCGCTCTTCACGCCTTTGGCCATGCGGGGTTGAGGCGTTCGATAAACTTCCTGGAATCCGGCGTGTCGCCCCGCAAAGAACCGGCCGCCATCGCCGCAAGATGGGCCTAATGCCGGGCTCGCTCACGCGCCGCGACGCCCTTATCGGCGGCGTCGCCCTTGGCGCAGTCGGGGGCGTCGGCGGATTGACGCCTGCGCGCGCTGGCGCGCCCCAAGGCGCCTGGAGCCTGCGCGCCGACATGCCCTTCGCCGTGCAGGAGATTTACCCGACCCTCATCGACCGCGGGGGCCGCCCCCTTATTGTCAACGCCGGCGGCCTCGCGGTGGGCCTGACGATCCCCATCAAGAAGGCCGTCACGCTCTACGATCCGCAGGCCGACGAATGGACCCGCGGCCGCGACCTGCCGGAGGCGCGCCACCACATCGCTCTCGCCTCGGCCGGCGGCGCGCTGCACGCCATCGGCGGCTTCAAACGCAAGGGCCTCAATATCTGGGCGACGCAGGCGCAGAACTGGCGCATCGACGATCCTGCGGCGGGCAAATGGGAAGCGGCGCGTCCGCTGCCCGACCCGCAGGCGGAGGCCGTGACCCTCGTCCATAACGGCCGCATCCACATGATTGGCGGGCGCGGGCCCGAAGCGGGCCGCAATCTCGAATGGACCGACCAGAGCGATATCGGCCGGCACTGGGCTTATGATCCCGCAGCGGATGACTGGGCGGCGCGTGCGCCCTTACCGTCGCCGCGCAACTCTTCCGCCGGCGCGATCCTGGGTGGCGAGCTCTTTGTCGTCAGCGGGCGGACGGTCGCCGGGGGCAACAACCCCGCCTGCCACGCCTACGACCCCGCCGCGGACGCCTGGCGCGAGATCGCGCCCCTCCCTCAGCCGATCCGCCAGGAGGCGCCGCGCGGGCAAGGCGGCCTCGCCGCAGCCGCTTACCGGGGCAAACTCTACGCCTTCGGCGGCGAGTGGTTTTCCGGTGACGGCGGCGTCTATGCCGACACCTGGGCGTATGATCCGTCCTCAGACGCCTGGGCGCCCGTGGCGGCAATGGCGCGCCCGCGACATGGACTCGGCGGCGTCGCCATCGAGGGCCATGGCGACATAGACGGCGTCTACGCTATTGGCGGCGCGCTCAGACGCGGCGGCGACGGCGTCACCCCTTATCTCGACAGGTTCGATATTTAGGCGATCCCTGATGGTCCGTTATCGGAGGGTCTATTTGGGAAATCACCCCAAGCTCAGGGCAGACGGACCGTAACCCAGCTCCACGAGGCTCGGAAGAGCGGGCTAAGCGGCGGCTTCGGCCGCGGCGCTTTTCATCTCGTCGGAGAGAGCGCCATACGCCGACGTCCACGCCGCTTTGACCTCCGACGTAAATTCGCCCGCAAGGCAAAGCTCCAACGCATCGATCAGCGCTGCGCCGACCGCGCGGTAGTGGTCATCCGTCACGCCATAGGCGGTGTGATTGCGGCCCAGTTCGCGCACCGTCGGCAGGATCTTTTCAGGGCGATGCAGGCCAGCGACGACAAACGAAAGCGCCTGGGTCAGCTTGTTGCGCTGCTCGACCATTTCTTCAGGGAACAACGCCCGCGTGTCCGGCGCGATCGCGAAAAGCCGACCATAAAAGATCGTCGCCGCGCTGTCGGCGGCGGGCAGGACCTTTTCGAAGCTTTTCTGGACGAGATTTATCTCTTCAGGCGTCATGTTCAGCCCACACTTTGCTCTCGAGCGGCTCGACAGCGTATCGGCCCGAACACGCCAATGGACGCAGGGGCCGCGCGAAGCCGTATCTGGGCAGAATGGGGTTACCAATTCGCAAATCATACGCGGATTTCGGTCCGCCGGCCGAAAGCCGGCCCTTATCGCCTGCGGTCCGATCTCCGATCAAAATGGGAAAAGTCGGGGAAACCGCCTATAGTCCCCAGAAACATAAGAACCTTGGTAAATCATAAGGCAGGAAAACGTGGCGCCAGCAGAAATCGCACTCTTACTCTTCGGCGGAGCAGGGCTCCTGGGCGTTATCGCCAGCATGACCCATTCGAACGCGTGGAAGCCGACGGTCCTCACCCATGCGGCCGTCGGCGCCGCAGGAACGACGATCGTCACCCTGACCGCCCTTGCGGGCGGCGGCGGCGTCCTCCTGTTCGGCGCGATGGCGGGCGGCCTCACCGGCGCCATCGGCCTTTACATGCTGGTGAATGGCTTCACCGAAAGGGAGACGCCGGGCATCGCGCGCGCCGCCCATTGGCTCGCGGCGTGGCTCGCGGTCATTGTGGTGATCGGGGTCGTCGTCGAATCGTAACCGGCGCCGGCGCGTCGACCGGCCTGTCGAAACGCCGCTGCCGCCGGCGATTGCGTTGACCGCGCTTCGGCGACATTTTTGGTCATATGACCGAGATCTATGACACGCTTATCCGCGGGGCGCGGATTTTTGACGGGACAGGCGGCGCGCCGTTTTACGGCGACGTGGCGATCAAGGACGGGCGCATCGCCGCCCGGGCCGGCCGCCTGAACGGCGCAGAGGCGAGAGAGACGATCGACGCGGAGGGCCTTTGGCTGACGCCCGGGCTCCTCGACATCCACACGCACTACGACCTCGAAGTGGAGATCGCGCCCGGCCTGCCGGAATCCGTGCGCCATGGCACGACGACGGTCGTTGTCGCGAACTGCTCCCTCGGGCTCGCCTTCGGCGCCCTGCGCAAGAATGGCGACGACCCGATCGTCGACTGTTTCGCCCGCGTCGAGAACGTGCCGAAGCATGTCCTCAAGAAGGTCGCCGACCGCGCCACGTGGGATGCGTCCGATCAGTACCTTGAGCACCTGGAGAGCCTCAATCTCGGGCCGAACATCGTTCCCATGGTCCCCTATTCAATGCTGCGCATCGCCGCGATGGGAACTGAGGCCTCCGTCAGCCGCGATCCGACGGAGGCGGAGCTTCAGGAAATGGAGCGGCTCCTGGAGAAGTGCATGACGGAAGGCTATGCGGGCTTCTCCTCCGACGCGCTGCCGTTTCACTACCTCTCCAACGACCCGCACCGGGAGAAGCGCATTCCCTCGCAATATGGCGGGTTTCAGGAGCTGAAGCGGCTCACCCATGTGGTGCGGCGGTTCGGGCGCGTGTGGCAGGCGACGCCGCCGGTCGAAAGCCCGCTGAAAGTGTTCCGCACGTTTCTTCTGACCAGCGGCCGGCTCTACAAAAAGGCGCTGAAAATCACCGCCGTCGCGGCGATGGACGTTCGCTCCGACCGCAACATTATCCGCAGCGCCTTCTCCCTGACGCGGCTCCTCAATTCAAAGCTTCTGGACGGGAACTTCAAGCTTCAGTCCCTCGCCGCGCCGTTTAAGGTCTGGGCCGACGGCGCCGTGACGCCGCTCGCCGAGGAAATCCCGGAGCTCCGCCGTCTGATGATGCTTGACCTTGAGGACGATGCGGGGCGCGCGGCGATCTACGCCGACCCTCAGTTCGAGGCGGACTTCAAGCGCATGTGGCGCGAGGGCAAGACCGGCTACAATGCGGCCCGCCTGCGCCGGCTCCTGCGCATGGAGGAGCTCGCCCTCTATCGCGGCATTGACGAGATGTATGTGGACGCCTCGCCCGTCGCCGCCTGGACGGGCGAGCGCATGTCGGACATTTTCGGCCGCCTTCGTCAGTTCCAGTCAGGCGCCGCCGACGCGAACGATGCCGCCAAGGACGACGAGGAGCGTAACGCCTTCGAGGGCTTCCCGCCCTGCGCTGACGATGCGGACTTCTTCTTTCACCTCCTAAAGACCTATGACCGCGCGCTCTATTGGCACACGATCAGCGCCAATGCGGATGAGAAGATGATCCGCAAGGTGACCATGTCGCCGGACTTCCTGCCGGGCTTTTCCGATTCCGGCGCGCACCTGACCAATCTGGCCTTTTACGACGTGAACCTCAGGGCGTTGAAGATCGCCATGGAGGAGCGCGGCGAAGACGGCGTCGCCTATATGGTGCGGCGCCTGACCCGCGATCCGGCCGAGTTCTTCGACATCGCGGCGGGGTCGATCGAGATTGGCGATCAGGCGGATCTCGTCCTCATCGACCCGAAGGCGCTCGCCGCCCATGACGGCGTCGCCAATACAAAACGCGTGTGGCGCGACCTTCTGGAGAACGATCAGCTCGTCAATCGCTCGGACGGCGTCGTGCCGCTCACCATGATCGCCGGCCGCGCGCTCTGGCGCGACGGCGTCTTCACCGATGACTTCGAAAATGAAAAATGCGGCCGGGTCCTTCTGGCCGACCGCGGCCATGCGGCGGCGCCCGCCCACGCCATCGCTGCGGAATAACCCTTGGGGAACGGCCATGACAAACGCCCATTTCTTCCGTATGGCGACAGCTGCGGCGCTTGCCGCCGTTCTCGCCGCGTGCGGACAGACGCCGCCTGACGCGCCGACGCCGCCCGCCGCGCCGGAAGCGCCGGCGCCGCCAGCGACGTCGGACGCTGTCGCAAAGCCCCTGCGCTTCGCGGTCATGGGTTTCTCCCACGAGACGTGCACATTCTGTCCGGGCGGCGATACGACCGTCGAGGATTGGACCAAGCTCCATCCGCCGCTCGAAGGCGATGAAGTCTTCGACATCGACCCCTATATGCGCGGCTTCGTCGCCGCATCGCGTGAATACGCGAATGTCGAGCCTATCGGCCTGCCTTCGCCTGTCGGCGTCTATGGCGGCTCGTCGCGCAGTTGGAATACGGAGGAAAGTTTCGACTATTTCGTCGGCAATATGCTGGACGCCCTGAAGGAAGCCGGGCCGGTGGACGGCGTCTTCCTGTCCCTGCACGGCGCGATGGCGACGCGAGGCATTCCGCGGCCGGAGGCCGAAGTCGCAAAACGCTTCCGCGAGGTCGTCGGCCCCGACGTCCCGATCGTCGCGACGTTCGATCTGCACGGGAATGAAGACGGCGAATTCCTGCGCTGGGCGGACATGGCGTTCACCACAAAGCGCTTCCCGCACTACGACTCCTATCTTCAGGGCGAACGCGCGCTGCGGTCCCTCGTTCGCCTCGCGCGCGGGACCTATACGGCGACCACGGCGAGCCGAAAGCCGGGGATCGTCACGCCCACCGTCGTGCAATGGACCGGCGCCTCGCCCGCCATGGACATTATGGAGCGCGCTCGCCGGTGGGAGGCGCGGGTCCCCGACGCCTTCGTCAGCGTATCGTTCGGCTTTCCGTGGTCGGACGTGCCGGACATCGGCGCGGCGATCCACGTCATGACCAATAACGATCAGGAAATGGCCGACGAGATCGCCGACGACATGTCAGCGTATATGAACCGCCTGCGTGAGGCGTTCGTCAAAGGCCCCGACATCAAGATGCCCGAAGAAGCGGTGCGGCTGTCGAAGATCGCCCGCGCGGAGGGCGCCGCGCCGGTCGCCCTCGGCGACTATTCCGACCGCAGCGGCGATTCCACCTTCATCCTCCGTGAGGTGATCGACCAGAACCTCGGCGGCGTCATCATCGGCTCAATCCGCGATGAAAACGCCATTGAGGCGATCACGTCAGAGGGCCTCGCCGAAGGCGACGCGTTCGACATGGAAGTCGGGGGCTTCATGGGCGAAGCGAGCGGCGCGCCAGTGCGCGTTACGGGAACGCTCGCCCATCTCGGACCCGGCCTCGGTTTTGATGAGATGGCCATCGTCACTTTCGGCGACGGCAACGCGCTCATGATCACGCCGACCCTCCGCCAACTCGTGAACCCGGAGCAGATGCGCGTCGGCCCCATCAAGCCGGAGGATTTCGACGTCTTCGTCGTGAAGTCCCGCGTTCACTTCCGCCGCGGCTTTGACGAGACGGGCTTTGCGAAGACGATCCATATCGTCGACGCGCCGGGGGCATTCATCGGCACGACCCGCCTCGACGCGCTGACCTATGAGAATGTCGACCTCAAATCGATGTATCCGTACAATCAGGCGTCGGATGGCCGCTGAACGCGACTGCGTCAGGGCCTTCTGAATTGCAGGACGCCCCAGTCGAGCCGCCCCGCATCGGCCCCATCCACCCAGTGCTGGAGACCCTGCAACATGCGCGCGACGTAGTCTTCGGAAATGCGGCCTTTCAATTCGGCCTGGCGCGCGAGGAGTTCTTCGCGAACCTTCGCATAGTGAATGCGCATGTGCCGGACCATCGGTTCGACGGAAATTTCCTCAAGACCAAGGCGGGCGAGTTCACTGCGATAAAACTTGAAAGACGCCAGGTCAGCAAGATGAATGCGTTCATAAATCGAGCGTAGCGCGTTCGTGTCGTCCAGATCATCCGCCTGCATCGGGTCGGTGAATATGAACTCTCCGCCGGACTTAAGGACGCGCGCAACTTCTGAAAGCACGCGGGCCCGGTCCGGCGCATGCAGGATCGCATCCTGAGACCAGACAATATCGAAGCTCGCGTCTGGTTCAGGGATATCGTCAAACGACGCCTCAACAATTCGTACGCGTTCTGACAAGCCCTGTTCGGCGGTGAGCGCTCGATTTCGCTCGTTCTCAACCGACGACAGGTTCACGCAAGTGACGCGGACGTCGGCAAGCCCCGCAAGCGTCCGCGCCGCGCCGCCATAACCGGCGCCAATATCCAGGACGCGCGCGCCCGAATTGAGGCCGGAAAGCTTTTCCGCCATGTGAAGCACCGTGCGGCGGCTCGCCTCGCGTATGCTAAGGTCCGGCTCGTCGTAAACGCCGATGTGAATGTCTTCGCCGCCCCAGATGGCGGCGTAGAAGGCGTCGGCGTCCGGGCTGTCATAGTACGCGCGCGCGATTTCTTTCGCGGCCTCGCTATCCGTCATCGCCCGCCGCCTCCGGCTCGCGCTTCTCGGCCACGTGAATCAAAAAGTCCGGTTCGTCCTCACCGTAGGTATGCTGAAAATCTCCGAACGTCGTCACCTTCTCAAAGGCGACCTCTTTCAGGAGCCGGCGCATATAGGCGGCGCGCAACGGAAAGAAATTCAAATGATAAACCGCACCGTCGGCGAACTCGTACCGAAACTTGACCAGGCCTTCACTGACGAATTCCGGCGCAGCCGTCGCGCGATCCCCGCAATAGTAATATTTGCGCTTGTTCCCATAGTCGCCCTTGAGAAGGGCGTCGTAGTTGCGCTGGTCGATGATCAGCATACCGTCATGCTTCAGCGCGGCGTAGAACTCCGCAAGCGCTTTTCGCCGGTCCGCCTCCTCAAAGAGATGCGTGAAGGAATTGCCGAGGCAAACGATCGCGTCGAACTTCTCGTGCACGTCACGATTGAGCCATCGCCAATCAGCCTCAATCAGGTCGAGCGACAGACCGAGCGCTTCGGCGTTTTCCTGCGCCTTCTTCAGCATGTCCGGGGAACCATCCGCGCTGAGGACATCAAATCCGGCATTGCGCAACTGGATAGAATGGAAGCCGGTCCCGGCGGCCGCATCCAGAATCCGCGTCTTGCCGCGCGAGCGGAGGAGATCAATGAAAAAGCCGCTCTCGCTCTCCGTGCGGCCATCCCAATTGATAAGCTCGTCCCATTTCTCAATGAAGCTCTGGACGTATTCGCGCTGATAAAGGTCGGACGCGGGGCCGCCTTCGCCCGGCCCTTCGTCGGGCCGCGCATCGCCGGCCTCCCCGAAAGCCGGATCATCTTTCACGTTCGTCACCTGGCGCCCCACTCGTAATTCCAACCGCCAGCCATCGTGCGGCGGGAGCATCGCATTTCACAGGCGCATACAGGAATTGCCGTACGCCGCCAATCCGCCAGCGGCGGCTAGCCTCGGTTGCAGCGACGTGGATAGCCGGTTTCGCGTCGCAACCCGCGCAATAAATCACCTAGAGCCATTTGCCTGACTCTCTTCAGACGCAAACGGCTCTAGTCGCAACGCCCCCGGGCGGCGTCGAAACACCGTTGACGAACATCCGCCGCGTCACTCGGACGGCGTATTGATACGGCCGACGTCGAGCACCGGCGCAGCGTCGAGCCCTTCGGCGTCGAGCAGGGTGGCGGTGCGCTCCAGCGCGGCGACGAGAAACGCCTGCTCCCAGTCGGCGAGCTTCGAAAACCCCGCCTCGAACCGCTCCTGAAGGCTGTCCGGCGCGTCGCGAATGGTCGCCGCGCCAACATCCGTCAACTGAACATAAACGCGCCGCTTGTCCGTCGTGTCGCGACGCCGGACGAGAAGCCCGCGCTGCTCCAGCTTGTCGAGAAGCGCCGTCACCGTCGCCTGACTGAGCGAGACCTCTTTCGCCAGAAAGCCCGGCGTCGCCTCGCGGCTGCGGTCGATGACCTGCATCAGGATAAGCTGCGACGGCGTCAGGCCGCAATTCTTCGCCAGCGCCCGGGCGTTGATTTCCGTCGCTCTCAGGATCTGTCGCAGCGCGATGAGGGCCGGTTCAAGGCGATCCATTGCGGTTCTCTGTCAAACGGTTCGGCGAGCGCCATTATGCCTCTTTCCGGACGCCGACGGGAAGCTCCAAAACGAGGCCGCGGAAAAGGCTGACGCAGCAAATCAAGAGGACGAACGTAAACGGCAGCCCGGCCGCGATCGCCCCCGCCTGCAGCGCGCCGAGCGCCGCGGAGCCGCCGCCGACGAGGAGCACCACCGCGACGAGGCCCTCCATCACCGCCCAGAACACCCGCTGCGGCACAGGCGCGTGCAGCTTGCCGCCGGCGGTGATGCTGTCGATGACGAGCGAGCCGGAGTCTGATGACGTAACAAAGAACACCAGTAGGAGGACGATGGCGACGAGCGAGGAGACCTCCGCGAAAGGCAGGTTCTCCAGCATCTGAAACAAAACCAGCGACACGTCGGAGACGCCGCCCGGCAACGCCCCGACGCCTGCGTCCACTTGCTCCACGGCCGTCACCCCGAAAGCGGAGAACCAGATGATCGCGACGATGACCGGCGCCACCAGGACCGCGGCGAGAAACTCCCTGATCGTCCGTCCCCGCGACACCCGCGCGATGAACATGCCGACGAAGGGCGACCAGGACACCCACCAGGCCCAGTAGAAAATCGTCCAGTCGTGGAACCATTTCTCATCGCCGCGTCCGATCCAGTTGCTGAGGCGCGCCGCGTCGGACGCATAGGCGACGGCGTTGGCGCCGAAGCTAAGCAAAATCTCGCGGGTCGGGCCGGCGATGATGACGAAGACGAGGAGGCCAATCGCAACGACGATATTGATGTTGCTCAAAACCTTGACGCCGCCGTCGAGCCCGCGGACCACCGACATGATCGCGAGCGACGTGATGCCGAAGATTAGCGCCACCTGAGTCGTCAGCCCCGCATCGATTCCGAACAGGAAATTCAATCCGCTCGCGGCCTGTTTCACGCCGAGGCCGAGGGACGTGGCGAGCCCGAAAAGCGTCGCGACCACCGCCAGAAGGTCGATGACGTGGCCGGGCCATCCCCATATGCGCTCGCCGAAGACAGGGTAGAAGGCGGACCGGATCGTCAGCGGCAGGCCCTTGTTGAAAGTAAAGAACGCAAGCGACAGTCCGACGACGGCGTAAACCGCCCAGGGCGTGACGCCCCAGTGGAAAATTGTCGCGCTGAAGGCGAGCCGCTTCGCCTCCGGCGTCAGCGGCGGGGCGTTAAGCGGCGTGCCCGACCAATCGGTATAATAGGCGAGCGGCTCCGCCGCGCCGTAAAACACCATGCCGATGCCGACGCCCGCAGAGAACAACATGGACAGCCAGGACTTTGTGCTGAACTCCGGCGTCGCGTCCGGGCCGCCGAGCCGGATCGCCCCTAGCGGCGAGACGCCGATCGCGACGCAAACCAGGAAGACGACATTCGTCGTGACCACGAACAGCCAGTCGGCATTGTTCAGCGTCCAGGCCTTCGCGCCAAGCATCAGCCCGCTCGCCTCCGCCGGAAACAGAAGCGCGCCAACAACGAACGTCAGCACCGCAACGGCGCTGCAGAAAAAGACCGGGTTATGCAGGTCAAGGCCCAGGAAACTGACATTGTCCTGGCCCGTCTCATAATCCGTATCGTAGGCGGAGCTTTTCGGGGCGAGCTCCTCCGGCAGGGGTCCGTTCTCCGACACTAGGCGCGATACTCCGCTAGCGCCGGGCCCAGCGCCTCCCGCAAGGGATTGAGATACGCTTCGAACTTGCGCCATTGCGCCGCGCCGTCGCGATTGATCGGCCGGCGCACCTGTTCGGAACTTGCGGTCCGCACCGAGCGCTCGGTCTTGTGAAAGTCGAGGCAGGAAGCCTCGAACGGCAGGCCGCAGAAGTCGAGCATGCGCCGCACCTGGCCTTCGAGGTCGTCCAGCACATCCTCATGTTGCACGCGCAAGACCGCGCCCGGCAGAACCTCGTCCCAATGCCGCATCAGGGCGACATAGTCGCGATAGTACGCCCCGATTTCCTTCAGCCCGTAGGTGAATTCCTGGCCTTCGGCGAAAAGCTGTTTGAACCCTGAGAAACAACACGCCATCGGTTCACGGCGGGCGTCGATGATCTTTGCACGCGGCAGAATAAGACGGATGAGGCCAATATGCCGGAAATTGTTCGGCATCTTGTCGATGAAGAACGGCGCGCCGGCGCGGTGGATGCGCGTCTCCTCGATGTACCGGGCGCCAAACTCGGCGAACTTCTCCGCCTCAAGATCATGCAGGATCGCAGGGTACGCGGACGCGCCCGCCATCCGGCGGCGCCCGCGCAGGCCTTGCGCGAGCGACAAGATGTTAGGCAGCTCCAGCGTCCCGTCGACCTGGCTGTGGGAGGCGAGGATCTGTTCGAGCAGCGTCGAACCCGCCCGCGGCAGCCCAACGATGAAAATCGGATCGGGCGCGTCGCAGCCGACGCCCTCATGCCGCGCGAACAACTCCGGCGCGCATTGCTCCTGCTGCGCGCGAAGCTCCGCGCTCATATTGTCGGCGTCGTACCGGCTCTGCGCGCGTTTCAGGGCGTTGCCGCGATCATAGAACTCGAAGGATCGCGCAACGTCGCCGGCGTCCTCGAACGCCTTGCCGAGCGCGAAGGAGAGGCTGATCCGCGCGCCGACGGTCACGTCGTCGCGATCCGCCTGCCGCAGCATCTCGGCGGTCTCATCGTCCGTAAACCGATAGGTTTTGAGGTTCGCAAGGCCGTAATAGGCGTCGCCGGCGTCCGGCTGCGCCCGGAAGGCGGCGCGGTAGGAGGCGATGGCGTCGTCCTGACGGCCGCAGGTCTTCAGCGCATGCCCGCGCGAGACAAGGGTCGCCGGATCGTCCGGAACCGTTTGCAGCACGCGATCGAAAAGCGAGAGCGCCCCTTCGACGTCGCCGGTCTGCAAACGCTCGATGGCGTAATGGGACTGATAAAGCGGATTGTCCGGGTCCGACTCGTGCAGGCGGCGCGCTTCGCCAAGGGCGCGCTCGAACTTCTGGCGCTTGCGCAGGCATTGAATGTAGTCGAGGCGCAGACGGGCGTTCTCCGGCTCAAACGCGACGGCGCTTTCCAACAGAAACTCCGCATCGTCCATGACGCCGAGACGCATCCCGATGTCGGCGAGGAGGCGCATCCCCTCCACGTCGCGCGGGTTCTTCTGGAGATAGGCGCGGCACAGATTTTCCGCCTTCACGAGCTTGCCCTCGTAGATGTGGTTCGCAGCGGCGAAGAGCTCCTTCGGCAGGTCGGCGAGCCGCCGCGCTTCGGCGAGCGCCGCCTGCGCCTCCCCCTCCCGGCCTCCGCCGCGCAAAATGTCGGCCTGCGCGCGCCAGCTGGCGAGGAGAGCGGGATTATAAAGCGTCGCCAGCCGGTAGGCGGCGAGCGCGCCCCGCCCGTCGCCTTGCGCTTTTCGCAGATGCCCGATTTCCTGCAGGGCGCGGCCGAAATCCGGCGCGCGCGTCAGCAGTTTCTTCAGCGTCGCTTCGGCGCCGCCGGCATCGTGAAGATAGCGCTGGCAAACCGCGTACAGAAAAAGCC
Organism: Parvularculaceae bacterium; assembly: GCA_028284065.1. Taxonomy (GTDB): domain Bacteria; phylum Pseudomonadota; class Alphaproteobacteria; order Caulobacterales; family Parvularculaceae; genus MED-G105. The sequence continues at coordinate 351,750 of JANQSJ010000010.1, forward strand.
CGTCCACGTCGTCAGGCCGCTCGGCGAGCGCCCCTCGCGCAGCCTCCAGCGCGGCGTCAAAGCGCCCCTGGCGCATAAGCGCCTCGGCTTGCCCGAATGGGTCAATCTTCAGCGCATTGGAACTGTCGACTTGCGCAGTCACTGCCGCCTCCGGCGGTTCAGGCGCCGATCCGGCGTCCTGCGTCAGTAGCGCACGCTCACCCTGAGGCCCACCGTGCGCGGGCGAATGACATTAACGCGCTGGCGGTCGAACACGAATGTGTTCGCGATCTCGCCGTTCGCATTGTTGAGGTTTTCGCCGAATACTTCCAGCGACCATCTCTCCGCCGCAACGCCCGCCGCAAGGCCGATTGTCGTGAAGCTGTCGATCGGCGCGGCGTTGATCTCGATGATGTCGCTGCGGCTGGAGCCGGAGTAAACGATCTGCGGCATGACGTGGGCGGTATAGTCCGTCCCGATATCCCACTCATAACGCGCGCGCAGATTGCCCTGGAAGTTCGGCGCGAACGCCAGCTCCGACCCGACCAGTACGTCGCCTGTCGGGGTGAGGACTTCGGTGATCTCGGTATCGAGAATGGAGAACGCGCCGGCGATGGTCAGGCCGGGCGCGGCGCTCGGCGCGACGATGAAATCGGCTTCAAGGCCGTAAATCTCCGCGTTCGCCGCATTATCCGAGAAGAACAGATTGACGATAGACGGATCGAAGATGGTCGTCTGCAGACGCTCGACCTCGACGAAGAAGGCGTTGCCGTTAAGCTGGAGCTGGTTGTCGAAGAGGTTTGTCTTCCAGCCGATCTCATAGTTCGTCACCTCGTCCGTATCGAGCTCAAAGGGCACGGTGAAGCCGTTCGGCCCGCTCGCCCCGCCCGGACGATTGAGAAGCCCCGGACGGAAGCCCTCCGAATAGGTGGCGTAGAGGAGCACGTTATCCGTCGGCGTCCAGCTTATATTGCCTTTGAAGATGAAGCCGTCCGTTGACGCGGTGTCCGGCGCCCGAAGCGCGTTGAAGATCTGCGTCGCCTGCGCGAGGGTCGCCGATCCGTCGCCCGCCGCGTTCAGCGCCGCGAGTATCTCCTCCGGCGTCTGATTGTCGGCGACATCGAAAGTCACCGGCAGGGTCGCGGAGCGCGCGCAGTCGCCGGTGAAGGTGAACAGGCCGTCGCCATTATAGAGATCGCTGATATCCGTGCCGAAGGCGTTCGCATCCGCCTGGAAGCCGTTGCAGAACGACGCGTTTGCGCTGCCTTCAAGGTCCACGTCAATGTCGTAGTATCGCGTCCCGAAAGTCAGCGTCAGGCGGTCGGGCACGAGATCGAAGTTAACCTCGCCGAAAAACCCTAACTGCTCGTCCGTTCGCTGAATGTCGTTCCTGAAAATGACGCCGTTCGGAAATGGCCCAGCATCGGACGCAAACCCGGTCGTGAACGGAAAGTTCGGCGAAAACCCGACCTGACCGAAGAGCGTCGCATCGACCGAGCCCGGATAATTGAAGTCATTGCGCTCCGTCAGCGTCAGATCGCTGTAGAACGCGCCGACGGTCGCGCGCAGGCGGTGCTCGCGCGGCGTGTTGAACCGAAGCTCGTGGGTGAAGATCTGGGTTTCGGTCGTCGAGGTGACGAAGAGGTTTGGCGCCTGGCACGTCCCGCTGGGCGCGGCCGCGCCCGGGTAGCTGACCGAGCCGTCGCAGATATAATAGGGCAGATACTGGCCGACAAAGAGATAGTCGGAATAGTCGACGGTCTGGTCGGTGTCGCGATCGGTGTACGCGCCCGTGTAAACGACTTCGAGGGCCGCAAGCCGCCCTTCCAGGGTCCAGCTCGTATTATTGAAGTCGTCCTCCAGCCGATCGTCGGCGAAGCGCTGAATCTGCAGCTCGTCAAGCTCCGGGTCCTGAAAGAAGACGCCATCGGACTCAAGGCTCTGGCGCGCGTGCGAGGCGGTCAGGCGCCAGTCGTCATTGAACTCATAGAGCGCGCTGAAACGAAAGCCCGAATAGGTCGTGTCGTTGAAGTCGTCCTCGACGAAGGCGGCGTTGTCCGCCTGCAGAAAGTTGACGCCGGAAAGGTCCGACCCGGCCTGAAAGCCGGCGCGGCCCGCCGAGACCGGCACGCCATTGTCGCGCACCGTCCCTTCCGGCCGGAACCTCGCCGATTCCGATGCGTCTCTTACGCCGGGCACATTGTCGATAAACCCGCCCTGATCGTCGACATAGCCGACGGCGCGAACGGCGAGGCTGTCCGTCACCGGAATATTGACGATCGCTTCGACCTTGTTGCTCATCTCGCCGCCCTCGGTGAAGGCGACGCCGGCGTTGGCGATCGCCTCGAACTCGCCGAGCTGCGGTTTGTTGGTGATGAGGCGGATGGTGCCCGCCTGCGAACTTGCGCCGAAGAGCGTGCCCTGCGGACCCGGCAGCACCTCGATGCGCTGCAGGTCAACCGCATAGACGTCGAGATTTCGCCCCGGCTGGGCGAGCGGCTGCTCGTCGAGATAAAGCGCCACATTCGGCGCAAGGCCCGCGACCCCGGCGGTCGTCAGGTTCGGCGTCGTCGAGGCGAGACCCCTTATGTAAATCGTGTTCTGGCCCGGCCCCGTACCGCCGGCGGTTACGCCAGGAAGCTGCTGCAGGTAGTCAGTGAAATTGTCGACATCCAGTTGGTCGAGCGTCTCGCCGTCCACCGCCTGGATGGCCACCGGCACGTCCTGCGCGTTCTCTGACCGCTTGGTGGCGGTGACGACGATCTGGTCGACCTGAGCCTGCGCGGCCGTCGAGGTCGCACCGACAAGGACCGACAAGAGCGCGAGCCTCGACGCGCCTGACTTCAACTGATGCATGAGCCTTATCCCCTCGAACGAATAGCCAAGTGCCAGCAAGCGCCATCGGCCGGCCGTCCGCGCGAAGGCGGCGTCGACAAACGCGTTGCGTTTTCGGTAGGACGGTGGGTGTAGTTCGATTATCGAATTATTGCAAATCGACGCGGCCCGATGGTGAAAAGCGCCAAATGCGGAAAATAATCGAGGAATATGCGCCGGTCGCGCTATGCCCTGCGCCGCGGCCCTTCAAATCCTTCGCATTTCGAATGAATGGCGAATCCTCAGCAATGCGCGACCCGGGAGCGGGACAACGCGCGCCAGCTAAGCGAGGTTCTCAGCCGGGGCGTGTATCGGCTATGAGGAGCTAATGGGGGCGGCGTCGCCCGGAGAATTCTGGCGGGGACGAGTTATCGCGATCCTCGCCCGGCGGAACTTAAGGAGGTTCATTTGGACAAGCGACTGAAATGGCTGGCGGCGGGCGGCTCGGCGATCGGCATCATGGCGGCCGAGGCCGCCGCCCATTCCGGCCACGCCGGCGGGCATGGCTTGGCCGCCGGCTTTCTGCATCCGATCACCGGCGCGGACCATCTTCTCGCCGCCCTCGCCGTCGGGGCGTTTGCGGCGCGGAAGGCGGGCGCTCCCGGCGCCGCGGCCTCGGGCGCGTTTCTGGTCGCGATCATTTTCGGTTTTGCGCTGGCCAGACTGTCGATCGTCCTGCCTGTGGTCGAGACGACGATCCTCGCATCGATCGTCATTTTCGGCGTCCTCGCCGCTATGGCGCGCCGCATCGACCTGACGCCGGCGCTCGGCGCGATCGCGCTGTTCGGCGTGTTTCATGGTTATGGCCATGGGCTCGGCGCCATGGCGCCCGGCGCCCCGGGATTCCTTGCCGGCGTGGTCGCCTCAACGGCGCTGCTCGTCGCGGGCGCGGCGGCCGCCACGCGGCTGGCGGGCGGCGGCGCAGGCATGCTGCAGCGCGACATCAACTAGGCGAATCGGCGAACCGACAGCATCAAGGATCGGCGCGCTCGGACCGCATACCGCGCGGCGGTCCGGCGCGATTGGCGCATCGTCAAAACGTTCTGCACGCTAATGAGAACGAGTAGCGGATCGCGGCCGGTTTCTTGCCGGTCCGCAAGGCCACAGCGCAGCATATTTCGCCGCTTCTATTGCGAAGATCACTTGCCAAACGGGCCCGAATTAAGTGGAATTAGGTCGTAGGGACTAAAAAGCGGCTCTCAGCCGCCGCGCACTCTCGTTGGCCGGGCGTGACCGATACCGAGGCGAACGATCAAGACACCATGGCTCCGGGCGATGCTCGGGGCCATCGACAACCGCCCGATGGCGTCGCCCTCGACGTCTCGGGTCGCGTCGTCATGAAAGCTGCGACGTCGGGATGTTGACGCCGCGTTATCGATGGCGATGGCAAGGTTACACGGGAACGGTCACATCAAGTACTGTCACATCAAGAACGGTCACATGACGGACGATCACTCAAAACTGACGATCAAGAAAGACAAACGGGAGAGCGCGGCGATGAACGGACCTCGGAGAACACTGCTGCTTTTCGGCGCGGCGAGCGTCGCGATTGCGGCGTGCGCCAAGAGCGAGAGCGCCGGCGATGCGGCTGCGAGCGACGCGGCGGCGGACGTCGTCGCTGAGGCCGACCACGACGCCCATGGCGAGCACATGGCGATGGGCGGCGAGATGCGCGACCACAAGGCGATGATGGCCGCGGCCGCGACGGCGATCAGGCCGACGGTTCCGGAGTATGCGGAGAATTTTCGCCTCGTCGACCACCGCGGCGCATCGCAAGAGCTCTTCTACCGCGCGAACGCGCCCGCCGTCGTGATCATGACCCAGGGCAATGGGTGCCCAATCGTGCGCAACGCGATGCCGGAGCTGCATCGCCTGCGCGATGAGTACGCCGACGCCGGCGTCGAATTCCTGATGATGAACTCCAACCTCCAGGATTCCCGCGACGAGGTCGCCGCGGAGGCTGCGGAGTACGGCATCGACATACCGATCATGATGGACGACCAGCAGCTGATCGGGGAATCCCTCGGCGTCGATCGCACGGCGGAGGTGTTCGTTCTCGACCCGGCGCAGGGGTTCAAGATCGTCTATCACGGCCCCCTCGACGACCGGCTGACCTATGAGCGCCAGAAGGCGGAGCCTGAAAATCGCTACCTTCAGGATGTTCTCGCCGCCATGGTGGCGGGCGAGCCCGTGACGACCGAGCCGCCGGCGTTGACGCCCGGCTGCCTCGTCAATTTCCCCGAGCGCAAGAACAAGGCGATGCACGCGGACATTTCCTACTCGGAGGACGTGGCCCCAATCCTGCGGAGCAAGTGCGTCGAATGCCACCAGGAAGGCGGCATCGGCCCCTGGGCGATGACGGACTATGAGACGATCGCCGGGTGGGCGCCGATGATGCGCCAGGTCATCCGGACCGACCGCATGCCGCCCTGGCACGCCGACCCGCATATCGGCGAATGGAAAAACGACCGCAGCCTTTCGCCGGAGCAGATCAAGACGCTGGTCCACTGGATTGAAGCCGGCGCGCCTCGGGGGAACGGGCCTGATCCGCTCGCAGCGCTCAACCTGAAAGCTCCGGAATGGCCGCTCGGCGAGCCCGACCTCATTCTTGACCTGCCGGAGCAGAAGGTGCCCGCGACCGGGATTGTCGACTACACCTATCCGGTGATCGCCAATCCGTTGACGGAGGATAAGTGGATCAAGGCGACGACCGTCAAGGTTGGCTCGCGCGAGACCGTGCACCATGTCCTTTCAGGCTACATCCCCGAGATGCCTGAGGACGGCAAAGGCTACGCGTCGCGTTGGGTCACGCACACCGGCGGCTACGCGGTGGGCGCGGAATCGAACGTCCAGCCGGAAAACTCAGGCTCGCCCCTGCCCGCGGGCGGCGTCATCGGTTTTCAGATGCACTACACGCCCTATGGCAAGGAAGCCGTCGACAAGACGCAGATCGGCTTCTACTTCCACGACGAAACGCCCGAACTGATCAACAGGAACTCGACGGTGATCGACGTCTCGATCGTGATTCCGCCGAATACGGAAAACCACAAGGAGACGGCCTATGTGGAGTTTCCGGAAGACGCCGTGCTGATCGACCTCTTCCCGCACGCGCACTATCGCGGCCGGTCGTCCAACACGCGAATTCGGTATCCGGACGGCACCGAAGAGATGCTCATCTCGTTGCCGAAATACGACTTTAACTGGCAACGAGCCTATGAGTTCAAGGAGCCTGTGGAGGTGCCGAAGGGCTCCCTCCTCATCACTGACACTTATTACGACAATTCCTCCCTAAATCCGGCTAATCCGGATCCGGATAAGACGATCGTCTGGGGCGAACAAAGCCACGAGGAAATGCTGTACACAAACTTCGTCTATCGCTGGAAGACTGAAACGACCTCCAACCGGCAGGACGAGTACACCGTCGCGCTTGACGACAGCCGCATGTTCGGGGCGATGGACGACAATATCGACCGCCGACTGACACGCGACGAGCTGCGCGGCGTGCTTGGCAAACAGTACGAGAAGTCCTTCGACCGCATGGATCTCGACGGCGACGGCGCAGTGTCTATGGACGAATGGCGGAAGATACAAATGTTTCGTCGACAGAAACAGCGCCGCGCGGACGCCAGCAGCGCTAAGAAGGCCAAGAGCGAAACGGGCGACGACTGAGCGCGGCCAGAGAAACAGGCGCGCGGGAGATGATGAATCGCCCGCGCGCCTTTCGGTCGCATCCACAGGCATGAAGCTGGCGAATAACTTCATGTGATCGGCTGCGCAACGGCGCGTGGGGCCGCTTTGTTGCGGCGATCCATTCAGTCAGACGGCGGAAGACAGGCGGGCAAGCATTGGCCCTCCAACTGCCGGCCGGGCGGCGCCCGACGAACCAGACGACTTGCTGGGTTCAATCACGCAAAGGCTTTGAGGCGGCTTGGATACGCCGCGCACCACCTTTCTAAAGTTCAATGAAAACTAAATATGGCGGCGATCACATGCTTCACGACCTGATCCGCGCGCGTATCGCAGATCACTCTCGCGTACGGCCCCCGGCTCGCTCGTCCCTGGCGGCGATTCTCTTTGCAACGGCGATGCTGGCAAGCTGCGCGAAAGGCGAGACGGAAGAAGGCTCGGCCGCGCCGGCGGCGCTGACGGACAGCGCGGAGCAAGAGGAAACGACAGCGGCGGCGGCGCTCCAGGACCACCCGGGCGACGCTCCGTCCGCGGACGCCGGCGTCACGGCGCCGGGAGCGGAACTTTACGCCCAAGTGTGCGCGAACTGCCATGACGAGCCGGAAGAAATCCGCATACCCTCACTGGCCGGCCTCAAAACCATGAGTCCCGGCCAAATCTCCTTCGCGCTCCGGTCGGGTAAGATGAAGTCGCAGGCGGAAGGCCTGAGCGGCGAGGAGATCGCCTCGCTTGTCGAATTTCTCGCCGGCGGCGGCGAGTCCGGCGCCATCGCCGAAAGCGCCAGGTGCCCGGACCGGCCGATCACCCTCACGGACGCCCCCGTCGCCGGATGGGGCGTCGATGCGGCCAACACCCGCCATGCGCGGCCGGCGCACACGACCATAAGCCGCGAAAACGTGGCGTCGCTTGAGGTCGCTTGGACGTTTGGCGTGCCGAATGTCTCCGAAGTGCGCTCGCAGCCGGTCATTACCGCGGACACGGTCTTTGTGGCGACGATGGCGGGCGACGTCTTCGCGCTTGCGCGGGACAATGGCTGCGTGAAGTGGAGCGCATCGCTCGGGGATCCCTTCCGCGCGCCCATGGCCCTTGGTCAGGCGGCGGGCGAACCAACCCTCTTCATCGCCAATGCCCAGTCTGTCGTCTTCGCCATCGACCCGACGACCGGCGAGACGCGCTGGCGGTCGGAGGCCGGCATTTTCCCCGAATCGATGGGCACCAGCGGCATCGCCCCCCATGGCGACGCCCTCATCACGCCGTTGTCGTCGCGGGACGTGGCCGCGGCGATGAATCCGGAACATGAGTGCTGCAAGAGCCATGGCGCGGTGACGGCGCTCGACGCGGCGACCGGCGCGCGCGCGTGGGTGGCGCACATGACGGAGGACGCGAAGCCCACAGGGACATCGTCCGTAGGCACACAGCTATGGGGCCCATCCGGGGCGCCGGTGTGGACGACGCCCGCCGTCGACGCGGAAAATGGCCGCATCTATATCGGCACCGGCGAGAATACATCCGCCCCCGCGACCGACACCAGCGACGCCATCATCGCCCTTGACCTCGCCAGCGGCGAGCGCCTGTGGACCTACCAGGCGACGCGCGAGGACACATTCAACATGGCGTGCAGCCCGATCGGCAAGGACGGTCCCAACTGTCCCGAGAAAGAAGGCCCGGACTACGATTTCGGCGGCGCCGTCGTCCACGCCAAGGACAGCGCGGGCCGCGATCTCGTCATTGGCGGACAGAAAGCGGGCGTCGTCCACGCCGTCGACGCCAGCGACGGGTCCCTCGTCTGGAAGACGACGGTAAGCTCGGGCTCCGCCCTCGGCGGCGTGCATTGGGGTCTGTCGGTGGCGAACGGACGCGTCTTCGCGCCGTCGAGCGATCCTCCCTTCCCCATCCCAGGCTACAAGGCGCGCCCCGGGATCACCGCGCTCGACATCGACACAGGCGAGGTGCTCTGGCGCAATGACGCAAAGAGGGGATGCAAGACGAATTTCCTGAAGCATCGCGGCAATGACGAGCCCTGGCCGGAGTGCAGCTTCTTCTACGGTTACTCCGCGGCGCCGACGTCCACGGACGATATCGTCTTTGTCGCCGCGCTTGACGGCCGCGTCTTCGCGTTTGACGCCGAGGACGGGTCGAGCCTTTGGACGTTCGACACCAAGCGCGCATTCGACACGGTGAACGGCGTCGCGGCCCATGGCGGCGCCATCGACAATGCAGGGGTCCAGCTCGCCGGCGACATGTTGTTCGTGCAGTCCGGCTACTCGCTCTTCGGGCAGATGCCGGGCAACGCCTTCATCGCCTTCAAACTCGCATCGAGCGACTGATATGGGCCAGGCGCCGATACCGCGACGGCTCGCTTTGTTAGGCGCCGCGCTTTTCGCGTCCGCCTGCTCGGGAGAGGGCGCGCGCATTGAGCGCATCCATTACCTGATGGCTGGCGAAATGGACGAAGCCGCCGACGGCATCTGGTCGGTCGCCGGATACGACATCACGGCGGCGGGCGAGCGCTCGCTTTATCCGACAACGGACGAAGGCTGGCGCGCCGTCGCCGAAAGCGCCGACGACCTCGCGGCGGTCGCCGAAAAGCTGAAAACGCGCGACTACGCCCTCAACGATACCGACTGGGTTGAGATTTCCGAAGGGCTCGTGGTGGCCGCCGCCCGCGCCAGAAAGGCGGCCGAGGCGCAGGACGAGCAGGAGCTGTTCGACGCAGGGGGCCACGTCTACCGCGTCTGCGTTTCCTGCCATCAGGCCTACGCGCCGGACATTGTGGGCGCGTACGCGGAGTGACCGGCGCGCGGGTCAACCATGGCGCAACGCCGCCGATGCTCTTGGCGGCGCTCGCAGCTACATTGGCGGCGGCGACGTTGGCGAGTCTCATCGGCGAAGCGGCCGCGCACGACGTCTCCGCGTCGAACGCGACATTCGTCGAAGGCGTCGCCGGCCCGGCGCCCATCGCCTTCGCGTATCTCGGCGCCAAGCACATGGTGACCGGCCTCGATCACGTTCTTTTTCTGCTCGGCGTCATCTTCTACCTGCGGCGCATGGAAGACGTGCTCGTCTTCGTCTCGCTCTTCACGCTCGGCCATAGCCTCACCCTCATCGCCGGGGTGCTGGCGGGCGTCGACGTTTCGCCGCGGCTTGTCGACGCCGTGATCGGCTTTTCGGTCGCCTACAAAGCGTTCGAGAATATCGGCGGCGGCGGCCTCATTGCGCCGGCGCGATTGCCAGATCCGCGGATCGTCGTGTTCGCGTTCGGGCTCGCCCATGGACTTGGCCTCGCCACCAAGCTGCAGGCGCTGACGCTGTCCGAGGACGGACTTGTGGTGAACCTGTTGAGCTTCAATCTCGGCGTCGAAATCGGCCAGGCCCTCGTCCTTGCGGCGATGCTGATCGCGCTCGGCGCCTGGCGCGCCCGTTCCGATTTCGGCGCGCGCGCCTACGCCGCCAACGCCGCGCTTCTGACGGCGGGCTTTACGCTCGCGGCGATGCATCTGGTCGGCGCGGCGGTGGAGGGCCCGGCATGACGCAAGCGCCGATCGCATCCGGCGAGAAACGACGCCTTTTGCAGACGCTCGGCGGCGCAGGCGCCGTCGCCGCGGCGCTCCTCGTCTTCGCTGTTCTTCCCGCGGAATTCGGGATCGATCCGACGGGCGTTGGCGGCGCGCTCGGCCTCACCCGTCTCGCGCCGGCGAATGCGGAGGCGAGCCGCGTGCAGGACATCGCGCCCGCGCGCGACGCCGTCGCCTTTACGCTCGCGCCTTTTGAGTCCCTTGAGCTGAAATATGTCGGCGACAAGGGCGCGGCGATCATCTACGAATGGTCCGGGAACGGACCCCTCCATTACGACTTCCACGGCGAACAGGAAGGCGCGGAGGAAGGGACGGCGCTGAGTTTCGGCCGCGGCGACGCCGCCGCCCGCGCCGGCCAGATTGTGCTGCCGTTTGAGGGGGAGCACGGATGGTTCTGGGAGAACCGGACGGACGCCGACATTACGGTCGAAATTGAAGTCGCCGGATTCTTCACTGAGGGAATTGTCTATCGCGACGGGGGCCGGTTTGTGCGGCCGGCTGCGCGCGAGGACGCGGGCGGCCCGCCCGGGGAGGGAGCGACGCGGTGAGAGACTTCATCGTCATGCTGAACGAGACGCCCTGGAGCATCGCGCTGCGGGAGTCGCTCTATGTCTGGCCGATCCTGGAGGCGACGCATGTTCTGACGATCATGCTCTTCGCCGGGACCATCCTTATGGTGGACTTGCGCCTTCTCGGCCTCACCTTCAAGCAGACGACCGTCTCGGAGATGACCGAAAGGGTGCTGCCCTGGACGGTCGCGGGCTTTATCCTGCTGGTCATCACAGGCTCCGTCCTCTTTTACGCAAAGCCTCTCGTCTACTACCATAATATATTCTTTAGACTGAAAATGCTCTTCCTCGTGGCCGCCTTCGCAAACATACTCTATTTCCATAAGCGCGCGCAGGCGAATGTCGCCGAGTGGGATCTGACCGCGCCGCCGCGTTCGGCGCGGATTTCCGCCGGCCTGTCGCTCGCCGCATGGACGGCCATCATCGTCGCGGGCCGGATGATCGCCTATGACTGGTACGATTGCGGCAAGCTGAGGCCCGGCGGTTTTCTCGCCGTCGCTGCGAGTTGCCCCGCCCCCCTTGCCCAGTCGTCGGAGGAGTAGCGGACGATGTTCTATTGCCGCGACGATCAGGGCGAATATGAGTGTTCATTCGCGGACAAGTTCGTGCTGCCCTTGTTCGATGGGCTCGACGCATCGCCGATAGCGACCGCGGTAAAGGCGTCGGCGATGGTGGTGCCCTGGGCGGGCGTTGCGCATCTCCTGGCGCTCGGGCTTCTCGGCGGCGCTATCTTCATGGCGGACGCCAAGGCGCTCGGCGCAGGGCTCAAGTCCCACACGACGGCGGACGTGGAACGAAACGTGCGGCCGATCCTTTTCGCCGCCGTGGCGCTCGCGATCGTGTCGGGCGGCATTCTCGCCCTCGGCGAATTGAAGAAGCTTTACTACAGCCCACCCTACTGGCTGAAAATGGCGACCTTCGCGAGCGCGCTCCTCTTCACCTTCGGCGTACGGAACAGGCTGATCGCAAACGCGGGAAAAGGCGACCGACTGACCTACGCGATCTGGGCGGCGATCGGCGTCGCGTGGCTCGGCGTGTTCGCCTTCATGTCGAACTGGCTGGCCCGCGGCGCGCTCTTCCTCCTGCTGGGAGCGCTGGGGGCGACGGTCTGGAGGCGACGCGCGACGCTCGGGCCGAACGATCTTGCGCTGTCGGTCGCAGCGATCTGTTCGATCGTCCTTTGGCTCACCACCGCCGCCGCCGGCCGCTGGATAGCGTTCTACTAACCAAGCGCCCTCCCCCTTTTTTCCCCGGCCCGCCCGCCGACGACCGGCTCGACAGGCCGGCGCATTAACCCTATCTTTTGCGCCAAAGGGGGTTGTTGGGGGTAATGGGCATCTTCGAACAAGCCGCCCTGGGCGGCGTCGCCGACCGCGTTTTCGACGGCGCGGCGCTGGCGCTCGCCGATTCCGGCGGCCTCGTTGGCGGCGGCGCAGGCGGCTTGGTCGGCGCGTCCGCGGGCGTCGTTCTCCTCATGGGGCTTGTCGCCTACGGCGTCATGACCTCGCGCCGGCTTGACGGCTCCTCCCTCTTCAACCGGCTCTTCGTGATCGTCGCAACGTCAAGCGCGTTCTTCTCCGGCGTCTCCTCCGCGATCGGCTTCGGCCTCATCACCAGCCAGGAAACCGCGGATTTTTTCCGCAATGCGGTGCTGCCGCCGGCGTTCGGCGTGTTCGTCTTCGCGCTTGCCGTGACGATCTGGGTCGGCGGGGCGGAGTTCGTGCGCAATCGCGACTGGTTCCGTACGATCGGCAAGGGCATCGTCGCGGACATCGCGTTTTTCCTCGAACGCGCGCTGAAGCTCTTCATTATCGTACCCGCCTTCGCGGTCATTCTTTTCTTCGTCTCAACCTGGACAACGGTCGTCGGCATTGGCGGCGTCGATGCGGTGCGCCACACCTATTCCTACGAGCTGAGACGCCTGCAGGCGGAGTGCGCAGGCGTCACCGCCCATCGCCAGAAAGACTTCCTTTTCCTGCAGGACCTGAGCCTCTCCGTCGCCGACGTCGCGCGGGTGGCGCGCAATGAGGCGGAGCGCGGGACGCAGTCGGGCGCGTCCGGACAAGGCGCGATCGCGGATTATTTTCTCGGCGTCTCGCAATGGCTTGCGGGGCTCGAGCGAAGCGTGGCCGAGGTCATCGAGGCGCCCCATCCGGCCGGCGCTGACCCATACTCCTCAAACATCTGTACAGACACCGCCGACCGCATCAACGAGAAGCTCGCCTCAAACGCGTACGCAAACTACGACCTCTGGGCGCGCGAAATCGAAAGCGACTATAACGACTTCATTACGGTGCTGAACCGGTGGCGGCGCGATCGGCGGATCGAGCGGCTGATGGAGCAGCAGATCGACGCCTTCGACCGCGCAAACCCGAAACCCTTCGGCGCCAGCCGGGCGCAGCTGCGCATTATCGAAGGCTATTCGGACCAGGTGGAAAGCGCGTTGAATTCGCTGTTGCGGAGCCAGAAACTCGCCAAGCCGCCCCCGCCCATTCCATCCGCGGCGGAGCTGTCGCCGGCGCGAGGGCTCGCCATCTTCACCGAATTCATGACGCCGGACGCGCTTATTATTCCGGAGACGGACGAAAATGTCTCCCGAACCGCCCGTATCGTCTATGAAGAAGAAACGATCGAGCCGCTCTCCAGCATCTCCCCCCGGGACGCGGTCCTGAAGAACGCCAACATTTTTTCCGATATCTGGGCGCTCGCCGTCGCATGGGACTATGCGAGCTACATTCTTATGCTCGCCTATCTCTTCTTTCCGAGCGCGGAGCGCGCGGCCGGCAGAAAAGACTAAAGCATCGCGGCTTTGGCCGGTTTCGCTTCGTCGGCGTCCGTTTCCGCTCTTGCGAGCTTTAAAACCCTCAATCGTTCAGCGCCATGCGCGCGGCGTCACGTCATCGCGGCGCGCCGCGGCATGGCGGGGCATGCGTCAATTGAGACAGGCGCAAAACGGGATGCTTGTCGGGAGGGCGCGAGGCGCTGATGCTCAACGGATTCTCAAGGCTAACGTTCTGTTCACACTCGTTTCCCATTTGTAAGCTGATCGTCTGCATCGGAACGCTAAGACTACGGATTTTTCATCGAATGGAAACAATCCGGCGCATCGGCGCATGCATTGCTCATGCGACACGTTTGCGGTCAGGTATTGCGGGGTTTTTCGGCCCATTGCTCGAATGGCGAATTCTTCATCTTGCCGGATGACGCGCCGCAGACGCCCATACTTCCGCCGATTTCCAAGGCTCGCGCGGCCCGAAAAAACAGCGTCGCCGAAATCCGAGGCATTTTAGGCGTGCTGGAAAAGGCGTTGAAACGATGAGCCTCTAAATGCCTCCGAGATGCGGGACAACAGTACGTTCCGCAATCGGAGTGTTTACGAATGGTAAGTGCGTTGCGTATTGCTTGCCGGGGCGGCAGCCCCATAAAGGGTCGTGTTTTCGTTCTAGCGCTCGCGGCGATGGGTCTCGCCGCCTGTAACGACGACGACGCGCAAGAGGCCGCAGCGCCGGCTGTCCAGAGCGCTCCGCCTGCGCCGGCGCCGCAGATGTCTGCGCCGCCCGCGACGCCTACGCCCACGCAAGCGCCTCCGCCTCAATCCGCGCCGCCGCCTCAGTCAGCGCCTCCGCCTCAATCCCCGCCGCCGGTCAATGCGGTGGGCAGTTCGACCGACTTTCCGGCCTCGGACGAAGAAGCCGCGCGGTTCCTGGTGCAGGCCTCGTTCGGCCCTTCAGACCTGGCGATCGCCGAAGTCCGCTCGCTCGGATACTCCGAGTGGTTTCAGCAACAACTGGGCGCGTCGGCGTCATTCTACACGGCGCGCGTCAAGGCGCGCATGCTTATTGAAGGCCAGAACTGGCGGTTGCGCAGCGGGGTTTCGCAGGCGTTCTGGGAATATGGGGTGGTGTCTGAAGACCAGCTGCGCCAAAGGATGACCTATGCGCTCTCGCAGATCGTCGTTGCGTCGGACGCGGCCGGATCGCCGATTACGGCGACTCCGCTCGCCACGGGCTACTATGTCGATCAGTTAAGCATTCACGCCCTCGGAAACTACCGTGACCTCCTCGAAGCGATCACCTATTCGCCGGCGATGGGCATGTATCTGACCTATGTCGGCAATCGCAAAGGCGATCCGGACAGTGGGCGCCTGCCCGACGAAAACTATGCCCGTGAGATCATGCAGCTCTTCACGATAGGGCTTCTGGAGCTCAATCCAGACGGCACCCCAAGGCCCGGCAATATCGAAACGTACACAAATGATGATATTGTCGGGCTCGCGCGAGTGTTCACCGGGCTTGGCTTCAAGGGGCACCGCACCAGGCATCAGAGCGCGGACGATGACGCGCTCTACAGCCCGATGGAGATCTACCCGGAAGAGCATTCGCCGCTGGAAAAGTCATTCCTCGGGCAAACAATACCGGCCAACACGGGC
Source organism: Parvularculaceae bacterium (assembly GCA_028284065.1). GTDB lineage: Bacteria > Pseudomonadota > Alphaproteobacteria > Caulobacterales > Parvularculaceae > MED-G105. The sequence continues at coordinate 366,863 of JANQSJ010000010.1, forward strand.
GCGGCGGAATCCATCGATCGCGCCCTCGACATTCTCTTCAATCACCCCAACGTTGCGCCCTTTATCTGCCGCCAGCTTATTCAGCGGCTGATCACCAGCGACCCGAGCCCCGCCTATGTGCGGCGCGTCGCCGGCGTGTTCGAGAGCGGGTCATACACGCTACCGAACGGGAATGTCGTCGGCGAAGGACGCCGCGGCGATCTCGCCGCGACCGCTGCGGCCATTATTCTTGACCCTGAGGCGAGACAGTCGGTCGACGCCGCCTCGGCGACGTTCGGGAAGGTGCGCGAGCCGGTGCTTCGCTTCCTGCACTGGGCGAGAGCCTTTGACCTGCGCTCCACCCGTGCGGAAGAAGACGCGGATCTCCTCCAGGCGCAATCTTCGGACAGCCTCGGGCAACATCCCTTCCGCTCGCCGTCGGTGTTCAACTTCTATCGCCCGGGATACGTGGCGCCGAACAGCGCCACCGGCGGGGCGGGCCTCGTCGCGCCGGAGCTTCAGATAGAAAACGAAGCCTCCGCCGTCGGCTACGCCAACTTCATGAGCCGGCTAGTCCGCGACGAAACGCGCGCCTTCGAAGGCGCCAGCGGCAATGCTTTCAGTCCGACCTATGCCGATGAACTACCGCTCGCGGAGGATATCGATGCGCTCATCGACCGTCTCGATCTTCTGCTGACGTATGGCCGCCTCAGCGCGGAGACCCGCGAGACGATTAGAACCGTTCTCCAAGCGATGGAAATCCGTGAAGGCCGGGAGGCGGAGGATCGCGAGAGGCGGGTTCAAATGGCTGTTCAGCTTGTCGTGACAAGCCTTGAATACGTGACGCAGATCTAAAACCACAGAAAAACCAGTCGAGAGCACCGCCATGCCTGATCCCTTCAACATGGACCGTCGCAGTTTCCTCCGCTCGCTTGGCGCCTCCGCCGCCGGCGCAGGCATCGCCCAGACCTTTGGCGGCATTGCGGCCCGCGCCGCCGATGTCAGCGGATACCGCGCGCTCGTCTGCGTGTTTCTGAAAGGCGGCATGGACGGCCATGACACGCTATTTCCATTTGATACGGCGTCATATAATCGCTATGCGGAACTCCGTTCTGAGTTGATTGATGGCGATGGCGGCGCCGCCGGCGGCCAGGTTCGAGGCCGCTCCGCGCTTCTTGAGCTTTCACCCCAAAACGCCGCGGATTTCGGATCGAGGCGTTTCGCCCTGCCGCCGACCCTCTCAGGGATTCACTCGCTGTTCGAACAGGGCAAGGCGAGCGTCATCGCCAATGTCGGCCCCCTGCTGGCGCCCATGAACGCCACTCAGTATCGGGAGCAACAGAGCCTACGCCCGAGCAAACTGTTCTCCCACAATGATCAGCAGTCCACCTGGATGGCGTTGCGGCCGGAGGGCGCGCGTCTCGGCTGGGGCGGCAGATTCGCTGATTTCGCCCTTGCAGCGAACGCCAACGCCTTTCCGGCGTTCACGGCGATAACCGTGTCCGGCAATGAAGTGTTTCTCGCCGGCCGGGACGTATCCCAGTACAAAATTGGATCGGGAGGCGCGGAGAGTTTCCGCGAACTGGACCGCGGCTCCATTCTCGGCGCCGCAAACGGCGATCCCGTCGTTGAGGCTGCGCTAATCGACCACTACGCAAAGACGTCCGCAAGCGCCGACAGTCTTTTCGGCGAAGATATCGCCCGCATCGCCCAGAGAGCCTACACGTCTAACGCGGCGTATGAAGAGGCGACGGAAGCGTTCGGCGATTTCTCGACGCCGTTTCCCGACTCAAGCCTTGCCGGAAAGCTTCGCACGGTCGCGCGCACAATCGCGGCCCGTAGCGCGCTCGGCGCCGCGCGACAGGTGTTTATCGTTACGACCGGCGGGTACGACACGCACTCCGGCCAGGCGGGCAACCTGCCAAATCTTCACCGCGATCTCGACGCGTCGCTGGTCGCGTTCTACGGCGCGCTTGAGGAGCTTGGCGTCGAGAATAACGTAACGACATTCACGGCGTCCGACTTCGGACGCACCCTGACGTTGAACAACTCAGGCACCGATCATGGCTGGGCGGGGCATCAATTCGTCATCGGCGGATCGGTCGACGGCCGTAAGATATTCGGCGACGTGCCGCCGTACGACCTCGATCATGAGTACGATGTCGGGCGCGGCCGGATGATCCCGACGACCTCGATCGAGCAATTCGCGGCCCCCTTCGGCCGCTGGTTCGGCCTCAATGAATCCGAAGTGCGCATGGCGCTGCCAAATCTTGATGCGTTTTCCGGCGCGCCGGCGTTCGTCTAACGCCAGATTCGCGCACCACTAAAGACGCGTCGTCAGCCCGACGCCTTCGCGGCGTCGACCGCATCCTTCAGAAGATCGACGCGGTCGGTCATGACCCCGTCAACGCCAAGCGAGAGAAGACGGCGCATGTCCTCCGGATCATTGATGGTCCAGATCTGCATGCGCACGCCGCGCCGTCGCGCAGCGCCGATGGTTCGGGGGGTGACGAGACGAAGTCCCCCCGATTCTTCCGGTATCTGCAAGGCGACCGCTTCTAGCGGCAGAAACTTCGCCAGTCCGACATAGGCCGCAAGGACGAAACGCGTCGCCTCCCGACTGGACATCGACGTCGCCACCTCGGGGCAGGCGCGCCTGAACGCCGCCATCGCCGCGTCATGGAATGACGCGACCAACGCGCGCGTCGCCGCGCCGGCGGCTCGGATATCCCGGCACATCGCGCGCGCCGCTTCCTCCGTATCCGGCTTTATTTCGATGATCCAGCGGGCGTCCGGAAATGCAGCGAGCGCATCCGACAGCTTTGGCGCGCGAATGCCCTCGCCGGAAAAGTCGCGGCCGGCGACGTCATTGGCGCCGGCGTCGGCGCGCGCGATTTCCGAATAATCCATGTCGGCGATGCGGCCGCTCATATCCGTCGTCCGGTCGAGGGTCGCATCGTGGCGAAGGATAAGAATGCCGTCCCTGGTCAGCTGCGCGTCGACCTCCAGAACGTCGGCCCCCATGGCGAGCGCGGCCTCCAGCGCGACGATTGTGTTCGGCGGCCGCGCGCCCTGGCCGCCGCCGTGGGCGATGATCTCCGCGCGGCCCTCCGGCGCGGCGTCGAAATAGGCGTGCGACGCCGGCGCGCGACCAGGCGCCAGCCACGCCAGAATGGCGCCGACGGCGAGCGCGGCCCCCGCAATTGCGGCAATGCGCGCGATCATGGCTCTTCCTTCCCCTAAAGCGCTTGGTTGGCGCGCGCCCGGCCGGGATTGCGCCGCGCCAAGCTAACCTGCGATACTCTCATCGCCTGGACAAGCATCGCCTCGACAAGGCGGCCAGGCGACGACACGGCGATCCTCGGAGCGATCAGATGTTCACGAAATTCTTCCACGAGCTGAAGTCAGCAGGCCTCCCGGTCTCGTTGCGGGAATACCTGACGCTCATGGAGGCGATGGACGCAGACCTCGCCGGCCGCCGGGTGGACGACTTTTATTTTCTGTCGCGGGCGGCGCTCGTGAAGGACGAGCGGAACCTCGACAAATTCGACCGCATTTTCGGCCACGTCTTCCGGGGACTGGAAACGCTTGGCGAAGGCGTCGAAGCGGAAATCCCGGAGGAATGGCTGAAGCTCCTCACCCAGAAATACCTCACCGATGAAGAGAAGAAACAGATCGAAGCGCTCGGCGGCTGGGACCAGCTGATGGAGACGCTGAAGAAGCGCCTGGAGGAACAGAAAAAACGCCATCAGGGCGGGTCGAAGTGGATCGGCACAGGCGGAACGTCGCCCTTCGGCTCCGGCGGCTACAACCCCGAAGGCGTGCGCATCGGCAATGAAGGCGAACGCCAGGGCCGGGCGGTCAAGGTCTGGGAGAAACGCGACTACAAGAACCTGGACGACGACGTCGAGATCGGCACGCGGAACATAAAGATGGCCCTTCGCAAATTACGGCGCTTCGCGCGCGAAGGCGCCGCGGAGGAATTTGACGTCGACGGCACCATCGACGCCACCGCGCGCCACGGCTATCTCGATATCCAGATGCGTCCCGAACGGCGCAACACTGTCAAGGTGCTGCTCTTTTTCGATATTGGCGGCTCGATGGATCCCTTCATCAAGCTGTGCGAGGAGCTTTTCTCCGCGGCGCGCACCGAATTCAAGCACCTTGAATATTTCTACTTCCACAACTGCCTTTACGACTATGTGTGGAAGGATAATAATCGTCGGTGGTCGGACAAAACGCCGACCTGGGACGTGCTGCACACCTACGCCTCGGACTACAAGGTCATCTTCGTGGGCGACGCGTCGATGAGCCCCTACGAGATCACCGTGCCGGGCGGCTCGGTCGAGTATTTTAACGAAGAGCCGGGCGCGAGCTGGGTGCAGAGGCTGACAGACGTTTATGAGAGCGTCGTGTGGCTGAACCCGATCCCGGAAACGCACTGGCGGAATGCGCCATCAATCCAGATGATGCGAGACCTTGTGCAGGGGCGGATGCATCCCCTGACGCTCGCCGGCCTCGACGCGGCGATGGCCGACCTGCGGCGCTCAAGCTGACTTAAGCCGCCCTCGCGCGCAGGGTCTCGGCATGGTCGACGGCGTCACGGGCGGCTGCGCGCAATGCGTCAACTTTCTTTCGCCGCGCGACAGTCTTCTCGGGCAGGTCGCCGATGAGGCCTTCGCCTTCCGCCGCCGCATCGCCGAGCGCCCAGGCGCCGACGCCGCGCGCCGACCCTTTCAGCGCATGGCACGCATCACGCCAGTCCCGGTCTTCCAGGGACGGGTCCAGACGCGCGACGAGCCGGCCGCAATGCTCAACGAACATGCAGAGAATCTCGTCCAGCAACTGCGCATCGCCGCACGTGTAGCGCTCCAGATGGGACATATCGATCGCGGCGTCGCGAATTTCCCCCGCGGCCATAGAACCCTCTCCCATGTTCGGTCGTGCGCGCGCCTGCGCCACTTTTCGACGTGGAGACTAGGATCATTTAGGCGCCGGCCGCTTAACGCCATGGGCCGCATTCGCAACGGCGGATTAGGGTTAATTTTGCCCCTTGGCCGACTCTGCATCGGACGGCTCCGCGTCGGACGGCTCCGCGTCGGACGCGGCCTCGTCGTCGGCTTCAGGCTCGTCAGGTTCAGACGCCGCATCGCTTTCGGGCGCCGCTTCAGCCGCATCCTGCGCGGCGCCCTCCACAGCTTCTTCCGCGTTCCCTTCGACAATCTCCCCAACCTCCGGAACGCCTTCCGCAACGCCCTCGATTGCAACCTCCGCCGCTTCTTCCGCCGCCTCAGCGGCCTCCCCCAGCGCCTCGTCCGCCACATCGGCCGCATCGGCCGGGTCGGCGACGCCCGGATCGTCCTCGGAGTCGACATTCATGTGCGGGCCGTCCTCGGCGTTCTCATCCGCCGCAACCGCCTCTTCCGCAGCGCCGTCGCCGACCGCCTCGTCATTGGCGCCGCTGAACTGCCTGAACCCGATGGTCAGCGCCAGCGCCGCAGCGATCACAAGCAAGATGCGCAACATGCGAAGTCTCCCCTCTGGCCCCATGGCCTCCGGACAAGAATACGCCTCTTCCGCGTGCGCGTAAACTCGCAACGCCTTGTTTCCCCTCAGTCTTTTCTGGCGCCTACAGCCAAATCAGGATACTCCCCAACCAACGGTCGCCGACGCGTCGCCGCATCGCCAATAACCCTCGCGACGACGACTTAAGTCGATGAGAACTGGGGGAGATGACATCCAGGGCGATTACCGGCCATGTCATCGCGTAATATGTCGTCTTTAGGCCGCCCGCCGACGCAGACGCCACGGAGACGCCTATGGGCGCGCGCCCAACAGAAGCCACCCATGTCCATATCGGCCGCAGCGTCTCGGACCAGTCGCTCGCGCTGAAGTTCGCAAACCGGCACGGACTGATCGCCGGCGCCACCGGGACCGGCAAGACCGTGACCCTGCAGATCCTCGCAGAGGGCTTTTCAGCGGCGGGCGTGCCTGTCTTCTGCGCTGACGTGAAGGGCGATCTCGCAGGCCTCTCGCGGGCGAGCGATCCAAATCCAAAGCTCGATGCGCGTGCGGAAAAGACGGGTCCGAAGGATTACGGGCCGGCGGCTTTCCCGGTGCGGTTCTGGGACCTCTTCGGCGAGCAGGGAACGCCGGTGCGCGCCACGGTGACCGAGATGGGGCCGGTGCTGCTCTCGCGGCTCCTCGACCTTAATGACGTGCAGGAAGGCGTCCTGACGCTGAGCTTCAGGCTCGCCGACGACGAGGGCCTCTTGCTCCTTGATCTGAAGGACCTGCGCGCCATGCTCGTCGAAGTCGGCGGGCGGACCAAAGAGCTATCGCTCAAATACGGCCACGTCACGAAAGCATCGATCGGCGCGATCCAGCGGCGCCTTCTCGCCTTTGAGGAGGAAGGCGGCGACGCGTTTTTCGGCGAACCGGCGCTGGAGCTCGAGGATTTTCTCGATACGGACGAGACGGGCGCAGGCATTCTCAATATTCTGGCGGCGGACCGGTTGATGCGCGCGCCGAAGACCTATGCGGTGTTTCTGCTCTGGCTTCTGTCTGAGCTGTTCGAGCGCCTGCCGGAGGTGGGCGATCCCGACCGCCCGCGCCTGGTTTTCTTCTTCGATGAGGCGCACCTTCTTTTCGACCGCGCGCCGCGGGCGCTCGTCGACAAGGTGGAGCAGGTGGTGAAGCTCATCCGCTCGAAAGGCGTCGGCGTCTACTTCGTGACCCAGAACCCGCTCGACGTGCCGGACGATGTCTCAAGCCAGCTCGGCAACCGCGTCATCCACGCCCTGCGCGCGTTTACGCCGAAGGAAAAGCGCGTCGTCAGGGCGGCCGCGGAGACGTTCCGGCCAAACCCTGACTTCGACAGCGAAGATGCGATCACCGTGCTGAAGGTCGGCGAGGCGCTCGTCTCTACGCTGAACGAAGATGGCGCCCCTGGCATTGTGCAGCGAACGCTCGTTCGCCCGCCCTCATCGCGCATGGGCCCCGTCTCGCCCGCCGAAAGGCGGGAGACAATTGTCGGCTCCGATGTGGCCGACGTCTATGGCGAGGCGGTCGACCGGGAGTCCGCTTACGAAATTCTGCGCGAACGCGCCGAGGCCCTCGCCGCGCAGGAAGCTGATGCGCCGCCGACCAAACGCGCATCGCGCGGCGGCAAGAGGCGATCGAACAGGCAAACGGTGAGCGAAGCCGCCATAAAGAGCGCGGCGCGGACGATCTCCACGACGCTTGCGCGCGAGCTGATGCGCGGACTTCTCGGCGGCCTGAAACGCCGGCGGCGATGACCGGCGCCGACGCGCCATCGACGAAGTCGGACTCGCCCCGGCTCTTCTGGCTGACGAGCCTCGCCGGGATCGGCGTCTTCGTCCTGGCGATCGGCCTCGACGCGATGCTGCCGGTGTCGCTTCTCGACTATACGCCGGCGACGTCGCCCGCGGCGGCGCGAAACTTTTTCATTGGCGCCATGGCGACGGCGCCGCTTGTCGGACTGCTCGCGCTTTTCATGAGGACCAGCTATCCACCGCTTGAGCGCTTCAAAGCGGCGCAGATTGACTTCCTGAGCGATCTCGGATTTTCGCTGTCGCCGTTCCGTATCGTGATTATCGGATTAGTCGCCGGGCTGGGCGAGGAGGCGCTCTTCCGCGGGGTGCTTCAAAGCTACGCCGCCACGGCGACGCCGCTTGTCATCGCGATACTCCTGCCGAACATTCTCTTCGGGCTGCTGCACGCCCGCACCGCGCTCTACGCGATCATCGCCGGGACCCTCGGGACCTATCTCGGCGCGCTGTTCGCGGCCACGGGCGATCTCGTCGCGCCAGCGGCGACCCACGCGCTTTACGATATGGCGGCGCTTGAAATAGCCCGCCGGGAAATCGAGAAGCGAGGCGCCGATTAGCCGCGCATCGCCCTTTGCAACGGCTCTTCCGTCACCGGATAGCCAAGATCGTCCGGGATGGTCAGAAAAGGAACCCCGTCGCGTTCGATGACCCTCGGCTCGATCTTCCGGATCGCGCGCGCGCGCGCATGCGCGACAGCAGCCTCGGCCGTATCGCTGACCCCCAAAAGTTCGAGGTTCCGCGCGGTCGGGAAGATAATCTTCCGCCGTCCCGCCGCTTCGTCCGCCAGGGCGCCCCTTGGCGAGAGCCAGATCGCCTCGGTGGCTTCGACGCCGTCTTGCCGGATCTCCTGACCCTCAGGTGCGTGGGCGATGAAGAAGAGCGTGTCGAAGCGCTTGTGGGCGACGCCTGCCGGCGGCGACCAGTGCGCGAAGAAGGCGAGCCGATCGCAAGCGAGGATGAGGTCCTCCGCCTCCGCCATTTCAAGGAACGCCGCATCGTCGGCTTCTGATCTCGCCCGCCAGGCATGGAGCGCCGCGACCTCCGCGCCGGAAAGAAGAGCATCCGCTCCACGCCGGCGCGCCAGCAGCACGCCGACCTCCTCAAAAGCTTCGCGGATCGCCGCCACCTCACCGCCGGCGCGCGCCTGATCGTCGCTCAGTCCATCGGCGCGCTCACGCCACGCCGGAGACGCGTCGGTCGGATCGATGCGTCCGCCCGGAAACACCAGCGCGCCGCCGGCGAAACCGATGTCTTTGTGCCGCTCGACCATCACCACTTCCAGTCCTTGAGCGCCATCCCTCGCACAATCACGCACAAGCAGGACCGTCGCCGCCGGTATCGCTTCACTCGCCCCGCCTGTCATCAGTCGAAAAACTCCTCCTTCGGCGCGGCGGCCGGATAGTCGTACCGTGCACGGAAGGCTGTGACCGCGAGGAATCCGCCCGCCGCGCTGACCAGCAGGCCGCCGGGCCAGACCCAGAAAGGCGCGCTCGCGCCCAGAAGCGAGACGATGGCGTTAAAGCCGATTGTCGCCGCGGCGAGCCAACCGAGCGGCGCCCATCGACGCCCAATGGCGAGCGCCAGTCCCGCCGCCACGAACGCGGCCGCCAGCCAGCTCAGCGTCAAGACGCCCGCCGCCGCAGGCGATACGGCGGGTTTTCCCGGCGCGCCGCCGACTTTGGACGCCGCGCTCTCGCCAATCGGCGGCAGGTCGAACGCGGCGAACGCCGCGCTCTCGACAAACTTCGCGGCGGTCAGGCCCACAAGGACGGCGACAAGAAGGGCGGCGAGAGAGCGGAGCATGGATGGCTTTCTGAAGCGACAGGCCGTCTACGTCAGGAAACCGGAATGTCGATCTGCGTCAGCCAGTCGCTCTCCGGCGTTTCCTGCGGGTCGTTGAGGTAGCTCTCGCGGATGGGGAAGCCCGGCGTCTTGCCGCTCACCGCGACATGCGCGAACGCCGCCTTATAAGTCTCGCCGAGCCCGGCATAGGGCCCCTTATGAATGACGCGGATAGCGGCGCCGGCCGGCAGCTCGACAATTCTGACCTCGCCGTCGCCCGAGAACTTGGCGGCGTCGTCGGGCGCGACGCCCATACCGACGTCCGCGGTCGCGACGCCCTCCGCCATGGAAACATAGGCCGCCATAGGCGGCGTAATCGCCGGCGCGCCCGCCGCCTCGCGCGCGGCCCACACCGCGCCGAAGGCTTCCGCCATCGCGGCGCCTATCGCCTCCGGCTCCGCTTTCATTTCCTTACGGACGGAAAGAAACGAGACAGCTTCGAGCGTCGCCTCGCTGAAATTCAGATCGGTCATAATTGCTCCTCCCAAATCCCTTTTCGCATGATGGCGACGGAAGGGCCTGAATTCAATAACGCGAAGAAGCCGCCGCAGCTTTGGGGGCCCATTGCGGACTGCCGCCGCCGCCGGATCGTCAGACCTATCTTCCGAGCGAAAGCAGGGACCTGTCCGGCATGCGCGCTCAGCCAATCTGCGCGTCAAAAAGAAAGGGCGGCCTCACCGGGCCGCCCTTTCCGCTTTGCGTCAATTCCTGACCTGGCTCACGCCGCGTAGAGCGTCTCGTTCTTCTCCGCCATTTCGCGGAACATGGCCGGCGGGTTGAACCGCTCGCCATATTTCTGGGCGAGGCTCTCCGCCTTGCGGACGAACTCGTCAATGCCGGCGATCCCGTCAATGTAGCTCATCGGTCCGCCGGTCCAGGGCGCAAAGCCCCACCCGAAGATCGCGCCGAGGTCGGCCGACTGCGGATCAGGGACGATGCCCTCTGCGTAGCACTGCGCCGCGGGGATTAGCTGCGCATAGAGGATGCGGTCCTTCGCTTCCTCCAGGCTCGGCTGCTCGTCCGCCTCCGGAAAATAGTCGCCGACGCCCGGCCAGAGCGACTTCTTGCCGCCTTCGGGGTAGTCGTAGAAACCGCCGCCCGACTTCCGGCCCAGGCGCCCAAGCTTGTCGACCATGACAGCGAGGAGGTCCTCAACGCCGGTCGGCTTGTAGTCGTCGCCGAGCTCTTTTTTGGTGGCCTCCATAACGCGCTTGCCAAGCTCAAGCGACGTCTCGTCGACGAGAGCGAGCGGGCCGACCGGCATGCCGAGCGACTTCGCCGCGTTTTCGATGAGCGCCGGCTTGATCCCCTCCTTCACCATCAGCATGGCTTCGTTGAGGTAGGGCGGCACAACGCGGTTCGTGTAGAAACCGCGGGTGTCCTTCACGACGATCGGCGTCTTACGGATCATCTTCACATAGTCGAGCGCCGCCGCGAGCGATCTGTCCCCGGACTTCTCGCCCGGGATGATCTCCACGAGCGGCATCTTGTCCACCGGCGAGAAGAAGTGGATGCCGATGAACTGGTCCGGCCGCTCGGAGTGCTTCGCGAGCCCGGTGATCGGCAGGGTCGACGTATTGGACGCGAAGATAACGTCCTGGCCGATGACGGCCTCGGTCTTCTTGATGACGTCGGCCTTGATGTCCGGATCCTCGAAGACGGCTTCGATGATCATGTCGACGTCTTTCAGATCATTATAGTCCGTCGTCGGCGTGATCCGCGCGAGCAATTCCTCGCCCTTCTCTTTTGTCACCTTGCCCTTGGCGACGCCTTTCGAGACGATGCCTTCGGAATAGGCTTTGCCTTTATTCGCATACTCCAATTCGCGATCGAGGAGGACGACTTCCATGCCGCCCTTGGCGGTGACATAGGCGATGCCGGCGCCCATCATGCCCGCGCCGAGGACGCCGACTTTCTTGAGCTCAGTCGGAGCCACGTCCTTCGGACGCTGCTCGCCCTTCTCCGCCGCCTGTTTATTGATGAACAGGGTCCGGATCATGTTTTTGGTCTGCGGGCTCGCGATGAGCTTGGTGAAGTATTTCGACTCAATCTTCAGCCCGGTGTCGATCGGGACGATCGAGCCTTCATAGAGGCAGGAGAGAATATGCTGCACCGCCGGGTAATTGTGCTGGGTCGACTTCTGGCCCATGGCGTTGGCGCCGATGAAGAACTGAACCGCGCGGGGGTCCATGGCGCCGCCGCCGCCCGGAAACTTGAAGCCCTTCCGGTCCCAGGGCTGGGACGCCTTCGGGTTCGCCTTCACCCACTCTTTCGCCTTTGCGACGATCTCGTCGGCCGGAACGACCTCGTCAACAAAGCCTTGCGCTTTCGCCGTATTCGGATCGACGGGCTTTCCTTGCGTCGCGATCATCGCGGCGTTCTGGAGCCCCGCGAGCCGCGGCAGGCGCTGCGTGCCGCCGCCGCCCGGCAAAAGGCCCACCTGCACTTCCGGCAGGCCGAGCTGGATCTTCGGATTGTCCGCACAGACACGGTAATGACAGGCGAGCGCCAGTTCGAGCCCGCCGCCGAGAGCAAGGCCGTTCAGCGCGCAGGCGACCGGCTTCGCGGCGGCTTCGCCTTTTTGAAGCTTCTTCGCCGGGTGGCCGCCCGTCTCAAGCTTGCGCAAAGTGGCGTTGAGGCCGAAGGCGTTCTCATACGCCTCTTTCATGGTGCTCGCCGTCTGGCCGCCCAGCATGCGCAGGTCCGCGCCGGCGAGGAAGCCGGACTTTTTGCCCGACGTGATGACGGCGCCCTTCATGCCGTCATTTGAAAGGAAGTCTTCCACAAAGGCGTTGAATTCGCGCATCAGCGCCTCGTTCCAGACGTTCATCGACTGGCCGGGCAGATCGATGGTGACAAGCGCAATGCCGTCGCCGTCGATGTCTACGGAGAAAGTTTCATAGGTCATATTGCTCAGCTCCCTGACGTAGGAAAGTTGTTCGAAAAGTATGCGCCGAGGAGGACAGCCCCGAGGGAAAGGATCCACGGCGTGACGAGGTGAATGGCGCGCGCCCAAAGACCGAGCCGGCTCGTGCGTTTCTCCAATCTGGCGACGACGCCCATCTGGCCGTCAAACGCGCAGATCCCCGCGAACGCCGCGGCGGCGACGCCCACAAAGAACTCCAGCTCATAAGGCGCATCCGGCAGGAGCGCGCCCTTCAAGACGACGGCGCCGCCGATGAGCGTTATCGCCGTCGTCATGATCGCGCCGAAGAAGTTGAACCGCAGCTCCTGCGCCAAAAGCGACGCAGGACGCTCGTCGAATTCCTCTGCGGCGTCGGTCATCGTCCCCTGCCCTTATCGGGGCCCTCCGGCCTAGTTCACGCGCTCGATAATGGTCGCGGTGCCCATGCCGGCGCCGATGCAGAGGGTCACGAGCGCCGTCTCCTTGCCGGAGCGCTCTAGCTCGTCGACCATGGTCCCGAAGATCATCGCGCCCGTGGCGCCGAGCGGGTGGCCCATGGCGATCGCGCCGCCATTCACGTTGATGTCGGAATGGTCGATGTCGAGCGCCTGCATGAAGCGCAGGACGACCGACGCGAACGCCTCATTGAGCTCCCAGAGGTCGATGTCCTTCTTGTCCATGCCGGCCTTCTTCAGCGCCTTCTGGGCGGCGAACTCAGGACCCGTCAGCATGATGGTCGGCTCCGAACCGATGGACGCCATCGCCCGGATACGCGCGCGCGGCTTGAGGCCAAGCCGCTGGCCCGCTTCTTCGTTGCCGATGAGGACAGCCGCGGCGCCGTCGACGATGCCGGAGGAGTTGCCGGCGTGGTGGACGTGGTTGATCTTTTCAATCTCCGGATACTTCTGAATCGCGACGGCGTCGAAGCCCGGAAAATCGCCGAGCGCGGCGAAAGACGGCGGCAGCGCGCCGAGGGACTGCATGTCCGTATCCGGACGGACCGTCTCGTCATGGGCGAGCACGTCCTCGCCGATGACGTCCTTGACAGGCACGATCGACTTCTCGAACCGGCGTTCCTTCCAGGACGTCGCCGCGCGCTTCTGGCTTTCGACGGCGTAGGCATCGACGTCGTCGCGGGAGAAGCCGTGCTTCGTCGCGATGAGGTCGGCGGAAATGCCCTGCGGCACGAAATAGGTCTTGAACGCGACAGACGGGTCGACCGGCCAGGCGCCGCCGTCGGAGCCCATCGGGACCCGCGACATGCACTCAACGCCGCCCCCGACGGTCATGTCCGCTTCGCCGGCCTTCACCTTGGCCGCGGCGATGTTGATCGATTCAAGGCCGGAGGCGCAGAACCGGTTCACCTGGATGCCCGACGTCGTTTCCGGCAAGCCCGCGTTCAGGATCGCCGTTCGCGTGATGACCGCGCCCTGCTCGCCCACCGGCGAGACGACGCCGAACGCCACGTCTTCGATGGCCTCGGCCTTATCGCCGTCCAGTCCGTTGCGGTCGCGCACCGCTTCCAGCACCTGCGTCGCCATCGACACGGGCGTGATCTCATGCAGCGATCCGTCGGATTTTCCTTTGCCGCGCGGCGTGCGCACGGCGTCGTAGACGTATGCTTCGGTCATGCTCGTTTCCTTTGATCCCGCCTCTGGCGTCTCACTCTTAGCTTGCAGCTTTAGGGAGAATGCCGCTGCAAGATATTGTTTATCATCAACTTTTCGGCATGAGCCGAACTGTTGAGCGCAGGAATTGGTCACTTGTCCTAAACGGTAAGCGCTCGTTCCCGCATTGCGCAGTCGCCATGTACATCGCGACGGCCGCAATTGCGAGACCTTACGCTGCATTCGCCCGGCGCTGCTCACGCAGGTTTGCGACACGGCGCGCCTGGGGCTAAGCGGATTGTAGGCGGGAAAGCGGCCGGCAGCGTCGGAGTCACGTGGCCCCCAGGTCGCCAAGCCCTTCTCAATTTAGCATGCGGTCAGGGAGCAGCCAGATTGACGCCATCCGCCCCAGCCCAAACGCAAGAGCGCCCCGCGCCTGAAGATGCCGCTGCGTTTCGCGCCGCGCTGCGCGCAGGAACGCTGACGCCGGAATCCGACCTCGCCCCAAAGCTCGTTGCAAGCGCGGGCCTGTCGGCCGAAACGCGCGCGCGCGCGCAGGAGAAGGCGGCGGATTTCGTCAGGCGCGCCCGCGCCGAGGCGGGCCGGTCGAGCCTTATCGACAAATTCCTGCTGGAGTACGGCCTGTCAACGAGCGAGGGCGTGACGCTGATGCGGCTCGCCGAAGCTCTGTTGCGCACGCCCGACGCGGCGACGGCGGACGCCCTTATCAAGGACAAGGTCGAGGCGGGCGACTGGGGCGCCCATGTGGGCAAGAGCCCCTTCCCGCTCGTCAATATCTCGACCCGCGCCCTGATGATGACCGCCGCCTGGCTCGACGATATGGAGGCGAAGGACCCGCTGAGACGTATCGTCGGCGCGACGAAGGCGATGCTCGACCGGCTTGGCGACCCGACGATACGCGCCGCCGTCGGCCAGGCGATGCGCATCATGGGCGAGCATTTTGTCCTTGGACAGACGATGGAGGAAGCGCTCGATCGCTCAAAGTCATTTGCGGCGCGCGGCTATCTCTTTTCCTATGACATGCTCGGCGAAGCGGCGCTGACCGCCGCAGACGCGGACCGTTTCTATGAAGACTACGCGCAGGCGATTGACGCCCTCGCCGCCGCTGCGGCGAGCGACGACGTGCGCGACAATCCCGGCATTTCGGTGAAGCTCTCCGCCCTCCACCCCCGCTATGAGTACGGCCAGCGCGAACGCGCGGTCGCAGAGCTCGTCCCGCGCCTTAAAGAGCTGGCGCTCGCCGCGAGGAAGGGCGGCCTCGGCTTTAATATCGACGCGGAGGAAGCCGACAGGCTCGATATCTCGCTTGACATTATCGACGCCCTTGCGCGGGACCCCGACCTTTCGGGATGGGACGGCTTCGGCGTCGTCGCGCAGGCCTATCAGCGACGGGCGATGGACCTCGTGGGCTGGCTTGCCGCGCTCGCCCGCGAAGCGGATCGGAAGATCATGGTGCGTCTCGTCAAGGGCGCTTACTGGGACGCGGAGATCAAACGCGCCCAGGTCATGGGCCTTGAGAGCTATCCGGTCTACACCCGCAAGACGCTGACGGACGTCAGCTATCTCGCCTGCGCGCGCCTCCTGTTGCGCAACGCGGACGTTCTGTACCCGCAGTTTGCGACCCACAATGCGCTGTCCGCCTCGCTTGTGGCCGAAATGGCCGAAGCGGGCGCCGCCTATGAGTTTCAGCGCCTGCACGGCATGGGCGAGGCCCTCCACGACAGGCTTATCGAAGGCGGCGCGCGTTCGCGCATCTACGCCCCCGTCGGCGGCCACAAGGAGCTGCTGCCCTATCTCGTGCGGCGGCTGCTCGAGAACGGCGCCAACTCATCCTTTGTGAACCAGTTGTTTGATCCGGACCTGTCGATCGACGCGATCGTCGCCGATCCGATCGCGGAACTGGAAGGCCTCGACCCTGTCGCCAACCCGGACATCCCGGCCCCGCGCGACCAGTTCTCCGGCGAACGCCTCGCGGCGCTCGGCCTTGACGAAACCGACCATGCGACCGCGGATAGCCTGACGCGCGCGGCTGAATGGCGGGACATGGACGAGACGCCCGCGCCGCTTGTCGCATTTGATATTGATACGGATGGATTGCCCTCTCGCGAGGTTCGCAATCCCGCCGATCTTGACCGCCGCCTTGCGACGGTCCGCGAAGCCGACGCGCCGCTCGTCGAACGCGCGATCGCCGCCGCCGTCGCGGCCGCGCCGAGATGGGGCGCGCGTCCCGCTTCGGACCGCGCCCTTGCGCTGCGCAAGGCGGCGCGGCGCCTTGAGGCGCGCTATGACGACTTCATCCGGCTCGCCGTCAACGAAGCGGGAAAGACCCTGCCCGACGCCATCGCCGAAGTGCGCGAGGCGGTCGATTTCCTGCGCTACTACGCAAATCGCGCGGAGGGCCTCGACGGCGCGCCGCTCGGCGTCGTCGCCTGCATCAGCCCCTGGAACTTTCCGCTTGCGATCTTTCTGGGCCAGGTGTCGGCGGCGCTCGCGGCGGGGAACGCGGTAATCGCCAAACCAGCCGAGCAGACGCCGCTCATCGCCATCGAAGGCGCGAAGCTCCTGCGCGACGCAGGCGTTCCCGACGGCGTGCTCCAGCTTCTGCCCGGCGACGGCCCGTCCGTCGGCGCGCCGCTTGTCGCCGACAAGCGCATCGCCGGCGTCGTCTTCACCGGCTCCACCGCCGTTGCGCAATCGATCAATCGCACGCTCGCGGCGCGGACGGGCGCCCGCCCCGCCCTCGTCGCCGAGACGGGCGGCATCAATGCGATGATCATCGACTCAACCGCGCTGATGGAGCAGGCCGTCGCAGACGTCATCGCGTCGGCGTTTCAGAGCGCCGGCCAGAGATGCTCCGCCTGCCGACTTGTCGTCGTCCAGTCGGACGTCGCGGACCGGTTCTTCGCCATGCTCGCGGGCGCGATGGCGGAGCTGAGCGTCGGCGATCCGGCGCTTCTGTCGACGGATGTCGGTCCGCTCATCGACGATGAGGCCCACGCCGATATCGCGGGCTATGTGGCGAAGATGAAATCGTCAGCGCGCTTCATCGCAGAGGCGCCCCTGCCCGAAAACGTCCAGGGGCATTTCATCTCGCCGATCGCTTTTGAAATTGGCTCGGTCGACGACCTCGAACGCGAGGCGTTCGGTCCGGTCCTGCATGTGGCGCGATACGAGGGCGATGCGCTCCAGAATGTGATCGGAAAGATCAACGGCCTTGGCTATGGCCTGACCATGGGCCTGCACTCGCGCATTGACGACGTCATGGAGCTCGTTTCCGCGCGCGCGCGCGTCGGCAACCTCTATGTGAACCGCAACCAGATCGGCGCGGTCGTCGGCGTCCAGCCCTTCGGCGGCGAACGGCTTTCCGGCACCGGACCGAAAGCCGGCGGCCCGCATTATCTCGACGCGCTTCGACGGCCTTCCGCCAATGCATCGCCCTCGGAGCAAATGACTGGCGCTCATCCCGCCATAAACCGGACCGGCGAGACGACCATGCTCTCGCAGCGGACCCAGATTATCGACGCCGCTTTCGAAAGGTGGCGCGCGGCGCCGGACCGCGCCGACCGCCTGCACAGGGCGGCGCTCAGCGCCAAGGGGGCGGGCGACGCCGAGGCCGCGAAGATGCTCAACGCCGCGTCCTCCATCGCCCGGGAAGCGGCGGCGCCGACCGACCTTCCAGGGCCCACCGGCGAAGCCAATACCCTCAGCCTGCGGCCGAGAGGCCTTGTCCTCTGCCTCGGCGGGAGCGGCGGCGCGGCGGCGGCGCAGATCGAAAAGGCGCTGGGCGTCGGCGACGTCGTGATCGCGGACGACCGCCTCATCACCGGGATCGCGGCGGCGCTCGCTGACGATCCGCTCGCCCGCGACATCGCCCTCGGCGTCCCATTGCAGGGCGGCGCCGCGCCGGACCTCCTTTCCGCGCCGAGCCTCGCCGCGGTCGCATATGACGGGCCGCCGGAGGAGACGGCGGCCCTCGCCGCGGCGCTGGCCGCGCGCGCCGGACCGATCGCGCCGATCCTTTCCGGCGCCGATCCCGTCTGGCGCTACTGCGTCGAACGGACGTTAACCATCAATGTGACGGCGGCTGGCGGCGACGTGCGCCTCCTCTCGCTCCCGGGGTGAGCGAACAGCGCAAATCGTCCGCCGCCGGCGCGCCGAGGGCGTCCGTCGCGCCAGCGCCTCCGCTCGCCGACCGGCGCTTGCAAAACAGCGCGAAAAAACGGTCAGATAGGCGCGAAAAAGGAGACGCAGCGCTTGCCGGCGACAGACCCGCGACACGAGATGTGGACGACGTCCTCGACGACCCCGGATCAGCCGATACGGGGTCGGCGGATACGGGGCCGGCGGATGCGGGGAGCCGCGCGGTGACGGCGGCGGACATGGCGCCCGGCCGGAAGGGTCCGTTCATCGACTCGCGGGGCAAGTTGCGGCGGGCCTTCAACTGGTTCTTCGGCAAGAAAGAGCGGCTGTTCTGGCTCTTACAGGTAGGCGGCTGGTCCGGCTATTTCTGTTTCCACGTCCTGCTCGTCTCCTCGCTCATCTCCGGACGGCTGTGGTCGGTTGAGTCTTTCGCGTTCTCATTCTCGTCCTCGCTGATCGGGTTCCTGACGACCACCATCGTAATGCGCCCGCTCTTGCGCTTTGCGCGACGCCAGCCCCCTGTGGGCCTACTTTCCATTGCGCTCAGCGGCACCCTCGCCATGGCGGTCGCGATGGCTGCGGTGAAGGCGCTCATGTTCGCGGAAATCTTCGGCGACGCCTGGATACAAAACCGAATTCAACAACTTGGTACGGACAATTTCCTGCTGCTCTTGCAGCCGGACCTGATGCCGAACCTTTTTCAGCTCGGCTCATGGGGCGGCTTTTACTTTGGCGTCAACTATTACCTGACGCTGCGCGACGAAAGCGAACGCGCCATCGTCTCGGCGCGCCTCGCCGAACAGGCGCAGCTCAAAATGCTGCGCTATCAGCTGAACCCGCATTTCCTGTTCAACACGCTGAACGCAATCTCAACCCTCGTCCTGACCAAGGACGGCGACCGGGCGAACGAGATGCTGACCAAGCTCTCGGCGTTCCTGCGCTATTCGCTGGACAGCGACCCCCTCCAGACAACGACGCTTGCGGAGGAGTTGCGCGCGCTTGAACTCTATCTCGACATTGAGGAGACGCGTTTCGGCGAACGGCTGAAGATCGTCAAAGAGGTTGACGAGGATGCGCTCGATGCGTCGGTGCCGTCGCTGATCCTGCAGCCGGCGATTGAGAACGCGATCAAGTACGCGATCGGCTCGATGGAGGCCGGCGGGGAAATCAGGATCGTCGCCCGGCGCGAAGGCGAAGCGCTGACGCTGCAGGTGTGCGACAATGGTCCGAACGCGCCCCATGACCCGGAAGCCCTCCTCATGAGCCAGTCCGGCGCCGGCGTCGGCCTGGTGAACATGCGCGAGCGACTGGCGCATCTTTACGGCCCGGCCCAATCCTTCTCCCTCTCGCGCAGCAGCCCATCGGGCCTGTGCGTGACGCTCAAACTGCCTTTTGAAACACGGAGCCGACTGCCATGACCGAGCCTTCTTCGCCGGGCGCGCCGGAGACGCCGAAGGACGAGCGTGACGGCTCAACGATCCGCGCGATGCTCGTGGACGACGAACCGCTTGCCAACACCGGGCTCAAGGCGCGCCTTGAAGCGTTCCCGGAATTTGAAATCGTCGGCGAGTGCCTGAACGGCCGCGAAGCGGTCAAGCAGATCAAGGCGAAAACGCCCGACCTCGTGTTTCTCGATATCCAGATGCCGGGCCTTGACGGCTTCGGCGTCGTGCGCGCGTTGCTCGGCGGCCCGGCGCCGCTCATCATCTTCGTCACCGCCTATGACAAGTTCGCGATTGAGGCGTTCGAGGCGAACGCGCTTGACTATCTCGTCAAGCCGGTGGAGCCGGCGCGGCTCGAAGCGGCGATTGAGCGCGCGCGCGCCGCCATCCGCTCGCGCACCGCGGCGAGCCGGGAGACGCGGCTTGTGGAGCTGCTCGCGTCCTTGAGCGATGAAGACCGCGACCGCATCAAGGAGCTCATCGACGATCCCGGATGGGCGGCGAAGGAGCGCTATGCGGAGCGGCTCAGCTTCAAGGACGGGTCAAAGGTCGTTATTCTGAACGCTGATGATATCGAATGGATCGACGCCGCCGGCGACTATATGTGCGTGCATGCGGGCGGCAAGACGCACATTATCCGTGAGACGATGAAAACGCTGCAGCAGCGCCTCGACCCCGCCCGCTTCCAGCGCATTCACCGGTCCGCCATCGTCAACGTCAACAAGGTCAAGGAACTGCACCCGCATTCAAACGGAGAGTATTTCGTCACGCTCGAAAACGGTTCGGAGCTGAAGCTTTCGCGCTCCTACAAGGACGTCGTGGCGCGGTTCCTTTGATGCGCGCGGGTCCGCTCGCCCGAAGACGCCTAGAGCTTCTCGCCTTCCGTTAGAATCGGAATGCGGCTCTAGGGTATGGTTTCGCCGCGCTTCTTCTGCGGAGTTGACGGATGGCAACCGTCAACCGCACACGCTTATCCGCGATGCGCTCTAAATGTTCGCGAGCATATACTCCGCGCTCGATACCTCGAATGCGCCCGGGGCCTCAACGAAAAGGTGGGTCACAACCCCGTTCTCGGCGACGCCCGAAAAGCGTTGCGACCTCAGTCCCATGCCGAAGCCCGTCGCGTCCATTTCGAGGCCCATCGCCTTCGCAAGCTCCCCATTGCCATCGGCGACCATGGTGACGTCTTCGCCCGCATTCTGCGCCTCGCCCCAGGCCTGCATGACGAATGCATCGTTTACGGATAAACAGACGATCTTGTCGATGTTCTTGGCGCGAAGCCCGCCCGCATGCTCAACGAAGCCCGGCAAGTGCTTGGCTGAGCAGGTCGGCGTGAAGGCGCCCGGCACCGCGAAAAACGCGACGCGGCCCGCGCCCATCAGCTCCGCCGCGTCCGCCTTTTCCGGGCCGTTCGCGGTCGCCACCATGACCGTCGCGTGAGGCACCTTGTCGCCGACCTGAATTGTCCGTTCCGCCATCTTCCGCATCTCCTCGTTCCATTTGCGGCTGTCGCGGGCGCCCGTTGCGACGCCGCCGTAAGCCTGCTTGCGCAGCCGGCCTATCGCGGCGGCGGTTGTGAAGCAAGCGCGGCGGCGCGTCGGCCCGGCTTGAGCGCCGCGGCGCTCGGATGTAGTCTCACGCGTTCTTCGGGGAGCGGCGGCATCGACATGGCGACACGGGATTTTCTCGTCGGCAAGCTACTGATTGCGATGCCGAATATGACCGACCCGAGGTTCGAAAAAGCGCTGGTGCTGATCTGCGCCCATGACGAAGAGCACGCCATGGGCGTCGTGGTGAACAAACCGTTGCAGCAGGTGGAGCTAGGCGAACTCCTGGAGCAACTGGACATCGATCCCAAGCCGGGCGTCTCCGGCGAACCGGTGCATTATGGCGGACCGGTGCGCAGCGAGCGGGGCCTTGTCGTCCACTCGCTCGACTATCGGCTCGACACGACGCTTCTGGCGAACGACGCGATCGGCCTCACCGCCTCGCAGGAGATCCTGAACGACATCGCAGGCGTCGATCCGCAGCGCGCGCCGCCGGCGAAGTCATTCCTCGCCGTCGGGCATGCGGGCTGGGGAAGCGGCCAGCTTGAAAGCGAAATTGCGGCCAACGCCTGGGCGCATTGCGAAGCCGACGACGATCTCGTGTTCGCAAAAGCGCCGGAAGATGCATGGCGCATGGCCCTGGAGCGGCTCGGCGTGACCGGCGCAATGCTCTCCAGCGCCTGGTCCACGACGCGCGGCGCCGATGAGCGGCTTAACTGAGACGCCTAAACTGAAACAGTCTAAAGCGTCGTCGCTTCAATCAGAATCGGGACGACGCTTTAAGGCTTTGTAATTGCGCGTTTCCGAACGGCCGACCGCACACACTTGGCGTCGGAGCGCTTTAGACGACGCAGCGGCTTGCACCGTGATCAGATAAGAATGCGGCTGCGCTGGCGCAGACGCCGGGTGCGGCCCATCGGTCGATCAGCGGCCAGACGATCGTCAGGCGCGACGCCGCGGTCATCGGCGAGGCTGTCAAGGCGCGCCGCGACAGCGGGCGCGTCCGCCTTGTCAGGCGCAACGCCGTCATTCGCCGTCGTCGGCGACTTGGCGGCCTGCCCCTTGGCCGCCGACGCATCCGTTTTTCCCGGAGCGCGCCGGAAAGGATTGCGCCGTTCCGCGCGCTCGGCCTCCGCCTCGCTGGCGGAAGCCGTAGACTTCGTTGACTTGGGCCCTTTGTCGTCGGCGTCGCGCGCGGGCGCAGCGGATTTCGCATCCGGCGACGCCTTGGCGGCGGTCGCCGCGGCGCCCGCAAGCGACGCTGCGGCCGTTGAGAGGAGCGACGCGTCGCTGCGCGCCTCCTGCTTCGCCGGGCCCTTCTTCGCCGCCTGACCGTCCGACCCCTGAGCTTTCGGCGCGGCCGCGCTGCCCGCGGACGACGCCTCGCCGCCCTTCGCCGCCGCGGCGGCTGTCTTTGATGGAGAGGATTTCGGAGACGCCGCCGGCGAAGAGGCCGCGGCGGCCGGCTCGAGAAAGAGGACAATGCGTTCGAGGGCGCCTTCGGCGTTGACGGCCCGCGCGCCGCGCATCCGCACCCGCTTGCCATTAACGAGATCGCCGCTCCAGTCGAACGCGCCGTCGGCCATGCCGCGACCGAACACCTGGCGTTCAAAGGCGTCGCGCGCTTCGGGGCGAATGAAGGCGCGCATGGCGTCGGGCGTAAACTCCCCGGAGCCGTCCGCCCCCATATGCGCGCCGAAGGAGGCCGTCTGGCGACAGCGCGCGACGCTCCAATCCCAGACCGCGACGCCGACATAATCGAGCGCCTGGGCGATTTGCGCATCCTCGCCCATAGGCGCGCCGCCTTGATCGCTTATGGCGCCTGCGCCTATTGGCGTTGCGTCCGAAAACGTCGGCCGATCGGCGCCGGCGTCCCTATTGAACCCCGCAAGCGACGCGCCTGCGGCGCCCTGGGTCGCGCCTTGGGTCGCATCACGCACGCACGCCGCCAGCGCCGCCGCAGTGACGGCGATCACGCTGAGGCCCGCGCCGGCGACAGCGAACCCGCCCCCCGACAGCGCCGCCAGCGCGCCAAGCCCGCCGAGTGACAGCGCGGGCGCAAGGAACGCGCCGCCCACATCGCCCCGCCAAAGCGCATGCGCGCACAACGCAAACGCGACGACCACGGATGCGCCGAGCCCGAACGTGATCGCGGCCGCAGCCTGGCCGCCGAGCGCGAGATTGATGACGCCGACGCCGAGCATCGACAACACTCCGGCGAGCAGCGCCGCGCCGAGCGCCGCGCTCTCGCGCGCGCTCGTCAGTACGGCCGAGGCGAACGCAATAAGGCTCGCGCCGATGGCCGCATTTATCAGCATCAGGAGCGCAGCCGGCGGCGCGGGCAGATGGCCGAGCGCAATCGCCAGCCTGCAGCCGACAATCGCGGCGAGGGCGCCGCCGATGGCGGCGGGCGCGTTGCGCGCGGCCGCGCCGATGACGAAGAGCGCCAAAGGCGCCAGGATCGCAAGGCCAAGAAGCGCGCCGCGCGCCGCTTCGGATGGCGGCCCTGCGAATGGCATGGCGAGGGACGCCCGCGCCAGTTCGGGCCCCGCGTTTAGCGCATCGGCGCCTAGCGCCAGGCCAATCTCGACCTCAAAGCCCGCAAACACCATCACCCCGCCCGAGCCCCCTGCTCTAAATCACGCGCGTCGCGCGCGCCCTCCCGGCCAAGCCGCGCCCAGCCATCCCCGCTGAACAGGGACGTTACACCTGTCCGCAGGGCCGCGCCAAGCCGGCCAGGGTTGCATCAGGGCGCGCCTGATCGCCCGATGCGTCCGTCCGTTCGGCGAAATCGGCGGCGGTGATCGCGTAGAGGCAGTGATCCCGCCAGGCCCCATTGATGAACAGATAGTCGCGCGCCAGGCCCTCCTCGCGAAAGCCGGCGCCCGCGAGCACCCGACGCGAGGCGAGATTGGCCGGCTGACACGCCGCCTCCACGCGGTTGAGGCCCATGCTCTCAAAGGCGTGGCGCAGCGCCGCGTCGACCGCGTCCCGCGCGTATCCCCGGCGCAGATAGTCAGCGCCGATCCAGTAGCCAATCTGGGCGGAGAGAGACGCCTGATAGCGGATGGACGACAGGGTGACGCCGCCGATAAGCGCCGCATCAGCCTGGCGGAACGCGAACAGCGCCAGCGTCGCGCCCGACCGCCGCCGCCGAGCCTGGGCCTTGAGGCGCGCGCGCACCACGTCCGGGGTCGCGTCCTCCGGCCGCCAATCCGGCTCCCAACGGGTCAGGTGCGCGCGGCTGCGCTCGCGAAGGTCAAGCCAGTCGACCGCGTCCTTCGGCTCGCCGGGCCGCAGATAGACGGCCCCGCTTTCAATTGCGGCCGCCGTTCGCTCGGCCCTAACAAAGTCAATCCCCAGCACGCTCGCGGCCCATTACTCTCGCCCTTGCGGCAACCCTGACGCCCGCGGCAAGCCTCCCGCGTCCTCGGGCCTTCGTCAACTCCGACCCTGGACCGCATGGGGACCTCGACGCAACAATCGCCGGCTCAAAGCGCGGCCCGCTCAATCGCCGTCCGCGCTTTTCCGCGCAGCCCGCCAACGGCGCAGACGGCGACGGGTCCCCGCGCGGCCGCTTCCGCCGCGGATGTGACGTCCTCGACGCTCGCCGCGTCGATCATGGCTTCAATGTCCGCGGGAGCGATTGGCCGGCCATGGGTCAGGGTTCGCGAGGCGGCCGCCTCCAGGCGCCCCATGGGCTGCTCAAGCGCCATTAGCGCGCCTGCGCGGAGCGCCGCCCTCGCCCGCGCGAGATCCTGCGGCGCCACTCCCGTCGCAAGTCTGGCGAGTTCGTCGCGCACCGCCGCCACAAGATCGCCGGCTTCGCCCGCCTCGACGCCGGCGTAAACGACAAGCGCCCCGATGTCGGAATAGCAGTCCGCGCCCGCGTCGATCGTGTAGGCGAGGCCCCTGCGCTCGCGAAGTTCCTGAAACAAGACCGACGCCATGCCGCCGCCGAATATTTCCGCAAGGAGCCGCCCGCCGATCTCTTTGTCGCCCTCTGCGCCGCCCCTCGTTGCGCCGGCGCCCTGGAAGGCGATGGCCACATGCGCCTGCTCGGAGGGCGCGTCGATCAGCTTCAGGCCGCCCGCGAAACGCGCCTCGCCCCGCGCGCGACGCGCCCCCTCGCGGACCGGGGCGGCGGCGAAGAGCTCCTCGGCCTGCCGAAACGCCGCCGGCGCGTCAATGCCGCCGGCAATCGCCACGATAAGCCCATCGGCTCGGTACATGTCCTCGTGAAACGCGCGAAGTCGTTCGGTCGTCTGCATCCGGACGACCTCGCGAGGGCCGAGGATCGACCGGCCGAGCCCGCACCCCGCAAACGCGACTTGCTGGAGGCCGTCGCAGGCGCAGTCTTCCGGATTGTCGGCGGCCTCGCCGATTTCTTGCAGCACGACATTGCGCTCAACCGCGAGATCGGCCGGCTCAAACCGCGGGCGCAGCGCGACGTCGCGAAGCGTCTGAAGGCCGAGCCGCAGGTCCTCGCTCAGGCAACGGACGAAATAGGACGTGCGTTCATAAGTGGTCTCGGCGTTGATCCAGCCGCCGACGCCCTCGATCGCCTCGACGATCTCCCGCGCCGACCGCTCGCCCGCCCCCTTGAACGCCATGTGCTCGATAAGGTGCGCCGCCCCGCCCTCATCGGGACGCTCATCCCGCGCGCCAGCGTCGACCCACACCGCGCACGCCGCCGACTTGAAGTCCGGCATCGGGTCGACAATGACCCGCACGCCGTTCGGGAGGGTTCGAAACTGCGGGCCGCCTGGCGCGATCATCCGGCCGCGCCCGCGACGATCGCCTCGCGCACGGCGGCCGCGCGCGCAGGGAGAACGTCAAGCCGCTCCTCGCGGTCGAAAAGGTCCGCATACCGCTGCGGCAGCGCAGGAATCGCGCCGCTCGCGCGGGTGACGGCGTCCGGAAACTTCGCCGGGTGCGCAGTCGACAACGTCACGATGGGTTCGGACAAGGCGCCTTCCGCGGCTAACTGATCGGCGGCCGCAAGGCCGATCGCCGTGTGCGGATCGACGAGATAGCCGTCCGCCTCGTTGACGTCCCGTATCTTGGCGGCCGCCGCGGCGTCGTCGGCGCGCGCCGAAACGAAATCCTCCCGAATGCGCGCCAGCGCCTCATCCGGGATTTCAAGACGGCCATCGCGCGCGAACGCCGCCATCATATCGGCGAGCGCCCCGGCGTCGCGATCCATCGCCTCAAACAGGAGCCGCTCGAAATTGGAGGCGACCTGAATGTCCATCGATGGCGCTTCGGTGCGCGCGACGCCCGCCGGCTCATAAAGCCCCGTGGAGATCGCCCGGTGCACGATGTCATTCTCATTGACGGCGACGCCGAGCCGCGCGACCGGGAGTCCCATCCGCTTCGCCGCATAGCCGGCGAAGACGTCGCCGAAATTGCCGGTGGGCACGACATAGGAAGCGGCGACGTCCGGCGCGCCGAGCCGCGCGCCCGCCGTGAAATAATACGTCGTCTGAATGGCGAGCCGGACCCAGTTGATCGAGTTGACGCCGCCGAGATCGCGCACACGGGCGAGGTCAGGGTCGACGAACAGCTCTTTGACGATGCGCTGGCAATCGTCGAAGTCGCCTTCGATGGCGAAGTTGCGGATGTTCGACGCCTCGCGGGTCGTCATAATGCGGCGCTGAACCTCGGAAATCCGGCCCGCGGGATGCAGCACGACGACGTCGACGCCGGGCGCGTCCGCAAACGCCGCGATCGCCGCGCCGCCGGTGTCGCCGGACGTCGCCGCGAGGATCGTCTTCCGCCGCGACGCGCCCTCCAGCGCCCACGGATAAAGCGGCGCCAGCGCCTGCATCGCCACGTCCTTGAAGGCGAGCGTCGGCCCATGAAAAAGTTCGAGCACGTACCGCCCGGGCGCAAGCTCGCGTAAGGGCGCGACCTCGTCATGGTCAAAGCCGGCGAACGCCTCGCGCATCGCGTCTTCGATGAAGCTCACGTCCGGCCCGCCGCCGCCGACTTCAGCGAAAGCGGCAAGCGCGCGCGCGGCGACGCTGGCGAACGGCTCGTCGGCGGCCGCGCGGATCTCATCTGGCGAAAACTGCGGCCAGCGGCTCGGCATGTAGAGACCGCCGTCGGGCGCAAGGCCGCTTGTCACGGCGGCGCGAAAATCTATGGGCTGAGCGCGCCCGCGCGTTGAGATAAAAGGCATAGAAGACCCGTTTACGACGCGGGCGCGCAAATGAGAAACCGATCGTCCGCGAGCGCGCCGATATAGAGCGACTGCCCGAGAAAATCGGCGGCCGTGGCGGCGGACAACGCCTCGCCGTCGGACTGGAACACGGTTTCGAACTCCGGCGGCGCATGCGCGCCCCAATAGGGATCGGTCGAGCGCAGCACCATGGAAGGCGACGTCGCCCCGGCGGTCTGGCGATGAAGCGCGATTGACAGCGGCTTCGGATTGGCCGCGACCAGCAGGCTCCCGTCCGCCGCGACGTTCAAATTGTCGCCAGCGCCGGGAATGGGCGTCACGGCGGCGAGCGTCAGGAGGCCGGCGTCGGGGTCGCGCTTATAGACGCGGATCGCCATGCCTGAGCTTTCGGCAACGACGAGCGAACGCTTGTCGCGGCTGAGCCCGATGCCATTAGCGAACCGCAGGCCCTCATCCGCAACCGACCAGGCGACGCCATTGAAGTGGAAGACCCGTCCGGCGCGCGCGCGGCCGATAAACTGAAGCCGCCCCAAGAGCGAGGCGCGGCCTGCGGAGGCGTCATTTGTGACGTAGAAATCGCGCGGGCCGACCGCGACAAGGTCATTCGGGCTTGTGAGGCGGCGCTCCGCAAACGTCTCCAGGTGGACAAGATCGCCATTTTCGGCGACGTCGAAGACTTCGATGCTCTTGGCGGCGTCATTGACCACAAAAAGCCGGTTGTCGGTCTCGCCCTCGAAGTAAAAGACGCCCACTGGCTGAAACGCCGCCGGAACGCCGCCGGTGCGGTCCCGCCAGCCGTCGGAGGAAAGCGGGTCGTCTATGTCGATGACGTGGATCGAGCCCCGCGCGCGCCTGCCGGCGCGCTTGTCGAAAGACGAGACAAAGAGTCTGCGGCCGGCCGGGTCGAGCTGCAGATCCTCCGGCCCAGCGATCCCGGTCACCGGCGAGCAGCGGCCGATCCTGTCCGGCCCGATGTCGGCGAAATGATTGAGGCCCTTTAGCGCCGCAACTGTCGCCATCGCGATCGCCGCCGCCACAACCGTCGCCAGCTTCAACAGCACCTGACCACCCAGACCCCTAAAACGAGACCCCTAAAACAGGAGTCGTCCACCACGCCGACGCCCCGGGGTCGACCAGATTACAAATCGTTTGCATAAGGCGGACGCCGCGGCAACAGCGCAGGCGAAGGTTAATTCCGGCGGCGGTCGGCGGCGCATCCGCGGCGTTTGCGGTTTTCGCCGGTTCCGGGTTGCGTTCGCGCCCAGAGACGGGTAATCGCGCGCGATCGTCGCATGCGGAGCGACGCGAAGACGATTGCTCCGAAAGTTCGACATCGAGTTGGCCAAAGCGCGCCGGAGAATAGCGCACGCCGAAGAAGCGCGAACGCCAAAGAAGAGCGAACGCCGACGTAACGGCGGTTGAGGATCGACGGTTAAGGATCGAAGATGAAGAAAGACATTCATCCGGACTACCACGACATCACGGTCGTCCTCACGAACGGCGACAAGGTGAGCATGCGCTCGACCTACGGCGAGCCGGGCGCGACCCTTACGCTCGACATTGATCCGTCCACCCATCCAGCCTGGACGGGCGGCCCGGCGAAGGCGCTCGATCGCGGCCGGGTGTCGAAGTTCAACCAGAAATTCGGGGCTTTCGGCCTCAAGAAATAGCCGACGGGGAAGTTACCCCTCGCCGAAAGCCTCGCGAAGAGAGCGTATCTGCGCCGCTGCGTCATGCACCTCGGCAAGGATGGCGCTGCGTTCCGCGAAGAGGTCCGCGTCGATGCGGGCGAGTCGCTCATATAGCCCTTCGGCATCGGCGATCAGCGACAGCAGCGCCTCCGGCAAACCGTCAAGATTGATTTCCTGCGACGCCGCATTGCAGGCGGGCAAGCGGTACTTCGCCTCGCTGGCGGCTTCTATCTCCATGTCGCCTTCGCGCACCGCCCGCACGACCAAAAGCCATGAGGCAAGCTGCATCAGGTGCGTCGTCACGCGCATCGAGGCGCTCGCGTAAGCGAGGCTCTCCCTGCGGCCGAGCGCCTTGGCGTCCTCGCGCCCATCGCCGTCGAGATAGGAGGCCGTCTTGTCGACAAGCTCCATGCCGTCTCGAAAGGTGCGGGCGAAGACTTCGGACCGGGCGAACTCCCGGACCTTTAGTTCCCGGTCCGGCTGCTTGCCGGCGAGCTGCGAGGGCTCCATGTAAACCTCATTCGATGTGACCGCCCGGCTGACTCGCAACGCCCATGCCAGCGCCGGTCGACCGATAAGGGGAAACTCCATGTCAGACGGCGAGATGCGCGCAATCGAAATCGCGGCGCCCGGCGGCCCGGACGCGTTGCGCGAGACGATGCGCCCAACGCCACGGCCCGCGGCCGGAGAGGTCTTGATCCGCGTCGCGGCCGCAGGCGTCAATCGCCCGGACGTCCTGCAGCGCATGGGGCTTTACCCGCCGCCGCCGGGCGCGAGCGACCTGCCGGGTCTGGAAGTCGCCGGCGACGTCGCCGCAGTCGGCGAAGGCGTCGACCGCTGGCGCGTCGGCGACGCCGTGTGCGCCCTCCTCCCGGGCGGCGGCTACGCCGAGTTCGCGGTTGCGGACGCCGGCGCCTGTCTGCCGCAGCCGGCGGGCCTGACGCCTATCGAGGCGGCGGGACTGCCGGAGACCTTTTTCACCGTATGGGCGAACGTGTTCGAGGACGGCGCCCTCAAGGCTGGCGAAAGACTGCTCGTCCATGGCGGTACGAGCGGCATCGGCGCCTGCGCCATCCGGCTGGCGCGCGCCCGCGGCGCTGAGGTGGTCGCGACCGCCTCCTCGGACGCCAAACTGCGCGCCATCCGCGACATCGGCGCGACCCACGCCTTTCGATATGACCTCGACGACTGGCCCGACAAAATCTCCGCGATTGGCGGCGTCGATGTCGTCCTCGATATGGCCGGGGGGGATTTTGTCGCAAAGAACCTCGGCGTCTTGAGGCCAGGCGGGCGCCACGTCTCGATCGCGTTCCAGCGCGGCGCAGAGGCGACGGTGAACGTCATGCAGATCATGCGCAACCGCCTGCGGCTCTCGGGGTCGACGATGAAAGCGCGTCCGCCGGCGGAAAAAGCGCGCATCGCCCGCGCGCTTGAGGCCGACGTCTGGCCGCTGTTCGCGTCCGGCGCGCTGAAGGCCGATGTGGACGGGACGTTTCCGCTCCACGCGGCCGCCAAGGCCCACGCGCGCATGGAGGCCGGCGCGCATGTGGGCAAGATCATCCTGTCCGTAGATAGATAACGGCCATCAAATGGCCGCTATCGCGGGTCGGCCGGGCGGCGGACGGCTTGGCGGCGGGCCCGCGAGTCGCTATATCCCTGCCAAGTGAACCGCCGCGTTCCCTGACCTCTTTCCTTTTACATGGCGAGACAAAGGACGCGACCGGGCCCCTCCAGAAACGGTTGGGCGCCCGGTTAGGCGCGGCGGGATTCGCCGCCCCTGTCGCGGCTCTATGACTGTTAGCGGGCGCGCCCAAGGCTTTGCGGCGGCGCCCGAGGAAGGGAGAAACCGCATGGCCGACACGCCGCTGATGCCGATCGCCACGGCCGTCTGGCTGATTGACAACACCTCGCTCACATTCGAGCAGATCGCCGACTTCTGCGGCCTGCACACCCTTCGGGTGAAAGGGATCGCCGACGGGGACGTCGATATCGGCGTGCGCGGGATCGACCCGATCAGCAACCATCAGCTGACGCGCGAAGAAATCGACAAGGCGCAAAGCGACCCGGACTATCGGATGAAGCTGTCGCGCCCGAAAACCGTCGTCGCCACGAAAACGAAAAAGGCGCCGCGCTACACGCCCGTCTCAAAAAGGCAAAGCCGTCCGGACGCGATCGCCTGGATCGTGCGCAATCATCCGGAAGTCTCGGACGGGCAAATCGGCAAGCTTCTTGGCACCACGAAGCCGACAATCCAGTCGGTGCGCGACCGGACCCACTGGAACTCTTCCAACATCACGCCCCAGGATCCCGTCAGCCTCGGCCTGTGCTCTCAAATGGAGCTTGACGCCGTCGTCAAGAAAGCGGCCGCGAAAGCCGCCAAGGCGCAGCCCGCCGACGCAAGTCCGACGCTGAAGCCCGCGACCGACGGCGACGCGCCGGCCCCTGCGCCAGCCGCCGCTCCGGCGGCGGAAGAGCCGCCCGCGAAAGAGGAAGAAGAAGAGCTCGACGCGGACAAGGTCTTCGCAAAGCTCGGCGGCGGCTCAACCGGCGACGGCGAAAGCACGCCTCACTAGAGCCTTCTGCGTTCAGATTGAGTCACCCAGAAGGCTCCAAGTTATTGATTTCGCGTCGGGCGACGTCAAACCTGTGATCCACTTTGACTGCCCGACGATCTAAAGGAAACTCTAAAGCGTCGTCGCTTCAATCGGAATCGGGACGACGCTTTGAGTATTTTTTTGCGCGTTTCCGAACGGCCAACCGCGCGCACCTGGCCCCGAAAACGGCTTAAAGCGCCGCGAAATCGATCGCCGCGTTTTTGTCCAACGTCTTCGACTGGTCCGCCATCGGATATTTAAGGCCGGTGGCGCAGTTATAGAGAACGACGCGGTCGGACGATGACACGCGCCCGTCGGCGAGCGCCATGCGATAGGCGGCGAGCGTCGCGCCGCCTTCCGGACACAGAAGAAATCCGTCCTGATGCGCCGCGTCGTCGACGGCCTTAAGCGTCAGCTCATCCGGAACGGCAATCGCGAAACCGCCGCTCTCGCGCACCGCGTCGAGAATGAGGAAGTCGCCGACCGCCGACGGCACGCGAATGCCCGCCGCGACCGTTTCGGCGTTCTCCCACCGTTCGGCGTGTCGCGCGCCCGCGTCGAACGCCTTCACGATCGGCGCGCATCCCGTCGACTGCACCGCAATCATCTTTGGGCGTTCCGACCCGATGAAGCCGATCGCCTCCAGCTCTTCGAACGCCTTCCACATGCCGATAAGGCCGGTGCCGCCGCCAGTCGGATAGAATATCGCATCCGGCAGCTCCCACCCAAGCTGCTGGGCGAGCTCAAGGCCCATCGTTTTCTTGCCCTCGATGCGATAGGGCTCCTTCAGGGTGGAGATGTTGAACCACCCCATCTCCTCGCATCCCTTTGCGACAAGCGCGCCGCACTCGTCGATTAGCCCGTTGACGCGATAGACGCGCGCGCCCTGGGCGGCGATCTCGCGCACATTGATTTCCGGGGTATCATCCGGACACAGAACGATCGCCTCAAGGCCGGCGCGCGAACAATAGGCCGCAAGCGCCGCGCCCGCGTTGCCGTTCGTCGGCATGGCGAGCTTTTTGAGCCCGAACTCCTTCGCCATCGACACCGCCATGACGAGCCCGCGCGCCTTGAACGAACCGGTCGGCAGGCGTCCCTCGTCCTTGACGATGAGATTGCCGGCGGGAAGCCCATGGGCGCGCGCGAGGTTCGTCAATTCCACAAGCGGCGTTTCAATTTCGCCGAGACTCACAATGTTCTGCGTGCGCCGCACAGGCAGAAGCTCGCGATAGCGCCACAGATCCCGCGGACGTTCGTCCCATTCGTCTCGCGAGACCGCGTCCTCCACCGCCTCCAGATCATATCGCACGAGATAAGGGCGGCCGGCGGACGACAGCTGGTGCGGACGGTCCGGATCGGCGCGTTCGCCCGTCAGGCCGCATTCCAGGTGCGAGGTAAACGTCTCGCGATCTTCAGTGAGATTGGCGTTGGCGGCGATGGTCATTTGCGCGGCTCCCTTGGCGGCGGGCGATATCGCTATAGCGTTTCCTGGCCAGGTGTGCGCGGTTGGCCGTTCGGAAACGCGCAAAAACATAGACTCAAAGCGTCGTCCCGATTCCGATTGAAGCGACGACGCTTTAAGGGTATCCGCGCCCGCCGCGCGCGACGCAATAGCTTCGCCTGCGCGAAAACGAAACGCCGGGAGAGACTTCTCCCGGCGTCGCGACGCAACATCATTTGTTTTGGGGAGGTTTGAACCGGACCTCGGACGCCGCCCTTTGGCGGGCGACGCCCTTCAGGTCCGCAAGCCTGAAAGTCTCAGGTTTGACGCTTCGGTTCGCCGGCCGGCGTTCTAGCCCGCTCAATGAAAAATGCCGTTGAGGAACGGCGGTCGGCGAAGAGGCGTCTCGCCCGGCCGCGGAGACGCAACGAACGGCCGGGCGACAAGTTACGCAACGTTAGCCGCGACGCGTGCGGCGGGTCGTCGTTTTCCGGGCGGCCGCGCGACGCACGGTCTTGCGGGCGGCCGGCTTGCGGGTCGCCGTGCGGCGAGCCGTGGTCTTGCGAGCGGTCGTCTTGCGCGCCGTCGTCTTGCGCTTGGCGGGCGCCTTGCGGGCCGCCGTCTTGCGCGCAGTCGTCTTGCGCGCAGTCGTCTTGCGCTTCGCGGTCGTCTT
Source organism: Parvularculaceae bacterium (assembly GCA_028284065.1). Lineage (GTDB taxonomy): Bacteria > Pseudomonadota > Alphaproteobacteria > Caulobacterales > Parvularculaceae > MED-G105. The sequence continues at coordinate 400,281 of JANQSJ010000010.1, forward strand.
CTTGGCCGTTGTCTTGCGCTTCGCGGGGGCCTTGCGGGCCGCCGTCTTCCGAGCCGTCGTCTTACGGGCGGTCGTCTTGCGCTTCACCGTCGTCTTGCGGGCGGTCGTCTTCTTGGCCGCCGTCTTACGCTTGGCGGGCGCCTTCCGGGCCGCCGTCTTGCGCGCGGTGGTCTTGCGCGCAGTTGTCTTGCGGGCGGTCGTCTTGCGCTTTGCGGTCGTCTTCTTCGCCGCCGTCTTGCGCTTGGCGGGCGCCTTGCGGGCCGCCGTCTTGCGCGCGGTGGTCTTGCGCGCTGTCGTCTTGCGCTTTGCGGTCGTCTTACGCGCGGCGGTCTTCTTAGTCGCCTTACGCGCGGTGGTCGCCTTACGGCGCGCGGCGGTCTTGCCAGCCGTCGCCCTCTTGCGCGTTGAGGTCGTCCGGCGAGCCGTCGTCTTGCGCGCGGCCGCGGTCTTCGTAGTCTTGCGTTTTACCGCCATTGGATCGTCTCCTGCGATTAGCTTGCGGGCGACGACACATTACGTCGATTTACTAATAAATTCTTCAAAGACTGGCGTACGGAGCGTCCGCACAAGCACTTTTATGCGCTTATGGCGCCAAAAATCACACTTTTTTCGCTCGCAAGACCAAAACGAATCGATTCGACAGCTCAAATTCGACGCGCCTCGTCCGTGTCCGCCGCAAAGTGATTCGTTTTTTGAAGAGCGCGAATCACATGTTCGACGACATTAGAAGCGATGCACGAACAAAAGCGGTCGATCAGAATGGAATGTCGTCGTCGAGTTCGAACGAACGCCCGCCGCCCGATCCGCCGGAGGATGAACCGCCGCCTGCGCCGCCGAAATCATCGCCGCCGGAGCTGAAACCGCCGCCGCCGGCGCCGTCGCGGCGTCCATCGAGCATTGTCAGCGTTGAATTGAAGCCCTGCAGCACGACTTCCGTCGTGTATCGGTCCTGGCCCGATTGATCCTGCCATTTGCGCGTCTGCAGCTGGCCCTCGACATACACTTTCGATCCCTTGCGCAGGTACTGCTCCGCAATGCGCGCAAGGCCTTCGGAAAAAATCACCACGCGATGCCATTCGGTGCGCTCGCGGCGCTCGCCAGTATTGCGATCTTTCCATGTTTCCGACGTCGCAAGCCGAAGATTGGCGATCGGACGTCCGTCCTGGGTTTGTCGAACCTCCGGATCGGCGCCGAGATTGCCGATCAGAATGACTTTGTTGACGCTTCCGGCCATCTTTTTCTCTCCACACTTCTTGCGGCGAACATGATTTCTCGCGGCGAAGCTTCTGCAGGCTTCGACGCGCAGTGCGCTTGCGCGACAACGCCGCGATTCGGCGGGGGCCAACGCCGCCGTTTGTCCACACCCAACCTCGCCCCAACCGCAAAAGTTCACATCTTGTTCTATCGGTCAAGGCCGATATACCCTTGCGTTCTTTGTTCAGGCGAAAGGGAGTGACGCGCGATGGCGAACGCCGACGGGCCAAAGGGCTACTGGATCATCCATGTGGATGTGGCGGACGCCGAACGGTACCCCGAATATGTCGCAAAAGTCGGCGAGGCGTTCGCCGCCTACAAATACAAGCCGACATTCCTTGCGCGCGGCGGACGATTTGAAAACCCGGAAGGCGCGGCGAAATCGCGGCATGTGCTGGTCGAATTCGCAAGCTATGACGACGCCGTCGAATGCTATCGCGGCGACGCGTATCAGGCGGCGGCGAACCTGCGCCAGCAATTCGGCGCCACGGACTTTGTTATTGTGGAGGGGGTATGATTGACGCCCTCATCCTGAGGAGCTTTGCAAAGCAAAGCGTCTCGAAGGATGAACGGTTTCAAACACGACGCCATCCTTCGAGACGCGAAACTGAGGTTTCGCTCCTCCGGACGAGGCTTTCGGTTTGCCGTCTGCACAGGCCAGTTTTGCCGGCGAAAGCCGACATCTCGGGCGAGCGAAGCGAAGAACCGGGATCTGATCAAACCGCATAAGATCCCGGATCGGCTGACGCCGTCCGGGATGACGCCCCAGCAAACACAGACAATTCGAACCATCCTTACAATCAACCCACAAGCAACGCCCCCATGTCCCTGAAATCCATCCGCGTCGTCGGCGCCCGCGAACACAATCTGAAGAACGTGACGCTGGAGATCCCGCGCGACCAGCTCATCGTCATGACGGGACTGTCAGGGTCCGGCAAATCGTCTTTGGCGTTCGACACGATCTACGCCGAGGGACAGCGCCGCTATGTGGAGTCGCTGTCGGCCTATGCGCGCCAGTTCCTGGAGCTGATGCAAAAGCCCGACGTCGACCAGATTGACGGCCTCTCGCCCGCCATCTCCATCGAACAGAAGACGACGAGCCGAAACCCGCGCTCCACCGTCGGCACGGTCACGGAAATCTACGACTATATGCGCCTCCTCTGGGCGCGGATCGGCGTTCCTTACTCACCCGCGACAGGCGAACCGATTTCGTCGCAGACCGTCTCGGAAATGGTCGATCGCCTGATGGCGCACGACGACGGCGCGCGGTTCTATCTCCTTGCGCCCATCATCCGCGGCCGCAAAGGCGAATACCGCAAGGAGTTCGCCGAGCTTCAGAAGAAAGGCTTTCAGCGCGTCAAGGTGGACGGCGAATTCTACGACATCGCCGACGTACCGGCGCTTAACAAGAAGCTGAAGCACGACATCGACGTCGTCGTCGACCGCATCGTCATCAAGAAGGGCATCGAATCCCGCCTCGCGGAGTCCTTCGAACAGGCGCTTGCGCTCGCTGACGGCATCGCCGTCGCGGAGGAAGCCGGCCATCCTTCGAGACGCGCCGCAAGCGGCGCTCCTCAGGACGAGGGCAAGAAGAAGCGTCCTCACCCTGAGGAGGGCGCGTCAGCGGCCGTCTCGAAGGGCGAGAACGCGCGCGGAGGCGCGACGCGCCTCATCTTCTCCGCAAAGTTCGCCTGCCCCGTTTCGGGATTCACCATCGACGAGATTGAGCCGCGGCTCTTCTCGTTCAACGCGCCGGCGGGCGCGTGCCCGTCCTGCGACGGCCTTGGCACGGAGATGATTTTCGACGAAGAGCTCGTCATTCCGGACGAGGATCTTCAGCTCAACAAGGGCGCGATCGCGCCCTGGTCGAAAGGAACATCGCCCTATTACGCCCAGACCCTCGAAGCTCTCGGCCGCCACTACAAATTCAAGACGAGCGCGAAATGGTCCGACCTCAACGAGGATCAGCAGCACGTCATTCTCTATGGCACCGGCAAGGAAGACGTCTCCTTCATCTACAAGGACGGCGCGCGCAAGTTCGAGACGGTGAAGCCGTTCGAGGGCGTCATTCCCAATCTGGAGCGCCGGTTCCGCGAAACGGATTCGGCCTGGGTGCGCGAAGAGCTTGGCCGCTTCCAGTCCGTCACCGATTGCGAGGCGTGCGGGGGATTGCGCCTGAAGCCCGAGGCGCTCGCGGTGAAGATTGACGGCCTCAACATCTCAGAAGCGACGCAGATGTCGATCCGCGCCGCCGGCGACTGGTTCGATCAACTGGAAGGCAAACTCACCCGCAAGGAAAAGACGATCGCCGTCCGGGTGCTGAAGGAGATTCGCGAACGGCTCCTGTTCCTTAACAAGGTCGGGCTCGACTACCTCACCCTCTCCCGCGCGTCGGGCACGCTTTCCGGCGGCGAGAGCCAGCGCATCCGCCTCGCCTCGCAGATCGGCTCCGGCCTCACCGGCGTTCTTTATGTCCTCGACGAGCCGTCCATCGGCCTCCACCAGCGCGACAATGACCGCCTCTTGGAAACGCTACAGCGCCTGCGCGACCTCGGAAACTCCGTCCTCGTCGTGGAGCATGACGAGGACGCGATCCGCACCGCCGACCACATCGTCGATATCGGCCCCGGCGCCGGCGTCCATGGCGGCAAGGTGATCGCCCAGGGCGACGTGAAGGATATTATGGATGCGGACGGTTCGCTCACCGGGGACTATCTCGCCGGCCGCCGCGACGTGCCGGTCCCCGACGAACGCCGCGTCTTCGACCCGGAAGCCGTCGTGCGCGTCGTCGGCGCGCGCGAAAACAATCTGCAGGACGTGACGGCCGAAATCCCTGTCGGCCTGATGACCTGCGTCACCGGCGTCTCCGGCGGCGGCAAGTCGACCCTCGTCATCGAGACTCTGTATAAGGCCGCTGCGCGCGCGCTTTACAACTCCAAGGACCTTCCGGGGACGCACGACCATATCGACGGCCTCGATTCCTTCGACAAGGTCATCGACATCGACCAGTCGCCCATCGGCCGCACCCCGCGCTCGAACCCGGCGACCTATACCGGCGCCTTCACGCCGATCCGCGACTGGTTCGCGGGGCTGCCCGAAGCAAAGGCGCGCGGCTACGCGCCGGGTCGCTTTTCGTTCAACGTCAAGGGCGGACGCTGCGAAGCGTGCCAGGGCGACGGCGTCATCAAGATCGAAATGCACTTCCTGCCCGACGTCTACGTCACCTGCGACGTCTGCAAGGGCCAGCGCTATAACCGCGAGACGCTGGAAGTTCAGTTCAAGGACAAGTCCATCGCCGACGTCCTCGACATGACGGTGGAGGAAGGCGTTGAGTTCTTCAAGGCGGTGCCGGCGATCCGCGACAAGCTGCAAACGCTCCACCGCGTCGGCCTCTCCTATGTCAAGATCGGCCAGCAGGCGACGACCCTTTCCGGCGGCGAGGCGCAGCGGGTCAAGCTCGCCAAGGAGCTGTCAAAGCGCGCCACCGGCCGCACGCTCTATATCCTCGACGAGCCGACGACCGGCCTCCATTTCGAGGACGTCCGCAAGCTGATGGAAGTCATTCAGGAGCTGACCGACGGCGGCAACACCGTCGTCATCATCGAGCATAATCTGGACGTCATCAAACAGGCCGACTGGATCATCGACCTCGGCCCTGAAGGCGGCGACGGCGGCGGCAGGATCGTCGCCGCGGGAACCCCGGAAGACGTCGCCACCACGGAAGGCTCCCACACCGGCGAATTCCTCCGCCCCATGCTCGAACGCGCCGGCGTCCATATCGACGCGCCTAAGCGGAAAGGAAGGAAGGCGACGAAGAAGCGGTCGACCAAGCGCGCGAAGAAGGTGGCTTGAAACCCTCCGGGCCTTTTCAGTCATCCGGGTGCTTCCATTCTAATGGCTCAATCCTCTGATCTTTCATCTCAATCATCGTCCTGAATGTAGATAGTCCCAAATGCTCACTCTGGAGATCTCTATGGCATGCATCGAGCTTTTCGAGACGAGCGATCCAGGCGTCATATTCCGCCTGCAGGGCAAAAACAGCCGAATGTCTCGCACTTAGCGCAAACTTGATCAATTCTTGTGTCAAACCGACTCTTTCCAGAAGCCTCATGTAATTCGTATAGTAGTTTTTCGTCACCTCATTAATAGTTAGAGTGTTTAAGACATTTTGGTTCGATAAGTCATAAATTGACGGAGTCTGCCGAATTCCTGCCCCCGGCCTGTCCGGAAAAACATCCGTACCATACCCAAACGCTGACTTAATTCTTGGCCCACCTAGCAATTGCTGAACAATTTCTCGTGCTTTCGCGTAGACGTGAACAAGGTCGGTTTCAATTGGAATGAACTGGTCTTCAGCTAAAAGTCCGATGAGTTTGCGAAGCTGATTTTGATCATCGCCAAGGTCGAGCAAATCTCCTGGACGTCGGTCCTTCACGAGGTCAAGTAGGATGCCCTCCGCATTCCTGGCCCTCCGTCTTTGCAGGACAGGAAAGGCTTCTAGGTGGTAATAGATGTAGAATATTAGAATCGCCACAAGATATGAAGTAAGCGTCATCATCGATGGAACAATGACGCTTCCTTCAAACAAACTAGGCATTATAATTGATGTCAAAATCCACTGTATTATAACGACAAATAGCGCGATGCCTGCGGCGGGCACCCAGTTCTTCTTCAGTTTTCGAACTGCAAAGTGATGGGCGTCTCGAGAAGTTGGGTATTTTCCCGCGAGATAGCACTCATAGTGTCGCTGCGCGCGCGTTTGGGGCAGTTTTTCAGTGTCTATGGGCGGCAACATACCCAGCATTATGAATCCTCGAGATCTTTTTGTGGCAGGAAATTCTTGGTGCGTGTTGCAAATAATAAAATGCGCACCTGCGCAATTTTATAGCATACTCGATTCCAGACCCTGCCCCAGCATAAGGAGTTCATTTGTTTCAACATTTGTGTCCGCTCAGTCCGAAAGCGACCACCCATTGTTTAAATGCGAAGCGGCCTGATTGCGGCCCGTCCTTGACTGGGCATGAAGTCGAAACTTGGCGCCGGGACGCACATTTAGATGAGGTTTGGACTGGACCCCCGCATTCGCGGGGGTAGTCGGCGTTTTTCGGTCGCGCCATGCATCAACATGCGCGGATGAACCGGATGGCCCACCCGCGCGGATTCCCGCGAAGGCGGGAATCCAGCCCCTTCAAAAACTCAAGTTTTCCGTTTCATAGAGATCATCCCAGTCGGGGTTCATCTCCTCGATCACGCGCAGCTTCCAGGCGCGATTCCATTTCTTCATCTGACGTTCGCGGGTCACCGCCGCCTCGCGCGTTTCGTGGACTTCAAACCAGACCAGCATGGTCGCGCCGTACCTCTTCGCGAAGCCCGACCGTTCGCCGGATTTGTGCTGCCGAGTGCGCTCGGCGAGATCATCCGTCTGCCCTATGTAGAGGGTTCCATTGCGCCGGCTGGCGAGGATGTAGACGAAGAAGGGTCTCGGCATCTGTCCACTCTAATGGCGCGGACCATGCGGGCGAAAGCCGGCATCCAACCTTCAACTCTACAGCAACAGCAGGATTCGGGTTCCGCCGAAATGGACGAATGGGGTAGTTTCCCGACACAGCCGATGGGGTTGAGGATCGGAACGGAACAGGGAGACGCTGGCAATGACCTTAGAACGCAAGAGCGCCGCGGACAAGGGACGCGACTTTCGCGCGCTGCACGCGGCGCCGGGCGCGATACGGCTCCCCAACCCATGGGACGTCGGCAGCGCGAAAGTTCTCGAGAGCCTCGGCTTCAAGGCCCTCGCCACAACGTCGGGCGGCTTTGCGTGGAGCATCGGCAAGCTCGACGGCGCGGTCAGCCTTGATGAAAAGCTCGCCCATTGCGAAGCGCTCTGCAACGCGGTCGATATTCCGATTACCGCCGATCTTGGACCCGGTTTCGGCGAGTCGCCGGAAGCGATTGCGGAGACGGTTCGGCGCGCCGGCGGAACGGGCCTCTCGGGCTGCTCCATCGAGGACGCCGCGAACCCCTATTTCGGCGACGCATACGAGTTCGACGCGGCCGTCGCGCGGGTCGCGGCCGCGGTGGAGGCGGCGCGCGCATTGCCGCACGATTTCCTGTTGACCGCCCGGTGCGAGGAGTTCGCCACCGGAAAACGCAATCTCGACGAGGCGATCAGGCGCCTCAGCGCCTATGAAGAGGCCGGCGCGGACGTCCTCTACGCGCCGGGCGTTACGACGATAGATGAGATACGCGCCATCTGCGACGCCGTATCGAAGCCGGTCAACGTCCTCATCGGGTTTCGGCAATTCACTGTTCCCACTGCGGAGCTTGAAGCGGCGGGCGTCAAGCGCATCAGCCTCGGGACGGACCTTGCGCGGATCGCGTACGGCGCGGCGATGAACGCCGCGAAAGAGTTCGCGCAAACGGGCACCATAGAGGACGCCGACATTGAAGCCCGCTCCAAGGACATCGCAGCGAGTTTCGTTTAGGCGAGCTCCAGCGTGAGGCGGCGGGCGCGCATAAGTGCGTACCTGCCGGACGCGCCCAGCAATGGGTCTGGAGGCTATTCAGGCTCGCGCGATCCCACGAGCAACGGCGCCGTCCCCTTAAAACGGAACCGCCACCGTATAGTCATTCCCATTGCGGCGAACGACGAGGCTCGACTCCGGCCCTGCGCCTAGCAAAGCGGCGTCCACCCCGGACATATCCGCCACCGGCGTTCCGTTAACAGACGAAAGGATGTCTCCCACCTGGAGCCCGACGCGCGCCGCGGGCGACCCCGGCTCGACGGCGTCGATCCGCACGCCGCCGTCAACGGCCGACCCAGTGACGCCAAGCGACGGCGGCAGGCCGGTCATGGCGTCCGCGGCGGCGTCGGACTCCGCCGTCGTGCGGCCGCCGCCTTCAACCCGCATGTCATAAATCTTGGACGTATCGGCGCTTCCAAGGGGCGCGAGCGACGCGCGCATGGGGTCAGGCTTCAACTGCATGTTGGCGCCCGTCCCGGCGTCGACGATGAAGCCGACCCCGCCGCCGAGAATGGCGTTGCCTGCGACGCCTGTCGCTCCGCCTTTCGCCCCAATCCGCGATGCGAGGCGTCCGGAAACAGGCTTGTAGCCCGCCTTCTCAAACGTCACGTCGAAATCGCGCTTGCGGCTCAATTGAAGCTCGCATGGCGACACGCAGGTCCATCGCGTTTTCTCCTTCTTCGAGCGCACGACGGTGACGTTTGCGCCGTCCGGTTCGCTCTCGAATTTCACGCCCTGCTTGGTGCCGCGCGTGACGGTGCCGCACGCCGCGGTCGACGCGGCCAGTAGTATTAGTAAGAACAGCCTGGTCATCATTCTCCCCTGCACTATGGCGTTATCGCAAATCGCCAGCCTCAATTTGCTGAATGGCGTCACTTTGAGGGGTTTTGGCGCGAACGACCACCCCGCCCTATCTACTTCCCTGGCTCGGTTCGGCGCGGCGCGTCGATGTATGGAGGAAGGCCCAGAATGCGCGAGGCGCGCGCGACGCGATGCGCGCGGAGGAAACGGGCCTTGTCCACGAAGTCAATTTGCCGTCGGCGCCGGCGCAAGCCGTCGAACATTGCCAGACTCTCCGGGAACGTCTGGATTCCGGCTCGCGCCGGAATGAACGGATGTGGGGAGCCGACTCCCCAAAAGGGCTGAAAGACCGCAGCCAAGACGAGGACAACGGCCCCCGGCCGCCAGGAGAACGACTGGCGTCAGGCCCCAGCTGGAACGTTGCGCATGCCGGCGCCCCTGGCATGAGGACGCTGCGGATAATCTGGCGAAGAGCGTGGGGACGGCGGACGGTCGTAACGCGCGATGCGTAATGATGGGTGCGGGGGAGGGATTTGAACCCTCGACCTTCAGGTTATGAGCCTGACGAGCTACCGGGCTGCTCCACCCCGCGCCGTCCGTCAATGCGCGGCTCAAATCGTTTGAGCCCCGCGTCGAAGTCCGCGGATATATAGGCGCGCCGCAGGGCTTGCAACCCTAAAGCGCCTCTTCCGCTGAGATTTCGAATTCGAGCAGGAAAAACTCGTCAAGGCCCGCGACGGCGGGGGCTTCCACGAATGCAAAGCCGAAGCCCTCGATCTCCTCGACCAACTGGTCCTTACCGAAACGAATATGATCCCGAGACGGATCGCCCACCTCGGCAGGGTCGAACTCATAGTCGATGACGAAGAGGCGCCCGCCCGGCGCCAGCGCCTGGCGCACGCTCGCCATGACGGCGCCGGGCTCGGCGAAATAGTGATAGGTGTCGGCGATGAAGACGACGTCGACCGAGCCGGGCGGCAGCGTCACGTCGTCCTCCCGGCTGAGGACGGCGACCACGTTTTCAAGATCGAGGTCCGCCACCCGCTGCGAGACGATCGACAGGAACCGCGGCTCGATGTCGACCGCGTAGACGACGCCCGCCTCGCCCACCACCGGCGCCATCAGCAAGGTATAAAGGCCGGTGCCGGCGCCGATGTCGGCGACGCGGGCCCCTTGCCGCAGTTTCAGCTTGGCGAGCACCGCCTCGCGCGCGGCGTAAAGCTCGCGGCTCGACACCTCGAGCTTGTCGAGCCAAAGGTCGAAGTCGGCGGTCTCCTCAACGCCATATGGCGGCGGCGGCAGGGGCTCAGCGCCCACGTCTGCCGGCTGGCGATCGCACGCGGCCAGCGCCGCCAAGGCCGCCGCGCCTGCGAGCGCCCCGCCGCCCCGCGGCGCGCCTGCCTTTTTCCGCCCCTTGGTCAATCGCCCGTCTTTCGCCTGTTTCTCGTTCATCGTTCGTTTCGGGACGCGCCCCGTAGGCCGTCGCCGATCCGTCGTCAATCCCGCCAGCCAGGCCGGCCGCGCCCTCCCGATGCGCCCCGCGGCGGCGCAAAAAGGGCGAAATCCGCGCCTTTGCGCCCAAGGCAGCTTCCCAAGGGCGGCGTCCCTAGCGCTGCGTCCCCCAGTGCGGCGCGCCGATTGCGCGCCTCGCCAGACGCGGCGGGAGGGCGCATATACTCAAACTGAACCCTGTCGACGATAAGAGTACGATAAGAAAGTGGGAACCGACCCGGCCGCCCCGGCGGCGGCGTCCATTACCAGCGGCGGCGCATGCGCGACTTACTGATTCTTATGGTGATCCTGGCGAGCCTCGCGGCGACGCTGAGATACCCGTTCGCAGGCGTCCTCACCTGGGCCTGGTTCACGCTGATGACGCCGAACCAGTTGGGCTTCGGGGTGTTCGGCCTGCCGCTCAATCTCATTATCGCCGCGACGACCATCGGGTCGATCGTGATTAACGGGGAGTTGAAGCGGTTTCGCCTCGACGGCGTCACGGTCGCCCTTGTCCTGTTCGCGTTCTGGCTGACGATCAGCCAGTCCTTTTCGCTCGCTGGCGATGTCTCGGCGGAGTACTACGACCGCTTCATAAAGACGCTCCTTTTCGCGCTGATCGCGGTGCAGCTGACGGCGACGCGGCTGCGCGCGCATGCGCTTTTGTGGATGCTTGTCATCGGGATCGGCTTTTTCGGGTTCAAGGGCGGCCTCTTCACGCTCGCCACCCTCGGACAACACCGCGTTCAGGGCCTCGTCGATACCGTCCTGGAAGACAATAATCACCTTGGCATCGCCATGGCCACGACGCTGCCGCTGATCATCTATCTGCGCGAGCAGGCGGCGCGGCCGGTCATCCGGCACGCGCTCGCCGGGCTCTTCGTCCTCACCCTGATCGCCATTCTCGGCACGCATTCGCGCGGCGCGTTCGTGTCGATGGTGGTGTTTGGCGGGTTCTACTGGCTCTATTCGCGCCACAAGGTGGCGATCTTCGCGGCGCTCTGCGTCGTCATGGTTCCGGCGATCGCTTTTATGCCATCGAAATGGACAGAGCGGATGTCGACGATCAGGACCGCCGGCGAGGACGAATCCTTTATGGGCCGCGTCACCGTCTGGAAGGTCAACTGGCGCTTCGCGGAGCAGAACCCGATCACCGGCGCGGGGCTGCGCGTGCCCTATGAAGACGACCTCGTACGGCAAGTCGCGCCGGAGCTGGTCGACAAGCGGATCGCCGCGGCGGCGCACAGCATCTATTTCGAGATATTGGGCGGGACCGGCTTTGTCGGCCTGTTCCTGTTTCTTTCGGTTCTCGGCGCCGCGCTTCTCACCGCCATGATCACCGCCCACAGGGGCGCGGGCTCCAAGCCCAACGAAGCGACCTGGAACGGCCGCTTCGCCCACTACGCTCAGGTGTCGCTGGCCACGTTCTGCGTTGGGGGCATGTCGGTGTCGATGGAGATGTGGGACGGCTACTGGATGCTGATCGCGCTCATCGCCGCGGCGGCGAGAGCCCCCGCAGGCGCGGTGACGCCAACGCCAACGCCGGGCCCGCGCGTCGACGCCAAGAACTGGCGCGCCACCGCGCGCGGCCGGTATCGGCCGGCCTCAAGAACCGCCTGACGCCGACACTCCGCAATCCGTTCCAACGAACTTTGATGACGCGCGCATGACCGCGCGCCTCGCCCCGTTTGGCGCGGCAATGCGCTGCGCGCGACAGCTGACAATCCGCGCCACATGGGCGACCAAGCGCCATGGCGCGGCGCGACGCGAACCGACCGCCGACCGACAACGAGCAAGCGGGGCTAATCATGCGAGACGCCATGATCGTGGGAAATGGGACGCTGCGCCGGGCCGCGTGGCTTTTTTGCCTTGTCGCGGGCCTTGCCTTGACGCCGACGGCGCATGCGGAGGACGGCGCAACGCACGCCGAGCTTCTGTCGCTGTTCGAGGAGTGGCGCGATCTCGAACGCCCGCACCAGCGCGACGGCGTTCCGGATTATTCCGACGCCGCGATCGCCGACCAGCGAAAGGCGCTGAAGAAACTGCAAAAACGCCTCGCGGACTTCGACCTGGACGGCTGGACAGTCGCGCAGAAAGCCGACTGGCATATCGTCCGGGCGGAAATGAATGGCCTTGACTTCAACATTCGCGTGTTGAGGCCCTGGGCGCGCGACCCCGCATATTACCAGCAGGTGTGGACCTATCAGAGCGACACGCCGGCCCATGAAGGCCCGACGAACCACGCTCTCATCGAACTATGGACGTATGACTTCCCACTCTCCGCGGAAGCGGCCGAAAAGCTGACGTCAGAACTGAAAACCGTTCGCCCGCTGCTCGCTCAGGCGCGGGAAAACCTAGACGGGAACGCGCGCGACCTATGGGTCTCCGGCGCGCGCACAATGAAGCAACAGGCGCAGAAGATCGCATCTTTGTCGATGAAGGTGGCGGGCGCCGACGAAGATCTAAAGGCTGCCGTGTCGGACGCGCGCGCGGCGACGCGCGAGTTTGTCGAATGGCTTGAGGCGGAGGCGCCGAAAAAGAAAGGTCCCTCCGGCATCGGAAAAGACAACTACACCTGGCGGCTTCAGAACGTCCACCTCATCCCGATGACCTGGGAGGACGAAGTGTTGCTGCTAAAACGCGAGCTGCGCCGCGCCCACGCTTCCCTCCGGCTGGAGGAACATCGAAACCGCGCCCTGCCCGAGCTTGAACCCGTCGCCTCAGCGAAAGAGTACCACGCTCTCGCCCGCGCCTCCGTCGACAAATACATGCGCTTCATCGAGGCGCAGGAAATTCTTCCGATGCGGGACTATCTGAAGCCGGCGCTCCTGGCGCAGATGGGAAGCTATGCGCCGCCGGAAGCGCGTAACTTTTTCCTGCAGGCGACCCATCGCGAGCCGATGACGCTCTACACGCACTTCTACCACTGGTGGGACCTTGCGCGCATGGAAGAAGAACCGATGGACCATCCCATTCGCCAGGGGCCGCTCCTCTACAACATTTTCGACAGCCGCGCGGAGGGCATGGCCACCGCCATGGAGGAGATGATGATGCATGCGGGGCTATATGACGATAACCCCCGCGCGCGCGAGATCGTCTGGATCATGCAGGCGCAGCGCGCGGCCCGCGGCCTCGCCTCGCTTTATGCGCATGCGAACGAGTTCACCATGAAGGACGCGTCCGATTTCCACGTCAAATGGACGCCGCGCGGCTGGATGAGCCCGGACCTTGAGCTTCTGGGCTTCGAACAGCAGCTTTACCTGCGCCAGCCCGGCTACGGCACGAGCTACGTCACCGGCAAGCACCTCATCGAACAGCTCTTCGCAGACCGCATGCGCCAGGCCCTCGAAGAAGAGCGCCGCGACTATTCGGTGTCGGACTTCTTTGGCGAGCTGAATGACGCAGGGGTCATCCCCGTCTCGCTTATCCGCTGGGAGCTGACCGGCGACGACGCCGACATCAAGGCGATTACGGCAGGACTGGAGCGCTGACGCGCGCCGCCAGGCGGCGACAAAACTGTCACGAAGACAACGTAGCCTTACGCGATGAACTCAAACGCCCTTCCACCCCGCCGACGCCGCGCCGCCCGAACGCGGCTCCTGATCCTCGCCGCAGCCGCGCTTGCGCCGGCGACCGTCCATGCCGACGGATGCTCCGGAAACGGAGCGGCCTGCCCGCCCGACCTCGCCATTAATGACATCCAGGCGGTCGGCTCCCACAATTCCTACAAAATCGCGATCCCGGACGATGAGCTCGCCATGATCGCGCAGTCATCGCCCGAGGCGGCGCTCGGGCTCGACTACGGCCATGCGCCGCTGACGGAACAACTCAACCTCGGCATGCGCCAGCTTGAGCTTGACCTCTTCTACGACCCGGAGGGCGGTCGCTACGCCGATCCGCTGCTGCCGCGGCTGTCGACCGCCGCCACAGGCGAACCGACCTATGACGCCAGCGGCATGCAGGCGCCGGGCTTCAAGGCGATGCACGTGCAGGACATCGACCAGCGTTCGACCTGCGCGACCTTCATCCTGTGTCTGAGGGAAATCAGGACGTGGTCGCAAGCGAACCCGCGCCACGCGCCAATCCTTATTCTCATCAACGCCAAGGAAGGCGCGCTTGATTTTCCGGGCGCGAAAGAACCGATCCCCTTTGACGAGACGGCGTTCGACGCATTCGACAAAGAGATTCTGAGCGTGTTCCCGGCGGAAAGGCTCATCACGCCGGACGATGTGCGCGGCGATGCGGCTACGTTAAGGGACGCGGTTCTGGCCGGCGGCTGGCCGAACCTTGAGGCGGCGCGCGGGAAGATGATTTTCGCCATCGACGAAAATCCGAACAAGACGGCGCTCTACCGGCGCGGCAAGGCGTCGCTTGAGGGATTGCCGGCGTTCGTGAACTCCCGTGACGAGGCGGCGGACCATGCGGCCTATTTCACCATGAACGATCCCGTCCGCGATCAGGAGGCGATTAAGGCGCGCGTCGCGAAGGGGTTTCTCGTCCGCACCCGCGCGGACGCAGATACGCGCGAAGCGCGCGCAGATGATGCGTCGCGGCGCGAGGCGGCGTTCGCCTCCGGCGCGCACTACATCTCGACGGACTACTATTATCCGAGGACGGAATGGAGCGGCTATTCGGTCCGCCTGCCGGGCGGCGCGCCCATTCGATGCAATCCTGTCCGCGTCGACGCGGCCGGTTGCGGGCGCTAGCCGGAGTCTCCGTTAGCGGCTTTTTCGCATTTCCCGCCCGCCGCGGGTTGAGGCGCCCCCCTTTCGATCGCATAACGCTCTTGCGAATGGGTCGCGCCAATCGCCTGAGCGGGATCGCGACGTGACGACTGGGGCGGCGACATGACCGAGGCCGAAGACCACACAGGCGAAGGCGGCATCGACATCGCCCGCGATTTGGGGCGCCTTCTGAACAGCGGGCCGGCGCTCGTCGTTTGGCGTCTCATCGTCGCAATCCTAGGCGGCTACGCGTTCACGTCGGGCTATGCGGCGATCGTCGGAACGGCCCTGCCCCTCGTCGGCGTCGCCCGCGCAGACGCCCTCGTCGTGGCCATGATCACCGCCTTTCTGGTTTACGCGACGATGATTCTGTGGGCCGTCGCGACAAAACACCCCTGGCGATTTGGCGGAATTGTCTTCGCCGCCAGTTTGCTTATGATAATCATTGCGCCGCGGCTCGCGCCGCCTGCCTGACGTTGGGACCTGCCTCGAGGACGGGAGACGAGCGATGCGGCTGACCATTACGGACGCCTTCCGAAAATCCATGAACTGGCTTCACACTTGGGCGGGCGTCACGGTCGGGGCGATCCTGTTCGCGATTTTCTGGATGGGGACGCTCAGCGTTTTCGACGCCGAAATTGACCGCTGGATGAAGCCGGAGCTGCGGATCGCGCCGGTGGAGAGTTCGATCGCCCTCGACGACGCCGTCGCAACGATCGCCGATGAAATATCGGGCGGCACAAGCTTCCTGAACGTCAGCCCGCCGGGCGATCGATCGCCGGTGATTTCCATCGGCTATAATGTTGGCGACGGGTATCAGCAGGCGCTGCTCGATCCGACCACCGGCGAAAGGCTGACGGCGACGGATTCGCTTGGCGCGTCAGGCTTCTTTTTTCCGTTTCATTTCCGGCTGCACATCTCCTGGCAGGGCCTCGGCTACTGGATCGTCGGATTCGCGACCATGGCGATGCTGGTCCTCCTAGTGTCAGGCATATTCATTCATCGGAAGATCATCCAGGACTTCTTCACATTCCGGCCGACAAAGGCTTTGCGCCGGTCGACGCTCGACCTGCACAATATGACGGGGCTCATCGCCCTGCCCTTCCACTTCTTCCTGCCCCTGACGGGCCTTATCATCTTCGCGGCCGTCTATCTGCCATGGGCGCTCAAGGTTCCCTATGGCGGCGATGACAAGGCGATCGGCAAGGAGGTCTACGGATATATCGCGCCTGAGCCTTCGGGCGAGCCCATGGGGCCGCTTGTGTCGCTCGACGCGGTGAAGGCCAAAGCCGAAGCGGCCTGGTCGGCGCGGTCGGGCGAGCAGGAGAAGGCGGATTTCTTGCGCATTTACGGCTATGGCGACGCCAATGCGGTCATTCAGGTGCGTCAGGTGTTCCCCTCGCGCCGCGTGGAAATGAACCGCAACGCGATGACCTTTAGCGCCGAGACGGGCGAGGTGCTGCTAGACTTTTCGACGACGCCGATTGGGAATGCGCGGGCCTGGCTCTCAGGGCTTCACTTCATTCAGTTCGACCACTGGCCCCTGCGCTGGCTTTATCTGGCGGCGGGGCTGTCCGGCTGCGCCATGATCGCCACCGGCAATCTCTTCTGGATGCGCGCGCGGACGCGGAAGAGGGAACCGGAACCGATGAAGGTGCGGGCCATCCGGGCGCTGACCATCGGCGCCGTGTCCGGCATCATGGCGTCGAGCGCGGCCTTCCTGCTCGCCAACCGCCTGCTGACGAATGACGTTTCGATAATGGGCGCGGACCGCTCCTCGCTTGAGATGTGGGCGTTCTTTGTCGTGTGGATCGCCACGTTCGTGCATGCGGCCATACGCGAAGGCCGCGCCTGGGCGGAGCAGTCCTGGACAATCGCCGGCTTGTGCGTCGCGGCCGTCCTGGCGAACTGGGCGACGACGGGCGATCACCCTATTGCGGCGGCGTCCGCGGGCGTGTGGGCCGTCGCCGGGGTGGACCTTGTCCTGCTTGCGGCCGCAGGCGTCGCGGCGAGCGCGGCCCTGAAGCTTCAGCGCGGCGCCGAAGCCGGCGGCGCGCCCGCGTCCCGCCGTCGGCTGCGGGCCGCCGCGGCCGCGCCGGCGGAGTAATTCCCGCCCGCGCCCCCCCCGCGCACCGCAAGGAAAAACTTTTTCATCGAACGGCTGAACGCCAGGCCCTATGCGGGGTTGAGGGCCATTTTTGAAAAACTCATCGAACGCCCTTTTGGGGCCCTTATCATTCGGTCCGTCGGCGGCGCATGTCCGCCGGCGGGCTCTTTGACAAGTTGGATTTTTGGGGGGCGGCGCTGCGGCGGAAGCGGCGGAAGCGGCGGACGCTTGTCGTCGGCGCAGCGCATGTAAGATACTTGCGCAGGGAAAAGGCGCGCGCATCAGCTCTGGATTTGCGTCATGCAGCTAAACCAGGTCACGATCGGATGCGTCGATTATCAGGCGTCGGTCGATTTCTACAAAACCCTCGGGCTTGTGCTGATCGTCGACGCGCCGCCGCGGTACGCCCGTTTCGAGAGCGCGGACGGCGAGGGCGCGACCCTTTCGCTTCACGCGGTCGAAAGCTGCGCGGGCTCACAGGCGACAATCTATTTTGACCACGCCTCGGCGGCCGCGCTTGACGCTCACGTCGCGGAATTGATCGCCAGGGGGCATCAGTTTCATTCCGGCCCGCAGGACGAGTCGTGGGGCTGGCGCGAAGCGAGACTGAAGGACCCGGCGGGCAATGACGTCTGCCTCATGTATGCCGGGTCGGCCCGCCGATTTCCGGACTGGCGACTGGACGGACGCAAGGAATAGCCGCGCCATCCCTGATTGCTTGGGTCGGCCTCCCCCCCCTCACTGCGGGCATCGCGGACGGCGCGCATGATGGTCGGCGCAAAGACGCCGAACCCCGGCGACCAGGGGCCGCCGTCGGCGATACGCCAGCGATGACGCGCGCCCCCCGGCCTTAATTCGAGGAAGACGAACGCTAATCGCGATAGGTCGCATGCTCGGCGATCCACTCGCGAATGCGTCGTTTCCGCGCCGGCGTCGCCGTGCGCGCGCCGCCGGCGACCATGTCCGAAAGCGGGGCCGCAGCCAGAGCGGCGCGATAGCCCGCTTCCGCGCGTTGGAACGCCGCGGCGATATCGCAAGGCCGCGGGCATTCCGCCGGAGACGCGCCGCAGGGACCATTGCGCCTCACTTCGGTGCAGCGAAAGCTCGGGCCCGTGCCCTCGACGGCGGCGGTGACGTCCCAGAGGGAAATCGCCTCGGGCGCCCTGGCGAGGCGGTACCCGCCAGCGACGCCGCGCTGCGCCGTCACAATTCCAGCGCGACTTAGAGCTTGCAGCTGCTTCGCCAGGTAAGGCGCCGGCACGCCGAGGAAATCCGCCAGCGCCTCCCGCGGCAGGGCATGGTCCGGCGGCAGCAGGGCCAACACGGCGCAGGCGTGCACGGCCCACTCAACGCCTTTGCCAATCTTCATAGGGTCCTCACTTTACAGCCCGCCTAATTGCGGATATCTTTTATCCATAATTCGCGCGGCGGGAAAACCCACCCGGCGAACCGGTCGGCGAAAAGGTCACGGCCGACCGGCGCCGCAAACGGCGCGGCCCTCGCAAAACGAAGGGGAATATCCAGTGTTCGAAGAAGACCGCCTCCCCAACGGCCCGGCGCTTACCCTCGCCGCGCGCGTTCTGTTCACATCGCTCTTTTTCCTGTCGGGCGTGACGCACTTCACGAACATTCCGTACTACGTCTCGCTCATGCCCGAAGCGATTCCCTATCAGACCTTCTGGATCCTGAGCTCGGCTTTCGTCGAATTGGCTGGCGCGGCGATGATCCTCTTTAACTGGCGCGCCCGCCTCGGCGGCTGGCTGCTGGCGCTCTTCCTCGTCCCGGTCACCGTCCTCGTTCACGGCTATGAGATGCTTCACGCCGACACCGAGGCGATGCGCCTGATGCAGCAGGCGCACTTCCTCAAGGGCATCGCGCTCACCGGCGCGGCCCTCCTCGTCACCCAGCTTGGCGCCGCCCATCGGTCCGCCTAAGGAAGTTTGCCTGCGCCGAGCTTTACCAGACTTTGTTGTTGGACCGTCCGGCCCGGCGCCCGGCGCATCCCCAGACAGCGGAGAGCGAAGAGCGCCGAGTGAAAAGCGGCGGCGGCGCCTTCAGATTTACATTGCCGAAAGCCCCTTCTGCTAGGCTTCTTCGCGCCAATACTCAGGGAAGGCGCTGCGCTATGGCTCTCTTCGGCAGGAAAAAGCGGGCGCCGGCGTTCGTCCGACCAAGCGTCAAAAGCGACGAGTTCATCCGCGGCGCGACGCAGATGCAGATGGTTAACCTGTCAAAACCGGACGCATTGCGACATGACGGCCATCTGACCGGCGCGGGCGATCCTGCTCGCGACTTCGACGGTTGGCCGTGCTGGCTGCGATATGAACGCGACGGCTTCTATGTGGACTACGCCGACGGCCAGCCGAGTTGGAAGGTCGAGCCCCTCCCCGCGAACCCTATCCTCGGCGTGTGCGATGGGAACGGCTTCATCCAGATCCATATGGCCGAAGGCGGCGTGTGGGCGTACGATTCCCTCCGGCAGGCGAAGTACTTTGAATCCGCGCCGTTGCCGCACAAAGAGCATCTGTTCGGCCCGGACGCGCCCTACTCGGAAATCCACATGACGGACCCGGAGCATGTCGCCTGGGTCAAGGCGCAGAAGAACCCGAACCTGTGGCATCTGGCGGCGATGGCGGTCCTCGCCTATTGCGGCGACGAACACGGGTTTCTCGACTGGCTTGTGGAGCAGCCGGAGATGGACGCCGGCACCGCCGCATGGATTTTCCTCTATTCGGAAGGGGCCGAGCACCTCCGCGGCAATGGCGATGCATTGGTGGATTACGCCGGGAATCCCGTGAAGCATGTGCTCGATGCGCTCTGCCGCCGGAGCGAGGAAATCGGTTTCCACAATGACAATATCGGCATCGACGAAGGGTTCGAGAAAGAGCGCCAAAAATGCCTGAACCTGATCAATGACGGCGGCGTCGCGCAAGGGGTCGTCATCCCCTACGCGCTCTTAAGCGGCGCCATGGGGCCGCACACGCGCGCGTATGAAAACCATCTGGAGGATGGCGTTATTCTCGCCTGACGGAGCGTTTCCGCAAACGCGCTCAAGCCAGCCGAGGGACGTAATCCGGGGAATTGCTCTGGCTGGATCCCGGCTCCTCACCCTGAGCATTGCCGAAGGGCGCCGGGATAGTCGGGGACAAGAATGCGCGCCTTCAGCGACCGTCCACCGATCGCGCCAGCCTAGAGCGAAATGCAATAAACCTGCATCATCTCATTTCGCTCTGAGTCTTTGGTGGTCGCATCGCGAAAGGCAAAAATCGTTGCACACTTTTTGCGCGATGCTCTAGTCCTTTTTCTCCACGATCGGCGGCGTCACGCGAATGTGCAGCTCTTTGAGCTGCGCTTCGCTCGCCTCCGACGGCGCGGCCAGCATGAGATCGAGCGCGCCTTGCGTCATCGGGAACATCGTCACCTCCCGGATGTTCTGCTGATCGGCGAGCAGCATCACGATGCGGTCGACGCCGAGGGCGCAGCCCCCGTGCGGCGGCGCGCCAAAGCGGAAGGCGTTCAGCATGCCGCCGAACTTCTCCTCGACCACTTCCTTGCCGTAACCGGCGATCTCGAACGCCTTGTACATAATCTCCGGCAGATGGTTCCGAATTGCGCCCGACCCCAGCTCGTAGCCGTTGCACACGATGTCGTACTGATACGCCTTGACGGCGAGGCGCTCTTCATCCGTATCCGCCGCCTCCAACGCCTCAAGCCCGCCCTGGGGCATGGAGAACGGATTGTGGCCGAACTCTACCTTTTTGCTCTCTTCGTCCCATTCGTACATCGGGAAATCGACGATCCAGGCGAGCGCGAACTGGTCCTTGTCGGCGAGGCCCAGCTCATCGGCGATGACGTTGCGCGCCTTCGCCGCGACGGCGAGAAACTCCGCGGGCTTGCCGGCAAGGAAGAACGCCGCGTCGCCAGCCTTTAGACCCAGTTGGCCGCGCACCGCTTCGGAGCGCTCCGGGCCGATATTCTTGGCGAGCGGGCCCTTCCCGGCGCCGTCCTCGCCCCACATGATGTAGCCCATGCCGGGCAGGCCTTCTTTCTGGGCCCAGACATTCATCCGGTCGCAGAACGCGCGGGAGCCGCCGCCGGGCGCGGGGATCGCGCGAATCTCGTGTTGCGGGTCGGCCTCAAGGATCTGCGCGAAAATCTTGAAGCCCGATCCGCGGAAATGGTCGCTGACGACCTGCATCTCGATCGGGTTCCTGAGGTCCGGCTTGTCGGTGCCGTATTTCAGCATCGACTCCTCGAAGGGGATGATCGGGAACGGATACTCCGTCACGCGGCGGTCGCCGGCGAACGCCTTGAAGACGTCGCGGGTGACCGGCCCGACGGCGTCGAACACGTCCTCACGCTCAACGAAGCTCATCTCCAGGTCTAGCTGATAAAATTCGCCTGCGGAGCGATCGGCGCGCGCGTCCTCGTCGCGGAAACACGGCGCAATCTGAAAATAGCGGTCAAAGCCCGCCACCATGATGAGCTGCTTGAAGATCTGCGGCGCCTGGGGCAGCGCGTAGAACTTGCCCGGATGCAGGCGCGACGGCACCAGGAAATCGCGCGCGCCCTCGGGCGACGAGGCGGTCAGTATCGGCGTCTGGTATTCGGTGAAGCCCTGCCCCTCCATGCCGCGACGGATTTCGCCGATCACCGCGGAGCGCAGGACGATGTTCCGGTGCAGCGTCTCCCGCCGAAGGTCGAGATAACGGTGCGTCATGCGCACGTCTTCCGGATAGTCCGGCTCGCCGAAGACCGGCAGCGGCAGATCGTCCGCAGCCGACATCACCTCGAAGGTCGACAGCCGCACCTCGATCTCCCCGGTGGGCAGGTTCGGGTTCACGGTCTCGTCGGTGCGGGCGACGACTTCGCCGGAAATGCGGATGACGCTTTCCTGGCGCACGCGTTCCACGTCGCCGAAAAACGCCGCCTCCGGCTCCACGACGAGCTGGGTCAGGCCGTAGTGATCGCGCAGGTCGATGAACAAGAGCCCGCCATGGTCGCGCTTGCGGTGAACCCAGCCGGAGAGGCGGACGTCGTCGCCGACGGCGTCGGCGCGCAACTCGCCGCACGTGTGGGAGCGGTAGGCGTTCATTTCAGGCGATCCTTGTTGGCGTCACACCGGCGACTGACGCGCGGGAGTGGCAAGGCCGGCTTTCCAAGTCAAGGCTGTGGCCAAGTCAAGGCTCGCGGCGGACCATGAACGGCTTCGAGGCGAGAGCGGAGCCATGCCCGGCGCTCGGCGGCGGCGGCGGCCGCACGGAGAGTCGATGAACCGTGCCGCCGGCGCGGCGAACGGCCCCGGCGACAAATGTCGGATCAGGTTTACCGCGCCAGTCCCGCTGCCTACCTTCATAGGGCGTTATTGCACTGCGTGCGCGCCCGCGTCGCGCCAAGCATCCAGAGAGGCCCCATGACCGAAAGACCGCCCCTGATACCCGATCTTTTCCGCATGCTCGTGAAGATGTTCGTCGGCGGGGTCTTCCTGATCCTGCTCGTGTCCTGCGGCGCGGCGGCGATCGGCTCCAGCGCCGGCGGCGGACGCCAGGCGGCGGAGAAATCCTCAAGAACGCTCTACGGCGAAGAGGACAGCGAGAACGCGATCCTCCGCGTCGACATTCAGGGCCCGATCCTGACTCATAAATCGGACGACGCCAGCGGCTTTTTCGGCGGACTGGACGGCGTCACCTATGGCTATGAGGTGAAGGAGCAGCTTCTCGACGCGGCGAAGAATGACGACGTCGACGCGGTGATGATGTTCGTCTCCACGCCCGGCGGCACCGTCGTCGGCAGCCAGGCGATCCATCAGGGCGTCGAGGCGGTGAAGGCGGCCGGCAAGCCGGTCGTCGCCTATGTGGACGGCCTTTCGGCGTCAGGCGGCGTCTGGTCCACCGCCGCCGCCGACAAGATCTACGCCGACCATGGCAGCCTCATCGGCAGCGTCGGGGTCATTTTCGGGATATTCCCCTATTTCAACGACCCGGTGGCGTTCGACGGCACGCTATTCTCGTCCGGCGTGACGACGCGCGGCGGCATCGAAATGCAGGTGATATCGGCCTCAGAAGGCAAGGATATCTTTAATCCGTTCCGTCCGTTTACGGAGCGGGAGAAGACCCTGCTCGAGGCCGGCACAAAGGAGATCTACGACGACTTTCTCAATCACGTCGTCGCCAATCGCGGCATGGATCGCGAGGCGCTCATCAATGACTATGGCGCGATGGTCTTCTCCAACGACATGGCCGAGGCGCGCGGCTATATCGACGGCACCAAGAACTTCCAGGAGACGATTCGCTTCATCGCCGCGGAGATCGGCGCCGAGGGCGACGACTGGAAGGTGATCAGCCCGCCGGAAGAGCAAAAGAGTCCCTTCGAGCAGATGTTTGGCGCGTACCTGTCGGCTATCGACGGCGAGGCGTCGCGCCTCGGGCGCTCCGCAGGCGTCTGCGCCGACCTCTCCGGCCGCCCGGCGGTGATCTCCTACGAAGCCTATTCAAACGCCTGCGCCCGCTAACAGGGACGCTGCGGGCGGCGGCGAACCGCCGCCCGCGTTCCCCGCCCCCTTCCGCCTTTCGGGACTTCGGCCTTCGCAGCGCTCACATGACCCGCGGGGCGAAGCCTGATAGGCAAGCGCCCATGAATGTAATTGAGACCACGCCCGAGCTGCGGTCGTTTTGCGACACGCTCCGCGGCCAGCCCTTCGTCACCGTCGACACCGAGTTCATGCGGGAGAAGACCTACTGGCCGATCCTCTGCCTCATCCAGGTCGCCGCCAGCGACGCCGAAGCGATCATCGACCCGCTCGCCGATGGGATCGATCTCGCCCCGCTGCTCGACATTCTCGGCGACGAAAGCGTCATCAAGGTCTTTCACGCGGCGCGCCAGGACGTGGAGATATTCGTCCAGCTTATGGGTCGGCCGCCAACCCCGCTGTTCGACACCCAGGTCGCGGCGATGGCGTGCGGGTTCGGCGACCAGGTCGGCTATGAGCCGCTGATGCGCGCGCTCCTCGGCGCGAAGATCGACAAGGGCTCGCGCTTCACGGACTGGTCGCGCCGGCCCCTGTCGGAGAAGCAGCTCGCCTACGCCCTGTCTGACGTGACGCACCTGCGCGACGCCTATCCGATTCTGGCGCGCAAGCTCGACAAGGACGGACGGCGGGAATGGGTCGCTGAAGAGATGGCCGCGCTCGTCGACCCTGCGCTTTACCGCACCGAACCCGACGAGGCGTGGCGGCGCCTGAAACTGCGCAATGTGCGGCCCGCGGAGATCGGCGCCGTCATGAAGCTCGCCGAGTGGCGCGAGCGCGAGGCGCAGACCCGCGACGTGCCGCGCGGCCGGATCGTCAAGGACGAAGCAATCTTCGAAATCGCCCGGATGAAGCCTCAGTCTACGGAGGAATTGGCGCGTGCGCGCTCGCTTCCAAACGGGACCGAGCGCTCGAAGTTCGGCGCAGCGATCCTCAGCGCCGTGAAGGACGGGAGCGCGATCCCCCGCGACGATCTGCCGAGGATTGAACGCAACCCGAACCGGGCCCCGCCGCCGCCTGACGTCGTCGACATGCTGAAAGTCGTCCTGAAACGGCAGTGCGAACGCCATGACGTCGCCCCGCGCCTCGTCGCGTCGGCGGCAGACCTCGAGGCCATGGCCCTCGATCCGCAAGCGGACATTCCCGCGCGCAAGGGCTGGCGGCGCGAGGTATTCGGCGAGCCGGCGGAAAAGGTCATGCGCGGCGAGATCGGCATGCGCCTCGTCAGCGGCAAGCTGGAGCTTGTGGAGATCTGAGGACCTCGCCGGCGCGCCGCGACGTCGCTCACGCATAATTGCTCCGGCATATGCGCCGCTCGGGGGTCTCCGACCGGGCGAACCGCGGCCGCGTCTAATGAGAACGTGGTTCGAAAATCCTCCCTCCCTACGTAGCGCCCGACCAATCAAAGTTTGCAATTGACTCGCATTAGCAGAGCTCCTACGCAGCACGCTCAGTCATCTGCGAGGGAGGGGAACATGCGCCCGGGGCCGTCAACCAAACCTTTGTCCGCGAGCTTGAAACTGGCGCTCGCCGCGTCGACCTGCCTGTCCGGCGCCGCAACCGCCCAGGACCGACAAAACGACGACGCGGGCGAGGCGATCGCAGACGAGATCATCGTGATCGCCGCGCGCACCACCCTGCCGCCCTCCGCGCTGCCGAACACCATCCAGCTGATCGACGCCGCGGAACTGAGGCGCCAGGCGCAGGTGACCGGCTCCGCGCTGGAGGTGGTCTCCGCGCTTGTGCCCTCCTTCTCCCCGACGCGCGAAAAACTCTCCGGCGCCGGCGAGACCCTGCGCGGCCGCAGCCCGCTCTTCCTCATCGACAACGTCCCGCAGTCGAACCCGCTGCGCGACGGCAGCCGGGACGGCTACACCATCGACCCCTTCTTCATCGAGCGGGTCGAAGTCATATTCGGGTCGAACGCCATCCAGGGGATCGGCGCGACCGGCGGCGTCATCAACTACGTCACGCCCGCCGCCCCGGAAGAGGACGAGGGCTGGACGGGACGCGCGCTTGCGCAACTGACCGCCGCCGATGAATTCGGCGACAGCGCCGGCTTCCGCCTCGCAGGCCTTGTCGGCCGCGACTTCGGCGCGGTCGATGCGACCTTCGGGGTCGCGTTCAACTCCCGCGGCGCGTTCTACAGCGGCGACGGCCGGCGCGTCGGCGTCGACGGCGTCCAGGGCGAGGTGCAGGATTCCGACAGCCTGTCCTTCTTCGGCAAGGTGGGCGTTGATTTCACGCCCTCACGGCGCGTCGAGGTGATGGCCCAGCGTTTCGATCTCGAAGGCGACGGCGATTATGTCCAGGTCCCTGGCTCAAGGTCCGAGGGAATTCCTTCAACGTCCGTGAGAGGAACGACGCCGGGCGTCATCCCCACAAACGAAGTGACGACGGTTTCGCTGACCTACACCGATCAGGATCTCTTCGGCGGAATCCTCAGCGGCCAGCTCTATTACCAGGATTTCGAAGCGGTGTTCGGCGGCGGAGTCTTCGGCACTTTCCAGGACCCCGCCATCGATCCGTCAGGGACGCTTTTCGACCAGTCATCGAACAATTCGACGAAGCTCGGCTTTCGCTTCTCCTATGAACGCGAAGTCGCGGCCGTGCCGGGGTTCCGGTTCATCGTCGGCTTTGACGGCGTCAATGACGAGACGTTTCAATCGCTGGTCGCGACGGGCAGGAACTGGGTGCCGGAAACCGATTTCACGTCCCTCGCCCCGTTCGCGCAAGCGCACCAGGCGCTCTGGGACGGCCGCGTGAACCTCACCGCGGGCCTCCGGCATGAGTTCGCGACGTTCAGCGTCGACGATTATGAAACGCTCGCCTTTTACGGGCCGCAGCAGGTGGCGGGCGGCGAACCGAGCTTCGGCGAAACGCTTGTGAACTTCGGCGGCACCGTCGAGCTCATCACAGGCCTCACGGCCTACGCCTCCTACGCGCAAGGGTTTACGATGCCCGACATCGGACGGGTCTTGCGGGCGATCAACACGCCCGGACAGGACGTCGACACGCTGCTCGACGTGGAGCCGGTGATCACCGACAACACCGAGGTGGGGCTTGAGTGGCGCCGCGGGCCCCTTTCCGCCTCGGCCGCGTATTTCTGGAGCACCGCCGACAACGGATCTCGGCTCGTCCTTGTGGGCGACGTCTTCGAGGTTACCCGTCAGCGTACGGAAATCGACGGGCTTGAGCTCACCGCCGCCTGGGAGACGCCGCTCGACGGCCTGTCGCTCAGCGGCGGCTACGCCCTCCTTAACGGCCGCGTCGACATTGACGGCGACGGCGAGGTGGACAGCGATCTCGACGGCGCGAACATCAGCCCCAACCGGCTGAACTTCGCCGCCGATTACATTTCGGGCCCCTTCAGCGCCCGCGTCCAGACGCGCTCCTTCCTGGGGCGCGACTTCGAGGGGATCAATTTCGAGGCGGACTTTGACGGCTACACGCTGGTCGATACGTTTCTGCGCTATGGGACATCTGTCGGCGACGTGACCTTCGCGGTCTCGAACCTCTTCGACGAGCAGTTCGTCACCTATGACAGCCAGACCGTGCGCACGACCAGCGACACGCGGTTCTTCGCCGGCCGCGGGCGGGTGTTCTCCGTCGGCTTTGAACGTAGCTTTTAGCGCGTAATCTTGGGTCTAGCCGCCATCGCCGGCGTAAGCCGCCGGTTTCATAAGGATAATCAGCCCGCCGTTTCCGCTTTACGATCGCGCCGCATGGGATAGGTTCCGGTCTCACGCAACGAAGAGACGGAATATCCATGCGGAACCTAATTGGCGGCTTGCTCGCCGCCCTGCTTGTCGGTCCTGGCCTGCCGGCTTCGGCGCACGAAATGTTTCTGAAGCCGAAGAAGCATGTCATCGCTCCCAATACGGAATTAGTGATCGAACTCGTGAACGGCACGTTCGAACGAAGCGATAACACGATTGATCGCAACCGAATGCTGGACGTGTCGATTCTCGGCGGCGGCGAGGCCCGTAAAGCCGACGCCGCGGACTGGCGGGATGTCGGGGACACGTCGGTCCTGACAAAGGACGTCGGCGCGGCAGGGACGTATGCCGTTGGCGTATCTACGAAGCCCCGCATGATCACAATGGCCGCCGACGACTTCGCCCGGTATCTGAAGAATGACGGCGTCGCCGACACGCTTAAGGAGTTCACGGCTTCAGGCCCCAAGGCGGACGTGCGGGAACGATATTCCAAGCATGTCCGGACAATCGTTCAGGTGGGCGACGAGCGGTCCAGCGACTTTGCCAATGCGTTCGGGTACCCAGTGGAGATCGTTCTTGAGACCAACCCCCATGACGCCGCGATCGGCGACGAAGTGGCGTTCAAGGTGCTTCGCAATGGCGAACCCGTTCCGAACCAGCTCGTTTACGCGAGCTACGGCGGGTATCATCAAAACAATGATGAAGGCGAACACAAGCGGGCGCAAACCATCCGCACCGACGACGGCGGCCGCGGAAAGTTCAGTCTATCAAAGGCGGCGGTATGGTACCTGACGCTTATTCACATGCGGAAGCTGGAAAGCGATCCTGAGGCGGACTACGAATCAAATTGGGCGACGGTAACGTTCGAAATCGACTGACGCGGTCGCCGACCAGAGTTGAAGTTGGCGACAAGCCAATTGGAAAATGCGGTTGGTTGGCGCGGCGCGCCCCGAGGTCAGCGCGACCTTCCGACTCAGCCGGCGCGTTGCGATTCCGCGGGGGCGTCGACGAAGTCGACTAGAGCCCGCGCATCGAAAGCGTCCGCCAGCGCCGACAGCCGCTTGCGGGCGCTGTCCTGCATCAGGTCGCGGCGGTCGGCGGGCGCCTCGAAGACGACGCCGTCGCCGTCGCGCCTCAGGGCGCACCCCCGCAATGCGCCGGCGGCCTTGGGCGCGAAGGTCGCCGCAAAGCGCATGGCGAGGCCGAGCCGCACCGCAAACGTCCGGGCGTCGTCGTCAAGGAGCGCGTCCACGGGCGGCAGGTCGACTTCCGCGCTGCGGCCTTCGTACCGCGTCCGCACGGCCGTCGCGAGCATGATGCGCTCTTCGTGGGAGACGCCATAGAGCGACGCCCGCAAGGCGGCGTCGTAGGCCTGGCGTCCGCGATGATCCGGGTGGAAATAGGCGCCTGTGTCGATCAGCGCGCACGCGGCGTCTACTATCCGCATGCGCATTTTCTTGCCGTCGCGGAAGAGCGGCCTTATCGCCGCCGCCGCGGCGCGTCCGTATTCGGGCCCCGGACTGAGCCGGCCGGCGAAAAACTCCGCAGCGACGATAAGCGGATCGAGGGCGCGCGCCTCCGGCGGCAGGCCGTCATAGATGAGCCCCTCGCGCAGGCCGCCTGCCGACACCACGATCCGGCGCGCCGACGACGCCTCCAGGACTGCGCCGAGAACAATAGCCGCATACGGAATGGCGTCGATGCGCCGTCGCGGCACTGTGCGGTCGCTTTCCAGGGATTCGCGGCTCTGGCGGGCGACGAAGTCGCAGAGATCAAGGCCCTTGGCCCGCGCGATGGCGTATTCATGAAGGATCGGCAGGGGATAGTCGCGGATGCGCATCTCCATGCGCGCCAGCGCGCGCCAGGCGCCGCCGACCGCATAGATGGTGTCGTCCTTCCCTTCGACAAGGAAACGCGCGCCGGCGACCGCGTCACGCGCGACGGCGCGGGCCCGCTTGATATCGCCGCCGCTCGCGCGCATCAGCGAGAACGCGCCGATGGGCAGGCTCGCCGCGTCCCCAAGCTCGCCGGCCCGCACCTGCACAAGCTCCAGGCTCCCGCCGCCCATGTCGCCGATAACGCCTTCGGCCCGCGGCTCAAAGGAAATGACGCCGAGCGCGGCGAGCTCCGCCTCGCGCGCGCCGTCGATGATCTCCACATCAACGCCGATGCCGCGGGCGCGCTCCACGAATTCCGCGCCGTTTGCGGCGACCCTCAGCGCCGCGGTCGCAACGGCGCGCGTCGGCGGGTCGCCGTATGCGGACAAAAGCCGCCGGAAGCGCGCAAGCGTTTCAAGCGCCGCCTCCATCGCAGCCGGATTGAGCCGGCCGTCGGGCCCGATGTCGCGGCCGAGGCCGCAGAGCGCCTTTTCATTGACGATCGCGAAGGGCGCGCGCGCCGGGCCGTCAAAGACGACAAGGCGGACCGAATTGGAGCCAATGTCGATAACGCCGCGACGCAGGGCGACCGCCTCGGCCGCGGCGTTTGAGACAATCTCCGCCGGACGCTTGGCCATGGCGGTCAACGCCCGACGACGCCGCAGTGGGCCATGACGAGCGGGCTATCTGCGCGGCGTGATCGGGCTTGGGGCATTGTACTGGATCGAGGCGCCGCGGCCGGAAAGGCTTGGATTGATCATCATATAGTGGTGGACATTGAAAGGCGTCACATCTTCGGGCACCTCGACGCGGGCGTATCTTCCGTCCGGTTCGAGCCGCCAGCTCTGCGCCTCGTCATTGAGATTGGCGACCATAATCTGATCGAGGATCTGGCTGTGGACGGTGGGGTTCTCCACCGGACACAGGACTTCGACGCGGCGGTTCAGATTTCGCGGCATGCAGTCCGCGGAGGAGATGAACACCTTCGCCTGCGGGTTGGGCAGCGGCTTGCCGGCGCCGAACGCGTAGATGCGGGCGTGCTCCAGGAACCGCCCGACAATGCTCTTGACGCGAATGTTCTCGGAAAGCCCCAGGACGCCCGGCCTCAGGCAGCAGATGCCGCGCACGACGAGATCAATTTGGACGCCCGCCTCGCTCGCTTCATAGAGCTTGTCGATAATGACGCCGTCGACGAGCGAGTTCATTTTCATCCAGATCGACGCCGGACGCCCGGCGCGCGCATGCCGAATCTCGTCGTCGATGAGGCCGCTCAGCCGCTGACGCAGATCGATCGGCGCGATCGCCAGCTTCTCGAAGTCGCTCGGCCGGGCGTAACCGGTGATGTAGTTGAACACCTTCGCCGCATCCCGGCCGATCGCGGGATCGCACGTGAAGAGCGAGAGGTCCGTATAGATCTTCGCCGTGATCGAATGGTAATTGCCGGTTCCCACATGCACATAGGTGCGAATGGCGTCGCCTTCCTGGCGGGCGACGAGCGACAGCTTCGCGTGCGTCTTGTAGTCGAGAAATCCGTAGACGACATTAACGCCAGCGCGTTCAAGCGCCCGCGCCCAGCGAATATTCGCCTCCTCGTCGAACCGCGCTTTCAGCTCAACAAGGGCGGTGACATTCTTGCCCGCCTCCGCCGCATCGATCAGCGCCTCGACGATCGGCGAGCGTTCGGAGGTGCGGTAAAGCGTCTGCTTGATGGCGACGACGTCGGGGTCGGCGCCGGCCTGTTTCAGGAAACGCACGACGACGTCGAACGATTCATAGGGGTGATGGACGACAATGTCCTTTTCGCGAATGGCGGAGAAACAGTCGCCGCCATGCTCGCGGATGCGTTCGGGGAAGCGCGGCTCATAGGGCGAGAACTGAAGGTCGCGGCGATCCTTCGGTATAAGCTCCGACGTCTGCGCAAGCCCCAGCATGCCGTCAATGACGGTGACGTCGTGCGCGGCAGCGCCGATCCGGTCGATGACGAGCTTGCGCATGTCCTCCGGCATCGATGCCTCCATCTTGAGGCGGATGACGTCGCCGCGGCGGCGGCGCTTCAGCATGCTTTCAAAGACGCGGACGAGATCCTCCGCCTCCTCCTCAACTTCCACATCGGAATCGCGCACGATCCGGAAGGCGCCGCTCGCCTTCAGCCGCATGCCGGGAAAGATATGCCCGACAAAGCGAACGATCAGGCGCTCCAGCGGCAGGAAGCGAATGGTCTCGCCCTTCGCCCCGCCATCGTCCGTATGCGGCAGACGAATAAAGCGGCGCACATTGTGGGGAAGCGCCAGAACGTTCGTCAGCCGCGAACCGTCATTGCGGGTGAGGTCAAGGCACAGGACATGGCCTAGATTGGGGACGAACGGAAACGGATGCGCGGGGTCGAGGGCGATCGGCGTCAGCACGGGAAAGATGTTCGTCAGGAACTCGTTTTCCGCCCAGGCCGCCTCTTCGTCGGTGAGATCCGTCTCCGAGACCACATGCACGCCGGCCTCAGCCATCAGCGGCTTCAGCGTGCGCCATGTCGCCTGCTGCCGCTCCATCAGGCCTTGCGTCGCGACATTGATGAGCTTCAGCTGCTCTTCGGCGTTAAGGCCCTCCTGGCTGACGACGTTGACGTTTTCGCGCACCTGGCCGCGCAGGCCCGCAACGCGGACCATGACGAACTCGTCTAGGTTGCTCGCCGAGATAGAGAGGAACCGCAGCCGTTCCAGAAGCGGGTGCTTCTCGTTGGCGGCCTCCTCCAGAACGCGGTCGTTGAAGGCGAGCCAGGAAAGCTCGCGATTGATGAAACGTTCGGGCGCGTCGCGAGCGATCGCCAGCGCCGGCGCATCGCCCGGGTCGAGCAGATCGGCAGGCCGATCCGGCCTCGTCGCTCCGTCGTCCGCGCCCGCCGTCATGCCGCCTCCCGCAGGTGCTTCGCCCGCATAAGAAAATGCGCGGGTTCCCGGAAAAGCGTAGATGTACCGCGCACTTGGCAAATACATCGTAAGTGGGGACTCGCGCAACGCCGCCGCGCCGCTGCGCCATGGCGGAAGACGTTCGACTTGAGTTAGCTGTCGTCGCCAATCGACGCGACCGCCGCGCCGGCGAGCTTCAGGGTGATCGGCGATTTCGACCGCATCGACGCGAGGTCGATCGCCTCGACAAAGGCCGACGCCGCCGCAAGACGCCGCGGCAGGCGGCGGGCGGCGAATTCGATGATCTTCGGGCTGGCCTCGACCTGCCGGTCTGCGAAAAGCTTCTCCATCACCCTGCGGATAAGGTCTTCGTCGGGTTCGGACATGACGAGGCGCGGGGCGGCGCCAAGCCTGGTCGCCAGATCGACGACGCCGCCGGCCCACGCCTCTGGCTCGCCCCGGCCGACCAGCGCCAGGCGTCCGCCATTCCTGCGCCACTGCTGAAGCGCCTCAAGCAGCAGCTCCGGCCGCGCCAATCGCTCAACGCGATCAATCACAAGCGGCGCCGCGTCGGCCGCCGCCGCGCGCATCGCGCCGAGCGCCTCGTCTGCGCCGTCGCCATCCGAAATGCTGATGAAGCGCGCGCCAAGCGAGTCCGCCGCGATCGAGGCAAGGTGCGTTTTGCCTGCGGATGGCGACCCGCAGATGACAAGAAAGGGCTCGTCAGACGCCAGCCAGGCGTCGAGAGTTGCGAGATCGGCCGCATTGCCAGGGGTGACGATATAGGACCCGCGGTCCATCGCCGGCGAGCGGGCCGGCAATCCCAGCGCCAACTGACCGGGGTCAGCAGGCGCGCTCATCGCTGCGCGCCGGCTAGTCGCGCGCCGCCTCCGATGCGCCCTTGGCTCCATGACGTCGTCATTCGCGCGCGTCTCCCCTCGCGCTCGCGACGCCGCTGGCTATCGACTTCAAGGCGTCGCCTTCAGTTATCCTGCTCGCGGTAGTTTGCCGGGCTCGGCTCCATTTCGCCATAGGCCGGGGCGAGCCGGTTCGCCTCTGCGGCGTCGTCCGGCTCAATCCCGCCGAACAGGCCCCTGCGCCCCCGCTGGCGCAGGAAACGCTGGCCCCGCGTGCGCGACGCCACATCCGGGGTCGCAAGAAACCATCTGTCGCCCGCTTCCGTCCAAAAGACGATGCCCTGGTTTTCAAGCGCCGTCGTCAGCCGCGCCGGATCGCCGAACACCCGAATGTCCATTTCCGCGCCGCGCGGCGACAGGCCGGAGATCTGGACCGCGCCCACAAGCGGCGTTTCGATAAGAGCGCCGCGGATGCGCGCCCAGTCAGCGAGGCCGTCGAAGAACGCCGTCGCCGCCAGGACCGCGTCGCTCGCATGGTCGATGAGCGTCTCCTCTTTCCAGCCGCTCGCATAGTTCGTGATCGCGCCCTCGATCAGGCGTTCGGCGAGGATTGGGAAGTTGCCGCTGGCTTCGCGTCCCTGAACCGAGGCGATGACGTCGCCCACCTCGGCGGCGAAGTCGCCGCCAACCGGCGCGCGATAGCCGTAAATGTCCGCCGTATGGCGCGGGTCGAGCCCGGTCTCGATATCGCCGATGAGGTCGCCGACATAATCGCCGTCCGCGCCGTCCGAAGGCGCTTCGGACAGATCCTCCAGCGGCGGCAGGTCGTCGACCGACGCCGCCTCGCTATAGGCGTTGAGGAGCCGGACGCTCAGGACGTCCTCGCCGTCCGTCTGGCGCAGGCGCGCATGGGCGACGACCACCTGGCTGACGCGGTACCGCCGCGCCATATCGGCGGCGGCCTCCACGTCAAGCGCCAACGCGCTATTGGCGGTTATCGTCGCCTCGTCCTCCACATCGCCGTCGGGCGCGACGAAGGGGGTCAATTCGTGTGTGTATGGGCGCGACTTCCAGGCCGCCATCCAAGGATTGTTCGTCTCCCAG
Source organism: Parvularculaceae bacterium (assembly GCA_028284065.1). Taxonomy (GTDB): domain Bacteria; phylum Pseudomonadota; class Alphaproteobacteria; order Caulobacterales; family Parvularculaceae; genus MED-G105. The sequence continues at coordinate 434,162 of JANQSJ010000010.1, forward strand.
AGATAGACGCCCGAATCGGTCTGCAGGACCGGCAGCACCAGCGCCGTGCGCGTCTGCGCCTCGCTGTAGGGCAGCGCCGCGCTTTTCAGGAGGCGCCGGACGGCGGCCGGCTTGAAGCGATAGGTGATGAACGCGCGGTAGAGCCGCGAGGAGCTTTTCTCGTCATAGACTTCGAAGCTCTGCTCCAACGCCACCAGTTGCGGCCCGGAAATCTCGATCGCGCGCTTGACGCCGCCGATCTCCCCATCTGCGAGCGCCGGCGCGGGCTCGCCCGCGCTGAGCGAAGGCAGATAGCGCCAGTCGGCTTCGGGCGTCAGCCGCCGAAGCAGAATGTCGAGCGCGCGCCGGCGGCCCGTGTCCTGGGCAAGGTCCTTCGCCCGCGTCGCGGTGTCGGCGCTCGCCTGCACCGGCACCTTCGCGACGACGAACACGCTATCCTCTGCGCGCGCGCCCGATGCGGCCGCCAGGGCGGCGAAGGCCGCCAGCGCAAGCGCGGCTACGCGCACCCAGTTGCGCACCCAGTTCGCCATTCGAGTCTCAGACATTGACGCCAATGCTCCGTCCTTCAATCCGCGCTCACCCGGCTCATCGCCGACGCGCCGCAAGGCCCTGCGCGGCCCAGCTTATAGCCGGCATCGCGCACGCCGAAACCCCTCGACCAAAGCGGGCAAACGTGACATCCGGTTCGCCTATCGGCTTCCTTTGCCGAACTTCCGGTCAGGAATGAGGCGCCGCCGGGACGGACGGTCCGGCTGGCGTCACCGTTGGGAAACAGGAGCGGCGGACGCCGAAACGCGGATTGAGCGACGCATATAAGAAAGCGGGCGTCGATATTGACGCCGGAGAGGCGCTGATCCGGCGCATAGCGCCGGCGGCGACATCGACCGCGCGCGCCGGGGCCGACGGCGCCCTCGGCGGCTTCGGCGGACTGTTCGACCTCAAAGCGGCGGGCTTTGCGGACCCGATTCTCGTCGCCGGCGCCGACGGGGTCGGCACCAAACTCATCGTCGCCCAGGAGGCGGGCCGCCTTACCGGCCTCGGCGTCGACCTTGTCGCCATGTGCGCCAACGACGTCCTCGCCCAAGGCGCGGCCCCGCTCTTCTTCCTCGACTATTTCGCGACAGGCGCGCTCGACGTGGATGACGCCGCCGCGGTCATCGAAGGCGTCGCCGACGGCTGCCGCCAGGCGGGCTGCGCGCTCATTGGCGGCGAGACGGCGGAGATGCCGGGGCTTTACCGGCCGGGCGAGTTCGACGTCGCGGGCTTTTGCGTCGGGGCGGCGGAGCGCGGACGCCTGCTCCCCCGCGAGGCCGCGCCTGGCGACGCGCTGATCGCCATAGCCTCTTCCGGTCCGCATGCGAACGGCTTCTCCCTTATCCGCAAGGTCACCGCCGATGCGGGCCTGCGCTATCACGACGCCGCGCCCTTCTCGGACGGACAAACCCTCGCAGACGCGCTGCTTTCGCCGACGCGGATCTACGTGAAATCCGTCCTGCCCCTCATCGCAGACGAGCGCGTGCGCGCCTTCGCCCACATCACCGGCGGCGGACTGACGGACAATGTTCCCCGCGCGCTGTCCAAGGCGTTGCGGCCGCGCTTTGACGCGGCGGCGCTCGCCCCGCCGCCGTTGTTCGGATGGCTGCAAGAGGCTGGCGGACTGAGCGATGCGGACCTTCGCCGCACGTTCAATTGCGGCGTCGGCGGCGTTGTCGTCGCGCGCGCCGAGGCCATCGACGATATCATCGGACAACTGACGCAAAGCGGCGAGACCGCCTGGCCCATTGGCGACGTTGTCGCGGCCTGACTCTCGCCCGCGGGAGTTCTTTACAGGGAGCGTTGAGCCAAGATGGCGAAGACCCGCGTCGCCGTCCTCTTTTCGGGACGGGGCACCAACCTTCAGGCGCTTCTGGACGCGTGCGCCGCGCCGGATTTCCCGGCGGAGATCGCCCTTGCCATCTCCAACCGTCCGAATGCGGAAGGGCTTGCGCGCGCCGCGAACGCCGGCGTCGAGACGCGCGTCATTGACCATACAGAATTCGGCAAGGGCGATGAGGGTCGGGCCGCGTTCGAAGCGCCGCTGCAAGAAGCGCTCGACGCCGAAAGCATCGACTATATCTGCCTCGCGGGCTTTATGAGGCTTTTCACGGCCGACTTCACGCGCGCCTGGCGCGGGCGGATGATCAATGTGCACCCTTCCCTGCTGCCCGCGTTTCGCGGCCTCAGCGTACACGAGCGCACGATTGAAAGCGGCGCGAAGATCGCCGGATGCTCCGTCCACTTCGTCTCCAGCGAGGTCGACGCGGGGCCGATCATCGGCCAGGCCGCCCTCGCCGTCCGGCCGGAAGACACCGCCGAAACGCTCGCGGAGCGGATTCTTGCGTTGGAGCACGACCTTTATCCCGCCTGCCTGAAACTCCTCGCCGAGGGCAAGGCGCGCCTTGGCGCAAACGACCGGGTGACGTTCGACGGCGACCTTGCGCCGGACGCAACGATCATGACGCCGATGGCGCCGGGATAGAGATACCTCTCTGTCGACGGATTATTGAATTTGAGCCTTCGCAAAGGCGCCTGTCCGACGGGCACGAACAGTTAATGTCGATCTGGACGGCTAAACCAGTCATCAACTTGTCGCCGGCGGCGGCAGCCAAACGCCGACGCCAGGCGCTCTGCCCTCACGATTGGCGCGGGACAAAAATCTCGCGGAAGGCGCGATTAATGTCGTCAACACGAGCGAGATCCGAACCCGATACCGGAAAGCTGTGTATAGCCACGCCGTCATTGACATGCATGGTGCAGTTTTGAGTGCGGGGTCGATCATTTACGCGTAAACAGGCGACGTAATAGTCTGCGGTGTCGCTGGTAATAAAGAAAAGCGGACTACGAAGTTCGGCGGACGGCGTCGCGGTCTTCCACTTCAAACCGTCGAACGTCTTACCTATGCTCGACCGGCTTGGTCCAAGCGCGCCCGCCCACTCGTAACCGCTGAAGGCCTCCCCGGCCAAAACCTCAGTACGACCCGAAATTTCGAACGGCGCGTTGCCCTTCATTTCAACCCCCTTCGCGGCGAACAGCTCCCGCCACAATCGGGAGTTTGCGCCCCAATTCGCGTAGTTCCCATTGTCGTCGCGGTTAACGAAGCCGTCCGAGCCTATGGGGATGCTGTAGGTGTTGTCTCCGATCCTGATCTTCTCGATCTCGGCGCTGGTGAGCGGCAATACGTCGTCGGGGCCGCAAGCAACGACCGCAAACAATGACGCCGCTGAAATAACGCGCCTGAAGGTCATGTGAGATACCTTATTCTTGCGAAGCGCCAACGCGCTCAGGATCGAATGAAAACTCTAAAGATCCTCTAAGGCTAACCGACTCTTTGAACCGAACTCGTCCGTACGCCAATGGCGCGTCAATGGTCGTTGCGTTCGCACGTCTTAGCGCGGGCGGCCGCCTGATGCGGGCGCCTGTCTTAGACGCCGGTTCTTTGCCGATAGCCCTTTTTTCGCGACGGGGCCGCGCCGGAAAACGCCCGCGAGACAATGAACGAAGAGATATCTTGACACTGTCTAGATTGCGCCGTACCCTCTTCCCATGACCGTCGCTGAGCGCTCTTCGCCAAACCAACGAAAGCCCGCCTACCATCACGGAGACCTGCGGCGCGCCTTGCTCGATGCGGCTGAGATTGAACTCACTGAGAACGGCGTGGAGCGGTTTTCCCTGCGGGCCGTCGCAAAGCGCGCGTCGGTCAGCCATGGCGCGCCCGCCCACCATTTCGGCGACGTAGACGGATTGCTCACAGCGCTAGCGGCGAAAGGCTACGCCCGCTTCATCGCGGCTCAGGACAGGCGCGAACGCCTTGCCGATGACGGCCCGAGAGCCAAACTCGCGGCGTCAGGGCTCGGATATCTGGATTTTGCAACGGAACACCCCGCTCTCTTTCGTCTGATGTTCGCATCGGAACGCACGGACAAGTCCAATCGAGGTCTGGCGGAAGCCGCAGACGCGGCTTTCGAGAAGCTTGCAAAGCACGTTGAAGCGATCCGGCGTCGCGATCCCCATACGGACCAGATCGCCATGGCGGACGTCGTGGCGTGTTGGGCGGTCGCCCACGGCCTCGCCGATCTCTTGATCGCGGAGCGCCTCGGCCGAGCGGAGTTTCTCGCCGGCATGAGCGAGGTGGAACGCGACGCCTTTTTCGCCGAGATCATTTTGCGCGCCATCCCGCGAAAGCCGGGCAGCGCCCCATGACCGACGCGATGGGTGACGAACGCCGCAAGGCGTGGAGAACGATTGGCCTGTTCCTTATCCTAACGCTTATCCTGACGAGCGTTTTTGGCGGCCTGATGGGCTATCAGGGCTCAACGCCGCCGATCCTGATGACCGGCGTCATGTGGTCGCCCGGCGTCGCCGCCATGCTAACCTGCCTCTTAATCGGGCGACCCATCTCCAGTCTTCCATGGCGATCGGGAAAGTGGGGCTGGCACTGGTTCGCCTGGACGCTGCCGATCGTTTACGGCCTCGCGATTTACCTGCCCGTATGGATGCTTGGCCTTGGCGGAAGCGCCTTCGGCAACCCGGACACACTTGCCGATTGGACGCGACGGCTGACTGGGAGCGAGGATACGAACCTCTTCGCCTCAGTTGCCTTCGTGGCGATGCTCGGAACCGTCGGCATGGTCAGCGCGGCGTCGCGCGCGCTTGGCGAAGAGATCGGTTGGCGCGGCCTCCTCATCTGGGAAATGCGCAAAGTCATGCCGTTCTGGGCGGTGGGACTGGCGTCGGGCGCGATCTGGGCCGTTTGGCACTGGCCCGCTATTCTGTTTACGGATTATAATGCCGGCGATGGCGGTCTCGTCTTGCAAATGTTCATTTTCACAATGGCCATTCTGCCGCAGGGCGTCGTCTACGCCTTTATCACCTTTAGGTCAGAGAGCCTCTGGCCGGCCGTTATCCTCCATGCAAGCCACAACCTTTTCATTCAGCGCATCTTCACGCCGCTGACCACGAAAGGGCCGGAGTCGCATTTGTTCATCGACGAGTTCGGGATCGTTATGCCAGCGCTTGGATGTTTGATGGCGCTCGCCTTCTATTGGTGGGCGAAGGCCAGCGGCGTGGCGGGAGCTTCCGAGCCGCTTCCGCAAACCTGAAGGTTTGACGACGCTTTCAAGGGCCAACTTCAAGGGCCAACGCTCTTCCTTCGCCGCTTCGCCGGGAACGGTCAGGCGCGCCGCTCTCCGGCCAGCCTGCCGGTCTTGCGCCGCGGTCGCCTCGACGCCGCTCCTTACGCCATCTTCGATTTCAGCTTCGCGGAAAACGTCAGCACCCGGCGGCCGTTCGCGCCAAGGTCCGAGCCCCCGACGCGCGACTTTGAGCGCAGGTCGACCCGCATTCGGCCGTCCTCCGATGGCTGAATGCGGACGATGAAATCGTCGATAAAACCGTACCAGAAGGACGTGTACGCCGCTTCGATGGCGTAGCCCGCTTCGGTCTCATATTCATCCACCACCTTCATGCCCATTGAGGCCAGAACGGCCGTCGCCGCCGCTGCGACGTCTTCGGCGGGCGCGTCGAAATAAAGCGGCGCAATCTGCGGGAAAGCGGCGCGCTGGGCGTCCGCGACGGTGACGCCTTCGCCCGCCCGCGGCGCTGGCTCCGCCCCCACATAGGCGGGCGGATTGCGGCGCGGCAGGTCGGCGGCGGCGATGATCGCCGGCGGATTATCGAAGTCGGTCGTGATGTCATGGATGAACGGGTGCGCGGCGACAAGCTCGCGCATCTTGACAGGGACGTAGCCACCAACCCCGGAAACGACGAGCGCCAGGAGCGCCAGCGGCGCAAGCGCGCGCATGCGCAGGATCGACAGGATGAGCGCCGCCGCCGACGCGGCGGCGCCGCCAAGCGCAAGAGGCGCAGCGGCGCGCATCAGCTTGAAGCCGTCCCCGAATTCCCAAAGCCCTAAACGCGCCCCTGGCCCTGACAGAATGACGGCCCCGCCGGCGACGATCGCCGCGACGCATGCAATGATAATCAACCAGCGCAACATGGCGGCGGCCCCCTTTTGAATTCCCGTTTGCAAACCACTGCTTAGCCTATATGGGCGGCCGGCGCACGCAGGGCCCGCCTTGCGATGCGCCCGCGTCGTGGCCATTTGAAGAAGCGGCCGCAACAAGGAGCCGCCCGGATGCCGCGCACCGTCACCATCATGCTCGACCACGACCTCGGAAAGGACGAGGCGCGGCGGCGCATCGACGAGGGCTTCGACAAGATCAAGTCGTCGCTGTCGGCCGGCGCGCTCCTGACCTTCGACCGCCAATGGGACGCAGAAGACAGCTTGTCATTCTCGGGTAAGGGCCTTGGCCAACAGGTCGCCGGCCAGATCGATATTTTCCCCAAGCATGTGCGCATAGAAGCGACCCTGCCATCGCTTCTCGCCTCGCTTGCCGAGATCATCGCCGGCCGGGTGGAGAGCGAAGGCAAGGTGCTTCTGGAGAAAAAATAGCCCCTCAGCGGCGATTCCCGCTCGCCGGACTCGCGCGTCGCTGGTACCGTCGTCCTGACGTTGCATTTCAGGGGGTGATTATGCGCGACCGTCGTCGTCTCGTGAGTTCAGTAGAATTCCCGGCATTCAAATTGGCGATAGTCGCGCGGTCGGCGCTCGCCGCCTCCTTATTCGCTGTCGGCGCATGCGGCTGCTCCGGCGTCTTCGGCTTTATGCAGGCGGATAGAGGCGCGCCCGCCCCTCAGGTCGTCGATGCGGAGGCGGCCGGCGTAACGCTTCAGCGAGCGAGCTACACGCCTCACACCGCCGGGGCGGCACCGCGCCGCGCGACTGCGCGGCCGGCGGGTCTCGTTCAGTGCGCGACCGGCGCCCCGCTTGACGCGCCATGCCGGCGAAGCGCCGATCGCCACAGCTCGTCCGCGCCAACGGCGCTCGACGCCGCGCGCACCTTTACTGACGAATAATCCGCAATTGAAAGGCATAGGCGCCGCGCGGCGGCGATCGGTCACTGCTTTTGATACGCATACGGCGGATTTCGGTCGCCGGACGCCGTTGGCCGGCGATTGCGTCGCCAATCAGAAATAGGTCGCCACGCCAGCGCGCCGATCCGGACTAGTTCTCAGAATCGTCGCGGGCGGCCGTCTTCTTCATGTCGCGATCGGTCTTGATGAAGTCGTAGCCCACAAGCCCCAGAATCGCGCCGAACAGAAGCAGCACCTCAACGAGTCCGATCTGGGACAGCATTCTCAAGATCGCGCCATCGTCGCCAAAGAGAAAGTCAAAGCCTTCCATTAGAGCCTTCTCCGTTTCTTCGAACGAAGCTTAACAGACAAACGAAGGCCACGCAGCGCGCTTTGGCGCCCGGACGTCGCCGATACGCCGCGCGCATCAGGCGAGCCCCATCGCTTCGGTCTTGTCGTTGATGATGCGAACGATCGCTTCGGGCGCTTCTTCATGCGCCAGATGACCGCAATCCGGCACAAGCGCGTGCTCGGCGTTCTTCATTGCGGAGACGAGGCGCCGCGCGTCGCCCGGCGGCACGGCCCGGTCGTTCGCCGCAGCAATCATGACGGCGCGCTGATCAATGGACGGCAGGGCGCGTTCGAGCGCGCCGAGGTCCCAGTTCGCCATCATGCCAAGCGCGCCGGCGATATGGCCTGGCCGCCTGAGGAGCGCGGCGTAGGCGCCGATCTGTTCTTCAGGCGGCATGGACCCGGTGCTGACGATCAACCGCCGCACGCGCCTCTCATCGCTCGCCCCTTGCGCAAACATATAGGGCGTAAGCGGATTGAATTGCAGCGCTTTGGCGAATGCGGGAAACATGAAGCGCGCAGGGCCGGGAAAGGGCCTTAGCGCCCCATTGACGCTTATCAGGAGATCAGCACTCGCATCGCCTTCCAGCGCCATACGGGACATAACCGCCGCGCCGGCGGAGTGGCCGACGACCACCCGCGGCCGGAACGAAAGCTCGTCAAGCAGCGCCTTGGTCGCCGTCGCGACGCGTTCAAGGCTCGGCGGCCCGGCGCGCGTCGCCCGCGTGAAGCCATGGCCTGGCAGATCGACGTTCAGCACCTTGTACTTTTCGCTCAAGAGCCGCGCCGCCGGCGCCCAGGAATGGGTCGCCGCGCCGGTGCCATGCAGAAGAAGGAGCGCCGGCCCCTCACCCATCATCTGCGCATGCCATTTATAGCCGCCCGCCTCGACGAACATGCTGGCGTCGCGCAAGGGCCAGTTGGCGCCGTCTACGGACCAGTCTGGATAATAGGCGCCGGCGGCCATCAGGCGGCCGCCGCGTCGGCGCGGACGGCGTCGCGAATACGCTCCGGGTCGGCCTGCGGCAGCGGCGTGTAGCGCGCGTCCATTGCGTCAGCGAGGCGCCGAGCGGCGTCGCTCGGCCGGCGCGACGTATCGAGAAAAATGCCCTGCACGCCGGCGGCGGCAAGGCGCGCGGCGGCGTCTTCAGCGTCAGCCATCGCCTGGGCTCGCCCGCCCTGGCCAGCGCGGTCGACATTTGCGCGCCCGTCAGAGAGGACGACGATCTGCGGCGTACGCCCCTTATCGCGTTCGGCGCGCGCCGTCTCCGCGGCAAGATCGAACGCCAGCGCCAGCGGCGTGCCGCCGCCGCCCGGCAGGTCCGCAAGCGCCCGCCGGGCGCGCGCCAGAGACTGGGTCGGCGCGAGCGCCAAGTCGGCGCTCTGTCCCCGGAAGGTGATAAGGCCAACGACGTCGCGGCGCACATAGCAGTCGGCGAGGAGCGCCTCCACCGCGCCTTTCGCTTCATTGAGGCGCTGCATCGCCGAAGAGCCGGACGCATCCACCAGGAAAATGATCGATGCGCCCTTTTTCCGTTCCCGGACTTCCACGTGAAAGTCTGACGGCCGCACCGCGATTCGTGATTCGCCGGCGGGCTTCGGCCTGAGACGGCTCCAGGGCGCGGCGGCGCGCATCGTCGCGACAAGGTCGAGCCGGCCGCCGCGGCGCGGATCGCCCCGACGCACGCCGATTCGCCGCCCGCCGATGGATGTCCGCCGACGCTCGCCCGCCTTGCCCGACGCGCCCTTCCCGCCAGCGCCGGCGCGCTCCGCGCGACGCCCGGCGGCGAGATCGAGCGCGTTGGCCAACTCCCCGGCGGCGACGGCGGCCACGATCATCTCCTCCAGCTCGCGCGGATCAATCTCCTGCTCGCCCTCTTGCGCGTCGCCGCCGTCCTCCGGCGGACGCGGCTCCTCGCTTGAGGGCGGGTCCGATTGGTCCGCGTCCGGTTGCGGCTCCTCCGGCTGCGGCTCTTCCGGCGGCGGAACCGGAGCCGGCAACGCCGTCGCCCGCGGCCCGAACACGAGGCGGCATCCGACGACGGCGTCTTCGTCCGTCGCCTGCGTCCGGCCGGCAAGCGCGGCATGGGCGCGCGCGGCGCGGGCGGCGAAGAGCAGCGGCCGGACGCCTGGGACGCCGAGGCCGCGCCCGGCGGCGTCGATCGCCTGCAATAGCGCGTCGGAGAGATGGACTTCCGCCAAAACGCTCTTGGCGGCGGAGATCTCTTCATCGGTCCACGCCCAGGCGCCCGCGCTCCGTATGGGAATGAGGTCGAGGGAAATGAAGAAGGCCAGCCGCTCAAGCAGCACGTCCGCCGGCGCCTCCTCGGGGGCGACGCCTTCGTCGAGCGCGACCGTGACAAACCGCGTCGGGTCGCTCATCGACACGCCGTCTCGCTCGGCCCGCGCCGCGCCGCTGTCGATCGCCGCCGCGATGGCGGCGTCGACCCGCAAGGGCTGGCGCTCGGCCATCTTGACGACGATCGCGCCGCCGTCCGCTTCGGCGAGAAGCCCGCGCGCGGTCACCGGCGCGCCCGCGGCGAGGCTGGCGTTAAGGTCAAGCCCGCCGACCAGCCGTCCATCGTCGGCGTCAAAGGGAATAGGCGCGACGGGGCCGAGGGCGCAGGCCTCGAATGAACGAAGCCAACGATCCCGAACCGGCCCGGGCTGGGCGCGCAGGCGCACCCCGCCTAGGCCTTCAGGGTCCACGAGCGCCAACGCGCCCGCAAGCGCGGCGTCGCGCCAAGCGGCATCGGCGGCGGGATCGGCGTTATGCGCGCCGGCGCCTTCCGTCACTGGAAACTCCGTCTGCGCCGCATCCCGATCGCGCGCCATGCGCCCGCCTCCCCTCGCGCCTCAGCCGGAAACAGCCTCGGCGAGGGCGCGCTCCACGCGCGTCCCGGCGTCGGCGTCGTCTAGGGGCGCCTTGCGCAAGCGGTGGCGCAGCGCCGGCGCAGCGATGGCGCGAATGTGGACGTCGCCGACTTCCGATGCCCCTTCAAGGGCCGCCTCGGCCCGCGCCGCGCGCATCAGCGTCAGCTCGCCGCGCAGACCGTCGGTGCCGAGCGCGACGCACAGCGCCGCCATCCGTGCGAGCGCCGCGTCGGACACCTCAACGCCCTCAATCGCTTCGCGCGCCTCGATAATCCGGCGCCGGATGGCGAGGTCCTTGCGGCGCCATTTTTTCGCAAACCCTTCCGGGTCGTGCTCGAACTGGTCGCGCCGGCGTATGATTTCGAGGCGCTCCTCAATATCGGTCGGCGTACGGACGTCGACGGCGAGCCCGAAGCGGTCAAGCAGTTGCGGGCGCAGATCGCCTTCCTCCGGGTTGCCGCTGCCGACAAGGACGAACCGCGCCGGATGCCGCACGCTGAGGCCCTCGCGCTCCACCACATTCTCGCCGGACGCGGCGACGTCGAGCAGCACATCGACAAGATGATCCTCAAGGAGGTTTACCTCGTCGATATAGAGGAAGCCCTGATGCGCCTCGGCGAGGAGGCCCAGTTGGAACCGCTTTTCGCCATGCACGAGCGCCGCCTCGAGATCGAGCGCGCCGACAATGCGGTCCTCGGTCGCGCCGAGCGGCAGGTCGACGACGGGCGACGGCTTTGTCGGCCCTTTGTGGCGGCTCGCCTCATCGAGGATTGGGTCGTCCGAGAGCGGAACTTCCGGCAGGAGCGCGGCGAGCGCACGGATCGCGGTCGACTTGCCGGTGCCGCGATCGCCGAAGGCGAGGACGCCGCCGACGCTCGGATCGATCGCCGCGATCAGAAGCGCCCGCTTTAGATCGTCCTGGCCAACAATTGCGGAAAAAGGAAAGCTCGGCACGCAAGTCCTCATATCGTCTGCGTTAAGACGATACGGAAAAACGCCGCCCCGGGCCAGCGGCTTCTCCATCGCGGCCCCCGCGACAAAGACGCCGCGCAGCGCCGCCGACGCAGCCGCTAGGGCTCATGTCTCCGCGCCTGTCCGCGGCGCATGTTTGAACAGAAGGAAAAGGCAGGCGGCGTGGGCGGCGAAGCCCGCCGTAAGCGCCGCGCCAAGAACGGCGTCGCCAGCGCCGGCGACGGCGAGGCGCACCGCGAAGAGGAGCGCGCCGCCGGCTGCGAGGAAGAGCGCCAGCGGAAGCGCAAGCCAGAGCTTGCCTGAACGCGCGGCCAGAAGGCCAAGCGCAACCGCCTCAAGGACGACGCCCGCAACCACAAGGTCGAGGAGTGCGGGCGTTATGGTCATCCGCCCCTGCTGACCGGCGCGAGGCCGACAAGATGCGCAAGATCCTTGAAAAATATCTTCGCGTGGGCGGCGTGGTTCGCCTTCACAAGCCGCTTGTTCATGTAGGCGTCCCAGGTGAGGCGTTGCACGTCGGGGTCCTTGCAGATGCTGACGAAGCGCTCGCGCCGCTTGTCGCTGCGGTACCAGAAGTGCTGCATGATCCCGAGAATGAAGAAGACCCTGCCGTGCTCCTTCATGTAACGCTTGCGCGCCTTGGCGAGCTCGCGCGCATCGCCCGTCTCGAGCGTGGCGTCCACCGCGTCGGCGGCGCAACGCCCGCCCAGCATCGCGTAATAGATGCCCTCGCCCGACGCCGGCGCGACGCATCCCGCCGCGTCGCCGGCGAGCATGACGTCCTTGCCATTGTCCCACTTCTTGCGCGGCTTCAGAGGGATCGGCGCGCCCTCGCATCTGATCGTCGCGTCGCCGTCAAAGCCCGACGCTTCGCGCAGATCCTTCACTGCGCCGCGTAAGGAAAAGCCCTTGTTGGCGCTGCCGACGCCGACGCTCATGGTTTTTCCGTGCGGGAACACCCAGGCGTAAAAGTCTGGCGACAGTTTGCCGTTATAGTGGATGTCGCACCGCGCCCCGTCATAGCCGCCGCGCCCGTCCTGCGGCGCCTCGACGACTTCATGATAGGCGAAAACGCATTTCGGATGATCGCCTTCGCCCAGGGTCTGGTGGGCGACCTTCGATCGCGCGCCGTCGGCGCCGATGACCATCCGCGCGCGCACGCGCCTCAGCTCCTCGTCGGCTTCGCCTTTCTTCACTTTAAAGACGATTTCCGCGACGCCGTCCGCGCCCCGTTCAATCGCCACAAAGTGGCCCTTCACCCGTTCCGCGCCGGCCTCCGTCGCGCGCTCGCGCAGCCATTCGTCGAAGACCTCGCGATCGACCATGCCGACCGATCCGCCATCGATGGGCATATCGACCTCAACGCCCTTCGGTGAGACCATGCGGGCGCTCGTCGCATGCGCGACGAGAAGCGAGTCCGGGATATTGAAGTCGCGGATCAGCCTTGGCGGAATTGCGCCGCCGCACGGCTTGATGCGATCGCTCCGGTCAAGGAGCATCACGCGCCTGCCCTTCTTCGCAAGGTCCTCCGCCGCCGTCGCGCCGGCGGGCCCGCCGCCGACCACCACAACGTCGAAGTCCTCCAGGGCCGAGTGCTGGCCGTTCTCCGCTTTTACGTCGTCAACCGTCCGTACATCCATCGTCGCCTCGTCCTTGCTAATTCCCTGTCCCAACGCGACTCATTCGGCGGCGAGCGATTCGCCCGCCGGCATCATCGGCAATCTCTCGCGGTCGGCCCGCGACGCGCCCACCCGAAGCGCCAGCGCGGCGGCGACGATGAAGGTCGCGCCTTCAAGGGCGAAGACCGCGCCAAACGCCATCGCCGGATCGCCAAAGGCGGCGCGCATCGCATCGACGCACGCCGCGCCAATAAAGCCGCCGAGCCCGAACGCGACCGCCTGCGCCGCGCCCCAGACGCCCATGCGCACGCCCTCGCCGGATCGCTCGCCGGCGCTCGCAAGCGTCATCATGGAGCCGATCGCGGCGACCGCGAACGCGCCATTGGCGAGCCCGAGCGCGAAGACGTTCGCGTTGAGCCGCAGCCCCGCGCCTTCCGACGCCATGCCGGAATAAGCGCCGATCGCCAGACCCGCGAGCGCCGCGGCGGACGCCAGGCACCCGGCGACGGTCCATGATCGCATGAAGCTGCCGCGCGACTTGCCGATAGTGGTTCCGACGATCGCAGTGGCGATCATGCCGAGGAGCACGCCGCCATTCTGAATGCCGGCGAGCGCCGTCGATTCGCCCGGCGAAAATCCGTACACGATGCCGGCGAATGGCTCGAGGATAAGGTCCTGCGCGCTATAGGCCAGCATGGAGACGAAAACGAAAACAGTAAACCGGCGCGCCTGGGTCTCGCCCCAGACGTCAAGAAGCGCCGCCTTAAAGCCGTTGGCGGACGAAGCCGACTTCTCCGCCGCGGCGCCGGTTGGCGGCCGGCGTCGCCCTTCAAGTCCCCAGGTCGCAAGCGCGGACAGCCCCGTCGCCGCGACGGCGACGCCCGCGCAAACGGCGACCAGACGCGCCATCGAGAAAGGATCGAGGAGCGCGCCGACAATCCCGGCCGTCAGCACGAATCCGAAAATCATCATGATCCAAACGATCGCCGCCGCCGCCGCCTTGCGCGCGGGCGGCGTCCGGGCGGCGAGGAGCGCGAGCGCATTCGTTCCCGACGCGCCGACGCCGACGCCGATCACCGTGAAGGCGATGAGCGCTGCAATCAGCCCAGCAAGGGATGACGACGCCGTCAGCCACGCGCTGAACGCGGCGCCAACGGCGCCCAGTCCGAGCACCGCGACGCCGCCGACGATCCAGGGCCGGCGTTCGCCGCCGACATCCGCGCCATAGCCCCATCGCGGCCGCGACATCTGAATGGCGTAATGCCAGCCGACGAGCGCGCCCGGCACAACCGCCGGCAGCGCGAGCTCGACGACCATCACCCTGTTCAGGGTCGAGGTCGTCAGGATGACGATGGCCCCGATGGACATCTGGACGAGGCCGAGGCGCACAATATCGAGCCAACCGAAATCGGCGGCGGGACGCGTTGCGCCGTTGTCGCCCCATTCGGCCGCTTGGCTTGCATTCGCCATCATTCCAATTCCTCAAGCGCCGATGCGCGGCCCGGGAGGGCGGCGCGATTCGTTCGTATGCCGCTTACCCGAGCGAGCGCACCGCGAACGCCGAAATCATCATGCCCGAAACGAAGAGAAGAACGCCGGTGCCATTGTACCAAGGCGCCTTGGCGCGCGGGTCCTTCAGCAAGGTGGGCATCATGAAGAACTGCGCGACAATGACGCCGATGACCGCGAGCGCATGAATTGGGCGCCCGAGGGCGAAGAGAATCCCGACCACGACGAACTGCGGCGCGACCATAACCGCGCATGCGAACTTGGCGGCGCGATCCGGCCCGAGCTGCACCGGCAGCGAGCGCACGCCCATCTGGCGGTCGCCCTCAATCGCCTTGAAGTCATTCAGGGTCATGATGCCGTGGGCGCCAATGGAATAGAGAACGGCAAGCGCCAGAATGACCGGACTCGGCGCTGCGGTGACTGCCACCGCCGCTCCCGTGACCCAAGCGATACCTTCATAGGAAAAGCCGACGGCGGCGTTGCCGTACCATCCGTTCAGCTTCAGTCGCGCCGGCGGCGCGCTATAGGCCCAGGCGAGGATCGCGGCGAGGATGCTGGCGCCGAACGCCCAGGGCCCGAGCGCCGCGCCGAGCGCCAGCGACACGCCTGTCCAGAAGATCGCGATGTAAAGACCCCAGCGCCCGGGGATCCGCCGGGACGGGATCGGCCGGTCTGGTTCGTTGATCGCGTCCACATGGCGATCGAACCAGTCATTCACCGCCTGGCTCGCCGCGCAGGACAGCGGGCCGGCGAGGATGACGCCGCCGACGACATAAAGCCATCGCCCGTCCGCTGGCCCGCCGGATGAAATCACGCCGCAAGCGAACGCCCACATCGCCGCAAACCATGTGACGGGCTTGAAGAGCTCAAGCACCGCCCCCGGCTCGGGGTAATTGCGGGGCGCAGACACGCCATGAGCGGCGGATGCATCGGTCGCAGACATACGGATAACGGTATGCGCGCCGTGCGAAAGCGTCAATCTGGATTGACAACATGCACTGACAAATTAGTGCGACAAAATGGGCGCAGACCGCCAGGGAAGGTTATTCGTCGAACCCGAAGCGCTTCAATTTGGAATAAAGCCCCTGGCGCGACAGGCCGAGGATCTCCGCCGCCGACGCGCGATTATCATCTGCGATTTCGAGCGCCGCATCGATGCAAAGGCGCTCTATGAGGTCGGTCGATTCGCGGACGATTTCCTTGAGCGGCAAACGCCCGACAAGGTTAGTCACCTGATCCACTGAATTCGGCAATTCCGCGCCCAATTGCGGGCGCGCCTGCAGCCGGCGCGACGTGTTGCGAATCGCAAAGCCATAGACGGTTTCGTCGCCGGTGGGCGCGGCCACCGCCGACACCTCCACCTCTTCGTCGGCGCCAAACCGGTCCTTGATCACCGTCGCAAAGTTCCGCACGACCCCGTAATTCTTGAGGTTCGACATCAGCATGTTCAGCTCCGTCGAAGAGCGCCCAAGCCAATTGCCGAGGTCGTCGCCGACTGCGCGCCGCTCATCGACGAGATGAATCATCCGCAGGAAGGTCGCGTTCACCGACAGGACGCGCAGGTTCGACGCGGTGACAACGATCGCGTCGGGCAGGTGCTCGACGACGCTCCTTAAGTGCTGCTCGCCTTCGGAGTCCTGTCGGAGTTGGCCCGCGTCGCCGCCCTGCATGCGCACGATGAGCGACACCGAATCATCATGGCGAAAAGCTGACGCGCGCAACGACCAGTCGCCCCGGCGCTTCACGCGCACCTTGGCGAGATCGGCCTGGCCGCTGGCGAGGGCGCGCTCCAGAAAACGGCCGATCGGGCGCGCCGCCTCCTTTGGAAAGCAATCGCTGAACACGGCGGCGCCTTCCGCAGGCAGATCAAGCAGCATTCTGGCGGCCGGGTTGGCCTCCCGAATGCGCAAATCGGCGGCGTCAAGGACAACCACCGGCTCGGTCATGGCGTCGAAAAGGTCTCGGTACCGCGCTTCGGCGTGCCTCAGCCTGTCATATTCGCGCTCCAACTCCTGGTGGGTGCGCACGAGGCGCTGCTGAAGCGTCGCCACCGAGCGCATTTCGCGCCCAAGCGCCATGACAAGCGGGCCCTTGCCGATCTTCACAGACGTGTAGTTCACCGGCATGTCGAAGCCGCTGACGGTCGGGTGGCTGAGCTGGCGCCATTTGCCGTCGCCGAGCCCCGAACCAAGCATCGCGTCGACTTTGGACCGGCTTTCCGGCGTGACGAGGTCGACGAACGCTTTGCCGCGCCAGTCCCCCTCCGCCGCCTCCGCTGAGATTTCGCTAAACGCGAGCGCCACGTCGCGCACAACGCCGTCCTCGAGCACGAGGGCGAGGTCCGCGCCGGCCTCCACGAGGCGCGCGACGGCGGCCGCATCTAGCGCGGCGAAGAACTGTTTCGAGCCTTTGAAGCCCAATCGGTCCTTTCGTGCGGCCGTTCGCGACGCCATTGCTGCTTCACCGTTCGTCATAAAAGAATCGACGACCTAAACCCACGCCGACGCATCGGCGATTCTCTCAACGACCTCATTCGGCGCGCCGCGCGCGCTGTCGAGAATGAGGTCCGCTCCAATGTCGCGCGCCGAAAAGGCGCCTTGCGATACGCCGCGCCCGCCGACGAAAACGCGAAGATCGGCGGATCTCGACGCGGCCCTGCACGCCGAAATGAAAGACGCGATCTCAGGCGCGCCTATATCATTCGTCGACGAGAGGGCGAGCGCTTCGAAGTTCTCCGACGCAAGCCGCTCCAGCAGCGCGTTCGCATCCGCGCCGCCCGCAAACGTCACCCGCCAACCCGCGCCGGCGAATGCGTCCGCCGCAAGGCGCAGGCCAAAGGTGTGCTGGTCTCCGGCGACCGTGCCCATCATCACGCGCGGCCCCGCCCGACCTGGCCGAATGCGCTGAGGCGAGACGCGCCACGTCGGGTCGCGGACAATGCTTTGCAGTCGGCAAAGCCCAATCGACACGTCAGCGAAGGTAATCTCATCGCGCTCCCATAACTCGCCCAAACGATGCGCCGCCGCCGGCAGCGCGCGATGGACCAGCAAATCTTCCGACGCCCCCTCAACAGCCGCAGCCTCCAGAACCCGCGCCGCCGCGCCGGCCGCTGGTCCAACGCCATCGTCGAGCAATGCATCGACCAGCGCCTCCAGCTCCGCCAATCCCAACGGAGTCGATCCGTCCGGCTGGTCCCCGGCCGCATTCTGGGTCACCGCCCCGGACGTCCCTCGATCCGGCCAACTATCCGAGCCCCTCTCGAATCGCCGGTCTGCGCGCGCCATGGGGTCATACTCCCCCTGGTCTCGTATTGGATTTGCGCATTGGTCTTGTCGCGGGAGGCGCCCTGCATGATCCGAAGGAAACTCTTGCGCGTAACTCGTAAGCCGTCGGTTCGGCTCTGACGCATCAAAAGGCCGGCCAAGCATGTCGCCGCCATCGTAACTCGAGGCGAGCCCATCAAGCTCGGGGCTGGCGTTCGATTGCTTCACGAGCGCTCCATTCCAATCGGCGACTATTCCAATCGGTAAGCTGCGAATGGCGCCGCATTTTCGCCGTTCGAGTCCTTTGCGCCAAAGTCCTTTTCACCAAAGTCCTTTTCGGCGGCGGCCGGCGCCCTAAGCGATCCGTCACCAACGGAGAACCAATGGGCCGCCTCCGGCCTTGCAACTCCCTAGCCGTCTTCGGCGCTTGGGCGCTTTAGGCGCCTGACGCGCTGTTCCGCCCGAGCGATCCGCATCCAGCGGCGTCAGCTTGCCAGGCGTCCTGGCGCTTACCTTAACGCCGACCGACCTCAGCCGGCTTAACCCGCAACTGCCTTTCACAGGCCAATGTCGCGGACTCCGTATTCGCCGACTTTAGTACCGCCGGGCTTTCTGCCGAATTCTCAGATCGCGCTTCCAGATATCGACGCCGGCGCATTCTTACCCTCGCCGACCCGCGACCAAATGTCCGACACCCCGACTGCAATGTCAATTTGTTTAGACGTCAATTTTGGTTGACACTTTTTCCGGGCAGGATGTAGCGTGTTGAACAGGCCGGATTTGTTGGGTTTGCGGCAATTGAGGCGGCGTTGGGGCGAGTCATGGCCGGGTCCTCGGGCGTTCGTCTTTTCAGTCGCTTTGGGCGGATCGGCGCGGTGGCGCTCCCCTGCCACGCGGAGCGGCGACTCAGAAGCCAACGGCGCACGGCGAAAGAAAAACGAACGATAAGAATGTCGAATAGCGAAACAGCAAGATAACGGTTGGGACGTGCAGCAAAGAACAATCAGCCTTTATTCTGAAGAAGAGCGTAAACGCCGCGACGACTCGCCTTGGACGCTTGTTCAGGCGATCCTAGCGCCGCTTCAATTCCTAGTTTTTCTGGTCAGCGTCGCGCTCATTCTACGGTACATGGCGACCGGCGAAGGCCTCGCGGCGGCGGCGGCCTCCGTCGCAATCAAGACGCTCGTTCTCTACACCATCATGGTCACTGGCGCGATTTGGGAGAAAGACGTCTTCGGACAATATCTCTTCGCGCCTGCTTTCTTCTGGGAAGACGTCTTTTCGATGCTCGTGCTGGCGCTGCACACTGCTTACATGGGCGTCTATTTGTTTGACGCCGGCTCGCCGGCGCTCCGGATGCAGATCGCGCTCGCCGCGTATGCGGCGTACGTCATCAATGCCGGGCAGTTCGTCTGGAAGCTTAGGCTTGCAAGGCTCCAGAAACAGGCGCCGCACGGCGCCGGCATGGAGGCGTCCGCGTGACCACGCTTGAGCTTGATCGAATCGCGGGCTGCGCCGAACCGGCCCAACACGCCAAGAACCAACAGATCGAGCCGCTGCGCGAGCGCGGCCAGCGCGAGGTCTTTTGCGGCCTTACCGGCATCGTCTGGCTGCACCGCAAAATTCAGGACGCGTTCTTTTTGATCGTCGGCTCGCGCACCTGCGCGCACCTGATGCAATCCGCCGCCGGCGTGATGATCTTTGCGGAGCCTCGCTTTGCGACCGCGATTCTCGAAGAACGCGATCTTGCGGGCCTCGCCGACGCTAACGAAGAGCTTGACGCGGTCGTCCAGCGGCTGCTGGCGAGGCGCACGGATATTAAGACGCTCTTCCTTGTCGGCTCCTGTCCGTCCGAAGTCATCAAGCTCGACCTGAAGCGCGCCGCCGCGCGGCTGTCGGCGCAGTACGCGCCGGACGTGCGCATTCTGAACTACTCCGGCAGCGGCATTGAAACGACCTTCACCCAGGGCGAAGACGCCTGCCTTGCGGCGATTGCCGAACAGTCGCCTGCGGAGACCTCGGAAGAGACGTCTCTCGTCGTCGTCGGCGCGCTTGCTGACGTCGTGGAGGACCAGTTCGCGCGCATGTTCGAGGAGATGGGCGTCGCGCCCGTGCGCTTCCTGCCGGCCCGGAAGTCTGCGGAGATGCCGGCAATTGGTCCAAACACGCGCTATTTGCTTGCGCATCCCTATCTTCGCGACACCGCCGCCGCCCTTGAAGAACGCGGCGCGCAGCGAATACCCGCGCCGTTTCCCCTTGGCGTCGAGGGCGTCACCGCCTGGCTGAAAGCGGCGGCCGACGCCTGGGGCGTGCCGCAGCAGACGTTCGACGACGTCACCGCGGCGCCCCGCGCCCGCGGCGCGCGGTCACTTGAGCGGTATCGCGCGGCGCTTGCCGGCAAGCGCGCGTTTTTCTTTCCGGACTCGCAGCTTGAGATCCCGATCGCCCGTTTTCTTGCGCGCGAGCTCGGCATGAAGCTGACCGAGGTCGGCACGCCCTATCTGCATCGCGCGCACCTGTCTGAAGAAATCGAAATGCTGCCCGACGGCGTTCAGCTGAGCGAAGGCCAGGACGTCGACAAACAGCTCGATCGCTGCCGCGATTTGCGCCCTGACATCACCGTATGCGGCCTCGGCCTCGCCAATCCTCTTGAGGCGGAGGGCCTCGCCACCAAGTGGTCAATCGAACTCGTTTTCACGCCAATTCAGGGTTATGATCAGTGCGCCGATCTTGCGGAGCTGTTTGCGCGTCCGCTCTTGCGGCGAGAGAGGCTGACGGTCTGATGAAGCTTGCGGTCTGGACATATGAAGGCCCGCCCCATGTGGGCGCGATGCGCGTGGCGACGGCGCTGAAGGACGTGCATTTCGTCATTCACGCCCCGCAAGGCGATACCTATGCGGACCTTCTCTTCACCATGATTGAGCGGCGGGACGCGCGGCCCCCGGTCACATATACGACGTTTGAAGCGCGCGACCTCGGCGGCGACACAGCGGAAGTCTTCAAGCGGGCGGTCCGCGACGCCGTCGATCGGTTCGAGCCCAAGGCGGCGATCGTCGGCGCCTCGTGCACGGCGGAGCTCATTCAGGACGATCCGGGCGGCCTTGCCGCCTCCATGGGCGTCGGCGTGCCCGTCGTGCCGGTCGAGCTGCCGTCCTACACCCGCAAAGAGCACTGGGGCGCGGCGGAGACTTTCTACCAGGTCTGCCGGCGCCTCGTGGATCCTGAGCTTCCGCGCGCCTCCGCATCGAACGGCGGCAAGCCGACCTGCAACATCCTCGGGGCCACGGCCCTTGGGTTCCGGCATCGTGACGACATGACCGAACTGCGCCGGCTTCTCGAAGACGTCGGCATCGGGATCAATGTAATCGCGCCCTTGAACGCCGGCGTCGATGACCTGCGGCGCCTGGGCGCGGCCGATTTCAATGTCGTTCCGTATCCGGAGACGGGCGAGACAACGGCGCGCTGGCTTGAGCGGGACCTGAAACAGCCCTTTACGAAGACGATCCCTATCGGCGTTTCCGGGGTGCGCGCGTTCCTTAAGGAAGTCGGCGACATTGTCGGCAAGGATATGGCGCCGAGCCTTTCGTCGAACCTGCCGTGGTGGTCGCGCTCGATCGATTCCAATTACCTCACGGGCAAGCGCGTTTTCGTGTTTGGCGAGAGCGCGCGCGCAGCGGCGATCGCCAGGGTCGCGCGCGATGAGATGGCGTTCGAGGTCGTGGGCCTCGGCGGCTACAATCGCGAAGGCGCGCGCGACGTGCGCGCGATGGCGAAGGAACTCGGCGTCGATCCCCTTATTACTGACGACTATCTCGACGTCGAAGCGCGCATCGCCGAGCTGCAGCCGGAGATGATCCTCGGCACCCAGATGGAACGCCACATTGGCAAACGGCTCGGCATTCCCTGCGCCGTCATCTCCGCGCCTGTCCATGTCCAGGACTTCCCATCGCGCTACTCCCCGCATCTCGGGTTTGAGGGAGCGAACGTCCTTTTCGACACATTCATCCACCCGCTTGTCATGGGGCTCGAAGAGCACCTCCTCGGCATGTTCCGCGAGGATTTCGAGTTCAGCGACGAGGCCGGCCCCTCGCATCTCGGGCATGGCGCGGCGAAGGCGGCGACGGCTTCCTCGGCGCCCTCGCCTGCAGCCGAAGCGCCGTCAGCGGAAGAAATTGTCGTCTCCGTACCCGAAGCCGCTCAGGAAGCGGCGACTGCGGAACCGGCCGCCGCCCAACCGACTACGGATGACGCCAGCGACGTCGCATGGTCGTGGTCGGCGGACGCCGAACGCGAGCTGAAGAAAATTCCCTTTTTCGTGCGCGGCAAAGCGCGGCGCAACACGGAACGGTTCGCCTCCGATCACGGCGTGACAATGATCACCGTCGATACGCTTTATGACGCAAAGGCGCATTATGGCCGGTAAGGAGCGCATCGCGCGCGATAGTTCCGACGCTGAGGTCCGCGTCGTCCTCATTACGATGGACGCCCGCATGGTCGCGCCCTTGAAGGCGGCCGAAAAGGACCTTCGCCGGGAGCTTCCGGGCCTTGCGCTATGCGTCCATGTGGCGGCCGACTTCGAAACCGATCCGCAATCTGTGGACGCAGCCGTCAAGGACATCGAACGCGCGGACATCATCGTTGCGGGCATGCTGTTCCTTGACCAGCAGATCCGGCCGATTCTGCCGGCGCTGCAGGCGCGCGCGCCCCACTGCGACGCGATCGCCGGATGCTTGTCCGCGCCGGAAGTCGTTAAACTTACCCGCCTTGGCAAGTTCCGCATGGACAAGCCCGAAGGCGGCGTGATGAAGCTTCTGAAGAAGCTGAAGCCGGGCGGCGGGAAAAGCGGGTCGGAAAAGCCGGCTTCGGCGGGCGCGCAACAGGCCAAGACCCTGCGCATGCTGCCGCAGATCCTGAAGTTTATTCCGGGTCCGGCTCAGGATGCGCGCGCCTATTTCCTGACGATGCTCTACTGGCTGGGCGGCAGCGAGGAGAACCTGCGTAATCTGGTCGCTGCGCTTGTCGACCGGTATGCATCGGACAAGGGCGCGAAAATCAAGGGGAAGCTCTCGATCGCGCCGCCGGTGGAGCATCCAGACGTCGGCGTCTATCACCCGCGCATGACACCGCAGATTTCGGAGAGCGCCGCCAAGCTGCCGTTTGCGCGCTCCAAGCGACCGGCCGTCGGGGTGCTGATCTTGCGCTCCTACGTCCTTTCCCAGGACGCAGAGCATTATGACGGCGTCATCGAAGCGCTTGAAGCGCGGGGCTTGCGGGCGGTGCCAGCCTTCGCCAGCGGCCTCGACGCCCGCGAAGCGATTGAGAAGTACTTCGTCAAGGACGGACGCCCGACGGTTGAAGCGGTGGTCTCGCTCACCGGCTTCTCGCTCGTTGGCGGGCCCGCCTATAACGACTCGGACGCGGCGGCGACGCTCCTTAAGGAACTTGATACGCCTTATCTCTCAGCGCAGGCGCTGGAGTTTCAGACGCTTGACGCCTGGGGCTGCGGCGAGCGCGGCCTCTCCCCGGTTGAAGCGACGATGATGGTCGCGATCCCGGAACTTGACGGCGCGACGAACCCTATCGTCTTTGGCGGCCGGGCGGCGGAAGGCGCCACCTGCGCGGGATGCGATCACGGATGCTTCTTCGAAGCGGACGGCGGCGCGCGACGCATGCGTAGCTGTGTTGAGCGGGCGAACGCCCTCGCCGACCGGGTGAAAGCGCTTGTCGACCTGCGAACGAAGTCGCGACCCGAAAGAAAGGTCGCGATTGTCCTGTTCAACTTCCCGCCGAACAGCGGCGCGGCGGGCACGGCGGCGTATCTTTCGGTCTACCAGTCGCTGATGAACACGCTCCGGGAGCTGAAAGATGCGGGGTATCGCGTCGACTTGCCGGCGGACGCCGACGCGCTTCGCGCGCGCATCCTGGAGGGCAACGCCGAACGCTATGGCGCGGACGCCAATGTCTACGCCCGCGTTCCGACTGATGATTATGTGCGGCGCGAACGTCGCCTCGAGGAAATCGAAGGCCAATGGGGACCTGCGCCAGGCCGCGTCCTGACGGACGGACGTTCGATCCACATCATGGGCGAAGCTTTTGGCGACGTCTTTGTCGGCCTACAGCCCTCCTTCGGGTATGAGGGCGATCCGATGCGGCTCCTGTTCGAGGGCGGCTTCACGCCGACCCACGCATTCGCAGCCTTCTATCGCTACCTGCGCGAGGACTTCGGCGCCGACGCCATTCTGCATTTCGGCACCCATGGCGCGCTTGAGTTCATGCCGGGCAAGCAGACCGGCCCGTCCGGGCGCTGCTGGCCGGACTACCTTATCGGCGCGACGCCGAACATTTATTTCTATGCGGCCAATAACCCGTCCGAAGCGGCGATTGCAAAACGCAGGTCCGCGGCGACGACGGTGAGCTATCTGACGCCGTCGGTTACGAAGGCCGGTCTCTACAAGGGTCTTACCGACCTGAAGGACACGCTTGGCCGCTGGCGGCGGCGGGACGGCGGCCACGATGCCGCCCTCGCCGCCCTCATTCAGGCTCAGGCCGCCGAGCTTGATCTCGCCGAGGCCGAACCAGCGTGGACGGAGGAAACGGCGGCTGCGGCGATTGAGACGCTTCGCGAGGGGCTGATCGAAATTGAAACGGCGCTGATCCCCGAAGGGCTGCACGTCGCGGGCGAACCGATGTCAGACGACGCCCGGCGCGATCTCGTCGCCACGATCGCCGATATCGACGGCGGCGACGACTTGCCGGACGGCGCGGTAGACGCGCTTGCGGACGGCGCGGCGGCGGCCAAGGTCGCGGCCGACTTCGGCCTCGACGGCATGGCCGACCGCATCGAAAGGCTGGCGGCCGTCAATAGCGGCCTGATGGCGCAAAATGAGATTCCGGCGCTGATCAGGGCGCTTGATGGCGGCTTCACGCCGCCGGCGCCCGGCGGCGACGTCATCCGGAACGCCGACGTTCTGCCCACGGGGCGAAATATTCACGGCTTCGATCCCTTCCGTATGCCGAGCGCCTTCGCCGTCGCTGACGGCGCTGCGCAGGCGGAAAAGATCATTGAGCGCACGCGCGTCGAGACCGGCAAATCGCCGGAGAGCATTGCGATCGTGCTGTGGGGCGCCGACAACCTGAAGAGCGAAGGCGCGCAGATCGCTCAGGCGCTGGCGCTTATGGGCGCGCGGCCGCGCTTCGACTCTTACGGTCGACTCGCAGGGGCGGAGCTCATTCCGCTGGAAGAGCTCGGCCGGCCGCGTATCGACGTCGTAGCGACGCTCTCCGGCATTTTCCGCGATCTTCTGCCCATGCAAGGGCGGCTCCTCGCCGAGGCGGCGCTCCTCGCCGCCGAAGCGGCGGACGAGCCGCTGGAAATGAACGCAATCCGCCGGCACGCTCTCGCCTATCAGGCGGCGCGCGGATGCGACTTTGAAACAGCCGCCCTGCGCGTCTTCTCGAACGCTGACGGCGCCTATGGCGCGAATGTCAACCAGCTCATCGACGCGGGCTGCTGGGACAATGATGACGAACTCGCCGACGCCTACGCCAACCGAAAGTGCTTCGCCTACGGCGTATCTGGCGAACCGGCGGGCCAGCCGGAGCTTCTGGAAGAAATTCTGAAAGACGTCGACGTCGCCTATCAGAACCTTGAGTCCGTAGAACTCGGCGTCACCACGATTGATCACTATTTCGACACCCTCGGCGGCATTTCAAAGGCGGTCTCCCGCGCGAAGGGCGAGGACGCGCCGGTGCTCATCGGCGACCAGACGCGCAGCGACGGCGTGGTGCGCACCCTGAAGGAACAGCTTCAGCTGGAGACGCGCACCCGCACGCTGAACCCGAAATGGTACGAAGGCATGCTCGCCCACGGCTATGAAGGCGTCCGGCAGATCGAAGCGCAGGTGACGAATACGCTCGGCTGGTCGGCGACGACAAACGACGTAGATCCCTGGGTGTATCAGCAGATCAGCGAGACATTTGTCCTCGACGAAGAGCTTCGCGAAAGGCTCGCCGATCTCAATCCGAAGTCCTGCATGCGCGTCGCAAATCGTCTGCTGGAGGCGTGCGATCGCGACCTGTGGAAACCCGACCCTGAAACGCTGGAGGCGCTGCGGCGCGCCGGCGAAGACCTCGAAGACCGACTGGAAGGTGTCTATGCGCAAGGAGGAGCAGCCGCATGACGGTGCTTGAACTGGATCGTCCCGACCCACGCCTTGACGGCGAAGGCAGCGTGCAAGTCGCGCTTGACCCCTCGACGCAGATCGAGACCGCCAAGGTTTTCGCCGTCTACGGAAAAGGCGGGATCGGCAAGTCGACGACCTCGTCGAATCTGTCGGTCGCATTCTCGAAGCTCGGCAAACGCGTGCTTCAAATCGGCTGCGATCCGAAACACGATTCGACCTTTACGTTGACCAAATGCCTGACGCCGACGGTGATCGACATTCTTGAAGGCGTCGACTTCCACAGCGAAGAGCTGCGCCCGGAAGACTTCGTGTTCGAAGGCTATAACGGCGTTAAATGCGTAGAGGCCGGCGGACCGCCTGCGGGCACCGGCTGCGGCGGTTACGTCGTCGGCCAGACGGTGAAGCTCCTGAAGGAGCACCACCTGCTGGAGGACACGGACGTCGTCATTTTCGACGTGCTCGGCGACGTCGTATGCGGCGGCTTCGCCTCACCCCTTCAGCATGCGGAGCGAGCGGTCATCGTCGCGGCGAATGATTTTGACTCCATCTTCGCCATGAACCGAATCGTTCAGGCCATTCAGGCCAAGGCGAAAAACTATGACGTCCGCCTCGGCGGCGTCATCGCCAATCGCTCCGCAGCGACGGATCAGATCGACCGCTTTAACGATGCGATCGGCATGGAGCGCCTCGCCCACTTCCCGGACCTCGATGTCATCCGCCGCTCACGCCTCAAAAAAGCGACGCTGTTTGAGATGGAGCCGTCGCCGGAGCTTGAGGCGGTGCAAAAAGAATACCTTCAACTCGCGGCGAAGCTCTGGGCGGGGACCGAACCGCTGAAGGCGCAGCCGATGAAAGACCGCGAAATTTTCGACTTCTTAGGGTTTGACTGATCATGACGACCGTCGCCGATCAAATGGCCCCGGCCTCCGACGCGCGCTACTCGGCGCGCCGGGCGGAGCTTAAGACTTACTTCGACCGCACGGCCGCGGACGCCTGGGCGAAGCTGACCTCTGACGCGCCGGTGAGCGGGATTCGCGCAAGCGTGCGCGCCGGCCGCGATGGGATGCGGTCGCTGGCGCTCAGCCGTCTGCCATCTGAGCTTTCTGGCGTGCGCGTCCTCGACGCTGGCTGCGGTCCAGGGCAATTCTCGATCGAAGCGGCGAAACGCGGCGCCGACGTCACCGCGGTCGACCTGTCGCCGACGCTTGTCGGTCTGGCGCAAGAGCGCTCTGGCGAAGAAGAGATGCCCGGCCGGATCGCTTACCATGTGGGCGACATGCTGGCGCCTGTGGAGGGGGAGGCGACCGACGCGCCGGCCTACGACTATGTCGTCGCGCTTGATTCCCTTATCCACTACGACGCCGATCACATCGCCGACGCGCTCGGCCGGCTGGCGGCGCGGGCGCGCCGCGGCGTCGTCGCGACCTACGCGCCGCGTACGCCGCTTCTGGCGACCATGCATTTTGTCGGCGGCGTGTTTCCGAAGAGCGACCGCGCCCCGGCGATTCAGCCGGTGGGCCCGAAATCGGTCCGTCAGCGGATCGCCGCGTCGCCTGCGCTAAAGGACTGGTCCGTCGGACGCATCGAACGCGTGAAGTCCGGTTTCTACATCTCAGAAGCGATTGAGCTCGTGCGCAAGGAGACCGCCGACACGTGAGCCGTCAGCCGCAGATTGACGTCGCCGACAGGCGCGCGGCCGCAAAGGCCGCCGCGGCGCGCAACCTTGCGGCGCTCACGGAGTTCGGCGTGCGGATGTTGCCGTTCGCCGACGCGGCGAGCGATGATCTGCCGCTGCCGCGTCTTCTGAGGCTGTCGCTATTCCAGGTGTCGGTGGGGATCGTCACCGCGCTTCTTACCGGCGCAATCAACCGCGTCATGATCGTTGAGTTATCGGTCCCGGCGAGCCTCGTTGCGGTGATGGTCGCCCTGCCGCTCGTTTTCGCGCCTCTGCGCGCGCTCATCGGCCACAAGTCGGACAATCATGTCTCGCACTTCGGCTGGCGGCGCGCGCCATATATCTGGATGGGCGGCATGCTGCAGTTCGGCGGCCTCGCCATCATGCCGTTTGCGCTGCTCGTTCTGTCCCAAGGCGGCCCGGAAACCGCGTGGCTCGGCATGACCGGCGGCGGCCTCGCGTTTCTTCTTGTCGGCGCCGGCATGCACACGACGCAGACCGCCGGCCTTGCGCTCGCGACCGATATCGCGCCGCGCGCCGACCGGCCGAAGGTCGTCGCGCTTCTCTATGTCATGCTCCTCGTCGGCATGGCGCTGGGCGCGGGCGCGTTCGGACTTCTCCTCACGGACTTTTCCGAGTTCCGCCTTATCCGGGTCATTCAGGGCACCGCGGTGGTCGTCATCGCGTTGAATGTCGCGGCGCTCTGGCGTCAGGAAGCGCAGAACCTCGCCCTCACCGCCGCGGACCGGGAGCGCGACGATTTTTCGACGCGCTGGCGCGCATTCATCTCGCAGCCGGACGCCAAGCGAATCCTGATCGGCATCGGCGTCGGCGCGGCGGCCTTCGCGATGCAGGACGTGCTGCTTGAGCCCTATGGCGGCGAGGTCCTAGCCCTCACCGTCGGCCAGACGACGCTGCTGACCGCGATTTTCGCCATCGGCACCATCGCCGGCTTCGCGGCCTGCGCGCGCCGCCTTACAAACGGCGCCGATCCCTACCGGCTCGCCGCCGTCGGCGCGCTGGTCGGCGTTATCGGTTTCTCGATTGTCATTCTTTCCGCGCCGCTGCTCTCGGCGACAGCGTTCCGTATCGGGATTTTCGTCATCGGACTTGGCGGCGGCGCGTTTGCGGTGGCGACGCTGACCGCTGTAATGAACTTCGCCGACAAGGACGCAACCGGCATTGCGCTCGGCGCCTGGGGCGCGGTGCAGGCGACCTGCGCGGGCGTCGGCGTCGCGGCGGGCGGCGCCATCCGTGACATCGTATCAGCGGCGTCCGCAAGCGGCAGGATTGGCCCCGCCATAGCGGGCGCGAGCGACGGCTATGTCTTCGTTTACCACATCGAAATCCTGCTTCTTTTCGTCAGCCTCGCCGTAATCGGACCGCTCGCGCGGTACGCCAATGGCGAGGACGGGCCGCGCCGACGCGGCGTTAAACTGTCGGCTTATTCGCAATAGGGCACGAAGGAGAAACGCCCATGATTTTTGGTGGAGAATTCATCAGCGGCATCGACCTCGTCGACATCATGCTGTGGCTGTTCACGCTCTTCTTCTTCGGGCTCGTCTTCTACCTGCAGCAGGAAAGCCGCAGGGAAGGATATCCAGTTGAATCCGATACGACAGGAGATGTGGAAGAGTCCGGCATCGTCTGGTTTCCGCCGCCGAAGACCTTCCGCCTGCCCCATGGCGAAGGCGAAGTGACGGTGCCGCACGGGCCGCGCGACGAACGCAAGCACGCGCTGGTGCGCACGGCCCCCTGGCCTGGCGCGCCCTACGCGCCGACGGGCGATCCGATGCTCGCCGGCGTCGGTCCCGGCTCTTACGCGGAACGCGCCGACGTACCGGACCGCACCACCTCCGGAAAAACGCGCATTGCGCCCCTTCGGGTGTGCGAAGGCTTCAAACCCTTCGACAAGGACCCTGACCCGCGCGGCATGAATGTCGTCGGCGCCGACGGCAAGGTCGGCGGCGAAGTCGTCGACCTTTGGGTGGACCGTTCGGAGGCGTTCTTCCGCTATCTTGAAGTGGAAACAGGTACGGACGGAAACTCGCGCCGCGTTCTCCTGCCGATGACGTTCGTCGTGATCGACAACGCAAAGAAGCAAGTCAAAGTCGATGCGGTGCTGGGCTCCCACTTCGCCAAGGCGCCGCGCACCAAGTCTCCAGACGAAGTAACGCGCCTGGAGGAAGACAAGATCGCCGGCTTCTTCGGCGGCGGCAAACTTTACGCGACCCAGTCGCGCGTTGAGTCTCTGGTTTAAGGGAGCGCTGCGATGCCGCTGTTCCATGACGAAGAAATAGACGGTCCTGAAGAGAAGGCGCCTGGCCTGCCTGCGGAGCTTCCCGCAGGCGAAGAGATCGTCTGGCGCGGGTCGCCGGATGCGCTTGGACTTGCCGTACATGCGCTGCATATTCGGGTCGTCGCGGTTTACTTCGCGGCCCTTGCCGCCCTCGCGGCCTTCCGGAGAATCCTGGAAGGTGACGGCTTCGCGGCCGCGGCGGGCGGCGCGGGCGCGACGCTGCTCGGCGGCGCAGCGGCAGTAGGGATACTGACGTTTCTTGCCTTCGCCATGTCGCGCTCGGCGATCTTCACGATTACAACTCGCCGCGTCATTATTCGCCATGGCGCCGCGATCAAGAAGTTTATCAATCTGCCGTTCCAGCAGATATCTAACGTCTCTATCGCTAGGCGCGGTCGCGTGGGCGACATCGCAATCGACCTCTCCGAGCAGGGCAAGGTCCCATACTACCATCTCTGGCCATTTGCCCGCCCCATGCGGATCAATCGGCCGACGCCGCTTTTGAGGTCTCTGCGCGAACCGGAGACGGCGGCCAAAGCCCTGGTCGACGCAATGACGGAATTTGCGCCCGAGACGGTGAACGTGGCGCCGGGCGCTGGCGGCGCGCCATCTGCGCAGAGGCGGCCGGCGCCGCAGCGTGCCCCCGCAAGCGCACCGCAAGCCGTAACGCAAGGAGCGGTTTGATCATGAACCCGCAGTCCGCACAGGGGCCCCGACCGCCTATCATTGATGAAAAGTACCCGATGATGGTCATAGCGGGCCTCGTCGTCTTCGCCACCGTCATGGTGTTCTTGGTGCGGTACGGCGACATCGGACGCCAGACGCCGATCTCGCAGGAAGTCGTCGAGACCCTCACGCTGCGCTTCAGCGACGGCGACGATGGCGCAATTGTCGTACGGGACGCCGCCACCGGAGAAGAGACGTTTCGCTACGCCCCGGGCGAAGGCGGCTTCGCGCGCACGGCGTTGCGCGCAATGGCCTTCCGGCGCGAAATCGAAGGCCAGGGATCGAGGGAGCCGATGATGCTCCACCGCACCGACAAGGGGCGCTTTATCCTCGTCGATCCCGTTACGGAACAATCAATCGGCGTCAACGCATTCGGCAAGGATAACGCCGCGCAGTTCGCCGTCCTTTTTGATATGGAGGAATACCGTCCATGACCGCACCTGAACAAGTTTCGGCCGGCAAACGCCGCATCGACACCACCTGCACCATCACGGTGAAGCACACAGAAGAAACGCTGGAAGCGCACGTCGAACTGCATGACGGGCTATTGCCCGATGTCGGCGACAAGATCACTGTCTATGGCGCGCCGATTTCCGTCGACTACGGACGTGAGATGACGCTCACCCGCCCGGCCAGCCTCGTGCGCGGCACCGCGCTCGACAAGCTGCGCCTCAAGGTCGGCGCCATGTTTGAACTCACTGAGCTTTACGAAGTCAGCTTTTCCACCGGGAGACTCTAATGACCGCCATCACCGACAGCTATATTGACCCCGAAATCGATCCGCTGGCGCGCAAGGCGGCCCACGAGACTTACAACACGACCGAAGAGGCCGCGAGCACCACCATGCTGAGCCCGCGCTTCTACACAACCGACTTCAAGGCCATGGACGCCATGGACGTCAGCTCGGTCCGCGCCGAATGGGACGATTTGATCGCGGAGCTCGCGAGCGACCCGAACAATGGCCACTTCAAGCGGACGAACGAATTCGACAATTGCCTCGACGCCTTGCCCGACGACCTGCGCGACGAATTCGTCGATTTTCTGGTGAGCTCCCTGACCGCCGAATTCTCCGGCTGCGTCCTTTACAAGGAAATCGTCAAGCACGTCGACAACCCGGACATCAAGGCGCTCTTCAAATATATGAGCCGGGACGAAGCGCGGCATGCCGGTTTCATCAATTACGTCCTGCGCGACTTCGGTATCGGCGTTGATCTTGGCTTCCTGACGAAGACCAAGGAGTACACCTTCTTCGGACCGAAGTTCATCTTCTACAGCGTCTATCTGTCGGAGAAGATCGGCTATGCGCGCTACATCACCATCTTCCGGGAGCTTGAGCGCAACCCGTCCAAGCGGTTCCACCCGATCTTCAAGTGGTTTGAAGAGTGGTGTAATGACGAATTCCGCCATGGCGAGGCCTTCGCGCTTCTGATGAAGGCGAACCCCAAGCTGCTGCGGGGGCCGAATGTCCTGTGGATTCGCTTCTTCCTGCTCGCGGTCTTTGCGACCATGTACATTCGCGATCACCGACGCCCGGCCTTCCACGCGGCCCTCGGCGTCGATCCGACGGAATATGACTACAAGGTCTTTAATCTGACCACAGAAATATCCCGCCAGGTGTTTCCCATTGAATTAGACGTCAATTGCCCAAAGTTTCGCGAGAAACTGGAGGGTCTGCGCCGTATCGCCGACGACATTGAGGACGGAAAGGCCGACAAGAGCCTCTTTGGCCGGGCGCGTCAGGCGTTCCGCGGCGCCAAGGCGGCGCTCGCGTTCGCCGGTCTCTATATGCACCCCACCAAGAAGAACGAGCTGCCGTCACGCGTGCGGCTGCAACCGATTTGGTGATGAACGGACCGGGCGACTGAACAACGGATCGAGCGCTGACGCATGGTTTCCGACCTACTTCCACTGTTCGTATTTGCGACCATTGTCTGGTGGTCGAGCACCGGCGTCGTGCTCTGGCTGACGCGGCGGCCCGCGCGTGCGTTCCCGAGGATCGCGCTCGCGGCCGTCCTGGTCGGCCTAGCGGCGACGCTCGCAACGTTGGGCGCGCGTGAGGTGGGCGGCGCGGCGGGCGCGTACATCGGGTTTTCGCTCGGTCTCGCGATCTGGGGCGCGCATGAAGTGCTCTTCCTGCTCGGCTTTGTCAGCGGGTCGCGAAAAACTCCCTGCCCGCCCGGCCTGTCGACATTCTCGCGGTTCCTGGCGTCGACTGAAGCGATCATCCACCATGAGCTTCTGCTGGCCGGGCATGCGCTTGCGCTGTTCGCATTGAGCGCAGGGGCCGCCAACCAGGCGGCGGCGATGACGTTCGCGCTTCTTTGGGTGATGCGGCTCAGTTCAAAGCTGATAGTATTCTTCGGCGCGCCGAACATCTCCGAAGAGTTCCTGCCGCGGCATCTGGCGTATCTCGGCACCTATTTCAGCAAGCGTCAGAATCCAGCTTGCGCGCTTCCGTCGCTCGCCTTCGTCCTGTGCCTGACGCTCGGGTTCGGCGCGAGCGCGCTCGGCGTCGCCAGCGGCGGCTTCGACTGGACCATCCGCGCCCTACTCGCCTGTCTGGCCGGCCTCGCCCTTTTTGAACACGTAGCGCTAATCGCGCCGGTGCCCGACGCAGCTTTGTGGGCATGGGCGGCGCGCGAACCGAAAAGCCCATTCACACAAGAAACGTCTCAATCACCGGCTGGAGGAAACCAATGAACTACGAAGACTTTTTCAAAGGCCGGTTGCAAGCGCTGCAGGACGAGGGGAACTACCGCACTTTCGCCGATATTGAGCGAAGGGCGGGGTCGTTTCCGAACGCCGCGTGCCACAATGACAACGCCCCCGACAATGTCACCGTGTGGTGCTCCAACGACTATCTCGGCATGGGCCAGCACCCGGACGTTCTGCAAGCGATGCATGAGACGCTCGACTCGTGCGGCGCAGGGGCCGGCGGCACGCGGAACATCTCAGGGACGAACCACCACCATGTGCTACTAGAGCGTGAACTCGCTGATTTGCACGGCAAGGAAGCGGCCCTTCTCTTCACATCAGGATACGTTTCGAACTGGGCGACCCTTTCCACCCTCGCCGCAAAGGTTCCAGACTGCGTCGTCCTGTCGGACGCGCTCAATCATGCGTCGATGATTGAGGGCATCCGCCACAGCCGCTGCGAGAAACATGTCTTCAAGCACAATGACGTCGCCGATCTGGAGAGACGTCTCGGGGACCTCGACCCGGACGCGCCTAAACTAATTGCTTTTGAATCCGTCTACTCGATGGACGGCGACATCGCGCCGATTGCGGAGATCTGCGATGTGGCGGACGCCTATGGCGCGATGACGTATCTCGATGAAGTGCACGCCGTCGGGCTTTATGGCCCCCGCGGCGGCGGCGTCGCTGAACGCGAAGGCCTGATGGACCGGCTGACGGTTATAGAAGGCACGCTCGGCAAGGCATTTGGCGTCCTTGGCGGCTATATCGCGGCGTCGGCGGCTTTGTGCGACTTCGTCCGCAGTTTCGCCTCGGGCTTCATCTTCACGACGGCGCTGCCGCCCGCCGTGGCGGCCGGCGCGTACACCAGCATCCGCCACCTGAAGTCGAGCGACGCCGAAAGACTCGCCCAGCGTGAGCGCGTCGCCGAGGTGCGCGCCCGACTGCGGCGTATCGGCATCCCGACGCTTGAGAACGAAAGCCACATCGTGCCGGTGATGGTCGGCGACCCGATCAAATGCAAGTGGATCAGCGACTGGCTGATGGCTAACCACGGCATCTACGTGCAGCCGATAAACTATCCGACGGTGCCAAAGGGGACGGAACGGTTGCGCCTTACCCCGTCGCCCGTGCACTCCGCAGGCGATATCGACAGCCTTGTCACCGCGCTTTCGGAGATCTGGTCCCAATGCCAGCTTGCGCGATCGGTCGCCTGACTTTGTCGGAGGTAAATGTTTGACTTCTGGCGAGGCGCGCCAGGCGACGCGGATCAACAGGGGAGCTCACTAGCGACCTCTGATCTCTTCGGCGGTCCTCTTGGCAGGCGCCTGGATAGGTCTTTTCGATCAAAATCCACTGTTTTCAGCAGCTTTGTCGGCTTGACCGCATAATTGGCGACAGAGACAGTCCACGCATGCAGCGTGATGTCGTCTTTCCGAACATTTGCGCGCGCCAGCGGCGCCCGGTCTTGCCTGCCGGTCGCCTGTCCCAACAGCATCATCGAGGGTTGCATGGGATCCTCTGATGACCTTGCGGCGATCAGCGCCGCAACAAGGCGCCGCATCGCCCGACGCGGGCCGGACGGGCGGCTTGACGCCCACTCGCCGCCAAAACAGCGGCGGCAAACAGACAATCAGATCGAGCGAAGAGGCCACGCGCTGAGCCAGCTGGTAGAGGGCCTTTCGGACGCGGTGGATGCGTTTTTGAGGCGCGCGACGCTGAACCATCGGCATACGAACGCGAAGTCAAATTCGCCCGCGTCCGGCGGTCGGCGCATTCGGCGAAGTCCATTCATCCCCCTCATCAGCGGAGACGGCTTCTCCGCGCCGTCGCAGGCGGCGTCTTTTTCGGCAGAGGGGAGCGACGGTCTCGGACTTCGAAACACGGATCAGCTCTTCGAATGGCGCGGCGCAGCCGCCGGCTGGGCCGCGGCCGCGGCGAATGAGGCCGCGCCCGATTGGCCGCCGCGGCATGAAATTGACGTCCTCGCCAGGTCGGCGGCTCAGCTTGAGCCCTTCGCGCAGGAATTCGAACAGTTGAGCGCCGTAAAGGTTGTCGCCCAAAATGAAGCGGAGCTTATCCGAAAGGTCGAGCAAGCCGCGCGGCGTTTGGGCGACCTATGGCGTACGGATGAAATCGACATGCTCGGCCTGACAGTCGGCGTTATCCGTCTTCAGATGACCGCCCGACAAGCCTTGTGGGGCGCCGGTCGACAGTCGCCATCGGCCGCCGCGACCGCCTCCATTCTCATTGTCGGCCTTCCGGGAGAACCGTGCGCGCTTGGCCCCGTCCTTGACTCAGGGATACTGTGGCGTCGTGGCTGGCGTCCCTGTTTCCGCTATCCTTCGGACTGGCGCTCGCTGTTAAGTCTCTTGCGCAACCAACATTTCGACGTGCTTGACCTGTGCGCCAGCAGCGTTTTCGGGTCGTTGCGCGATGCGCGCGCGCTTTCCGAGGCCATTGAGGCCGCTCGCGCTGAATCTCGGAATCGCGACCTCAAAATCGTCGTCGGCGGTCGTTTGTTCCATGAACATCACTTCGCGGCGAATGCGGTCGGCGCTGACTACAGCGTCGGATCGGCCATGGAAATTGATCGCGCCATGCGTCACCTGATTCACTGACGCGCACTCTCTTTATCGCTCCGCCTGGCCGGCTCCCTCATCTCCCGCCAACGCCGCGTCGTCCACGTCGCCAGCGGGAATCGCGTAGCCGCCGGCGAGCCAGCGATGCAGGTCGATGTCGGCGCACCGTTTGGAGCAGAATGGCGTATAGTGATCCGCGGTCGGCGCTCCGCATTCCGGACAAATTCCGCCGGCGCGACGCCCTCCCGACGCGTCAGAGTTCGACGATGTCATGGCGCGCTTCTCCTTTTCGTTCAGTTTGGACGACGTCAAATCGCGCGCCGAAGCGGGCGACAAGCCGGTCGGCCCAGTGCGGCCGATCCTCAATATAAGACACAATTTCCTCCGGCGCGCGCAGTTCAAGCCGCGCCGACGGTCGCCGGCGCAGCCGCATTTCAAGCGCGCGCAATGCGGCCTTGGCGCGCCAGTCGAGCGTGAACTGGCGGCCTGGCCGCGCGGTCTCCGGGGCGTCCGGAGCGATTTCCGTCGCGCACGCCAAGAGAGAGCGGTGGCGGCGCGGCCGGGTCACGCGGACAAACCCATCCCGTCCTGCGTCTTCGACGCGCCCAAACGTCCGCGCCAGGCGCGATAGGCGCTTGCGCTCTTCAGCCTCCGATATAGCGGGAAAGTCGACCCCGACGATGCCGCCAATCGCGCGGCGATCAAGCTCCGCGGCGAGAAACGCCGCCGCCGTCTCAATGAAGGCCAACTCGCCACGGCCGCGCGCGACCCGCGCATCGGCCGTCCTGTCGACGTCGACCATCGCGCCAACTTCGGTTTCGTCGAAGGTGAAGACGGCGTCGCCCGCCCGCAAAGCCCTTTGGAGGCTCGCCTCCAAAGTCGCTTCGATTTCATCCGTCCACGCCACGTCGGCTTGCCCGGGGCCCACGATGTCGGCGCGGTCGTCGGGCCAGACGCGCAATGCCCGCTCGGCCGCGGTGTCGAAGGGGTCAATCCGACCAATCCGTTCAGTCACCCTAACCGCCGCCTCAACGCGCCGGCGCGCTTCGTCGCAGAGCCCCGCCCGCCAATCGCCATCGAGTTCGACAGCCTTCCGGCCATCGCTGTCACGTCGAACGCGGACGACTATCGGCGCGCCTTCGACTAGCTTCGTTTGCGCGCGCTTCGCCGTCAGAAACCCGCGTCCGTCTGCGCCGAGGTCAATAAAGGCGCCCCCGAGCGCCGGGGCGAGGTCGACGACCCTTCCCGTCACAATATCGCCGACGCCCAAGGGCGGCGAAGCTTCCGCTCCATCGCCTTCAGCGGCGCCGAACCAGAATCCACGCACGACGCCGTCAATAGTCCGCGCGACGCGGGTCTCGGCCGCGCCGGCGTCGATCAACAGGACTGACCGGCTCATCGCGGCGGATCGCCGGTTAGTCCAATCCCCTCAAGCAGGTTCGCCGTCTCGTGAAGCGGCAAGCCGACCACGTTCGAATATGAGCCGACAATGGCGATCACATGCGCTGCAAAGCGCCCCTGAATGGCGTAGCCGCCGGCTTTCCCGCGCCACTCGCCGCTTCTCAGATAGTCAGCGATGTGCCGCGACGTCAGACAACGCACCCTCACCCGGGTTTCAACAAGCCGTTCGCAGCGGCGCCCACCAGGAGCGGCGAGCGCGACGCCCGTAAAAACGCGGTGGGCCCGGCCCGACAGCAGTTGAAGGCACCGCCGCGCAATCTCCGGGTCCTCGGCCTTCGGCAGGATGCGCCGACCGCAGGCGACGACAGTGTCGGCCGCAAGGACATGGCGGTCCGGCCGGCGCGCGGCGACGACCTGCGCCTTCTCACGCGCCAGCCGCGAGGCGAAAGCCCTCGGCGTTTCGTTCCTTAAGGGCGACTCGTCAATGTCCGCCGGCTCAATGTCGCCCGGCGCAACGCCAATCTGCTCAAGCAGCGAGGCGCGGCGGGGGCTTGCGCTCGCCAGCGTCAGACGATCCGCACCCACCAGCGCCTTGGCCTGCGGCGCCATCCGCTATTTGAAACGATAAGTGACGCGGCCCTTGGTCAGGTCATAGGGCGACATTTCCACAAGCACCTTATCGCCAGCGAGCACGCGGATGCGGTTCTTGCGCATCTTACCCGCCGTGTGCGCAATCAGCTCGTGGCCGTTTTCCAGCTTCACGCGAAATGTTGCGTTCGGCAGCAGTTCCTCAACGACTCCCTCGAACTCGAGCAGCTCTTCCTTCGCCATCAAATCCCCGAATGCCCCGCCGCGGCGCTGCGCGTCAGGCGGTGTCAATCTAACGTTCGGCGCGGAAAATGATGGCGCGCGGCCGGAAAATCAAGGCTCGGACAGCTCACTGGCGAACCGGGCCGCAATTTGGGCTGCGAGAGCATCCCGCACGCGGCGATAACTCTCCATAATCTGGTCGCGAGAACCGCGGGTCAGAGAAGGGTTTTCAGTGTCCCAGAACTCGATCTTGTCCGCCGCGACCTGCTCTTTGAGCGCAGCTTCAGCCTCGTGGGTCAACGCGACGAAGAGATCGAACTTGGATAGGTCAGTCGCCGCGAGATCCTGTGGCGGGCTCGCCGGCGCGGGCGCCCCGACCTCCTCCAGGGTGGCCGGCAGGAACGGGTCCGGCGCGCCTTCATAGACGCCCGCCGACACGGCGGCGACCCGATCCTCCGCGCGCGCCGCCGCCGCAGCCTGTCGCAGCAGGATCTCCGCCATCGGCGAGCGCACCGAGTTCTGGTTGCAAACGAACAGCACTGAATAGGCCATGCCGGACTGCCCCCGCGCGTTTAGCGCATGTGAAAACTGCAAATCAGCGTAAAAAGCCGCCGCGCCGTATCGAGGTCCATGCGGATTTTGTCTTCAAGCCGCTCCATAAGGATCTCAGAGCCCTCATTGTGCATCGCTCGGCGCGCCATATCGACAGTCTCGATCTGCGCGGGCGCCGCGTTTCGGATCGCGTCGAAATAGCTTTCGCAGAGCAGAAAGTAGTCCTTGATGATCTTGCGGAATGGGGTCATCGACAGATGCACTTGCCCGATCGCTTCGCCGCCTGCGCGGCGCACATCGAAGACTAGTCGCCTGTCTAGATAGGAGAGGTGAAGCTCGAAAGGTCCGTCGCCGGCGCCTATCGGCTCAAAGTAATTCTCCTCTTTCAGATCGAATATCGCGACCTTCCGCTCATGCTCGACATCTGCGGTGGCGGGCGCGAGCGAGCGTTCGTCGAGACTGATCTCGGCGATTCGAAAGTTCGACCTGTCGCCCGTTTGCGTCACGCGCGCCCCGTCTTCGCCACAAATCCCCTCTTAACCCCATCCGAGATGAAGGTCACCAACGGAAGCAAAAGATGGTTAACGGTAATCGCGTAAGACCCCCCTCCATGGACCGCTTACTTGCATTTGCGCGGCCGGCGTCGGCCGCCTTCGCCCTAGCCGCATTGGCGGGTTCGCCCGCGATCGCCGCCGAGGCGCCGCCGGGCCTCGCAAAGGAGCTGATCGACGCGGCGGCCGAGACCGGCGATATAAGCCGTGTACGCATTGTTTCGGAAGAGCTCGCCAAGGTTCTGCCGGCCTTCCGCGACGAGATCGAAGGCTACGCGGATACAATGGCGAGCGTGATGGCCGCAAGCGCCGCCGCCGCGACCGGCGCGGATGCGCCCACGGCGGACGCGCTCGAGAACGCCGCGACGGTCGCGGCTGCGGCGCCTACCGAAACGCCGCCGGCCGAAACGCAACCCACCGAATCGAAGCCTGCCGAAGCGCATCCCGCCGGCGGCGCAAAGAACGGTCTCTTTCGGAACTGGACCGGCGACGCCAATTTCGGCGCGTCATTTGCTTCGGGAAACTCCGACAATGTCGCCATTGGCGGCGCCTTTGAGGCGAAGCGCGAGCAGGGCAAGCTCGTTCACGATTTTCGCGGCTATTTCGACATCGGCGAAGCGGCAGGCGTCGTAAACCAGCGCCGCTGGGGCGCCTCCTACAAGCTCGATGTTGCGCTCAGCGAGCGGTCCTACGCCTTCACGCGTTTCGCATATGACGAGGACGAATTTTCAGGCTTCGACTACCGGTTGTTCGCCGGCGCGGGCGCCGGCTACTTTCTTGCCAAGTCGGAGCCCTTCACCCTCAAGGTCGAAGGCGGCCCTGGCTATCGCTACTCGCCAATCGACGATACGCGTGACGTGGACGAGGAAATCGCGCTTTACGCCGGCGTCGATCTCGACTGGGTGATCCGTGAGGGGCTGAAGTTCGAGCAGGACGTCGCCGTGACGTGGACCGACCCGACGACGACGACTGAATCGACCACAAGTCTCGCCGCGACAATCGCCGGCGGGCTTACGGCGGGGGTTGCGTTCAGCTATCGGTTCGAAACCAATCCGCCCGCGGGCCGTCTCAGAGAAGACACGGTGCTGCGCGCGACGCTCGGCTACGATTTTTAGGCGTCGCGAGGCGGACAATTCAGCGCCCTGCGCGCCACCCAATTCGCCGGGAAAGGCCTTAGTCGCTGTTGCGCAAGAGACGCTTTCGGATCGAGGCGGCGTGTCCCGGCAGTCCCTCCGCGTCGGCAAGCGTTGCGGCGGCCGGCCCGACGCGCCGCAAGGCCTCGGGCGTCGCGCCGACAATGGTCGTGCGCTTCAGAAACGTCAGCGTCGACAGGCCGGACGCATAGCGCGCCGCGCCCGATGTCGGCAGCACGTGGTTAGGCCCAGCGAGATAGTCGCCGAGCGCTTCGGGGGCATGCCGGCCAAGGAAGAGCGCGCCAGCATGGCGCACGCGCGCGGCGAGCGCGTCCGGATCCTCCACTGCGAGTTCCAGGTGCTCAGGCGCCAACGCATTCACAAGCTCGGCGGCGTCTTCGAGGGTCGCCGTCACAATGATAGCCGAGTTGTCGCGCCAGGCCGCGCCGGCTATTTCGGCGCGCGGGTGCGTCGCCAACTGCGCGTCGATGGCGGCGCTCACCGCATCTGCGAACGCCGCATCGTCAGTGAACAGAACGGACTGCGACGACGGGTCATGCTCCGCCTGGCTCAACAGGTCCGCAGCGATGCAATCGGGATCGTTCGCGCCGTCCGCTATGACGACGATCTCCGACGGTCCCGCGACGCTGTCGACGCCGACGCGGCCGAAGACCTGGCGCTTCGCCTCGGCGACATAAGCGTTTCCAGGCCCGACGATCACGTCGACGGGGGCCATCGGGCCAGCCCCAAAAGCGAGCGCGGCGATCGCCTGAGCGCCGCCGATGCGCCAGACGTCGTCAACGCCGGCGATTTCCGCGGCGGCGAGGACAACCGGGTTGTCCTCCCCGCCGGGCGTCGGGACGCACATGGCGAGACGCGCAACGCCCGCAGCTTTGGCGGGGATCGCGTTCATCAGCACGCTTGACGGATACGCCGCACGGCCGCCCGGCGCATAGAGTCCCGCCGCGTCCACTGGCGTCCAGCGCCAGCCGAGCGTCAGCCCGTCTTCGTCCGTAAAGCGATGGTCCGTCGGTCGTTGAATGTCGTGGAAGGCGCGAATGCGCGCTGCGGCGAGTTCGAGCGCCTCGCGGACATTGTGATCGATGTCGCGCAGGGCTTTCGCACGGGCGTCGGCGTCTACGCGCGCGTCGCCTTCCGAAATGTCGTGACCGTCAAACCGCGACGTATAGCCGGCGATAGCTTCGAAACCCCTCGCGCGAACGTCGGCGATGATATTCGCCACGGCGTCGCGCACATCCGCTGCGTCGTCCCGATGGGCGGCGGCGAAACGTCGAAACGCCTCATCGAAATCCGGCTGATCGAAACGAAGGCGCAGCGCCATTCGCGTGGCTCCTACTTGCGACATAGCTTAAGAAAGAGGCGTAGCTTCGAGTCTTTTCCAAGACGGTCAAGCATCCGAATGGTCAGGCCTAGACCGGGTCGGCCACGGATCGGAAAGATCGGCGAGCCGCACGGAAAGGCTTTCCACATCAAGTTGGACGGCGCCGCCGCCCGCAAAATCGAGCGTCACGACGCCTTCTCCATCGTCGCCCGGATCGAAACGCATCGCAAGCAGCTCCACGACGGCGTCGCCGGCGCCATCTCCGTCGCGCAGATAGCGCCGGCGCACCGCCTTTACGTCATCGAAATGCACCCCTGCGCGCACGCGCGCGTTCGCGCCGCCGTCCTCGCCAGCGCACTCCCAAACGAAACGGTTTGCGACGAATGCGAATTGACGCCTTTCGGGTAGGAACGCGAAATCGCCCAGCTTCGCGATCGCGTCCTGGAGCACCGACGACATCGCCGCCAGATCGTCCGCATCGATCGCCTTCAGCCGGAGCGGCCGATAGTCCATCAGGCTTGGCGCCATTGCGCTACTCGCCCCGTACGCGTTCGATCAGCGCGCCGCAACGGGCGAGCTTCTGCTCAAGTCGTTCGAAGCCGCGGTCGAGATGGTAGACGCGATTGACGATGGTCTGGCCTTCCGCGCCCAAAGCGGCGAGGACAAGCCCCATGGACGCGCGCAGGTCAGTCGCCATCACGGGCGCGCCCTTGAGCCGGTCGACGCCCACGACGCTCGCCAATTGTCCGTTAACGGATATCTTTGCGCCCATGCGCGCAAGCTCAGGCGCATGCATGAAACGGTTCTCGAAAATAGTCTCCCGGATCGACGAGACGCCCTGCGCGGTCGCCATAAGCGCCATGAACTGCGCCTGGAGATCGGTCGGGAAGCCAGGGAAAGGCTGGGTGACGATGTCGACCGCGCGACAGCGCTCGCCGCGGCGCGCGACCTTCAAGCCTGCGGGCGTTTCCTCTATGTCGAGACCGCTTTCCTGCAGCGCGCCGACCGCCGCGCCGAGGAGATCGAGTCGCGCCCTGCGCAACAGAAGTTCCCCCCCAGCGACGCCCGGCGCCATGGCGTAAGCGCCGGTTTCAATGCGGTCAGGCATCACCTCGTGCGCGGCGCCAGACAATGACGCGACGCCCTCAATGCGAATTTCTGATGCGCCTGCGCCGTCGATCCGCGCGCCCATTTTGATGAGGCACTCGGCGAGATCGGCGATCTCAGGCTCACGCGCGGCGTTGTGGAGCTCCGTGACGCCCTTCGCCAACGTAGCGGCGAGCATTGCGTGCTCAGTGGCGCCGACTGATACAAATGGAAAATCGATCCGCGCGCCGACCAGGCCGTGCGGCGCGCGGGCGTTCACATAACCTTCGTCGAGATCGATTTCCGCGCCCATGGCGGCGAGAGCCTTTAGGTGCAGGTCCACAGGCCGCGCGCCGATCGCGCAGCCGCCGGGCAGCGAAACCTTTGCTTCACCTTCCCGCGCCAGAAGCGGCCCTAACACATTGAAAGAAGCGCGCATTTTGCGCACGAGATCATACGGCGCCACAGTCGACGAAATCGTCGCAGCGCTGAGTTCCACGCCGTCGCCGTCGCGTTCGGCCGCGACGCCGAGTTCGGCCAGCAAACGCAGCAGCATGTTGACGTCCGCAAGCGCCGGCACGTTCGATAGGCGCAAGGGCTCAGCCGTTAGCAGCGACGCGGCCATGAGCTTGAGCGCGGAATTCTTGGCGCCGCTTATCGTGACCTCGCCGAAGAGGGGCCGTCCGCCTATGATCGCTAGCTTGTCCATCGCCCGTCTAATTCCAATGCAACTGCGGCTGTCCCATGGCGGATCGCAGTCTATTGCGCGTCGAAGTCGTCTTTATCTTCGCCGCCCGAAGCAATCCCGCGTTCCTTGGTTCGGACTTCGTCGTCTGTTCGCGCATGGCCGCCGCCGGCGGCCTTTCGCCTCCTGAGATTCTCGCGCAGCGCCGCAGACAGCCGCGCCTCGCGGCTCGTCGGCGCGGCCCGTCGACTGCGTCCATCTTCGCCGCCATTCGCCATGATCGCCCCGTCTAGTCCGGCAGCCGCGGAGGTCAAGCCGCTTTTTGCGCGCTCGATTATTGCGCGACAAAGAGAAGGGGCGGCGCTGACCGCGCCGCCCCAGCTTGTTGTCCGCCTGCGGCTCGCGCCAGTGCGCTAGTTCTGGCCGCCCGCTTCGGGGATCAGCCCTGCGCCGGCTGTCGGCCCGCCGGCCGCCACGACCGCCGCCTCAAAGGCCGGCGCCGTCTCATCCTGCAGTTTGACGAGACGCTTGCGTATGTTCGCAAAGTCCTCTTCTGCGTAGGTCAAGACGTCCCGATGAGTGTTTGTCGGCCCATAGGTGGCGTTGCCGACCCCAACGGCGACCTTGCTAAGTCGGCTCAGCACCGTCTGCGGCGCTTCCTGACCGACCTCAGCCATCGCCTGATTGCCGGCCATCAGCTCAACGATATCGTCGAGCTCGGTCTTCATCGCCGACCACTGGATGTCGAGTTCAGCCGGCGCGGAGCGCGTCCGCGACAGCGCGACTTTCAGATCGTCGAGCCGCCCCTCGAGCCGCTCGACGGCGTCCCCCGCCGCACTGACGCCGCGGTCGAGCCGGGCGACCCGCTCCCAGAACGCCACAACCTCGTCGATCGCGGCGCCGGCGAGCGCGCCTTCGCGCAGGCGCTCCACCTTGAACGGCTGCGGACCTACGAGCTCCTTCGTTTCGCCGCGCACGCGCGTCGACAGCGAAA
The DNA here is from genome assembly GCA_028284065.1 of Parvularculaceae bacterium. Taxonomy (GTDB): domain Bacteria; phylum Pseudomonadota; class Alphaproteobacteria; order Caulobacterales; family Parvularculaceae; genus MED-G105. The sequence goes on from JANQSJ010000010.1 coordinate 478,414, forward strand.
CAGTGTAGTCGCCCGGCGCGGCCAGGAAACCGCGGACCTGGTCATCCGGCAATTCCGCGCCTCCTGACACCGCAGACATGGGCGGATAGCGCAGATCCCAGGTCACCCTGTGGAAGCCCTTGCCGGTCGGTCCATCAATCCGGCGCACCACCTCGCCCGCCTTGTTGCGCACGGTGAGCCAGACTTTCGGATCTTCCTCCCGGCGTTCGGCTTCCGCCGCCTCGAAGCCTTGGAAGGGAGTGTCCTCTCCGGCTTCGATCTTCTTTTTTTCCGTCTCCTGACGGGTTTCCTCGAGCGTCTTGAGGCCCTCCTTCAGATAGTAAGTGAAGGTGGCGCCGTAAGGCGGGTTCGGGGCGCGGAAGTACCCATGCCCCTGGCTGCCCTGCTCGCTGAATGCGAGCGGATGCTCCTCCATGTACCACCACGCCTTGCGGCCGGCGAAGAGATGCGCCGGCTTTTCAAGCGCCGCCGCATCGACATTTCTGAGCGCGGAAAAATCATCGAGGATGAAGAAGCCCCGCCCGAAGCTCGCCGCGACGACATCGTTCTCTCGCCGCTGAATGGTGACGTCACGGAAAGAGATCGTCGGCGCGCCGCCTTCAAGCTGCACCCAGCTTGCGCCGGCGTCCACCGTGAAGAACAGGCCGAATTCCGTGGCGAGGAAGAAGAGGTCCTTATCCACATGATCCTGGACGATACGCCAGACGAGATGGCGCTCGGGCAGGTCCCCGACCATGGCTGACCATGTGCGGCCATAGTCCGTACTCTTGTAGAGATACGGCTTGAAGTCGCCGTATTTGTGATTATCGAGCGCCACATAGACCGTCGCCGGGTCATGAAGATCAGCGCGGATGTCATTGACAAACGCCGTGTCCGGCACGCCCGGCAGGCCGCCGACCGGAACCTTGCTCCAAGTCTTGCCGCCGTCCCTCGTCGTCTGGATGATCCCATCATCCGTACCGATATAAAGTACGTTCTCGTCGAGCGGCGATTCGCCAATCGAGGTGATAGTGTTGTACTGGGACATGGCGAGAAAATCCCAACCGGCGTCCCACGACCATTGCCGGCCCATCAGCGGCAGGAGCATCCGGTCTTCATTGCGCGTCAGATCGCCGGAAATCGCCGTCCACGTGTCGCCGCGATCGTCCGACCGCCATAGCCTTTGGGAGGCGAAATAGATCCGCTTCGGGTCATGGCGCGAGACATAGATCGGCGAGTCCCAGTTGAAGCGTTCCGCCGGTTCGCCGGGCTTCGGCTGCGGCTGGATGTGGACGAACTCGCCGGTCGTGCGGTCGACGCGAACGAGGTTTCCTTCCTGCCACTCCGCATACATAATGTCCGGGTTCCCCGGCTCCGTCGCCGACTGGTGGCCATCCGCGAAGAGAGTCACGAACCAGTCGGAATTGCGGATGCCATGCCGATTCAACGTTCGCGAAGGGCCTCCTTGCGAGTTGTTGTCCTGGGTGCCGCCATAGACGTTGTAGAATGGCTCCGCGTCGTCGACCGCGACCTTGTAGAACTGCGTCAGCGGAAGATTGTCGATAAAGCGCCAGGTTTTCTCCCCATCGAGGCTTTCATAGAGCCCGCCGTCGGACCCGAACAGAATGAAATCAGGGTCCGTCGGATGGAAGGCGATGGCGTGATCGTCGGAGTGCTTATACTCCATGTTCACGCCACTGAACGTCTTGCCGCCATCTTCGGATACTTGGCTGTAATTGCTGACGAGGTAGATTTTATCGAACTGGTGCGGGTGAGCGTAGAGCTCCTGATAATAATGCGGGCCGGTCCCGCCGCTGACGGTGTCGGACATCTTGGTCCATGACGCGCCGCGATCGGCCGACCGCCACACGCCGCCGGAGCGGCGATTGGTCTCAATCGCCGCATAAAGGACATCAGGGTCCTGAGGGGAGATCGCGAGGCCGATCTTGCCCATGTCGCCATCGGGCAGACCTTTTGTCAGCTCTTCCCAGGTTTCGCCGCCATCGCTCGAAACATGGATGCCGCTTTCTGGTCCCCCCGCCATATAGGCCGCAACGGTCCGGTGGCGCTGCCAGGTTGCGGCGTAAATGCGGTCGGGATCGCGGGGATCAATGACAATGTCGGTAACGCCGGTCCATTCGCCTTTCGACAGTACGTTCTTCCATGTCTTGCCGCCGTCCGTCGTTTTATAAAGGCCGCGTTCCCCGCCAGATGACCAGAGCGGCCCCTGAGCCGCCACCCAGACGGTGTTCGAATCCTCGGGGTGGACGATGATGGTCGAGATGTGCTCGGACTTTTCGAGCCCAAGCTTCTCCCAACTCTCGCCGCCATCTTTGGAGCGATAAACGCCGTCGCCGAACGCGATATGTCGGCCGCCATGGTTTTCGCCGGAGCCCACCCAGATTGTATGCGGATTGTTCGGGTCAAGCGTCACGTCGCCGATGGAATACGACCCCTGTCCGTCAAAAATTGACTCCCAGGTCGTGCCGGCGTTTTCGGTCTTCCAGACGCCGCCGGAGCCGACGCCAATGTACCAGTTTGAGGGGTCTTCAGGATTGATGGCGATATCGGCGATCCTGCCCGACATGAAGGCGGGTCCAATGCCGCGAAGCTTAAGGCCCTTGAAGACCTCAGCCGGCATTCTGGCCTCTTCTTGCGCAGCGCCGGCGTCACTCGCCGACACCTGCGCCGCCGCTCCACCGAGCAGGCACATGGCTGCGGCCGGGCCAACCCAAAAGGCCGCCGATATTTTAATCCTGATACGTTTCATCTCTACCCTTTTCCCTCGATGTCGGCGCGAAAGTCGCGCCACTTGCCGCAATGCGCCTGGAAGCGCGGCCACTCGGCCGGCACGCCATGGCGTCGACGCTCCAAGCGCGCCCCAGGCAGGCGCGGCTTCGCCAATCGTTACACAGCCTGCGCCGGCAAGACGAGCAGTACGCCCACTGAGGGTAAGAAGACGTTAAGTTTCCCGTAATCCGCGCACATCGCCGGTACGACGCGCCTCCTATTGCGCCCCGTGCGAGCGCGGCACGATAGGCGCACTGATTGCACATTATTCTTCAGAGAGCGAGCGCCGCGCCCACGCGCATCGCTGTTGCCAAGCGCCGGGGCGCTCGCTAGAAGCCGCGTCTTCGGGTGCCTGCTGCCGTAGCTCAGGGGTAGAGCACTCCCTTGGTAAGGGAGAGGTCGAGAGTTCAATTCTCTCCGGCAGCACCACGGTTTTCCATGAAAAACAATAGCTTAAACGCCGCCTTATCGCTCTGAAGACTGTCCGAAAGTGTCGCGATATGTCGTGAACTGACCGTGAACGTCTGGAATTGGTGGTCAAGAATTGGTCAGAAATTCCCGAGCGCAAAAGGGCGAAAAGATCACCCTCGCCGAGGCCGCGGCGCAGCACTATGGCTTCACTGCGCATTGCCGAACCTGCCGCCATAGCTGGCCCATCGGCCGCGCCTGGATTGCGCACCACGCGGCGAGTCAGCCGGACGTGAGGCTTGATGAGGTGGAGAATGGATTGCCCTGCCCGGCATGCCGCAACAAGGGATGTGATTTGTCCCTCCGCCATGAAGGCGGCGAGGCGCTGACAGGGACGGCGTCAATGCCGGGCGCGTGATCGGCCTCACGTAGCTTTCTGTGGCTCGGTCTTTTCGACCGCGTCCAGATGGCAATCTAACCAGTCCAAATTATCGGCAAGAATCTCACCGCCAAGCGTCGGCCCCCATTCCTGCGTGTCGGCGACCAACTGCGAAAACTCTCTTAGCTGCCGCTCAATCGAGCGCAGCATGTAGACGTAGTTGTCATCTATAAAGATCTGTCGCGCCATCGACGGGCCTCACGTGTATGTTTCATCGTCGTCAAGAAGCACGTTCGGCCCTGACACTTCCGCGCCGCCGCGATTGTCACCAACCACATGCACGTGTGAAAGGTTTAGGTTTGACGGGCCGGTCGTGAACTTGAGAGCTTCAATCGCCGCGATCTTGACCTCTCGATCTCCCGAGCACTCCGCGATCTTGACAAGCGCTTCAGCCATCTTGTCGAACGCGACCTCGTCAATTTTGACGTCGTTTCCAATCTTAATTGCCGTTTCCATGCCGGGCCTCTCGTACCTATGCGGCGTCTGCCGCGATTTCGTTCAAAACAAGCTCGCCTGCGCCGGCGCTTCCGCGCGCGGCAAGCCGAGCCGAAAGAGTGCGGATCGCATACGCCGCTTGAAGCGGGACAACTCCATTTCCGAGCATCCGAAGTCGGTCCACGCGACCAATGTCCAAGCCGGTGGCCACCCCATCAGCCATTCGACGAAAAGCGGGTTCAAGCTCCGGCGACTCGGCGAGACATTCTCGCCATTCTGCGAAGTCAGATGGGCCTGGCGGGAAAAGTCCGCCGTATCTGTCGATAGGCATCCCCCGCCCCCTGCTGGATTGTTCCGATTGCCCGCACCTCGAGGACTGTGTTTGGCTGTCGGCGTACTCCAGAGCTCTTGCGCCTGTATCGCTAGCGGTTTGCCCGCGCCGTTGCCGTTGCCGTGTTTCGCTTTGAGTTGTGACGCCCGAGCGTTCCAACTCTCTGGTGTCTCGCCGTCGTTGGGATTGCCCGCAGCTGGTGTCGCCCACATGTCTCGCGCCTGCCCCTCGAGGGTGGGTCGCTCCTTGTCCGGATCGCCCTCGTCTCGGGTATAACTGCCCCTCGACACTCGAGGCGTCTTCCACAACATCGCGATTGTCGTCAGACTTTCCTGAGAGCCCTTCTTCCCCCGGCTCCGATCTTGAAATCCGAGCCGCGGTTCGTGTGCCGCCGGCGTTGGCCAATTGATTGCCGCGCCCGTCAACGGCATTGAGCCGGTCCCGAACTTCTGGTTGGATCCGCCCTTTTCGCCATCGCTCGCGATCGGCGACGGCCATGATGAAGACGCGCTTTCTTTGATGCGACGCGCCAACTTCTGACGCGCTGAACAGTCCGCCCTCCACGAGGAAACCAAGTCTTTGTAGGTCACGGACGACACGCTCTGCGCCGGCAATTTCGTCCTCGCCAGCAGACAGCATTCCCTCGACGTTTTCGATGAGGACGCCCCATGCGCCGGACTGCACGATGATGCGTCGGGTTGGCGACCAGAGGTCTCGCTCGTCATTGCTTCCGAGCTTTCGGCCGGCGGCTGAATGCGGCTGACACGGGATGCCGCCAATGACGAAATCCACCGCACCACGCCACGGTCTGCCGTTGAAGCTGGTGACATCCGACCAGATAGGCGCGTCAGCCATGAGACCTTGCGCAATCGCGTCGACCAAGTGCGCGACGGCGAAGGCTTCCCTCTCCACGTAACAGACCGCTCGAGCATCCGAGAAAGCGAGCTCGAATCCAAGGTCGAGCCCGCCACCTCCGGTACAGAGGCTAATGACGTTGAGGGGATGTGTAGCCACACTGACTAAACGGGGTTCCTCTAAACGAAACGCGCCACGCCACGCGGCGTGAAGCGCCAGTGCGGCGTGCCCGGAGCGCGCTCGATGAAGCCGCGAAGGCGCAGCCACGCCCGAAGCCAGAAGCCGCCAAAGCTGCCGACGCAGTCTGGATCTATGCGCCGGCCCTCGGCCTGAAATTCGATTGATGTGTGCATTGCAGCCTCCAATTACGTGCGGGCGGCGGGCTGAACCCCTTCTTGCCGAATGCTCAGGAGACCAAAGGGCCGTATCGCCGTGGTCTCCGCCGGGGCCCTCGCGAGGCGTACCGGACCGCCCTCTCTGGGTATTCTTGACTTGCTCATCAGTGTGCTTCATCTTGCCCCTTACGTAAAGGGCAAGATAGAGATTTTTTAGGCCGTGCCAAAAACCCTCCGAAAACAGGTTTTGCAACACCCGATTTTGGGGCGATGTGGGCGGCGCATGGCGCCGGACTCGGCGCCGATGGAGATTCCCGCCATAAGCGCCGGTCATGCTCATCGGCTATGCTCGCGTCTCAACGGAAGACCAGGACCTCGCCCTTCAGATCGCCGCCCTCAAGGCGGCGGGGTGCGAGCGAATCTACGAGGACAAGAAGTCCGGCAAGGACATGAACCGGCCCGGATGGCGAAAATGTCGGATGGATTTGCGCGAGGGCGACGTCCTTGTCGTGTGGAAGTTGGATCGGCTTGGGCGCTCTGTTGTCGACCTCATCAACACGGTCGAAGAGCTTCGAAACGAGGGCATCGGGTTCGTCTGCACGACGCAGTCGATCGACACGCGCAACGCCATGGGCCGCTTTATCTTCAACGTCTTGGCCTCAATGGCCGAGATGGAGCGTGAGATGATATCCGAGCGCACCAAGGCTGGGATCGCGATCGCCAAGGAGGGCGGGTTCATCCCCGGCGGCCTGCCCCGGATCACGCCGAAGATATGGGAATGGGCGACGGCGAAGATTGCCACGGAGGCTAAGAAGGGTCGCGAGATTTCCAACTACGCTCTGCAGGACCAGTGCAAGGCGGAGATCGGCGAGAAGGTGTCATGGAACACGTTCGCGAAGTGGAGAGACCGGCTAGAAGCCGGCGGCGACTACCCGGAAGATTGGGCGGCGAAGTTCGCCCAGCACAAGGCGAACAAGAAGCGCGACAAGCGCCGAAAGTGAAAGGACCCGCAAATGGCTGAAATCACACAGAAACTTGTGACGCCGCGCGTGCCGAATTTCATCATGATCGAAGGTCCAACGGGGCGACGACAAGATGGGTTCATCGAAAGCACGAAGGTTTCCATCGCCGACTTAGCAGATGATCAGTTGTTGCAGATCGCTGAAGATTGGAAATCTGACCTGATCGCTCGAGCGCAAGACATTCGCCTCGATCGGCGCTTCGACGCCGCAAACATGTAAGGACCGGCAGGCGATGGATGACGCGCGCTTGAAAATCAGCATTAGCTTTGGGTTTGTGGAGCTGCGGCTGGGAGAAGGGCGGCTCACTTTGACTGCGGACGAAGCGCGCGCGTGCGGCTGCGCCCTAATAGAAAAAGCGGCGGAAGCCGACGCAGCGCCCGCGGACGGCGGGAACGCCATCCCGGACGGGCGGAACAATAAACATGGATGCTGCCCTACATGATAACGGACTGCGGCGTGCCCTCCGTTGAGGAAGTCGAGCAAGAGATTTTGGACGAACGCATGATCGAACTTGTACGAGCGCGGAGAGACTATCTTGCCGCTCGGCTCAAGATTGAGAACCGCGCGATACGACGCCTCAACTACCTCCAGAGGCGTATCGATCGCGAGATAGACGAGAACCAAGACGAAGGACCCGCAGTCGATGGAGCTAGATAATGACGCTATCGCCTTTGCGATGCGTAAAGCGCGGACCCGACCGCACGAAGCTGTGGGCTGGTTCCTGCTGAAGCAAGCGGGATACACGCTTGAAGACCTCAAGGCGGCTTGCGCAGACGACGGCTGGGATGGTCCCCCACTTGATTTCCATGCAATGCCAGACGGAATTTTCGAGACAGAATAAGGACCCTGACGAATGGCTGAAATTTCTCGTGTTGAAAATTGGACGTCGGGATCAGTCACTTGTCCTCGTTGCGGCAACACCTTCACGCTTTACTTCAATGGCGGCGAGTTAGATGAAGTACGCTGCTGCGGGCTGAAATTTTACCAAGAGGCGATCCGATACGACCTAGTCATATCGGAAGAAGAATAGAAGGACCCGCAGGCGATGGCTCGTGACTGGTTTAAAGCGCAGCGGCAACAATGGATCGCGGAGACGCTGCACGTTTTCGGGTTCATCCGGCGCGAACACATCGAGCGCAAATTCGGCATATCGACACCGCAAGCCTCGATCGACTTGCAGACATTTCGACGCGAGAACCCCGGCGCAATAGAGTACGATTCCAGCGCCAAACTTTACCGGTCGCCCGACTATCCCGATCGGCGCGACGCCGTAGCATAAGGACCCTGAAGATGGCGCTGACGTACCCTGATCGATTCACGCTGACCGCCACCAAAATACCGGAAGGTTGGGGCGTGTCCTGCCTGGATGGCGGGGCGACGGGAAAGACATTGCCCGAAGCACTTCGGAACTGCGCCGAGATGCTGGAAGTTACAGAGGGCATGGAAGGTCAACGCAGACTCCGCGATGTGCCGACGGCGCCGGCCAATTGAAAGGACTCTCAAAGTGAACGATCCTCCGCTTCTCGCTCCAGGTCGGCACAGAATGTCGCTGACCGAGATGCAACGTCTTTGTCTATCAAATGGCCTCGATGTCGAAGCGCGCCGAAGGC
>JANQSJ010000011.1 GCA_028284065.1 Parvularculaceae bacterium
GAAGGCTCTAAGTTATTGATTTCGCGTCGGGCGACGTCAAACCGGTGATCCACTTTGACTGCCCGATGCTCTAGACGACGCTTTCTCATTCCCACTCTATTGTGCCGGGCGGTTTTGACGTCACGTCATAAACGACACGGTTGACGCCGCGCACCTGGTTGATGATGCGGGTCGCGCAGCGGCCGAGGAAGTCGTGCGGGAACGGATAATAGTCGGCGGTCATGCCATCGGTTGACGTGACGGCGCGCAGCGCGAGGACGTGATCGTAGGTGCGTTCATCGCCCATGACGCCAACGGTCCGTACAGGGAGGAGAACAGCGAACGCCTGCCAGATCTCGTCATAGAGCCCAGCCTTGCGGATTTCATCGAGATAGATCGCATCCGCCTTGCGCAGAATATCGGCGCTCTCCTTCGTCACCTCGCCGGGAATGCGAATGGCGAGGCCGGGCCCCGGAAACGGATGCCGTCCGACGAACCGCTCCGGCAGGCCAAGTTCGCGGCCGAGGGCGCGCACTTCATCCTTGAAAAGCTCCCGCAGGGGCTCGACCAGCTTCAGTTTCATGCGCTCCGGCAGGCCGCCCACATTGTGGTGCGACTTGATCGTGACCGACGGGCCGCCATCGAAAGATACGCTTTCAATAACGTCGGGGTAGAGCGTTCCTTGGGCGAGGAACTCAACGTTTTCGATCTTGTGCGCCTCCTCGTCAAAAACATCGATAAAGGTGGCGCCGATGATTTTTCGCTTTTGCTCAGGGTCCGTGACGCCTTTCAGCTTGCCGAGGAACAGATCCTCCGCCTCCACATGGATGAGCGGAATATTGTACGTTTCGCGGAAGAGACTGACGACCTCTTCGCCCTCGCCCGCGCGCATGAGGCCGGTATCGACGAAGACGCAGGTCAGCTGTTCCCCGATCGCCTCATGCAGCAAGACGGCGACGACCGATGAATCGACGCCGCCCGACAGGCCGCATACGACGCGGGCGTCGCCAACTTGCGCTCGGATCGCCTTCACCGCCTCGTCCCGGAAGGCCGCCATGGTCCAGTCGGCCTTGAGCCCCGCGACCCTGAGCACGAAATTTCGCAGGAGGTTTGCGCCGTCCGGCGTGTGCGCAACTTCCGGATGGAACTGCACGCCGTAAATGCGCCGCTCCTCGTCCGCGATCGCCGCGAAGGGCGCGCCGTCCGACTGCGCGACGACTTTGAACCCCTCGGGCAGCGCATCGACCCGGTCGCCATGGCTCATCCAGACGGGATAGCGCGCGCCGGCTTCCCAGACGTCCGTAAACAGATCGCATGTCGCAGTGACCTCCACTTCCGCGCGGCCGAACTCGCGATGGTCGCTCGTCGATACGGCGCCGCCGAGCTCGGCGCAGATCGCCTGCTCGCCATAGCAGATGCCAAGAATGGGGACGCCGCGCGCGAAGATCGCATGGTCAGGGCGCGGACTTGTCGCCGACGAAAGGCTCGCCGGTCCGCCCGAAAGGATAACCGCGCCGGGCGCGAAGCTCTCAAGGAGCCCCGCATCAACCTTGTTGAACGGGTGGATTTCGCAATAGACGCCAATCTCGCGCAGGCGCCGGGCGATAAGCTGCGTCACCTGGCTGCCGAAATCGACGATAAGGACGCTGGTTCCCGGGGCATGCGGCGTCGACGCCCCAGAAGAGCCTTTTGAAGTCGTCTGTTCCATCTATGCGAGGTAGCGGAACCCGCGCCGGCGGACAAGCCGGCCGACGCTTAGCTGCGCTTCAATACGGAGACGAAAAACCCGTCGCATCGAAGACGCGCGGGGCTTAGCCGCAACGCGCCGTCAGGGGCGGCGCAGGGCGCAAGCGCGGCCCGTCCCTCGTCCGTCAACAAGCCGGAGGCGTCGATCTCGCCGAGGGCGTCGATGAAGTCGAACCCCGGCGCATCGCGACGGAAGGCGTCGAGCCGATCCTCGTTCTCTTCGACGAACGGCGAACAGGTGACATAGATGAGCCGGCCGCCCGGCCGCACGAATCGCGACGCTTCGCGCAGGACGGCGTCCTGCTCAGCTATGCGGCGCTCAAGCTGCTGCGGCGTCAGGCGCCACTTGGCGTCAGGATGGCGACGCCACGTGCCGGCGCCGGTGCAGGGCGCGTCGACAAACACAACGTCCATCTTGCCTTCAAGATCATCGAGCCGAGCGCCTTCGGCGGGCGAGCGCACCTGAAGATTTCTGACGCCGGCGCGCTTGGCGCGGTGGAAGATCGGCTTCAGGCGCCGCGCGTCGCGGTCATAGGCGTAAAGCTGGCCGGCGTTCTCCATCATTGCGGCGAGCGCCAGCGCCTTGCCGCCGCCGCCGGCGCAGTAGTCGAGCGCCTGCGCGCCCTTTACGTCGCCGGCCGCGGCCGCCGCGATCTGGCTGCCAAGGTCCTGCACCTCGACCCAGCCCTTGTTGAAGGCGGGGATGACGGTGACGGCCGGCGCTTTTTCGCTTGGATCAGGCGCGGGGATGCGCGCCGCCGTCGCGAGATGCGGGACGCTCTCGCCACGGACGGATTTCAGCGCGCCGAGCGCCTTTTCCGGCGTCGCCTTTAGCGTATTGACGCGCAAGTCAATGTCGGCGCGCTCGGCGAACGCCGCCGCCTCTTCGGCCGCCGCATCGCCAAAGGCGCGCCTGAACATCGGCGCGCACCAGTCAGGAACGTCCTTCAGCGCATCGTCCGCGAGCCTGTCCCCGGCGGTGAGCGCTGCGCGGTCAGCGTCCGTGATCGCGCCTGGCCCATGTTCGTCCGCAAACGCACCTTCGATCTCAGCCGGATCGACGCGCCACAGGCGCACAAGCGCCGCGATCACGAGGCCCCTCGCGCCATCATCGCCAGCAATCGCCGAGAGCGACCCGCGGCGCCGGAGGACATCAAGGCAGAGGCCTGATATCCAGGCGCGGTCCTTCGCGCCGGCGTAGCGCGCGCCGCGCGCCCAGTCGGCCAGGCAGGTCTTCAGGGGAACGCGGCGCCCCTCGAAATCCGACAGGATCTCTATCGTCGCAGCCATTCGGCCCGGCAGTCTCATTCAGGCTTTCTACTGTCCTCGCCTCGCCGCGACGCGAAGGGCCATGCGCTAGACATACCTGTTGCTCGCCTTGCGATAGGAATAGAACCACCACGGCTTTTCGTGCCGAAGGTCTTTCTCAATTTCGTTCGCCGCCGCCTGCGCGACTGCGTAGTCAGTCTGGCTCGTGGTGGCGAGCGTGCTCATGATCAGCGTCTTCGTCACCATTATTCGTCCGGGCACAAACCGCCGGCTGACATCGAATGCGAGCACGAGTATCCAGATGGCCAGGGGCGCAAGAACGACCGCCTGCGCGAGAAGCGCATAAGCGAGGAACGACGAGGCGCCAACTCCGGTGCTGAAATACGTCCAAACGCCGAGCCCCGCCCACCACAGCGCCAGCAGTCCGTAAAGCACCATGAAGATGGCGCGCCGCTTAGTGCGCGCATAGAGACGAAAAATGCGCATATAGCCAAAAGCGCTCTCTTTCGGCTCGCGCGCATCGGCCTGCGCCTCGGCGACGCGCCAGTCGCGATCGCGCTCGTGCAGGTACCAGTAGGAATAGCCGATCAGCACGATCACCATCAGCAATGGTCCGACGACAAAAAGCCCGATCAGTATCGCCTTCGGCGCGCCGTTGGCGCTGACCAGCGCCTTGGCAATGTTGAGCTCATATCCTGCGAGCGACCCCATGACCGCTTCGTCGAGGCCGGCAACGTAATAGGCCACATGCCAGAATGGGACCGCCGCCGCAGCAAGCACGATGATCAGCGCGCCGGACCGAATTTGCCGGAACAGCCGCCTGCGATGCTCCTGAGACGCGCGGATGCGATGCTCGGCCTCGTCTTCGTCTACGAGCTTCGGCAAGCCGTCGTCAGCGGACGCTCGGACACCGTCGACCTGGTCGAATCCGGGTCGGACGTCCGCATCGATGGCGAACTTTCGATTTTCCGCGGCTGTCTCCCCACGTCGCTCGGACCACGCGGCTGCGTCTCGATTCATATCGATCCCCCGATCAACCGCTGTTTACCTATCGCCCGGTCGATACAAGGACAAGACGCACGCCGGCGACGCGGCTCAGATCGCGCGCATTCGTCGCGAGGCGGTCAGGTTGGCGTCGGATAATTCGGCGCTTCGCGGGTGATTTGCACGTCGTGGACGTGGCTTTCCCTGAGGCCGGCATTGGTAATGCGCACGAAGCGCGCCTTCTCCTGCATTTCCGGCACGCTCGCCGCGCCCACATAGCCCATGGAGGCGCGAAGCCCGCCCACAAGCTGATGCAGAATCGGTCCCGCTGGGCCCTTATAGGGCGTCTGGCCTTCAATGCCCTCAGGGACGAGCTTCATTTGCTCTTTCACGTCGGCCTGGAAGTACCGATCCGCGGAGCCGCGCGCCATCGCGCCGAGCGAACCCATGCCGCGATAGGACTTGTACGGACGGCCCTGATACATGAAGACTTCCCCAGGGGCTTCGTCTGCGCCGGCGAGGAGCGAGCCGACCATGACGACGTCGGCGCCGGCCGCGATCGCCTTGGCGACGTCGCCGGAATACTTCACGCCTCCGTCTGCGATGACGGGCACGCCCGCCTCGCGCCCTGCGCGGGCTGCGTCCATCACCGCGGTCAATTGCGGCACGCCGACGCCTGCGACTATCCGCGTCGTACAGATCGATCCCGGGCCGATGCCCACCTTCACTGCGTCCGCGCCGGCGTCGATGAGCGCCCTTGCGCCCTCATAAGTGGCGATGTTCCCGGCGATGACCTGCGTCGCGTTGGACGCCTTCTTGATGCGCTCAACCTGCGCCAGCACCTTGTCGGAATGGCCGTGGGCGGTGTCGATGACGACGACATCGACGCCGGCGTCGACAAGCGCCTCGGCGCGGGCGAAACCGTCCTCCCCGACGCTCGACGCCGCCGCGACGCGAAGGCGCCCTTCGGCGTCCTTGGTGGCGTGGGGATGCGTCTGCGCCTTGTCGATATCCTTCACCGTCACAAGGCCGATGCAGCGATAGGCGTCGTCGACGACGATCACCCGCTCGATCCGCCGCTGGTGCAGCAGCCGCAAAATCTCATCCTGGCTCGCGCCCGGCGAGACTGTGGCGAGGTCGTCCTTGGTCATCAGGTGGGAAACCGGCTGTTTCAGATCGGTCGCGAAGCGCATGTCGCGGTTCGTCAGAATGCCGACGAGCTTGCCCACGCCGTTGGCGTCCGGGTTCTCCACGACGGGAAACCCGGAGATCTTTTTCTCGGCCATGATGGCCCGCGCCTCTTCGAGGGTGGCGTCGGGCGTCAGCGTCAGCGGGTTCACCACCATGCCGCTCTCGAAGCGCTTCACCTGACGCACCTGGGCCGCCTGCATGTCGACGGAGAGGTTGCGGTGGAGAACGCCAATGCCGCCGTTCTGCGCCATGGCGATCGCCATGCCGCTTTCGGTGACCGTATCCATGGCGGAGGAGACGATCGGAATGTTGAGATGGATTTCGCGGGTCAGCCGCGCCCGCGTCGACGCCGCCGACGGCAACACCGTTGACGGCCCCGGCTCCAGGAGAACGTCGTCAAACGTCAGCGCTTCGCGGATTTCCATCGTCACTCTCCGAACTTCGACGGGATTGAAAAGGGGTCGGCTTCGATCGTCGGGGCCGGCGCGCCGATCGCCGCAATGGCGGCGCGCATGCGGCCCTTGCGCTGGAGCGCTTCGTCGGCGAATGCGACTATCCGCGTGTTTGGCCAGGCGGTCGGCGAGGCCGCGCGGATCGCGCGGGCGATGTCCGCCTCATCCGCCTGCGGATTATGCAGGCATGCGGCGATGAAAGCCGTCGCGGTCGAGCGCGAAACGCCCGCCCAGCAATGGACGACAAGCGTCTCCTCCGGCGACCAGGCCTCGAGAAACGAGATGAGGCCATCCACATGTTCGCCGTCAGGCGCGGTAAGGCCCGGGGTCTCCTCGCGCACGTCATGGGCGGCGACGCGGTGCGCCCGCGCCTCGTCGATGCCCTCCACCTGCGGGAAGATGTCCCCTGGCGACAGGAGGCTCACAAGCCGCGCCGGCCGTTCGCGGGCGGCGACGTCGTGGACCTGGGACAGCGGCGAGACCCAGATTTTCATGCAATCTCCACTTCTTCCAGAGCGCCATTCTTGTCGAGGCGCAGCAGCCTCGGCTCACCTGGGCAGCCCGTATCAAAGCGAATTGCTACGCCAATCGCTCCAAAGACAACCTCTTCTGCGGGCGCGCCCCTATCGATCAACGCCGCCGCTGCACCGATCGCCAGCGTGTCTCCAGAACCACGAGCCCAGAAACTTCCACTCGGAATCTTTGAAAGCGCAAAAGCGCCATCGTGGTCCCAGAAGCCGCCATCCTTATGCGCAATCAATCCGTCGCCACAGAAGCGCTTCACGCCATTATCATCTTCTTCGACGCCCCATTCATCATACTCCGCACGGAGCGCCTTTACTAACTCCAGGACCGCGCCTTCATCCGTATGGAAGTCGCCCTTGAGGCTAGCCACTACTTCATTTCTTGGTCCGTACCCTGAGACGCCGACAACCCAGTTTCCCTTAAGAAACCATTTTTCGTCACGGCCTGGGGCAGCCAAGTCACCAAGTTGCGCTTGGTCATTATAGCCAAGCCAGGTGCACTCATTCAGGTCGTCGCGCAGCGCCCCGATCACAGTCATTCCGCGCGCCCCCGGAACCCCGTCGCGACGACATATTTCTCGGAGCTTTCCGCGCGGCTCGCCTTCGGCTTTGCATGGCGTACGGAAGAAAAATTTTGCTTCAGCTTCGACAGGAGATCGCCCTCCGCGCCGCCCTGAAACACCTTGCAGACGAACGCGCCGCCAGGCTTCAGGACGTCGAGCGCAAAATCGAGCGCGGTCTCCGCAAGCGCGACGACGCGCAGATGGTCCGTCGCGCGGTGTCCCGTCGTCGGCGCCGCCATGTCGGACAGAACGACGTCCGCCGAGCCGCCGAGCGCAGCCTTCAACTTCCCGGGCGCAGTGTCGTCAAGAAAGTCGAGCTCCAGGATCTCCGCGCCAGCGACCGCCGGCGTCGGCAGATAGTCGATCCCGACGACCTTGCCCGCCCCGCGCTGAACGGCGACCTGAAGCCACCCCCCCGGCGCGCAACCAAGATCGACGATAGCGGCGCCGCGCTTTATCAGTCCGAACTTGTCGTCAAGTTCGATAAGCTTGTAGGCGGCGCGCGAGCGATACCCTTCAGCCTTTGCGCGGGCCACGAACGGATCGTTGAGCTGCCGATCGAGCCACAGCGTCGAGGAGTGCTTGCGGTAGCGGCCGGTGACGACGTTCACTCGCATGCCGCGATGGCCGGTTCCGCCGGCGTCGACATTGTCGCCGGCGAGTTTCCGCTTGTCCCGTCCCTTGGCGGCGCCCTTACCCTGCGCCGCGCCGCGCGCGAGCCCGCGCTTCTCCGCCGGCGCGCCGAGGGCGGTATCGCTCTTCAACAGATTGGAGGATCGCTTGGCGCGCGCGCGAGGCGTTTTTGCGCCGGCGCCGCGTTTGCCGGCGCCGCCTGTCGAAGAAGAAGATCGGCGCGCCATAGCGCGGTATAGCGAAGCTCGCGCAGGGGTCAAATCCTGGCCTCTTCCAACGCGACGAGACGCCTCAGCTATCGCTTTGCGACGTCGCCTTGCCGCGTTTGCGACGGCGCGCGGCGGCGCGCCGTTTAGACCGGGCGGCGGCGCGTTTGCGTTTCGCCGCGGCCCGGCGATCCTCCTCCATAAGTCCCGCCAGCATGCCCTCGCGCAGGCCGCGGTCCGCAACGCGAATGCGCGTCGCCGGCCATAGCCGCAGGATCGCTTCGAAAATCGCGCAGCCGCACACCACGAGGTCGGCGCGGTCCGGCCCGATGCACGGCTCGGCGGCGCGCTCATCGAGGCCCATTGCGCGCAGGCGCTCGCCCACATTGCGCGCGTCGTCGGCTGTCAGCCATAGGCCGTCCACGGCATCGCGCCGATAGCGCGGCAACCTCAGATGCACGCCCGCGAGCGAGGTGACGGTGCCGGACGTGCCGAGAAGATGCCCGCGCCCGTCGGCGAAGAGGTTTGCGAACGCGTCCGGCGGCTTCAGCGATCGCAGTTCGTCCGCCATCGCATCGACCATTCGGTCATAGGTCTCACGGCTTACCTCAGCGCCGCCCCAGCGCTCCGAAAGAGTGACGACGCCATATGGCGCCGACAGCCACGAGGCGAGCCGGAACCGCGCCCGCTCGCCGTCGCCCTCCCGCTCCAGAAACGACATCTCCGTGGAGCCGCCGCCAATGTCGAAAACGATCGCGCCGTCGACGCCGGGATCGATTAGGTCGCGGCAACCGGCGGCGGCGAGGCGCGCCTCCTCTTCGGTGGAAATGATCTCAAGGTCGATCCCCGTCTCGCGTTTTACGCGCTCCAGGAACGCCTCGCCGTTCGCCGCTGACCGACACGCCTCGGTCGCGATATAGCGCCCGCGACTGACGCCGCGCCGCGCAATCTTCCGGGCGCAGATTTTCAGCGCCTCGACGGTGCGGTCCATTGCGGCGTCGGACAGCGCGCCTGCGCCTGCGACGCCCTCGCCAAGGCGGACAATGCGCGAGAAGGCGTCGACGACGCGGAAACCGTCCCGCGTGGGACTGGCGACGAGGAGACGGCAGTTATTCGTGCCGAGATCAAGCGCGGCGTAGGGGCCCCTTCGCTGCGGCCCCTTTGGCGACGCAGTCGGGGCGCTTCGCGCCTTTGCCTTTGGCGGCGACTTAGCTGGCGCCGACGGCGCGGCTGGCGGACGGCCTGACGCGCCTTCCCCGGTCGGCGTCACCGGGACCGGAGCCGCCGCGCCGTTCAGGTTTTCCGTCTTGCTGTCACGCGCCGGCGTTGCGTTCGACGCCAGGCGCGGCTCTATTGCCGGGGTATCCGCGTCCACGCCCGAGTGGGCGTCCCGCGGCAATTGTCGCGCCGGGTCCACGTCTTTTTGCGTCCTCGCAGGGCCGACGCCGCCACGTCAGGGGCGTCGCTTGACGCGAATGGTAGCGGGCCAGCCCCGGCGAAGGCAATTGCGGAAACGAGAACGCCACGCCGCATTTTGCGGCGTGGCGCGGTGTCGCACGGCGCGGCGTGGCGCCTGTCAGTAAATGGCCGCGAGGCTGTCAAAGCGCGACGCAAGGTTGCGCTGGGCCTGCTCCTGGGCGCCGGCCGCGTCGCCAGGGACGAACGGCGCTTTGGGGGCCGCCGCCATGGACGCGGCGAGGGCCGCGGCCCCCACAAGCAGGGCGACGTCAAGCATCGACGCCCGGCCGGCGGCGGTTGAGTGGTTCGCGCGCCGGGCCATCTTACGCCCGCCCCGCTTCGAGATCGCGAAACTCGCGCCGCAACCGGTATTCAGATGACGTCACGACTTTCTCCATGTCGGCGATGCGCGCGTCGATCGCGCGGAAGCGATGCTTTAGCTCGCTCATCGTCGCCTTCGGCTTCACTGAATAGGTGCGCCAGAAGCGCTCCTCTTCCGGCGAGGCGTAGCTCGGCCCGTAGCCGCGATCCGGCGGGATGAAGACCGCCATCGCGCCGTAGATGAAGACCGGCATCGGGAAGAAGAAGATAGTGGACAGGATGAACGCCAGCCTGATGTGCTTCTTCCGCCAGCCGAAATAGTCGGCGAGGCCTGCGCACACGCCCGCGATCTTGCCGCGGCGCGTGTTCCGGCGCAAGCGGTGCGGGTTCGGCCCCGGCCCCGGCTCGCCGGCGCGGCGGGCGTAGTCGCCATGCGGTCCATCCTCGCCATAGTGATGGTGATGATGGTGATGGTGGGTGTGCCGATTTTTAGGCATCGCCGCCTCCACGGTAGTCGGACGCCGGCCGGTAGTCGGCGCCGCGATACTCAGTATCCTCTTCGGACCCGCGCCAGTCAGGCGCTTCCTTGTCGAGGATGCGTTCCAGCGTCTCAACGCGGCGCTCAAGGCGCTGCGCGGTCCGCCAGAGATCGTCGACGAGCCGTTCGTCATCGGCCGTCGGCGCCTTCGTCTTCCGCCATTCAGTGATGTAGTGCATCACCGTGGCGGGCAGGCCGACAAAAACCATCGCGACAATCGCGACGATGAATGGCCATGGCTCCATGATTCGCCCCTCTCTCCTGATTAGTTGGCTTGCGGACCGCCGCGCGCGGCGACGCGCTGGCGCAGGGCCTCAAGCTCGGCGTTGATGTCATCCTCGGCTTCAAGCTCCTTGAACTCATCGACGAGGGTCTTCGGCCGCCCGGCGCCGCCGGGGCCCGTTCCCATGACGAAGCTCTCAGCTTCGGATTCAAGCTCCTCGATCTTGCGCTCCCAGTGCTCATAGCGGGCGAGCGCGTCGTCGATGCGGCCGTCATGAACCTGGCGGTTGATCCGCACGCGGTCTGACGCTGCCGTGTGGCGATACTCCATGGAGCGCTGCTTGGCCTTCGCCTCCTTCAGCTTGTTCTGAAGCTTCAGGAGATCGTCATTGGTCTTGGCGAGCGTCTCATCGATCGACTTCAGGTCGCTTTCGAGGAGCTGCGCCATTTCCTGCGCCTGTCGCTTCGCCGCGACGGCGCCGCGGGCGAGGTCTTCGCGGCCCTTGGCGATGGCGAGCTCGGCTTTCTTTTCCCACTCATCGACGCGGGCGTCGAACTCGGCCTTCTTGCGCTCGCTCTCTTTCTTGTCGGCGATCGCCTTGGCGGCGCGCGCGCGGACTTCGACGAGCGTGTCCTCCATTTCCTGAATGATCAGCCGAACGATCTTTTCTGGATCCTCGGCGCGGTCGAGCATCGAGTTGATGTTCGAATTAACGATGTCGCTGAGACGGGTGAAAACGCCCATTGGTCAGCCTCCCTTAAAAAATGATCGCGCCGGCGAGGACGCCGAGAAAGAACGCGCCCCAGGCGAAGCCTTCGCGCGAGCGCATCACGCGCGCCCAGCGGCGCTCCCAATAGTCGTCGCGGGCCCGCTCGTAGCGGTCGTAGCGATAGTCGTCGCCATAGCGTGACGTGGTCATGTCAGTCCCTTCTTCATCGCCGGGCCGCCGCCGGGGTCCCTTTCCCGACTGCGCCGGCCAGTGGCGCCCTCGTGTCCCGCGTAGCCCGCGGGGAGAGGCGGCCGGCCTTAACCGATTTCCGCCGTTCGCGTATCCCTTTGCGAGAATGGCGCCAGTTTGGGATTAATCGCCTAGTATGTTGTTTTGAAATGATATTTTTCGGTATCGCTAAATTCGCCATTCGCTAATATGGTATTCTACGCCGACATTTATGGCATTTTTTACGGCCGTATGGTAATTTTTACGGATGGAGCCATTTCGACGCCCGCCCGACCTCATCGGCGAATCCCCCGCCTTTCTCGACGCCCTTGCGCGCGCCTCCGCGGCGGCGGCGCTCGACCGACCTCTCCTGCTGGTCGGCGAGCGCGGCTCCGGCAAGGAGTTGCTCGCCGAGCGCGTGCACTTTCTGTCGCCGCGCTGGGAGGGACCATTCGTAAAGCTGAATTGCGCGGCGCTTTCCGAGGAGCTGCTCGATTCAGAACTGTTCGGGCATGAGGCGGGCGCCTTCACCGGCGCCACGAAGCGGCGGACCGGCAGGTTCGAGCGCGCCGAGGGCGGGACGCTGTTCCTTGATGAAATCGCCAGCGCGTCCCTGCGCACCCAGGAAAAGCTCCTGCGCGTCATTGAATATGGCGAGTTTGAGCGCGTCGGCGGCGAGCGCACATTGGAAGCGGATGTCCGCGTCGTTGCGGCGGCGAATGTCGATTTACCCGCCCTAGCGGAAAAGGGCGCGTTTCGCGCCGACCTCCTCGACCGGCTCGCCTTCGATGTCGTGCCCGCACCGCCCTTGCGGGCGCGCAAAGAAGACATTCCTCTGCTTGCGGCGCATTTCGGCGGCCGCATGGCGGCGGAGATCGACGCGCCGTTTCCGGGCTTTACGCCGCGGGCGATGGCGGCCCTCGCCGCGCACGACTGGCCCGGAAACGTCCGCGAGCTTCGGAACGCCGCGGAGCGCTCCGTCTACCGATGGCTCGCCGACGACCGCGCAGGGCCGGTCGACGACGTCGTCGTCGATCCCTTCGACACCGGCTATCGCCCGCCGGCCGCCCTCTCCGGCGCGACACGCGCCGACTCTGAACCGAAAGTCGATGCGACGCCCGGCGACCCCGACTCGTCCATGAACCTGCGCGCGCGCCTCGACGCCATCGAACGCGAGTTCGCCGTGGGCGCCCTCGCCCAATCCGGCGGCAATCAGAAACGCGCCGCCCAAACCCTCGGGCTCACCTATGACCAGCTGCGCGGCATCATTCGCAAGCACGGGATAGACACGGCGCGGCGGGTGGCGGAGTAAGCGAATCGCCGCGAGCGGGGCCGGTCCGATCTTACCGCTCGCGGATAGGCGGCCCGTCCTCGAACGCCTCGAAAACGTCCCTTCGGAACCGCGGCGGCGGGCGCTCGGCGCGCACTTCGATGACGATTGTCTCCTGCGTTCTGCGTCCGTGCCGATCGGTCGCGACGACCGAGGCTTTATGGACGCCGGGCGCAAGGTTCCCAGGCAACCGTAGGCGCCAAAGATGGACGCTGCGGTCGGCGACGGCGCCCTGGGGCTGCGGCGCGACGGGGCCGCGGGTCCAGCCTCTGTTCGTCTCCACGCCCTGATTGCGCGGCGCGTCCGACCGGCTTTGCATCGCGAAGCGCGCCACTGAAAGCTGGCGTTGAGCCGCGAAGGGATCGGCCCACTCAGCGCCGATGCGGGCCGGCTCGCCCCGCGCCTCCTGTGTGCGATCCATGGAATAGGTCCGACCCGCGATGGTGGCCGCGACGGTCGTCTCGCTCGATCCGTCCCAGACATTCGCGGTGAGATAGCTGCCGCGCATCAGGTCGTCCGGGGTCAGAATTTTCACGTCGGGCAGGTCATTGATCGACAGCGGCGGTACGGGATCGCGCTCCTCGGCGGGCGTTGCGCGCCAGGCCATGATCGCGTCGAACCAGTCCCGGAAGGCGGGCGTATTCACCGACACCCACATGCGCTGGCTCGCGGCGACGTTCGAGCCGTAATAGGTCTCGGCGTACGCCGGTCCGTCAAAATGCAGGTCAAGCCAGCCGCGCGGCGCGCCAAGGCGTTGCAGCGCCATTGGAACGCCAAATGTGTCGAAGTCGCCATTGTACCATGCGCCTGACCCAGCTCCCGCAATGATATGGCGGAACGGCAGCGCCTCGACACCAACCATCTCCGCCCACCCGGCGAAGCTGTCGCCTGGGCTGAGGTTTTCAGTCGTATGCGTATGGCCGGAAAGCGACAGCGCCTTGCGCCCTTCGAGCAGGGCGTAGAGCGAAGCGACATTGTCGGTCTGATGCGCCGAGGCCATATGGTCGACGAAGCTGACGAACGGAATATGGTGCCCGACGACGACCAGCTTGCTTTCGTCCGTAAGGGCGAGGAGGTTTTCGACGAACGTCAACTGATCATCCGTAATCCGTCCATTATAGCGCTTGCGCTCGTCTGTGAGGCAAAACTCGCGCCCGGGCGTCTCGGCGTCCTTCCCGACGCACGGATAAACGACATTGTCGAGCGCGATGAAGAGGACGTCGCCAATCTCGAACGCGTAGTAGTTCGGCCCGTAAAGCCGCCGCCAGCTGTCGGAGGAATCGGCGTCGACGTCCGCGTCAAAATCGAAGTCGTGATTGCCGTGGACCCACCATTGCGGCGCCCGTACCGGCGACATGACCTCCGCCATGCGGGGAATGAGGCCAAGGTCGTCTCCCATGACGTCGCCGACGGCGAAGAGGCAGTCGACCTGCTCCGAAGGCGGAAGGTCGAGCAGGTCGTCGACGACGGAGTCCCGGAAATAGCTGACGCCCTGATTGGAATAGGTCTGGGTGTCGCCGAGCACGGCGCAGCGAAAGTCGTTGGCGTCGCCCGCCCGCACGAGCGGGAAGTTAATCGCCTCCGGCAGGGGCCCCGTGGGCGCGAGGCCGCCGAACCGCAGCCGCTTTGGCGAGCCGGCGGGCTTGTGCTGATAGGAAAATTGCGGCGTCCAGTCGGCGTCATGCGGAACCTGAAACCCGGACGGCTGGATGACGAAGACAGCCATGTCGTCGCGCGCGGGAAGCTCATATCGCCCGGCGGCGTCAACGGCGGCGACATCGCGGCCATTTGAGACGAGCGCGCCCGGAACGCCCGGCTCCCCCGCATCCCGTCGGCCATTGCGGTTCAGATCCTCGAACACGGTCCCCCGCGCCGTTTGACCGCCGTCGCCCGAACCGCGAACGATTTCCGGTCCGCCGCGATAGTCGGAAAACAGCCCGCCGGCGGCGGACTGCGGCGCCGCATCGTGCGGCGGGGTCGTTTCAGCGACGCCCACGCACGAAGACAGGAAAAGACCGGACAGGGCGCAGGCCAGACCGGCCCTGCGCGCCCGCCCGCGCATTCGAAAGATAACCGGCATCAGCCCCTCGCTCTCGCAACTCCATTCCCACTTAGTCCATGCATGCGACGTTGAAATGACGGCGTTCGCAACGGGAACCGGCTCAACCGGCTCATCGCAACGGGGCTAGTGCCCGCAGCGCCCGGACCCGCCAGCCGCTCGCCCAATGTGGGTGGCCGCTACCGCCGAAGAAATTCCAAAGAAACCGCTTGCTCCTGACCTTGGGTCAGCCGCTAGCGTCTGGTCATGACCGAAAAACGCACCATGACGATCGGCGAAGCGGCGGCGGCGACGGGCCTGACGGAGCGCGCCCTCAGGCTCTATGAGGCGCGCGGCTTGCTCGCGCCCGGCCGCGATGCTGGCGGACGGCGCGCCTATGGCGCGGAGGAGATGCTCGCCCTCGCCCGCATCGCCGCGCTGAAGCGCGCCGGGTTCTCGCTCGCCGCCATTGGCGACTTGCTGGCGGAGGGGCGCATGGACGCAGCGATCCTCATCGACGCGCAGCTCGCCGCCCTGACCGCAAAAGGCGCCGACCTCGCCCGGTCGATCGCCTCCCTTGAACGCGCCAAGCGCCGGCTCGCCGCGGGCGAAGCGCCGACCATCGACGATCTCTGCGACCTCATCAGAACAGGAGACCACGCCATGTCCGCCGATCAGTGGAAGAAGGTTTATGACCGTTACTATACTGAGGAAGAGCAGGCCGAATGGGCGGCCGCCAAAGAGAAGATGGGCGAAAGCTGGTCCGAAGCGGACTACGCCCGGTACGGAGAAAAGTGGGAGGACCTGGGGCGCCGCATCGCCGAGGCCCTGCCCCTCGACCCGCGATCGAATCGCGCGCAGGCGTTCCTGGCCGAATGGGACGCGCTCCTGAAGCCATTCATGGAGATCGCCTCGCCAACCATGAAGGAGAACGCCGGCCGGCTCTGGGACAACGCGGACGAGTGGCGCGGCGAGGTCGATACGACCATCTCGCCGGAGGTGCTCGCCTTCATCAAGGCGGCGGCTGAAGCGAAGGGCGAATGACAGGCCGGGGCCAGCGGCCGTTACCATTCGCCCGGCGTCGCGCTATCCTGCCGCCTTGATGAAGCGACGGCGGGAGGCCCCCATGGGTCTACGGATGATAATCGCCGACCGGCGGACGGCCATTATGGCCGTCGCAGGCGCGTCAGCGTCATTCTGGGCGGCCGCTGCGCCAGCCAGCTCGCCGCCTGCGCTTGCGGCCGATCCCGACTGGCTTGAAGGCTGCTGGACGACGCGGAGCGGCGAGACGCGGGAAGTCTGGGCGCGCGGGGCGGACACGCTTCTATTCGGCTACAATGTCGCCCGGAAAGATGACGCGGTCGCCTTCTTCGAGCAGCTTCGGCTGGAGAAACGCGACGATGGTTGGGCGTATTTCGCCTATCCGCGCGGGAACAGTCCGACACGCTTCGACGAGGCCGACGCGGGCGCAGGCTGGATCGAAGTCCGGAACCCCGCCCACGATTACCCGCAGCGCATAAAATATGCGCGCGACGGAGAAACGCTGCGTGCGGAGATTTCCCTCATCGACGGCGGCGACGCCCGCGTGTGGGACTACAAGGCGTGCAAGAACTAGCGCATCGGGCGATAAATCCGCATGGCTTCATCCTGAGGGATTTTTCTCCTCGTCCTTCGGGACGCCAGCCTAAAGGCTGGCTCCTCAGGATGAGGAGAAAAATCGTCTCGAAGGACGGTGATGCGGATTTATCGCCCGATGCTATAGCCGTGCTAGGCCGTCACCGTCCCCTCATGGACGACCTCGTCCGTCGCCAGAAGCTCATGCGCCTTGATCGACGGCAATTGCTTCAGCCGGTCGTAGAGGCCGGCGAAATCGCGATCGCATTCCTCGAACAGATGCTCGAAGGATTCCACGACGAAATAGGTCTTCTGGAAATCGTCGACCATGTATTCCGTACGCAGCGCCCGCTCCAGCCTGAAGTTCACGCGGTGGGGCTCGCGGCTTTCCACGGAGTAGACGGTTTCGTCCTTTGAGGACAGCATGCCGGCGCCGAACGCGCGCAGGCCCTCCGGCGTTTTAATCAGGCCGAACTCCACGATATACCAATAGAGCCGCGCGAGCATGTTGGTCGCGCCATGGGCGATGGCCTTCGGCCCGCCCTTGCCGTACTTCTCCATATAGGCCGCGAAGGTCGGGTTCGACAGAAGCGGCACATGGCCGAAAAAGTCGTGGAAGATGTCCGGCTCCACGAGGTAGTCAAGCTCGTCCGCGCGCCTGATCCACCACGCCACAGGGAAGCGGCGATTGGCGAGATGCTCGAAAAACGCCCCGTCCGGAATAAGCCCGGGCACGGCGACCAGCGTCCATCCCGTCGCCTCGCGCAGCACCCTGTTCGCGTCTTCCAGCCGCGGGATGCCGTCGCCTGCGTTCAGCGCCTCAAGGCCCGCGAGAAACTCAGGCGCCGCGTAGCCGGGCAGCAGCGCTTTCTGACGGTCGTAGAGAAACCGCCACCGGGCATGCTCCTCCTCCGTATACGTCTCCCAAGGCTGATCCACCGTATAGTCGGCTTTCGCCACGGCGTAGTCGCCGCGCAGGGCGTGGGTGGTGTTGGCGTCGAAGGGATTGCCGTCTTTCGGCGGCGCGGGCTCGGCGTGAGGGTGAGCGGTATGTTCCATAAGGCGAGCATAGCGCGCCTTTGACGGGAAATCCTGTCTATTTTCTCGCATTTTCGCGCTAATACTGTAGAATATACGATAAAGAAAATGCTTTGCGGGAAATTTTCCATCATGGACGACACCGACCGACACATTATCTCCGTCCTTCAGGCGGACGGGCGCAGGACGAACGCCGAACTCGCCGAAGCGGTTGGCCTGTCCACGTCGGCGGTTCACCGGCGGGTGCGGCAATTAGAGGATACAGGCGTCATCGCCGGCTACCGCGCAGTCGTCGACCCGCAAAAAGCGGGGTTGACTGTCCTCGGCTATGTCTCGGTGAAAATGGACAGCCACGACCAGGCGCTGCTCGATGAGTTCATCGCCGGCGTCGACGCCATCGCCGAAATCGTCGCCTGTTACGCTATTTCCGGGGACGGAGATTACCTCCTCAAGGTGGTCGCGGCGGACATGGAGGCGTTCGCGGACGTGGCGCTGAAACGGCTCGTGCGCCTGCCGGGCGTAAAGGACTCTACGACGAACTTCGTCCTCGGCACGGTAAAGCGCGAGGGCGCATGGCCGGTTTGAAGCGTTTGGCGGTCCGGGCAGCCCCGGCGTCGCAGCGCCACGACGCGGTCAATTAGCCGCTCTTTGGTCCGCTCCCCGACGATCGCCTCCGCACGTCCCTCGGACTGCGCCCCGTCCATCGCTTGAACGCCCGCGATAGAGACGCAGGGTCGGAGAACCCCAGAAGATAGGCGGCCTCAGCGACCGACGTGCGGCGGTCCCTCAGGAGGTCAATCGCCATCTCCTTGCGAAGGTCGTCGACGACCTGGCTGAAGCTCGCCCCTTCCGCCCGCAGCTTGCGGTACAGGGACTGACGGCTCAGCCCAAGGTCCGCGGCGACGCTTGCGGCGGTGAAGTCTCCTTTCGGCAAATCCTTCACCAGTCGGCTTTCCACCGCTGCGCGCACGGTCGGCTCTTCAGCAATTCTTTCAAGAAGCGCCTCAGCATGACGGCTGATTATGGGCAGGACGTAGGCCGGCTGCAGCGCGACTGGCCAGGAGGCGATATCGGGCGCAAGACGCATGGCGTTGCCAGACTGGGAAAAATGCACCGGACACTGAAAGATACGGTCGTACTCTTGTCTGTAGCTCGGTTCGGGATGGGTGAAGCGAACTTCCAAAACATGAGGCTTGTCAAGAAATCTTCTGGGACCGCAGACGAGTCGCGCGAACGATACCTCCGAAATCTCAGGGAACGCGTTCGGCTCCACGCGCGTATCGATCATCCAGAGCGCGCCGCGTTCAGGCTGTAGAACGAACCGCGGCGCGGCGCCGACCGTGTCCACTTCAAGCGCGAGCCGATTGAAGCGCTGAAGCTGTTCGAAGGCTTCTCCCATGGTGCGCGAGGCGTTCATGATGAGGCCGACGATCGACACGTCCGCCATGTCGACCGCCTCCCCCCAGCGCAGGGCGAGCGCCGGGTCGCCGGTCGCCGCTTTGGCGCGCGCCATCAGCGCCTGGTAGTCGCCAATCGGGACCCTGCCGTCGGGGTCCTCAAACGCCTCTGACGGAATATCAGCGTCCGCAAGCAGCGCGTCACGCGGCGCGCCATTGTCCGCGGCGAACGATAGAAGCCCCTCGACAAGTCTCGCCGATACGGTCGGCTGTTTCATGGGGCCCATCGCCCTTGCGTTACAGGAGGCCAAGTAGATGGCCCCGAAAGTCATTCACTCTAATCCGCGTCGAGATAGCCTTGAATGGCGAGCGCGCTCGCTTCGGCGAAGCGGAGCGCCGCTCGCCCACTATCGAGAAGGAACCAAATGCCAGACGTCTCCCTCCCAAGGCTTTACCTCCTGCGAATTGGCTACGCATTCATCGCCTTTGGCATGGGCGCGCAGATTTATCCGCGCCTCCTTGGCGCCACTGCGAATGCTCCGTTCAATGAGGGGGTGGTCGACGCAATGTTAAGCGCGCTGGCGCTCCTTTCGCTGATCGGGATCGCGGCGCCGCTGAGGATGCTGCCGATCCTCATTTATGAAATCACCTGGAAGGCAACCTGGTTCGCCGCCGTCGCATTCCCGCGGTGGCGCGACGGTTCGCTTGAAGACGCTATCACCGAGAACCTCTTCGCGATTGGACTGGTGATTCCATACATATTTATCGCGCCATGGGGCTACTTCTTCAAATCAATCAGCTGCAATCTCGATCGATGGCGCTAACGCTTTCGCCCGGCGGGCGCGCCTAGAACGTGTTGCGTCCAAAGCGAGTCAGTCGCCGTCGTCCCGGCCGACCATGAGTGAGAGCCGGGATCTCGCCCAAATAGGAAAAGATCCCGGACAACGCCATGGCGTTTCCGGGATGACAGGAAGAACAGTGATCGAGGTTAGCCGCGACACGCTCTACCCCTGCTTTTCCCAGCGGCCCGCCTTGTTCTGGCGCCAGTAGGTCGCGTCATGGTCGGTTTCGCGCAAGTCTTTCCAGAGCGCGCGCGCGGCGGCGAGGCCGGTCTCATCGGCGCCGTCGAAAATAAGGACGCAGCGTTCATACGCCAGGATTTCGTCCGGATGCAGATTCGCGCGATCGACGACGAAGAGTAGGTCCGCCGCATTCGGGCGATCGCTCGTCGTCGTCAGCCAGATGGGCTGGCGCGCAGCGACGTCCGGGTCCTGATCGGCCGAATGCGGCAGGAAGCTCTCGTCGCGATGGGTCCAGAGCGTCTCGTCAAGATACGAGAGCGTCTCTTCGGCGCCGGCGCGCACCACCGCCTTCCAGCCGCGCTGAAGCGTCTTTTCCAGAAGGCCCGGCAGGACCGTCTCCAGCCGCGCGCGCTCCAGATGATAGAACAAGACTTCAGTCACGATCGCTCGTCCTGATCACGCATCCTTGCCCCTATTGCGTCGGTCCGGCGTCGTGAAGCGCCGCGTAAAGCGCGCCGGTCCAACTCTCCCGGAACGCGCGCGCAGCCGCCGTGTCGCCCGCCAGGAAGTCGAAGGCGTGAAATCCCCCGGGCGTCAAGCGCAGTTCGACCGGCACGCCGGCTTCGGTCAGCCGGCGGGCGTATTCAAGGTTTTCCGCCATGAACAGATCGACCCCGCCGACGCCGATCCACGCAGGCGGCAGACCGGTCAGGTCTTCGACGCGCGCCGGAACCGACCCATACGGAACGACATCGCCGCCCGCCGCCTGTCCGAGATACGCGGACCAGGCGAACTGGTTTGACGCCGCATTCCAGATATAGCGTCCGATATGGTCCGGAACCGGACGGGCGCCGCCCGTTCGATCGTCGAGCATCGGGTAAATCAGGACCTGAAAAGCGACCGCAATCCCGCGGTCGCGCGCGGCGATAGCCAACTGGGCTGCGTGGCCGCCGCCGGCGCTTTCGCCGCCTATGGCGATCCGGCCCGCATCGACGCCCATATCGTCCGCATTGCCCACAAGCCATTCAAGGGCTGCGAAATTGTCCTCCATCGGCCCTGGAAACGGCGTCTCCGGCGCAAGGCGATAGTCGACCGACGCCACGACGCAGCCGCACGCCGCCGCGATCCCGGGAAGGTGCGTCGCGCTGCTCCGCGCCGAGCCGACGACGTAGCCGCCGCCGTGCATATGCAGATAGGCCGGCTTGCCCGCTTCATCCGGCGATGGATCAAACACATAAACCGTCACGTCGCGTCCGCCATCCCGCGAGGGCGCGGCCATCTCGACGACCCCTTCGGGCAGCTCGATGTCGTCTGCGCTCGTCTGCATCCGGACCAGCGGCAGCGTCACCTTGTTGAAGGTGACGGTCGGCATGTCGCCGACAAAGGGCCGCAATGCGGGCGCGACCGCCGACTTCGCGTCCGGGAGGGGCGCCGCGGGACCGCTTGGCGCCTGGCCCGGCGGTTCGGGCGCCGCGGACCCCCGCGCGCCATCCTGTTCAGCGGAACATGCGCACGCCATGACCGCGGCAAGGCCCGCGCAAAAAATGCGGAACATCACCGACCTGACTTTACTCCGTACATCATATACCTGAACTGAATTCGCCGAGTGCGCCGCCCACATGCGCTCACCCGCCGATGAGCGCATCGTGCAGGGTCTCCGCGACGCCCGGCGGCGGCGGCGTGTCATCCGGCACGAAAAAGTCCGGGAACAGCTTTTTGCTCGGGTCGACGCGGTATTTTTCGAAATCCTTCACGCCGTTCTCATAGAGGAAGGTGTCGTCGATAATGAAGTTGCCGGTGAACTCGCGGGCGGGCTTCGTCAGCATCAGATGCGCGGCGTCGGACAGGATTTCCACCGTGCGCGACCCCTTTATCATGGCGTCGCCGCCAAGCGCGAACTCCACTGCGGCCGTGGCGATCGCCGTCCGCGGCCAGAGCGCGTTGCAGGCGATCCCGTCCTTCTTGAATTCTTCCGCCATTCCGAGAACGCACAGGGACATGCCGTACTTCGCCATTGTGTAGGCGACATGGGGCGCGAACCATTTCGGGCTCATGTCGAGGGGCGGCGACAGGGTCAGCATGTGCGGGTTTTCGGACTTTTTGAGGTGCGGGACGCACTTTTGCGTCACCAGGAACGTGCCGCGGGAATTGATCTGGTGCATAAGGTCCCATCGCTTCACCGGCGTATCGAGCGTGCCCGTAAGCGAGATAGCGGAGGCGTTGTTGATGCAGATGTCGATGCCGCCGAAGGTCTCCACGGTTTTGGCGACGGCTTCATCGACGAGCTCCTCCGACCGGATGTCGACAATGAGCGGCAGCGCCTTGCCGCCCGCCGCCTCGATTTCCTCCGCCGCCGTATAGATCGTGCCCGGAAGGTGTTTGTGCGGCTCGGCGGTCTTCGCGGCGATGGCGATGTTGGCGCCGTCTTGCGCGGCCCGCTTGGCGATGGCGAGGCCAATGCCGCGGCTCGCACCGGTGATGAAAAGCGTTTTGCCTTTAAGGGTGGTCATGGGGTTTCTGGGTCCTTTGCTGACGTGCTAAATTCCGTTGCCTCAAACCGTTCGACCAGGTCCTTTTTCGCTCGCTGAGCCCCAGCCCGAAACGGCTGCAATTCAAACCAAACACAGAATCGATAGAAGGCCACAGGGCCTATAAAGTATGCGAGCCGCCTCCATATCTCAATTTCTGACCCAAATGCCGCCGCCCACCAAAACGCCAGCGCAAAGACGCCGACGATGGACATCCGGAGTAACAATAACAATTCGCCCAGTCTGGTCATTCTTTGGGATAATGAGATGATCGTACCATGATCGGAGGTCTTATATCGGCCCTCGATGTAAGGACGCGTGATATTGAATGAAGAGACGTCTGGAGTAATTTTGAAACCCGACATCCCTACCTGGCCGCGATAGGCCGCAAGCCCTAAGCCAAAAGCTCGCGAGAAGTCCGGTAGGAACCGAAACCGTGCCGCGACAGTTGACTTATCAAGGCGCGCCGAAAGTTCGGCCGGCGACAAGCTTGAACGAAGAACAGCGGTGTCTTCAGGTAGACTTTTCATGGCCGAAGCAAACGGTCTCCGCCTTCACCGCCATTCCCAACATATGCCGCGTCAGCGCGACTTCGGGGAGGAACATAACACGAATGATGCGGGCGGGGATCGTGAACGACAGCGCCGCGGGCAAGACGATCCCGATAACCCGCACGATGGTGTCGGGCGACAGGGTCCAGACGGTGAACGCGGCGACGCCGAAGGAGATCAGCGGCCCCGTCACCGCCGCGCCATAGACCGGCGGGCGCGGGCGCTGGACCACCGAAATCACCGAACCGCCCTCTCCGTCCGGCCGGATGTCGCCAGCGGCGGTGGAGGCCTCGCGCGCGCCGACGACCGTCTTGATCGCGAACCCGCTTTCACTCACCTCGCCATAGAACGGCCGGTCCGAACGCGGCCGGATGCGCGGCTTCTCATCCGTAAAATGCGGCTGGAGCGCGCTCGCCACGGCGGCGGGAGGCAGCGGCGAAGCGATCTCATAACTTTGCGTCGGCCAACGAGGTTTGGACATAGCGTCCGCATACCGCAGGCGGGTTAAGGTCAGGCGCCCACCTCAGCCAAAAACGCCGACATCGCCTCGGCGACCTCCGCCGGTTTTTCGTCCTGGACGAAATGCCCGGCCGCAATGTCGACCCGCCGCACATCCTCAAAACAGGCCTCATAGCCGTCATAGAATTCCGGCGTGATGAAGGGATCGTCCTTGCCATAGAGAATGAGCGATGGCGACGCGAACCTCGTTCCCCCGAGCGACATCCACCGCATGGCGTCGGCCTGCATGGCGCGATAGTAGTTCGCGCCGCACCGCGCCGTCCCGTCGATCCGGTAGGCGCGAATGTACTCCTCAAGCAGGTCCTCCGGGAACGTGGCGCCGTCCGGAACCGCTTCTGCGAAGATGTAGCTGAGCCATTCCGCCTCCGCGCCGGGGATCATCGCCTCGGCGAGATCCGGCGCGGCCTGAAACGCCATATACCAGCGTGGGTTCTTCGGGTTCAGCATCTGGTTCTTCAGGCCTTTAAGGTTCGCCTGCAGATTATTGATGAGGTTGATGTTCATCACGATCAGCGCCTTGACCCGGTCCGGCATCGCAAACGCCAGTTCCTGAGCGATGACGCCGCCCCAGTCCTGGCCCGCGACCGCGAATTCTTGGATCTCGAGCGCTTCAATCAGAGCCGCGATATCATCGCTGAGCGCGCGTTTTTCAAACGCCTCGACGTCGCCCGCCCGCTCGCTGTCGCCAAGGCCACGCAAGTCCGGAAAGACAATCGTCCTTTCATCCGGCAGTCGGTCGACGACGCCCTCCCACCCGGCCGAACTCCCCGGCCACCCGTGCAGCAAGAGGAGCGGCGGGCGGCGCGGCGCATCAGCGGTCCGCATGCGCACATTAAGGGAGACGTTCCGCGCTTCGAGCCTGATCATCGTCGCCGCCATGGACTTGCTCCTTCATATGAATAGTCTCATTATTAGACTTACAACATAAGTCTTGTAATGCAACTGAAATTGGAGCGTCATGCGCAGAAAGAGCTTCGACGATCAGGCGTGCGGCATCGCGCGATCGCTGGAGGCGATCGGGGACGGTTGGGGTTTTTTGATCCTCCGCGAAGCGATGTTCGGCGTTTCGGCGTTCGACGGATTCGTCGAGCGCCTGGGCATCCCGCGTAACACGCTTGCCACCAAGCTCGATGGCCTCATCGCCCACGGGATCATGCTGAAGGAACCGGACCAGGAGGACGGCCGCAGATCGCGTTATGGTCTGACGCCGGCCGGCGAGGAGCTTCTTGTCGTCCTGCTCGCCTTGCAGCAATGGGGCAACAAATGGCGGTTCGGAAGGAAAGGACCGCCATCCTTCATGGCGGACCGCGCGACGCGGCGGCCCGTCTCAACGCTCATCGTTCAGGATAAGGATGGAACGCCGCTTGGTCTTGGCGATGTCACTATGATCGCCGGACCGTCGGCCCCCGCGGCGCTGAAGCGGGCGTTTAAGAAGTTGCCGGGATAGCGCCCCGCCGCCACCTCGCCTCGCACCTATGCAGCGTCACAGTTGACCTCCAGCCACCGGCCAAACTCTTCTTCGCCGATCTCTCCGGCGGCGAGGGCGAGCATTGTCGCCGTCGCCTCAGCTTCGCTTGCGGCCAGCCGCCAACCGTTCAGCGCAAGGAACAGCGCGTACGTCACAAACGATGTGCGTTTGTTACCGTCGACGAACGGATGATTCTTCACGAGCCCAAAGGCGTATTCGGCCGCAAGCTCAAACGCTGTCGGATCTTTATAGGCGGAAAGATTCTGAGGCCGCGCCAGCGCGCTTTCCAGAAGCCCCGCATCGCGAACGCCCTCGGCGCCGCCAAAGCGCTCGATGCCCCTCGCATGCGCGCCGTACACGGACGCGATCGGAACCCACCGCCACGCAGCGGGACCTTGCGTCACTGGGCGAGCGCCTTAAGGGTCTTCGGATACCGGCGCATTATGTCCTCGACGAGCCGCATGTGCTCTTCGAACTCTTCGTCGCTTCGCTTTATCTCGAGCCCGTCCGGCGTTTCGACGACATGCAGGTCATCGCCCTCGCCCGCCCCGAGTTTCGCGAGCAAATCCTTCGGCAGGACGACGCCCACCGAGTTGCCGATCCTGCGCAGCTTCAGCGTCTTGCCGGCGGCCGGCGCATAGGCCGCCCCATCCTCGGCGAGAGCGGTCTTTTTCGGCTTATCCGTCACAGCGGACCTCCGTTATA
Source organism: Parvularculaceae bacterium (assembly GCA_028284065.1). Classification (GTDB taxonomy): domain Bacteria; phylum Pseudomonadota; class Alphaproteobacteria; order Caulobacterales; family Parvularculaceae; genus MED-G105. Next base: position 25,235 of record JANQSJ010000011.1, read on the forward strand.
ACGTTTGTAATAACATAAGTTATAACGGTCGTTATAACAAGGCGTTATCCGTGCGGAGGCGCTCGGTCGGCGGGCGGCATGGCGGGGCCGCGCTGGCGGCCGCGAGAATGCGCCGGCTCGGCGGACTAATTTCAGGATGACGTCTGCGACTTGCGAGACGGTCCGTCAGGCCGTCAGAACCGCCGGGTCGAGTTCCTGCACGGCGTCGGCGCCGGCGGTCACCGCCTCGGTAAGGCCTGCCGCTTCAGTCAGGAAATTATCCGCAAAAAACCTCGCGATGGCGACCTTGCCGCTGAGATAGGCCGCATCCGCCCCCGCCTCGCCCATCGCTTTCGCCGCCGCCCGCGCGCCGCGGGCGAGATAGACGCCGCCGGCGACGTTGCCGAACTGCTTCAGGTACGGCGTCGCGCCGGCGAGGACGTCATGCTGGTCGCGCTTCGCGGCTTCGAGGAGCCAGTCCGTAGACGCCTCCAGCGCGTCGGTCGCCCGCGAGAGCCGTGCAGCGACAAGGGAAAGCTCAGGCGTTCCCGCATCCTTCGCAGCGGCGGCCTCCGCCCGCGCTTCCTCGACAAACGCCTTCGCCGCAGCGCCGCCATCGCCTTGCAGCTTGCGGCCGACAAGGTCGATCGCCTGAATGCCGTTAGTGCCTTCGTAAATCGCGGCGATGCGCGCGTCGCGCATGTGCTGGGCGGCGCCGGTCTCCTCCACATAGCCCATGCCGCCATGGACCTGAACGCCGAGGGACGTCACGTCATTGGCGCGATCGGTGGACCAGGCTTTCGATATCGGCGTCAGCAGCTCTTCCACCGATTTCGATCGGGTGCGGACGGCGTCGTCGGCGGCGTAACGCGCAAGATCATAGGAAACGGCGTTGGCGTAGCAGATGGCGCGGCTCGCCTCGACCATCGCCTTCATGGAATAGAGCATCCGCCGCACGTCGGCGTGCTTGAATATCTCCACCTGCGGCCCGGACTTCACGCCCGGCGCCCGCCCCTGCCGCCGCTCCAGCGCATAGGCGAGCGCCCGCTGATAGCCGCGCTCGGCGACGCCGACCCCCTGAACCCCGACATCGAGCCGCGCGGAGTTCATCATAACGAACATGTTCTTCAGGCCCTTGTGCTCCTGACCCAGGAGCGTGCCGACGCACTCGCCGCGCTCGCCATAGGCCATGACGCAGGTGGGCGACCCGTGCAGACCCATTTTTTCTTCAAGCCCGACCGCGGCGACGTCATTGCGGCCCTCAAGCGAGCCATCGGCCGCCACATGGACCTTCGGCACAAGGAACATGGAGATGCCCGCGGTCCCTTCCGGGGCGTCGGGCAAGCGCGCCAGCACGAGGTGAATGATATTGTCGGCGATGTCGTGGTCGCCATAGGTGATGTAGATCTTCTGGCCGCTGATTTTGTAGGTTCCGTCGCCCTGCGGCTCGGCCTTGGCGCGCACGCCGGAGAGGTCCGACCCCGCCTGCGGCTCGGTGAGGTTCATGGTGCCGGTCCATTCGCCGGAGACGAGCTTCGGCAGGTAAAGCCGTTTTTGTTCGTCCGTACCCGCATGGAGGATAGTCTTCACCGCGCCCGTCGTCAGCGTCGTGCCGATGGCGAAGGACATGCACGCGGCGTTCAAGGCGTCGACGAGCGCCACGGCGAGCGTCGACGGCAGCCCCTGCCCGCCGACGTCTTCCGGAAACGCAAGCGAGCCCCAGCCGCCTTCGACATATTGCCGATAGGCGTCCTGAAATCCGGGGCTCGTCCGCACGACGCCGTTTTCGAGGACCGCCCCGTCCTGATCGCTGCCCCAGTTCAGGGGCGCGACGACATTGTCGCAGTACTTGCCGAGCTCCTCCAGGATCGCCGAGGTGAGATCGTCGGAAAGCTCAGGAAACGCGCCGCCTTCAAGGCCGCCGAACCCGGCCATGTGATCGAGGGTAAAGCGCATGTCGCGCACTGGGGTCGCGAAGGTCATGGGGCGTCTCCTTAGGTCGTACGTCCTAATGACGTATGGCGCATTTTTGAGAGAATATCGAGCCGGACGCGCCTGGAACAGCGTCGCATGCGGCGGCGCGGCTTTGAAATTGGCAACCGGGCGGGCAGTTTCGCTAGGCGACGACGCCTGCGTCATCAAGGGTGCGCGCCCAGGTCAGGGCGCCTTTCCGCCGCTAAGCTCCGCCGGAAGATCTTCGACAACGCCGCGGAGGATCATCACGCGGCTTCCGCCTCTTCGCGAGCTGGCGAATAGCCTAGCTCGGCCTCGATCGCATGGATCAGGCTCAGATATCTTTTGCGAAGTTCAGCTTCGTTTCGCACTCTCTGCTGCGTCATGTTGCGAATGGCCGATATCGCGGCGGCGTAGCGTTCATCGCCGCAAAGCTCATCGTAGTTCACCTGCGCGCGGTCCGGCGGTACGACGACGTCCGCCAAGGTGACGATGTCGTCACTCAGGGTGAAGCGAAAAACAATTCGCTCTTCTATGTAGGCGACGTGCGGCGCTGCGCGGATGACCATTTGGTCGAGTATGCCTTGGTCGCCATCAACCTTTCCCAGCAGATCCGCCAACGCAAAACGAATGTCGTCATTTCTGATGACGCTCAGCTTCCCTGACGACAACATCTCATCGACAACGCCGCGCCGAAGCGAAATCGGCGAGAACTTGCCGACGAGATAGGCGCCCGTGACAAGATCCGTGCGCGCCTTATCCGTCCATTCGCACGTGGAAACGTGCTCCAGGATTGCCGCCTCCAGCTGCGCCTGACTGCGGTCAAACCGTTGGCTGGATGCGGAAACGTCAACCGAACGCGTCAAGTCGCGGTGAAGACGGTCCAGATACACGCGCTCTTCACCACGCAAGACGCGCGCGTCGTTCCAATTCGAAACCTGGATGCCAATGAAAACGCCGACGACGACAATGACGAAGTCAAGGCCGACGGCGGTCCAGTTTTGTTCACGGACATGTTCGATGACGCGGCGCAGGATCATTCGTTCGCCTCGAGTTTATCAAGGCGGGCATCGATTAGGGTAGAAACTTTATCATACTTGCTGCGGACACTCTCCAGATGGGTACGCACACCGGAGTCGACGCTTGCGCGGAACAGAACAATATTACGGAAAAAATCAGTCTTCAGCGCGGCGATAACCGTCTCCACGTTTTCGGGAGGCGACAACCAATTGATGGCGTCGTTGCCAGTTTGCGAAGGCGGTTGCGAGACGACGCCGCGCATGTCGTAGTGGTTAATCAGGAAAGGGTCGCTAAAGCTTATATACTGCTGCATGGCGTCGCGCTCATATTCGTCAAGCCGTTCAAGCGCCGCCTCTAGGTCCTGCAATCCCGCGCGTAAGCCGGGATCGCCGATCAAGGCTAGCTTGCCCGTATTCTTCAACTCATTGAATGTCGCTAAACGGCGTGGGGCGACGTAAAGCTCAAAAACGCCGCGGTGCACGAGCGCGTCAAGATCGGCGCGCGAGATCGGAAGGCCGTCGCCAACTGAAATCGCCGCAAGGCGCTTCTGCGCTGACGCCTGTTTGTCGATAAAGGCCATCTGCTCTTCAGCGAACTGCCGGGAGGCGTCCATGTCGGCGGCGAGCGCGCGCAGGTATCGGATTTCCTCCGCGCGGTCACCGCGCGCGTCGTTCCAGTTGCCCAGTTGAATGCCCATGAATACGCCGACGACGACGATGACGAAGTCGAGCGCGACGGCGGTCCAGTTCTGCGTGCGGACGTGTTCAATGACGCGGCGGAGGATCAATATTGCTCTCCTGCTGCAGACGATCTCTCAACGAAATCGACGAAGAAATAGTCGCCCCGGCAGGAAGGGCCGGGCTCCGACGCCGCATCGAGCCTTTCCTCAAGGCATTCAGACCAGGGTCCCAGCGCGTCCAGATATTCGAAGATTTCCTTGAGCCTGCCCATGCTGGCGATGACCTCGGGCCGAAGCTCCGCCCCGTCGCCGCTGTAGAAATAGTCCGGCCCCAAATGCAGGTAAGGCAGGACCTGCTCTTCAGTATAAGTCATATAGCGCGTAATCTTCACGCCAATGCCTTCGCGCTCGGAATAAAAGTGACTGAGCTCGAACCATAACTTCGGGTCAACAAGTTCGCCGACCCCTGCATCCCTTAGCCTGTCCCACATTTTATTTGGCGCCGTGTCCGAACCCTTAATCCGGAACACGTAAGGCGTCGGCTGTTCTCCACGCTCAAGGGCCGCCTCAAATTCGCTCACTCCCGACGCGATGGATGTGAGGAAATTCCCTTCCACCCGTCGCGCATCAGCCATATCCGTCCGCATGGCCTCCACGATCTGTTCAAGCCTATGTCGCCCGGCCTGCTCATCATTCCAATTCGCGACCTGAATGCCGATAAAAACGCCCACCACGACAATGACGAAGTCAAGGCCGACGGCGGTCCAGTTCTGGGCGCGGACATGTTCGATCATTCGGCGGAGGAGCATTACTCGAGTTCCCGATCAATTTCAGCCGCCAATTCGCGGGCAACGCCTTCGTTTATAGCCAATAGCACCTGAACCGTATCGAGGGTCGACATCCAAAAACGCAGTTCAGAGAGCATTGTCGGGTGCGCGAGATATCCCTCGAGAATCGCTTGTTCCTGCCGCTCTAGGTCAAGCGCGGGGCACTCAATGAGCGTTTGAACCTCGAACCCCGCTTCGTCATGGCACCGATCCCAAATGTATCTGGTGACGACTGAGGGCGTCAGTCCACGAATCGTTTCGCGGTAGTCGGGAATATATTTGAGAATATAGTCCGCTTGCGCGCCGGAACCTGTGACGTAATATTGCGCGAGCGCGGTTCGCAGATCCTGATTTTTAATTAAGCCAAGTTCTCCTGCGCTTCGAAGCTCATCAAAGGTCGCGTTGTTAGAGGCAAAGGGAAACAGCTGGCTCGCTTGAAAGAAGGCGAGCAACGTCGGCCAGTCCGGTCTTCTGTCTCGCTCATCCGCCTCGGCATATGCCAGGGCGCGATCGCCATATGTAATCACCGTTTCATTGAACTTCCGTCTGACATTGAGGGATCTCGCGTCTCCCAGAAGATCGCCGCGTATGCGCTCTAAATAGTCCCGCGCTCTGCGTTCATCCGCTCGCGCATCATTCCAGTTGCTGACCTGAATACCAATGAAAACGCCGACGACAACAATGACGAAGTCGAGCCCGACGGCCGTCCAGTTCTGGGTGCGGACGTGTTCGATGACGCGGCGGAGGAGCACGCTGATTCCCCAATATCCTTGTGTTGAGAGTAAAGCCGTTCGAACGACGGGTTAAGAACGCAAGCCTGCTGTTGCCTTGGGGATGGCGATCTCGCGCTCGGCCTTGTTGCAGACGGCGCTATACCGATGCGCTCCCCAACAAGAATGCCGTCACGCGGCGCCCGGGCGATCGCCCGATACCAATGACGGCCCTATCCGGCAAGCGCCGCGCGCAACGCCTCAACGCGCTTGGCGTTTTCGCCGAAATCGGATTCCCCGACGCGCGAGGCAGACCGGACATGGACTTCCGTCTCAGCGCGGCGGAATTCAACGTCGTCCACGAAGCCGAGGATCTTGGTCGAAAACTCCGCCGCGATGTAGTCCGTTTCCTGGCGGACAATCTCGCCGCCGGCCGCCCCAATCGCGCCGGGCAGCCTGTCCCAGACGTCGGCCGGCAGCGCCGCAATCGCGTGGCTCTCGTCGGCGCCCGCCTCGCTGGTGACGCAATTCGGGCTCGACGGGCAGGCGGTCAGTCTGCCATCAGCGGCGAGGCCCGGCGCCGCGCCGGACTTCGACTGCTGAGCGAGGTAAAAGAGGCCGCCCACGATAAGAGCGACAACGAACAGGAGGCCAATGAGAATGCGCATGCGCGTAGTGTACGCGCACAATCCGTTGCATGAAAGCCATTGACTGCAAGGCGGATGGTCGGAGAGGGCTCGGCGAACGCCGCCGCCGCCCGAGTCACGAGGTCCAGGGATGAAGAATTACTTCGATGGCGATATCGCGAAGACCTATGATCAGGGCCATGGGGGCGACGATCCGGCGGAGATCGCGCGCGCCGTGGACGTCCTCGCAAAGCTCGCGGACGGCGGGCCCGCGCTGGAGTTCGCGATCGGGACGGGCCGCATCGCAATCCCGCTAAGCGCCCGAGGGGTCGACGTCACTGGCATTGAGCTGTCGGAGGAGATGGTGGCCGAAATGCGCGGCAAGGACGGCGGCGCCGATATTCCCGTCGTCATTGGCGACATGGCGACGACGCGAGTCGACGGGCAGTTCCCCCTTGTCTTCCTGGTCTTCAACACAATCTGCAATCTGACGACCCAGGACGCGCAAGCGAAGTGCTTCGCGAACGCCGCCACACACCTCGCGCCCGGCGGCCGGTTCTTGATTGAAACCCTTACCCCACCCCTGCAGAAGCTGCCGGTTGGCGAGACGCGGCTCGCTTTCGATCGCTCTGAAAGCCACTGGGGAATTGATGAATTCGACATCGCCAGCCAGCAATTTACGTCGCACCATGTCTGGTTCGAGGACGGAGAAACGCGCAGGTTCTCCATCCCGATGCGGTATGTCTGGCCGTCAGAGCTTGATCTTATGGCGCGCCTTGCCGGGATGTCGCTGGAAGCGCGCTGGGCGGACTGGGACCGGTCGACGTTCACTGCGATAAGCGAAAAGCACGTATCGGTGTGGCGGAAGGGCTAGGTCCGGCCGCCCCTTGCGAAATAGGTTGACACGATGAACGCCCTGGAAAAAAGCGCCGGGCCTATCGCGAAACGCCTGCAAGCGCTCTATGAGCGAACCGATGGGCCGATCCTCGTCGCGATTGACGGCCGCAGCGGGACCGGAAAATCGACATTCGCAGCGCTTATCGGATCGCAAACGCGAGCGACAGTCGTCGCGGGCGACGACTTTTTCGCGGGCGGCGTCGAAGTTCTTGACCGCCCTGCGGAGGACCTCGCCGACATCTGCATTGACCGAAAGCGCCTGCGCCGCGTTCTGGAGACGCTTAAGGCGGGTCGCGAGGCGTTCTATCCCGCGGTCGACTGGAAGGCGTTCGACGGCCGCCTCGCCGAAGTAGAAACGCGCCTTGAGCCGCGGCCGGTCCTGATCGTCGAAGGGGTCTACGCAAACCATCCCGACGTCAGGGATCTCGTCGACTTCTCAGTGCTGGTCGAAACGCCGGACGCAATCCGGCGGCGCCGGCTTATCGAACGCGAAGGCGCGCTGTCGGACTGGGAGCGCCAATGGCATCGAGCCGAGGACTGGTACTTCGCTAATCTATCCGGCCCCGACGCGTTTGACGCTGTCATTCGCAACGTCTGACGCCGCGGTTAGCCTTTGTCGCGAGGTTGCGGGTCTCACGTCGTCACGCTAACCCTTTTTTTGTTCTGTGTAGCAATGACTGGCCAGAACAATTGCTCCGCTGAACTTGTTTCAGGGAGGTTTTCAACGCCCATGCGCTCAGGGTATCTTCGCGTGATCTTCGCCGTGCCGAACAAGACGTCCCAGAAGAACAACAGATTCCCGAAATTCCCCTTGTAGTGGGTGACGCCGTCCGAAGCGTATTTGCCATGGTGCGCGCTGTGAGTGGCCGGCGTCGAAATCGTCCGTTCAACGACCCACATGAGCGGCGAAAGCGCCTTGATCCGGTAAAGCGGCTCATCCCACCGGACATCGCTGTGGGCGCCGATGATGACCAGCATCTTGAAGATGATGTACCCGGCGTAAATCCAGCCGAGGCCCAGATAGATGAGCGCGCCGGAAAACCAGAGGCTAGGCATCAAGGCGTAGTAGAAAACGTTGTTTCTATAAACGACGCGTACAGACAAGTACTCGGCGTTATGGTGGGGGCGGTGCAGATTGTAGAGCCACGGGACAGTGTGGGAGAGACGGTGCCACCAGTATTGCGTCATGTCGTCAAAGATCAAAAATGACGCAACGCCCGCCATCGCCGGCAGGGTCGCCAGGACGCCCGCCCCGTCAGGCCAGATCAGGCTGGCGACGTAACCGCCCCCCAACAGCGCGAGAGGTTGGGTCACGACAAGGAGCGTCACGGCGCTGACCGTCTCAACGATGGCGTCGCTGCGCGTCTGTCCCGGTTTTCGAAAAAACCCGGTCTTCAGGATCTCAAGAAGCGCGAAACCCACGAAGATCAGAAAAATGACGAGTTTTTCCATCGAGCTTCCTCCAAGACAGCGCTTTTTCCCGGAGGTAGCAAACCGTTGCGAAATTGAATGCTAAATATTTTACATTTAGAATGCGGGGATGCAGCCGGTCCTCAACCCGCCCCTGGTCTCTCTTCTTTCCAGCGATCTTGTTGGCGCGATGGTCGCCGCAGGAAACACCGCCCACTTCGACGATGGGCGGACGATCCACGACCGCGGCGCCGACCGCCCGGGCCTGTCGGTCATCATGTCAGGCCGAGTGCGCTTCGGCGTCTTCAGCGAGGACGGGGCTTACCATCAGACCGGCCTGCTCAACGAAGGCCATTGCTTCGGCGAAGCGACGCTCTTCGCCGGCATGCTGCGGGCCTATCATGCCGACGCGGTCGGACAGACGACAATTCTGACTTTAACCAAGAGCGCGTTCGACGAACTCTTTGACGAGCATCCCGGATTCGCGCGCGCATTCCTCAGCACCTTGACGAGCCGCCTATACGAGGCGTTGGATTTTGCGGACGACCTCAGGCGGCTCAGTCTCGAAGCGAAGATCGTCAAGCAGCTCTTCCGCATTTCGCGGGTTGGCGGCCTCGAAGACGATAGTCTCCCGATCCGTCAAGTTGATCTGGCGTACGCCCTCGGCATGTCCCGGGTCAGCGTCGGCAAAGCGCTCGACAAATTGCAGGCGCAGGGCCTTATTCAACTGGGATATGGCGAAATCAAAATCCTGGACCGAAAGAGTCTCGCGCAAACGATCGCGGAATAGAACGGGATATAGAGCGGCCGGCCAGGCGCGCGCTTGTTCACTGCATGTTAGGCGCAAATGCCTAGACTCCCCCAGGACCATTGTGGGGAGCATCGATCTCGACATGTTTTCATCCAGAAACCGACCGGTTTACGACGCCGAATGGCGCAAGTCCTTTGAGTCGGAGGCGGCCGCCCTCATCAGGGCCGGCGATTTCGAAAAGACGCAGACCTTTCTCATCAACACCGCCAAGGCCTCCCCATTCTCCGCGCCGCTGAAAAAGGCGGCGAAACGGCGCTCGCCGCTTTGGGGCTTCGATCTGATCTGCGCGGACCTTTTGCGCATCATGAACGACGGCGTCCAGATTACGGCGCTCGGCCTTGACCTCGACGGCTATGGCGACGGAACGGCGCCGGTCCTTACGCCGTCATATTACTCCGATGAGGCGTTCGCTTTTTCGGGCGACATCGATTCCGTCATCGAAGAAGCGGGCAAGAGCGCGCCGGCCTGGAATGGCGCCACAGCAGCTTACGCCGAAAACGCCATGCATCTGGAAAACCTGGACGCCGTGTACGCTGCTATTCAAGACTATGATGGGACGGTCACACACCCTCGCGGCGATGATCCCTTGCCCGCAGGCTATCACGGCTATCTTGCGGCGATCTGGTTCATCTATTTTCGCGCCCACCACGAGGTTTCGCTCACGCTGCAAAAAGAAGGATTGCCATTCCCTGCGAAAGTTATTGTCGGGCAGCACGGATTCGGCCCGGAGTTCAGCCATGTTTATGCGGCGACGGCGACGGCTAAATCAGCAAAACGCGGCGATGAGGTTATTTCGCGCCAGCGCCAGAAGCGCGATCGCGACTTTGATTTCAAGACCATTGATCTGGTCCACGAGTACAAAAAGCGTCGCCGGACGGTGAGAAACTGGAAAGACGACCACAACAGCGAAAAGCTGGATCTCTACAAGCAGTACGTTCGCGCCGCGATGCGCGTCGACTTCCAGGATATCGGCCTGCCGCTTCCCGCCCAGGAAATCTGGGAGATGGACGATGCGGCGTTCAAGGCGCTCATCAAGGAATTCAAGGCCGCGCGAGAAACGGCGCGCATCAGGCGGAACGCCGCATGAGCCGCGGACATGTTAGTCCTTACCCCTCGTAATTCGTGCGGATGAACTCGTCGAGCAGGCGCACGCCATAGCCGGTCCCGCCCTTTGGGCAGGTCGGCGTCGCCTTTTTCGACCAGGCCATGCCAGCGATGTCGAGATGCGCCCAGGGCTGCCCTTCCTTGATAAAGTTGCCTATGAAGGACGCGGCCGTCGAGGAGCCGCCGTCCCGGCCGCCGATATTCTTCATGTCGGCGATATCGGACTTGATCATGTCGAAGTGCGTCTTGGTGAGCGGCATGCGCCAGACCTTGTCGCCGCTCGCCTCCCCTGACTCAAGAAGCTGCGCGGCGAGGTCGTCATCCTGCGTGAAGAGACCGCAAAACTCATGCGCCAGCGAGATGATGATCGCGCCCGTGAGCGTCGCCAGATCAACCACAACTTTTGGCTGATAGGTCTCCTGCGTCCACCAGATTGCGTCGGCGAGGACGAGCCGGCCTTCCGCATCGGTGTTCAGTATCTCAATCGTCTTGCCCGACATGGACGTCACGACATCGCCAGGCCGCTGAGCGTTCCCGTCGGGCATGTTCTCGACAAGGCCGACGACGCCGACGACGTTCGCCTTCGCCTTGCGCCCTGCAAGCGCGGCCATCGCGCCCGTCACGGCCCCGGCGCCGCCCATGTCCCACTTCATGTCCTCCATGCCGGGGCCGGGCTTCAGCGAGATGCCGCCGGTGTCGAAGGTGACGCCCTTGCCGACGAAGGCGACGGGTTTGTCGCCTTTCTTGCCCCCTAGCCACTCCATCGCGACGAGTTTCGATTCCCGTACGGAGCCTTGCCCCACGCCAAGGAGCGAACCCATGCCAAGCTTCTCCATCTCCTTCTCGCCAAGGACCTTCACGCGCACGCCGAGGCTTTCAAGCTCGCGGCACTTCTGGGCGAAAGACTCCGGGTAAAGAATGTTTGCAGGCTCGGAGACGAGATCGCGGGTGAGATCGACGCCGTCGGCGATCTTCTCAAGGTCGGCGAAGGCGTCGCGCGCCCGCGCCGCGGGGGTATTGACCGTTATCCTCGCGAGCGGCGGGATCTGGTCCTTTTCGAGCGTCGTCCGGTAGCGGTCGAACCGGTAGCACCGGAGCCTTGCGCCGAACGCCACGCGGGCCGCGAGATCGGCCGCCGACAAATCGCCAAGCTCCAGGCCGCCGAGCGCGAAGGCGAGCGCCTTTTCGCGCGTCTTGAGGATGAGGGCCACAGCCGCGCCGCCCGCCCGCTCCGCATCTAACGGCGAATAGGCCTCGCCCTTGCCGGCGCCGACAAGAACGACGCGCCGGCCTTCAAACCCGCTGAGCCCCGCAAGGTCGAGCGTCTGACCTTTCTTGCCGTCGAAGCCGGCCGCCTTGGCGGCCGCCGCAAGCGCGCCGCCGGACGCGTCGTCGATCTCGGCGAACGGCGCGCCCCTGTCGCGGCCGCTGAGGCATAGAATGGCGAGCGCGCCGCTGGTCGGCAAAGCGCCCTTTGAAAACGTCACCTTCACGAGGCCAAGCTCCTTTCGGTTCGGCAAACCCCTCATCCGCCGCGCTGCAATCGCGCCGGCGGCGCGTCACGCGAGGTCCCAGGGGTCGTCTGGATGCGATCTATAGCGCCGCGTCCTACGCGACCTTGCGCCCGGAACGCAATCCGCGCGCGCTGCTCTTTGGTCGGCGTCGACCGCGAGGACCGGCCTGTCCCCGAAAAAGACCGACCCGCGCCGTCACATGGGACGACGCGGGCCGGGACCGCTGGGGGGATGACGCGCGGTCTTTGGCGGCGATGCGACGGGGAAGCCTAGAAGTCCTCCCAGTCGCCCTGTCCGTTGGCGCCGCCGGCGGCCGCGGCGCGCGGCGCAGGCTCCTGCGGCGCGGCGGCGGGCCCGTTCGCGGGCGCCTTAGAAGACTTCTCAGCGGCGAACGCGGCGGCGCGCTTGCGCTGCTCGGCGACCGGCTGGCCGCCCGCGGCGCCGGCGCGGTCCGCATCGATCTTGAAATGGGAGACGCGCGCGGCAAGTTCGCCCGCCTCCTTGGTCAAGAGGTGGCTCGCCGCCGTCGATTGCTCGACCATCGCCGCGTTCTGCTGCGTGACGCGGTCCATGTCGTTGACGGCGGTGTTGACCTCGCCGATGCCGGTCGCCTGTTCGCCGGCCGCGCGGGCGATCCCGGCGACAAGCTCGGCCACATGCTCAACACGGGTCGTGATCTCCGACAACGCGGTTCCGGCGCGGCCGACAAGGTCGACGCCGGCGCCGACCTGGCGCGAGCTTTCCGAAATCAGCGTCTTGATCTCCTTCGCCGCCTCCGAAGAGCGCTGCGCGAGGCCGCGGACCTCCTGGGCGACGACGGCGAAGCCCTTGCCCGCGTCCCCTGCTCGCGCCGCCTCAACGCCGGCGTTCAGCGCAAGAAGGTTTGTCTGGAAGGCGATGTCGTCGATGACGCCGATAATCTGGGTAATCTGGTTGGAGGAGTTTTCAATCTCGCCCATGGCCTCGACGGCGCCGTTGACGACTTCGCTGCTCTGCTGGGCCTCGTTGCGCGCCTCTTCGACCGCCTCGTTGACTTCCTTGGCGCTGTTGGCGGTCTGGTTGACCGTCGCCGTGATCTCGTCGAGGGCGGAGGCCGTCTCCTGGATGGAGGCGGCCTGTTGCTCCGTACGCGTCGCCAGATCGTCGGCGGCCTTGACGATTTCGTCGGCGCCGCCGCGAATGCTGACGCTGGAGTGAACGATAGCGGAGATGACGTCCCGCAGCTGCTTCGCGGTGGCGTTAAAGTCCGCGCGGAGCTGCTCGTACTCTTCCTGGAATTCATCGCCGATGCGGTGATGCAGATCGCCCGCGGCAAGCGCGGAGAGCGCAGCCTTCAGTTCCGACACAACCTTTTCGACCATGTCGGCGCGCGCCTTGCGGTCTTCGTCGGCGGCGCGCAGTTGCCGCACCGCTGCGTTGAAGTCGGTGCGGAGTTTTTCGTACTCCTCGCCAAACTCCTGCTCAATCTCTTCGGAGAAGTCGCCCTTCGACAGGCGGCCGAGACTGTTCGCCAGAATGTCGACGACGACGCCGAGCTCATGCGCGGCGGCCTGGCGGTCCTCTTCAGCGGCGAGGCGCTCTTTTTCCTCGGCCGTAATGTCCGCGGCGAGCTTCACCACTTTGACGATAGCGCCATCCTTGTCGATGACCGGATTGTACGTCGCCTGGATATAGATATCGTCCTTATCCTTGGTGATGCGGCGATACTTTCCGGCGTCGAACTGGCCGCTTCCGAGCCGCTCCCAGAAATCTGCGTATTCCTGGGACTGAGCATATTCCGGCTCGCAGAAAATACGGTGGTGACGGCCCTTGATCTCGCTCATGGAGTAGCCGACCGCGCCGAGGAAAACGTCATTGGCGTTCAGGATCTCGCCGGTCGGCGTGAACTCGATCATCGCCTGGGAGCGATAGAGCGCCTCAAACGTCGCGCGTTCGAGCTCAGCTTCGCTGACGTCGGACCATTCGATCACGCCGCAAACAAGGCCGCCGTCCGGGTCGAAAACGCCGTTGATCCGCTGCAAGAAGGTCTGTTCGCCGACAACAACTTCGAGCGTGTGCGGCATCCGCGCAGGGTCGGAGAGAATTCGGCGTTGGTGCTCAGGGTTCTTATGAAGCATGTCTACCGATGCGCCCACGAGCTCCCGCGGCGAAAAAGATGGCGAGAGCTTACGGAAATCGGCCTCGTGGCGCTGCAGGAAGTCGCGCGCCGCGTCATTGACGCCGGTGATGACGAAATTCCTGTCGACCGTCATCATCGCGCTGCCTGAGGCATCGAACGCAGCCGACTTAACCCGGCCGATCGTCGCGGACGTTTCGAGCTCCGTCACATCCTCCGCGCGCTCAAGAACGCCGACAATGTCGCCCTTGTCGTCGCGAACGGCCGAGAAATGCGAGATGATGATCTGCGCGGCCCCGTCTTGCTTGGACCGTTCTCGGCGCCTCAGCGCCACGGGATCGCGGGCGAGGTCGGATACGATCGCGCGAAAGCCGCCATCGACGCCGTCATCGTCGAACTGAAGTCCCGCAAGACGCTCTGGCGCCACGTCAAACAGCGCCGCATACGCCGCATTGGCGCGCCGAAGTTCGCCCGCCGCGTCGTAATGGGCGCCGGCGCCAAGGGCGTCGAGCGCCGCGACAAGCGCCGCCTCTCCGCCGCGCTCCGACGTCGCCGGCGCGCAGAAGACGATTAGGCGGGGTTTCTTGCCGACTTTCGCCGCGGCGGCGAGCAGCGCGCGCGTCTCAATCCTCGCTTCGTCCGGGCCCTGCAGCGGCAGGTCGAAATTCGCCGCCTGGCCCATGCGAGCGGCGACCTGGAAGCGGTCAAAGGCGTCTGCGTCCGCGACGATGTCCTTCAGGTTTGCGCCGACGACCGCATCGCGCTCACGGCCGGTGAGGTCGACGAACGCCTTGCTCGCTTTCCTGATCGCGCCGTTCGGGCTCGCCTCGAATGCCGGGAACTCGGACCTCAGCGTTCGGAGCGTTTCGGCGTCCGCCTTCATTGCCTGAAACGACTTCAGCGGCATGTTTGACTCCCAAATTCCCGATGCGCCCTTCGATGGGCGCAATGAAAACAGGGACAAGGTAAAATATTCGTTTAAGGCGCCGAAATATCGGTATCAATCGCCTGACCGCCGCGACATAGCCGGTCCGGACTGGATGGCATTCCGACGAGCGCCTGAACCTATCGCCGGCGCGAACGGCCGCCCGCTTATCCGCCCACAATTGGGTTGCGGTCGTCCTCGAACAGGCTCTTGGGCCGCCGCCACAGGCCCGCCCGCGCCGGCGCGCCGCGGCCCGGCCGAGCGAGCGACGCGGCAAGGCCAGTTCCCGCGCCGGAGGCGGCTAGCCACAGCTTGCGCCCACGCGGCACGATAGTCCGTTCACGTAGGGACTGAGCGCCCTTGCGCGCCATTGACGCACCGATTTCGCGATAGACGTTGCGGGCCGCCGCGATGGCCGCGGCTGCGCGCGGACTGAGAGCTTTCACCCCTTCGCTCGCTGACGCGTAGTACCGTTCGGCCTCCTCAAGCAGGCCCTCGACGACCGGGTACAACGCCGCCGGGTCGGCGTCGAGGATATCGGCCCCCGTCGGCCCGACGCCAGCGGCCGCGAGCCTGTCCGCCGGCAGATAAACGCGCCCGCCCCGGGCGTCGTCAGCGACATCGCGGCAAATGTTCGTAAGCTGAAAAGCAAGGCCCAGGTCACAGGCGCGGTCGAGCGTCGAATCGTCCTCCGGATCGACGCCCATGACGATCGCCATCATAATGCCGACGACGCCAGCGACGCCGTAGCAATAGCGCAGAACCGCATCCAGATCCTCAAGCGGCCCGCCCTCGACGTCACGGGCGAAGCCATCAAGATGCGCCATCGCGTATCTCGGAGGCAGGGAGCGCCGGCGCGCCACATGGGCGAGCCCGTTGAACGGCGGCTCGCCGTCGCGCTCTCCGGCGAGCGCCCTTTCCGTCTTGCGACGCAGGTCCGCCAGGCGGGCGCGGCGAACCTCAGGCGTCATCCCCGCGTCCGGCGCGTCGCCGCCGAGGTCCTGGCCGTCGATTACGTCGTCGCAGTGGCGGCACCAGGCGTAAAGCAAGCGCGCATCGTCGCGCATGTCGGGCGCAAACAGACGCGAAGCGAGCGCAAAGCTCTTGGAGCCCTTCGCAATCGTCTCGCGCCCGTATTTCGAAAGGGACGCACTAACCGCCTCATTCGCCTGCATAGAAGCGGCCTATTCCGCGGCGATCGCGGCCTGTCGTTGCGGCGAAGGGTCGGGATATGACGCGCCCAGATCGTCGAGCATCAGGCCGGCTGTCGCCTTCGCCGACCCGACGACCCCCGGCACGCCGGCGCCCGGATGGGTTCCGGCGCCGACGAAATAGAGATTGGAGATCTGATCGTCGCGGTTGTGGATGCGGAAATACGCCGACTGGGTGAGGATCGGCTCAATCGAAAAGGCTGAGCCCGCATGGGAATTGAGCTCCGTCTCAAACTCCGCCGGCGTGAAGATGCGGTCAGTAACGATGCTCTCGCGCAGGCCGGGCATGTAGCGGTCTTCAAGATATTTGTAGATCCGCTCCTTGTATTTCGGCCCCTCCACCGCCCAGTCGACCTTCGCTTTTTCGAGGTTCGGCACCGGCGAAAGAACATAAAATGAATCGCATCCTTCCGGCGCGAGGTCCGGATCGCTCGC
Organism: Parvularculaceae bacterium; assembly: GCA_028284065.1. GTDB lineage: Bacteria > Pseudomonadota > Alphaproteobacteria > Caulobacterales > Parvularculaceae > MED-G105. Next base: position 41,452 of record JANQSJ010000011.1, read on the forward strand.
TGTCGGACGATGGAGATAGAGCGAGAAGTCGTCCGGCAAGTCGGGGCCCGCAAAGATGTCGGCGATGAGGTCGCGATAGCGCGGCCCGAACATGATGGTGTGATGCATGAGGTTTTCGAACTGTCTGTTCGTCCCGAAATAGATAACGAACAGCGAATTGGAGAATTTCTTGTTCTTGAGCCCGCGTCCCATGCTCGCGCCGCGTTTCGTCCGTCCCAGGAGGTTCTCATAGGTGTGAACGATGTCCGCATTCGACGCGACAGCGTCAAAGGCGCGCCGCTCGCCGTCCTCGGTGACGACTTCTCGGCACTTGTCATCTGCGACGGTCACCTCAGCGACGGGCGCTGCGAGCTTGATCTCGCCGCCAAGGTCTTGGAAAAAGCGGCCAAGGCCCTGAACGATGGCGCCCGTGCCGCCCTTGCCGAACCAGATGCCGCCGCGCCGCTCCAGCGCATGAATGAGCGAATAAACCGCCGAGGTCCGGAACGGGTCGCCGCCCACAAGCAGCGAATGGAAGCTGAACGCTTCGCGCAGGTGCTTGTCCTTCACAAAGTCGGATAGCCGTCCGTAGACGCTGCGATAGCCCTGCAGCTGCGCGAGCTGCGGCGCCGCCTTCACCATCGACCAGAAATTCAGGAACGGGACCGCGCCGAGCTTCTTGTAGCCCTCAACATAGAGGTCCTCCGAATACTCGTGAAACCGCCTGTAGCCGTCTACGTCGCCGGGGCTCTTCGCCGCGATCTGCTCAATCAGCTTTTCTTCGTCCTGACAGTAGTCGAACGAAAACCCGTCCTCCCACAGGAGACGGTAGAACGGATCGACCCGAAGAAGCTCCACATAATCCGACATGCGCGCGCCGGTGAGACCGAACAGCTCCTCCAACGAGGCGGGTTCGGTGATCACCGTCGGCCCGGCGTCGAACGTATAGCCGTCCTGCTCATAGACATAGGCGCGCCCGCCGAGCTTGTCGCGCTTCTCATAGAGCGTCGTTTGCACCCCCGCCGACTGCAGCCGCACCGCAAGGGAGAGCCCGCCAAAACCGGAACCGATCACCGCCGCCGTCGTCATATTCGCATTCTTTCTGTTCATCGGGTCCTGTTCGTCCAGTCGCTTCAATCGGCTTACGCCTACTTCCCGGACGCGGCGCAACGAGGTCGCCCCGCTTCCGCAACCCTTTCGGGTACGGTGCGCGTTCGTCGTGCGATCATCCGATTGCCGCCGCCCTCCCGCGACATACCGCCCGGCCGGCGCCCCTACCCTTCGAGGCCATCCATAGCCATCGGCAGCCGATCATAGCACCTTTTTGCGCAAATTGGCCCCGGCCGGACCTGTCCTCACGTCCAGTCGCCGCAATGCGCTCGAGGCGGCGCGCCACTTGGGGTTCGCGGTCGCTTCGTCTACGCTGGGGCCGACGCCGTCGCCGCCCTGCGCGCCGGCGCCGGAGGGCTGGAGCCACGTGCCATCGCTTGCCTATGCGTCCGAGTTAGCGACCACCGCCGCGCTCCTCGCTCTCGTTATCCTCGCGCGATATTTCGTCATCGCGGGCGCGTTCATGGCGCTTCTCTGGGGACGGCCTGAGGCGAAGGTAGGCGCTGTGAGGCTCGCCAAACGCAGGCCTGACCGCCGGGAAATGCTCCACGAAATCAGGATGTCGGCGCTGTCATCTGCAATCTACGCTGTCCCCGGCGCCATCGTTTATCTCGCCTGGTCGAACGGCGGCACAGCGATCTATTCGGAGATTTCAGGCATTTGGGGATGGCTCTACGTTCCGCTGAGCATCCTTTTCTATCTCCTGCTGCACGATACGTATTTCTACTGGACCCATCGCGCCATGCACCTGCCGGCGCTCTTCCGGTCGACGCATCTGACGCACCACAGTTCGCGCCAGCCGACGGCATGGGCGGCGTTCTGCTTTCATCCATGGGAGGCGGCGATCTCCGCCTGGCTCCTGCCGGCGGCGACGTTCTTCGTTCCCATCCACCAAGGCGCGGTGCTCTTCCTCCTTGTCTTCATGACCTATTGCGGGGTCGCCAACCATGCCGGGTGGGAGCTTCTGCCGAGAGCGTGGCTTAAGGCGCCGATCGGGCGCTGGCTCATCACGGCGAGCCACCACAATGTCCACCACACCAATTACCGGACGAATTTCGGGCTCTATTTCAGGTTCTGGGATCGTCTGATGGGAACTGATGTCGGCCTAGCCGAACCGGCGGCGGAACCGCGGCGACAGCCGGCGCAGCCATCCCGGCGGGCAGCCGCCGCCAGGTGATGCGTAATGCTACGGGCGATAAATCCGCATCGCCTCATCCTGAAGGATTTTTCTCCTCGTCCTTCGTTATGGCGGCCTAAGGGGTGGTTCCTCAGGATGAGGAGAAAAATCGTCTCGAAGGACAGTGAAGCGGATTTGTCGTCCGCAGCACTAAAGCGACAACCGGCGACTTTTATTTTGAAGCGCGGGCGCGCCGTCAGTCCATGCGCGCAAAAAAGGGCGACTCAATAAGCCGCCCTAAGTCGATCCGGCCGGCGATGGAGGGGAACGCCGGCCGAGATTTGGCTGACCCGGATCAGAAGTCGTAACGGACGCCGACGCGGATGCGGTAGACGCTTTCGTCGAAGTCCTGGACGCTCCTCGGGCGCGGGTTGAACTCATTGAAGCGGTAAACGCAGTCGCCAACCGAGAGGCAGGTCGTGCGCGCCGCATCGCCGGTGAGCGCGGTCGCGGCGTCGACGCCGTTCGCCTGAACGTCCGCCGCGGCGACAAGGTCCGCATCGATGACGTTCAGCGTGTCGAAGCGCGGGCCATTGAACTGCGTGCCCCACTTGTCGTTGATGAGATTGGCGATGTTGAAGATATCGACGACAAGTTTGAGCTGGTTTCCTTCAAGCGGCTTCCAGCCGAAGTTCGGCGTCGGCAGGTCCTGCTGGAAACGGAAGCTCCACAGGCTGTTCCAGTTCGACCGGTCCGAGTTCCGCGCGAAGATGCGGCCCTGTTCGATGCCGGCGTCTTCGAGAAACGCCTCGAACGCCTCGCCTTCGAAGCCGGACGCGAACAAGACGGCCGGGTCCGTCGACGCGCCGCCGGAAACGGTCGGGATGAAAAGCAGGTCGTTGTCAAACGGACCTTCGCCATTGCCCTGGCGGCCGAAAAGAACGTTCGTGTTCGTTCCGGAGCCCGAGCCATTGACGTCGAACGTGTAGCTGAAGGGCTGGCCCGACTGGATCGTGCCGAAAAGGTCGACGCGGGTCGTCAGCTCGCCGATCCACTCATTCTCGTAGCCGAGATTGATGTTAAAGGCGTGCGCGGTTTCAAACGGCGCCGTGCCGATTTCCGGATTGTTCCGGTCAAAGGTGACGTAGGAGCGGAAGTTTGAAACGGCGCGCGACGACGTGCCGGGCGTCACGCTTTCGACGTCCTGGAAGGCGTAGGACACGTCGAAGTTAAAGCCCATCTCATACTGCTTGGCGAGCGCGACGGATACGACATGGCTGCGCCCGCCGTCGACATTGGTCAACTCGATCGCGTTGTTGACGCCGAGATTCTGAAGGTTGGCGTAGATCGGCCGGCCGTCCGGCGCGACGCCTGGCGTCAGGCCGAGTTCAGTCTGGGCGAGGTTGCGCCAGCGGAAGTCGTTGTTGAACTCCGAGAACAGGTACTGGACCGTCAACTGATAGTCTGAACCGAGATCGACGAAGCCAAGGTCGAGGTCGAAACCCTGATCGACGCGGACTGAGCCCTTCCATTGCGACGGGATCTTGAAGTCCGGATCGATGGTGTCGATGAAGGACGGCGTGTTCGGGTCAGACGCCTGGATCGCCGACAGAACCGACGGCGGGATCGTCCCCGGCGTCACGCCCGACAGCACCTGCTCCACTTCGAAAATCTGCGGCTGGAACGCGTTCGAGACCCAGACCTGCGGATTGCCGCCAGAAAACAGACCGAAGCCGCCGGTGACCGTGGTGCGCGCGAACGGCTCGTATCGGAAGCCGAAACGCGGCTGGAAGATATCGATGCCATCGAGATTATCGAGATTGTCGCGTCCGAAGGCGTTGACGAAATCCTGGCGCAGCGGCGGCTCGTCGCTCTGAAAGAAACGCTCATAGCGCAGGCCGAGATTGACAGCGAAGTTCGGCGTCACTTGCCAGTCATCCTGCACAAAAAGCGACAGCCGCTGATAGCCCCATTCGGCCGCGCCGTTCGCGCGCGGATCGCCGGTGATGTCCGAGCGCAGGGTGACGGAAACGTCCGTGTTCGTCGCGAGCTCGTTCAGATCGTCATAGCGGAAGGTGCCGCTAGCGTCCGAAATGAAGACATTGCGAAGCTCATAGTTCTCCCACTCGGCGCCGAACTTGGTGACGTGGTCGCCCCAGGCGTAGTCTGCCGCGGCGTAGGCCTGGATACGATTGTCGTCGAACTCGTTGGCGTGGCGGAAACGGTCGCAGCCGGCGGTGAACGAGTCTGTGTTGAAGTTGCCTGGATCGATTGTGCCGTCGAAGAGCGGGTCGGCGGCGATTTCCGCGCCGGTGAGGTCGTCAAGGATGATCGCGGAAAACTCAGCGCCGGCGTTGCAGTTCTGGCCATTGATCTGGTCCTTGATCCCGAGACGGACTTCCGTTGAAAACGCGTCCGACCAGTCGGAGTAGAGGCCAAACGAATAGGAATCGAGCTGGCGCGGCACCTGATACCAGGCCGACGTCAGGCTGGTGCTCGAAACGCTAACCCCGTCTTCGCGCGTGCGCTGATAGGAGCCTTCGAACCGGTGGTCGTCTGAGATGTTCCAGTCGATTTTGCCGAGAAAGCGCGACACTTCCGATGGCACCGACGCCGCGACCGGACGCCCGCCGCCGTCGAACCCGGTCCCTTCAAGAATGCGCTGGTTGAGGGCGTTAAAGAAGCCTTGGGAGTCGACAATGCCGTCAGCCTGGTCGCCGCCGAGGAAATTCACTGGCCGCGAGCTCGACAGGTTATCGAGATTGGCGAAGAAGAAGAGCTTGTCCTTGATGATCGGCCCGCCGAGCGAGAAGCCCCATTCACGCTCCTTGAACTCCGGCGACGGAACAAGCTCGCCATCGGATATTTCGCCAAGGAAGTTCTGTCCCGATCGGAACCAATAGCCGGAGCCATTGAATTCGTTGGTGCCCGACTTGGTGACGACGTTGACGAGGCCGCCGCGGAAGCCTGACGCGGTCACCGAGTAGTCCGAAGCGACGACGGAGGCCGCCTCAATTGCGTCAAGCGAAATTGGCGCCCCTTGCTGCGTGGCGAAAATCGACGAGGACAGGCCGAAGTCGTCGCCCTGCAGAACGCCGTCGATGGCGAGGGCGTTGAACCGCGGATTGACGCCCGCGATGGAAAGGACGCCGCTGCCCGTGCTGTTGACGAGCGGGTCGCGAATGAGGGTGTCGGTGATGTCGCGCGAAACGGACGGCTGGTTGAGGATCTGGTCGCGATCATATGCGGAGCCGGCGCCGTTGTTCAGGTCGATCTGAGCCGACCGCGACCCGTAGACCACGACTTCGTCGGCGACGCGAAGCTCCGCGAGGTCAATGATGACCCGTTCGGCGTTGCCTGGCTGAAGGAAAATTCCTTCGATCCGCCGGCCTTCAAATCCCGGCGCATCGATCGTGATGGTGTAGGGACCGCCGACGCGCAGGCCGCCTTCGAAGAAACTGCCGGTCGAGGACGCGGTCGCGACGTCTGTGGTGCCCGACGGCGTGTGCGTGATTGTCACACGGGCCCCCGGAATCGCAGCGCCGGAAGAGTCGACGATGGAGCCGCGAATGGCGCCGTCGGTCTGCTGCGCGTGAACGATTGCGGGCGTGGCGGTCGCGGCCGCGAGCGCCGCCACGGAGGCGGACGTGAATCTTTTGAAGGTCATTGCTATCCCCGAAACCCTGATGTGATCGTCAGCGCACACCCCAAACGCAACGCGCTGCCGCGGGGTCAGTAGTCCCGAGAGTTGTCAGTTGGATGACGCTTCGTTTGCAGAATTGCGACGACTTGATGGGGCGCCAAAAGTGAGGGTCGGCTTTTCGTCAATGATCGCCGCGCATTAGCGGGCGCTTCCAAACGCTGGCGCCGAGAAGTGCGACAAAAGTTTTACATTTTTTCCGGCGCATCAATGCCGATCGTCGCAAGCGCGTCGAGCAATTGGCGCCCCGCTGCAACCGACAGACGCAGCCGCGCATCGCGCGTCCCGGCATCAGGTTCGTCGGCGATGCGGCAGGCGGCGTAAAATTTGGCGAAACTTTGCGCGACGGCGTACGCGTGCTCAGCAAGGAAATGCGGCATGCGTTTGTCGACGGCCGCCTTCACGGCGTCGCCATAGCCGGCGATCGCCATAGCGAGATCCCGGGCCGGCGCATCCGCGAGCGCGCGCGGCCAGTCGGCGTCCTTTTCGGACGCCGCTTGGCCGCGCAAGCCGTCCGCGCGGCCGGCCTTTTTGAGGACAGAGTCGATGCGGACGACCGCGTAAAGAAGGTAAGGCCCCGTCTTGCCTTCAAACGACATGAATTTGTCGATATCGAAAACGTAATCGCTGGTGCGGGGGCTGGCGAGATCAGCGAATTTGAGCGCCGCGACGCCGACCTTGCGGGCGACGTCGGCGCGCGCCTCGGCGGACATGTCCGCGGCGAGGCCGCCCTCCTCCAGTCGCTCAAGCGCTTTTGCGTCGACGGCGTCGATAAGGTCGCGCAGTTTCAGAACGCCGCCCTCGCGTGTCTTGAATGGCTTGCCGTCCTTGCCGTTCATGGTGCCAAAGCCGACATGCTCGAGCCGACCGGCGTCGATCAACCCCGCGCGATCGGCGGCGCGGAACACCTGTTCGAAGTGAAGCCCCTGACGCTGATCCACCACATAGAGGATGCGGTCCGGATCGAACGTCCGCCTGCGGTCCAGAATGGTCGCAAGGTCGGTCGTGCCATAGAGGACGCCGCCGTCGGATTTGAACAGGATCAGCGGCGGGACTTCCTTCCTGTCGCCATCTCGCGCGACGCGGATGATCTCCGCGCCGTCATCGTTCTCCGTAAGGCCCGCCGCTCGCAGCTCGGCGGCCATTTCAGGGATGAGCGGATCAGCGTCAGACTCGCCTTTCCAAACGTCGAACGACACGCCGAGATCGGCGTATTCGCGTTCGATCGCCCGTCGGCTGACATCGATGAAATGCCGCCAGAGGGCGCGGTATCCGGGCCGGCCCGCCTGCAGATCGGCGGTGGCGCGCTTCGCTTCGGCGGCGCGGGCCGGATCGGCCTTGCACGCCGCCGACGCCTGCGGATAGAGCCGCTCAAGGTCCTTCAGGGCAAGCGGCGAGTCGTCCGGGTACGGTCCTTCGAACGCGGCGTCGAAATAGGGAAGCTCAGGCGCCTCAAGCTCTAGCTCGGTGATGAGCTGCCCGATGGGCAGTCCCCAGTCGCCAAGGTGAATATCGCTGACGACCTCGTGGCCGACGCCACGCAGAAGTCGCTTCAGCGCCTCTCCGATAATCGCGGACCGCAGATGCCCCACATGGAGGGGCTTGGCGATGTTCGGGCCGCCGTAATCAAGGACGATTTTCTCCACGGCCGGCGTGCGCCAGCCGCCAAGGCGCGGCGCCGCCTCCGCTGCGTCGAGACGAGCGGAAAGCGCAGCGTTCGAGAGGCGAAGGTTGATGAAACCCGGCCCCGCAAGATCGACCGACGAAAAAGAGGCATGGCCCGCCAACCGTTCAGCGACCGCCGCGCCGATCTCTCTGGGATTGCGGCCCGCCGCCTTAGCCGCCGCGAGCGCGCCGTTGCACTGATAGTCGGCGAGGTCCGGGCGGTCGGCCGGCCGCGCCGCGCCAAGGCGGCGATCCAATCCCTCGGCCTCAAACGCGTCTTCTAGGATCGCGCTCAAGTCCTCAATCAATGTTCTCATTGAAGCTCCGGGAATTTCAGGCTTTTTCCCGATCTATTGTAGATCGCCTGCTCACGGCTGACAGCAAGCCCCACGACGATTTCGAAGTTGGCCCCGGCGATCTCCTCGCGCGCGCGAGGGATGACGATATCGTCTATCTTCTCGGTGAAGGTCTTTACGCGTTCCTTTTTTCCGAACTTCACCTCACGCGCGAAAGTCCGCTTTGCTATCACCTCCATGTCGCGGCGGGTGACGGCGACGAAATAAGCGAACTGGTGACGATCGCCGTCAGCGGCAGGTCCGCGCCCGACGGCGATGGCGAGTTCAATCTCAGCGTCTATCGGCCTGTCGCTAAAGTATCGGCACGTGAGAGACACGTCCTGAAACTCCGCCGACCAAGCGACGTTATTCAGGTCCGGATCGCCGTCGAACTCCACCTGCCGCGCGGCGTCCTGCAGCACCACAGCGCTCGGGCACGGCGCCGGATTGCGCTCGCGCGCCTTGCGGGCTTCCTCCGCGGCGTTTCCGCCGCACCCGCAAAGCGCCGCTGCGGCGATTAGCGCTGGGCCTAACCCTTTTTTCACACGGCGATCCCTTATTATGTCGACGCTAAGCGTAACGCGCCGTCGATGCGCCCGCAGCTGCGGCGCAATGCGGACGCTGGCCCGCAAAACGCCGCTTTTATGTCCGCGAATTGACGATCCAGCGTGGTTACCTTTTCGCCAGCCGGCGCGCAACGCCAGGAAGGCTCGGCGGGCGCTTAAAGCTGCGAGCGGCAGGAAACTCAGATGGACCGATCATCGCAATTGAATGCGATTGGCGCCGCGCCGCCAGCGAACGAAGCGACGCTCGCGGGGCAGGACGATTTCGTCCGTCCGGAAAGGCGCCCGGCGGCGCGCGCGCGGGTCGCATCCCCGCGCGGGTTCTGCGCCGGGGTCGAGCGCGCGATCCGCATTGTTGAGGATGCGCTTGCCGCCTACGGCGCCCCGGTCTTTGTCCGCCACGAAATCGTCCACAACGCGCATGTCGTCGAGCGGCTCCGGCGGATGGGCGCTGTGTTCGTCGACGCCCTGGAACAGACCCCCGACGACAGGCCCGTTATTGTCTCGGCCCACGGCGCGCCGAAATCAGTCTTCGACGAGGCCGGCCGTCGCGAAATCGCGCTTATCGACGCCACCTGTCCGCTTGTGCTCAAGGTCCATAATGAAGCGCGGCGTCACGCGGCCGCGGGTCGACACGTGGCGCTGATTGGCCATGCCGGCCATCCGGAGGTTGTCGGCGTCATCGGGCAGGCGCCTCCTGGCGCGGTCAGCCTCATCGAAACCCTCGCGGACGCGCGCGCGTTCGAGCCGCCCATCGCCGGCTTCAAGGGCGGGCTCGCCTATGCGACGCAGACAACGCTCTCGGTCGACGACACGCGCGAAATTGTCGATATGCTGAAGACGCGATTCCCAGACATAATTGGCCCCTCCAAGGCCGATATCTGTTACGCCACGTCGAACCGCCAGGCGGCGGTGAAGGCGGTGGCGCCGGGATGCGACGCTTTCCTGGTCGTCGGCGACCCGACATCGTCGAACTCGCGCCGGCTCGTCGAGACCGCGTGCGACGCCGGCGCGCGCGAGGCGACGCTCGTTCCGGACCCGCACGCCTTCGATGTGGAAACCCTTGCAGCGGCCAGCGTCATCGGCGTCTCCGCCGGGGCGTCCGCCCCCGAGAGCCTTGTCGAAGCGCTGCTGGCGAAAATCGCGGCGGCCCGCGTCCTTACCGTCGAGACGATTGACGTCGTCGATGAAGATGTCACGTTCAGGCGGCCGAACCTGCCGCCTTTGAAGGGCTGATCGAAGCTCGCCGGACGCTGACGCCGCCCATGGCCGTTTACACCCACGTGGACCTTGATGCGCTGCGAACCTTTCTCGCGCCCTTTGGCCTTGAAAAGGTGATCTCCTTTCGCGGCGTCGAAGAAGGCGTCGAAAACACGAACTACCTCGTTGAGGCGGAGGTTGACGGCGCAGCGACCCCGCACATCGTCACGATTTTTGAAAAGCGCGTTGCGCCGGATGACATTCCCTTTTTCCTCGCCGCCATGAACCACATGAACGCAGCCGGGCTGCCGACGCCGCGGCCGCTCGCCACCGCGCAGGGCGAAAACCTGTCGCGCCTCGCCGGCAAACCGGCGATCGTCATCAGCTTTCTTGAGGGACGTCCGCGGCTGGTGCCTCTCCCGGCCGATTGCGAAGCCCTTGGCGGCCTGCTCGGCGAAATGCACCAGGCTGGCGCATCGTTCGCGCCGAAACGGGAGAACGATCTCAGCCTCTCAGGATGGCGAAAGCTCGCTGACGCGTGCGTCGCAAGCGCCGAAGCGCCGCCAGCCGGCATAGAGACCCCGCCGGGGGACCTGCTGGATGTCGTCGAAGACGAGCTAGCTTACCTTGAGGCCCATTGGCCGACGAACCTGCCCCGAGGCCTCATCCATGGAGACCTGTTCCCGGACAACGCATTCTTTGACGAAAGCGGCTCGGTGTCGGGCGTCATCGACTTCTATTTTGCGTGTACGGATTTCTTCGCATACGACCTTGCGGCGACATTGAACGCCTGGGCGTCCCCGAGCGACGCAGAGGATGCGGGAACGTGGCGGCCGGACAACGCCGAAGCGCTTCTTCGCGGTTACGAGGAAGTCCGCCCGCTGCAGCCGGCCGAGCGCGAGGCGCTGCCGGTTTTCTTGCGAGGCGCATCGATGCGGTTCCTGCTGACGCGTCTTTACGATTGGCTGCACCAGGCGCCGGACGCTGTCGTCAAGGTGAAAGACCCGCTTGAATATGCGCGCCTGCTCGCGTTTCACGCCGGGCGCTGAATCATGGTCGACGGGCATGGACAATGCTTGCGGCGGCTCGCCGGAGCGTCAGGCATCGCAATGGGCAACAAATTTATTGGGATCGGGAAGAATGATTGAAATCTACACGGACGGCGCATGCTCCGGCAATCCCGGTCCCGGCGGCTGGGGCGTCCTTATAAAGGCGCCGACAGGCGAACAGGAGATGTGCGGCGGCGAGCCGGAAACGACAAATAACCGGATGGAGCTGATCGCTGCAATAGAGGGTCTGAATGCGGTCGATCGCGACACGGACGTTAGGCTCTATACCGATAGTCAGTATGTAAAGAACGGCATTACGAGCTGGATTGTCGGCTGGAAGCGAAACGGCTGGAAAACCTCGGCCAAGAAGCCGGTGAAGAATCAGGATCTCTGGCGCGCCCTGGACGAGGCCGCGGCGGCGCGGCGCGTCGAATGGCGCTGGGTGAAAGGACATGACGGCGACCCGGGCAATGAGCGGGCCGACGCGCTCGCCCGCGCAGGAGTTCCCTGAACTCTCTTCTGGCCGCCGCCCGCAGGGACGCCATCTGCGAACGCCGGGCGCGACTGGACGCTTAAGGGCGAATGCGCGATGCTTGCATTGGATTTGCGATGGCGGGGGCCGGCATGGGGCGTTTCAATGGGATCTTGGGTTTTGCGCGCGCGCGCCGGAGCAGGCGCGCAGACTCTGGCCGGCTAGGTCGTCTCGGGGTCGCGGCGTTATTGCTCGGCGTCGTCGCGTTCGCTCCGACGGTCGAAGCGCAAAACGGCAAGGGGCAGCCCGACGCCCTGCCCTCGATCGCGGTCAAGACCAGCGATTTCGAGCTCAAGGAAGGCTTCTTCGACGTCTATACGGACCCAAAGACGGGCGAGGCTTATCTCGCCATCGACGAGGCGCGGCTGGGCGATGAGTTCATAAGTTTTTCGTACACGGAGAATGGTGTCCTCGAGGCCGGGCATTTTCGCGGCGCGTATCGCGACAACCGAATTCTTGCGTTTGAGCGCGCCTTTGACGCTCTGCATCTCGTGAACCGCAATACGCGGTTCTACTTCGATCCCGAAAATCCGCTTGCCCGCGCGTCAAATGCAAACGTGTCCGACGCGGTCCTCGCCGCGCTGCCGATCGTTGCGGAAGAAGGCCCGGCGGGCGCAAAGCGCTTACTTGTAAGGCTGGACGGCCTATTGCTGACCGACGCGCTTCATCCCGTCGCCGGCTTCGGACTGAGGGGCCCGAAGATCGCCAAGGATCGGACCGGCTATCGAGAGATCCGCAATTATCCGCAGAACACGGATTTCATCGTCAACTATGTCTTTGCGAGCAACAGTCCGCGCTTTGGAGCTTCCGACGCAGTCGCGGATCCGCGAAGCCTCACCGTTACGATGCAGCACTCGTTCATCGCGCTGCCGGAAGACGGATTTGAGACGCGTCTTGACGACTATCGCGTGGGGTACTTCTCAGAACGCGTGACCGACCTGACCTCCGACGCGCCCGCGCCCTATCGCGATCTCATCAATCGTTGGCGGCTGGAGAAGAAAGACCCGGACGCGCCGCGATCGGACCCGGTCAAGCCAATCACCTGGTGGATCGAAAACACAACGCCGCTTGAATATCGCGAGACGATACGCGAAGCGGCGCTGACCTGGAACCAGGCGTTTGAAACGGCGGGCTTCACCAACGCCATTGAAGTGAAAGTCCAGCCGGACGATGCGGACTGGGACGCCGGCGACATCCGCTACAATGTCCTGCGCTGGACGTCTTCGCCAATACCGCCCTTTGGCGGCTATGGGCCGAGCTTCACCAACCCGCGCACAGGCGAGATTCTTGGCGCGGATATCATGCTTGAATACTCGTTCCTGACCAATCGAAGCATCGCTGACGAAGTCTTCGGGCCGGGCCAGGCCGCCGGCGACGCGACGCCTGAGCGACTTTGGCGGGCTAGCGCGAGGACCGGCGCAGCGCCGGATTCGTCGCCTGCGGACGACGCTGATGAGCCGGCGCGGAAGCCGCAGAGCAAGTTGCGCAATCTCAGCGAAGACGCCGACGGTCCCGACGCGCGCTCGCAGATGCGTGAGAATGTCGGCGGCGCCGGCTGGCGGCGCGACGGCGGATCATGGACGCAAGACGAAGATGAGGGTGCGGGCCTCGCGTCAGGGGCGCGCGCGGAAGATGAAACAGACGCGATCGGCGGCCCGTTCGCGGACCTCTGGCGCAGGCCGTCAGCGCACGCCCCAAAGCGCCATTGCTCAATGTCCACCCACATGTCGCGCGAGCTGGCCTTCGGCCGCGCCGCGTTGCAGGCCGCAGGCGCTTCGGAAGAAGAAATGTCCCGAATGGTGAAAGAGGGACTCTACTATCTCATCATCCACGAGATCGGACACACGCTCGGGCTCAACCACAATATGAAGGCGTCGAGCCTCTACGGTCCGCGGGAGGTGCATGACGCGTCGGTGACGCAGGGCGCGCCGACAGCATCAATCATGGACTATCCGGCGATCAATATCGCGCCTCCGGGCGTCGCCCAGGGCGACTACTCCAATACGCGGCCCGGCCCTTATGACGACTGGGCGATCGAGTTCGGCTACCAGCCATCCTTCGATGATCCGGAGGCCGACGAACGCCGCCGCGCGGCGATCCTCGCGCGGGCCGCCTTGCCGGAGAACGCCTTCGGAAACGACGCCGACGACATGCGCGCGCCCGGCCGCGGCGTCGACCCGCGCGTCATGATCGGCGATATGTCGAGCGATCCGGTCGCCTACGCCGTCGATCGCATGAGCGCCGTCGACGCGGCCCTTGCGGACATGGTCAAGCGCTATCGGGACGAGAACAGCTGGCAGGGGCTTGTCCGCCAGTACAGCGTCGCCTACCGCCAACGCGCGACGATGGCGGGCGTCATGGCGCGGCAGGTCGGCGGCGTTTACGTGGAGAGGCGCAATCCTGGCCAGTACGCCGACGGGGAAGCGCCCTATACGCCGGTTCCGATCGAACGCCAGAAGGCCGCAATCAAAGCGCTTGGCGAAACGGTGTTCGCTGGCGACGCGCTCTTTGTGCCGCAGGAGCTCGCCGCGCGCCTGCAACCGCAACGGCGAGGCTTTGATTTCATTCGCTCACGGAATGAAGATCCCAAGATACACATCCAGGCATTCGGGATTCAACGGCAGGCGCTCGCCCAGCTAACGCATCCGGCGGTGATGCAGCGCCTCAGCGACACCGTCGCCTACGGCAATGAATATTCGCCTGCGGAGATGCTGACGGACCTGAACGACAAGATTATCGGCGCCGACCTCGTCGGACGGCCGAACACCTTCCGGCAGAACCTTCAGATCGTCTATGTCCAGTCGCTCATCTTCATGGCGCGCTCGCCCTTCTATGACCCGGTATCGAAATCCGCCGCGCTTGTGGCGCTTGAGGACATTCGTGGGCGGATGGGCTGGTTCAACTTCTGGCTACCGGCCGAGACGCGGGCCCACCGGCGCCATATCGCGCTGCTCTTGCGCGGAAGCTGACCCGCAGCCCCCGCCGATGAGAGCGCGAAGCGACTGTCCGCGCGCGGCGGCAAGAAGTGAAATTGGTAGCGGGGGCGAGACTTGAACTCGCGACCTCCGGGTTATGAATCCGGCGCTCTCACCAACTGAGCTACCCCGCCCCGCCGAAGCTCGGCGAAGCGGTGCATATACTGAGGCGCGCTCGCCCGGACAAGCGTGAATTGGACGCGCTTGCCGACAGACGCGCGCCAGATGCCGCCTATTCCTCAAATGGCTCCTCGTCCGGTCCGGGCTCGGGCGGCACGATACGCGCGATAAGCCCTTCCTTCGGAAACGGGGCCACGAGAACCCGCCGCACGGCGTGCCATCCCGCGCCGAGGAGCACCATCGCGCCGCCGAGGGACAGAAGCGTCACCGCGCCAATCCAAGCGCCGCTGAGGCCGGTCTCGCGCACCAGAATGGCGATAGCGATGGCCGCGGAAATGAGGCCGGACACCAGAAGCGCCCGGCGATTGATCAGCAGGGAAAGGATGGCGAATGCGCTGACGACTATGAGGGTCATGAGCGCCGCTGCGCCGCTGCCGGCCGTGATTGCGCCGTTCGCCAGAGAATCTCCGCCTACGAGCGTGATCACCGAATAGAAGATCAGTGGCGCGGCGAAGAAGTGGAGCCAGAACGCATTGTCGGAATAGCGCGTGCGCCGGGCCGGATCGCGCGCATCGAAAAAGACGCCAAGCGCGAACAGGAACGCGCCCGCCAGGAACATCACGGCGACAGCCGCGTTTGTCAGCGCGTCAGCGTTCACATACGCAATGCCGGCGATGGCGGTCAGGACGACGCAGACGCCCGCCAATCCCATCGCGAAGGGCAGCCGCATACGGAAATAATAGGCGAAGATGGCGAGCGTAGTTGCGCCGGCGACGGCGAACGGCATCGCCCGCAGGACATCGCCGGCCTCCCGCGCGCTATCGATATCGCCGCCGAGGCTCAGGGCATAGGCGCCGGCGACGCCGCCGGAGAAAAACTGAACGAACGCCAGCAGGATGACGATAGACGGCAGAAACAGCCGGCGTCCGCGGGCGAAAAACTCCGCCAACAGCCACATGACCGCGGCGTTAAAGAACGCTGCGCCCACGAACGGCCAGCCGGCGCGGCGAAAGCTCCCCGGATCATCGAAGTCAAAAACGCCGCTGACCTCAGACCCAACGACCAAGAAGGAGAAGAGCCCGAGCCCGCCGGCGAACAGGCCAAGGCCGATGCTAAGGAAGACGTCGTGAAAATTGCGAATGAAGCGAAGCTCTTCCTCGCCCACGGGCCGCGCCTCGCGGGTCAGGTCCGGCGCCGCATAGCCGCCCGCCGTCGCGTCAAGCTGATAGGTCATGGAGCGTCGCGTCCCTTCTTCCACGTCCTGTCAAAATATGGGCTTGCGCGTTAGCGAACAACCAAGCCGGCGCTCCCTTCGGCGGACGCCCGGGGCGACCCGTCGCGTATGACGAGGTTAATCAATCATTTCCGACACATAAGCGGCGATTGCGAGGCACGAGGTGAGGCCCGGCGATTCCATGCCGTAAAGGCCGACATAACCTGCATCCCCATGGATCGCCGGCCCGAAAATCCGAAAGTCGCCTTCCTCGCCCGGGCCGGTCGTCTTCGGCCGCTGTCCGGCATAGCCGGGAATGAGCCGCTCGGCGTCGAGGTCCGGCCAGAACCGGCGGCACTGGTTCGCGAAGTCCTCCCGCCGGCCTTCGTCGACCGCATAGTCGCCGAGCGCCGCATCCCAGGAAATGTCAGGCCCGAGCCGTCCCTGCCCGCCGAGGTCGCGCGTGTAGTGGACCCCCTGGCTGTCCGGCATGTGAAGGGGATAAATGAGGCGGGAGAACGGCGGCTTTCCGCCGTAGACGAAGTATTGGCCCGTCGCTGGACGCTGCGCAGGGATGAAGTCCGCATTAAGGCCTTCGATGGATCGCGCGACTGCGTCCGCATAAAGCCCGGCGCTGTTAACGACGAGCGCGCAGTCGAGCGCCATTGCGTCCGCGCCGCCGATGTCGAGACGGACGCGTCCGTTCGCCGCCAGTCCTCCAATGACAGGCGCGGAGCGGGCGAACGCCCCGCCCGCGTCTTCGAAGTCGCCCAGGAGCGCGAGCATCAGCCCGTGGCTGTCTACAATGCCGGAGGATGGCGACCGGATAGCGGCGTAGGCGGAAAGGCCCGGCTCCAGCGCCTCCGCCGCCTTGCCGCTGATAAGCTCAAGATCGTCGACGCCGTTCGCCGTCGCCGTTTCGATGATTTTCCGAAGCTTGTCGACGCCGTCTTCGTCATGAGCGACGATGAGCTTTTCGCAGTTGAGATGGCCAACGCCGTGCGCGCGCGCATAGGCGTAAAGCATCTGTTTGCCGGGATGGCAGAACCGCGCCCTGAGGCCGCCCGGCCGATAATAGATGCCGGCATGGATGACTTCTGAGTTACGCGACGAGGTGACGGACCCGAAAGTCTCTTCGCGCTCCAGGAGCACCACCTCTCGTCCTTTCAGGCTAAGCGCGCGCGCAATCGCAAGCCCGATGACGCCCGCGCCGATGACCGCGACGTCGACGCGCTCGGCCGCATCGCTTCGACCGTCCGCCGCCGGCCGGGTCAGTTGGTTGTCGCCACCCATTCGGGATCGTCCTGAACCTCACGCTCGAACTTCAGGAACTCATAATAGCCGCACCGCGACTGGGTCGGGAACTCACGGCAGATCCCCGGCCTGGCGTGGTAGACGGTGCAATTACGCGTCTCCTTGTCTAGGAACATGCACGACGTCTCGAAGTGCTCGTCCTCCGTATGCTTCAGAACACGCGGGCTGTCCTTATCGCCATATTCGGTAAATTTCTTCTTGGCCTTTTCAGGCGTCAAATCGAAATGCTTGGCGAGCCGCTTTACGTCTTCCTTGGTTACCGGGATATGCGCGTAGGAGCAGCAATACGCGACGCACTTGAGGCAGTTGTAGTGTTTGCGGGGCATGCGCGCATGTCCTTCCGATCCGAACGGGTCGCTTATCTCTTTAAGCGTCAGTTTGCCGTGACCCGCAACCGGCCGGCCGGGCCGACGGTTGCGGAATTTGGCTTCGATACGTTTGTGTTGGCGCGATGGGATTAGGCGGCCGCGATCATTGGCTCGGCCCCGACAATCCAGCCGCCGCCGAGCACGCGCTCGCCATCATCGCCGTAAAAGACGCAGGCCTGTCCCGGCGAAACGCCTTCTTCAGGCGTGTCAAGCGCAACCGCCACTGATTGCGCCGGATCGCCGCTGCGGACGAGCCGCGCCGGCGCCGGCGGCCGAGTGGACCTCACTTTTACCCCGATCGGCGCCTCGCGCGCGGCCGCGTCGGCGAGGTCTCCGTCGCCAATCCAGGAAACGTCTTTGAGGCGGATTTGCGCGACCCGCAACGCTTCGCGCGGGCCGACGACAACCTCGCGCCGCGCCGCATCGATCTTGACGACATAAAGCGGATCGCCGGTCGCAACGCCGAGGCCGCGGCGCTGTCCGACCGTATAGTGCACGACGCCCGGATGCCGCCCGAGCACCTCGCCGCGTAGCGTCACAATGTCGCCGGGCGCCGACGCCTCCGGCCGCATGCGCGCGACCACTTGCGCGTAGTCGCCGTTCGGCACGAAGCAGATGTCCTGGCTGTCGGGCTTCGCCGCAACGGGCAAGTCGAACTTGGCCGCGAGCGCTCTGGTCGCCGCCTTCGGCAGGCCGCCGAGCGGAAAGCGCAAAAAGTCGAGCTGTTCGCGCGTGGTCGAGAACAGGAAATAGCTCTGGTCTTTTTCAGGGTCAGCCGCGCGTCGGAGCTCCGGCCCGGCCGGCCCGACGACCCTGCGGATGTAGTGGCCTGTCGCCATCGCCGCCCCGCCGAGCTGGCGCGCGGTCGACAGAAGGTCGCGGAACTTTACCCGTTCATTGCACCTGACGCAGGGGATCGGCGTCGCGCCGGCCAGATACGTATCGGCGAAGTCGTCGATCACCTCCTGGGAGAAACGGTCTTCATAATCGAGCACATAGTGCGGGATGCCGATGCGATCCGCGACATTGCGGGCGTCCTGAATATCCTGGCCTGCGCAGCACGCGCCTTTGCGCTGGATCGCTTCGCCATGGTCGTAAAGCTGAAGCGTGACGCCCACGGCATCATAGCCTGCGGCTTTGACGAGCGCTGCGGCCACAGAGGAATCGACGCCCCCCGACATCGCCACAATGACGCGCGCGCCCCTTGGCACGCCAAGGTCGAGAGCGGCGGGGTCCAGCGTCGCCGGGTCGAGATCAGCGAGAATATTACAGGTCGAAGTCGTCATCGCGGCGGATTTAGGCGCCTTCCGCCCGGAACGCCAGCCCGACCGAAAGCGCGCTGCGCCTGGCCTTGCCCCACGCGGGATCAAGAGGTTTCGCGAAAATTTACCCTAAACTGGTTAGCTGGCGTCAATAATTGAACCTATTCAAAGGGTTAGGTTCGAGTTTACCAACCCGCTGAACCCTATCTTAAAAGCGCCCGCCTAGGTTCCTCGCCAGTTGCGTACCACGAGGAATAGCGCCGCCATGAGCACCTTAGCCCAAAAGGCAGACGAGAAGCCGCAAGCCGAGCCTTATGTCATTGGCCCGGACGGGCTTCCCTTAACCCTGGCCGATCTTCCGCCGGCGACGACGAAGCGCTGGGTCATTCGCCGCAAGGCCGAGGTCGTCGCCGCTGTCCGAGGCGGATTGTTGACGCTGGAAGAAGCGTGCGAGCGCTACCAGCTCACGATGGAGGAGTTCTTGAGCTGGCAAAAGGCGATCGACCAATACGGCCTTCCGGGCCTGCGCGCGACGCGTCTGCAGCAGTACCGCTGACGCGCTGGCGGTTCTTCGGCCCGTCCGGGTACGGCGAATGCGCCCCGATCGCCTGACGCGCATCGGGGCGACTTCAATTTTCCAGAAATAAAGTTCCTTTGCCGGTCGCGCCGATAGCGCGCCGGTCGATCGCGCCCTATAGTCGCCGCCAAGGGGCTGGAAGGGTGTTTGCGCCGGCATGATGAAGTTCATTGCGTCCGACGTCGCGGCCGCCGAAGCCAAGGCGCGGCGGGCGTTCGGCGACAAGCTTGTCGTTTTATCCGTGCGCGATCTTCCAAGCGGCGATGTGGAGCTGGCCGCTTCGGACCGCGAGGAGTCGGGCGGCTCGCCCCCGCCCTCCAGCTTCGGCGCGCGCGCGCCGGCCTCGATTAGCGCCCGACCGGACCATGGCGGGGCCGGCGCCCGCCTCAATGAACCGATCGAACGAAAATTCGGCGAAGAAAACCTCGCATCGCTGCGCGGGCGCCTGTCGAGCGGCAAGGGCAGGAAGCCCGGTCGCGCCCGGGCGTCGCATGACCGCCCGCCGATGACGGCGTCCGGCGACGGCGTCGCCGACGTCCTTTCCGCGCACGGGGTCGGCGATGACCTGCGGCGCGCCATCATCGCCGGCGCGCATGACGCGCGCATCGACGACCCGTTAGTGCGGCTTGAGACGGGGCTGGAGGCCGCGTTCGATTTCGCGCCGCTCAACATTGCGGGCGGCGGCGCGCCGATCATGCTGGTCGGCCCAACGGGCGCCGGCAAAACGTCCTGCGCGGCGAAGCTCGCCGCGCTCGCCATTTCCGCGACCGGGTCGGCGTTTATGATGACGGCCGATGTGGGCCGCGCCGGCGCAATCGAGCAGCTCCAGACCTATGGCGATACGCTGGGGGCGGACTATTACATTGTCGAAACGCCGCAGGAGGCCGAACGCACGCTGCGCTCCAAGCGCCCTTCCGGGCCTATCGTATTTGACACTCCCGGCATCAGTCCCTTTGACCCCGGCGATATCGCCGCCCTGCGCAGCTTTCGCGAAGCGACGGCGGCGGAGCCGATCCTGGTGCTGCCGGCGAGCGGCGACGCGGCTGAATACGAAGACTGGGCGACGGCGTTCGCGGATTTCGGCGTGCGCCGGATCATCCTGACGAAGTTCGACGCGACGAAGCGGGTCGGCGCCGGCCTGACGGCGGCGTTCTCCGGCGGCCTGTCGCTGGCGCAGTTCTCCGAAACGCCGTTTATTTCCGAAGGGCTGATCGACGCCTCGCCGGATTTCCTTGCGCGCCGGCTCTTAGCGAGCCGCCCCGGGCGCATCACCGCCAGCTAGTCCCAGGGGCCCGCATCTTCCAAAGGCGCCGCGCCGGCATAGTCACGCAGCGCGTCGATGCGCTTCTCGATCGGCGGATGGGTCGCGAAGACGCCGAAGAACCGCACCGGATTGTCGACCATCATTTGACGGACGTCGTCCGGCGCGTCGATTTCCGATCTGCCGGATATCTTCTGAAGCGCGCTGACCATCGCGTCGGCGTTTCGGGTGAGGTCCACCGCGCCGGCGTCGGCGAGATATTCGCGCTTCTGCGACAGGGCGAAGCGGATGAGGATGGCCAGCAGATAGGCGAGGACGATGACGACCACCGCTACGATGATCAGCAGGCCGCCGCCACGGCTGTCGCCCCGCCGCGATCTTGTGTGGCCGCCCATCCTGACGCCGGACCGGAAGACGCCGTTGAAGATCAGCTCGCCGACAAATGAGAAAATGCCGACGAAGATCACGGCGACGATCAGCAGCCTGACGTCCTGGTTGCGGATGTGGGTGAGCTCGTGGGCGAGAACCGCTTCCAGTTCATCGCGGTCAAGGCGGTCGATCAGCCCACGCGTCAAGGTGATGGCGTAGTTCCTCTCGCTGATCCCGCTGGCGAAAGCGTTCATCTGCGGCGTTTCGATGATCGACAGGGTCGGCATCGCAATCCCCCGCGAGATGCAGAGGTTTTCGAGAAGGTTATAGATCTCCGGCGCGTCGGCGCGGGCGAGGCCGCGCGACCCGACGGACGCGGCGATGATCCGCTGGTGCGAGACCCAGGCGATCAGGAACCAGACGCACGCGCCAAGCACCGCGAACGGGAGCGCGCCGACAAAGCGCTCCAGAACCAGCGCGCGCGCCTCCTCCATGCTGCGGAACTCTTCGACCGCGCCGACATATCCGATGGTCAACCCCAGCAGCAGGACCGCAAGAAGAATGGGAAATCCGGCCAGCAACAGCAGTGATTTCAGCTGGTTATTCCAGATATGTGTTTGAAGGCCGTAAGCGCCCATATGCGATCAGGCTTGCTTTAGCGCGTCGCCGCCCAGCGCATAGTCAGCGAGCGCCGCAGCGTGGATCGCCGTGGTGTCGTAGACTGGCGGATCAACGTCATCGGGTCCGAGGATCATGCAGAGCTCAGTGCATCCGAGAATCACGGCGTCGGCGCCGGCCGCCACGGCGCGCCTCACGATCTCCTGCATTTCGCCGCGGCTATCCTCGCGGACGACGCCCTTCGAAAGTTCATCAAAGATGATCCGTCCGACCCGCGCCCGGTCCGCCCCATCCGGCGTCAAGACGTCGCCATCATATCGCCGCGCAAACTCCGGCAGGTAGAAGTGCCCCTCCATTACGAACGGCGTGCCGAGGAGAAGCGGCCGCCGCGCGTGGCCGTCTTGAAGCGCCGTCGCAAGCGCGTCCAGAAGATGGATGACCTCAAGGCCCGTCGCCTCCGCCGCCGCCGCGGCGCCGATGTGCGAGGTGTTTGACGAGATTGCGAGCGCCGTTGCGCCGCCGGCTTTCAGACGGCGCGCCGCGGCGGCGATCTCCTCCGCATACCCCCGCCAGTCGCTGTTGGCGTAGAGGCTCTGCATGACGCCAAAGTCGAGGGTATAGATAAGCAGCGGCATGGAGTGCGCGCCGCCGCGCGCGGCGCGGGCCGCCGCATTCAGATGCGCGTAATAGATCGGGGTCGATTCCGGGCTGACGCCGCCAATGAGGCCGAGCAGACGATCCACGTTGTGCGTCCTCAGCTAAACGAAACGTCCGGCGCCGCTTCAAGGGTTTCGCGCGCCGCCTCAGGGATCTCGAAGAAATCGCGCTGTTTGAAGTTGCCCATCGGCGCAATGAAGTTGCCGGGTATCTGCTGGATGATGGTGTTGAACTCCTGCACGGCGTTGTTGAAGAAACGACGCGCGGCGGCGAGCTTGTTCTCCACGTCCGCCAGCTCGCGCTGCAGTTCAAGAAAGTTCGTGTTCGCCTTGAGATCCGGATAGGCTTCGGCGAGGGCGAAAAGACGTCCGAGCGCCGCGCCGAGCACGCCTTCCGCCTGTCCCTGCGCCGCCGGGCCCTGCGCCGACGTCGCGGCGTTGCGGGCGCTGATCACCGCATCCAGCGTTTCCTTCTCATGGGCCGCATAGCCCTTCACCGTTTCGACGAGGTTGGGCACGAGGTCGTGGCGCTGCTTCAGCTGCACGTCGACGTCGGCGAAGGCCTGATCGGCGCGCTGGTTGAGGGCGACGATGCGATTATACGTCAGCACCGCGAATGCGGCGACAATGACGATAATCCCGATAAACACCCAGAATGCGGACATGGACCTGCTCCTCTCCGAAATCTGCCCGGCGCGCCGGGCGTGGCGCGACGTCACGAAATTGGGTTATAGGTCGAATCGAATTGAGTCACGAAGCGCGTTTCATCGCGCGCTTGGGGAAGGAGTTCACCAGTGAAACCGACACGGCGTCTTTTGACCGCCGCGCTCGGCGCCGGATCGCTTGCGATCCTTGGCGCCTGCGCTTCTACCTACTATTCCGCGATGGAACGTTTCGGCGTTGAGAAACGCGATATTCTCGTC
Organism: Parvularculaceae bacterium; assembly: GCA_028284065.1. GTDB lineage: Bacteria > Pseudomonadota > Alphaproteobacteria > Caulobacterales > Parvularculaceae > MED-G105. The sequence continues at coordinate 64,358 of JANQSJ010000011.1, forward strand.
GACCGCGTCAAGCTCGCTCGCGGCGAGCAGGCCGACGCCCAGGAGGTGTTCACCTCGGCGCTCGACGAGTTTCGCGCGCTTGTCGACGTCGATGGCGGCGACCTTGAGCGCAAATACGACAAGCTGAACGCGTCCTATAAGCGCGCAGATGGCCAGGCGAACGACGTTCGCGCGCGGATCAAGTCCGTCAATGATGTCGGGCGGCGGCTGTTCCGCGAATGGGAAACCGAACTCGGCGAATACGAGAGCGCTTCCCTGCGCGCGCAGTCCCAGCGTCAGCTCGATCAAACCAAGGTCGAGTTCGAAGACCTGATGTCGGCGATGAACCGGGCAGCGGCGAAAATGGACCCGGTGCTGGCGCTCTATAACGACCAGGTGCTGTTCCTGAAGCACAATCTGAACGCCCGGGCGATCGCCTCGCTGGAAACCGAACGGCTCGAGATTGAGTCGCGAATTGAAACGCTGATCGAGGAAATGAACGAGTCCATCGCCGAAGCCGACAGGTTCATCGCCAATATGGGCTGACGTTCGTTCCCGGTCAGAAATCCCTGAGCATTCGCCGGACGCGCTCCGCCAGGCTCGTCTGCCGGTCGCGCTTCTGGCGTTCCGCCGTCAGGATCGCCCGCAGGCGTTCAAGCGACGCGTCGATATCCTCATTGACCACCACATATTCGTATTCGGCCCAGTGAGATATCTCCGCGTCGGCCTTGGCCATCCGGTTGCGGACGACTTCCTCCGGGTCCTGATTGCGGCTTCTTAGACGCCGTTCAAGCTCCTCGCGCGAGGGCGGCAGTATGAACACCTTGACGACGTCATTCGGCGCGCGTTGGGCGATCTGCTGCGCGCCCTGCCAATCAATGTCAAAGAGGACGTCCCGCCCCTCCGCCATCGCGGCGTCGACAGGCCCTTTTGGCGTGCCGTAATAGTTGCCGAAAACAAGCGCGGATTCCAGGAACTCCCCTTCAGAGCGCATGCGTTCGAATTCGGGAATGGTCTTGAAGTAATAATCTTCGCCCTCGACCTCGCCCGGCCGCGGCGCGCGCGTCGTCGCGGAAACTGACAGTTCGAGCTTGTCGTCGCGCCTGAGAAGCCGATCCGCGAGGGTCGTTTTGCCGGCGCCCGACGGGCTCGACAGGATCATCATCAGCCCACGCCGGGACTCCGTCAGGGCCGCATTGGATTCACGGTCTTTATTCAACGTTCTGCGCCTGCTCCCTCATCTGGTCGATGACGGTCTTGAGATCGAGGCCGATCGTCTTGAGGTCAAGCGTCGGCGCCTTGGCGCAAAGCGTGTTGGCCTCGCGGTTCAGCTCCTGGGTCAGAAAATCGAGCCTGCGGCCCAGGGCGCCGCCGGCGGCGAGAAGCTCTCGCGCCGCATCCACGTGCGCGCGCAGACGGTCGAGCTCTTCGCGCGCATCGGCGCGCACGGCGAGCATGGCGGCCTCCTGCGCCAGCCGGTCCGGCGCGACCTTTTCAGACCCAATGAGATCCTGAAGCTGTTGGTCGAGGCGCGCGCGAAAAGCCTCGCCGGCGCCGGCGGCGGCGGCTTCGGCGGCATCGACAAGCCGCTCGGTCTCGGCGAGCCGTTCCTTGACGACACCCTTCAGCGCCGCGCCCTCTGCGGTCCTGACGGCGTCCAGTTCGCCAAGCGCCGCCTCGAACCCCGCAAGGAGCGCCTTTTCGAATGCGCGCGTCTCCTCTTCATCCGCAGCGGCGGCGCGATCGCCCGTCTCCACGACGCCTCTCAGGGCGAGGATCGCCTCCGGGCGCGGCGGCGCGGCGTCGACGCGGCTGCGGATCGTCTCGATTGCGGCGAGCGCCGCCTCAAGGTTCGCCTCATTGATCGCGAAACCCGCGCCCGGCCCTCCCGCATCCAGCGACAGGTTGCAGGTGAGGTTGCCGCGGGTGAGCGCCGCAGCGGCCGCCTTGCGGCACTGCGCCTCGACGCGGTCGAAGCCAGGCGGCGTGCGGAAGCGCAGCTCCAGCCCGCGGCCATTGACGCTTTTCAGCTCCCACGTCCAGCCGCGTCCAGCGGCCTCGCCAGACGCGCGGCCATAGCCGGTCATAGACCTGACGGCCAGATCGCCCGCAGCTCGGGAACCGCTCATTTCGCAGGGTCCTTTTCGGCCGCCGCTTCCGCCGCCCGGCGTTCACGCTCCACCCGGCGCCACTTCGCGACGTTGCGGTTGTGCTCAGCGAGCGTTTCAGCGAACACATGCCCGCCGGTTCCGTCCGCAACAAAAAATAGGTCGTCCGTACGCGCAGGATTCAACACCGCAAGGATCGCATCCTTCCCGGGGTTTGCGATCGGCGTCGGCGGCAAGCCGTCAATGCGATAGGTGTTGTAGGGCGTCTCGCGCTTGATTTCGCTTACGCGAAGGCCTCGGCCGAGCGGCTCGCCGCCAGTCAGACCATAAATGATGGTCGGATCGGATTCGAGGCGCATGCCCTTCTTCAGCCGGTTGACGAAAACCGCCGCAATGCGCGGCCGCTCGCCGGCGACGGCGGTTTCCTTCTCTACGATTGAGGCGAGGATGATCGCTTCCTCCCGCGTCGAGAACGGCAGCTCAAGCGCACGGTCGTCCCATGCGTCGTCGATGAGCGCCGTTTGCGCCTTCATCATGGCGTCGACGAGCTGGTCGCGGGTTTCGCCGCGCGTAAACGCGTAGGTCTCGGGCAGGAGCGCGCCTTCGTCGGGGGTCAACGTCAGCTCCCCCTCCAGCTCCTCATTGGCGCGGATGACGCCGAGCGCCTGCGCGGTCGTGAGCCCTTCGGCCACTGTGACGTAGTGGAGGATGCTCTTGCCGCGTTCGACAAGGTCGACGAGGTCCCAGACATTGAGGCCTTTCGGGATGCGATACTCGCCAGCCTTAAGCGACCCGGTGACGCCTTTCAGCTTCGCCGCGGCGACAAAGAGAATCGGGCGCCTCAAAACGCCCGCCTCGCCAAGCGTTTCGGCGATCGTCGTCACCGACGAGCCCTCCTCGAGCAGGACGACGACGTCTTCGTCGTGGGGTCCAGCGCGCAGCATCTCCTGGCGCAGAACAAACCCGCCGCCTGCGACGGCGAGCGCAGCAAGCAGCACGAGAAAGGCAAAGAAAAGCAAAAATGACCGCATGCCCCAACGATCCCCCGCGCCGCCTACGCCGCGCTCGGCGGCCCAATTGCCGACCCCAGACTAGCCGTCGAACCGCCGCAGCACCAAGCACGCATTGGTGCCGCCAAAGCCAAAGGAATTCGACAGGACGACATCGATCGGCTTTCGCACCGCCTCATTGGGCGCAAGATTGATGGCGGTATCCACCGACGGATTTTCTAGATTGATGGTTGGCGGCGCGATCCCGTCACGAATGGCGAGAAGGCTGAATACCGCCTCCACCGCGCCCGCCGCGCCGAGAAGATGGCCGGTCGCCGACTTCGTCGACGACATGACGAGCCCCTCCGCCGCGTCGCGAAAGAGGCGTTCGACTGCGCGCACTTCGATTTCGTCGCCCTTCGGCGTCGACGTGCCATGGGCATTGACATAGTCGACGTCCTTGGGCGCAAGACCTGCGCGCGCCAGCGCCATGCGCATCGCGCGATAGGCGCCGTCGCCGTCCTCCGCCGGAGCGGTGACATGGAACGCGTCGCCCGATAGTCCGTATCCGACGATTTCCCCGTAGATCGTCGCGCCGCGCGCCCTCGCCCGCTCCAGTTCCTCAATAACGACCATGCCGGCCCCTTCGCCCATGAGAAACCCGTCGCGATCCTTGTCATAAGGCCGGGAGGCCTTTTCGGGCGTGTCGTTGAAATGCGTCGTCAGTGCCTTGCAGGCGGTGAAGCCGGCAATGCCGATGGGGCAGATCGTCGATTCCGCGCCGCCGGCGATCATCGCATCGGCGTCGCCCAGCATCACCAGCCGCGCCGCATCCCCGATGGCATGCGCGCCGGACGAGCAGGCCGTGACGACGGCGTGGTTCGGTCCCTTGAGCCCGAGCCGTATCGACACCTGGCCGGAGACGAGATTGATGAGAGACCCCGGCACGAAGAACGGAGAGACGCGCCGGTGGCCCTGCTCATGCAGGGCGAGGGAGTTGCGTTCGATGCCCTCAAGTCCGCCGATCCCGGCGCCTACGAGCACGCCCATACGCTCATGGTCTTCAGGCGTTTTTAACTCCACGCCCGAATGCCGGAACGCCATTTCCGCGGCGGCGATGCCGAAGACGATGAACTCGTCCATGCGGCGCCTGTCCTTGGCGGACACCCAGTCATCGGGATTGAAGGCGTCGCCCGCGGCGCCCGCGTCGATAAGATCAGCGCCGCCGCCCTTGCCGTCAGTCTTCGGCACCGCGGCGGCGATGCGGCAGGGGAGATCGGACGCGTCGAACTTGTCGATCGGCCCGGCGGCGGCCTCGCCGGCGACGAGGCGCCGCCAGCTCGGCTCCAGCGATCCCGCCAGCGGCGAGACCATGCCGAGGCCAGTTATGACGGCGCGCTTCAACAGGTGGGTCATCGGCCTCGCTCCCGCGCGCCCTGCCCCCTCACGACGCAGCTCCCCTTGATCGCCGCGCGCCCTTAATTGCGCGCGCCGCCGGGGTTAGTTTTTCTGGTCCTGAATGAACTTGATGGCGTCGCCGACGGTCTGGATTGTTTCGGCGGCGTCATCCGGAATTTCAACGTCGAACTCTTCTTCGAACGCCATAACAAGCTCGACGATGTCGAGGCTGTCCGCGCCGAGATCATCGATGAAGCTCGCCTTCGGGTCGACCTTCGCCGGATCGACGTCGAGATGCTCGACGACAATCTTGGTTACGCGTTCGGCAAATTCAGACATCCTTCAGTGCTCCTTCTAAAGCGTTCCCGCACGACCCGAGCGCCCAAGTAAGGCGCCGCGTCGCAACCCCTGCCGGCCGGCGCTGGAACGCCTGGCGAAGCGGACGCCCAGACCGCCGCCGGCGGTTCGTTCATCCGTTGACAATCCGGCCTTCCATGAGGCCGCACGGGCGCTTACGGCAAATCGAATGGCGTTGCAACGCCGCGCCGCAATGTGGAATTGGCGGGTTATATCATCGCCATGCCGCCATTCACGTGCAGCGTCTGGCCGGTGACGTAGCGCGCCTCGTCGCTGGCGAGGTAGGCCGCCGCGGCGCCAATATCCGCGGGCGCGCCCATGTCGCCGGCGGGAATCTTCGACAGAATGGCCGCCTTCTGGTCGTCATTCAGCGCAGCGGTCATGGCGGTCGAGATGAAGCCTGGCGCGATGCAGTTAACGGTGACGTTGCGGGAGGCGACTTCGGCCGCGAGCGATTTTGAAAAGCCGATCATGCCCGCCTTCGACGCGGCGTAATTCGCCTGCCCGGCGTTGCCGGTCACGCCCACCACGGACGTCACGCCGATGATGCGGCCGTGGCGCTGCTTCGTCAGACCTCGAAGCGCCGCCTTGGCGAGGCGGAAATAGGCGGTGAGATTGAGCGCGATCACCTCGTCCCACTGCGCGGGCTTCATCATCATCAGAAGCCCGTCGCGCGTAACGCCGGCATTGGAGACGACGATGTGCAGACCGCCCATCGCCTCGGCCGCCTGTTTCGGAAGCGCGTCCACGGCGTCGAGATCGGCGAGGTCGCAGGGCGTCGCCACCGCCCGTTCGCCGAGCTTTTCGGTCAGCGCCGCAAGCTTATCAACATTCGTGCCCGAGAGGGCCACTTGCGCGCCGCGCGCGTGCAGGGCTTCGGCCACCGCGCCGCCGATGCCGCCGCTCGCGCCGGTAATGAGGGCGCATTTTCCTGAAAGATCAAACATATCCAGCTACCTCTTTGCTTTCGCCGGCTGCGGCCGTCACCTGGCCGACGCGGCGAAGGCTTCTACATCGTCCGGCTCCCCGACGCTGATAATGCGAGCCTCCTTTGCGATCCGCCGCACGAGGCCGGCGAGAATCTTGCCGGTTCCGATTTCAACGAATTCATCGACGCCTTCGCCCGCCATATAGGCGACGCACTCGGTCCACCGCACCCGCGACGTTACCTGCTTCACGAGAAGATCCCTGATTTCGTCCGGCGCGCTTGTGGGACGGGCGACTACATTCGAGACAATCGGAAGTGTCGGCGCGGAAATGCTCGCCTCGGCCAGATGCGCGCGCATGGCCTCTGCGGCGGGCGCCATCATGGTGGAGTGGAACGGGCCCGACACGGGAAGCATACGCGCCATCTTGATCCCGTGGGCCCGGGCGTTTTCGGCAAGCGCCTCGACCCGCGCCGTCGCGCCGGAGACGACGACCTGGCCCGGGGCGTTGTCGTTCGCGATTTCAAGAACGCCCTCGCCTTCTGTGGCGGCGATCGCGGCTTCGGCCCCCTCAATGCTGGCCCCTAGGAGGGCGGCCATGGCCCCGGCCCCTTCCGGCGCGGCGGCCAGCATGGCCTCGCCACGGAGCTGCAGGAGCTTTGCCGCATCGGCGAGCGACAAAGCGCCCGCGACGCACAGGGCGCTGTATTCCCCGAGCGAATGGCCAGCGGCGAACGCGCACTCAGAGACCTTTACGCCGGCCTCCGCCTCCAAAACCCGAAACGCCGCCACCGAATGGGTCATCAGCGCCGGCTGAGCGTTTGTCGTGAGATTGAGCGCTTCATCCGGCCCGTCCCACATCACTGAGGACAGCTTGCGTTCCAACGCCTCGTCGACCTCGTCAAAGACCGCTCGGGCGACCGGAAAACGCGCCGCCAATGCCGCGCCCATGCGGACCGACTGGCTTCCCTGTCCCGGAAAAATCAGGCTTCTCGTCATCCGACGACCTCCATGGAAGCTCCGTTCGTTAAAGGCCGCCGCCGGGAAGTTAAAGCGCCGGACGCGGCGAGCGCTGAAAATCTTCCCTGGCGGCTTGCGCGCCGCCGCCGCGTGAGCTACGCCGCGCGCTTTCGAACGGCGGTCGACTTGGCCGGCGCTGCGCGATCCCTCGGGGGCTCTCTCCCGGCGATGAGCGACAGCGCGGGTTTGCGGGATGGTCCCGATCCGAAGTTGAACCGACGGCGCGGGGGGCCATGCTCCAAGGCTCCCGCCCTTAAATGGGCGAATACGCGTCCCCGCCGTCCCACAAGGAGGAGCGCGAGTGCCCCTTTACGAGCATATCTTCATTGCGCGTCAGGACATCTCTCCTGCGCAAGTCGAGGCGTTGACCGAAACGCTTCAGAAAGTCGTCACCGACCATGGCGGCAAGATCGCGAAGTCCGAGTATTGGGGCCTTCGCAATCTTCAGTACAAGATCAAGAAGAACCGCAAAGGCCATTACGGCCTGATGAACATCGAGGCGCCGGCCGACGCGATCCACGAACTGGAGCGCCAGGAAAAGATTAACGAAGACGTCCTGCGCTATATGACGCTGCGCGTCGAAGAGCACGACGAAAAGCCGTCGCCGGTTTTAAGCCGCCGCGACAAGGGCGACCGGGATCGCGGCCGTGACCGCGATCGCGATCGCGACCGGCGTTAGGGAGGCTGACGATGGCGAGACCATTCATGCGGCGGCGCAAGACATGCCCGTTTTCCGGCGATAACGCGCCGAAGATCGACTACAAGGACCCGAAGCTGCTGCAGCGGTACGTGTCCGAGCGGGGCAAAATCGTCCCATCGCGGATTTCCGCAGTCTCCTACAAGAAGCAACGCGAGCTAGCGCGCGCCATCAAGCGCGCGAGGTTTCTGGCGCTGCTCCCCTACGTTGGGGAGTAAGCGGAGATGATGGAGATCATTCTTCTTGAGCGGGTCGAAAACCTCGGCCAGATGGGCGATGTCGTAAGAGTTAAGCCAGGCTTCGCGCGCAACTTTCTCTTGCCGCAGAAAAAAGCGCTGCGCGCGAACGAGGCGAACAGAAAAGTGTTCGAGGCGCAGCGCGCCGATCTCGAAGCGCGCAACCTTGAGCGCAAGAAAGACGCCGAAGACGCCGGCCAGCGGATTGACGGCAAGTCCTTCACCGTAATCCGCCAGGCGTCGGAGATGGGGATGCTGTACGGCTCGGTCTCAACCCGCGACATCGCCGAGATCGCGTCAGAGGGCGGCGTTAAGGTCGAGCGCGCGCAGATCCGCCTCGACAAGCCGCTAAAGACGATCGGCATCTTCAGCGTTCGCGTGGCGCTTCACCCGGAAGTCGACGCGACGATCGAAATCAATGTCGCGCGCTCCGAGGACGAAGCCGAGCGGCAGGCGCGAGGCGAGAACGTCCTCGCGCGGGAAACCGACGAGCCTGACGAGGACGAGGGGGAGACGGCCGCCGAGTTCTTCGACCCCGACGCCCAGGAAGCCGTCGCCACGGCGACATCTGAGATCGGAGAGGCGCCCGAAGAAGGCGCGCAGGCCGAACCGGATGACGACACGACCAACGCCTGAAGCTCGACCGGCTAACACAGCAAAATCGCGCCCCGGCCTCGGCCGGGGCGTTTTTGTCTGTACACATCCTTAAATTATCGACCGATTCGAGCTTTTTGGAAAACTAGGCTGGGCTGCGGCCTTCCCGTCTAAAGCGAATTGTGTTTCCCTGACGTCATGGCGGATGGAGATTCACTCTTTGCTCCTCAAGGTGACGGAGGCGCTCCTGCTACGGACGACCGCGTCCCGTTCAGCATTAAATCCGAGCAGGCGATTCTCGGCGCCATCCTTCTCGACAATCAGGTTGGCGTCGACGTTTCGGACTATCTAAAGCCCGAGCATTTCTACGACCCGGTGCACGCGCTGATTTTCGATGCGTGCAAAGGCCTCTTCGACACCGGACGCCTCGCCTCGCCCATCACCGTCGACGCCCATCTGTCGAGTTCGCCGGGATACAAGGAGAGCGGCGGGCGCAGATATCTTGAAGATATTGCGGCGAGCGTGCCGTCGACCGCGGGCGCGAAGGACTATGCGCGCGTCGTCTTCGACCTCGCGGTCTATCGCGGCCTCATCGACGTCGGCGGCGAGATCATCGACCGCGCGAAGCGCGCGGCGATCGACGACGGACCGGAGCAGCAGCTTCAGGACGCGGAGCGCCGCCTCTACGACCTCGCGGAGAAGGGCCATTACGGCAAGGGTTTCAAGACGTTCACGACCGCCCTTGTGGAGGCGGTGGACGTCGCCGATGCGGCGATCAAGCGCGGCGGCGGGTTATCCGGAATCGCCACGGGACTAAGCGATCTCGACAACATGATGGGCGGCATGCATCCGTCCGACCTCATCATTCTCGCCGGACGGCCGTCCATGGGAAAGACCGCGCTCGCCACCAACATCGCCCTCAGCGCCGCGCGGGCGAAGAAGCGAGCGACTGAAGCGGGCTCGGACGCCGGCGAAACCGGCGCCGTAGTCGGATTTTTCTCGCTGGAAATGTCCGCTGACCAGATCGCTATGCGCATCCTCGCCGAAATGGCCGAAGTGCCATCAAACGAGATCCGGCGCGGCACCATCGACAAGGCGCAGTTCGACCGGATCTATCACAAGGCGCAGGAACTGAACGATCTGCCTTTCCACATTGACGACACAGGGGGACTGTCGATCGCGCAGGTCGCGGCCCGCGCGCGCCGGCTGCAACGACAGAAGGGCCTTGATCTCGTGGTCGTCGATTATCTTCAGCTTCTCACCGGGTCGGGTCGCAGAAGCGACAATCGCGTGCAGGAGATCACGGAGATTTCGGTCGGACTGAAAGCCCTCGCCAAGGAACTCGACGTGCCGGTCGTGGCGCTGTCGCAGCTTTCCCGCCAGGTTGAGTCCCGCGACGAAAAACGACCGCTTCTGTCAGACTTGCGCGAGTCCGGCTCCATCGAGCAGGACGCGGATATCGTCCTATTCGTCTATCGCGAAGAGTATTATCTCTCGCGCAGCGAACCAAAAGGCGACAGCGAGGAGGCGACGCTCAGCCGCGCGAAGTGGCTTGAGAAAATGGAGGCGGCCCGCGGCGTCGCGGAGGTGATCATCGCGAAACAGCGCCACGGACCGATCGGCTCGGTGCCGCTGCGGTTCGACCAGAACCTCACCAAGTTCTCCGATCTCGACGACGGCCGCTTCGACCAGCACCGTTACGAATAAAGCGCCCTTGCGCCTTCTTACGACAATGCGGCGGATGCAGGCGCAGCGTCGGACGGCGCATTCGGGTCGTTATCCTTTGGGACGATTGTTCTCCTCAGCTTGAGGCGATGCGGATTTGCCGCACGGTGCTATAAGCCCCACCTTATGAATGCTTATGACGAATTCGCCGGCGGCTATCGGCCCACCGTCTCCGTTGATCTGGGGCGGCTCGTCGGCAATTTTCAGCGCCTCGCCGCGCGCCAGCCGGACGCGGAAGCTGCGGCGGTCGTCAAATGCGACGCCTACGGACTGGGCCTGGTCCCGTGCGCGCGGGCGCTCGCGCGCCATGGCGACTGCCGGACTTTCTTCGTCGCCCACCCTGAGGAAGGCGCGCGCCTGCGCGAGGCGCTGAGGGACAGCGTACCGGACGCCGAGATCTTCATCCTCAATGGCCCGACGCGCGCGAGCCTGCCGATCTTCGACGAAGGCCGCTTGACGCCGGTGATCAACAGCCTGGCGCAAGCGACGCTTTGGGCCGAAACGCGCCCCGGGGCGCCCTGCGCCGTGCACGCCGATGTGGGCATCCACCGGCTTGGCGTTCCAGCGGAAGAATTGTCCGACGTGCTTTCGTTGCGCGACCTGAAGCCGACGCTTTTCATGGCGCACCTCTCCTGCGCCGGCGCGCCCGACGATCCAACCAACGAAGCGGAGCTGAAGCGTTTCCGCACGCTCGCGGCCGACGCAGGCGACGTCCGGCTGTCTCTTGTCTCCACCGGCGGCGCGCTTATCGGGGAGGCGTTCGGCTTTGACCTTCTCCGCCTTGGCGTCGGGCTCTACGGCGTCTCTCCTTTCGGCGCGCCCGTCCCTGAAGTGAAGCCGGTGGCGACGCTGACCGCAGAAGTCTTGCAAGTTCAGTCCGTGCCTGTCGGCGGCCGCGTCGGCTATGGCGGCCTCTTCGAGGCGGCGCGGCCGACCCGCCTCGCCACCCTCGCGATCGGCTATGGCGACGGATTTCCCCGCGCCGCGCCGGCCAGCGGCGGCGAAGCGTCGGTCCGCGTCGTCATCGGAGGGACCCCCTGCCCCGTTGTCGGCTGCGTCTCGATGGATCTTGTCACGGTCGACATTACGGACGCCCCCGCGTCCGTCGCGCCCGGAGACGCCGCGGAGATATTCGGGGACGCTGCGCCCATTGAGGAGGCCGCCGCCGCGTGCGGGACCATAGGCTACGAGTTGCTGACCCGCCTCTCCCCACGGGTAACGCGGACCTATGCGATGAACGGCGCGCCGGCTGCGATCGACTAGTCGATTGCGCTTACCGGAACATGCGCCGAGACGGCCCAGAGCTTGCTGACATCACTTTGCCGTAAATACCGCTGCGCTGCGGCAAGAACGGCGCTATCGTACGCTCGTGAAGCGTCAGGAGTAACAAAATGGCGGCTCGTGCGGGGGGAACGGTGCTGGCGGCTGCGGCGGTCGCGCTTTGTTGGGGAAGTGCGCTTGCGGCGGATGAGTCGACCCATAGGCCAGGCGATGAGGGATCGATCGCTTTCGTCCTCGCCAACGACATTTTCGGGCGAGAATCGCTAGACCGGGATTTTACGAACGGGCTTGAGCTGTCTTATCTCGGCGCGCCGGCGCGGGCGCCAGGCTGGACGCCGCCGCTCGTCAGACTTTTGACGGATGAGCAAGCGCGGGTCGAAACGCGCATGCATTTCGCCGTCGGCCATCAGACTTTCACGCCCGAAGACATCGAACTCGTCGAACCTCCCGAGGGCGACCGTCCGTATGCGGGTCTTCTATACGCCTCCGTCGGCGCGGTGGTTAACCAGGAGGACCGCCGGATCGACCAGGTCCAGCTGTTGCTCGGCGTCGTCGGCCCCGCCTCCCAGGCCGACAGCCTGCAGATCGAGTGGCACGACATCATCCGCGCAGCGCCGCCGAACGGCTGGGCGACGCAGATATCGAACCGCCCGGCGGCGGAGCTGAGCTGGCGTCGCACGCACATCCTGCCGCTTAACGGCAAGGCGCCCGGCGATCTTGGCTTCGGCGTCCAGGCCTCTCCGCATTACGGCGCGAGCGTCGGCAATCTCAAGAGCTCACTCAGCGTCGGCGGCGCCCTGCGCCTTGGCTGGAACGTGCCGGTGGACGTCTCGCCGCCGCTCTTGCGGCCGAGCCTCGCCGGTGCCGGCTATTTCAAACCGACGGCGCGCTCCGGCGCCTATTTTTTCGCCGGCGTCGACGGCCGCTATGTGCCGCGCGACCTGTTGCTCGACGAGGAGGGCCAGAACGGATTCGGCGTAACGCGCGAGGATTTCGTCGGCGATGCGTTTCTCGGCGTCGCCGTCTATTTTGAAGGCGTAAGATTGACGTATACGCATCTTTTCCGGACGACCCAATATGTTGAGCAGAACCGGGACGGCGTCGAGTACGGATCCCTGTCGCTGACGATCAATTTCTGATCCCTCTTATTATTCCGTACGCCTTACAATTAGTTGAATCGCGCAGCGGTTTGAGAACCGGTCTGACGCCGCGCCGCCCCGCCAGATCGTCCGCAATGTTAACGACCGCTCGCCCCAACCGTTCACCCGGCGGACTCTCGTCCATGCGCCTTGACGGTGGGGACGCCAGTAGAGCGCGATGCGCGGCGTGCGCCCCGCGGCCCTGCGACGCGCGCCACATCGATTCAGTCGATCCTCGAGATTGGAACTATCATTTTTACAGGCGCGCGCGGCCGCGATAGGACTGATCGCCAAGGACGCCGCGCGTCATTTGCTTATGCTTCCCAAAGGATAGGCGCGCCATGATTTTGATAATCAATCACAGGACGCGCGGCGCCCTGCACTTGGTCAAAAGACGCATAAAGGGAGGATACTGACTTATGCGGCTATCTCTCAAATCCAGTTTATTTGCGGGCGGCGCGGTTCTGGCGCTTGGGCTCGCGGCGTGCGGCGCAGAGACGTCGGTTGAGGCGCAGGCTGCGGCCGTATCGGATGAGGTGATGACTGATGCTGCGCCGGCGGAGACGGCCGCTGCGGCGGGGGACATGTCCGCCGGTCCCCGCGATGCGGGCGTCACGCCAAAGTCAAACGCGTTCTGGTGGCCGGAGCAGCTTGATCTCTCGCCGCTGCGCCGCAACGACCCGGCGTCAAACCCCTATGGCGCGGATTTCGACTACGCCGCGGCGTTCCAGACGCTCGACCTTGATGAAGTCAAATCCGACATCGAAAACGTCATGACGACGTCGCAGGATTGGTGGCCGGCGGACTATGGGCACTACGGACCGTTTTTCATTCGCATGGCGTGGCACTCGGCCGGCACCTATCGTCTCGCCGACGGGCGCGGCGGCGCCGGCGGCGGGCAGCAGCGGTTCGAGCCGCTGAACAGCTGGCCCGACAACGCCAATCTCGACAAGGCGCGGCGTCTGCTATGGCCGGTCAAGAAGAAATACGGCCCCTCCCTCTCGTGGGCTGACCTGATGGTGCTGGCCGGCAATGTGGCGCTCGAGTCGATGGGCTTCGAAACATATGGATTCGCCGGCGGCCGCGAGGATGATTGGGAGGCGGACCTTGTCTATTGGGGCCCCGAAACCAAGATGCTCGACGACAAGCGCTATCATGGCGACCGCGAGCTGAAAAATCCGCTGGCGGCGGTTCAAATGGGCCTCATCTACGTCAACCCGGAAGGACCGAACGGCAATCCGGACCCGATTGCTGCGGCGCGCGACATTCGCGAGACGTTCGGCCGGATGGCGATGAACGATGAGGAAACCGTCGCGCTCATCGCCGGCGGGCACACCTTTGGGAAGGCCCACGGCGCGAAGAGCCCGGAGGACTGCGTCGGCCCGGAGCCGGCGGCGGCGAAGCTTGAAGAACAGGGCATGGGCTGGACCAGCAAGTGCGGCGACGGCAAGGGCGCGGACACCATCACCAGCGGCCTTGAAGGCGCCTGGAACGCGACGCCGACCGCCTGGTCGAGCGCGTACCTCGCCAACCTCTTCGCTTACGAATGGGTGCAGACGAAAAGCCCGGCGGGCGCGACCCAGTGGATCCCTGCGGACGGCGAAGAGGCGGGCACGGTTCCGGATGCCCACGATCCGTCTAAGTCGCACGCGCCGATCATGTTCACGACGGACCTCGCCCTCCGGTTTGATCCCTCCTACAGCGAAATCTCCAAACGATTCCTCGAGGACCCGGACGCGTATCAGAAGGCGTTCGCGAAAGCGTGGTTCAAGCTGACCCACCGGGACATGGGCCCGCGCTCGCGTTATCTCGGCGCGGAGGCGCCGAGCGAACCGCTCGTGTGGCAAGACCCGATCCCCGAAGTCGACCACCCGCTGATCAACGCTAGCGATATCGCCTCTATCAAGGCGGACATTCTGGCGACGGGCTTGTCCGTATCCGAACTGGTGCGGACCGCCTGGGCGTCGGCGGCGAGCTATCGCGATTCGGACGGCCGCGGCGGCGCCAATGGCGCGCGCATCCGGCTTGCGCCGCAGAAGGACTGGGCCGCCAACGGCCCGGTTGAACTAGACAAAGCGCTGACGGCGCTTGAAGGCGTACAGGCCGACTTCAATGACGCGCAGTCCGGCGGAAAACGGGTTTCCTTAGCGGACATCATCGTTCTAGGCGGCGCCGCGGCGATCGAGAAAGCGGCGAAGGACGCAGGCCACAGCGTCTCCGTGCCCTTCACGCCTGGCCGCGCCGACGCGAGCCTTGATGAAACGGACGTCGCCTCGTTCGCCTATCTTGAGCTCAAAGCGGACGGTTTCCGGAACTATTATGGCGACGGCGTTCCCATGGACCCGGCGGACGCCCTCGTCGATCGGGCGAGCATGCTCGCGCTTACCGCGCCGGAAATGACCGCCCTCCTCGGCGGCATGCGAGCGCTCGGCGCGAACGCCGACGGCGCCGCGCATGGCGTCTTCACCGACGCGCCGGGAACGCTGACAAGCGATTTCTTCGCCAATCTGCTCGATATGTCGACGGTCTGGTCGCCTGCGGACAACGGAACGTTTGAAGGCCGCGACAGAACGTCCGGCGACCTTAAATGGACCGCAACGGAAGTGGACCTCGTATTTGGGTCGAACGCGGAGCTTCGCGCCCTCGCCGAAGTCTACGCCGCCGACGGCGGGGAGGAGAAGCTCGCTGAAGACTTCGTCGCCGCCTGGACGAAGGTAATGAACCTCGACCGGACATAAACGGTCCAATCGCAAACGACGCCGCGGCGCACGCGCGCCGCGGTTTGCCCCCTACTCGGCGGCCTGCCTCGGCCGCCAGCAGCGCTCCAGCCAGCTTTGTTCGTCAACGCACTCGGCAGCCTTGAAGAAGCTCACAGGCGGCTTGCCCACAAGCACGCGCATCTTGTCCTGCTTCGTCGAATTGGCGGCGTAGAAACGTTCGATCAGCGGCTCGCCAAGGCGATAAAACCTTCCGAGCACCTTGTACCGCGTTTCCGGCTTAGCCGCGTAGTAGAGGAACCGCGACAGGAGGCGGAAAAACTCCCGTTCGCGCCATACGGTTCGGGCGTGGTCGCGCGTCAGCGACGACAACGCCGGGCCTGACAGGTCATCCGTATGGGCGATTTTATCGGCGAGCCGCACGGCGTCCGGCAGAGAATAGCCCGTCAGCGGATGAAAGAGCCCGGCGCCGAGCCCAGCGACGCCGACGCCCGCAGGCGCGGCGTCAAGGTGCGCGTCGATGTCGCCGGCGAGCGCAATCGGCAGGACGCCATGCTCCTCGCGCAGGACGCGGGCGATGCGCCAACCGCGACTCGCCGCGTAGGACGCGATCTCCGCCCGCACGCCATCATGGTCGATAGCCGATCCGTCCGCATAGTACGTGTCTTCGATGAGCGCCGTCGTTTCCGAAAACGGCAGAACGTATATGAAGCGATAGCCGTCCGACTGGGAGATTGTCGCGTCCATAATGATCGGATCGCGAAGGCCATGGGGCGCGTCGAACTCGATCTCCTGGCCGAGGAATTTCTGGAACCCGACCGTCAGCGCGGAATTGTCCCGCTGCCCGCGTGCGTCGATCACCGCTTTCGCGGCGACAATCTCGCCATCGGCGAGCGCGATGCCGTCCGCGTCGAGACGCTCAATCTCGGCGTCAAGTCTCAGGTCGGCACCGAGCGCCGGCGCAACGGTGTCATGCAGTCGCTCGGAGACGATCGAGCGGTATCCCGTCCGCAAGAGCCGCGAATGGGCCGGAAACCGCACCTCCTGCCGATCCCAGCGGTGCGCCACCAGGGGATCAATCCAGGCGTCCGCCGCCGGCCCGAGGTCGGTCTCGTGAAACGACCAGGTGTGGTTTCCGCCGAGAGTCTCGCCTCGCTCAACAAGCGCGACGCGAAGGTCCGGCCGCAGCGTCTTCAGTCGCCAGGCGATTAGCGACCCGGAAAGCCCGCCGCCGGCGATCGCCACGTCATAGCGGTTGGAGAGACGGGCCGAGTCCACGCCGTTTGGCCGGGTTACCGGCTTCGCACCCGCAGCGGCCGCCGGAACGTCTGACTCCATCGGGACCGCCCTTTCTCGACGCGCGCTCAGCGTCTGCTTTCCCCGCGACGTCGCGGCGTGCGCCGGCCTCTACATCCTCACTAGCGCGGAAGCTTGGGGGCGTCACCTGTCAAGCTTATTTGACGTCAACGCCGGATTGCGCGCAAGCTGGATGAGTTCGTCTTCCCGGCCGTTCGCCGGAGGAGCGGCGCTTTACTGACGCACTGCGATATGGCGAAGAAGGTACTATTGACGCTCGGCCGCTTGCCAAAGGGGCTGGAGGTTGCGCGCGCTCTCCGCCGCGCCGGCGCTGACGTTATTGTGGCCGACCCGCTCGCCAATCACCTCAGCCGACCGTCCCGCGCCGTATCGAAATCGCTGCGGGTTCCGGCCCCCGCGCGCGACCCGGACGGGTATGTGGCCGCCCTCGCCGACATAGCTGAGCGCGAAAGCGTCGATCTCGTCGCGCCGGTGTCGGAGGAGACGCTGCACGCCGCGCGGATTATCGACCGCCCAGGCGCGCCGCCTTTCTTCGGCGCGCCTTTTGACCGGCTTGCGCGGCTACATGACAAGAAGTCGTTCATAGAGGCGGCGACGCGCGCCGGCCTCCGCGCGCCGGAGACATTCTCCGCGGAGACGGCTGAAGCCGCGGCGCTCGCCGCCGCCAACGACCATGTGGTTAAACCGCGACTCGGTTGTTCCGGCGCAGGCGTCAGCCTGCGGAAGAAGGGCGCGAGGCTCGGCGATGAAGACCGGCGGAGCGGCAAGATCGTTCAGCGCCGCATTGAAGGGCGGGAGGTTTCATCCCTCTCGGTCGCCCGCGAGGGCCGCACGATCGGCACGATCATCTACCGTGGCCTGATTTTCGCCGGCACTGTCGCGTGCTGCTTCGAGCGGGTCGACGATGCATCCCCCGCCGAAAGCTGGATCGCCGACTTCATTGCGGCGGAGTCCTATACCGGCTTTATCGGTTTCGACTTTATTCTCGACAAGGACGGGAAGGCTTGGCCGATAGAGTGCAATCCAAGGCTGACATCGGGCGTCCATTTCATGAATTCGGACGACCTAGCCGCCAGCGTGCTCGACCCCCACTTTTCCGGCGCCATTCGCAGGAAACCGCAGCGCGCGTTTCAGGAGGGCCATACATCGCTGCTAATGGCGTATGCCGATCTTTTCCGCGCCAGATTCGGCGGCTTCGCCCAAAAGATCGGCGCAATGGCCCGATCGGAGGATGTGCTTTTCGAGGCGCGCGATCCGCTGCCCTTCCTCCTGATGACGCCGACGTCCTGGAGCATTCTCAAGCGGGTGATGTTGAAGGGCGAAAGTTTCGGCGAGGCGTCGACCCATGACATTGAATGGCGTGGCGCGCTCACCAGCGACGCCGCCCTTCCTGCAGACGCATCGGCCCTAGGGCCGCCTTCGCGCCCGCCTGCCTTCACGGATGTTCGCGATGCCGCACTCGGGCCATAATCTGCCGCGCAGGGCGCGTCGTCAGGCGCGCCGCCGGCCGCACCGCCTCGGCGTCCTCGACATCAAAGTCGAAGCGCCGGGCGAGACGCGCAAGGATAAGCGCGCTTTCGACGCCGGCGAAGCCTGCGCCGATGCAGGTATGCGGTCCGGAGCCGAACGGGATGTAGGCGCCGTCGACAAGCTCGCCGCTTCGCGCCGGCATAAACCGATCCGGGTCAAAATCATCCGGATTCCGCCAGTATTTCAGGTGGCGGTGGATCGTCCACGGCGCGATCATGATGAGCGCCCCGCGCCGCACCTTCCAGCGGCCGATCTTCGTCGGCTTAAGCGCGACGCGCGGCATGAAGGTAATTGGCGGATAAAGCCGCAACGTCTCCTTGAAAACCGCGCGGATGAAATTGAGCTTGCGCACATGCTCGAAAGCGATCGGTCCGTCGCCGGCGACCTCGTCGACCTCATCACGGATGCGCGCAAGCGCGTCGGCGTGATTGGCCAGAATAAAGAACGCCCATGTGAGCGCGCTGGCGGTGGTTTCATGGCCGGCGAGGAAAAAGACGCCGAGCTGGTCGATCAGCTCCTCGCGCGTAAAGCCTTCGCCGGTCGCCGGGTCACGCGCGTCGATCACCGCCTTGGCGATGTCGTCATAGTCTCCATCGTCCGCAGTCAGATGGCCATCCACCAGCGCGCCGAGCCGATCACGAATGATCCGGCACGCCTCCAGCACCTCCGGGGATTGCTCGACGCGCGTCCAGGCTGGATCGATAATGAGCCGCCAGATTCGCACCTGCGCAACGTCCCGCTCGAACACCTCGAACGCATCAAAGACCTCCTTGGCGATGCCGGCGTCGAGGGAGACGGAAAACGTTGTCCGACAGATGATGTCGGCCGCCAGTTTGCTCATTGCGAGATCGAGGGAGAACGCCTCCCCCGAGGCGGCGAACCGATCGAGCTCCGCCTCCGCGGCATCAACGGCGCCGACCATCGATCCGTAAGCGGCGGACAGGCGCAGCCGCGAGAACGCCGGCTCAATCATCGCGCGCTGGCGTCGCCATATCTCGCCGTCAGACACGAAAATCGATTCGCCGATAAGCGGCTCAAGCGCGCCCACCATGAGATCGCTTTTCGGAAAGACGCCGTCGGCGTCCACCATGATCTCTCGCACCAGCGCCGGGTCGTTGAATACCTTGATCGAACGTCGGGAATAGCCAAGCTCGCCCGCGTCCATTGTGAACGCATTGGCCGGCAGGAGACTGAGAAGGTCGCCGTCGCCCTGGCGCAGCGTCCGGAAAAGCGCCGCCACCGCCGGCAGACGCGACGGCCGCGGCGGCCGGTAGAGCTCTGCGCCGGGCGAACCGTTTGGCCTCGACGCCGCATGGCCCGCCGCGCTTTCGTCAATAGTCAAGCTCATTGCGCTTCGCCGTCCCGTTCAGTCATCTCCGCTTTTGATCCGCCTACGGGACGAAAAATGCAAGCCTCGCCGGCACCCCGGAAACGACTTACAGTGTGACTGACATGCTCTCCCTCCACGCCCTCTTTGATGTCCTCATCGCCTGCCACATTATTTCCGGGGCGCCAGGCCTGTTGGCGTTCTGGGGTCCGATCGCCACTAAGAAAGGCGGTCCCCGCCACCGTTTTCTCGGGCGATGGTTCGCGGGCGCCATGATCGCCACGGGCGTATTTGCGGCTGCGATGGGCGTCATGACGATTGCGGCGCCGATGGCGACGCACCCGCACCTCGCGTCGCACGCGGATTTTTCCGACCCGACGCTGGTGCGCGGTATCTTCGGATGGATGATGCTCTACCTTGCCATACTGACGATCAATCTCGCCTGGTACGCCTGGCTGTGCTCGAAGAACAAGCTCATGCACGAGAAAAACAGGGGCTGGCGGAACATGGGTCTGCAGGCGCTCCTCTTCGCCGCCGCCTGCGCGTGCGTCTTCGAAGGCGTCAGGATCGGCCAACCAATGATGATCGGCATCTCCACGATTGGCTTCGCAACCGTCGGCACGAACCTCTTCTTCCTCCTGAAAACGCGGCCTGCGCCGGCCGACTGGCTCCTTGAACATATTAAGGCGGGCGTCGGCGCCGGCATCTCCGTCTACACCGCCTTCTTCGCCTTCGGGGCGGTGCGCATGATGCCCGAGCTCGCTCTGGCTCCAGTGCTCTGGGCGGCGCCGCTCACGATCGGCCTGTCGCTTATCCTTTATCATCAGTATCAGGTGCGCCGCCGGTTCAACCGACCCAGAACGCCCCAGGCGGCGCCGGCGGAGTGACGATCCAGACATGGGCCAACCGAAAATGAGGGCGATTGTCGTCGGCGCCGGCGCCGGCGGTCTCGCCGCCGCAATTGATCTCGCCCGCGCAGGCGCCGACGTCACGGTCATTGAAAAGGGCGACGCCGCCGGCGGCAAGATGCGCCGTCAGCCGGTTGGCAATGTCGCGCTCGACGCAGGTCCGACGGTCTTCACCATGCGATGGATCTTCGATGAGCTCTTCGCAGACGCCGGAAAAGACTTCGGCGAAGCGTTAAGCCTCAACCGCGCGCGATTGCTCGCCCGCCATGCCTGGCGGTCCGGCGGGCGGCTTGATCTCTTTTCAGACGTGGAGGAGAGCGCCGCCGCCATCGAGGCTTTTTCAGGCCCCGATGACGCGCAAGGCTATCGCCGATTTGCGGCTCGTTCCGCATCCATCTTCGAAACCCTGCGCGACCCCTTCATCAAGGATCAGCGACCATCGGAACTGGAGGTTGTGCGCCGCGTCGGGCTCTTCGACATGCCGGCGTTCCTTGCGAACATCCGTCCCATGACGACACTTTGGGCGGAGCTGCATCGTTTTTTCAGGGACCCGCGGCTCATTCAACTGTTTGGACGCTACGCAACCTATGTGGGCTCCTCGCCCTTCCAGACGCCGGCGACCATCATGCTCGTCGCGCACGCGGAGCGTGATGGCGTGTGGTCTGTCGACGGCGGCATGGGCGCGGTCGCGAAAGCGCTGCAAGGACTCGCAAGCGACCTCGGCGCCTCTTTCTCGTTTGGCCGCGGCGTGAAGCAGATCATCGCCGATCAGGGGCGCGCGACGGGCGTCGAACTCGATGACGGCGACAAAGTGGAGGCCGACGCCATCATCTTTAATGGCGACGTATCGGCCCTCGCCGCCGGCCTGCTCGGGGAGAACGCGAAGCGCGCCGGCAAGCAAACGCCGCGCGCCAAGCGGTCGCTTTCCGCTGTCACCGCGTGCCTTGTCGCCCGCGCGCGCGGTTTTCCGTTGGCGCACCACACGGTGTTCTTCGATGAAGATTACCCGGCGGAATTCCGGCGCATTTTTGACGCCCGCGCGCTACCGGAGAAGCCGACGGTTTATCTGTGCGCGCAAGACCGTGGCGGCGCAAACGATGCTCCGCCCGATGGCGCGGAGCGCATTTTCCTTCTGACCAACGCGCCGCCCGACGGCGACATATCGGATTTTGACGCCGACGCCGCGTACGCCCGGGCCCTTGACCTTATGTCCGCATGCGGCCTGTCGCTTGAGGTTGAAGACGCGGCGCTGACCTCGCCGACCGACTTCGCCGAGCGGTATCCGGCGACGGGCGGCGCGCTCTACGGCCAGACAAGCCACGGCATGATGGGCACGCTCGCCCGCGCCGGCGCTGCGACGAAGCTTCAAGGTCTCTATATGGCGGGCGGCTCAGTGCATCCCGGCCCCGGCGTGCCAATGGCCGTAATGTCCGGCCGCCTCGCCGCGCGCCGCGCCCTGGCCGACCTGGCCTAGTCTCTGCAAACGATAGCACAAAATTGCGCGGAGCCAGTTTTTGCCACGCGCTAAGCCGATTGGTCCGGGGTTTTTTCGCGGTCGTAGCATCCGCTTGGACAATATCGTATGACCCCGCGATGTTTTGGGTCGGGAGGCGCATATCAGTCAGCTGACGCGGATACGCACGCGAGAAGAGTGGCGCGATGCGCGCAATGCCTGCATCGAAGATCCCGGCGGATTTCACGGGGGGCTCGCGCGCAGCGCAGTTCACTGGTTCGTACGCGACGTCGGCGCGGCGGGCGCTTGGCTGTCTTTTGATGAGGCGGCAGGCGCCTGGCGCGGTTGGGACGCGACCTCGGGCGAACCGGTCGCGCCGGACCTGCCCGCCGACTTCAAGCCCTGGCGCCGCGATCTCGTCGACGATGAGCCGCCGTTTTTCCGCTGGTTCGACGGCGGCCTGACCAACGCCTGCTTCAACGAAGTGGATCGCCATGTGCTCGCCGGCCATGGCGACGAGGCGGCGATCATTTTTGAGGGCGACCGCTGGGACATGTCTCTCAATGACGCCCGCGGCGGTCCGGTCGACAGCTATGAAGTGTCCCGCAAGCGCCTCTTGCTGGAGACAGCGAAGCGCGCTGTCGCGCTGACGCGGCTTGGGCTGAAAGCGGGCGATCGCCTCGCTATCAACATGCCGAACATCCCGACGCAGATTTTCTGGATCGAGGCGGCGAAACGACTCGGCGTTCTTTATACGCCCGTCTTCGGCGGGTTCAGCGACAAGACCCTCAGCGACCGCATCCATGATTTCGGCGCGCGTGTGGTTATTACGGCGGACGGGGGGCATCGCAATTCGCAGATCATTGCGTTCAAGACCGCCTTCACCGACCCGGCGCTCGACAATTTCATCGGGGCCGACATGGCGAAGGCGACAGTCGCGCGCGCGGTTGAGGCGCTATCGCTCAATGACGACGACGCAAGTGCCATCCTGACCGCCGTGGCGAAAGCCCTTGAGGGCGAGACGACCGTCGAGCGCAGCGACGTCATGCGCGGCGTCGGGCGCGCCCTCGCCGCGACGGCCATGGCGGCCGAGCCCGCCGCGCGCGCAAGAAGCGCAATCGCCGAAGCGCTTGTCGATACGCCAGCGCGGGTCGACACGGTGATCGTCGAGCGCCATGCCGCGCAGCCTGACATGCTCTGGCGCCCCGAGCGCGACCGCTGGGCCCATGACCTGACCGCAGAGGCGCTGGAAGAGATCCTCGCCGCCGCCCGCGCGGCGGGCTTCGACGTGGCCGACGAGGCGGCGCTTATGGCGCTCGACGGCACGGATTTCGCCCTCGCCATCTGGGCGAGCTCGGCTCCTGCGCCGCTCGACGCCGAATGCCCGATGTTCGTCATCTACACCTCCGGCTCCACCGGCAAGCCGAAAGGCGTCGTGCACGTCCAGGGCGGCTACACCGCCGGCATCGCGGCGACCATGCCGATCGCCTTCGGCGCGGAGCCGGGCGACGTCATTTATGTGGTCGCGGACCCTGGCTGGATTACCGGGCAGAGCTATCTCATCTCGGCGCCGCTGACGACGCGCGTGACGACCGTCATCGCTGAAGGCGCGCCGGTTTATCCGCATGCGGGACGTTTCGCTTCCATCATCGAGCGCTACAACGTCAACATCTTCAAGGCCGGCGTCACCTTCCTTAAGTCCGTCATGCAGGACCCCGAGAGCGTCGCAGACGTGCGGAAATACGATCTCTCGTCATTGCGCGCCGCCACCTTCTGCGCCGAGCCAACCTCGCCCGCCGTTCAGGAATTCGGCATGAAGGAGGTGACCCCCTTCTACATGAACTCCTATTGGGCGACGGAGCACGGCGGGATCGTCTGGACGCATTTCTACGAAAGCGGCGACTTCCCGCTCGAACCGAACGCCCACGCCTATCCCCTGCCCTGGGTGCTCGGCGACATCTGGCTCGACGCCGAGGCGCCGCAGGAAGGCGACGGGGCGCGGGACGACGCGCCGCCGGCGCAGCTTGCCCGGAATGGCGGCGACGGCCTCGTTCATCGCAGCGCAGGGCTCGGCGAAAAGGGCGAGATCGTCATCACCGCGCCATATCCTTATCTCGCGCGCACTGTCTGGGGCGACGTTGAGAATTTCCGGGTCGACGGCGCAGGCCCGCCCGCCGCCTGGAAGGGCGACATCGACCGCTACGCCGAAACGTACTGGAAGCGCTGGCGCGGCGTGTGGGCCTACACGCAAGGGGATTTCGGCAAACCGCACCCTGACGGCTCAATCTCGATCCACGGCCGCAGCGACGACGTCATCAACGTTTCCGGCCACCGTCTCGGGACGGAGGAAATCGAAGGCGCCATCCTGCGCGACAAGGCGAATAATCCGCAGACGTCGCCCGTGGGCAACGTCATCGTCGTCGGCGCGCCCCACCGCGAGAAGGGCCTCACCCCTCTCGCCTTCGTCACGCCGACGCCGGGACGCGTCATCACGGCGGAAGACCGCAAGCGTCTGTCAGACCTGGTGCGGTCCGAAAAGGGAAGCCTCGCCATCCCGGGCGACTTCATTGAAGTGCCCGCCTTCCCCGAGACGCGCAGCGGCAAATACATGCGCCGCATGGTCCGCGCCCTCGTCGAAGATGCGCCCGTGGGCGACGCATCAACCCTCAAGAACCCTGAATCGCTCGATCACCTCAAAACGGCCATCGCCGGTTGGCGGCGACGCCAGTCGGCGGCGGAAGAGCAGCGCATCTTCGAGCGCTATCGTTACTTCCAGATTCAGTACAATGACCTCGGGAAAAACCGGCGCGTCGCGACCGTCTTCGTCGACAATCCGCCGGTGAACGCCCTCAATGAGCGCGCCCTCGACGAGCTCAACATTATTGTCGAACACCTGGAGCGGCGCGAAGACGTCGCCGCCATCGTCTTTACGGGCAAGCGGGCGGGCGCTTTCGTCGCCGGCGCGGACATTCGTCAGTTCCTGGACGAAATTCATACAGAAGCGGAAGCCCGCGCGCTGCCCAACAACGCGCATCTCGCCTTCCGGCGCATTGAGGCGATGGAGAAGCCCTGCGTCGCCGCAATTGGGGGCGCGGCGCTCGGCGGCGGCATGGAGTTCGCCCTCGCCTGCCACTATCGCGTCGCCGAGCCCTATGCGCGTTTCGGCCAGCCGGAGATTCGCCTGCGGCTGATGCCGGGCTATGGCGGCACGCAGCGCCTGCCGCGACTGCTGGCCGATGCAGCGGGAGCGGACGGCCTTGTGGACGCGCTGGAGCTTCTTCTTGGCGGCCGCTCTATCGACGCTGAACAAGCCCATAACATCGGCCTCATCGACGACATAGCGTCGGGATCAGAGGACGCTCTTTCACGGGCGCACGCCCTCGTCCGCGACTATGCGGCGGGCGCGGACGGTAACGCCCTTGCAGAGCTCCTGGAGCGCAAGCCAAAGCGGCTCGCCGCCTGGCGCGCGCGCGCCGACCTCGATATCGATGCGGCGCTCGCTGACGATCACCTGAAGATGATTGAGCGCCAGGCCGAATGGGCCGGACGCGGCGCGGCCTATCAGAGATGCCTCGACGCGATCCGGACCGGCCTTGAAAACGGCCTTGATGAGGGCCTCGCTCGCGAAGCGGCGCTCTTCGCCGAAGCGGTCATCGACCCCGAGGGCGGCAAGGCGGGCATTCGCGCCTTTATGGAGAAGCGCGCCGAGCCCCTGCCCATCCGCCGCGACGGCGTCGATCCGGCGGCGGACCGGTCGGATCTCATCGCGGAGCTCGTCACGTCGGGCGAGCTTTTGCCGGTCGGCGCGCCCTTTTTCCCGGGCGTGACGAAGATCCCTCGTGCGCAGTTCGCACACGGCGTATTTCGCGATCCGGCGACCGGCGCGCCGCGCTTCGGTCCGCCAAAAGAAGCGGAAAAGCAACTCATCGCGCCGACGCCGGCGCCCGGCCCCAATGACGCGCTCGTCTATGTCCTCGCGTCGGAAGTGAACTTCAACGACATCTGGGCCATCACCGGCATTCCGGTCTCGTCCTTCGACAGCCATGAGGAAGACATCCAGACGACCGGCTCGGGCGGGATCGCGCTTGTTGCGTCTCTTGGCGAAGAAGCCCGCCGTGAAGGCCGCCTCAAAGTCGGGGACCTGGTCGCCATCTATTCCGGCACCAACGACCTCCTCTCGCCCACCGTCGGGCTCGACCCGATGTATGCTGACTTCTCAATCCAGGGATACGAGACGCCCACAGGCTCCCACGCGCAGTTCCTCGTCTGCCAGGCGCCGCAGCTGCACCATATCCGCGCCGACTTAACGCTCGAGGATGCCGGCGCCTTTACTCTCAATCTCGGGACGGTCGTGCGGGCGCTTTTCACAACGCTGAAGATTCGCGCGGGCAAACGCATCTTCGTCGAGGGCGCGGCCACGGGCACCGGCTTTGATGCGCTGAAGTCCTCCATCGCCAGCGGCCTTTCCGCAACCGGGCTCGTCTCCAGCGAGGCGCGCGCGCAGACAATCAAGGACGCGGGCGCCGTCGGCGCCATCAACCGGAAAGACGCCGCGCTGGCGGGCCTCTTCACGGTCGTCCCTGATGACCTCGATGCGGCGGCCAAGTGGGAGGCAGACGGCGAAGCGCTTCTCGACGCGTACCGCCAGACGAACGACGGCGAACTCGCCGATTTCGCCGTCTCCCACGCCGGCGAGACGGCGTTCCCGCGCACGTTCCAGCTTCTCGCCGATGGCGGCGTCGTCGCCTTCTATGGCGCATCGTCCGGGTACCACTTTACATTCATGGGCAAGGACGGCGCATCGACGCCGGGCGAGATGCTGGCGCGCGCGGACCTGCGCGGCGATGAATCGGCGCTTGTTTTCTACGGTCCTGCCTCGACGGCGCTATCCGACACGGTCGGCCTTCAGATCCTGGAGGAGATCCGCGCCTTCGGCGCCCGCGCCGTCGTCGCAACGACGACGGACGGCCAGCGCGACTTCGTGCAGTCGCTCGGCTTTGAGGACGCCGTCGCCGGCGTCGTGTCTCTGGAAAGCCTGAAGCGTCGACTTGGCGACGATTTCGACTGGCCCGACTCCATGCCGCGCCTGCCGGACTCCAAGGTTGACACCGAGGCGTTCAAGCGCGCGGTCCGGGATTTCCAGGAGCGCACCATGAAACCCTTCGGCGGCGCGGTGGGCAAGCTCCTGCGTTCGCCGGACAATCCGCGCGGCGCGCCGGACGTGATTTTTGAACGCGCAGGGCTCGATTCCCTCGGCGTCTCAAGCGCGCTCGTGAAGCCCTATATCGGCCGCGTCGTCTATTCGGAGAACATGAAAGGCCGGCGCTTCAGCTTCTATGCGCCGCAGGTGTGGACGCGCCAGCGCCGCATCATAATGCCGACTGCGGAAATTCGCGGCACGCATCTTTGCAACGCCCATGAAGTCGCAAAGATGCACGATCTCGTCGCCGCCGGCGTCCTGACGCCGACGCAGCCGACTGTCGTGCCCTGGGAGGATCTGCCGGCCGCGCACCAGTCCATGTGGGACAACGCCCACGCCGGCGCCACCTATATTCTAAACCACGCGCTGCCTGAAACGGGCATTAGATCCCGTGACGAGCTTTTCGAGGCGTGGTCGACCATCAAGGATAATTAAGTCATCCGTTTACGAACGGATGGGTCAGGAGAATCGCCCATGGCTTCATTAGTTGCGCCCACCGGCAGGCTCGCCGGCAAAGTCGCCCTCGTCACCGGCGCGGCCGGCAATCTCGGCGGCGAGATCGTGCGCCGCTATCTAGCCGAGGGCGCGACGGTGGCGCTCAGCGGACGCTCAGCAAGCCGGCTTGAGGACGCCCGCGCGGCGGCCCTAAGCGATATGGAGGTCGGCGAAGACCGCGCCTTCTGCATCGTCATGGATGGCGGCGCGCCCGATGAAGTCCGCGCAGGGATTGACGCGATCTACGAAAAGGCGGGACGCCTCGACATCGTCGTCAACAATGCCGGCTCCGCCGGCCCGAAACAGCCGCTGGAGCGTCTGCCGATGACGGCGGATGAGCTTGCCGCCCTGCGGGAGGCGGGTTCCGGCGACAATGAGACCGTGGCTGACGCCATGCGGAACATTATCGGCGTCACCTGGAACGTCGTGCGCGCAGCGGCGCCGCTCTTGAGGCCCGGCGCATCGATCATCAATGTGTCGACCGTCTTCTCCCGGACGAAGTATTTCGGCCGCACGGCCTATGTCGTCCCGAAGGCCGCGTTGAACGCCATGTCGGCGAGCTTTGCGCGCGAGCTTGGGGCCAAAGGCGTTCGCGTCAACACTGTCTATCCGGGCCCGATCGAAAGCGACCGTATCCGCAACGCCTTCGCCGCCATGGACGAATTGCGCGGCGACCAAAAAGGCGCAACGGCGGACGAATTCACGTCCATCATGTCGCTGACGCGCGGCGGCGAGCAGGCGGCGGGCGCGACCTTCCCCGAACCCCCCGACGTCGCCAATGTTTGCGTCTTTCTGGGGTCGAACGAATCCGCCGCGCTCAACGGCCACGATATCGACGTGACAAACGGCATGCAGGTGGACAAGCGGTCGGCGGCCACCTGCATCGCGCGCCCGAGCCTGCGCGTCGTTGACGCCGGCGGCATGACCGTCTTCGTCGCCGCGGGCAATCAGGTTGAGGACGGCCTTGAGATCGCCCGAATCCAGGCGCGCATCGGCGCGGACGTCATTCTCGGGTTTACGCTTGAAGGCGACGTGCAAAGCGCGCGTTCGGCGATGAACGCGGACGACGACGTTGACGCGCGTATCCTGGTGACCCGCTGCGATCGTCGGAATACGGCCGAGACCGAGGCGGTGCTCGATCGCGGCGGACCGTCAGGCGCGCCGGTCTCCGCAGCGATCGTCCTGCCTGCTTATGGCGCAGGCCTGATCGGCGGCCAGTTGAGCGCAGCCGACGACAACACGGTGAAGCTCTTCCTCGATCATGAGCTGACCGGCGCCATCGCCCTGGCCCGCTCGCTCACCCGGTACTGGATGAACCATGACGACCTCGCGCACGATCCGCGCTTTGTCTTTATGACGAACGGACCGTCAGCGGATGATTCCTACGGCAACTGCCTCGCCGCCGGCATGGAGCAGCTCGTCCGCATCTGGCGCGACGAGACGACGACCGACGCGCGGCACGGCCGCCGCCAGCGCATTGAGTGGGGCAATCAGGTCGTTCGCTTCGACAATCATGAGAGCGAGAACCTCCCTTTCGCCGGAGCCCAGGCGTCTAGTCTTTTATTCTCTGAGCGGACGATTGAAGACGTCAATCTTCATATCCCGAAATCGATCCCGGATATCACCGGCGCGCGCAAGGCGTTGACCGGGTACACGGAAAACATCACCGGGCTGCATCTCGGCAAAGTCGCGCTTATCACCGGCGCCTCCATGGGCATTGGCGGGCAGATCGCCCGCCTCCTGGCGCTGTCTGGCGGCAAGGTGATGCTCACCGCCCGCCGCGAGGCGGAGCTTGAGGCGATGCGCGATCAAATCATCGGCGAGCTTGAGGATATCGGCTATTCCGCGCCCCACCGCCGCATCCGGATCCTCGCCGGCGTCGACGTTGGAGATCTTAGGACGTTGCGCCGCGCGGTCGAGGCGACCCTCGGCGAGTTCGGCCGCATCGACTATTTGATCAACAATGCGGGCGTCTCCGGCGCGGAAGAAATGGTCGTCGATATGCCGCTCGACGCCTGGCGGTTCACGCTCGACGCGAACCTCGTCTCAAACTTCGCCCTCATCTCAGAGGTGGCGCCAATCATGCGCGAACAGGGCGCCGGATACGTCGTAAACGTATCATCTTACTTCGGCGGCGAGAAGTACGTCGCCGTCGCCTATCCGAACCGCGCGGACTACGCTGTCTCCAAGGCGGGCCAACGCGCCATGGTGGAGACGATGGCGGGCGCGCTCGGCCCTGAAATCCAGTTCAATGCGATCGCGCCCGGCCCCGTGGACGGCGTGCGTCTGCGCGGCGTCGGGGGTCGGCCGGGCCTATTCGAGCGCCGCGCCAAACTCATCCTGATGAACAAGCGCCTGAACGCCATCCATGCCGCCGCCGTGAAGGCCGGCCGGCGCGGCGCGGTTATCAAGCACTTCCTGGAGCGGCTCGCCATCAACGACACGACGGAGCTTAGCTCTGACGCCAAGGCGCCGCCGGAGCTACGCGACCTCGCCAAGGCATGCGCGAGCGAAGGCGGCGAGGACTGCTCCTGGGGCGAATATCTCCTGACGGAGGATATGGCTGCGCGCTTGCACGTACGTCTGAAAAACGGCGGTTGGTTCGACAAGCAGGGCCGCGAAGGCGCGCCGGATGCGGTCAAGCTCGATAGCGCGCCGCCGGAGGGCAAGCCGTTCCTGCCGCCGGCGAAGGTCGCGAAGACCGCCAAAGGCGTCGGCGACGGCGTCACCTCGCTTCTCAATCTCGGCCGCATGCCGACGGAAGAGGAAGTGGCGCTCGCCACCGTCTTCTTCCTCGCCGACCGCGCAGCGAGCGGCCAGACGTTCCAGCCGTCCGGCGGCCTAGCGCTCGAGCGCTCCATCACCGAGCGCGAGCTTTTCGGCACGACGAAGCCCGAACGCATCGAGGCGATGCGCGGCAAGACGTGCTGGCTTATCGGCGAACATCTCGTCGATCACCTCGCCGCGGCCGCCCGGGACCTTGTGGAGAAATGCGAGGTCGCCAGCGTACGGATGATCGCAAAGACCGAGGCCGGCGCGGCGGCGCTGAAATCCGCGCTCAGCGACCTGCCTGATGGCGCGCTCCAGCTGCAAGTGGTGCGCAATGGCGACATCGAAGGCGCCATCGACGAGGCGCTCGCTGCAGGGGGGGAGCCGACGGTGATCGTCTCGACGCCCTTCGGCGCCCTGCCAGACGTCATTTTCGGCGGCCCGGGCCAGGACAGACTCGACGTCGCGCATTTCCGCGACCTTGTCGAAGACAACCTGACCCACCATTTCCGCGTTGCGCGCAAGGCGGTGCTTATCGACGGCTGCCAGCTGGTGCTCGTGACGCCGAATGTCGACGCCGGCAGCCGGCCCGGCGCATTCGCGCTCGCAAACTTCTTCAAGACGTCGCTGCACGCCTTCACGGCGACGCTCGCCGTTGAGAGCGAAAGGCTCGTGCATGATACGCCGGTGAACCAGATCAACCTGACCCGGCGGGTGCGCTCCGAAGAACCGCGGGACGACGCAGAACGCGCCGAAGAGATTCAGCGCTTCGCGCGCGCGGTCATCCTTGCCGGCGCGCCCCTGCCGGATGCGGAGGATTCGCGCTACCGCGCGCGGATCTATCGCGGGATGGCGATTACGGTCTGACCTCCGGGCCTGCTGTTCCCGGCGGTCAGACGACCCTGTCCTTCGGCGCGCCGTCGACATAGAACGCGTCGATATTGTCAAGAACGCGCGCCGCCATCGCCATGCGGCTCTCCATGGTCGCCGAGGCGACATGCGGCAGGCAGTAGGCGTTCGGCAGCATGCGGAGGTCTTCTCGGATGGGGCCGGGCTCGGTCTCGAAAACGTCGAGGCCGGCAGCGAAGATGCGGCCCGCCTTGAGGGCGTCGATCAGCGCCAGTTCGTCGATGATCGGCCCTCGCGAGATGTTCACAATCACCGCCGTCGGCTTCATCAGGGAGAGCGCGTCCGCGTCGATGAGGTGATAGGTCTCAGGCTTCAGCGGGCAGTGCAGCGACACGACGTCCGACGTCTTCAAGAGCGTTTCGAGATCGACGCTCTTGCCGCCGACCTCCGCGTCAAGCTCCGCGCTCGGCCGCGGCGTGTTGTAAAGGATCTCCATGTCGAAGGCGCGGGCCCGCGTGGCGACCGCCCGACCCATATTCCCCATGCCGACGATCCCGAGCGTGCGGCCCGTCACCCGGACGCCCCAGCTTTCAGGCGTCAGCATGCCGCGGCCCTCGCCCGTCATGGCGATATCAAGACCTTCACGAAACCGTCGGCAGGCCGCGATTATAAGCCCCATCGCGGTGTCAGCGAGGCAGGGCGTCGTCACCTCCGGCGTGTTGGAGACCATCATTCCACGCGCCTTCGCCGCTTCAAGATCGATATGGTCGACGCCGACGCCGATTGACGCAATGAGGCGCACGCTCTCCGGCATTGCGCCGATTGTGTCGGCGTCCGTCTCGTCAAAGGCGGTCACGAAGACTGCGCCAGCCCCCTGGGCGAGGCGCGCGAATTCCGCCCGATCGGCCGTATCGCCATCGGGCTCGCGCACGTCGTACTTCGCCCGCATGGCGAGCCCGAGCGTCTGCGGCAGCCGGCGGGGACAGGCGAGGATCGGTTTTGTCATAAATGGGTCGTCTTTCCGGTGCGTTTCCTGCGCTGCGAGCAGTTTAAAAGCGTTGCCCGCCGACGCCAAATTCGCGACTCTGCGGCATGGGTAGGGAAAGGACGCGGCCATGCGGCTTGTGTTGATCGTTCTTCTGGCGGCGTTCGCCGCCGTCATTGTTCGCGTCGGCATGGTCATCGTTCCGGTCGCCGGCTTCTTCCGCGACCTGCCCGAGACGGACCTTTCGCAATGCAGGCGGATCGACGTGGCGCCCGGTACGGAGGACATCGAAGTGGACCCTGACCTCGGCGTCGCCTTCGTCTCCGCGGCGGACCGGCGAGCGCCCGGGAATCCGCCCTCAAACGGCGTCTACGCGATTTCGCTCGACGGATCGGACGCAGTCAGGCGCGTTTCCCCGGAGGGCTTTGCGGATTTCCATCCCCACGGGATCAGCCTGTGGCGGGGCCTCGACGGCGGCACGCGGCTTTTCGTCATCAACCATCCGAAATCCGGCGAACAAATCGTCGAGATATTCCAGGTGGCGGCGGACGCCTCGCTCACCCACCTGAAGTCAGTGTCGTTTCCTGAAATGTACTCGCCGAACGATGTGGTCGCCGTGGGGCCGGAGGCGTTCTACGCAACCAATGACCGCCGTTACAGGGGCGGGCCGATGGCGCTCGCCGAGCTTTATCTCGGCCTGCCGCTGACGGGCGTCGTGTACTGGGACGGCGCGCAAGGCCGCGACGCGGCGGGCGGGCTCATGTACGCCAACGGGATCAACAAGGCGCTCGACGGATCAAAAATCTACGTGGCGGAGTTCCTTGACCAGGTCGTGCAGGTCTATGGCCGGGACCGGTCTAGCGGCGCCCTCTCCCATGAGCGATCGCTGCCGGTCGATACGGGGCCGGACAATCTCGTCGTCGCGAGGGATGGCGCCGTCTGGATCGGCGGCCATCCGAAGGCGCTGGAGTTTCAGGCCCACGCCGCGGACCCGGCCCATGTCTCCCCCAGCCATGTCGTTCGCCTCGACCCTGAAACGGGCGCGAGCGAAACCGTCTTCACGTCGCTTAAGGGCGAGCTTAACGCGTCCGCAACAGGGGCGGTGTGGGACGATGAGCTGTTCGTCGGGGCGGTCTTTGACGGTCACGTCATGGCCTGCCCGCTATAGGCGGTTCGCAAGGAGCAGTCGTCATGTTGCGTTGGGGGATGTTGACCATCGCCTTGATCGCCGCGGCCTTATTCGCCACGGGAGACATGCTGTCGGCGTTCTTGAGCGGCGGGGCGCATGATCTCGATATCGCCGGCGAAGCGCGTGTCGTGAACGCCGACGCGCCCGCTCAATCCGGCTGGTCTGACTACGGCGCAACGCCTGGCGGCGACAGATACGCCTCACACGCGCAAATCAACCGGGAGAATGTGGCCGACTTGCAGGTCGCCTGGTCCTTCTCCACCGGCGACATGGAAAAACGCCCACCCGCAGCGATCAACAGCATGGCGGCGGAAGGAACGCCTATCCTCGTCGCCGGATCGCTCATTTTCTGTACGCCGTTCAACGAAGTTATCGCCCTCGACCCCGGAACGGGCGCGGTGAAGTGGCGCCGCGACGCCGAGACCAATCTTGAGCAGCGCCCCGCCAATCAGTTCGTGTGCCGAGGCGTCGCTGCGCAAGAAAGCCCCGATGGCGAGGCGACGGTCTTTATGGGAACCAATGACGGCCGACTGATCGCGCTCGACGCATTGACCGGCGCGCCGTTGGCGGGCTTCGGCGAGAATGGCGAGGTGCGCATCGATCCCGGCATGGACCTAATCTGGCCAGGCGAGTTTCAGATTACGTCGCCGCCCGTCGTCTCCCGCGGCGCCGTCATCGTCGGTTCGGCGATCAGCGACAATGGCCGCGTCGCCGCGCCCGCGGGGTCGGTCCGCGCGTTTGACGCCGACACCGGCGCGCCGAAATGGAGCTTCGATCCGATACCGCGGGAGGCCGAAGCGCCAAACGCGGGCGACTGGCGCGGAAGCCAGCCGCCAGCGGAAGGGCACGCCAATGTCTGGGCGCCCATGTCGGTGGACCATGAACGCGGCCTTGTTTTTCTGCCGACGTCGAGCCCCAGTCCGGATTTCTACGGCGGGCTCAGACCGGGCGACAATCGCTACGCCAACTCCATCGTCGCCCTTGAAGTCGAAACCGGCGTCGTTCGCTGGGCGTTTCAGACCGTCCATCACGATGTCTGGGACTATGACGCGCCAGCGCAGCCGGGGCTCTATACCATCCGTGACGGGAACAACGTCCGCGAGGTTGTGGCCCTTGCAGCGAAGACCGGCTTCGTCTTTGTCCTCGACCGCGACACCGGGGCGCCGGTTCTGCCGGTCGTGGAAACGCCGACGCCGCAGGGCGCCGCGCCGGGCGAGGTTCTGTCGCCGACCCAGCCTTTCCCAGTGGCGACGCCGGCGCTTGTCCCGTCGCGCGTGACGCCGGCGGACGCCTGGGGCGTCACAGGGGTCGACAAGCTGATGTGCCGCAACGCCATCGCAGCCGCAGACAATGACGGCCTGTTCACGCCGCCGTCAGAGCGCGGCATGCTGCAAAGGCCGTTCTCAGGCGGGGGCGGAAACTGGGGCGGCGCAGCGTTCGACCCGCGCCGGAACCTCCTTGTGGTGAACATGTCGAACCTCGTTCATCACATCCAGCTTATTCCTACCGATGCGCTCGCCGAGGCGCGCGAGGCGCACCACGACGCAGAAATCGGCCCGCAGGCGGGCGCGCCTTTCGCCGTCAAGCGCGAAGTCCTTGTCTCGCCGCTCGGCCTCCCCTGCACCAGACCGCCCTGGGGCGTCCTCGCCGGCGTCGACTTGAGAGACGGCCGCATTGTCTGGCGGCGCACGCTTGGTACGGTGGAGGACTTGTCCGGCGGGCTTTCAAAGCTGCCCCTTGGCGCGCCGAATTTCGGCGGCCCGATCATCACCGGCGGCGACCTCGTCTTCATTGGGGCGACACTTGACGATTACCTGCGCGCATTCGATGCGGCGACCGGCGAAGAGCTGTGGAAAGGGCGCCTCCCCGGCGGCGGCCAGGCGACGCCGATGACCTATGAATGGAATGGCCGCCAATATGTCGTGATCTATGCCGGCGGCCATGCGCGCTCAGGCACAAAGCTCAGCGACCAGATCGTCGCCTTCGCGCTGCCCGATGACTAAAGTCCGCCGGCAATTCAACCGAACGTTGCGGACGCCGGCGCCAATTCCCCTTGGTCTCGTCGCCGCTTGTCCATTTAGTGCACGCCGAGTCGCGATACAGGGGGAGCAATCAGGCCTTTTCGCAAAAGGGAGAGAGAGCGATGCCGCAGAATTCGAAAGCCACCTTGGAAGGACGGACCGGCAATCCCGAACCGTCCAAGCCGAAGACGCTGTCCAGGCGCGGCGTTCTCGGCGCCGGCGCGGCGCTGGGGGCGGCCGCGGGCCTTGCGCCCGGCCCCGCCGCCGCATGGCGCCAAAGCCGCGGAGGTTTTAGCGCCGCCAACGGCCATCCCGTATTCGGCGAACGACCGCTGCAGCGCAGTCTCTCAGCGGCTGAATTGAGATTCCAGGCCGCCAAGTCTTATATCGGCCGGTTCCTCGGCCGCCAACAAACGAACGGCGATGAAGGTCTTTATACGGACTACCGCGCCAGCTTCACCAAGGCGCTGCCCCATGACGCGCATGGGCTCGTCGATCGGCGCGCCTATCGCCAGCTCCTCCGCGCCCTCAAGTCCGGCCGCAGCGGCGCTTTCGAACGCATCCCGGTCGCGGGGGACCGGCGGCTCGTCAATCCGCAGGCGGCCTATCGGTTCGAGCTGACGGGACGCGACTGCGGCGCGACCTTTATGCGGCCCGCGCCGACATACGCAGGCGCGGAGACTGCGGCGGAAATGGGTGAAGTGTACTGGAAGGCGCTTTGCCGCGACGTGCCGTTCGCCGACTTCGAGACAAGCCCGCTTATCGGCGCAGCCATTGACGACCTGAACCGCTTCTCCGAAACGATCGGCCCGAAAGAGAACGGCGCCGTCACGGTCCGGACGGTTTTCCGCGGGAGTACGCCGGGCGACCTGGAAGGCCCATACATCAGCCAGCTCCTCTTTAAGGACATCCCCTTCGGCAATGCGACGATCGTCCAGCGCTACGATACGCCCGCGCCGGGCGATGACTTCATGACCACGTTTGGCGACTGGCTCGACGTCCAGAGAGGCCTTGACCCGGCGCCGCTTTTCAAAAGCAACCCACGCTACATCAGCGATGCGCGAGCCCTCGGCGAATACGTCCACGTCGACTTCTCGTACCAGGCGTATCTGTCGGCGGCGCTCATTCTGCTGAACATGCCCGACGCATTCGACAGCGCAAACCCTTATAATACATCGGCGAGCCAGGAAGGTTTCATCACATTCGGGCTGAGCGACGTGCTAGACCTCGTGGCGAAAGCCGGCAACCTGGCCTTCACCGGCGCGTGGTATCATAAGTGGCTGGTCCATCGCCGCCTCCGGCCGGAGGCTTATGGGGGACGCTTGCAGAAGCAAATTGCGGACGGGCTGGATATGGGGCTGCCGGACGAAATCGCGCAATCCGACGCGGTCGCCCGCACCTTTTCAAAGAACGGAACCTATCTTCTGCCGATGGCGTTCCCGGAAGGCTCGCCGACGCACCCCGCCTACCCCGCCGGCCACGCGACGGTCGCGGGCGCATGCTGCACGGTGCTGAAGGCCTTCTTTGAGGAGGATCGCCCGATCGATTCGCCTGTCGTTCCGGACGCCACCGGAACCAGCCTGCTGCCCTATTTCGGAACGCTGACGATCGGCGGCGAGATCAACAAGCTCGCCAACAATATTGCGCTTGGCCGCGACTGGGCCGGCGTGCACTACCGGTCGGACGGGGTCGACGGGATGCTCGTCGGGGAGCAGCAGGCGCTCGGGCTTCTGGCGGACTATTCGCGCACTTACAATGAGCGCTTCGACGGCTTCTCGCTGACGACGTTCGACGGTCGCAAGCTCCGCATCCGGAACGGGCGCATCAGATAGGCGCGGCGAGCGGTTATTCGCGCGCTTCCGTTTCGAGCGCAAGCGCGTGAAGCTCGCCGCCCATCTTGCCCTTTAAGGCCTTGTAGACGAGCTGATGCTGCTGCACGCGGTTCATGCCGTTGAACGCTGCGGAGATGACGCGCGCGCGGTAATGGTCGCCATCTCCGGCGAGGTCCTCTATTTCAACCTCAGCGTCCGGGAGCGCTTCGACAATCATTTCCTTAATCTTCTCCGCAGGCATAGGCATCGGCGTTTCTCCTTCTACGGATGAT
The DNA here is from genome assembly GCA_028284065.1 of Parvularculaceae bacterium. Taxonomy (GTDB): domain Bacteria; phylum Pseudomonadota; class Alphaproteobacteria; order Caulobacterales; family Parvularculaceae; genus MED-G105. The sequence goes on from JANQSJ010000011.1 coordinate 101,671, forward strand.
GTCCCGCGGCCTGCGCCGGCGGGCGCGGCCATGTAGTCCGGCAAGACGTTGGCGTGGATGTCTGCAAGATCAAGGAGGCCGATGGAATCGCCCTCGCCCGTCTCCGACACGTCGAGGCGCAGAAAATTGCCGCCAAAGCGGCCGATCCGCGCGGCCTGCACGCCGGCCATAGCCGCCTTCAAGAGCAGCGTGTCCGCAGCGCCCGGCGCGACGGCGATAAGGTACCGTCCCTGATCCTCGCCGAACCAGAACGCAGCCGCGCGCTGCTTCACCGGCGTCTTCAGCTCCAGCCCCTCACCGCTCGCCAGCGCCATTTCCGCCGCCGCGACTAGCAGCCCGCCGTCCGAAACGTCATGACAGGCGGTGATAAGGCCCTCGGCTATCAGCTTGCGGATGAGTTCGCCATTGCGGCGCTCCGCAGCGAGATCGACGGTCGGCGGAGGACCCGCCTCAATGCCAAACAAATCGCGCAGATAAATCGACCGGCCAAGATGGCCGCGCGTCACGCCGACAGCGATCAGTTCGTCGCCCGCCTCGGCGCCGCCGACGCGCGCGGCGCGGCCCACATCGTCCAATAGGCCGACCCCGCCGATCGCCGGCGTCGGGGGTATCGCGAGGCCGTTTGTCTCGTTGTAGAGCGATACATTGCCGGAGACGACGGGGAAATCGAGCCCGCCGCAGGCGTCCGCAATGCCCTCAATGGCGCCGACGAAATCCGCCATCACCTCCGGCCGCTCAGGATTCCCGAAATTGAGGCAGTTGGTGACCGCCAGGGGCGCTGCGCCCACAGCGCAAATATTGCGGTACGCCTCGGCGACCGCCTGACGCCCGCCTTCGCGCGCGTCCGCCGCCACATATCGGGGCGTTACGTCAGTGGATATTGCAAGCGCTTTGTCCGACCCATGAACGCGCACGAGCGCAGCGTCTCCCCCGGGGCCGATGACCGTGTCCGCCATCACCGAGTAATCATATTGCGACCATATCCAGGCGCGCGAACACAGGTCCGGGCCGCGCATAAGTTCGGCGAGCGCCGTCAGAAGCGACATTGGTCCCGCTTGCTCAGCGAGATCGACGGTCTTTTCGCGCGCCTCTATGTCAGCCCCTTCAATGACGCCTGTTTCCTTGAGATTGGCCGCCGCCTCGCGCAAGGGTTCGGTCAGGATCGTCCCGCCAGGCGCGCTCTGAGCGTAAATGACTGCGCGCCCGGCAGCGAGGCTTGCGGCGACGCGGGCGACGCCGTGGCCTGAAAGCCGGTCGTCAATGAAGGCCCAAACGAGCTCGTCAAGCGCCGCTTCGTCCTTGCCCGGCGCATCGAGCGCGACCTCCACATCGATGAACGCGGCCTTCGGATCCTCAAGCGGGTCAGGGCGCGGCTTGGCGTCGTACGGACGGTCGTAGTTCGGCGCTTCGTCCGCAAGCGGCGCCAACGGCAGATCGGCGACTGCCTCGCCTCCGTGATTGACGACGATGCGCCCGGTGGCGGTTGTCTCGCCGATGACCGCGAAGTCTACGTCCCACTTGTCAAAGATCGTGCGGGCGGCGGCCTCCCTGCCGGGCTTCAGGACCATGAGCATACGCTCCTGGCTTTCCGACAGCATCATTTCATACGCGGTCATGCCCTCTTCGCGCTGCGGAACCGCGTCGAGATTCAGCTCAATGCCGCCTTCGCCAAGCGCCGCACCCTTGGAAGCCATTTCAACCGACGAAGACGTAAGGCCCGCCGCGCCCATGTCCTGGATGGCGATGATGGCGTCGGACGCCATCAGCTCCAGGCAGGCCTCAAGAAGGAGCTTCTCCGTAAACGGATCGCCGACCTGTACGGTCGGGCGCTTCTCGTCCGATTCGTCGTCGAACTCCGCCGAGGCCATTGTGGCGCCGTGAATGCCGTCGCGGCCGGTCTTCGCGCCCACATAGACGACGGGGTTTCCGGCGCCGCGCGCGGCGGAATAGAACACCTTTTCGCGTTCGGCGATTCCAACGCACATGGCGTTGACGAGGATATTGTCATTATAGCCGGCGTCGAAATTCGTCTCTCCGCCGACGGTCGGCACGCCCATGCAATTGCCATATCCGCCAATGCCGGCGACGACGCCGCTCAACAGATGGCGCGTCTTCGGATGATCCATGGAGCCGAAACGCAAGGCGTTCATGTTCGCCACGGGCCGCGCCCCCATGGTGAAGACATCCCGCATGATGCCGCCGACGCCCGTCGCCGCGCCCTGATAGGGCTCGATATAGGAGGGGTGGTTGTGGCTCTCCATCTTGAAGACGGCCACCAGTTCGTCGCCCGCCGCATTCTTGCCGATCGAGATAACGCCGGCGTTTTCTCCCGGCCCCTGCACCACCCATGGCGCAGACGTCGGCAGTTTCTTCAAATGGCGCCGCGAGGACTTGTAGGAGCAATGCTCCGACCACATCACTGAGAAAAGGCCAAGCTCGACGATCGTCGGCTCGCGGCCGATCGACTCCCTCAGGCGGTCGTACTCGTCGGGCTTCAACCCATGCTCGGCGATGAGGTCTGGCGTGATTTCAGTCATATTCGTTCGGACAGGGCGACGCGGCCGCGCATTTTGCGCGGAGGTGTAATCGCAACCGTCAGCGGGAGCAAATCGGGACGCGCAGCAACGCGGATCGCCGTCAAGCGGCGAGCTTCAGCCGTTCGATCTCCCGTTCGCGCTGGAACAGGTAGTCGACAGGCAGGCCAAGGCGCACGCACGACTGCGCCGGCGGGCCGGACGGCAGGCACAGGCGATCCGCGCGGCGCGCCACCCGCCGCATCACGACGTCCTCAAACGGCCGCAGTCCGCGCCCCTCAAGCCCAAGCCGAGCGCGCGCGTCCGCCGGCAGAATGTCGATGGCCGCCCGCACGAAGACCCGCTGCGACAGGCGCAGGTGCGGCGGCAAGGCCGGCGCATGGCGCATGATCGCTATGAACTCCTCAATGATGTCGGACGGCTCCAGCAGCGGCCGCATGTCCGCGAAGAGGGCGCGCTGCTCGGCGAGCGATTTTGGGGCGCCTGTCGCCCCATAAAGCGCCGCGGGGGTGCGGCTTTCGCTGTAGTATTGGTCTTTTTCCGCATCGCTGAGGGGCGCGGCATAGGCGGCGTAGGCCTCAAGAAATCCATAGCTCGCCGTCGCCTGCACCCAGTTCAGGAGCGCTGGGTCGTCGGCCGCGTAGCCTTCGCCGTCCGGCGTCTCGCCGCGGACGTGGGCGTGCATGGCGTTTACTTTGGCGATCATTCGCTCGGCGACGCTGCGGGGCCCGTAGACGGTGGTCATCGCCGCAAGGCCGGTCCGCCTCAAACGCGCCACCGGGTCCGTCCGGAAAGAGGAGTGACGCCATACGCCCTCGCGCACCCGGGGCTCGGCAAGCTCCAGCAGCACCGCCGCCACGCCGCCAATGAAAAGGACGGCGGGGTTCTTGAAGATTCGCCATGACATCGAATCAGGGGGGGACAACGCCGGTTCCCCTGCCGGCTCGGCAAAGTTCGGCGCCCGCGCCGACGCAGCGCCAAGAAACTTCCGCGCTTCAATATCCAGATGCCGCTCCACCGGTCCGAAAACGGCGGCGCGAATGACATTCCGGATAGGCGATTCCCGGACAGGCGATTCAGCGTTGGCCATGACGAGCTTCAGTCCCAACAAGTTCTCAGCGGCGACCAGACTAGACTCATGATTCTTCGAATCCCAAACGCCATTCAGGTTTTTTGACGCCAAGCGTTCCTTAAGAGTCGATGGACGACCGCCGCCAATCGGTTTCGCCTTTGGCGATAACGCTCCAGACGGATTGATAGGAGCGTTCCATGGCGGCGGATTAGGCCGCGGCCTTCAAACCTGCGTGCGCGCCGCGCCGCCGGGATTGCTTTTCCGTCGGCAAGCTTGACACCGTGTCGGGCGACGCCGCGCAAGGCGCGGGAAAAGCCGGAGGAATCAACGCTATATGTCTGTCGACGCAACCGCTTCTTCAAGTTCGCTCGCCGAGAGCGTCAAACGCTATTACGGTGAGACGCTGGAGAGTTCCGGCGACCTCGCGACGGACGCCTGCTGCACGATTGAAGCGACGCCGCCGCACCTTGCGAAGGCATTTGAGAACATCCACCCGGACGTCGTCGCGCGCTACTTTGGCTGCGGGCTCGTGGCGCCGCTCGCGATTGAGGGCGCGCGGGTCCTCGACCTCGGGTCAGGCGCCGGCCGCGACGCGTTCGCGCTCGCCCAGCTCGTGGGGCCCAAAGGCGATGTCGTCGGGGTCGACATGACGAAGCAGCAGCTCGCCGTCGCCCGCGCCCATACCGACTGGCACATGGACCGGTTCGGCCATGACCGGACGAACGTCGCGTTCATCGAAGGGGACATACAGGCCATCGGCGAACTTGGCTTTGAGGACGACAGCTTCGACGTCATCGTCTCAAACTGCGTCATAAATCTGTGTGAGGATAAAGCCGCCGTATTGAACGGCGCGTTCGACGTTCTGAAGCCCGGAGGCGAATTCTATTTCGCCGACGTTTACGCAGACCGTCGGCTGCCCGAAGAGACACGCAGAGACGAGCGCGCCCATGGCGAATGCCTCGCCGGCGCGCTTTACTGGAACGACTTCGCCTCGCTTGCGCGCGCGGCGGGCTTCACAGACCCCCGCCTCGTCACCCACAGGGCGCTTGCCATCCACGACAAAGGACTCATCGACCTTTTCGGTGAGGCGCGGTTCCAGTCGGCGACCTATCGCCTGTTCAAGAACTATGAGTTTGATGGGTCGTGCGAGGACTACGGTCAACGCGTTCGCTACCGAGGCTCGATCGCCGAGGCGCCGGATGCCTTTCCTCTCGACAAGGCGCATGAGTTCGTTGTCGGCGCATGGTCGTCCGTATGCGGCAACACCTACCGTATGCTGAACGAGACTCGGTTCGCCCGTCATTTCGACTTTGACGGCGACTGGTCTGGCCACAAGGGCCTCTTCCCTGGCTGCGGGAGCCTATCGCCTTTCGAGGGCGGCGACGCCGGCGCGCCGATCTCAGGCGGGTGCTGTTGAAAGGCGTACCGCGAGCCTCGCGACCGCGCGGCCGGGCTTGCAACTCCGCCTCAACTTCCGACAATTACGTCCCGCATCGCGTGACGCCGCATTAACGACGGGCGGGGTAAGGTTAACGCGTCGGAGAGGCGTGGCGCACGGAGGAAGGGGATCAGTGGCGTATATGAGCGGCGAGAAAGGCGGACGACGCCATCCAGCTGAAATAGCGCTGATGGTCCCTGCCTTGTTGATCGCAAGCCTCGCGGCTACGCAGGCCGTCGCGGAAACCGCGACTAGCGCGCCGGCGCCGCCGATAGACGAGATCATCGTCTCCGGCGGGCGGCTCGCTGGCGCAAAAGCCGCCGCGGCGGTCTTCGCCCTTGACGAGACGGCGATCGCCGCCGTTCGCCCGGCGGGCCTCGACGACGTCCTGCGCAATCTTCCCTCCGCGACGGTCCAGACGAACTCGCGCGGCGAAAGCCTGGTCTTCCTACGCGGCGCCGGGGAGCGTCAGACGGCTGTGTTCTTCTCCGGCGCGCCCCTGAATGTGCCGTGGGACAACCGCCTCAATCTTGGCCTTATTCCGCCGCGCGCGCTTTCCGACGTGCACGTCACGCCAGGGCCGGCCTCGGTCCTCTTCGGCGCAAACACGGCCGGCGGCGTCATCGAGCTGTCGCCCGCCTCTTTTACGCTCGACCGCCGCGCGCGCCTCGACGTTCAGGGCGGACAAGGCGGCCTGTTCGAAGCCGCAGGCCTCGCCGCGGCGCGCAAGGGCCCCTCAGAAATTGTGCTCGCGGGCGGACACGTAACCCGGAACGGCCAGCCCTTGTCCGGCGACGCCGATCTTCCTTTCTTTCAGTTGGATGACGACCTGCGGACAAATACGGACCTTCGGCGCACCAATGGCCTCGCCCGCATCGCTTTCGATCAGGGCGGACCTTTGCGCGCATCGGCGACGCTTCTAGCCGTCGACTCCGCGTTCGGCATCGCGCCGGAAGGCCGCGCGGACGCGGGCGGGCCGACCCCACGCTTCTGGCGGTATCCGGACCATCGCACCGTAATGGGCGTCCTCAATGTCGGATACCAAGACGCCGCCGGGTTTGACGTGGCGTCCGCCTTTTGGGTCCAGCATTTCAATCAACGGATCGACAGCTTTGTCGACGAGGCCTACGCAGACCTCGAAGACGCGCAGATCGACAGAGACAGGTCCTACGGGTTTCGAACCGTCGCCACCAAGAACTTCGGCGAGAACGCGCTACGGGGGGCTTTCTCCGTGTCCGATGCGCGCCATCGCCAGCGCGACGAAACGTTCGCGAGCGGCGTACTTGCGGGCTCGGAAACGAGTTTCTTCCGACAGCGGACATTCAGCTTCGGAGCCGAGTATGAGCGCGCGTTCGGCGACGTAACGCTGATGACGGGCGCCGGACTAGACGTCACGCAAGCCCTGGAGACGGGCGGCCGGGCGAGCGAGGGCGGCGTCGCCGCGTGGTCGCTCGTCGGCGCGGCCGACTGGCGAGCGAGCGAACGATGGTCGTTCGGCATCGCGGCGGCGCGCAAACCGCGCCTGCCCACCCAGCGCGAGCTTTTCGGCGAGGCGATAGGCCGGTTCCTGCTGAACCCTGACCTGGAGCCTGAAATCGCGACCCAAATCGAATTGTCGGCCCGGTACGCCGGCCCCCGCGCTCATCTCGCAGTGACGCCGTTCGCAAACGTCACGACCAACACAATCGATCAGGAAGCGCTCATCGTCGACGGCGTTGGCCGACGGCGACGGATCAATCTCGATGGCGCGCGCGCCCTCGGCGTGGACATTGTCGGCGGGGTCGACATCACCGAACGGCTGACGCTGTCGGGAAACGTCAGTTACCTGAACTTACGGCGACGCGGCGCGGCGCCGGGCGAACCGCGCTTTCTGGCCGAGCGGCCGTCGCTGCTCGGCCTTGTCGCGGCACGGTATCGCGACCCGAGCGGGCTCGGGTTTCGCGTCGAAGCCCGCCATCGCGGCCGCGCCTATGCGCCGGTCGACGGGGACTTCGTTGCGCTGCCGCGGGCGACCGAAGTCAATGTCGAAGCCTCGTACGTAACGTCGCTGAAGGGGGCGTCGTCGCTTGAGCTGTTCGTGCGCGCGGACAACCTCAATGACGCCTTGGTGGAGCCGCAGTTCGGCCTCCCCGCCGCTGGCCGCTGGGTGCGCGGTGGCGTAAGGGTCAACCTGCAATAATGACTTTGTCAGTCGGTTGCGCCGATCTCGCCGCGGACTCTGCCAAGTTCGGCGTTTAACTCCTCGAACCGGTCAATGGCGTCCCGTCCCGGCGACTGATCGGCGCCGCCCAGCATAAAGTAAAGATAGCGAAGCTGATCGATCAGCATGGGCTGTTGGTAGAAGCCTTCTTCCTCGGTCTTTAGCTGCGAGAGCGCTGCGTCGATTTTCTCGATTCGTGCGGCGTCTTTGCCGCCGGGGGCCCCTTCCGCATCTTCGAGGTTCGACTTTTCCGTCCCCAGATCGTCCGCCAGCTTTCGCGCTTCGCTGAGGAGGTCGCGAACCTGGAGGACAAGCGCGGTCTGCGCGGCAATATCGTCCGCCGAAACGCCGCGATCGGCGAGTCGCGGGTCGACCAGAAGTTCAACTGTCTGGCGCGCCGTCATGTCGCCATAGGAAAGCGTCAGCGTGTACTCTCCCGGCGCGGCCATGGGTCCGTTCCGGTAGCGCTTGTCTTTTTCCGCACGCCACGGGCCCTGGTGGTCCATCTTCCAGCGGAAGCGATGCATGCCGGGTTCGGCGCTCAGGCTCTCATCGGAGATGTATGTTACGGCCTCGGTGCTCATGTCCCGGACCGCTGTCTCACCCTCCTCGCCATCATTTCCAGTCTCGCCGTCTCCTGCGTCGGCCGCCTTAGGCGCCTTGCTTTCGAACGCGTTAACGAGCGCGCCGTCGGGCCCGGCGATCTCCAGGCGGACGGCAAGCGGCGCGCCGTCTGCTTCGACCTCCGGCAAATAATAATCGACCGCTACGAATGCGCGGGGGTAATCCGGCACGCCAGTGCGATCCCTGAAAGATGCGCGATAGCGGTAGGACGGCTTGGGTTGGAAGAGAAGCGCTTCGTCTTCCTGCTTCGCGACTGCGTCCTGGCGCAGCGCCGTCATATCATCGAGCACCCAAAAACCACGCCCCATGGTGGAGATGACGAGGTCGCCGCGATGAATCTTGATATCTGTCACAGGCGTCAAGGGCAGGTTCTGCTGAAACGCCTTCCAGCTTGCGCCGTCGTCGAGCGACACGAAAACGCCCTTGTCCGTCCCCGCGAACAGCAGCCCCTCGCGCGCCGGGTCCTCGCGCACGACGCGCGTCGGCGCGTCGTCGGGCACGCCGTTCGCGCCATCGGTCAGGAGCGTCCACGTCTCGCCGAAATCCTCCGTGCGGTAAATGTAGGGCTTCCAATCGCCAAGCTGATAGCGAAGCGCCGCGACATAAGCCTTTCCCGCCTTGTGCGGCGAGGGTTCGACCGCGTCGACGCGCCCGCCTGGCGGCAGGTCGGGGGGGGTTACGTTGGCCCACGTCTTTCCGTTATCCCGCGTTACGTGGACCGGCCCGTCATTGGCGCCGGTCCAGATAACGCCGTCGCGGACCGGCGATTCCCGCAAGGAATAGATCGTCGAATAGACTTCCTCGCCTGTCACGTCGCGCGTGATCGGCGCGCCGGAGATAACCTGCTTGTCGGCCTCAAAGGCGGTGAGGTCCGGCGAAATCGTCTCCCACGTCTTTCCCTCGTCCGTCGTTCTGTGGACGAACTGAGAGCCATGATAAACGACGTTCGGGTCATGCGGCGAGACGTGGATCGGCGCGACCCGCTGAAAACGGAATTTGAGATCCTTCGGATTGTGGCCGTACATGTTCGCCGCGCCTACGTAGTAGGCTTTCTCCTGGCCCGTGCGCTTGTCATAGACGCCGAAACGCCCCTTGCAGTTCGCATAGATCGTGTCCGGATCGCCAGGCTTCGGCACGGCCGGACCGGTCTCGCAGCCGCCCGTGTGCATGAGATACGCGTTGCGGTGTTGCGCCGGCGTCGGCGCCATGCTGGGAACGGAAATTGTCGTGCCGTTATCCTGCTGGCCGCCATAGACCCAGTAGGGATACTGATCGTCGACCTCCACCTGGTAGACTTCGACCGTCGGCTGATTGAACTGCGTCGACCAAGTCGCGCCCCCATTGAAGGTGACCGTCGCGCCGCCGTCATTCGCCTGCACGAAATGCTCAGGATTGTTCGGGTCGATCCACATATCGTGGCTGTCGCCATGGGGCGGGCGCATCTCTTCCCATGTTTTTCCGCTGTCGGAGGATTTCCAGTACTGAGTCGCCATGACATAAACGATGTCAGGGTTGGTCGGGTCGACGTCGACGTTCGTGTAATAGAAGGGCCGGTTTATGAGTTCCTTCTTGTCGGAGACCTGCTTGAAGCTCGCGCCTTGGTCAGTTGACTTGTAAAGGCCGCCCTCGCCTTCCTTGGCCTCGATGAGCGCATAAAGGACGCTGGAATCCGCGCGGCTGACGGCAAGATCTATCTTGCCGGTCAGGCCCTCGGGCAGGCCCTTCTTTAGCTTCGTCCAGGTTGCTCCGCCATCAACAGTCTTCCAGATGCCGGCCTCGTCGGCGGTCCCGCCGCTGATGATCGTCCAGGGCTTGCGTTCGGCCTTCCAGGCGCTGGCGAAGGCAATATCCGGATTGCCAGGCAGCAGCTCAACGTCCGTGAACCCCACTCTGTCAGAATGGAAGAGAACCTTTTTCCAGGTCGCGCCGCCGTCTTCGGTCTTGTAGACGCCGCGCTCTTCATTCGCCTCGAACGCCTGGCCGATGGCCGCCACCCAGACCACATTGTGGTTGCGCGGATCGATCTCGACGGCGCCGATATGGCCCGTCTCCTTGAGGCCGATATGCTCCCAGGCCTCGCCGCCATTGACCGACTTGTAGACGCCATCGCCGCGAATGACGTTGCTGCGCAGCCCATCGGAGCCTGTGCCCACATAGACGATGTTGGCGTCGTCTTGCGCGACGGCGATATCGCCGATCGACGGCGATCCAAACGCGCCGTCCGAAACCGCGCGCCAGCTTTCGCCATAGTCCGTCGTCTTCCAGACGCCGCCGCCGGAGGCCCCCATATAGAACGTTCCGGGCGCATCGACCGAGCCGGCGACCGCCGTCGCCCGCCCGCCGCGGGCCGGGCCCAGATTGCGGTATTCAAAATTGCTGAAGTCCTGCGCGGCGGCGGCGCCGGCGCCAACAAAGACCGCTATCGACACGATGAAACTGAGCCGAAACCGCATGAAATCCCTCATCTGATCCGGGCGTAAGAGCGTTCGGGAAACGCTTGGCCGACCGTAAAAACTCTTTCGCGGCCACGGGGATAGCGCGAAATCCTTAACGGGCAGGAGACCAGAGGCGCGCCGCCCTGGCAAGCGCTGCGGCAAGGGTTGCGGCAGACGACGGGAGCTGGCCTCAAAGATGCGCGGCGAACGAATTGGCCCTAGGCTCGAAGGGAAGGGAATTTCCGAGCCCCCTGTCCTCACGAGAAGGAAGCGCCGATGGCGGTTTCAAGAAGACGATTTATGGCCGGCGCCGGCGCGTTTTCCTTAATCGCCCCTGGCGCGCGCGCGAAAAGCCCGAACGCCGACGGGCTCCTAGAACCCGACGACGAGGCCGCCTGGGCGAAAATCGCCGCCTTCTACGACGTGACCGACGCCGTCACCCATGCGGAGAGCGGCTACTGGGGCATGATGGCCCGGCCTGTGCTCGACGCCTATCTTGCGTACACGGAGAGGGTCAATCGCCAGACGTCATATTACGCCCGCCGCGAGTACGCCCCGGCGTTCAAGAGCGTCGTCGAGGAGACCGCTGCGCGCCTTGGCGCCGGCCCCGACGAGGTCGCGCTGACGCGCGGCGCGAGCGAGGCCCTGCAAGGCATCATCGGCGGCTACCGGCGGCTGTCGCCCGGCGACGCGGTCATGTACGCCGACATCGACTACCATTCCATTCAGGCGACTATGCGCGCCCTTGCGCGGCGCGAAGACTGTCGCGTCGTTGAGCTCGCCGCGCCCGAGGCGGCCGCGCCGGACGCGATGGTCGATTTCTACCGCGAGGGGCTCGACGAGAACCCTGAGACGAAGTTTCTTCTTCTCACCCATATAAGCCACCGCACCGGGGCGCTTCTGCCGGCGCGCGAGATCGTTGCGCTCGCTCGCGAACGCGGGGTCGACGTCGTCGTGGACGCAGCGCATTCCTGGGGCCAGGTGGACTTCACCGTAGACGATCTTGGCGCGGACTTTGTCGGATTCAACCTGCACAAATGGATCGGCGCGCCTCTTGGCGTCGGCGCGGCTTATATCAAGCGCGGACGCCTTGACGATATCGCCCCGAATATGTCGGCGGCGGACCATGAGATGGACAAGATCTCCGGCCGCATCCACACGGGCACCGCGAATTTCGCAGCCTATCTTACCGTTCCCCATGCCTTCGCCTTTCTCGACCGCGTCGGCGGGTCGGCGCGGGAGGCGCGCTTGCGTTATCTGCGCAGCGTCTGGACGGCGATCGCCCGCGAAGCGCCCAATGTGAAAATTCTGACGGCGGACGACCCTCGCGCCCATGCCGCCATCACGTCTTTCCGGATCGATGGCGCGGTCAGCGTCGACGCCAACAAGGCGATCGTGACGCGTCTTCTCGACGAGCATGGCGTCTTCACCGTGCACCGCGATGGCCTCGCCAACGGCGCCTGCGTGCGCGTGACGCCCGGCCTCTTCAATGGCGCCAACGACATGCGCAAGGTCGGGCGCGCCGTTGCGTCCCTCGCCCGGTCGATACCGGGATGACGCTAGCCTAGCGGTCGAGATCGAATTGAAAAGCTGTGACGTCGAATCTGACACAGATACGAATTGCGCGCTCAACCGGTTGGCGCAGGAACAATCCCTACCCTTAGAATCGCGCTCGTTCAGACAATCACGCGCCTATTTCTCGATGAGCGTTATCTTCGTCTTCCAGTCAGCCACCCGCCAAGAGCGCGCTATCCGTGTACCGACTTCTTATCCGTTACTGCGCCGCAGCGGCTATCCACGCCTCATGCACCGGCGTCGTATCGCCGATATGGATGATGTCCCCCCAGGGGTTGTCGCCTGAGGGGTTGGCGATCTCGAAATTCGAGACCATGGCGTCCGGCGCATCGGCTAGGAGCGCGGAGATTACGGCCGTTTGGATGCGCCCGGCCCGCTCCGATCGCAGAAATTCGCGGTAGAACGCCGATATCTTGCGATCCGCGGCCAGGGCCCTTTCCAGCGTGTCGTGGCTGCCCCCCTCATATTCGCCAATGAACCTGGCGCCGAATTCGGCGGCGACGGCGGCATTATCACGTCGAAAATTTATCAGCGCCTGCAGGTTGCGGCCCATGGGCCTTTGATCAAGGAGATAGTCTTCAATGCGTTGCGCCAGGGCGCCGGGGTCCGCCCTGAATGCGGCTTTCCAGCGCTTGGTCCAGTCGGCCTTGGACAATGGCTCGCCGAAAAGCAGGTTCTTCCGTTCCCATCGGAACCCGCCGCTGTAATAGCCTGTGCTGGCGTAACCGAAGCGACTCATCGGCTCCGCTGAAGAGGATCTTTCCGCATACCACTGAACGCCCCTGAGAGATTCCCGGAGCCGGCGCTCGGTTGGCGTATGCGTGGCGATGACCATCGTCCATGCCTGGTTAGGCCTGCCCGCCCTTCTCAGCGCCGCCGCGAATTCTTCGGCGAACATCGCCGACACATAGCCATAGGCGACGCGCAGCGGCCCGCCGCCGGGCCAACCGTCCTGCGTCTTCAGATACGCGCCGAGACCAGCGAAATGGCGCGTCGATTTGTTGAAGTAGGGCGCCCAGTTCCAAATCTCGTTGCCGATCTCCAGATAGAGCATCCTGTCCCGCGGATAGCCATGCACCGCCAGCTGCGCGACGATGCGATCGGCGAGGCGCGCCCATTCGCGGGAAGCGAGAACCGCCTCGGCGACGTCGGGCGCGGCAACCGCGTCGCGATAGATGGCGTCTCGCTCGGCCTTAGAGTCTGCCGCCGCCCAATCGAGGGCGGCGGGGAAATCCGGCCGTCCCAGCATCGGCGGCAGGTTGAGCCACAGCGCAACATCGGCCTCCATCGCCAGTATCACATGCGCCTCAAGCGGCGCGCCGGCGAAGGGATTGTGGCTTGGCGCCGACCTGGGGAACGGTCCATGGCGCAAGAGCGGAAAGTCGCCCTTCAGCGCCCAGGTATGCGCGGCGAACGGCGTGATGTCGTCAGCGTGCGTGATGTGTCCGTTATTGACCTGCGCCAAATTCATGGTTCGGACAACATCATAGGCGCCGACGACGGATTTGAACTCCGGCGTGAAGACGCGTCCCGCGGCGAGATCGTCGGCGTAGCGGGCGCGGTAGGCGCGCATGGCGAAGACCCGGCCGCCATCGGGGATGCGGTCAATGCGGACGCCGCTGCGATTCATGCGCGAGGCCGGCGCGCTCAATTCAATTCGGGTCGGGCCTGCGCGGCGCCATTGCGACTCCGGGGTCACTGTGAGCTTCACGTTCGCTTCGCCGGGGCCTTCATAGCTCCAGTCGACAATCCACTCCCCCGCGTACCAGTCGGGCGCCGTTTCCGCGCCCGCCCTTATCCACCCGACGTCGATCCATGCGCCCTTAGGTAGGTTCTTGAAGCTATGGTCCGTAAGGTCGTAAATCCCCTCGGCGATCATTTCCTCAAACGACAGCTTCGTCTTTCCGTCGATTAGCGTCGTCGAAATCGCCCGCGCCGGATTGAGTTTCAGCGCGTTGATAAGCGGGTCCTCGGTGCGCCATTCGGCGAAGCGACCAACCCCGATCTGGAATAAGGGGCCGGCGGGAGACGAAGGCGAGGCCGCAGGTAGGGGCGCGTCGGCGCCGTCGCTGGGCTGACCATCAGCGCGAGCGGAGACTGCGGCGCAAACAAGAGCAAGGATGGCGGTCAAAAGGACCGACGGACTTCCGGCGCGGCCAAACACGTCGCTCACCTCCAGCTCGCTCGCCTTTGCGACGCCGTCGCGCCGCATGTCCGAAGCTGTCGCCGCGATTTTCGCCGCGAAGCGCGCCGGCCCGCCGCACCAGACAGGCCTCACGGCATCATTTTTTCGATCGGGGCTACGAGGATAGCCGTCGCCCCCAACCGCTTCAACTCTTCAAGAGTCGACCAGAACACCTCCTCGACGCACACGGCATGGATCGCCACGACGTCGTCTCGGCCCGCCAGTTCCAGAACCGTCGGCGCTTCCGCGCCGGGCAGCAGGCCGACAATGTCGGCGACGGCCTCGCGTGGCGCGTTGAGCATGACGTACTTGGCGTTTCGCGAGGCGATAACCCCGTCGATCCGAGTCATCAGGCTGTCGAACGCCGACTGATTGGATGGGCTTAGGGCCCCTGGCCGTTTGATCAGGATCGCCTCGGAGTCGAACACTGTCGCGGTCGGCTTCAGCCCGTGCGCTTCAAGCGTCGCGCCCGTGGAGACGATGTCGCATACCGCATCGGCGATCTTCAGTTTCGGCGCGATTTCCACCGAACCGGACATTTCCGCCGTCGACGCGGCGACGCCAGCGCGGTTCAAGAACGCCTGCGTCAGCGCCGGATAGGATGTGGCGATCCGTTTGGCCGCGTACGAGCCAAGATCATCCGACGCCCAAGATTTCGGCGCGGCGAGCATCAGCCGGCAGCGGGCGAATCCTAGTCGCGACACGAGGGTCGCAGCGGCCGGATCGTCGGCCTCCCGTCCGCGCCCAAGTCGGTGTTCTTCAAAGACGTTCTCGCCGACAATGCCGATGTCGCATACGCCGTCGTCGACAAGAGAGGGAATGTCGTCGTCTCTGACCAAGAGGATGTCGATCGGCAGTTCGCGCGCGCGGCCGTAAAGATTGTCCTTGGCGCGGGAGATGGAGAGCCCGCACTTCTTCAACAGATCAAACGTGCCGTCGGCAAGGCGACCCGACTTCTGCAACGCAAGCCTGAGCCGTTCATCCGTCATCCAAATACCCACTTCCCTTCGCGCCCGGCGCGAAACCGGTCGCCGCGACGCGCGCCCTTTGACGGCGCCAGCCGCCGCCTATATCCGGCTTGTCGATACGCGAACTGATACGCAACCGACCCGCCCCGCCGCAACAGGACGCATGCATGACCGCTTCACCTGACGACGCAAAGGCCGCCGCGATCATAGGCGACATGAATTACCGCTTCTCCGAAGCGCAGCTCGATGCGCTGAGAGCCTATGGCGAGACGCGCTCCTACAAGACCGGAGAACGCTTTTTCAATGAAGGCGACGTCGACCCCGACGTGCTGGTTCTCCTGAGCGGACAGCTCGACGTACACCTCTATGAAATCGGCGAGAAACGCCGGGTCGGCTGGCTGGAGCGAGGCCAGTTTACCGGCGACGTGCAGCAGATTACCGGCCAGCCGTCGCTTGTCTCCGCGGAAATGACCGAGGACGGCGAGGTCCTGCATATCCCCGCCGCTGCGTTGCGCCGGATCCTCGTTGAAAACTCGGAGCTGTCCGACTCTTTCGTCACGACCTTCATCGCCCGTCGCGCCTGGGCAAGGGCCAGCGGCAGGAAAAGCGTCGTCCTGGTGGGCCGCGCCCTCGACCGGGCCTCGTTCGCCCTGCGCGATCTCCTGACCAAGCATGACGTGCCGCATGTTTGGGTGGAGGCTGACAGCGACCCTTCCGCAGAGGCGATCGTCGCAAAGCTCGACCTGACCCTCGACGACACGCCAATCCTGATCACGGGCGAACGACGTTTCGTGCGGCCTTCGCTTGAAGACGCGGGCCGGGTCCTTGGGCTTGACCTGCTGCCTGACGGCGCCAGTGCGGACGTGATTGTCATCGGCGCCGGCCCGGCCGGCCTCGCCGCTTCCGTCTACGCGGCCTCCGAAGGCCTCAGCGTCGTCGCCATCGACAGCGTCGCGCCCGGCGGCCAGGCCGCCACCAGTTCCAAGATCGAGAACTATCTCGGCTTCCCGTCCGGCATTTCCGGGCGCGACCTTGCCGACCGCGCGCGCGTGCAGGCGCAGAAATTCGGCGCGCGCCTCGCCGCGCCTGTAAGAGCGGCCGCGCTTGAACGGGAAGGCGCGGAATACGCAGTCGTTTTGAGGGACGGCCGGCGGCTCCGCGGCAAAGCCGTCGTCATCGCCACGGGCGCGGAATACCGCAAACTGCCCATCGAAAACCTTGAGGAGTTCGAGGGCCGCGGCGTCTATTATGGCGCGACGGCGATGGAGGCGCAGATCTGCACCGGCTCGTCCGTTGTCGTCGTCGGCGCCGGGAACTCAGCCGGCCAAGGGGCCTCCTTCCTCGCCAAGACCGCAAAGGACGTATACGTTCTTTTCCGCCGCAAGAACATTCGCGACACGATGTCGGAATACCTCGTCCGCCGTCTTGAAGAGACGCCAAACGTTCACCTTCGCGCCGAAACGCAGATCAGCCGCCTCATCGGCTGCGAGAACCGCCTGCGCAAGATCGCCGTCACCTCGCCCACTGGCGAAGATGAAATTGACGCGGGCTTCGCCTTTATGTTCACCGGCGCCGAGCCGGGCGCCGACTGGCTGCCTGACACGGTCGCGCGCGATGCGAAAGGCTTCCTGAAGACAGGCGGCGACATTGAAAACCTCGACCTCGTCCGCGCCGGGTGGTCGCTCGACCGCATGCCGACCCGGTATGAGACCGCGTGGCCGCGAGTGTTCGCCGTCGGCGATGTGCGGGCGGGATCCACAAAACGCGTCGCCTCCGGCGTTGGCGAAGGCTCCGTCGTCATTCAGGCCGTGCACGCGGCGATCTCGGAGATCGAAAATCAGTGAAGCTTTAGCTTCGGCCGCGCCACCTGGTTCACATGGCCGATCAGGATCATGAAGAGCCCACGCAGCCATCCATGGATCGCCAGCAAGTGCATGCGGTAAAGCGACAGGTACATGAAACGCGCCATGCGCCCCTCCACCGCCATGCGCCCGCCGACAAGATTGCCCATAAGGCTGCCCACGGTTGAAAACCGCGACAACGACACAAGCGATCCATAATCTCTATACTGAAAGGTCTTTAGGTCGCCGCCTGTAATATGCGCGAGGATATTATCGAACGTCGTCTCCGCCATCTGGTGCGCGGCCTGCGCGCGCGGCGGTATAGGCCGTTCCGCGCCGTCCGGCTGGAAAAGGGCGCAGTCGCCGATGGCGAAAATCCGCTCGTCGCGGGTCGTCTGCATTGTCGGCCGCACCACGAGTTGATCATTGCGGCTCGTCTCCAGCCCGCCAATTTCTTTCAGGAACTCCGGCGCCTTGACGCCCGCGGCCCAGATCTTGAGGTCGCCCGCCACAGTCTCGCCGGACTTCAACCGCATGCCGTAGGGCGTGACTTCGGTCACCTGCGCGTTCGTCATCACTTTAACGCCGAGGGCCTCAAGCTCTTCGCGCGCCGCCTGCGACAGATCCTCCGGCAGGGCGGGCAGGATGTTGGGCCCGGCTTCGAGAAGCGTCACTTTCAGCCGGCTTTCGTCGAAAACTTCCAGCCCGTAATGCTTCAACGCGCCGGCTGCGTTATATAGTTCCGCGGCAAGTTCGACGCCCGTGGCGCCCCCGCCAACGATTGTCACCCTGACATATTCATCCGCATGGGAATAAAGCGACATCGCCCGCGACACGCGCAGGCACTGGCTGAGAAGCTTTTGGCGAAACCGGTCTGCTTCGGCCCGGCTTTCCAGAAACAGGCAATGGTCCTTGACGCCCGGCACGCCGAAATCGTTCGCCACCGAGCCCACCGCGATCACGAGGTAATCATACCGGATGGCGTGCTCGCCCATTATTTCGACGCCATTCTCGTCGAGGAGCGGCGACACGATCACGCATTGGCGTTCGCGGTCGATATCCTTCAGCGCGCCCAGAAAAAACCGGTAGCCGCACTGGTGCCCATGGCCGCGATAGCCGACTTCGTCGATATTCGCATCTAGGGAGCCGGCCGCCACTTCGTGCAGAAGCGGCTTCCAGATGTGCGAACGGTTCTTTTCCAGAAGGATAATGTCATAGGCGTTCCGACCGAGCCGCTTGCCGAGGCGCGCGGCGAGTTCAAGCCCGCCAGCGCCGCCGCCGACGATCACAATCTGGGTCTTCTTGGTCTTCGGCTTTCGCGCACTGGCGTCCGAAGGGGGGGAAACCGCCTCGACAGCCACGTCGACTATTTCGCTAGTCCTCAACGCCTGATCCGACATCGCCCGACTCTCCGCTTTTCCGCCGTCGGTCTTGGCGCCGACGCGTTTGCTGCTGACCAAGCTTATACAGTCTTTTCGTCCCGCGCGACGCGACGCTGACGCCGCACAGGCTACGCGACACTATCCGCAGGCTCCGGCGACGGCGCAGCCATTTATCGCTGTAGAGACGAATATTGCGTTACGGCCGGCGTCGCGACGCCTTACTGCGCCGTAATGCCGCCGTCGATCTTAAACTCGCTCGCCGTGACGAACCGCGATTCGTCGGACGCGAGGTAAACGACCGCGTACCCCACATCTTCCGGCTCAGCGAGACGCTTCAAGGGGATTTGTCGCACGAGCTTGCGCTCACCCTCCTCGCCGCCGCCGCCGAGCGCCACAAGGGGGTCGATAATCGGCGTGCGCGTGAAGACTGGATGGACGGAGTTGCAGCGAATGTCATAGCCGGACTTCGCGCAATGAAGCGCGATGGACTTCGACATCATCCACACCGACGCCTTCGCGACATTATAGGCGAGCATGTTCCCGTCGGCGATAATGCCGGCCACCGAAGAAATGTTGATGATAGAGGCGGGCTGCGCGTCCTTCAGATAGGGCAAGGCGAGCTGCGTTCCGACGAATATCGAGTCGACGTCGACCTCCTGGCATTTGCGCCAGGCGTCCATCGTCTCTGTCTCGATGTTGCCGAAAGAGCCGATGCCGGCATTGTTGACGAGCACGTTGATCCCGCCCATCGCCTCGGCCGCGCCGGCGAGCACGCGCTTCCAGTCTTCCTCGCTTACAACGTCATGGCTGAAGGCGGCGGCGACGCCGGGCTGGTCCTTGTTAAGTTCAGCCGCGACGGCTTCGGCGCCCTCCTCATTGACATCGGTGACAGCGACCTTCGCGCCCTCGGCCGCGAACATGCGCGCGAAGCAAGCGCCTAATCCTTGCGCCCCGCCGGTAATCAGCGCCTTCTTGCCGTCCAGTCGCGCCATCGCCCGTCTCCTTGATTTTAATTGCGCCGTCGCTGGCGGCGAACCTAGCTACGCCGCCCGCGTTCGACCAGCGCCGGTCGCAATCATTGTTGGCGGCGGCGCATCTCACCGGAGCTGGTCCGGCGGCCGGTCCTCTGGCGTAGATAAGCTGCTAAGGAAACGCTCTATGACCAACGCTTCGCGCCAGAAAGAGCACGCCGCCATGATGCGCCGGATAGCGGCCGATGCGGCCGTTGGCTCGTGCGCCGGGGCCGCATTCGCGCTCATCGTCGTCCTCGGAGACATTGGCGGCTTTGGCGAACTCGCTGCGAGCGGCGGCTCGACGCTCATCGCCGCTTGCGCGCTCAGCATTGCGCTCGCGTCGAGCTGGGGGGCGATCGCCGCCGGAATTTCGATTTTCTCGATCGCCAAGGAAGGCGACAGCCGGCGGAGCGGCGGCAAGTTCATTTCGCAGCGCGGCGGCCTCTTGCAGCCCGCGCTCATTCCCGCACGCCGGCCCTCCGCAAGAGGCGCCGCGCGCCCACGGCGCTAGCGGGCCGGTCAGCCCTCTTTCTCGATTTCCTCGATCGCCACCGCGAACAGCTCATCGAGCCTACGTCGTATCGTCTCGTCGTCCATCTCCACGCCCGCGGCGTCGAAATCCGCGCGCAGTTTGCGGAAGACGTCCTCGTCGCCGGGCTCCTCAAGGTCCGCCACGATCAGCGACCCGGCATACTCCTCAGCCTTTTCGCCTTCGAGGCCGAGGTGCTCGGCCGCCCAACGCCCGACCAGCTTGTCGCGCCGCGCCTCGGCCTTGAAACGCAGTTCGGCGTCATGGGCGAACTTCGCCTCGAATGTGTCCTTGCGATCGTCAAAGGTGGTCATTGTTCTCGTTCCGTTCCATACTCCCGGCGCGCGGGCCGCCTATATTCCTAGTCGGAGCTGTCCGCCGCGGCAATCCGCCCCGCGACACCCCACCGACGCGAAGCCGCGGCGCCGAATTCGCCCGCGCCGGGCCTATCCCCGAGGGGTTTTCACCGGCTAAGCAAACGCGTATACGCGCCCGCTCCGATGACGCATTCTGGCGCGGCGCGCGTATTCTCGAACAGCGCCCGCAGGGCCCGAATGATCGTGCGAGGCCCGCCCAAAAGGAAAGACGCATTGCCATGCCCCGGCGCAAGCAAATCTATGAAGGCAAAGCAAAAATCCTGTTTGAAGGGCCGGAGCCGGGCACCCTTATCCAGTACTTCAAGGACGATGCGACAGCCTTCAATAATCAGAAGCACGAGATCATCGAGGGTAAGGGCGTCCTCAACAATCGAATCTCGGAATTCATCATGCAGGGGCTCGAACGGGTCGGGATTCCGACGCACCTCATCCGCCGCCTCAACATGCGCGAGCAACTCGTCCGACATGTGGAGATTATTCCGCTTGAAGTCGTCGTCCGGAACGTGGCGGCGGGCTCGATTGCGAAGAAGCTGGGACTGGAAAACGGCGGCGCCCTGCCGCGTTCGATTATAGAATTCTATTACAAGAGCGACGAACTCGGCGACCCAATGGTCGCGGAGGAGCACATTACCGCGTTCAACTGGGCGAACCCCCAGGAAATCGACGACATGATGTCCCTCGCCCTGCGGATAAACGACTACCTGTCCGGCCTTTTCGCCGGGGTCGGCATTCGCCTGATTGACTTCAAGGTCGAGTTCGGCCGCCTCTATGAAGGCGACATGGTGCGCCTCATCGTCGCCGATGAAATCAGCCCCGACAGTTGCCGCCTTTGGGACGCCGACAGCGGGTTCATTCTGGACAAGGATCGTTTCCGCCAGGATCTCGGCGGCGTGACCGAAGCCTACCAGGACGTCGCGCGCCGGCTCGGCGTCCTGAAGGAAAATGGCGCGCAAGGGGCGAAGGGCCCGGTGCTTGTCACCGATAACGAAAGCGCCTGACGGGCGGTCAGCGGCGCGCTGGCGCAGCGAGCTTGCGGAACGCCTCGCCGAAAGCCGCATGGGCGTGAACAATTTCGTCGGTCGCGCCGAACCGCCTGTAGAACTTTCTGGCGGCTTTGTTGTCTGCGAGGCTCGCCCACCACAGATGGGTTGCGCCGCGCGCCTTTGCGCGCCGCGCCGTCGCCTTCATGAGCGCTGCGCCGACGCCCTGGCGGCGCCAGTCCCGCGCCACGAACAGATCGACGAGATATGCGCCGCGTGACCCGTCATCGCTGGTGTAGCAATCATGCCAGATCGCATGGCCGACTAAGTCGCCAGCCTCGGCGTCGCGTCCCTCCGCCACTTCGCAGAAGACGAAAGCGCTCTTGCCGAACGCGACGGCGCGGAGTTTCCTCGGGTCGATGCGGCCGCTGGGCTGGCCCGACTCGTCATTGTGCGCGACGATCATGGCCGTTATCGCTTTTGCATCCTCCGGCGCAGCCGGGCGCACCCTGAACGTCATACGTCCTCCCTTGCTCGTCGCGCGCGCGCATCGTCCGGATTGCGGCGCGGGCCGCAGCCCTCTATCACCCGGTTCGAGCGAGAAGCGAACGGGAGCGTCACGTCCGATGAAGGCGAAAGTGGAAATCACGCTGAAATCCGGCGTCCTTGATCCGCAGGGCAAGGCGATAGAAGGCGCTCTCGCAGGGCTCGGCTTTGATGAGGCAAGCGGCGTCCGTCAGGGCAAGGTCATTGAGTTCAACGTAGACGCCCCGGACGAAGCCGCCGCGCGGGCGCGCGTCGAAGAAATGTGCAAGAAGCTGCTGGCGAACCCGGTGATGGAGAATTACGCCATCTCGATTTCAGCCTAACCCGAAGAGCAAAGCGAAAGGACTTCGCCGCCCATGAAATCCGCCGTCATCGTCTTTCCCGCCTCGAACTGCGACCGCGACGCGGCGGTCGCCCTCGAAGCGGCGACCGGCGCGGCGCCGGCGATGGTGTGGCACGGCGACCGCGACATGCCGGACGTCGATCTCATCGTTCTGCCGGGCGGCTTTTCCTATGGCGACTATCTGCGATCGGGGGCGATGGCGGCCCGGTCGCCGGCGATGGAGACCGTTGCCGAACGCGCAGGCAAGGGCGTGCGCATCCTCGGCGTGTGCAACGGATTTCAGATTCTCACCGAGACGGGGCTCCTGCCCGGCGCATTGTTGCGCAACGCCGGCCTTACCTTCGTATGCGGACCGGCGGCCATGCGCGTCGAGCCGGCGGGCGCGGCGTTCTCGCCATCCTTGACGGCAGGCGATTACGTGACGTTTCCGGTCGCCCACCACGACGGCAACTATGTCGCCGATGAAGAAACGCTGAAACGTCTTGAAGGCACCGGCCAAGTGGCGTTCCGCTATGTGGCGAACCCGAACGGGTCGGCGAACGACATCGCCGGAATCGTCAATGCGGCGGGCAATGTGCTCGGGCTCATGCCGCACCCGGAGCGCGCAATTGCGGAGGTCCTGGGCGGCGTCGACGGCCGCGCGTTCTTCGACGGCCTCGCCGCGGCCAGGGCCGCCTGACCCCCTTTTTGAGCTTCGGGCGATAGATCTGGATCGCCTCATCCTGGGGGATTTTTCTCCTCGCCCTTCGGGATGCCAGCCTGACGGCTGGCTCCTCAGGATGAGGAGAAAAATCGTCTCGAGGGACGGTGATGCGGATTTGTCGCCCGGTGCATTACACCCCGTCTCCAACGAAAAGGGCGGGACGCCGGCCGATCCAGGGGCGCGCGATTTCCAGTTCGTACGCGAGACCGAGAAGCCTCCCCTCATCCCCGGGCTTGCCGGCAAACATCGTCCCGATCGGCAGGCCGTCGCTTGACTGGCCGAGCGGCAGCGAAATCGCCGGCGCGCCGGCGATATTGTGTATCTGCGTATACTGAACATAATCGCCAACCCGCTCAACGGCGATATCCCAGGGCAGTCTGGGGCTCAGCCAGCCAATCGGCGGCGGCGGCGTCGACAGCACCGGCGACAGGACGACGTCGTGGCTCTCGAATGCGCGCAGGTAAACCTCACCATACTGCAAGAGCCGCTCAATCGCCCGCCCGAGAACTGATTTGTTCGCCTCATAGTGCTGGATGAGGCCAAAGGTGAGCGGTTCAAAATCGTCGTAACCGGCGCGTCTGCCCTGCGCCTCCTCCCAGTCGGCGACGTCCCCGGCGACGCCTGCCGACCAGTAGAGCAGAAAGTCGTCGAATGGGGCGACGTCGTAGAGCCCGCGCGCCTCTTCGACCTCGTGGCCGAGGTCCGCGCACGCCGCGGCGGCGTCGTTCACAGCCGCGGCGACGTCCGCATGGGCGGCCACGCCGCCGAGCCCATCCGTAAAGAAACCGATCTTCAGCCGCTTTTCATCCGGCATTGAAACCAGCCCCGTCGGCGTCAGCTTCCCTTCCCCCGCCTCAAGCTCCAGGGCGGCGTGAAACGCCGCGGCGTCGCGCACTGTTCGCGTCACCGCGCCGTGCACTGACAAGGAAAGGCGCGGCGGTTCGGATAGCGATATCGCCGGCGTGCGGCCGCGGGATGGCTTGAGGCCGACGAGCCCGCAACACGAGGCGGGTATGCGGATCGATCCGCCGCCATCGCTCGCATGCGCGAGCGGCACGACGCCGGCGGCGACGAGGGCCGCCGCGCCGCCGGACGAACCGCCCGTCGAATGCTCAAGGTTCCAGGGATTGCGCGTCGCTCCGTGGAGCATCGGCTCTGTCGTCGCGGTCGCGCCGAATTCGGGCGTCGACGACTTGCCAAGACTGATCATGCCGCGTTCAAAAAGTCGGTCGACGAATGGCGGCTGGCTGTCCGCCACATAGGTCGGATAGGCGCGCGAACCGAAATGCGTCGGTTGGCCGACGACGTCGTTGAGGTCTTTGACGAAGGTCGGGACGCCGCCGAGCGGGCCCTGCGGCGCGTCCGCGGCCGCCGTGCGGGCGGCGTCGAAGGTCGGCGTTACGATGGCGTTGAGGCTAGGGTCGGCCGCGTTAGCCCGCGTGATCGCCGCGCCGACCGCCTCGACGGCGGTCAAATCGCCGCTCCTGATGCGCGCGGCCGTTTCCACCGCGTCTATCCAACCGGCGCCCGATGGCCGTTCTCCGTTGGCCCCGCAACCGGCGAGCGCGCCGCCAGCCGCCACCGCGCCGCCGACGCCCTCCATGAACCGACGCCTGTCGATAACGCCCATTCTCCCCTCCTTTACTTCTTATACTTCTTAAGATTGCAACGCACGTCGCCGCGGTAATCGATGCGCTCCCAACGCCGGCGCAAGCCCGGCGCAAAGCGACGCCGCGTCCAAACGACCGATGGGGCTATCCCGCATTCGGGCGCCTTCGCCAAGCCTTGAGCGCAGCTTGAGTCAGCCCGCCAGCCGCCGGCGCGCCCGGCCGATCGCCATCAGCGGAAAATAGTGGCGGTAAAGATGATAGTTGATCATGAAGGCCCGCGAGAGCTCCGCCCCCTGTTGCAGGCGCTCCTCAAGCAGCGGGTCAGTGAGCTTGATGGTCTGGCCGACGCCGTATCCCGGAAACCCTGTGCCCGTGAAGTAAGGCTCGTCCCAGGTTCCGTCATCGCGCTGTGTCTCGATAAGGTACTGCAATCCGTCAACGATCGGTTTTTCGTCTTCCGGCCGTCCTGCGGCGACAAGGCCCATAAGCGCCCAGGCGGTTTGCGACGCCGTTGAGGGCCCCTCTCCGATTTTCGTCGGGTCCATGTAAGAGGCGCAGGTTTCGCCCCAGCCGCCGTCTTCATTCTGTTTGTACGCCAACCAGTCCGACGCTCGCTTGACGTAAGGCTGGCTCATATCCTCGCCGATCGCCTCAAGCGCCGGCAGCACGGCGCCCGTGCCATAGACATAGTTGACGCCCCAGCGTCCGAACCAGGCGCCGTCAGCTTCCTGCTCCGCCTTCAGATAATCGAGAGCGCGGGCGACCACAGGGTGCCTTGGAGAGTAGCCGAGCTTGCCGAGCGCCTCGACAATATGGGCCGTCACGTCGACGCTCGGCGGGTCGAGCGCCTCGCCGAAATCGCAGAACGGAATTTTCGTCAGGATCGCCTTGTCATTGTCCTTGTCGAAGGCGCCCCAGCCGCCATTGCGGCTCTGCATGCCGAATAGCCATTGAACGCCCCGCTCTATCGCTTTTTCGATGCGGTCGCCGCGCGCGCCTGTCTCGCCGCGGAACGGCGCGAGCGCGATTAGGGCCACCGCCGTATCATCCGTGTCGGGATAGAACGTATTGGCGTACTCGAACGCCCAGCCGCCGGGCTCGGTATCCGGCGATTTCACCTTCCAGTCGCCTTCAGTGAGGACCTGATTGTCGAGCACCCAGTCGACGGCCCTGTCGACCGCTTCCTTGTGCGCCTCGTTGAGGCCCGCATCCTCAAACGCGAGTAACGTCAATACAGTATCCCATACCGGGCTCGTCGATGCCTGGATCCAGGTGGCGTCGCCATCATCGAGCCGCCAGCGCGCGTCGTCGAGCGCCTTTATCCCGCGCTCAATGACGGCGTGATCCATGAGATATCCTTCGCTCTTCAACGCCATCAGCGAGTAAATCCAGGGCGGCTGGATGCCGCCCCAGACGCCGTCCGCGTCCTGGTGCTGAACGATCCATTCACGGACGAGCTTCGCCGAGCCCTCGCGCATGAGGCTGAGCCCTGCGCGCTCGCCGAGCGACTGCAATGCGTGCAGAACGCGATCAGCGCCCCGGAAGATAGCATCCCAGGCGTCCGCGCCCGCCTTCGTCGGCAGGGCGTAGTCGAAGCTGCCGCGACCGCCCGGAAAGAGTTCGTCAAGGCGGCGGTCAGACGGCAGCGGCCGCGACGGTCGGCGTGCGGATAAAAGCGAAATCGCCATCAGGGTCGCGCGCGCCCATTGCGCGAAGTTATAGATCGAGAACGGGAACCAGTTCGGGAACCTGACCACCTCCGGCGGCACGTTTGGCGTCTTCTCCCAAGGCCACTCGCCGATGAGCGCCAGCCAGTAGCGCGTGAAGACGCGCACATTCTTCAGGCCGCCCTTTGACAGTATCCACTCGCGCGCGCGGGCCATGTGCGGCGCGTCCTTGTCGTCGCCGACGGCGCGCAGGGCCGCATACGCCTCAACCGTCGCATTGATGTCGCCGGCCGGCGCGCCGTGATAGATCCGCCAGGCGCCATCGTCGCATTGAGTTCGCCTCAGCGCTTCAGCCAGACGCGGGAGCAGGTGGTGATCTTCAAGCCCCATAAACCACAGGAAGAGGATCCACTCCGCCTCCATGCAGGCGTTGCTTTCAAGGCGGCCGACCCAGTACCCCTCCGGCTTCTGACGCGCGACGAGCCACTTCGCGGCCGTCTCCGCCGCCCCAGCGAGCTGCGCATCGAGATTGCCGCCGCCGGACCGGGCGCCCCCCGCCGCGGGCGCTTCGCTCGGGTCTTCGAACATCCTGCCTCTCCCATGGACTTTCCGCGGCGGACGCCGCAGCGGCATGACGTTCGGATTTATGTCGCCGCATTGCGGTTCGGACAAGTCGCCTGATCGAGCGCGGCGAGGAAGCCGGCCCGTCAAATATCCGCGTAGATATGCTTCTCCGCCTTCGCGCCTGGGTGCGTGCAGGCGCCGAGATGAGCGGGCCCGACGCCTTTCGCAAACTTGTAGAGCGCGCCTGAGGCGTAGGCGTTCTCCCGCGGCGTGAAGGCGGCCCGCCGCCTCGCGAGGACGCTTTCTTCGACATTGAGGTCGATCGTCCCGGCGACCGCGTCGATCGCGATGATGTCGCCGTCTTCGATGAGGCCGATAGGGCCGCCCTCGGCGGCCTCCGGGCCCACATGTCCGACGCAGAAACCGCGGGTCGCGCCGGAAAAGCGCCCGTCGGTGATGAGCGCCACCTTGTCGCCGGCGCCCTGGCCGTAAAGCGCCGCCGTCGTCGCCAGCATCTCGCGCATGCCCGGCCCGCCCTTCGGCCCTTCAAAGCGGATGACGAGCACCTCGCCTTCCTTATACTGACGCTTCTCCACCGCCGCGAAGGCGTCTTCCTCACAGTCAAAGACCCGTGCGGGGCCCTCGAACGCCAGATTCTTGAGCCCCGCGACCTTCACGATCGCGCCGTCGGGCGCCAGCGAACCCTTCAGACCGACGACGCCCCCGGTTGGCGAAATCGGGTTGGTGACGGGGTAGATGACCTTCTGGCTGTCGTCGAATTTGACGCTTTCGAGGTTCTCCGCAAGCGTCCTGCCCGTCACGGTGATGCAGTCGCCGTGCAGGAAACCGCCGTCGAGCATCGTCCGCATGAGGATCGGCATGCCGCCGGCTTCCGCCATGTCCTTGGCGACGTACTTCCCGCCGGGCTTCAGGTCGGCGAGATACGGCGTCTTCTTGAAAATTTCGGCGACGTCCTCAAGCGTGAAGTCGATCCCCGCCTCGTTCGCCATCGCCGGCAGGTGGAGCCCTGCGTTCGTCGACCCCCCGGTCGCGGCGACGACCGCTGCGGCGTTTTCAAACGCGGCGCGCGTGCAGATGTCGCGCGGCCTGGGTCCCCCGTCGATCAATTCCATCACTGTGCGCCCTGCGGCCCTGGCGTAGGCGTCGCGGCCCTCGTCCGGGGCCGGCAACGCGCCCGACAACGGCAGCGCGAGCCCAATCGCCTCCGCGACGCACGCCATCGTATTCGCTGTATACTGACCGCCGCAGGCGCCCGCCGACGGGCAGGCGACGCGCTCCAACTCGCGCACATCATCGAGGGTCGCTTTGCCCGACGCATGTTCGCCCACGATTTCGAAAACGTCCTGCACGGTGACGTCCTTGCCGCGCCAGCATCCAGGCAGGATTGAGCCGCCATAGAAGAAAACGCTTGGGACATTGAGGCGAAGCATCGCCATCATCATGCCGGGCAGAGATTTATCGCACCCGGCAAGGCCTACGAGCGCGTCATAGGAATGCCCGCGCATGGTCAGCTCCACGGAGTCGGCGATCACCTCCCGGCTGACCAGCGAGGAACGCATGCCGTCATGCCCCATGGCGATCCCGTCCGTCACGGTGATCGTGCAGAATTCGAACGGCGTGCCGCCGCCGTCGCGCACGCCTCCTTTTACCGACGCCGCCTGGCGCATCAGCGAGATATTGCAGGGCGCGGCCTCGTTCCAGCAGGACGCGACGCCCACAAAGGGCTTTTCAATGTCGGCCTCATCGAGCCCCATCGCATAGTAGTAGGACCGCTGCGGCGCCTTTGACGGGCCCACAGAGACATGCCGCGACGGCAGCTTTGACTTATCGATCATTGACTTTCCTCGGTGATTTCCGCGCCGAGGAACCTAGATCATTTTCTTGCGGCAAAAAGAGTTTTTTGACCGATGCCGCGGGCCGGACGCCACAGGAGAGCGACTGATTGTCAAACGCATAGCCATTTGGCAGGCGATGCGCCGCGGTCGACAATGACGCGAAAAGGGCGGGCGGCCAATCAGCGCGCCTTGGGGAAACACGCCGGCGGCCGCCCGCCCGATAGTTGGCTAGTCAAGCGCCGGTCGTCACGGTTCTCGTCGACAATCCCGACACGGCAAAGAGTGAGTAGGCATGGTTAACGAGGCGTTAACGGCATCGATCAGCGCCGATCCGCCATGCGCCTTGCCTCGCGCGCCTGCCGTCTCTGCAATTCGGCGACGACCTCGGTCTTGGCGAGCGCCTTTTTCACCTTGCGGCGCGCAGCGTCCAGTGCAGGACGCAACAGCCCCAGCGCGGCGTCAAGCCGGCCGGCGCGCGTGAGGGCGGCGCGGCGGGCCGCGGCGGCGGCCATGAGGTCCGCGGCGACAAGATCGTTCGGTCCGACATCGTCCGCATCCGCCATAACCGCCGCATCGCTGAGCGCCTTCTCGCGCGCTGCGGCGAGCCGACGGCGCTCGGCTTCGATCGGCGCAAGCTCTTTGAGCGCGCCCGCATAGCTGAGCTCGGCGGCTTCGGCGAGGCGGTCCAGATCCTGCGGCCTCATCGCGCGCGCCAGTCGTACTTGCGGGCCTTCTTGCGCATGCCCTCCGCGAAGTGGATCGCCGCTGCGACGGCGGCGTAGTGCTCGCGCCTGATCTCGTCGCCGACCTCCACAAGCTGATAGATTGAGCGCGTCGTCGGGGGATCGCGGCGGATCGGCACGCCGGCTTCGGCGGCGATTTCGCGAATGCGCCGCGCGACCTCATCAACGCCTTTAGCGACGCAGACTGGCGCGCCGCCATTCTCCCGGTCCCATTTCAGCGCGACGGCGAAATGCGTCGGGTTGACGAGGACAACGTCCGCATTCGGCAACTCGCGCATCTGGTTGCGCTGAGCGGCCTGGCGCGCCCGGTCGCGCCGCGCCTGGCGGATGTGGGGATCGCCCTCGGTGTCCTTGTTCTCTTTCTTCATCTCCTCGAACGACATGCGGTTGCGTTTGGCGTGTTCGAAGCGCCGCCAGGGGAGGTCGATCGCGGCGATGATCCCGGCGGAGAGGAAGAAAAGACCTATGAGCGCGAGCGACTGGCGGAACAGCCGCGAACCGAGGGGCCCTGCGTCGAGGGCGACAAGGCCCGGAAGGCTTGAAAAGGCGCCGAGGGCGGCGATCCCCGCGACAGCGAGGACAAAGGACAGCTTTAGGAAGCTGCGCGCGAATTCAGCGAGGCCCTTGGGGCCGAACTTCTGCTTGGCGTTGTTGACCATCGAAAGGCGGTTCCATTTCGGCTCCAGCTTTGACGGCGCGAAGACGATGGCGTTCTGCGCAAAGAGCGACGCGGCGACGCCCGCCATTGGAAAAAGCAGCATAGGAAAGATCGCCGCGAATACGTCCACCACCGCGCCGAGCGTTCCTGAACCCGACAGCGACTCCTGAAGGTACATTTCCGGCCGCGCGAGAAAACTCTTCAACCGCGCGCCCGCGCCTTCGACAGTTGCGGCGCCGACGAGCGCCAGCCCGGTCATCAGCCCGAGATACGCCGCGGCGGTGTGCGCCTCGGTGGAGACAGGGATGTCGCCTTTTTCGCGCGCCTTTTGCAGTTTCTGCGGCGTCGCGTCTAAGTTGCGTTCCTGCTCTTCGGACTGTTCTTCGGCCATGGCGGGGTCCTCAGGAGCCGAAGAATCCGGCGAAGCCGCCGCTTGCGGCCCGCCAGCGTTCGAGGATGAGACCGATGCTCAGGGTTAGGAGCAAAAGCCCCGCCCCGGTGATCGCGGGGGCGCCGACGAAAGCCACCATCAATTGCGGCATGGCGCGGTTCGCCGCGCCGATAATGAGATTGTAGGCGACGCCGAGCGCAATAAAGGGCGCGGAGAGCGACACGGCTAGACGGAATGCGTCGCCGCCGGATTCAGAGAGCCAAAGCCCGAACGACTTCAAGGGAAGCCCAGCGCCGAACCCCACAAGCTCATAGGAGGCGATCACGATACGAACCGCCTCCACATGCAGGCCAAAGGACAGCGCAAGCGCTATTCCCGCAAGCGTGATGAGCGCAGAGATCGGCGTCTGGGTGTCACTGGCGACGCTCTGGCCAAAAATCTGCGCGATCGAGGTGTTCTGGGCGATCATCGAGCCGGTGAGTTGCAGGACGAAGATCATGATCCGGAAACTTAGGCCTATGGCGAGGCCGGCGACTGCCTCAAGCCCGGCGATACGGGCGAATTCAGCTAGCGTCGCCGAATCATAAGCGCCCTCGCGCACGGCCGGATAGACGATAAGCGCGATGGCGATCGCGACCGCGAGCCGCACCCGCACCGAAACCGTCTGCTCGCCGATGCCCGGCAGCAGAAAAACCATGCCGGAAATCCGCGCGAACACCGCGACCACGCCCGCCGCTTCGGCCGCGGCGAAACCGATGAATGGCGAGATGGCTGCGAACAGCGCATCCATGACGTCTACGCGACGCCGATGAGGGACGGCCGCGTGTCCGGTCCGAGTTCCTCAAATGAAAGCACCGGATTGCGCACGCCCTTGGAGCTGAGGACCGTCTGAAGGAAGCGCCGTCGCGCCGCGCCGATGACGATCGCCGGATAGGACCCCTTCGCCGCCGCCTCATTCAGTTTCTCCTTCACAGATCCAGCGAGGCGATTGAACTCTAACGGCGGCAGCGCAATCGTTGATCGTCCGTCCTCGGCGACCGTTTCATGCTCCTGGAAGACCTGCTCCCATTCCGGCTTCAACTGCACCAGCGGCAGTTGGCCCTCGAGGTCTTTCAGGCCCTCCGTAATCTGAAAGCCGAGCCGCTGTCGGACATGTTCGGCGATCTGCTCCGGCGCCGAGGAGCGATCCCGCATCTCGGCGATCGCTTCGAGGATCAATGGCAGGTTGCGGATAGAAACGCGCTCCTCCAGGAGCAGGCGCAGAACGCTCTGGACGAGATCGAGCGGCGCTTTTTCAGGCACGTACTCGTCGATAATACGGCGGTTCTCGTCGGCCCGGTCCTTGTCAGACGCGGCGGCGACGGCGTCGAGGATGCGGCGCAGCGCCCGCCGCGTGAGCAGTCGGCCAAAATTCTCCTTCACCGTCTCCAGAAGATGCGTCGCCAAAACCTCCACGGGCGTGATCACGGTCGCGCCGCTTAAGGCCGCCTCCTCCGCGCGGCCCGCATCGACCCATCGCGCCGGCGCGCCATAGACCGGCTCCTGAACGTCTTCGCCCGGAATCTCGCATGGCGCGTCGTCACGCAGGAGGACGAGCGCGTCATTGGGGTTCAGCTTGTCGCTCGCGACTTTGACGCCGTGAACCTTGATTGCGTAAACGCCGGGATCGAGCGCCGGATTGTCCGTCAGCCGCACGCCGGGGAGAACGAACCCGAACGCGCCAGCCACATGCCGCCTTATCTTGTCGATGCGAATGTCGAGGCCTTCCTCACCCTGCAGAAGGACCGTCACCAGCGTCGGCGAGAATTCGACATGTATCTCATCGACGTCGAGGACGTCGCCCAGCGTCGGCTCCTTCGCCGCGTCCTCTTCGGCGGGCTCCGGCGGTTTTTCCTGCGCCTCCGCCTGCTTCTTGTACTGAAAATAGGCGACTGTCCCCAGGAACGCCGACATCGCCACGAACGGCACGAACGGCAGCCCCGGCATGACGCCGAAAAGCAGCGTCGCGGCCGCGACCGTCGCGAGCGCGGCGGGGTGCGCGCTCAACTGGCCGAAGAACGCGCGGTCGACGGCGCCGGAGACCCCGCCCTTGGAGAGCAGGATGCCAGCGGCGATCGATACGATGACGGACGGTATTTGCGAGACGAGGCCGTCGCCGACGGTGAGAATCGAATAGGTCCGCACTGCGTCGTCAAATGACAGGTCATGGACCGTGAGGCCCATGACGAGCCCCATGATGAGGTTCAGGAGCGTGATCAGGAGCCCGGCGATCGCATCGCCCTTAACGAACTTCGATGCGCCGTCGAGGGAGCCGAAGAAGGTTGTCTCCTCCTGCTCAAGGCGCCGACGGCGAGTGGCTTCTTCATGGCTGATCGCGCCGGCGGCGACGTCGGCGTCGATCGCGAGCTGCTTGCCCGGCATGCCGTCGAGGGCGAAGCGCGCGCCGACCTCGGCCATGCGGCCGGCGCCTTTTGTGATCACCATGAAATTGACGATCAGCAGAACGCAGAAGATCACGAGGCCGAGAAAGATGTTGCCGCCCATGATGAACATGGCGAAGCCGTTGATGACGCCGCCGGCGGCTTCAGGCCCCGTATGCCCCTGGCCGATGATGAGCTTCGTCGAGGAAACGTTCAGCGCGAGCCGCAACAGTAGCGACGCCAGAAGGACGGTCGGGAACGCAGAAAAATCCAGCGGCCGCTCAATAAAAAGCGTCGTCGTGAAAAGCAGGATCGCCAGCGAAAACGACGCTGTCAGCCCGATGTCGAGGAGCCAGGCCGGGATCGGCAGGATCATCATGATGATGACGGACATCAGCGCGACGGCCATCAGGACCGTGGGCTGAAATACGCTCTGAAGACTTAGTTTCGGCACGTTTCCCGCCGTCCAGCTATCGTCCGCCGCCTGCGCTGCGGAGGCTTAAGTTCAACCGGCCGCCATCGGAATGATGCGGTCGACGAAGAGCGACGTCAGCGTGCGCAGCATGTAGTCGGCGCACATCCAGAAGACGACCATCATCGCCAGCAGCTTCGGCACGAAGGTGAGCGTCATCTCCTGAATGGAGGTCAGCGCCTGGAACAGGCCGACAAGAATGCCCACCACGAGCGCCGTCGCCAGAAGCGGCGCGGAAATCAGCGTCGCCGCCCAAAGCGCTTCGCGAAGGATATCAAGAATTTCAGACTGCATCGCGCGCGCCCATTCCGGTCAGACCGGCATCCGCAGGATTTCCTGATACGCCTCGACCACCTTGTCGCGGACCGTGACCGCCGTTTCGACGGCGAGCTCCGCGACGGCGAGCGCTTCGATGACAGAATGAGGGTCCGCCTCGCCGACGACAAGCTTGCTGGCCGCGCGTTCGCCGTCGGCGACCGCCTTCGCGACCCCGCGCGCCGCCTCGGCGAACTCGCCGCCGCCGGAAGGCGCCTTCGCCGCCGCCTCGTCCGCGCGCGCGCCAGCGCCCGTTCGGTCTGCGCCCTGTAGCCGTTTCGCCGCAGCGTATGCCTGGCTCGCGCCAGTCGGATCAATGGCCATCGTTCTTCACCCTACCGACGAATGAGATCGAGAACGGAGGAGTACATCCGCCGCGCCTGCTGGAACATGTTGAGGTTCGCCTCATAGGTGCGGCCCGCCTCGCTGGCGTCCGTCAATTCCGTCATTAAACTGACGTTCGAGCCCTGGACGACGCCCTGCTCATTCGCGAGCGGATGGAAGGGGTCGTAGGTCTCGTCAAATGGCGCATCGGAAAGAAGCGTACGCCCTTTCTCCACCGTTTGCGGATCGTCGGACGCCATCGGGGCGTACGCCGCCTGGAAGGTCACGAGCTTGCGTTGATAGCCTGGCGTGTCCGCGTTGGCGATGTTTTCGCCGACGGTCCGCAACCGGCTCGTCTGGGCGTCCATGCCGCTGGCGGCGAGGGCGAAGGTGTTTTCAAAGACGTTCATTGCGCGCCTCCTCGATCCTCATTCATCGACCAAGCGACATTTTCAGAATGTCCATCGCCTTGCGGTAAATGGCGACGGCGGTTTCATGACGCCCTTCATTCTGGGCGCCCCGCATCAGTTCGGCCTGCAAGGACACAGTGTTGCCATTCGGCGAAGCTTCAGCCGCCGTCGGCGAATCGATCGGCCGCATCTCGGCGATCGCCTTCGTGGGCTCCGCCGATTTGTAGACAGACTGAAATGGCGCCAGATCGCGCGCGATATAGCCCGGCGTGTTGGCGTTCGCCACGTTTTCGGCGATCACCTGCTGGCGCTTCGCCGAATACTGCGCCAGCGCGGAAGCGTCGTTCAGAATCTTGAGATCTTCGAACATGGCGTCGCTCGTTCCCGGCGTTAACCTTAAACTCATGACGACCATGCAATTCAAAATTGAAATAAAACTTAATTGATCGATTGTCGTAACAAAGCGGCGACGGATATGACCACAACTTTAACCGAACGCCTTACCGACGACGTATCGCGCGTGAAAACACGTCGAATCTGGGGCCGCGTTGAGTCGATTGATCAGGGGGTCGTGAAAATTCGTGGCCTGAACGCCGTCGCAAAGAAAGGCGAAGGCGTCATGATAGAGACCGGCGGCGCGGAAGGGCTGGCGCGCATCGCCGGGGAGATCGTCGCCCTTTCAGCCTCCGAAGCGATCGTCTACGCCTTTGATCGGGTGGATGGCGTTCGCATCGGCGACCGGGCGAGCCTGACAGACGTCAATTCCGCCGCGCCGTGCGAAGGGTGGCTAGGACGAATGGTCGATCCGCTTGGCCGGGCGGCGTCTGGCCCGCCCCTGCCCCTCGACCAAACCCAGAGGCGCCTGACCGCGCCGGCGCCGCCCGCCGCCCTGCGGCGCGGATTTGGCGGGCGCATCTCCTGCGGCCTTAACGCGTTCGACACGTTTTTGCCGCTGTGCCGAGGACAGAGGATCGGACTGTTCGCCGCGCCCGGCGTCGGAAAGTCGTCGCTGGTGGCCGATCTCGCCACCCGCGCGGAGGCGGATGTCGTGGTGGTCGCCCTAATCGGCGAGCGCGGCCGCGAGGTGCGCGCATTCTACGATCATGCGCTGACGGATGACGTACGCGCGCGCACGGTCGTCGTCGCCGCCAGTTCTGACCAGACTGCGCCTCTGAAAAAGCGCGCGGCGCTGACCGCGATGGCGACCGCCGAACGCTTCCGCGATGCTGGCAAACATGTGCTCTTGCTGTTCGATTCCCTGACCCGTTTCGCCGACGCGCATCGGGAAATCGCGCTCGCCGCGGGCGAACCGCCTTCCTTGAGGGCCTACCCGCCCTCCACCTTCCAGGCGCTCTCAAGCCTTGTGGAACGGGCGGGAACGGGCATCGACGATCCGGATGCGCCAGGCGAGCGGAACGGCGACATCACGGCGGTCTTCACGATCCTCGCGGCCGCAGGCGACATGGACGAACCGGTGCCGGACGCGGTGCGCGGCTTTCTCGACGGCCACGTCATTCTCGACCGGGCGATCGCCGAGCGCGGCAGATTTCCGGCAATCGACGTTCTGCGCAGCGCTTCCCGGTCGCTTCCCGACGCCGCGACGCCTTGGGAAAACAAAGTCCTCGCCCGTGCGCGCCAGCTTCTCGGCGCCTATCGGGATGGGGAGATCATGGTCAAGGCCGGACTATACGAACCGGGGGCCGATCCCCTGCTGGACGAAGCAGTGGCCGCGTACTCCGCCCTCGACGAATTCCTCGCGGGCCGCGCCGGCGGACCGGCGCCCGCGTTCGACGCGCTTGCGGAAATCGTCCGTATCACGAAGGATGGGGAAACGCCCGAGGAGGACGCGCTCGCGCCCGCGGAGATTCCTAAGTCAGCTTGACGCCGTCGTCGGCTGCGGGTTCGGCGCCGACCCGTCACTGCCGGCAGGGGCCACAGGCGCGGCGGACGCGCCGTCTTTCTCCGCGCCGAGCGACAGCAGCTTCGCCTCCATGGGCAAAACGCGCTTCAGTTCGCGCATGGCGAAATAGAAATTCCGGTCACAAATGTGTTTATGGGCGGCGGACAGCGCCTCCCGGCTTTCCGCATCGCGGAACACATCAAGCAATAGTTCAATATCGTTTTCGAGCACCGGCCCGACTTCGGCGGGGTCGCCCTCGCCCGCCACGATGAGTTGCGCAGCGTAATACACCCTCTTGACCGGCGTGTTCGCTTCGTCCGGATGAATGGCGTCGCGCAGGCGCAGGATGTGCGCATCTTTTGTCTTGATCCGAAGCTGCGCCCGGCGGTCGCCATTCTGCATGACGACGCCGTTGACGAGGATCTGCTCGCCTGGCTGCAGCTTCAGAACAAGTCCGCTCATGCGGCCGCCTCGGCGTCCTTGGACGCCTCATTGGCGGGCTCATTGGCGGGCCCCTCGACGCCTTCGCCCTTCAGGCCGCGCATGACGGCCATGTTGACGTTGATCAGTTCCTGGACGTCGCCCTCGTTCTGGAGGACCTTGCGCCCATGCCGCTGCGAGAAGACGGCGAGATCAAGAAGCTGCGAGCGAAGCTCAGGCGGCAGTTTGTTGCCTTCGGCGAGGAGATCGACCGACAGGGCGATCCAGAGCTGATCGTTCCTGAAGACCGCTTCCGCCATCGGGCGAACCTCGCCCTTGGCGAACTTCGGCCGCGCCGCGTTAAGCGCGGCGATGACCTGAGCGAAAATCTTGGCTTCCGCGTCGCGGCCCGTCGCAGTGGTGCGCGTAGCGGCGGCGTAGCCGGCGTGCGGATCGGAACCGTAGTGGTTCGGCATTGCGTCGTACATAAAGTAAACAACCCGTAGACGTTCAAGACAAATCGAAAGATGTCCGCGCCCGACAGATCATCGGGCGCGGACGTTAGGTTTCGATTACCGGAACAGCGACAGAAGCGTCTGCGGGTTCTGGTTGGCGATCGACAGCGCCTGGATGCCAAGCTGCTGCTGCACCTGCAGGGACTGCAGCTGCGCCGAGGCCTGCTCAAGGTCAGCGTCGACGAGCGAGCCGATGCCAGCCTTAAGAGAGTCGGTAAGATCGATGATGAAGTCCGACTGGATGTCGATGCGGCGCTGGGCCGAACCGAACTGAGCCGCGCCGTCAATGGCGGTCTGGATCAGGTCTTCGATGACATTCAACGCGCTCGTCGCCGAAGTTTCGGTGGAAACGTCGATGTCCTTTAGCAGCTCGAGGCCGCCGCCGATGATGCCGTTGTCGCGTTGGGCGAGCGCGACCGTTTGGTCGCCGGTCGTCGATGCGAGCTTCAGCGTACCGACAGCCTCAGAGTCCGTGGGCAGCGTCAATTCGACTGCGATGTTGGAAATGACGCCGTCATTTAGGCCGGTATTGATCGCCGACTGAAGGCCGGTCAACACCTGGCTCGCCGTGTCGCCATTCTTGGCGACATAGTCGAAGTTCTCCGCACCTATCGTCACGCGAAAGGCGTCGCCGGAATTGATCGCCGTCTCGGAGCTGAGCGTCAACGATTCCGCGCGCGACCGCAACGTGTCGCCGGCGCCCGAGGCCGCCGCGATCGTGTCGTCGTCGCCGCCAGCGGACGTTATGTCGATGGCGTAGTCGTTGAAGTTGGTGGCGTTCGTGATGACGATATTGCCACTATCGACCGCGGCGGTCAGGCCAGCGTCGGTCGAGTTGTTGTTGAAGCTGTCGACAAGCCCCTGAAGCACGACCGAAACAGGCGCAGCGGTGTCCGGCGTCATCGAGTCATTGTCGTAATCGCCATCCGCGGCTGTAAAGGTCGCAGTGAACTGGTCATCGCCTTCGCCGACGACGACCGTGAACACGTCGCCAGCAGCCACCGTGTTGGAATCGCCACCATCGGTGAACTCAATCGTATAGGTCGTCGCGGCCGCCGTCAGCGTGCCGTCGGCGCCATTGTCGGTCAGCGCGGCTTTTGTGATCTCCGACGTCGTTTCCGTGTCGGTGACGAATGTGCCGGAGTTGGTCGTCAGGTCGAAGCGGGTAATCGCAATCGACGAGGACGTCACGTTCTGCTGGCTGTCGCGGTCAAGCGACGCGAGGATGTCAACGTTCGTGTCGCCCTTGACGAGGTTCAGGCCGTTGAATTGCGCGGCGTCGACGATCGAGACAATCTGATCGCGAAGGCGCGAAATATCTTCCTGGATCTTCGTCCGGTCGACATTGTCTTCCTGAGCTGCGACGATCGAGCCCTTGATCTCCTGGAGGAGTTCATTGACCTGCTCCGACGCGCCCCGCGCGACGGCGACGGTCGAAGAGCCGAGCGCAAGCGACGAGCCGATCGCTTCGAAGCCGCGAACGTCCGAGTTCATGACCGAGGAGATCGCGTAGACGGCCGCGTTATCGCGGGCGTTTGAAACGCGAAGGCCGGTCGAGATCTGGTTCTGTACGTCGGCGAGGTTGGAGTTGATGTTGCGCAGCGTGGAGAGCGCGACCATCGACGCGGTATTGGTGAGAAGGCTACCCATTGGTATACGTTCCTTAAGGTTTCACGGCGTTCGACCGTTATGACTGGGGAAATTGTCCCGGAACGGAGCGACGTCCGCTTTTCTGGGACCGGGCGTCACGCCCGGTCGGGGACCCTCGAACTTCGTCGAGATACGCGCATTTCGGCGCGTCGGGAGCCTTTTGGCGTCGCCGGGCGACTTCAGTCGCAAAACGTCAATTACGGACGACCTGCTAACGCCCGGTTAAACTGATACTATAGCGAGAGGGTCGCCCGCCCTGATTCGGCGCGGCGATCAGGCGCGCCGGCCGCGGCCAGGAAGCGATTCGCTGAACTGCACCTTGCCGCCATCCTCGCCATAGACGCCGACTTCGGCGCTCTGGCGGGCGATCTGACGCACCCTGGCCTGCGCCTGGGCGAGCCCGTCGAGCGCGCCTTCCAAAAGGCGCGCATTGCGGTCTTTCGCCCGCTTGAGGCGGCGAAGCGCCCGCTCCGCCGCCGGGCCAATCCCGCCCGCGGGAACGTGCTCTTCGCCAAGAGCGTCCGCCGCCTGCTCCAGAGCCGACGTCAGCGCGTCCTTACGCTCTGCGCGGTCCGGCGCCTCGAGAAAAGCGCCTTTCAGGATCGCATCGCTCTCCGCATCAAGAAAATCCGCCAGGGCGCCGGCGGCATCCGCAATTTCCGCGCCGATCATTTCGCGCCTCCGCGATGCCTGGCGACCATCATCTCATAGGCCTTGTCAGCGAGGCCGAAGTCATTGGCCATAGCCATGTCCTCGGCGACCTCCGTCAGCAGCATCTGTGAAAACGAAGAGGCCTCTTCGCCGAACGCTTTTTCAAACCCGGCGTGCTTCAACATCTGCGCGACGAACACAGCTTCAAACTCCGCCGCCGCCTCCCGCATGCGCTGACGCTCCGCTGCGGGAATATCCGCATCGGCGCGATCGGCAATGGAAGTCGGCTTTCTTGCATTCGGCTTATCTGGCGCCGAAACCGCTACCAGCTGATTGACAAGGTCGTTCGACATGTCGCCCCCGCTTTCAGGGATTGCCGTTTCTTCTTTGAAATCCGTAACCGCAAAGTAAGGCTTTTGTATAAAATGAACCTTGTTGGATGGTTAAAGGACTGGAAATGAACGTCGTTCCTCTGCCTGAAGCGCCGGCGCCGGTCGATACGCCACGACGGGCGCCAACATCATCAGATGACGGCGCATTCGGCGACGAAGTGGCGGCGCAGTCGCGCGAATCAGGCGTATCGCCTTCGGCTGAAAAGAGTGCGCGGCGGCGGCCCCGGTCCGAAACCGAAGACACGGGATCCGCCGAAACCGCGTCGACGCCCGCTGGCGGGGAGCCGCAGCGCCTGGCGCAGTCCGATCCCCTAGCGAACGCAGACATATCCCCGGCGGCGCAGTCGACGCTCGGCGATGCCGAATTCGGCGGCGAGAACGTGATCGCCAACGCCGCGAGCGCGGGTTTCTTGAATCAAAACGGCACATCCGAATTGGCGGAGACACGGGCCGCGACCCTCACCGCAGCGCCGGC
The DNA here is from genome assembly GCA_028284065.1 of Parvularculaceae bacterium. Taxonomy (GTDB): domain Bacteria; phylum Pseudomonadota; class Alphaproteobacteria; order Caulobacterales; family Parvularculaceae; genus MED-G105. Next base: position 141,849 of record JANQSJ010000011.1, read on the forward strand.
GAACGGCCGCGACGTCGGCTCCGTCGAAGCGGCCGCCTTATCGTCCACGCCGGAAGCAGAGGCGGCGACCGCCGAGATCGCAACGCCGACGCCACAGGACGCCGATGCGTCAAATTCTCCCAACGCCGACCTGGCGACTGACGCCGTCGCCGCGACGCAAGCGGCGGCCGCCACATCGGACGCTGACATTGCGGAAGAGGTTGTCAGGGAACCGACGAAAACCGACGTTGTCCGTGAGACGGCGGTATCGGAAGGCGTCGAAGGCAAGGAACGCGCGGCCAGTCCAAATGGCGCGCCCGCGCAATTAGCACTTGAAGCGACCGCCGACGCAACGGAACAGCCGACGCACTTTGAGGTCGAAGGCGAAGACGCCAATCCTGTGCGTGGCGCCGCAACGAGCGCGCCCCAGGCGGAAAATCTGGCCGTCGAGGCCGCACCCGCAAGCGATGCGCCCGTCGTGGCGCAGCTAGACGCGGAAGGCGCCGCGACAACGGCGGCAGTCGAACCGCGCGCCGAAGCGGCCGGCGCGGAACGCGCAGCGCCTGCGCGCCAGAGCCTTCTCGCGGCGAACGCCGCCTCGCAGGTCGCCGCGGCGATATCGGTCAGTTCCACTCAGGATGAAGTCCGCATCGAACTTGATCCGCCGGAACTCGGCGCGCTGCAGATAAAGATGCACTTCTCCGAACAGGGAACGCTTTTCGCGCAGCTGTCGATCGAGAGCGACGCGACGCGCCAGCTCATGAAGGCGAATGACGCAGAACTGCGAAACGCGCTCGCCGAAGCCGGCTTTCCGGACGCCCAGCTCGATTTCGCTGAGTCGGGCGGGCGCGAAACCGGCGACGATCTTGCTGGCGGCGCTGCCGATGGCGCAGCGCCCGGCGCGATGAATGACGAACGATTGGCGCCGCTTGCCGCCGCCGAGCGCGCAGCGGCGAACGCCTTGCGCGTTTCCGCCGATGGCGGCGTCGATATCCGCGTATAGAACAGCCGAGGAGGACACGACATGGACGTCACCGCCGCCCCCGCCGCAACGCCGCCTCGCGAACAATCGGCCGCGGAGGAATCCTCCAATACCGCCGCGGCGACGCTCGCCGCCGATTTTGAGAACTTCCTGACGCTCCTGACGACGCAGTTGCAGGCGCAGGACCCCTTGAGCCCCGTGGAATCGACAGAGTTCGTTCAGCAGCTAGCGAGCTTCTCCTCCGTCGAGCAGCAAATTCAGACGAATGAGAAACTCGACGCCATCGCTTCGGCCCTCGGCCAGGGGGATCTCAATTCGGTCGCGCAATGGGTCGGACAGTCCGTTGAAACGCGTGCAGACAATGTTCGTTTCAACGGGCAGGAAATCGCGTTCTCAACCGCCGATGCGTCCTCATTCGACAGCGTCGTCGCCTCAATTCGCGATGCAAATGGCGAAACTGTAGGCCGCGTTCCGCTGGACAAGACCGAAACGGATCATATCTGGCGCGGCGAGGACGGCGCGGGCGGGCGCGTACTGAATGGCGACTATACCATCGAGCTAGAGTATCTGCGCGGCGACAGCGTCGTGAGAACCGAAACCGCGTCGCAAACCGGGACTGTGGAAGAAGCCCGCCTGACCGCGGACGGCTGGCGCCTGAAGCTATCATCCGGCGCCATCATCGACCCGGCTGGCATCACCGCCATATTGCCTATTGAGGACGCCTAGAAACGCATCGCGTTCAAGCGAAGAGAGGCGCCAAGCTCATCCAAGCGGATTCGCGTGGCAACCCGTCTGGCTACGGCGACAGCCTAGAGATCCTGCCGCATAATGTCCTGGATCAGCACGTCGTGAACAACTTCGCCCTCGACATCCTGAACGGCGTTCAGAAGGTCGACGCGCACAAGCTCCAGATTGCGCCGGTCCGTTAGGACCCCGCTGAAACGCCCCTCATTGGCTATATCCAGAAGCTCAATCATCAGCGCATCGCGCAATTTTGGTTCGCGGACGTAGAACCGCTCCGCCGCGTCGCTGTCCATTTCCAGGTTTAGGTCGATTACGACGAGGGATTTGACGCCCTCTTCCGCGACGATCGGGACGACGAACTGACGGCTGAATTTGAAGTAATTGCGCCCGTCATTGAGGTCGTAGGAGTCGCCTCCCTTGCCGCCATGTCCGTCGTCTTTCGGCGCCTTCTTGGCGGGCTTTCCCGCTTTTCCGTCCATGGCGCCATGACTTCCATGGCCTGCGCTTTTCTTGGCCTCGGCGTGTTTCGCATCCTTGCCGCCATGACCGTCATCAGAATGACCGTCTTTGTGCGCATCGCCCGCTGTCTTTCCATGGCCGTCTTTTTCGCCGCCCTCCGCTTCCTCGGCGCCGCCGCCCGCAAGCATCTGCTTGGCGAAATAGCCGCCGGCCCCGCCGCCGACGGCGCCGACCAGGATGAGGACAATCGCTATCAGTTTGGGCATTCTCGCCTCCTGATCAGAATGGCGAGATGATATCGAATACCTGCCGGCCGTACCGGGGCTGGTGCAGGTCCATCAGGTGTCCGCGGCCGCCATAGGCGATCCGTGCGCCGGCGATCTTGTCATACGTAATGATGTTCTGGCGTGAGATATCCTCCGGCCGAATGACGCCTGCGACCTGAAGGTCCCGAAGCTCGTTATTCACGCGGATCTCCTGATCGCCGACAATGACAAGATGTCCGTTCGGCAGGACCTGCTTCACTGTCGCCGCAAGGCGCAGCGTGATACGCTCCTGACGCTGAATAAGCCCATCGCCGACGCTGCGCGAGGCGGAGTCAATGTCGAGCGCGGGCGCCAGGTTGGCCCCGCCTGGCAATACGTCGGCGGCCAGTGACGGCACGCCGAAAAGCGCCGGAATGTTCAAGCTCTCTTCGCCGGTCTTGATCTGGTTTGTTCGGTTGCGGATTTCCGCATTCTCGTTGATCTCAACGAGAACCGTCAGTATGTCGCCCACGGTTCGCGCCCGGCGGTCCCCGAACAGAGATTGCGGGCCTGACCGCCAAAGGGAGCTGAGCCCGGCGGTCTCTACATAGTCTTCCGGCGGCCGCGCCGTAACGGGCATCGGCTGGAAGTCCCGCGTCACCGTGCCGCGAGGGTCGTTCGACGGCGTCATGCTCGGGCCCTTACCCACATTATCGAAGCGCGTGGAGCAGCCGGTCGCGAGGAGCAGGACGGCGCAAATTCGGAATGCGTTCAACTTCATGGCGTCAGCCTCCCACTCTCACTTCGCCCGGACCGACAATTTGCGCGCTCACCGTCTGCCGGGAGCCGAGGTTCATGACGCGGACGCGTTCGCCGATGCCCCCTTCGTTGAGGGCGCGCCCTTCGGTGCGGATGATGAGCCCGCCGCGGCGATACTCCATGGCGACGACCGCATTGCGGGACACCATGATCGGCTGGCGCAACACCGACGCGAGAACGGGCCGACCTTTGTAGATGCTGCGCGTCGCCTGAAGGCCAACCATCCCCTCCGGCGCAGGGCTGACGCCGTCGGCGCCGGCGAGGTCGTTTTCCGCAATAATGTCCCCGGCGCGGATGTTTCGCATGGCGATCGCCATGTCCGGCTTTGCGTTCAGCTTCATTTCCTGCTTTGGAGCGCCGCCAGCGATCGCGAGCGGCTGGGCCGCCTCCCCGGCCGCCGGCGATTGCGCGGCGGCGGCGCTGTTCCAAATCGCGCATGACAGGATGATGAGCAAAAGGACGCGCACGGTCATTACCTGATCTGGACAGAGGCGGAGAACATCTGGTCGACCGTCGAGATGACCTTTGAGTTCAACTCATAGCCCCGCTGCGCTTCGATCAGATCAGCGATCTGCGTGACAACGTCGACAGTGCTCTCTTCAAGAAAGCCCTGGCGGAACGTGCCGCGGCCGTCCTCGCCGGGGACCCCGATAAGCGGAATGCCCGACGCCGTGGTCTCGCGGTAGAGATTGCCGCCGACCGCCTGGAGGCCCTTCCGGTTGGTGAAGGTCGCGAGCGTGATCGACCCGATCAGCTGTCCCTCCGGTTCGCGTTCGAAGAATGCGAACACCTCACCGTTTTCGTTGATCGAAACCCTCAGCGCATCCTGCGGAATGATGATGCCGTCGGTCAGTTGGTACCCTTCCGAATTGACCAGCAGCCCCTCGGCGTCACGCTTCAAGGTTCCGTCGCGCGTGTAGGCGACTTCGCCGTTCGGCAGGTTGATCTGAATGAAGCCGCGTCCGTCGATTGCGAGATCGAGCTCGCCGCCCGACTCCCGAAACGCGCCCTGATTAAATTCCGCCGCGACCGACGCCGCGCGAACGCCAAGACCCATCTGAACGCCGGTCGGCAATACCGTTCCCGTCACAGACGATATCGTGCCCACCTGGCGCTCCTGCTGGTACAGGAGGTCGGCGAACTCCGCGCGCCGCGGCGCGAACGCCGTCGTATTCATGTTGGCGATGTTGTTGGATATCACCTCGACGCGCCTTTGCTGCGCGTCCATCCCGCTCGCCGCGATCCTTAGCGCCCGCATAGCGTCGACCTCCTATAAGTATGCGACGTAATCATTCCGTCCGCCCCAGCGTTTCGACGAGCTTCTTCAGCCGATCCGCTTCCTTGTCGAGGAAACCTTTCGTTCCTTCATAGGCGCGCTGAACTTCGATCAGGCGGACGAATTCCCCCATTGCGTTGACATTGGAGCCCTCAAGCGTCCCTTGCGTCACATTCGGCTCAAGCACCTGCTCGTAGCCGTTCTCCGCCCGGAAGAGATTTTCGCCCTCCCGTACAAGATCGATCGGCTGCGCGGTGACGACGGCGATGCGCGCCACGGGTTGCCCATCGACGCTGATATCGCCGCCCGCCGACACCGCGATTTCGCCATCGCCCTGCGGGATCGAAATCGCGGCGTCGCCCTCGCCCAGCACACGCCGGCCTTCCTGGTCGACGAGCTCGCTTTGTTCGTTGAGGGAGAAACCGCCTGCGCGCGTCAGTCGCGGCCCGCCCGGCGTTTCCACAAGAAAGAACCCATCGCCCGTGATCGCAAGGTCGAAGGGATCATCGGTCAGAATAAGCTCGCCTTGCGACAGATCGATGGTGCGCGCCGCGGCGCGCGTCATCGACAAACTGTCGCCTTCGTTCAGGGTGTCGACATATTCGCTGAAGATGACGCCTTCGGCGCGAAAGCCGGCGGTGTCGGCGTTTGCGATGTTATTCGTCACCGTTAGGAGCTCTTTCATCAGCCCTTTCTGACGAGAGAGCGCCGCGCTGATCATGTTATCCGCCATGGGCCGCCTCCTTCAGGATGCGGAGCTGCACCGCCGTCGCGGCCGCCAGCGCCTTCGCCCCGTCCGCGTCGAGCGCGCGCGCATCCACGTCGTTTTCGAAGAGAAGGTCGAGGTCCGATGCGCCGTTCCGCAGCATTGCGCGCGTCTCTTCGGGCAGGGAGGCCTCGCCGGCGAGATACGCGCGAACCGCCGCCGCCTCCGCCTCGGCCGTCGACATCTGACCGTCAGGCTTTTGCGACGCCGTCTCATATTCTTGAGTGCGCGAAGCGGCAGCGAACTCGTTGATCGGCTGCGCAGTGACGTCGCCGAGCCTGCTTATTCTCGCGGAGAGGTCGTTGGCCTCGGCGCCCTCCAAACCGGACAGCCGCAACGCGTACTCCGCGACATTCGGCAGTTGAAAATCAAGCGCGGCGTTGACGGCGGCCAAATGCAAGGGCGTAGACGCATCGACGCCCTCAGCGCCCAGAATGAAATCCTGAAAATCGAAATAGGCGTCGAGCGCGGCGAGCCGCGCCTCGTCTTCGCCTTTCGCCATCGCCTCCAGCAACAGCATTCGCGCCGCAAGCCCAAGTCCGCGACGCGCGCCCGGCGCTTCGCGATAGGTTCGGATAATCTGGCGGAAGGCGGCGGAGAATTCGCCCTCGCTCATCAAGGCCTCCGCCTCGATAACAGCCGCCTTTTTCTTCACCGTCGCGTCGTCGGAGATCGCTGCGACGATCCCGGCGTCCTCGGCGAAGCCGTCATGGGGCGGTTCGCCGGATGCCGCGTATTCCTCCGCGAGTTCAAAAAGCGCGTCGGCCTGCCTTTCGGATTCTTCGCGCGCAAGGGTCTTTAGCTTGGCGCGCGCCTTGTCCTCGCGGCCCCGGTATTTGTCGAACCGCGCCGACAGAAAGTGGAACGTCGGCCCGTCGGCGCCGGCGAGCGCGGCAACGCGATTGAAATGTCCGGCCAGCGTCCAGTCGCCAGCCTCCACCGCCGCAAGGCCGAGACGCGGCGCGAACTCTCGAACGAGTTCGCCGGGCAGCTTGTCCATGCTCGAGCGCGCGGCGAACGCGAGCTCGATCGCCCGCTCCGGATCGTCTTCTGCAAGCGCCGTCGCCTGAAAAAGCCCATGGAAGCCGCGGCAGTCACCCGGCCCCATGAGGCTCACTCCTGATGCGGAGAGGTCGATTGGCCGGTCAGCGATGAGCTGCGCCACGTCGAGCATCGCCGCCTGGTCGGCGCCCGGCTGCGGGAACGCTGTCAACAAGGCGCGAGCTTCGTCGCCGAACCCTATCGCCGCATAGGTCCAGAACAGCCGCCGCACAGCCTCATGGTTAGCGGCGTCAAATTCGCCGACGAGTTCTCCCTGCAATTTGCCAATTGAGTCGAACGGGCGATCGAGATCGACGTCGCCAATAGGAAAGAACCAGTCATCGTCACGGCAAGACGCAGCTCGGGCGGCCAGCGCACGCCGACTCTTTGGCCCCGGCGTCTTTCGTTTTTCCGCCTCCTCAGATTTCGCCCGCGCGGGCGCCGTCGATTTGTCGCGTTCATCCTTCTTGTCCGACACATCATTCCTGAACTGAACGATTCCCTCATCGGCCGCCCGCGCCAGCATAGCCAGCATCGACGCCCGCGCTTCGTCGAGGTCATCGCCGGCCGAAATTGCGCTCGCAGGCTTTGCAGGCTTCGCGGTGGGGCTTTCGTCGGATTTAGGCGCCGCAGCGACTTTTGGCTTCAGCGCGCCGCCATCCCCGATTCCCGCTGCGGCGTTCTTCGGATAGGATTCGGAGATGTCGAGAATAAGCCGTCCAGACCGTCCGTAGGCCACCTTGACGCCGCAGTCGCAGGTCAAGTCGAAATCAATTCGCGCGCCAGCCCCGGCGTCAATCCGCTGGGCCTTGATGACGCGGTGGGCGGACCTGCTGGCGTTGAAACGGTCAAGCGCAATATCGGCGCTAACGGTGGGCAACAAAACGGTCACTTTCCTGCGACCTGGCCTCAGTTCGTAGGCAGCGCCATCCACGTCCAGGACGACGCGCGAGAACTTCTGGTGCTCCCCGCCAGCGACATTCACGACGGCTTCTTCCGCCAGCGCCGGCGCCAACGCCGGAGACAGCGCGACGCACGAGGCGGCTATGCAGGCGACGACCCGCATCACGCCGGCGTTCCGATATCGCGCAGCGCCTCTTCCAATTCGGAAAAGGACGGGCGGAAATGGTGAGGCGCGTTGCGACGCGCCACTTCGGCGCAAATCGCCGGAGCGTGCTTCTGCAGGCTGGTGACCAGAGTCTCCTTGATCAGCTTGTAGAACTGCTGCTCGTCTTTGCGCAATGCGGCGACCTTGGTGGCGAAGGGGCCTACGACGCCATATGAGAGAAACACCCCGAGGAAGGTGCCGACAAGCGCGCCGCCAATCATCTGCCCCAGGACTTCCGGCGGCTTGTCGATCGACGCCATCGTCTTGATGACGCCAAGCACAGCCGCCACAATGCCAAGCGCGGGAAGCGCATCGGCCATTGTCTGAAGCGCATGGGCGCCGTGCTGGCTTTCCTCGGCGAGCGCGTCGAGTTGCTTCTCGAAGAGTTCTTCGACCTGGTGCGGATTGTCGAAGTTCATCATCATGCTGCGGATCGTATCGCAGATGAGATCGACGGATACATGATCCTTCTGGATCTTCGGGTACTTTCCGAACACGCTGGACCCTTCCGGGTTCTCGATATGCTCCTCGATCGCGACCGGGCTCTGGCGTGCGATTACGACAAGCTCATAAAGCAGGCAGATGAGGTCGCGATAATCTTGCTTCTTCCATTTCGGGCCGGCGAACATCTGTCCGAGGTCGCCGCCGGTGTGCTTGATGGTCGCGAAATCATTGGCGACGATGAACGAGCCTATCGCCGCGCCCCCAATCATCATCATCTCATACGGCAGCGAGTGCAGAATGATGGACATCTTCCCGCCGGCCATCGTATAGCCGCCGAAGACCATCGCGAGCACCACAACTAACCCGACTATCGCGCCCATTTAGCGAAGACCATTCCTGTGAGGATTAATAGAGCGTTATCCTTACGCTCCGGTTTAGGCGAATGCGGTTAATATTCCGCTGCCGACCTTGTCCGCCGATTAGTTTTCGACGTTTCGACCCGCAATGATGACGCTGACGGCGTAGGCCTTTTGCGGCTCCATGCTGGCGAGCACCGCCGCGGCGTTTTCCGCGCGCATCGCCGTCAGGAAGCCAGCCGCAAAGCTCGGCTCCATAGCGTTGAAGATCGCCCCGGCCTGCGCCGGCTTCATATTGGCGTACATGTTGGCGAGCGCCCTGATGTCTTCATCGGACGCTGCGTCAACCCGCGCTGCGGTATCCGCAAGCGCAGCCTGCGCGGTCTCCAGTTCGGCGAGCTTTTCGTCGACGCGCGCCTCCACCTCGCCGAGCGCCTGTTCGCGCTCGTTAAGCTCCTCGATCCGGCGCTCAATCTCGGCCGTCCGCTGCCGGATCATCGACGCCAGCGAAACGACGTCGTCGTCAATGTCGTCGCCCACATGGTCGCCGACCCGCGGATTATAGGCTGCGCCATGCGCGTCGCTCGTTGTGCTATCGTGGGACTCGCCATGGCCGACCATGGACATCTTATCGGCGCCGGCCTCCGACGCGCTGTCGCCCCTGACGCTTTCGACCGTACCGATCGCGCGCGTGACGAAGGCGAGCGAGAACATCGTCGCGATGACGAAAAGAACGCCGGGCTTCATGCCGACGCCTCAGACAGTGAGATCACGTCACGGGCGACGGCATCGCCCGACGGCGCGTCGCCTTCAGCGTTGTCGTCCTCGGGCTTCCACTCGACTTCAAAGCTCTCGTCATCATCGGATGGGGATGTTTCGGGTTCTGCGTCCGCCGGCGTCTGTTCCGCCGCCTCAGTCGCCAGCTCAGCTTCTTCTGCGTCGCCGCCCGCGGCCTCGTCGGCATCCGCCGTCTGCGGCTCGGCGCCACTTGTCGCTCGGCCGCGCAGCGCCTCGGCGCGCGCGGCGATGAGCGCGTCGAGCGCCGCCTCCACGGCGGCAAGCTCGCCCTTCAGCGCTTCCTCAAGCGCCCCGCCCTGCTCCAGGAGCGGGCCAAGGCGTTCGACCGATTTTTCAGCGGCGAGGTGAGCGTGCGCAATGGTTGTCTGCGCCTCCTCCACCGATTTCGACAGCGATGCGAGGCTCGACGCGATGCCGTTTCGCGTGCTTTTCAGTTTACGGAGCCTGATGCTCAGCACATAACAGTAAAGGCATGCGCACAGGCTCGCCGCAAGGAGAAGGAAGTCTGCGATCAGTTCCATGATGGCGTCAATCCAGAATAAAGTCGGTTACGAGGACGCCCTGAATGGACTCTTCGGGCGCGACTATCCGCAATCGCCGAGCGATATGGGCGCGAATTCGCGACATTGACGCGGGCGACTCAAAATCTCTCGCGTCGACGGCGCGAAGATATGTGTTCAGGACGTCGCGAAAGCGAGGCACAAGCCGCGCAAGGTCATCCGCATAGGCAGGATCGCCTTCGATAACGATGGAGATCTTGAGACGGCGTGCGGCGGCCTCCGGACCAAGAGAGATAATGAGAGGTTCAAGATCGACATAGGCTGTCCCGCCGCCCTTGGCGGACTTACCCTTCTTGCCTTTTCCGTTCTTCTTGTCGCTCTTCTTCTCGCCCTTGCCGCCATGTCCCCCGTCATGATCGCCGCCATGGTCGTCCTTTTTGGCGCCATGCCCGTCGGCGTCCCCATGCGCTTCCGCGGCGTCCTTGTCCGCGGCCGGCGCAAGCGCGAATGCGGCGACCCCGGATATGGCGGCCATCACCGCCGCGCCGCCAATGGCGATCAGCGGGTTCAAACCCTTTTTCTTGCCTTCTTCGGTCGTCATTACAATCGCGCTGGAAAGTTGGCCGTATACGGTATTTCACGCTGAAGACGCGGTAGCCAAGATTGCGTCAATGCGATCCATATAGACAACCACTCCTAAACCTAATGTTAAGCCTGTCCTCGCAAGTTGCGGCATGCGGGAAACGCATCGATCGGTCGCGCGCGCCTTCAATTCCTGAAGCGCGTCGCAGCCGCGTTAACGCTCTGCGGGCGGGACGACTAAGTCAGTATGCAAAACTTGTTAGCAATTTGGTCACGACTGAGCGCCGGCAGGCGGGCCATGCTTCTAGGCGCCGTCGCGGCGACGCTTACGGCGCTCGGATTTTCGATCTTCCAGGCGCGCACGCCGGAAATGTCGCTGCTGTACGCAGGGCTTGAGCCTGCGGTCGCAGGCGACGTGATGATGGCGCTTGAGCGCATGGACGTGGACGCGGAAACGCGCGGCGACGCAATCTATGTTCCCAGGCCAAAGCGCGACAATGTGCGGATGGCGCTGGCGCGCGAAGGCCTGCCGGCCAAAAGCCAGGCTGGATACGAACTCCTTGACGGCCTCAGCGGTTTTGCGACCACCTCGGAAATGTTCGACGCGGCCTACTGGCGCGCGAAGGAGGGCGAACTCGCCCGGACCATCCTTTCCGTCCCGGGAGTGCGCTCGGCGCGCGTGCACATCGGCGCGGCGAAACGCACGTCCTTTGATGCGTCGGCCGACGCCAATTCGGCGGTCGTAACCGTGCGCATGGGCCGCGGCCCCCTCGGCAAACCGCAGGCGCTGTCGATCCGTTATCTCGTCTCGCTGGCGATCGCCGGCTTGCCGGAGGAGAAGGTCGCGGTCATCGACGCCGAAGCGGGCGTCGTCCTGCGCCCTGGCGATGGCGCGGCCGAGGCCGAAGCGATCGGCATGGCCAACGAACGCGAACGCGAAATGGAGCGGCGGCTGACGTCCCTTCTGGAGGCCCGCGTCGGCCCCGGCGCGGCGCGCGTCAGCGTCGCGCTTGAACTCGACATGGAGCGCGAAGCGATGAGCGAGCGCATTCTCGATCCGGACAGTCGCGTGACGACGGGCCGCGAGACGACAGACATCACTCAGAACTCGTCCGGACTCGCAGGCGCCGTCACGGTCGCCAGCAACCTCCCGGACGGCGACGCAGGCGGCGGACAGCAGTCGCAAAGCCAGCGCAACGAAGCGCGCGAACGGATCGACTACGAGTTTTCAGAAGTTCGGCGGGAACGCGAAAAGAGCCCCGGCTCCGTCAAGCGCGTGTCGGTCGCGGTGCTGGTGGATGCGGTGCGCGAGGTCGGCGCGGATGGCGCGACCGTGACCACGCCCCGCACGCCGGAGGAAATCGAGTCCCTGCGGCAACTCGTGGAATCGGCGATCGGCTTTGACGACGCCCGCGGCGACGTCGTCACAGTTGAGGCGATGACGTTCCAGGGCGCAGCGGCAGGGGCCGGCGTTGAAGCGGCTGGGTCCCCGGCGGGCCAATTGGTTCAGGATAACGTGATGGGACTGGTCAAGGTGCTGATCCCGTCCCTTGTGACGCTCATTCTCGGCCTCTTCGTGGTGCGGCCGCTCTTGTCTCAGACCTCGTCGACGGCGCTCGCCGTCGCAGAGGAAGAGGACGAAGCGGACAACTTCATGCCGGCGACCGTCGACTTTGCGCCGATGGATGACATGGGCGGCGAGATCGAAGGGCCGGAAGATTCCCTCGACAAGCTGAAGGAAATCGCCTCCGACAAGCAGGAGGAAACCGCGGCGCTCATCAAGACCTGGCTTGATCGGGCGGAGGAGCCGGCATGACGGCCACGCGGATAGAACTTGAGGACTTTCTGAAGCCGGCGGCGTCGCTGCATGCGGATTTTGACGCGGCCGCGGACGCGCCCGACATTGAGGCGATCGAAGCGGAAGCCTATGGGCGGGGGCGTGAAGCAGGCCTGCGTGAAGCGCGGGAGGAACGCCGCACAGGGACGATCGAAGCGACAAAGGAGCTGATCAGGGGCGTCGAGGCAACGCTCGACGAGAGACTTGCCGCTCAGGAGCGCGCTCGCCTCGGCTATCTGGAGCAGATCTTCAGGACCCTGCTCCCGAGCATGGCGGAGATGGCGTTCCCCCGGGAAGCCGCAGCCCTTGTCGAGGAGGTCGTCTCTGAGCTGACGGCCACAGGCCGCGACGCGCCCTTTCTCAAGCTGCATGTGCCGCCCGCGTCTTACGACGACGTCGTATCGATGATCGAGGACGCGCAAGCCGCCGGCTATCTGGCGTGCTTCGCTGACCCGAGCGTCGCAGAGGGCGCCGCCGAAATCGTCTGGCCCGACGGCGGCGCGAATCTCGACGCCGCAAGCGTTATCGACGCAGTCCAGAACGCCTTAACCGCGGCCCTTCACGCCGCCGACAGCGAGCCGTCTAATGATGAATGAAGAAGAAGAAGACGTATTCGACGAGATCGAAGCGGTGATCGTCGACGAGAACGAAAATGGCGACGCCGAACCGACCGCACTCGACGCCGCATCGGCGGGGTCGACGATCGAGGAGAATTACAGCGTCGACGGCATACTGACGGTTCCGATCGAAGTCGTCGTGTCGGTCGGCAAGGCGCAACCGCTGATCCGGGATTTCCTCGGCATGACGCGCGATTCGCTTCTTGTGCTCGACAGCAAGATTGACGATCCCGTGGAGGTGCGCGTCGCCGGCCGCACGATCGCGCGCGGCGAATTGCAGGAGATGCCGGAGCAGGAAGGCGTCCTCGCGGTCCGCCTGACCGAAATCGTCGCGCGGGGCGACAATCAGTGACGCAACGGCGCCGACACGCGTGGCCTCGCCTGAGCGCCGTCGCCGCGATTCTCGGCGCGGCGCTGGCGACCCTGTGCATCGGCGCCGCATCCGCGCAGTTTGAAGGCCAACAGTCGCAGGCGCCAGGGATCGAAATTCCCGACGTCCAGGGTCCGGACCCAATCGGCGACATCCTCGCCGATGAGGACGGCCCGGCGCCGCTGAGCGCGCGCGTCGTTCAGACATTCCTGATCATCACGGTCCTAAGCCTCGCGCCCGGGATCGCTATGATGGTTACTTGTCTACCCTTCATGGTCGTTGTGCTGAGCATTTTGCGTCAGGCGATCGGGCTTCAGCAAGCGCCGCCGAACATGATGATCATCTCTCTTGGCATGTTCCTTACCTTTTTCGTCATGGAGCCTGTGTTCAAGGACGCTTGGGGTCTCGGGGTCTCGCCCTACCTCGACAATGTCATTACCGAAGAGCAAGCGATCGAAAGGACGCTTGATCCATTTCGCGTGTTTATGCAGGGACGCGTTGAGCCGGGCGTCGTTGCAACCTTGGCGGACGCCGCGCCGAATATGGCGATCGACGCGCAGAGCGTTGACGCTCAGGAGGACGCCGAGACGCCCTACAAGCTATTGATCCCCGCCTTCATGCTTTCGGAGATACAGCGCGCATTCGAAGTTGGCTTCCTCGTCTTTCTGCCCTTCGTCCTTATCGACCTCATCGTCGCGTCGATCCTGATGGCGATGGGCATGATGATGGTGCCGCCCGCCGTCATCTCGCTACCGTTCAAACTCATCTTCTTCGTACTGTCTGACGGGTGGACGGTCGTCGCCGCCGCCCTCGTTCGTGGATACGCATCATGACCGATCTCGTCGCGTTCGAAGACGCCCCGCCGCCCGCCGCTTCCGAAGAACCTGTGGTCGCGAGCCTTTCCACTGCGCAGAAGGCCGCCGTTTTGCTGGCGGCGATGGGGCCAGAGGTCGCAGGGCCGATCGTCGAGCGCATCGGCGACAAGCATCTGAGATCCTTCGCCCGCGCCTTTTCGCAACTGCGGTCAATCCCGCGGTCGGCGGTCGATATCATCATTGATGAATTCCTGAACGACGTTGATCGGCCAACAGACGAAGTGCGCGGCGGCTTCAAGCAAACCCAAGCGCTCCTAGCTAATTTCGTCGCCTCGGAGACGCTGGCCCGCATTTTGGACGATATTGATGCGCCTGGCGGTAAATCCGTATGGGAAAAGCTTGATCAGGCGAACGAGCATGATCTCTCGGAATATCTGAAAACCCAGCACCCGCAGGTCGTAGCGGTCGTGCTCAGCAGGCTAGGCGCCGAAACCTCCGCGCGACTCCTCGACAGTTTCGAGGAGCGGTTCACGAAATCCGTTCTGTTGCGCATGGCGCGTCTTTCGACGGTGGATCAGCGCTTCGTCAACACGATCGCCAAGACAATCACTAAGGAGTTCATCAAGCCGATGCGCCGGCGCGCCTTGTCGCGCCGTCCGAGCGATGTGCTCAGCACGGTGATTAATTACCTCCCGCAAGATAAACGCGTGCACGTGCTTGAGTTCATCGAAGGCGAAGAACCGGCCCTTGCGGACGAAGTCAAGAAATCGCTCCTGACCTTCCAGGATCTGTGGCAGCGCCTGCCGCCCGCGGCGATCGCGGCGATCGTTCGCGTCGCGGATCGCGCGCAGCTTCTTCAGGCGATCAAGTTCGGCAAACAGAATGCCGCCAAAACCATCGAGTTCTTCTTCGAAAACCTATCTAAACGGATGGGCCAGCAACTCGAAGAAGACATTGAGAAGATGACCTCCGTTAAGATGAAGGACGCCGAAGCGGCCCAGAACGCGATCATCGACGTTATCCGCAAGCTGGTGGAGGCCGGCGAAGTGGAGCTGATCGATCTGGAGACTGACGACAGCGACGAGTACCTATAGTCAACCACGCGATAAGGGCGCTGAACGTCCCGGCGTTCAGCCCTTGGCCTTTTGCATCTTCTTCGCCGCCGCCGGCAGGCTGAAGAGGCCGCCGCCTTCGACGGACAGGACCTCGCCGGTCAGGAACGGCGCATCAGTTCGGGACAGGAAGATCGCCGCCGCCGCGACGTCCGCGGCGTCGCCCAGGCGCCCCGACGGCGCCACCGCGCGCAGGGCGCCCGCCTCCACATCGGAAAGCCCCGTCCCTGCGACGGCCCCGACGCGCACCGCATTTATGCGGATGCCCTCGCGCGCGTAGCTCGCGGCGAGCGCGCGGGAAAACGCAAAGACGCCGCCGCCTGAGGCGGCCCGCGCCGGGTCAAGATACGCCGGATTATCGTCAAGAGAGACATTCACTATCGAAAAGGGGGCCGGCGCATCGTCCTCGGCCTTCTGCTTCATGAACTGCCGGATGATTGTCTGGTTGAAGACCACCGCGCCGCCCAGATCGTCGAACAGTCGGGCGCGCAGCGCATCGTCCGGAAGGTCGTGAAACGCGTCCTTTTCGGGGCCCGAACCGGCGTCAGGCGCAGGCGCATGAATCGCAGCGTCAACCCGGCCGAACGTTTCCAGCGCTTCCGCGACGATATTGTGCGCATGCAGCTTGTTCGCCGGGTCGCCGCAAACGAATTCAACTGCCCCTTCCTTGGCGGCGAGCCCATCGGCGACGGACCTTGCAGCCTTCTCGTCGCGATCGGAAACGACGAGACGCGCCCCAGTCGCCGCGGCGGCCGCGGCGCAGGCCGCGCCGATCGACCCGCCGACATTGGTTATCACAATCGTGGGTTTCGCCATCGCCCTCTTCCACAGCGAAGCCGGCCGCGAATAGACGCCCGGAGAGTGTCCAGTCGATGCCGTTTTCGGCTAACGCACCGGAGGTGCTTTCAAACTATCGTTTAAAACAATGTTGCGGCGCCGGTCGAGCCGTCCTTGCGTCACCCACAAGGCTACCCGGCCCCTGCCCAGGCGGGCCGGCCAAACGACCGGCGGCGGGTAGAATTGACAGCGATCAGGGCAAACCGTTCGGCGTCCCGCGCCTTGCTTTGCTGCGAGCGGCACAAAGCTTCGCCCGCCGCGCAGGCGAGCGGATGCAGATGGTCAGGTTACTCTGAGAGAACCATGACTATTGGGGAGAAAAGGCGAGGATGGCGGTCGCCGACGGATTTTCGAGCCGCCAGATTTTCGAGCCGGTGAATTTTCAAGTTGTCTGTATGTCAATCCGCCACCAACCACGCCAGTGGGCTGGCGCGTCGTCGCCATGCGTCAGAGCCCCTACAAGACCGCCGGAGAGTCGAATGGCGACTCAGACAGGACGCCGCCGGCGGAGGCGCATTTCGAGGGCGCTCTAGTCGGCCCCGCTCCTTCGTCGCAGCGCGGCGATTTGGTCTTTGACGATCAACTTACGGCGCTTTAGCTCGTGCGTTCTCGATTCGTCCGCGAGAGGCCGTTTCATCTCTGTGGAAAGCGCCTCGTCCAGCTCCTGATGCCGACGGTTAAGAGATTGCAAGTGAGCGTCTATCGCCATAGTTTCTCTCCTGTGGCTACTGGGAAAGTAGAACACGAAAAAGGCGTCGATGTCGATGGAAATCGTCCGTGGCCTTGCAACTTTGACGCGACGCGGCCGGCGGGCGATCGGCGTGGTCAACCGCGTAATTTTATGAAAATTGTCCGTATCCCCGCAGTCACGCGCCGCCTTGGCGAAGAGGTTCTCCCGGACGCCCTGAGCCGCGTCCATGACGCGGTGCACGCGTTTGTCCTGGTAAGGAGCGGCGACGGCGCGCGCGGCAGGAATTCCCATCCGCAGCGGGGAGACCCAGCCGCATGAGCGATCGCCCGCAGATTATCATCGGCGTCACCGGCGCTTCGGGCGTCGTATACGGACACACCGCCCTCAAGACGCTTAAGGAACTTGGCGTCGAAACGCACCTCGTCATAACGCGGGCTGCGGAAATGACGATAAAATATGAACTGGGCGCGCATGCCCGCTCCTTCGAGGAACTTGCCGATCATCGCTATGCGATCAATGATGTGGGCGCGCCGATTTCATCCGGGTCCTTTAGAACGCTGGGTATGCTGATTGCGCCGTGCTCAATCAGGACGATGTCTGAAATCGCCAGCGGCGTGACCGGCAACCTCATGTCAAGAGCGGCCGACGTGGTCCTCAAAGAACGCAGGCGCCTTGTCCTGATGGTAAGGGAAACGCCCCTTCACCTCGGTCACCTGCGCACCATGGCGACGCTCGCCGAGATCGGCGCGGTGATTGCGCCGCCGCTGCCAGCGTTTTACGCCGAACCGCAGACGGTCGACGATCTTGTCAATCAGTCCGTTTACAGAGCGCTGGACCTGTTTGGCCTCGACGCGCCAGCGACGAAACGCTGGGGCGTGGACCTTGATAAAGGCGCGCGAGGGTGAGCGAACGGGCAAGCGACCCTCCGCGCGAGCCAGCGACCGAGGCCGCATCCCCGTTCGCCAGGGACCTCGCCGGTCTGAGCGACGCGGACGAATTCTGGCGCTGGTCCGCCGCGCGGTACGCCCGGCCTGGCGCCGCGGCTGCGCTCATCGCGCTCCAGGACCGACACGGCGTTAATGTGAACGCGTTTCTTTGGGCCGTCTGGCTCGGCGAGAACGGCGCAGGTCTATCGGCAGCGGCCGCCGCCGCCGCGATCGACCGCCTGCAGCCGGTTTCACACGCCATCACTGAAAAAGTCCGGTCCGCACGGCGATCGGTCAAGGCGGTCGACGCCGCCGCCTACGAGGTTCTGAAAGACGCCGAACTGGCGTGCGAGCGACTGGAGCAGCGGACCCTGTGCGGCGGGCCGCGCCCTGGCGCCGACGCGCCGGCGTCGGTCGGACGCAACGTAGCGGCGATAATTGACGCCAGCGTGGACCACGACAGCCCGGAGGTCCTCGATGCGGGACTGCGCGTCGCCCGGACCTTGACTGACGCGCCGCTTGGCGAGATGGACGCCGGCAAACCAGGTGGAGATCGCTGATCAATGTCGCGCGACGATGACGGGTGAAGATGACGACGCCTCAACGGACGACGGCGGCGCGTCCGGTCGCCAAGGCGGCAATGAAACGATTGCGGCGGTCGCCGGCGGCCTTGACGCTGGTCCCCCGCGGGTAAACGCGCCGGCTGCGAACGATGAGGCGATCCTGATTAGGATTAAAGCGCTGGAAGAACAGCACGCGGACCTTCACCTTGCGATCGAAGCGTTGAGCGAGAAGGTCGGGCGGGACGATTTGGCGGTCGCCCGTCTCAAAAAACGCAAGCTGATGCTGAAAGACGCGATCGCCACGCTGCGCGACCAGCTGACCCCCGACATCATCGCCTAACGCCAGGAGCGCCCCAGCCGAACGTGGCTCAGGACGCCACTTTCTTCTTTGACGCCTTGCCGGCGTACATGGCCGCGTCGGCGAGATCGAGGGTCGCCTCGACGCTTTGCCCGCCCTTTATGGGCGCAACGCCTGCGGTAACCGTTATCCGGAAGGATCTGTCGCCGAGCGGGATGTCCGCATCGGCGATCCGCATTTGCAGCTCGCGCACCTTCCCGGCAGACGCCTCATCGTCTGAATAGGCGAAGATGACGCCGAATTCGTCGCCGCCGAGGCGCCCGACAATGTCCGTTTGCCGAACATGCTCCTTCAGGGTCGTCGCCACGTGCCTGATCGCGGCGTCGCCGCCAGCGTGGCCAAACCCGTCGTTTACCGCCTTCATGTCGTCGAGGTCGAAATAGGCGATCGCCGCGGGCTGGCCGTGGCGCTCCACAACGGCGAGCGTGCGGTTAAGTTCGGCGACAAAGGCGCGGCGGTTGAATACGCCCGTCAGCGGGTCGGTGAAGGCGAGCGTCGAGAGTTCGTCGACCTTCGCTTTTGTCCGCGACAGCTCAGAGCGCAGGCTTGCGACCTCCTCCATAAGCTGGGTCAGCGCCTGCATCACCCGCGGCGTCAGCTCCGACTTGGGGATGCCGGCGACGCTGACCGTCTCGGCGGGCTCGCCTACGGGCGTGACGACCCGCGATCGCGCGGGCTTTGCGGCGCTTGTCGGCGCGGCGACACGCCGGCTGTCTGTAATCTTCATGCTCAAGGCTCCTTGGCGCGGCGGGCGGGCCTTACTTCCGAGTACGCAACGAAATAGGGATGACTCGCGCTCCTGCGCCATATCCTGCGCGAGCGCACCGTCCCACGTCTTAACGGGAATTTGGTTAACGGCTTGTCGCGCGTTTCGGCCATTTCGCCGTGCGGCGCTTGCCAGACCCCTCCAAAGCGACAAATGTAACACTGCGCGCAGCAGGCGATTCCCCTCATCGCCGCCCGGCGGCCCCGCCAAAGCCGCCGGAATTGCGCCCTTAGAAGAAGCGCGAGGCCGGATTTCGCCCCCGTCTCGCGGCCTTGCGCTTCTTCGCACTAGGGGCGGTCCAAGGTATTGAAAAGCGAGACGTCGGACGCGATGCGGACTGACTTGCTTGCCCGGACGGCGAACTCCCTGTATCGCGCTTCCCTTTTCGTCACCCGGTTGGGCCGACGCGAGGAGAGCCAGCATGGCCGACGTCTCGGTTGGAAGCGAATCGCCGCTGGTCGGGGTGATCATGGGATCGCGCTCCGACTGGCGGATCATGAAATGCGCCTGCGACCTTCTGGAGGAACTGGCGGTGCCATTCGAAGCGAGGGTCGTCTCCGCCCATCGCACGCCCGACCGCCTTATTGATTATGCGAAGTCGGCAGCCGGCCGCGGGCTTCAGGTCATTATCGCCGGCGCAGGCGGGGCTGCGCATCTGCCGGGCATGGCGGCCTCGATGACGACCCTTCCCGTCATCGGCGTGCCCGTTGAGACCTCGAAACTCGGCGGCGTCGACAGCCTTCTGTCAATCGTCCAAATGCCGAAGGGCGTGCCGGCGCTCACCGTGGCGATCGGCGAGCCCGGCGCGGCGAACGCCGGGATCGCGGCCGCGTCTATCGTCGCCCTCGGCCGGCCGGAAACGGCGCAAAAGCTCGCGGATTGGCGCGCCGCGCAGTCGGCCGCCGTGCCGGAAACCGTCTCCGACGACTAAGCGCCCCACAACGGAACCCGCCAGCAGCATGACGGCTCCTTCTCTATTTGAAGCAGGCAGGACGCAATGACGATTGTCGCCCCAGGCGGGACCATCGGAATCGTCGGCGGCGGCCAGCTCGGCCGCATGCTCGCCGGCGCCGCGACGCGCCTCGGCCTTAAGGTCCACATTTATTCGGATACAGAGAATCCGCCTGCGGCGGACTGCGCGGCGCAGACGACAATTGCGTCCTACGAAGACAACGAGGCGATCGACGCTTTTGCTGCTGGCGTAGACGTCGTCACCTATGAGTTTGAGAATTTGCCCGTCGCGCCGCTCGATGCGCTCGCGAGATCTGGGGTCCGGGTCGCGCCGACTGTGGACGCGCTCCGGACAGCTCAGGACAGGCTGCGGGAGAAAGAGTTCGCCGAAAGCCTCGGCGCGAGGGTCGCGCCATTCGCCAGGGTCGATGGCCCGGAGGAGATTTTGGACGCTTCGAGGTCGTTTGGCGCGCCGACCATCCTCAAGACCCGCCGCTTCGGCTATGACGGCAAGGGTCAGGCGCGACTGCCGTCGCCAGACGACGGCCTTGACGCCGGCGATGCGACGCGCGCGTGGGAGGCGGTCGGAGCGCGGCCCTGCATCCTGGAAAGCTTGGTGGATTTCGTCGCTGAGATTTCGGTCATCGGAGCGCGCGCGCCGTCGGGCGAAATGGCGTTCTACGACCCGCCGCGCAACGAGCATGCCGATGGCATCCTGCGCCGCTCCGTCGTTCCGTCAGGCGCAGCGGCTGCGACCTGCGACGCGGCAATCGACGCGACCCGGCGGCTGCTGACTGGCCTCGACTATGTGGGCGTCGTAGCCGTGGAGTTCTTCGTCATGGCCGATGGCGGCGTCATTTTGAATGAATTTGCGCCCCGGGTTCATAACTCAGGGCACTGGACCGAAGACGCCTGCGTCGTCGGCCAGTTCGAACAGCATATCAGGGCGATTTGCGGCTGGCCGCTCGGAAACCCGGCGCGTCTCGCCAACGCGGAAATGATCAATCTCATCGGCGATGACGTCTGGCGATGGGCCGACCTTGCCGCCGACCCGAGCGCATCGTTGCGGCTCTACGGAAAATCCGAAGCGCGCGCGGGCCGCAAGATGGGACACGTCACACGGCTATCGCCGGCGACGGGGTAAGCTCCGCCCCTACTCCCGCGCCGCGCCGGGATACCGCATTTTTGCAAGACCGCCGATTAGGTCAGCCGGGTCGAACGGCTTCAGGCGCGCCTTGAACTTCTCGAAGGCCATCACGTTTTCGATCCGCGCGCGCAAGAACTCCCCAGTTTCGGCGCTGTCGGTCGTGTCGTCCGCCAGCCATCGCGCCTGCGTCGATGAGATGACGCCGGACAGAATCGCGCGCTTCGAATAGTAATTGAAATCGGTCGACGGGTCGCCGAGCGCCCGCCAGATCGCATCGGCGGAACGCCAGACAAGGCGGGCGGCGAGCGCATGCCGATAAGGAAAGGCGAGCGCGGATGCCGCCCTTCGCGCAGCCTCCTTATGAGGCTCGAAATAGTCGATGCGCGAGGCGACGCCGAGCGTCACGCGATCGCGGATGCGCAGATCTTCCCTGGCCCGCGCCGCCAGCGCCGAGACCGCGAATGTGTCCGCCTCGCGCGACCAGAATGCGATAACGTCATCGACGCCATTCGGCCATGCCGTCGCGGCGCATAGCGCATCGCGGCCCGCCGCTTCCGCGCCGCGCTTCAGCGCCGTGCGGGTAAATCCGTCAAAGGCGACGGCCTCAAGCGTCGGGGCAAGAAGCTCCAGCCGCAACGCGTCAAGCGGCCTGCGCGCGTCCGATGCTGGGTCGACAGACTTGGCCATGCCCGCTCTCCTACAGGAAACCGATACCTTAAGGCGTCAGAAATGCCTCCAATCGACGTGGACTTCAACGCGGCGCATTGGTATACGCGCCGCTCGAATTCAGAAGGCTCGCCCGGAAAAGCCCGCGGCGGCCGGTAAGCACTTGGAGATTTAGCCCTGGTCCAGATCTCGGTCCGCGACAATAATGTCGAGCAGGCGCTGCGCGCCCTGAAGAAGAAAATGCAACGTGAAGGCACGTTTCGCGAGATGAAGCGGCGCAAGTTTTACGAGAAGCCTTCGGAAAAGCGCGCGCGCCAGAAAGCGGAGGCCGTGCGCCGCGCCCGCAAGCTCATGCGCAAGCGACTGCAGCGCGAAGGCGTTCTTTAAGTTCCCCGATTACCCCTGACCGGACGCTCACAGGGCGTTCTCCGGCGCTCGGCATGCGGCCTCAACCAGCCGACATCGGGCCATTTTTAAAATAGCTGATACGGCAGGCTCGGCGGGCCCTTGACCGTCCCGACGTATTGAGCGCAGGTCGGCTAACGGTCACGCGCGGGACGACAGGCGCCGCCCTTTCCGGCTAACCGGCCCACTCCCAATCCAACCTGGCGCGCCAGACGCGTCGACCAGATAGCCGCGCTATCTGGCCCGGCGCATGGATTAAATGGGACTAAGAGCCGCCCAGAGATACGGGCCCACGCGCGTCGGACGACAAGCAAATGCGCGAGGCTGCGCCAATGCGAATGCGCGCCGATCTGGCATCGGAAAAGAAATTTAACCAAAATTTGGCGGACAGCGCTGATCTTCCTACTATGATGTGACGTCCAACGAGGTGACGCCGGCAAGCTTGAAGGCGGTCTCGGTTGGATCGCCAGGGGGCGAGGCTCGCGAAGAAGCTAGGGAATGCGGCTTTGCGTTGGCGGGCGGACCAGACCGCGGCGTTTGTTAGGGGAATACCAGTCATGCGCTCCAATCTCTCAATTCGATCGCTCGAGCGCGCGGCGGCCGCTGCATGTCTTGCATTGGCCGGATTATTCGGAGCGGCGTCGATGACCGGCGCGGCGGCGCAGCAGAATATCGACGAACCCACGCTAGACCCGATTTTCGGCAAGCGGCCGGCCCCGCCTCCGGAAGAGATCGGGCCGATGAATGACGACGAGTTCGACCAGCCGCAACCGTGGGATCCGTTTCGCGGCTTTGTCGGCGTGTTGACGATACTCGTGCCGGAAACGACGAACCTCAGCGTTGGCGTGGGGCCGCAATATCGACCCGACTATTTCGGGTCGGACGACTACTGGTTTCAGCCCGACCCGCAGGTCTATGTGCGTTTCCGGAACTTCCTGTTCTTTGACGATGACGGCGCGGACCTTGCGCTTTTCGGGTTTTCGGGCTTTTCGATAGGCCCGTCGATCCGGGTCGCCGCGCGACGGCGCGAGCGGGACAACGAAGCGCTCGAAGGCCTTGGCGACATCGGCTTTACGTTCGAGGCGGGCGGCTTCATCGCCACCACATTCCTTGACCGCGTGTCCCTGCGCGCCAAGGTAAGACGGGGCGTCGCGGGCGCCCATGATGGCTGGATTATCGACGGCCAGGGCACCGTCCTGATGTTCACGACGCCGCGTTTCTCCGCGTCGTTCTCCGGCAATGTCACCTGGATCGACGACAACTACGCCGACACGTTCTTCTCCGTTACAGAGAGCCAATCGGCGACCTCCGGACTGCCGGTCTTTGACGCCGAGGCTGGGTTCCGGGACGTGGGCGGCAGCTTCAACGGCTACATCAATGTCGCGAAGAAGTGGTCGGTCAATCCGTATGTTGAATATCGGCGTATCTTCACCGACATCGCCGCGACGCCGATTATCAACGATTTCGGCAGCCGCAACCAGTTCATCGTCGGCTTCCACCTGATGCGCGAATTCACGTTCGGAAACTAAAGCCGCCTCGCCTCGATCAGAAGCGTTTCGTTGCAATAACTCTCGATTTACCGGGGTTTTCCGGGCGTCGGAGCGGACGTGCGCCCGAGCCGTTTGCGCCTGATGCGATTGAGGCGAAGGACTCTGCGTTGTCCCCTAAACGGGTCGCCGCGCGGAATCGCGCCAAAAACGTTCCGCGACCCTTTCTAGCTTCGGCGCTCCAGACGGCGCTTTACGCGCATTATCTGGCGCCCGAGCGCCGGCGGGGCGAAGTCTGCGATCAGTTGATCGGTCCGCACGCGCCAATCCGGCTTGTCTTCGGTGTTCGGGCGAGCGTGGAATTGGGTGGTGCGGTGGGCGGTCAGGCCGTCCCAGGTGGCGGTGTAGTAGTAGAGCGCGATCGACTTTCTGCTGACTCCGTCAGGATGCGCGATCGGCTGCGGATTCCCGTGCATGCTCGACTGGGTCGTCGTGAACATCGCGCACCTGTTGAACTCAGGCGTGATGCAGTGAACGCGCTCGGACATGTCGGTGCGCCATAGCTCAAGCTGGCCGCCATATTCCGGTTTCCAGTCCTTATTGAGATAGATGAGCATATTGACCCGACGCTCGACGTTCATCGGCTTGTGATGGTTAAAGTCGGCGTGTACGGACAAATGTCCGCCGGTTTTGATTTCATGAAAGCCGCCGCCGATGAAATAGGGATCCGGGATGAGGCCCTTGATGCCGGTGATGTTCTCAACCACCTTAATAAACGGCCGCGAATTGAACGCGTAGAAGAGCGTTCTCAACTCGGGGTCCAGATAGTCCGGCTGATAGCTCGTCTTGTAACGCTCCTGAGCGCGATCGAACTCCTGACTGTCCGCATCAAGCGATTGCGGGAAGCGGTCGAGGCACAACTGCGCCGCTGCGGCGGGCAGAAAATCGTCAATTACGATATGGGGAAACGGATCGCCCGCCGCATACTGCGCCGAAAGCTCAATGCCCTTTTCGGCAAGCGCGTCATAGTCAAACACCGTCGGCTGCGCAGGATTGCTCTCAAGGTACGACATGCCAAAACCCAACAACGAAAACGCGCCTTAACCAGGCCAAAGACTTAAGGCCAAGCAATCAACGTTCCAGAATGACGCAAGGTGTATAGCCAAGCGGCGCCGGCCTCGGCAATATTGAACCGACGCTACGTTCTCAAGGCGCAAGACCGGATGGAACAAGCGGCTTACGCGCCGTCGTCCAGCCCCGCCTTCCGTTCGGCCACCCATTCTTCGACGGTCTCATTAAGGATGCCCAGCGGCATGGCTCCGTTCATCAGTATAATGTCATGGAAAGCCTTCAGATCGAAAGCCTCGCCAAGCTCGCGTTCGGCATAGGCGCGCATGTCGAGGATCGCCAGCTGACCGGTCTTGTACGACGTCGCCTGGCCCGGCCAGACGACATATCGCTCGATCTCGCGCGTGACCTCGGCCTCGGTCATGCCGGTCTTGTCGACCATGTAGGCGATCGCCTCCTCGCGCGACCATTTCTTGGCGTGCATGCCTGAGTCGACGACGAGGCGCACAGCCCTGAACATTTCCGCCTGCAGGCGGCCGAGATCGCCAAGCGGATTATCGTCATACATCCCCATATCCAGCGCAGCGCTGCGCTCAGCGTATAGCGCCCAGCCTTCCGCATAGGCCGTAAAGAGGCCAAGCGTGCGCAGGATCGGCACGCCCTTGATGTTCTGCGCAAGCGAAATCTGGAAGTGATGGCCCGGCGCGCCTTCATGGTACATCAGGGTCGGCAGCGTCCATTTCGGATTGTCAGCCGTGTTCTTCTGATTGATGTAGAATCTACCCGGCCGGGATCCATCGAGCGCCGGACCCTGATAATATCCGCCGGGCGCGGAGTCCTCGGAGTATTCCGGCACACGGACGATTTCGAGCGGCTGCGACGGCAAGGTGTTGTAGAAGTCGCCCGCCTTCGCCATCACTTCCGCATCAAGCTCGTTCAGATAGGCGATCATGGCCTCACGGCCTTCGTCCGTATTTGGAAAGAGCTGCGCGGGGTCTTCCATAAGCATGCGCACGCGCTCCGAAACCGTCCCTTCAACGAGCCCCTGACCCTCAAGGATCGCCGCCATTTCCGCTTCAACGCGTTCGACTTCGGCGAGCCCTACCTCGTGCACTTCATCGGCGGTCATATCGGTCGTCGTGTTCGACTTAAGCGCGACCGCATAGATCGCCTCTCCTTCCGGCAGCCGCCAAATGCCGGCGTCATGATCCGCCTCGCCGAGCATGTCCTCGAATAGAGCGATCATCGCCTCATAGCCCGGCAGCACGTCAGTCTCGACCGCCTCACGCGTCGCCGCCATCAGTTCGTCGCGGGCCTTCGGCTTCAGGCCGTCAATCTTGTCGAGCTTCGCCGGCAATGACGTGACGAGCGGGTTTTCGTCGGCCCCGCCCTCGATAAAGGATCTCATGCCGGCAAGCGCCTTTTCGATGATGAAATCGGGCGGGATGACGCCATTGGCGCGATCGTCCTCCACGCGGGCCCTCACCTCGCGCAGCACGCGGCCGAATTCACTTATCCGGCTGACATACCGGCGCACGCTCTTCTCGTTCTTGATGACATGCGTGTCGGTCAGGAATGACGGCGTGTCGACGGTGACGCCAGAGATCTGGTTGACGCGATAGCGGGATCGTTCGAACTCCGCCTGGCGCAGCATATCATCGAAGAACCACGCCGCGATCTTCCACGACAAGAGCTCCTGGTCCTCAAGGCCCTCCGGTCCGTACTTATCGAGCCCTGCGCGGGTCTTGCGCAGCTTGGCGAGGGATTTTTTCTCCGCCGCTTCAGTGTAGTCGGCAAGCCGGCCGGAATGAAAATCCAGGGGCGTGTTATCGATCACGCCGAGATAGGTGATAACTTCCGGCGACTCGATCGCAAACTCGATCATCGCCTTGTTGATGTACTGATTGACCCCGATCGGCTTCCACCACAGCGCCACATAAGCCGCGCCCGCCGCCAACACGATCAGCGACAGCAGGCCGCCGAAAACCTTCCCTAAAATACGCATGATGGATCTGCCCCTCTAACAGGCGACCGTCCTTGGACGCCTTAAGCTACTTACTACCAATTGATTGCGGACGGCAAAACGACCCGGCGCGCGCTGGAGCAGCAGCTCATCGCATATCGGGAGCGGTCCGCCTGATCAGGTCGACGATTGCGCCGGGACGCGCGTGGTGAATAGGATGGCCAACGCCTCCGAACGCCACAAGCTCTGCGTGCGCGACGTCGCGCGCCAGGGCCCGGGCGTGGATGTCTGAGCTAACGTCTGTGTCAGCCTCTCCGATGGCGATCGCAACCGGCAGTTTAAGTTCGCCGTAGCGCGCCTGCTGGGCGGCGACCTGGGGTTTTAGCCGCCGCAAATCCTCCGCATTCGCCGCAAATGAAGTGGGACGGAAAAGAAGCGTCGACCCGGCGCGCGCCGCATAGTTTTCCGGCGGCGTCAAGGGCGCGAAGGCGCCGGAGAAATCATTCGCCGCAAGCCGCGGGCCGTAGATTGGCAGTACAAGCCGGCGAAGCGCCTCGCCGGCGATGGGCGCGCCGGATACGTGGTTGTACCATGCGACCCCGCCCGGCCATTCATGGCTTACCGGCGCCAGCAGTACGAGCGCAGAGACATTGGCTTGAAAGTCCAGCCCATAGCGCAACGCCACGGCGCCGCCGAGGCTCTGGCCGATGACGATTGGGCGCTCGACGCCTCTAGCCTCAACCGCTCCGCGAATAAGCGCCGCCTGACGACCCAGCCTCCAGCCGTCGTCCGGCCGTTCGGAGTAGCCCTGCCCCGGCCGGTCGACAATCAGCACCCGTCGTTCCTCGGCGAGGCGCTCGCCGAGCGCGGTCAGCATGTCGAGGCCATTGACGCTCGCGCCATGGATGAGCAGCGCAGGCGGAAGGTCAGAGGATTTTGGGCCGATGTCTATGACGTGCATTCTGACGCCATCGACGTCGACGAAGCCGCCGGCCGGCGGGTGCGCCGCCTCGAAGCGCCGCGTCGCCGCTTCGGAGTGGAGATAGCCGCCAAGCGCGGCCGCGCCGGTAAGGGCGAGAAATGTCAGCATCAGCCTTCGCATGGGCGCGTGATAGATATCGTTCTGATTACCCGATTACCGCCCGCGCCGTCCAATAGGTGACAGCCGAAGCCGCATAGGCGAGGCCCGTGAGATAGGCGAAGGCGAAGCCGGTCCAACGCCACGAATTCGTCTCCCGACGAATCGTCGCGAGCGTGGCGAAGCATTGCGGCGCGAAAACGAACCAGGCGAGAAAGGCGAGCGCCGTCGGCAGGCTCCAGGCTGATTGCAGCGCGTCGATGAGCGCGCCGTCATTCTCTTCCGGGTTCTGGATCGCATATATCGTGCCGAGGGCGCTGATCGCCACCTCGCGCGCCGCCATGCCGGGCACGAGCGCGATGGCGATTTCCAGGTTAAAGCCGATCGGCTTGAGGAGCGGCTCAAGCACGGCGCCGAGCCGCCCGGCGTATGTTTCACGCAATCCACTCGCGTTTGTTGGATAGGCTGCGAGAAACCAGAGCCCGATTGATGTCGCGAGGATAATCGTCCCTGCCCGCTTCAAAAAGGCGCTGGCCCGCGTCCACAAGCCGATAAGGAAATACCCGGCCTCCGGCGCCTTGTAGGTCGGCAACTCCATGATGAGAGCCTGCGTCTCGCCCCTGGCGGCGGTGCGTTTCAGGATGAAGGCGACCGTCACGGCGCTGACGACGCCGATGAGATAAAGCGCGAACAGAACGAGCCCCTGAAGGTTAAAGAGACCGACTGACGATGCGGGGATAAAGGCGCCGATCATGATCGAGTAAACCGGCAGCCGCGCGGAACAGGTCATCAGCGGCGCAATCAGTATCGTGGTGATGCGATCGCGTTCGCAGGAAATGACCCGCGCC
Source organism: Parvularculaceae bacterium (assembly GCA_028284065.1). Classification (GTDB taxonomy): domain Bacteria; phylum Pseudomonadota; class Alphaproteobacteria; order Caulobacterales; family Parvularculaceae; genus MED-G105. Next base: position 170,453 of record JANQSJ010000011.1, read on the forward strand.
GCCATGATGCCTGGGATCGCGCAGGCGAAGCTCGACAAGAGCGGAATGAAGGCGCGGCCATTTAGGCCGACCCGCATCATCAGCTCATCCATCAGGAACGCGGCGCGCGCCATATATCCCGAGGCCTCAAGCGCGAGGATAAAAGCGAACAAAATCAATATCTGCGGCAGGAAAACGACGACGCTGCCGACCCCTGCGATGGCGCCGTCGACAATCAGGCTTCGATACCAGGTTGGCGGCATGGCGCCCCGCACAAACTCGCCGATCGCGCCAATCGCCCCCTCGATCGCCTCCATAGGGGCCGCCGACCAGGAGAAGACCGCCTGAAAGACGAAGAAGAGAAGAGCGGCGAGAATGAAGGGTCCGAGGACCGGGTGCAGCACGACCGCGTCGATCTGGCGGGTCAGCTTGTGCGCGGTCGGGTCGCGCACGATCGCCTCGGCCGCGATCGCCCGGGCGTCGGACTGGGTCGCCTTCAGATCTTCGGTCAGGTCGACTGAAGGGACCGGCGGCGGCGCATCGAGCGCGGCGTCAAGCGCCTTAAGGACCGCTTCGCGCCCCGCGCTCCGCGTCGCCCACGCCGTCACCGTCGGTACGCCGAGCCGCTTCGCCAGGAGGTCGACGTCAAGTTCGAGCCCGTCGCGCCGCGCAAGGTCCATCATGTTGAGGACGACAATCATCGGCGCGCCGAGGCGCTTCATTTGCAGGATGGAGTGGAGGTGCGTGCGCAGGGTGGAGGCGTCGATCAGCGCCAGGATCAAGTCCGGCCGGCCCTCCCCGCCGGCGCCGGAGACGAGATCCACCGCCACCTGTTCGTCGCGCGAGCGCGGGTTGACGCCATAAACGCCGGGCAAATCCACCATCCGCACCTTGCGTCCGCTCGGCAGCGCCGCCTCGCCATAGCGCATCTCCACCGTCGCGCCCGGATAATTGGCGACCCGCGCCCGCCCGCCGGTGAGGCCGTTGAAAAGCGTCGACTTGCCGCAATTAGGCGCGCCCATGAGCGCGACGGTAAAGTGGCGTCCGGCGGCCTTGGTCTCAGCCGCCCCGCCGACAGCCGGCCGCTCCATGGCCGCGGCTTCGCTCACGCTATCGTCTCCACACGGATGGCCGCAGCTTCCGTGGGCCGTAGCGCAACCAGCGTCTCGTTCAGCCGGACGCAAAGTGGCTTCCGTCCAAGCGGGCCATAATGAAGGATTTCGACTTCGTCGCCTTCGGCGAAGCCAATTTCGCGGAGGGTCGCCTCAAGAGCGTCGTCCGAAGTATGGATCGCCACGATCCGGGCGCGGCGGTTCTTCGGCAAGTCGCCAAGCGCACGCGTTGCGGAAGGGGTTCCGGCGTCCAACACGTCAGAAGCTGTCATTGCAATTCAATAAAATCACCGGCCTTGCATCGCAGATGGCGCGGGCGCGGTCAAAAACGGCGGCCCGGTCTCCGGCAAGCCTTAAAGGGCGCGAATGATCGCCGCAAAATCCGCCGCTTTGAGGCTGGCGCCGCCGACAAGCGCCCCGTCTACATCGTCGAGCCGGAGGATCTCGGCGGCGTTCCCCGGCTTAACCGAACCGCCATAGAGGATCCGCCGGCGGTCTCCGACGATTTTTCGGATGGCGGCGTGCATGTCGGCGATATCATCGAGTGTCGGCGTACGGCCCGTGCCAATCGCCCAGACCGGTTCATAGGCGATGACGATCTCGTCCCCGTCCGTTCTTGGCAGCGACCCCTCGAGCTGGCCGGCGACGACGGCTTCCGCGCGCCCGGCGTCGCGCTCCGCTTCCGTCTCGCCAACGCAGATTATCGGCGCGAGCCCCGCGCGAAGCGCCGCCTCAGCCTTCGCCCGGACGATCGCATCGGTCTCGCCGTTGTCGGACCGGCGCTCCGAATGGCCGACAATGACGAACGCCGCGCCCGCGTCAGCCAGCATCTCCGCGCTTACCTCGCCGGTGTGCGCGCCGGAGGGCGCCGAGTGGCAATCCTGCCCGCCGAACTGCACGCCTTCGTCCTCGTAGGCCGCCGCGAGGCCGCCAAGCAGCGTCGCCGGCGGACAGATGAGGACGTCGATCTTCTCCGGCATGGCGCCGTCAAACGCCGAAATGAGCGCCTCGATCTCCGGCGCGTCGGCGGACAAGCCGTTCATTTTCCAGTTGCCGGCGATAAGCGGGCGCATCTTGTCGTCTCCCTATGGATCAGTTCCGGCTGCCCGGAGCGACCGCCGGCGCGTCATCCAGCGCCTTATGGCGCCACTCGCGCCGCGATGCGAGGCGCCGCTCATCCATCGACGCAGTTGTTCACGCGCCCTGTTGTTCAACAAGGCCGGCGCGCGTATGCACGGCGGCTGCTACGTCGCTCGCGGCGACGGCGCGGAATCGACAGCCAATAACCAACAGCGAAACGGTGCATCCAACATGCTGAAAAGCGTCCGCAGCGCCCTGAAAGGCGCCGTCGCCTGGATTTTCGTCGGCCTGCTCGTGCTTTCGTTCGCCGCTTTTGGCGTGCCGGAAATCCGCAACTTCGCCCGCAACCCGGCGCTGCAGGTCGGCGACATCGGGTTCTCGGCGAATGAGATCCGCACAGAGCTCAACCGCGAGATCAGCAATCGCCGCGCCCAGGCGGACGGCGGCTACTCCCTTCAACAGGCGGTGGCGGAGGGGGTGCCAAACCAGGTCATTCAGCAGATTGCCTCTCGCGCCGCCCTCGACCAGCAGGCGAAGGCGCTCGGCCTCGCCATGCCAAGGGACCTCCTGCGCGATCTTCTCGCCAGGGACGAGCGGCTTGTTGATCCTGAGACCGGCGAATTCAACGCGACGACGCTCCAGGCTATTCTCTCATTTTACAATATGACGCCGCAGCAGTTCGAACGCATGATGCGGTCCGAAATGCTGCGCAACCAGCTTGTCTCGTCGACCGCGCAAGGCGCGCCCGTCTCCCAGACGATGATTGACGCATTTGTCCTGCGCGAGGCCGAAACGCGGGACATCACCTACGCCATCATAGACGAGGACCTCGCCGAGGCCGGCGCCGAGCCGACGGATGAAGAACTTCAAGCGTACCACGCATCCAACCCGGCGGAGTTTACGGCGCCGGAGTTTCGCACATTCACGTTTGCCGCGCTGCGTACGGAGGATTTCGAGGACAAGGACGCGGTCTCCGAGGAGCGCCTTCGCGAAGTCTATGACTCCAACCTGGAGCGGCTTTATCAGACGCCGGAGACACGCACTCTCTATCAGGCTCGGTTCGACGCCGAGGCCGACGCCCAGGCGGCGGCGGCGGACCTAAAGGCCGGCAAGCCCTTTGAGGAGGTCGCCGCCTCACGCGGACTGTCGCTTGAAAGCGTCACATTCGAAGACATTACGTCTGCGGACATTATCGATCCCAATGTGCGCGACGCGGCCTTCGCCGAAGACCTGGGGCCTGGCGGCGTCGCCGGACCCGTCCAGGGGCTTTTCGGCTTCGCCGTGGTGCAGGTGGTCGAGACGACGCCAGCGACGACGCAGGCGTTTGACGAGGTGCGCGACGACATCCGCACCGCGCTCTTGGAAAGCGAGACCCGAAAGCTGCTCTATGACGCGGTCGAGGCGCTGGACAACGCGCGCGACACAGGCGCAGGGCTCGCAGAAGCGGCGACTGCGGCCGGTAAAGAAGCGACGCGCGTCGGTCCGGTCGACGCGTTCTCGTTTAGCCCGGGCGGCGCAATCATTCCTGACGTGCCGGGCGATGTCTTGCGCGAAGCATTCGCCCTTGAGGAGGGTGCGGAAAGCGTCGCGCGCGAGTTCGAAGACGGCGGCGGCTACTTTTTCGTCGCGCTCGAAGAAGTAACGCCCGCCGCGCTGCGTCCGTTTGAAGAGGTGGCGGCCGAGGCAAAACGCGCTTGGGAGCGCGCCGACCGGGAGCGCCGCATCGCCGCGGCGGCGGCGAAACTGCGCGCGGCGGCGAATGATGGCGGACTTGCGGCCGCCGCGGCGCTTGCGGGCGCGAAGGTCGAGTCGCGCACTGTCGACCGCGGCGAGCTTGGCGCGCCTGAAATCTCCCGCGCGCTTCTGGAAGACGCCTTCCTCGCCGACATCGGCGAGCTAGTTGAGGGGGCGGCCGCGACGGCCCCGGCGCGGGCGCTCGTGGAAGTCAGAGCGGTCACCCATGACGCCTCGCGCGCAAACCCCGCCCAGGGCCAGGCGCTTCGTCAGTATCTCAGCTACCAGCTCGATCAGGAGCTCTTTGAGGCTTATGTTGCGGCGGTCCGTGACGATCTCGGCGTCAAGACCGACCAGCGCGCCATCGATGCAATCCTCTCCGAGGACGGCTGAGGCGGCCGATGAGGGCGCCAGGCGCATTCGTCACGACGTACGAAGCCGGCGCAAGCCAGCTCATCGCGCGGCGGCTTGCGGCCGACCTCGACACGCCCGTCTCCGCATACCTTAAGCTCGCTGGCGATCGTCCTTATGCGTTTCTTTTGGAGTCCGTTGAAGGCGGCGACCAGCTTGGCCGCTACTCCATCATCGGCATGGACCCGGACGCAGTGTGGCGCGCCGACGGATCGGACGCCTTCCTGAACCGATCGTTTGGCGACGACCCTGGCGCATTCAAGAAAGATAACGCGGCGCCGCTTGACAGCCTGAAGGCCTTTATCGACGAGTCGGCCGTCGCACAGCCGCCGGACGGCGCGCCGCTCCCGCCGCCCATGGCCGCCGGCGTCTTCGGCTATCTCGGCTATGACATCGCGCGCCAGATCGAACGGCTGCCCGAACCGCCGCCGCGCTTCGCCGACACGCCGGACGCCATCATGATGCGCCCGACCCTCGTGGCGGTCTTTGACAATGTCCGCCAGGAAATATCGCTCTTTAGTCCTGCGCGGCCGCAAGACGGCGTCAACGCGGCTGCCGCGTTCGCCGCCGCCGAGAAGCGCCTCGATGCGGCCGAAGCGCGGCTCTCGAACGATGCGGCGCTAGCGCGGCCCGCGCCCCGGCGCGTCGACGACGCGCCGCTAGGGATCAAGCCGACATCGTCAATGACGCCGGAAGCGTATTGCGCCGCCGTCGAGGCGGCGAAGGAACGCATTTTCGCTGGGGATATCTTTCAGGCCGTCCTCAGCCAGCGGTTCGAAGCGGCCTTCCCCGCGTCGCCCTTCTCGCTCTATCGCGCGCTTCGGCGAACCAATCCTTCGCCATTCCTGTTTTATCTGAATTTCGCCGATCATCAGCTCGTCGGCTCAAGTCCCGAGATTCTCGTCAGGGTGCGGAACGGAGAGGTGACGATCCGGCCAATCGCCGGCACGCGGCCGCGGGGGAAAACGCCCGCCGCGGACGCCGCGCTTGAGGCCGACCTCCTCGCCGATCCGAAGGAGCGCGCCGAGCACCTGATGCTGCTCGACCTAGGCCGCAACGATGTCGGGCGGTCGGCCAAAATCGGGTCCGTGACGGTGACGGACGCCTTCCAGATCGAACGCTACAGCCATGTCATGCACATCGTCTCAAACGTCGTCGGCGAGCTGAAGGATGGCGCGCACCCGGTCGACGCCGTGACGGCGGGATTTCCGGCGGGCACCGTGACCGGCGCGCCGAAGATCCGCGCGATGGAGATCATCAACGGGCTGGAGACGGCCGCGCGAGGGCCCTATGGCGGGGCGATCGGCTATTTCGCCGCCGACGGCAGCGTCGACACCTGCATCACCCTAAGGACTGGCATGGTTCGGGACGGAACGCTTTACGTCCAGGCCGGCGCAGGCGTCGTCGCGGACTCCGATCCGAAGGCGGAGCATGAGGAGTGCCGCAACAAGGCCCGCGCGCTCTTCGCCGCCGCGGAGTCCGCGCTCGCTATGGAGACGGGCGCGGGCGACGACAAATGAGCTTTCGTAAGCTCTGTTAGGCGAGCGTCGCCGTGCTCCAAAGCTTAGAATAGGCTTCGCAGTGGATGATGATCGACTGGAAGTCGGCAAGGTCGATGTCGGCCGGCAGCTTGTAGGATTGCGCGCCGCGATTGCTTGAAAGCTCGGCGACCCGGAACGCGCCGTCAGTGGCGTTATCGCCGGTCAGCGATCCGGCGGCGTTCGGCGACAGGAAGATCTTGAGGTCAGGCGCGCGGCGCGTGCGAAAGTCTGCGTCCAGCACGACATAGCGCTCACCGCCGCGCTCGACGATCGACCAGGTTCCCGACGACCTGAAAGACGCCTTTGTCCAGGTTCCGGACTTCAGCACCGTTTCCTCGGCGCCCTCTTCGGCCTGCGCTTTCATTTCGTCTGCGAACGCCGGCGCGGCGGCGAAGGCGGCGGCGAGGACGAAGGCGGCGCCGGCGGCGCGAACGAGCTTTTTCATGGCGGGTCTCTCCAATTGTTTCCTGCTTTCGGCCGCCGGCCCATTGCGTTGCGGCCGCCGACGCAGCCCGACATAGGCAGGCCGCGCGATCACGCACAAAACACGAGCGCGCGCGCAAGAACGTGATCGGGCCTCTTCAGGCGCGGATATCAGGAACCGGCGCCCGCGCTCGCCAGCAGCGACCGGGCGCGGACCGTCTCCGCGTGGGCGTCGTCCATTGTGACGAGTTCAAAGCCGCGCGCCGGCGCGGTCGCAAGCCAGGCGCCAATCGCCTCCAGGCTCGCCGCACGCGGATGCACAATGCCGATCGCGACGCCTTGCGCGCGGGCGCGCGCCTCCAGCTCGGCGATGCGCGCAAGGATCGCCTTCCGGCCCGGCGCATCATCAAGAAAAACGTCGCGGGCGTAGGCCGGCAGGCCAGCGCGCTCAGCCGCCTCCTTGGCGCGGCTCGTCGCAATCGTCACGGAGTCGACGAAGTAGACCGCATGCGGACGGAGCGCCGCCATGACCGTCTCCATGGCGGCCTCGTCAGAGGTCAGCTTTGAGCCCATGTGATTGTTGACGCCGGTAAACCCGTCGAAACGCGACAGGTTCCAGGCGATTTCCTCGGCGAGGCGTGCAGCGTCCATCTCAGCTGTAAGCGCGTGAGGCCCGGGGTCCGCGTCGCCGACGGGCTCCATTGGCAGGTGCAACATAACGGCATGCCCGGCCGCCCTGGCGCGGCGCGCCGCCGCCTCAAGGTCCCGCCCGTAAGGCAGCAGCGACACGGTGAGCGGTCCGGGCAGCGCGACGACTTCATCCAGCGCGGCGCGATCGAGCCCCAGGTCATCAACGATGAGCGCAATTTTGGGACGTGGGGCGCGCGGCGCGGAGACTTGCGGCGGCGTGAACCTGAGGGCGGGCGCAAGCGCGAGCCTCTGACGCGCCATGGTCGCAGGCGCGGGCGCGGCGATCTCAGGCTCGGGCCGAATGCCCGCAGGCCCCTCGGCCGCGCGCGCAGACGAGTCACCGAGCAAGACGGTCGCCACGGGCAAGGCCGCAAGCGCGAAGATTGCCCTCGCGCGCCGAAACAGTACCATCCGCCTCACCGCCGGCTCCTCAAGAAAGGCGTCTCCCGGCAAGGGACCTGCGATGATTCTCCTCGTCGATAACTATGACAGCTTCACCTACAACCTTGCCCACCTTATCGGCGGCCTCGGCCGGGAAGTTGAGGTGGCTCGCAACGACGCGTTCGACGTGGCGAGCGTCCTGGGCTCAGGCAGGCATGCGGCTATCGTGCTTTCGCCCGGGCCAGGCGCGCCCGTGGACGCCGGCCGATCGCTCGACCTCGTCAAAGCGGCGGCGCCGGCGCGCGCGCCCGTCTTCGGCGTCTGCCTTGGCATGCAGACCATCGCGGAGGCGTTTGGCGGCCGCATCGCCCGCGCGGGCGAGCTGATGCATGGCAAGACAAGCGCGGTGCGCCATTCGGGCGGGCGTCTATTTGACGGCGTGCCGGAGACATTCGAAGCGACGCGCTATCACTCGCTCATCGCCGATCCGGCGAGCCTGCCCGCCCCGCCCCTGCGCGTCACCGCGGTCAGCGACGGCGACGGCGAGATCATGGCGCTGGAGCACGAAAGCCTGCCGATCGCAGGCGTCCAGTTCCACCCTGAAAGCATCGCCTCGGAGGCGGGCGCCAAGATCATGTCCAACTTCTTCGCCTGGGCGGACGCGTCGCGCGGCGCCGACGGCGAAGCATGACCGGCGGCGTTGCATCATTGCGCCCGCATCTTGCGCGGATCGCGGCGGGGGAAACCCTCGCGGCGCGAGATATGCGCGCCGCGATCGACGCGATCTTTGACGGCGCGGCGAGCGATGCGGAGATCGCCGGGTTCCTGATGGGCCTCGCCGCGCGCGGGGAGACGCCGGCAGAAATCGCCGCCGCCGCCGAAGCGATGCGCGCGCGCGCCGTTTCCGTCGCCGCGCCGGCGGACGTCGTCGACACCTGCGGCACGGGCGGCGACGGCGCCGGCACGTACAACGTCTCCACCGCGGCGGCGCTCATCGCCGCGGGCGCGGGCGCGAAAGTCGCCAAGCACGGGAACAAAGCCGCAAGCTCCAAGTCCGGTTCCTCCGACGTTCTGCGCGCCCTCGGCGTCAATCTGGAGGCGCCGCCGGCGCGCGTCTCCGCGGCGATCGACCATGCGGGCGTCGGGTTCATCTTCGCGGCCCGCCACCACCAGGCGACGGCCCGCGCCGCCGCCGCCCGCAAGGCGCTAGGCGTTAGAACGCTGTTCAACCTGCTTGGCCCCCTTACCAACCCGGCAGGCGCAAGGGCGCAGCTCCTGGGCGTCTACGCGGCGCGGCTCGTCCCCACCATGGCCAATGCGCTCAAAGAGCTCGGCGCGCGGCGCGCCTGGGTCGTCCATGGCGCGGATGGCCTCGACGAACTTACGACGAAGGCCGAAACCCATGTCGCGGAACTGAAGGACGGCGCGGTGACGACTTTCACGATCACGCCGGAAGACGCCGGCCTCTCCCGCGCGCGGCCAGGAGACCTCGCCGGCGGCATGCCGAATGAAAACGCCGAAGCCCTTAATCGCCTCCTGAACGGGGAAAAAGGTCCGTACCGTGATATCGCCGTCCTTAACGCCGCTGCGGCGCTCATCGTCGCCGATCTCGCCAACGACCTTAAGGACGGCGCCGAACGCGCCGCCGCCGCCGTTGACGACGGTTCTGCTTTGGTGGCGCTCCAACGCCTGGTTGCGGTTTCGAACGATGATGCGATCGCGTAAGTCGGGCCGGCAATGACCATTCTCGACGACATCATCGCCTACAAACGCGAGGAAGTGCGCGCCGCGAAGGCGAACGCGTCTTTCGCGGCCATCGACGCCCTCGCCCGCGAGACGCGCCGCCCGCGCGGATTCCAAGCTGCTCTTGCCCGCAAGGCGGCGCCTGGCCGGCCTGCGCTGATCGCGGAAATCAAGAAAGCGAGCCCATCAAAAGGCCTTATCCGCGCCGACTTCGATCCGCCGGCGCATGCGCGCGCCTATGAGGCGGGGGGCGCGGCGTGCCTTTCCGTTCTCACCGACGCGCCGAGTTTTCAGGGGCATAAGGACGATTTACGCGCGGCGCGGGCGGCCTCGCGCCTCCCCATCCTGCGCAAGGACTTCATGGTCGATGCCTATCAAGTCGCCGAAGCGCGCGCGTGGGGCGCGGACGCGATCCTCATCATTATGGCCTCGACGGATGACGCGCTTGCGCGCGATCTCCTCGCCGCGGCGGCCGACTATGGCCTTGATGCGCTTGTCGAGACCCACAATGAAGAGGAAATGGCGCGAGCGGGCGCGCTCGGCGCGGAGCTGATCGGCGTCAATAATCGCGACCTGAAAACTTTCCGGACGGACCTCGCCACGACCGCGCGGCTAGCCGCGCTGGCGCCGTCGAAAGCGCTCCTCGTCGCGGAAAGCGGCATTGCGACAGCCGCCGACGCAGCCCGCCTGGCCGCGGATGGCGCGCGCGCAATCCTGGTCGGCGAACGGCTGATGCGGGAGGCGAACGTGGAAGCGGCGACGCGCAGCCTTCTCGCGCCGCCGCGCCTTGCGTGACCGCCGACCCGGCGTCTGTTGACGCACTTGCGGAACAATACTAGAACGTTGTTGATTTGTTCTTACATGGCGGAACGAACCCCGCCAATTGGGAAAAGGCGACGGGCTTTGCTGACCAAGAAACAGCATCAACTGCTGACGTTTATTGATGAGCGCCTGCGCGCGACGGGCGTGTCGCCGTCATTCGACGAAATGAAGGACGCGCTCGACCTTAAGTCGAAGTCGGGAATCCATCGGCTGATTACGGCGCTTGAAGAGCGCGGCTTTATTAGGCGGCTCCCGCATCGCGCCCGCGCCCTGGAGGTCCTGAAGACCCCGGAGAGCGCCGAGGGCGCGCCTGCGCGCGCGCGAAATTTCACGCCTTCTGTGGTTCGCGGCGACTTCAACAAGGGTCGCGCGCCGGCCCGACGCGTTGCGCCGCCGGCCGAAGGCGTCGCTATGGAGGGTCTGCCGGTCCTTGGACGCATCGCGGCGGGCACGCCGATCGAAGCGATCCAGCATGAGGTCGACCGCATCGACGCGCCGTCGGCGCTGATGCGAACGGGCGAACACTACATTCTCGAGGTGCAGGGCGAATCGATGATTGAGGCCGGCATCCATGACGGCGACTATGCGATCATCCAGCGCGCCAAGGACGCAACGAACGGCGATATTGTCGTCGCGCTCGTCGACTGCGAGGAGGCGACTTTGAAGCGTCTGCGCAAAAAGGGCGAGTCGATCGCGCTCGAAGCAGCTAACCCCGCCTTCGAAACGCGCATCTACGGCGCCGACCGGGTGGCTGTGCAGGGGCGGCTCGTCGGGCTGATGCGCAAGTACTGACGCGCCGGGACCGCCGCGCGCGTGCCCCGCTTTATGACAATGGCAGGTTGACCATCCAGGACACGCCGAACCGGTCTTTGCACATGCCGAAATAGGAGTTCCAGAACGTATCCTGCATCTCCATGGCGATGGCGCCGCCATCTGAAAGCCGACCGAAAACCTTGTCGGCCTCCTCACGCGAGGCTGGCGCATAGGATAACGCGAAGCCGCCATGGACGATAGGATCGCCCTGCCCCGGCATGGCGTCCGAGCCCATTAGAACGCCATCCTGCACCGGCAGCGTCACATGCATGACGCGTTGGCCATGTTCCGGCCCTACGCCCAGGTCAGGCGGCCCGTCGGAGTATCGTTGAAAAGCGGCGTACTCGCCGCCGAAGACCGATTTGTAAAATGCGAAGGCTTCTTCGCACTCGCCATTAAAGGTCAGGTAGGGGCTCAGCGCCATGTCGCGTCTCCCGATTGCTTCCGCGTTTCATCGCGCGCCAGGCGCGGTTCGGCAATCGAGCGCTGCAGCATCAATTGTTGTGCGGCGCGCAACCGCGCGGCGGAGCGCGAATGCGTAAACGGACTAAAGCAAGAAGCGGCTAGTTCTTCCGTTCAAAAACAAAATCGGCGGCGCCCGCGAGCGGCGCGGCGCGCTCGCCGAAGCGGCTGAGCCTTTCCTTCGCGCTTGAGACGAGCTCCAGCGCCTTGCTCCGCGCGCCTTCGGCCCCTAGCAGCTTGACGAACGTCGCCTTGTCCATATCCGCGTCCTGGCCGACCGGCTTGCCGAGATCTTCCGCCGAGCCGAACGCATCAAGAAGGTCGTCGACAATCTGGAAGGCGAGCCCCAGATCCTCCGCATAGGCCTGAAGCGCGGCGATGTCCGCCTCGTCCGCGCCTCCGACGACGCCGCCGGACGTCGTCGCGCATCGGATGAGCGCGCCGGTTTTCAGGCGCTGCAATTCCTCAATGCCGGCGATATCCAACGTCTTTTGCTCGGCGTAGATGTCGATCATCTGCCCGCCAACCATGCCCGCCTTTCCCGACGCCTCCGCCAAATCGCGCACAAGCCTGCAGCGCACCTCAGCGTCAGGATGGGTCGCGGGGTCGGACAGGACAAGGAACGCGTCGGTTAGGAGCGCATCGCCGGCGAGTATCGCCGTCGCGTCATCGAACGCCTTGTGTACGGACGGACGGCCGCGCCGAAGGTCGGCGTCGTCCATCGCCGGCAGATCGTCATGGATCAGGCTGTAGCAGTGGATCATTTCGAGGGCTGCGCCCACACGGACCGACCGGTCGCGGGGGGCCGAAAAAATGTCCGCCGCGGCGATTGTCAGGAAAGGCCGCAGGCGTTTGCCGCCGTTTAGCGCCCCGTGCCGCATGGCGTCGACGACGCGCCCAAGCGGACCTTCCCGCGCCGGCAACATATCATCTAGCGCGCGCTCGACGAGGTCCGCGGTTTCCGAAATCCGGGTGTCTAAGTCCGCCGCCATTGACCGGTCCTTGTAGTTACGTCGCCGTGTTCTAGAGAAATCCGGCTTTGGAAAACTCGGCGCAAGACTGCGCGGCGAGATGGGCCCTTGGCGCCGAAGCCAGTTAATCCGGATCGGGTTGTCGCGCCAGTTTCTTTCGTGGCCGCGTGATTCTGGCGATCGCCCTTTCGGCGTATCGTGCGCAGACGCCTCTTATTGCTTCTCGTTCTAGTCGCCGCGTCGCTATGCGAACGCAATTCCCGACCCGCCGCATACCTTGCAGGTCCTGGCGATCAGACCGGTGCGCCCACGCCCGTCACACGCCTGACAGACCGTTACCGTCCCCGCGCGGGCGCCGAAAAACGCCGCCACCGGATCGGCCGCGCCGCCTTCGACCTTCGCTCGGTTTTCGGCAAAAGCGCGAACCGAGGGCGACGCCGCGCCCGGCATCGACGCGGCGGCGCCCGGCGCGCCGGTGATCGCCTGCAACGCAATCCCGAGGTCACGCCGCCAAGCGTCCAGCATCAGGCCGAATGTCGTCTCGCTAAATGCGCCGGACGGCAGAAATCCGCCGACGATATAGACATCGTCGTCCCCATCGAGGGCGGCGACGCTGATGTGCAGGTTGCGATTGAGAAGCTCGGCCGACGCATGCGTGAAACCGTAGCCGGTGAACCGCGCCACGAAACCGATTTCGGAAACCGCATCGGCCCGGCCGGCGACTTTCACGAGCACCGCCACAAAGCGAACGCCAGCGTCCACAACGCCATACATTGAGGCGTTACGTTCGTCGCCAAGATGCTCGATCGCGCCATAGCGCGCGCGCAACTGCTCTAAAACACGGTCGGCCGGCCAAACAGACCCATCTCCGGCGAACCGACTGGCTCCCCGCCCCGTAAACCCCCGGAACATGATAGTTACCCCGCTGACCACGCGCTCCGCACCAGCCCCGCCACGCCAGACTGCGGCGATCTGTCGTCACAGCCTGTCCAGAGCGGCGTTTACGCTACACTGCGCAAGCGGGACGGCCAACCGATGCAACGTCTTTCCGCTTTTGGTCGCCATTTCGCGGTTTTGCGTTGCGGCAATGCACGCGCTAGGAATCAGGCAATGGCTACGAAGAGGGACCGTTTCGGGGGCACATTCGCGTTTATCGCTTGCGCACGGCGACAAGCGTCCTTGCGGAAATATCCCTGAATGAAATAGTCAGGTTTCCTGCGTGGGAGCCTGCGCCCCCCGCCTGACGGGGTTGTGCGGATTTAGAAGTCGAGGCCGGCGCATAAAAGGATGGCGGATTTATGAGCGCGATCGAAAAAGCGGCCGTAGCGGCCATCGACCGGGATCATCTGGACGGCGCCAGCGCCGCCGCCAACGCGGAGCCTATCGACGTGGTGCTTGCCCAGCCCCGCGGCTTCTGCGCAGGCGTGGAGCGCGCCATTGATATCGTGGAGCGCGCGCTCGCGAAGTACGGCGCGCCCGTCTATGTCCGCCATGAGATCGTCCACAACAAACATGTGGTCGACACCTTGAGGGGCCGGGGCGCGATCTTCGTGGAAGAGATCGACGAGATACCCGCCGGGGCCGTGACGGTGTTTTCGGCGCATGGGGTCGCCAAGAAAGTTGAGGACGGCGCTGGGCTTATGAACCTAGATGTCATCGACGCCACCTGCCCGCTGGTGACGAAGGTGCACAAGGAGGGCCGCCGCTACGCCGACAAGGGCTACGACATCGTCCTGATCGGACATCTCGGCCATCCGGAGGTCGAGGGTACGCTTGGGCAGATCCCTGGAAAAGTTCACGTGATCTCAGAGCCGCACGAGGTGGCCACCCTTTCGGTGAGCGACCCGGAGCAGGTATCTTTCGTGACCCAGACGACGCTTTCGGTGAACGACACCAAGGACGTGATCGCCGCCCTCAAGGCTCGCTTTCCGAACATCGTTGGGCCGGACACGCGCGACATCTGCTATGCGACCCAGAACCGTCAGACGGCGGTCATCGAAATGTCGAAGCAGGTGGACGTCCTTCTGGTGGTTGGCGCGCACAATTCTTCGAACTCTAACCGTCTGCGCGAAATCGGCGAGAATTTCGGTTTGCCGAGCTACCTTATCCAGAACGCCGACGATCTCGATCCGGCATGGCTGAACGGCGCGAAGAAGGTGGGCCTCACCGCCGGCGCGTCGGCGCCGGAAAAACTCGTGCAGCAGACGATCGACCGCATTCGGGAGTACCGCGACGTGTCGCTGAAGCCTCTCGACGGCGTTGAGGAAAACGTGCACTTCAAGTTGCCGCGCGAGCTCGCGGATACGCCGCGGCCGCCGGAGGCGACGGAAGCTTGGGCGCTTGATTGATCTGACGATCAAATCTGAAACCCTTACGAATTTGCGACGACCCATCGGACGAGCGCCGTAATGAAGTCGACGCATCGGCGCGAAAGTTAAGGCGCGCCGCCTGAACGGAGGTAGGAAATGACAGTATCTTTGCACCAGCAAGTGCGCGTCGGCGCCTATGTGGCGAAGCAGACGCTGCTCGGCCGGAAAAAGTACCCACTGGTGCTGTTCCTGGAGCCGCTTTTCAGGTGCAACCTCGCCTGCCCCGGCTGCGGCAAGATTGATTACCCTGCGCCGATCCTGAACAAGCGCCTCACCGTTCAGGAGTGCCTGGACGCCGTCGACGAGTGCGGCGCGCCAGTGGTGGCCATTCCCGGCGGGGAGCCGCTGATCCACAAGGAAATCGGCGAAATCGTCGAGGGCGTCGTCGCGCGCAAGAAGTTCGTCTCGCTGTGCACGAACGCGCTCCTGCTTGAAAAGAAGCTCCACCTCTTCAAGCCGTCGCCGTTCCTGTTCTTCTCCGTGCACCTCGACGGGCTTGAGGAAGAGCACGATCGCGCCGTCGATCAGAAAGGCACCTTCGAAGTCGCCATCAAAGGCATAAAGGCGGCCCAGGACGCAGGCTTCCAGGTCAACGTCAACGCGACCATCTTCGACAACATGACCGCCGAGCAGGTCGCCGACTATCTCGACTTCGCTACGGATCTCGGCGTCGGCATCTCCATCTCTCCGGGCTACGCCTATGAGCGCGCGCCGGACAAGGAGCATTTCCTGTCCCGCGAGAAGACGAAGAACCTGTTCCGCGACGTCTTCAAGCTAGCGAAAGCGCGCAACCGTAAGTGGAGCCTCTCCCATTCGACTTTGTTCCTCGACTTCCTTGCGGGAAATCAGGAGTATGAATGCACGCCGTGGGGGTCGCCGACGCGCAATGTATTCGGCTGGCAGAAGCCCTGCTACCTGCTCGGCGAAGGCTATGTCTCCTCTTTCAAGGAATTGATGGAGACGACTGAGTGGGAAAAATACGGCACCGGTAAGTACGAGAAGTGCTCGAACTGCATGGCGCACTGCGGCTACGAGCCGACGGCGGCTATGGATGCGGTGAAAAACCCGATGAAGCTCTTCAAGCTGCCGGACATCTTCTCCATCAAGACCGAAGGCCCGATGGCGCCGGAAATCGACCTCACCAAGGCCCGCAGCGCCGAAGATCATCACGAGCGCATCGTGGCGGATGAGATGGACAAGATTCGCCGCGAAAAAGAGGACGCCAAGGCGCGCAAAAAGGCGACGACCCTCATCGAGAAGCGCGACGACAAGACCGTCGCAGCCTGACCTCAGGGCGGCTGGCCATCTCATAGCGCTGCAGCGTATTTGACCTGCGTCATCGAAGCGGCGCGCTCACTTCGCTATCAGAATGTCCATGGTCCGGCGCGCTGGAGCGCCCGGCGGTCTATGGAGGCGTCAATGAAGGCGAATATGGGCGCGCTCGACCGGGTCTTGCGGTTCGGCGCAGCGGTATTGATCGACATTCTGTTTCTAGCCGGCCTGATCACCGGCCCGCTTGCGACCGCATTTTTCATCGTCGCGACGGTGTTCCTACTGACGTCGCTGTTCGGGTTCTGCCCCCTTTATGCGCCGTTCGGGATAACCACGCGAAAGACGGCCTGACGCGACTTAACGTTTCAGCCTCGAGCAGCGCGAGGGTCGACGCCCTTGAGGACGTTCGGCAGGACGCGCTCCAGCGCGCTCAATGCCGCCTTTGAGTCCCCGCCGAGTCTAATCAGCGCCGGGAAATGGTGCGGCGCCAAGGCAGCCTTCACCAGCGTCGCGACTACCCGCGTTGAGCCATCCGGCGCGACGGCGTCCATGGCCGGCGGCGGCAGCGCCCGTTCGGCCGGGTCGGCGATCGCTCGTATGGCCAAGAACGGCAGGTCCCGCTCAGCCGCTATCTCGGCGACCGCGTGGCTTTCCATGTCCACCGCCAGCGCGCCAGTCGCCGCGTGGAGGCGCGCCTTTTCCTCAGTGGTCTGAACGATTGCGTCAGATCCGTAGACCGGCCCGCAAATTGCGTTCACAGCCGCCTCCTGCGCCAGTCCGAGCAAACACGAATTAGCTGCGCGGCTGCGTCCGCCGGACGGCCGTGCAATATCGCTGATCACTTGGTCGCCGATTACTACATCGCCAGGCCGCAGCTTCGTATCGAGACCACCGGAGACGCCGACCGACAAAAGCGCCGACGCGCCTTGATCGGCGAAGCGCCGGGCGATCGCCCGCGCCTCGGCAGCGCGCGCGCCGGAGACGCCAACGCAGAAATTGAGACCGCCCGCGGCCTTTTCGACCGTGGCCGCCTCGGATTTCAATCCACACACGACGCCAACAACCCTTTGAACGGCCGACACGTGTCAAGCGCCTGTCTGCTTAACTCTTACCGCCGTTCCAAAAGCGAGAATTTCAGCAGCGCCTTGACTGATCGTAGAAGTCGTAAAACGCATGCCGATTATCGCATTTGCGCCTAAGCCATTAGCATGGGAGACCATACGGTCGTAGGCCTGTTCACGGGCCTCAGCTATCATCTTTGTATACTCAATCATCTCGCCGCCAACCAAATTTCTGAGTGCGGCGACGAAGTCCGTTCCCACATGCTTGGCGCGGATAACGTTCCCCCGGCAAACCCCCAGAACCTCTTCTACTTCGTAGCCTGCGATCTTCTCAGTCGTCGCAACAATCATTCTGACAGTCCTATTGGCGGATGTTTTTTTCGTAGTGGTCGTCTTCTTGGTTTTTAATTCGCTGAACAATGACAGAGATAAAAATGAAGACGAACACCGCGATCAACGCGAGGAAAGGAATTCCGTAAGGGAATGTTTCAATCATCCCAATGACTATAAGCGCGCCGTATCCGACAAATGCGATGAAGCCAACGACGCAAATCGCGATGAGGGCGAGTTTTTCTAAAGACATGATTACATCAGATGGGTCCGGCTTTTGGACTTTCAAGGTGTTAACCATACGCAAACGTTAAATGACAAAGCGAAATCTGGAAGTTCGGTCATTGGCAGGCCAACGCCGCGGCCTTGTCGCCAGACCGAATGGAGCCCTCGATAGTCGCCGGCACGCCGGTGTCTGTGTGGTCGCCGGCGAGCGTTAGGTTCGACCACCTCTGCTTCGGCTTCAGGCGTTTGGCGACGCCTGCGGGCGACTGGTCCGGCGTCGCCCGCCGCTCTCTTATCACGCGCACGGCGTCATAAGCGACATTATCGCCAAGGCCGAGCGCAATCCGCGTTTCAGCCCAGATCCTGTCGGCCGCCTCCCTGTTGGGCGTTGAATCGAGGCCGATCTTGTGGCTCGCCGAAGTCGTTAGGCTGACGACGTCGTCGCGCACGAACGCCCAGTGCCCTTCACTCGACACCATGCCGATGAAAGGCGACTTGCCGAGCTTGTCGATCGGCGCCTTGAAGGGCAGCCGGTAGTGCACATTGAGGATGGACGCGTCGTCCGCTGGCGGATCAAGCTCCGGCAGGAGCGATTTCAGACGCGAGGGCGGGATCGCGAGCACGAGTCGGTCTTCCGGCGCGAGCGCCACATCCTCCGTGACCGATCTGAACCCAACGACACGGTCGCCCTCGATCTTTAGCTCCTGGATCATCGCATTAAGGCTCACCGTTGCGCCCCGCGCCTCGAGCCACTTCACAGCCGGGTCGACGAAGGCGTGGCCGAGGCCGGTCGTCGCGGTCATCGGTCGGCATGCCTGTCCGCCGAGCGCAAAGGTTTCGCGGATCACGGACCAGAGCAGTTGGGCCGCGCCGTCCGCCGTAGAGGTATTCAGCACCGCGAGCGTCAGGGGCTCCCAGAACGCCTTGTAAAGCACGCTGTCGCGATCGACGACGTCGTCGACGGTCGCCTCTGCGCCGGCGAACGCGATGCGCACGGCCTTCAAGTAATCAACGAGGCGGGTATTCGGCACGCGCCATTTCGGATCGAAAACCCAGAACGGAATGAAGCCTTCATTGATCTTCACCGTCCAGCGCGCGCCGGTCGCAACGTCCACGAACGGATATTCCGCCCAGTCCGGACCGGTCAACGCATCGCGGCCGACCCCGATGCGATCCAGGAAGCCGAGCGCGGACCTGTTGCCGGACATGATGAGATGGTTGCCATTGTCAATCGTCCGCTCGAGCGTGCGGTCGTAGAAGGACCGGCAGCGGCCGCCCGGCTGGCCCGCGCCTTCATAGACGCGTACGGACCATCCGCGCTCAACCGCGCCGACCGCTGCGGCGAGGCCCGACAGCCCCGCGCCAATGACATGCAAGGTCGGCATGCTATCGGTTGGACGCTTGCGCCGCGGCGGGCGCATCGAGGCGGGGCGCGAAATACCAACGCGCGGCTATCGCCGCTTTTTCCGGCTTGGAAATAGCAAGCGGCGCGCCGGTCTGGTCCCATCCCCTCGCCTTCAGGCGCGCGAGGACGGTCTCGTAAACGCCCATCATCAAGAGCGCTGGCCTCAAAACGCGCCAGTCGAGCGCCTTTAATGCGGTTCGCGCTTCGGCGAATTTCGCCTCCGCCATCTCGCCAAGGTCCGCCGCGACGTTCGACAATCCGGGCGCGCCTACAATATCGTCGGGCATCGCCGGCGCGTCATGCTTTTCCAATAACTCCTTAGGCAGATAAAGTCTGCCGATAGCGGCGTCTTCCGCCACGTCGCGCAGAATATTTGTAAGCTGCAAGGCGTCGCCGAGCGCCAGAGCGAACCGATCCGACGCGTCGCCCGCGGGCGCGCCGAAGGCTGGCATCGACAGAAGGCCGACCGCGCCGGCGACCCGCCTTGTGTAAGCGAAGAGTTCCTCCAGCGACGGCGCGACGACGGGCCCCTTCGCGTCCGTCTCCATACCCTCGATCATCAAGATGAACTCAGCTTTCGGTAAATCGAACGCGCGCACGGGTTCGACGAGAGCGACGCCCGTCGGGAAGCGGGGCGATCCGTCGTAAACGCGATCGATCTCCGCGCGCCAGTCGGCGAGCCTTGCAAGCCGCGCCTCGCGCGTCATGCCGTCATCATCCGCGATGTCGTCGACCTCGCGGCAAAAGGCGTAGATCGCATGCATGGCGGCGCGGCGCGGCGGCGGGAGTATGGCCATACCGGCGGCGAACGACGTGCCGGATCGTTTTACCGTCGCGCGCGCGTGCGCTTCGGCCGCCCCTGCGTCGATCGTCGCGGCGGCCGAATTCACAGGCGCCCTCCGAAGAACCCGGCGACGGTTCCCATTACCCCCGCGCGCGCAAAGTCGGCCTTCGTTAACGCCACGCGCCTTGCGAGGGGGTCGCCGCTGCGCAGAATGGCGATGAGCCGCTCGGCGAGGCGCACAATAACCGCGCTTTCCATGGAGAGTCGTCGGCTCTTCAGCGCAGCCGGCAGGCGCCGCGCCTCGGCCATCAGCGCCACGCAACCATCGAGCATACGATGCTTCACCGCATCGAGCGCCGCAGAGGACACGTCCGCATCAAGATCTTCGACAGAGCCGCCGGCCTCTTTCAGCCAGGGCTCGATGACATAAACGCGATCAAGGTCGCGGCGATCGTCACCACAATCCTGAAGGTGGTTCGTTATCTGAAGGACCGTGCACAGGGCGTCAGAGTAAGGATAAAACTTCGCGTCTTCGCCATGAATGTCTAGGAGGTATCTTCCGACGGGGTTCGCCGACTTCTCGCAATAGCCGATCAGTTCGTCCCAGGAGAAATAGCGCCGCTTTTCGCAGTCCTGGATGAAGGCGGCGATGAGGTCGGAACCGTGGATCGTCGACACGTCAAGGTC
Organism: Parvularculaceae bacterium; assembly: GCA_028284065.1. Taxonomy (GTDB): domain Bacteria; phylum Pseudomonadota; class Alphaproteobacteria; order Caulobacterales; family Parvularculaceae; genus MED-G105. The sequence goes on from JANQSJ010000011.1 coordinate 190,748, forward strand.
GAGGAGGCTTTCGCGCAAAGAAATAGCAGTGGCGAGACCGTCATCGTCGCGCTCGCCCTTCAACCCCGCGTCCATGAGCCTCAGCCGACGGATTTTCTCCAGGTCGGCAAGCTCCGCATCGTCGGCGATATCATCGATCGCGCGCGCAAAGGCGTAGAACTTTGCAACGTGGGGACGAAGGCGCGCGTCGATCAGGAATGAGCCGACCGGAAAGTTTTCATCGCGCGCGCCCTTGCCCGACGGCTTTTCAACCTCAAGCGCGGCGTCGACGACGCCAAGGGCTTCGTTCCGCGACGCCGAATCTGTCTCCGTCGGCGACTTGCCGGCCTTCTTCGCCGCAACGATATCGCCGGAGGTCATTTTGGACGTAGTCGAGGACATGGGGGGCGTTGAGGCGGCCTTGGCTCTATCTTCGCGACCGCTTCTGTGTAGGAGTTTTTTGGGTTAGCGGCAAATGTCGCGGGCAAGCGTCGCCGCCTTCCAAAACCGGGCGATTCACATGCTGATCTTGAGCGTCGCCGCCCTGGCCGGGTGGATCTACCTCGCGTTCTTTCGACGCGGATTTTGGCTGCCCACGCCGCGGCTGGCGCCGACCCGCCGCCTCTGTGCATGGCCTGACGTCTGCGTTGTGATACCAGCCCGGGACGAAGCGGCGACGATCGCTAGGGTGGCCGAGGCCCACCTCAGAAGCGACTATCCAGGCAATGTTCGGGTCATCGTCGTCGACGACGCGTCGAGCGACGGCACAGGCGGGATCGCCCAGCGCGCGGCGGGAGCTCGACCGCCGGCAGGCGCCGGCGCGCGCACCCTCGACGTTGTCACGGCGCCGGCGCTGCCGCTCGGCTGGTCCGGCAAGCTGAACGCCCTCGCGGCAGGCGTTGCAGAGGCGAAGGACGTTGTCCGCGAAGCCGAAACGCCGCGCTACCTCCTTCTCGCCGACGCCGACATCCTGTTCTCGCCGGATACGCTATCGCGGCTTGTCTCGAAAGCGGAGGCGGACAATCTGGCGCTCGCCTCGCTCATGGCCCGGCTTGACGCGCGCGGCGCCCCGGCAAGCCTATTGATTCCGGCGTTCATCTATTTCTTCCAGAAACTCTATCCCTTCGCAGCGGTAAACGATCCTAGCGCAAGAACGGCGGGCGCGGCGGGCGGCTGCATGCTCGTACGCGCCGATGCGCTAAACGCCGCCGGAGGCATAGATGCCATCAAGAGCGCGCTGATTGACGACTGCGCGCTTGCGGCGCTTTTGAAGAATGGCCCCGGAGGACCTTGGCGGATCTGGCTTGGCCATGCGGGGGACGCGGCGACTTCCTTGCGCGACAACCGATCTCTTTCCTCGATCTGGAGCATGGTGTCGCGCACCGCCTTCGCGCAGCTCGGCAGGTCATGGCTCCTGCTGGCGGCGTGCGTGCTCGGCATGGCGCTCATTTATCTGATCCCGCCCCTCGCCGCATTGACGGGGCTGATCGACAAGCAAACGGTCCTTTTTGTAGTCGCGACGAGCGCCTGGGCTCTCATGGCCTGGACGTTTGCCCCAACGCTCCGCGACTACGGAAAGCCCATTTTGCTCGCCATCGCCCTGCCCGTGGCGGGCGTCTTATATACGGCTATGACGATAACGTCGGCCCTTGAGCACGCCCGCGGCGCCGGCGGGCGCTGGAAAGGCAGGACTTATACGGACGTTAAGGCGTGAAAGCCGAACCTACGTCAGTAGGGCTTCCGAGGCGGCCCAGTCGAGCATCGCCTGCAGCGCCGGCCTCAGCGGCCCCGCCCGCCAGCCAAGCTCACGTTCGGCTTTTTCCCGCGAGAACGAGACCTGCCGGCCGGCGAGGCGCACCCCGGTCAGCGGCGCTTTCGGCGGCTTGCCCGTTACGCCGGCCACAAGCCGGGTTTCGATCGCGCCGACGGCGAGCGCCGCCCAGTAGGGCAGTTTCGCCTTCGGCGTTGGCCGCCCGGTCAATTCCGTCAGCATTGTGAGCAATTTGCCAAGCGTAACGTCCTCTCCGGCGAGGATGTAGCGTTCGCCCGGGCGGCCGCGTTCCGCGGCGGCGATCATGCCTGCGGCAAGGTCAGCGGTCGGGGTGAAGTTCAACAGGCAATCGACATAGGCCGGGGTCGCGCCGTTCAGGAAATCGAGCATCATCCGCGTCGGCGGCGTCAGGTTACGGTCGCCCGGACCCAACGGCTCGGTAGGATTGACGATGACCGCATGAACGCCGCGCCGCGCCGCTTCAATCACCGCGAGTTCAGCGCGGCGCTTCGAGGCGGGATAAGCCCCTAGAAGATCGCCCGGCGAAAGCTCCAGGCTTTCATCCGCATGGGAAGCGCCGATCGGCGCATTGCGCGCGACGAGCGTGGTCGCAGACGAGCAAAAGACAAAGCGCGTTGCGCCCGCCGCCTCGGCCGCCTCCAGCACAATCCGCGTTCCCTCATGATTGACTAGTTCGAATGCGGTCGGGTCTGCGCGCCATAGATCAGCGATGCCGGCTAGGTGATAGACCGTGTCCACGCCGTCGATTGCGCGGGCGACGGCATCGCGATCGGTGACGGACCCTGCGACGCTGTCGGGTTCTCGGGCGCGCAGATCGAGAACGCGGACGGCGCGCCCGCGCCGCTTCAAGGCGTCGACGACGGCCGCGCCGACAAAGCCTGCCCCGCCGGTGACAAGGTCAACGACGCTCAAGGCGCGGCCACGCCCTCGGGACCGCAAACAAGAAGCCCCGGCGCGGTCGCCGAGCCAAGGATCAGCATCCCGTCCGCCTCGACCGCCACCGTAGCGCCGGGGAAATGATCGCCGCGCAGATCCTCAAACAGGAGGCGCGTCGCAAGGGTCTTCGAATCTACCTTGACGATGCGCGAAGGCGCGCGCGGCAATCCCAGATGCCGGTGGGCGCCAATCCACGGCAACGAGGGATGAACCGCAGTGACGAGGCCGCCATCGGCGGAAACGGTGACGTTGTCGGGTCCGCCGGGCAGGCTCACGCGGCGCGCCTCCGCAAGGCCGCCTCGCCCTTCCTTCAGAAAGACGAGCGCTTTTTCCCGCGTCGCGGCCAGCGTGATTTCTCCGGTTACTGAACGTGCGACGCCATTTGCAAAGCGCGCGCCGTCGAACAGCGGCGCGCCGCGCTCCGCCGCAATGCCGCTGCGCCTGAGGCCCAGCGCATCTTCGGCGAACGCTCGCCAGCCGCAATTCGCGTGGTCGAACGACAGGAGCGCTGCGCCATCTATCGACAAGACGTCATTCGCCGCGCAGGGCGCGTCGCTTTGCGCCGGGGACCCAATCGATCCCATGAGGTGGTGCGTCCAATCAGCCGCATCTGGTGCGGAGGCCGGATCGGGGACGGACAGCCGGACGCGCTCAAGCCGCGAGGTCCGCCGCCACCGGCCGTCGATCTTCTGGTATCCGCGATTGACGAAGGCGATTTCATTGGTGACCGGATCGAAGTCCAGGCCGTGGGGCCGCAATCCGCCGGGCGCCGCGTCACGCGGGATAATCGGGGCCGCAGGAATAAGCCTGCCGTCGGCGTCGGCGAGCGCCGCCAGCGCCACCGCATAGACGCCGCCTTCGGGCAGAAGAAACGCGCCCCGCCGAGCTGCCTTTTCCACGCGTCTTCGGTCGTACGCCGACACAAAAAGAACGCCAGCGCGTCGGTCTATGGCGAGATCTTCCGCGCCGACGACGCGCTCGCCATTCGAGACGTCCACCAGCGACGCCGGCCGACAGGCCGACTGGTCATAGGCGGGCGGCGCATCGACCTGCTCGACGCAAGCGCCAAGCGCAATAAATCCGGCGAACGACAGCGCGAAACGCATGCGCGCAAGCCGCCATTCCCGACGTTGAAATTTCGCCAGTCCTTTCGACATGCCCCGCTGAAACTTAGCCATCCCTCTAAGTAGTACGCTACTCAAGGGCGGGGGCGGTGTAACCCCACTTTGCGATGAAGTGAGCCATCCGCGACGACACCTTGGCGGCATCCTCGGCGCTGTAGGCGAAGCGGTTTTTCTCAAAACTCTTCACCGAGGCGAGATAGGCCTCGAATTTCGGCTTCGCTTCGGCAAAGCCTGGCAAGGCGAGGGCTCGATAGATCTCCTCGATCGCGGCCATGGGCTCGGCGTCGAAATCGTCGTATCGCAACTCGACGAAACGGTTCGCCGAGGCGCCGTCAACGTCTCGCTCCATCGCCCGCATCATTCGGTCATAGACGGTGAAAATCGCTTCATCGATATCGACATGGGCGTAATCCTGCAGCGCAAACTCGGCCAGAAGCTTGCGGTAGAAGTTCCGCATTGACACGAAGACGTCATAGGGATTGCGGTGGATGTGGACAAACTTCGCTGCAGGAAACATCTCGCGCAGGAGGGCGAACCGGCCGGTGTAGACCGGGTTCTTTATCATCATCGGCTTGCCGCCCTGAAGCTTCGACAGCCGACGCAGGAGATAGGCGAAGCGCGCCTTCCAATGGTCGATTTCGTGCTCCGTGCAGCCGTCGAAGAAAAGCCCCCGGTTTAGAAACTCCGCGAACGCCTTCGGGAAATAGATGCCGTGATAAAAAGAAAGCTCGGACATGTTCGCGATGGCGATCTCGTCCTCTTGCGGGCTTTCGGGCGTCACCGGGATCTTGTCGATATACCGATGCTCGGGCAACGCGCGTTCCAGAAGGGGCCGCAAGACACGCGCGATCCCGAACAGATCCCAGGGCAGGCCGGTGGCGATCGGCGGCACGTAGCCAAAGTCGCCGCTCTTCACGAGCGTGTTGTAGAGATGCGTCGTGCCGGATCGCCAATGCCCCAGCAGAAAAACGGGCGCCTGCAGGTCCTCTACGCGTGGAAGGCCGCCATCGGAGAGGAGGCGCTCGGTCAGCGAAAACGGCTGGCGGGCGGCGACCGACAAGGCGACGCCGGCGAAATCAAAGACCCGTCCCGGCGCGCCGGCGCGCGCCACCACGGCGGCGAGCGTGGCCGGATCGGCGCCGCTCAACGGATGGGCCATATCGTCTCCTCTATTCTGGCCGCGAGAGCCTGACATCGGGTGTGAGGGACCGCCGATATCTTATAGAAAAACCGGCGAAACTCGCTCGCCTACCCGGTGTTTACCGACTTGTCACGTAAAGCCCGCCGCCGGCCTTACCTTCCCAGGCGATCCGCAGTAAACGGGGAATCGCCGCCCGCGCGCCGATAGCATGTTTAAGATTAATCCGCCGCCTATCGACGCTAAGGCGTCCAACAAACCGGCCTCCGTGCGCCGCCGCCGGGCTGCGGCCCTTGCCGCAACCGCCCTCGCCTCGGCGCCGGCGCCGCTCGCCGCTGCGGAAAACTATGAATTCAGGATTGAAGGCGCGCCGGCGGAACTCGCCGAACGGCTTGCCCAAATATCCCAGCTCGCATTGGAGAAACGGCGCTATCCAACCGCCGCGGCGGTGCGGCGCGCGGGACAGCAGGACGCCCGGGCAATCGAGAACGCGCTGCGATCCTCCGGCTATTATCGCGCCTCGGCGCGGCTTGAGCTTGGCGAAAGCGACGAACCTGACGGCAAGTTATCGGCGACTGTGCGCGCTGACCCGGGACCGCTGTTCGCGATCAACGAGCATATCGTCGTCTTCCTCGACGACGGCCCGGAAGACAGACCGCGCGGCGCAGGGGCGCTTGGGCTCGACCTTGCGCCGGATTCCAGCGGCGCGGCGCTGGCGGCGGCCGGAACACGCCTTATCGAGGCCTACTGGAACGCGGGCTACCCTCAGGCGCGAAGCGTCTCGCGGCGCGTTGAGGTGCTGCCGCCCGACGAGACCGGGGCGGCGCGCGCCAGGGCGATTTACGAAGTTGAAAGCGGTCCCCGCGCTCGTTTCGGCGAGCTGGAGGTGTCCGGCGCTAGACGCACAAGCGAAACATTCCTCGGCAAACTGACGGAATGGCGGGAGGGCGAGCTTTTCGACCGCGCCAAGCTTATCGCCTATCAGGATCGGCTCATCGCAACGAACATATTTGAAAGCGTCGATGTCGCGCCGGGCGTTTTGGATGAGGGCGGCGCCGCGCCGGTGATTGTCGACCTCGAGGAGCGCAAGCCGCGCACGTTCGGCGTCGGCGTTTCTTTCTCGACCGTCGAAGGCCTCGGCGGCCGGCTGTTCCTCGAATACCGCAATGTCCTTGGCGCCGGCGAAACGGCGCGTTTTGATATCGCTGCGACGGAAATCGCCCAGGAAGCGCAGCTTACGTTCAACAAGCCGTTTCCGAGACTGCCGGGGGAGGCTTTCGCCTCCGTCGGCTTCACCAACGAAACGACGGCAGCGTTCGACGCGCGCACGGTCAGCGCATCTGCTGGGCTCGCCAAGCGCTGGCTCGACGGAAGGCTTCAGACCCGCGCAGGCCTCGGCTTCGAGACGACCCGGCTGGAAACAGCGGATACGGATGAAAGAAACTATTTCGTCTCGCTGCCGCTTTCCGTCATCTGGGACAACGAGGACGACCCCCTTGCGTTGACGCGAGGCGCGCGCGCTTCGGTGTCGCTGACGCCGTTCGTCGGCTCTGCCGCATTCACGCAGGTCGATATCGCTGCGCGCAGCCGCCGTAATTTTGGCGAAAATGACAAGTACACATTCGCGGGGCGCATTCGGCTCGGTTCGGTGTTTGGCGCTTCTTTCGAGAACATTCCGCAAAACAGGCGGCTGTTCTCCGGCGGCGGTTCATCGGTGCGCGGGTTTGACTTCCAGGCGGTCGGGCCGCTCGACGACGACGGCGCCCCCACCGGCGGACGATCAGTGATTGAGGCGGCGCTGGAGGCGAGAATGAAGGTCGCCGCCAACATCCAGGCGGCCGCCTTTATCGACGCCGGGTCGGTGTCAGAACGCGCAGCATGGGATTTCGGCGGGGATTATTTTGTCGGCGTCGGCGGAGGCGCGCGGTATCTTTCGCCGATCGGACCATTGAGGGTCGATTTCGCACTGCCGCTGGAACGGCGTTCATCGGATAGGGCATGGCAGCTTTACATCTCAATAGGACAGCCGTTTTGATGCGTACGTTATTCGTCATCGCCGCAGCGCTCGCGGGACTTATCCTCATCGCGTGTCTCGGCGCTGCGGCCGCTCTATTCACCTCGCCCGGCCGCAGCGTGCTCGTCGATGTAGCGGAACGCCAGATTGGCGCGAGCCTTGGCGGCGAGGCGGAGATTGGCGCGTTAGCCGGCGCGCCTCCCCGCATCGTCGAACTCAACGATGTCGCGCTTTCCGGCGAAGAAGGTCCCTGGCTGGAGATTTCCCAGATATCGGCGCGCTGGCGGCCTGCGGCGCTGCTTCGCGGACGCATTGAGATAGATCTTATCGAAATAGCCGACGCCGCGGTGCTCGGCGAACTGCCAGCCAGTCCGGAAACTGATGATGCGTCTTCCGCGGCATTCAACCTTCCCCGCCTGCCCCGCTCGCTGCCGACTATTTCGGTCGATACATTCCGTATCAGGAATTTCCGAGTCACTGAGGCGGTAGCTGAACGCTCTTACATATTTGACGCGGACGGGGCGGCGAAAATCCGGCCAACCGCAATGGATGTCGCCTTTTCCGTGCGAGAGGGAGGCGGAGCGGATACGCTTGATCTTGCGATGTCCTTCGACGCGCGGACGCCGGATCAGCCGCGCGCAGGCTTGGAGCTGGAACTGGAAAGCGCGAGCGATGGCGCGCTCGCATCGCTCATTGACGCCGGCGGTCCCGTCAGCCTGCGCGCCAATGCGGACGCGCCTTTGTCGGACTTCAAAATCGGGCTTGACGCGGACATCGGCGAGCTCATGGGCATAGACGCTATTGGAACGGCGAATCTCATGACGGGCGACGCGATCGCGCTTGTCGGCGAAGCGCGCGCGGGGCCAGGTCTGCCGCAGATGCAGGAGGCAGTGGGACAGGTCGTCACCCTCGCGGCAAACGCGCGAGCGGCGGACGACGGCCGTTTTCAGCTCGAGATCGAGGATCTGAGCGCCGACGCCGGCGCCGTCTCAGGCGTTATCGACGTCACCGCGGAGCGTGACGGGCGCCTCAAGAATGTCGATGCGAGGCTGCAAATGGCGCCGAGAGGGCGCGCGCTCAAATCCATCTCTGAACGTCTGGGCGATGAGCTCGAGCTTTCGGCTCGGTTGTTGCGCGAGGGCGGCGACGCGCTTCCGTATGCGTTCGATGCGCAGTTGACGGCTGACATGATCTCCGCCGCCTTTGAAGATGGGCGTACGGACCTTTCAACCCGCGCCAGCGGACGCCTTGTCATCACGGCGCCAGACATCATGCCCGTCGCCGGGCTTCCCGGCCGATCGGTCGAAACCGCGCTTATTGCGACGATTGACGCAGCCGCTGGCGGCGCGCTTGCCGCCGAAGAGATCAGGCTAACGCTGAACGGGGCGCAGGCGCTCCTTGGCGCGGCGCGCGTCGACTCCGACGCGAACGTCATCGAAGCCGAGGCGAGGTTCGACCTTGCAATGGACGTGGCAAACGCCCTCCTCAATGGCGCGGAGTTCCTCGGACCCGTGAGCGGCGATATTGCGGCGACGGGCGCGCTCGATAACTTTAGCGTCGCCCTCAACGCAATCGCGCCCGCCATCGCCGTCAATGGCGTGGCGAGCCCACCGGCGCGCCTTCAAGCCGACCTCACCGGTCTGCCAGGACGTCCCAGCGCATCGATCGACGCCACGGACGAACGCGGCCAAAGGCGCCTGACCGCGCAGTTTGAGACCGACCCGCAGGGCGCTTTCGCTATCCCGTCAATTTCCTTCACCGGCGCCGGCTTCGGTCTGTCCGGCAACGCCGCGACGTCGGCGGACTTTTCCAACATTGCGCTTGCGCTGACCTATGCCGGACAAGCGGGCGCGGAACCTTTCCCGGGCTTCCGGCTCGTTGGCGACGCCGCGGTGGAAGCGCGGCTCGACAGCTCGCGCAACAACCTTGCCGCCGCGGTCACGTCGGACAGCTTGCAGGTCGGCGACGCCGCAATCGAGGGGCTCACATTTTCGGTGAATGGTCCGCAGGACAGCGCGCCGCTCAGCATGTCGCTCGACAGAGTCTCCTCCGGCGGCGAGCCTATAGTCTCGGAGCTTTCTCTTACGGGAAACGTCGACGCAGCCGCGAGCGCGCTGCGGCTTGATAAGGCGTCGACCTTTTTTGAGAGTACGCAGTTTCGCCTATCCCAACCGGCGTCTTTCGCATTTGGCGACGCGATCGTGATTGACGGACTGCGGGTTTCGACAAGCCTCGGCGGGGAGCTTGCGCTCAATGCGAGCCTGGAGCCGGCGCGATGGCGCGCCCGCATTTCGGCGTCGCGGTTCGCGCCGCCAGGCGCGCCCAGTCTTGTCGACGCGTCCATCTCTCTTGATACAGACGAAAAAGTGCCCGCTCGCGGGCGCATATCTCTTTTGCCAGTTTTCTCAGAGATAGAGGCCACGCCCGTTGTCGCTGATGTCGTTTGGGACGGTCGGACAGCGCGCCTCAGGAACGCAGACGCCGATGACGCTGCGCCCGGTCTTGAATTCGACCTCGCCGCCCCCGCCTTACTGACCCGAGGCGATAGCCTCGAGGTTGATTTTGCCGGGGATGTGAACGGCCGTGTCGCGTACAAGGGCCGGGCGGAGACGCTCGCCAAATTGGGGCCGGCCGCGGCGCAAACCCTTGAAGGCGATCTCGACTTCACGGCGGACATATCCGGCGCAATTGATGCGCCGCAACTGGCTTCCCGCCTGTCGCTGACGGACGGCGGGTACACCGAACCGATCTCGGGGCTGACATTGACGCACCTTCGGTTCGATGCCGATGCGTCGGCGACCGGCGCCGACGCTGGTCGCCTTTCATTCTCCGGCGAAGCGGCGGGCGCGAACCAGGACGCCGCCAGCATTTTCGTCAATGGCGAGGCTGCGCTCGGGGAAACGTCGAACGTGGATATGCGCCTCAGCCTGAAGGACGCGGTCGTTTCGGCGCAATATGTGTCGAGCCTTCGGGCGAACGGCGACCTCCGACTTGCTGGCGCCCTCGATGCGTTGAAGGCGAGCGGCGCGCTCGTCATTAACGAGCTCAATGTCGAAGTCGAACCGCCGCCAGCGGCCGGTTTCACGCCGGTCGACATCACCGATCCGATGGCGGAGGGGGACGCCGTGGCGGCCGCCAGGTCAGATGCGCCCGCCGGCGCATCCAGCAGTGCAGACACGACGCCCGTTGCGCTCGATATCAGGATCGATGCGCCGGATCGGTTGTTTGTACGCGGACTGGGGCTCGAAAGCGAATGGAGCGCCGGCCTGTCAATTTCCGGCTCAAGCGCCGCGCCCCTCGTGCTGGGAGGCATTTCGCTGCGTCGCGGCTATCTAGACTTCACCGGCCGTCGGTTCGATCTGACAGAGGGCGAAATCGCTTTCGATCGGCTCGGCGCGAACAATCCCCGACTTGATCTGGTCGCCCAATATGAGACGTCGACGGACGTTATTGCCGCATTGAACGTCGGCGGCCGCGCGCAAACGCCCGAAATTACGCTGAGTTCTACGCCGTCGCTGCCGCGAGAGGACGTGATGGCGCTAATCCTCTTCGGCAAGCCTGCGCAGGAGCTTTCGGCGTTTGAATCTCTTCAGATTGCGCAGGCGCTCGCGCAGTTAAGCGGCGCGAGCCCCTTCGGCGGAGGCGGCGGGGGCCTCACTGGCGGCGCACGGTCGGCCCTGGGGCTCGACATGTTGAACCTCAATCTCGCATCGCCCGGCGGCTCGCAATCCTTGACCGTCGGCAAATATGTTGCGGACGGCCTGTTCGTCTCCGCAACCCAGAGCGCACGAGGCGATGAGGGCGCCGTCCGCGTCGAATACGAACTGACCAATTCGCTGTCCGTCGAATCCGAACTGCAACAGGACGGCGATCAGACTGTTTCGGCAAATTGGAAGACGGACTTTTGACAGCGAATTTGTTCAAGGCGGCGCAATGTAGGCTGGAAGCCCATGGACGCTGGCGACGAATGGCGTGAACTGTCTGGACTCTGACCAATGGGGCGACAGCGCCCATTTGGCGATCGATGTAGACGCGACGACGCGTTCAGCAGGCCTTCGCGCATAGTCAGCGCCTTCTCGGCGCGATCAAGGCGGTCCGCCGACGCACGCAACTGGGAAAGGCGCGTCAGCGGACCTTGAAGCCGCTGCGTTCGCACTGCGCCGCGACTGATGTGGACATTCAGGACCGCACTTCCCTGAATGACAAGCTTCGTACGCGATGTAAAAAAACATGGATCAGCCGGTCGCGGCAGCGTCGAACAACCACGCCTTGCGCGCTGTGGGCGGACGATAGGCCTAACTCGGCCGACTATGGACTAGATTTGATAAACGCGCGCCGGTAGGCGGCGGTCCCGACGAGATAGAGGATCTCAGCGTCAAAAACCCTGTTCGCCGCGCTGGCGACCCAAAACCACTCTCGCTTGCCGTCAAGGTGAAAAGCGGCAGTGGCGAGATACCAGACGCTCAAAAGCGCGTTTGCGCCGCACAGCGGCACAGGTATCCACGATCCCCTGGAAAGCCGGAAAAAGACTCCCGCCAACCCCAGATGCGTGGCGGAGAGCGCGACCATCATCGTCCGACGATGATCAGCCACGAGAAACAAATAGACTAAGAGGCTGACGCCCCAGCCAGTAGCCAGAGCCGCAGCGGACAATATGATTTTTGGCGAACGGGATGAGCGGGACATCGCCGCGACGCATAACAACGCCGCGGCGTAAAAGATGATGGTCAGCCAATCCCAAGCAGTGATCGCACAGTCTCCGACGACGACGGAACACCTTTTGGAAGCCCGCTGGCCCTCAGAAAATCGAGGCCGGCGCGCTGCGCGACAACCTCCATTGTGACATGGGCTTCAGTCGTTGCGTCCGCCAGGCGCACGAGCGCGTCGGATACCTTTTGGAAGGCGGCTAGGGAAGAATCGTCGCCAGTCTTTCTGGCCGTCGCGGCGACCATCGGCCCGGCGGCAGCTAAAGCCGCGGCGAGCCCGGTGAGTTTTTTCTCAAACTGTAGCAGTTCCAATTGTTCTTTCTTCACGTCTATCGTCATTTTTCGATCCAACAACTTATGAGGCGTTGCGATCGCGATGCAACCATGGCGCTAGCGGGATCGGTATACGCGCTCAAGTTCTGCAACCCAAGCTTGCTGTGGAAAAATAGCGCAACCATTGGAGCATTAAGCATGCCGGAAGACGCCGACGAATACGCAGAGCGGGTCGCGCGCTCGATGTGGAGAATGGCGAAACGTAAAGCGGCGGCGGCGCTTGGGAGCGCGGTGGAGCCAGCAGCGATTACCGGCCCGATGGATCAAGCAATACAAGCGTGCGGCGACGGATTTGAGCCGCTCGATCATCAAGAGTCCCGTCGCGCGCCCCGGAATCTAAGAGAATTTCTTTCGCTATTAGCTCAAGAGCTTGAGCAAGAGCCGAGTCGGCCGCGTTCGGGTCGCGAGGACTGAGCACAAGCGTCGTATGAGCGACCGCCTCCGTCGCGAGGGCCGCCAGAGCGTCAAGCTCCTGACCGCTAAAAGCCGTCTCCTCACCGAGACTCGTGCGCAGCGCCTTCGATAGCGCGTCCATATCGAGATCCGACGCAAGGCGGGCGTCTCCCGCCTCAGAGAAAGCGGCGAGATCCAACACGTCCGCGCCGTCGCCATTCCCCAGCAGTTCCTCGGCGCGGACAGCGCCATTGGTCGCCATCTCGACCTTTCGCGCTTCGGCAAGGCTGAGCGCGCCACCCTCGCCTTCCGCTGCGGCATTCAGCTTTTCAGGCGAAAGGCCGAGGCGGCGGGAAAATGCATCGACGTCGTCGCCGCTCGATTGAATGTAGGAGTATAGGCGGTCGGCCGCGGACATGACGCAAACAAGCTCCTAAAGGCGCCGCCCCATGACTTCGCGACGACCGGCCACATGAGCAGCACGCGCGACGAGCGCGCCGCCAACGACCCTGCGCCCGGGCATGGCGAAAAACGCTCGCTTGCGGGCGAGAAAACGCTTAACCGCTTAGCAGATGCCGAGTCACCTATTGTCGCTTGCGAACATATCGCTGACATTCGGGGGCGAACCTGTCCTAACCTCTGCGGATCTCATGATCGCGCCACGCGCGCGAATTGCCGTCGTCGGACGGAACGGGTCAGGCAAATCCACGCTTCTTAAGATCGCGGCGGGAGCTATCGATCCAGACGCTGGCGATCGCTACGTCGATCCAGGCGCAGCGGCGGTCTACTTGGAGCAGGACCCCGACCTTTCGCCCTGGGAAACCCTCGGCGCCTTTATCGAGGCGGGACTGCCGCCGACGGCGCCCCCTGCAATCGGCGGCAGGCTGATCGCGGAATTAGGAATTGATCCCAAGACGCCGACCCGCGCCGCATCAGGCGGCGAGGCCCGCAAGGCGGCCATCGTCCGCGCCTTCGCTGCGGAACCGGATCTCGTCTTCCTCGACGAACCGACCAACCATCTCGACATCGCCGCAATCCAAACGCTTGAATCGTTGATCGCCACGACGCCGGCCGCTGTCGTCCTTATAAGCCACGATCGTCAGCTTCTGGAGGCGGCGACAACGGAGACGCTCTGGGTCGACCGCGGGCGCACGCATCAAGTGTCAAGTGGGTTTGGCGCGTTCGAAGCATGGCGCGACGCCTACCTCGAAAAGGAGGCGGCCGACGCGCACAAGCTCGATCGAAAGATCGCCATGGAGGAGGACTGGGTCCGCTACGGCGTCACCGCGCGGCGCAAGCGCAACGTCAGACGTATGGCGGAGCTTGAAGCCTTGCGGACGCGCAAGCGCGAAGCGCGCAAGCCGCAGGGCGGCGTTTCCTTCTCGGTCGCAGAGGCGTCGCCCTCAAGCTCGCGCGTTATCCGTGTAACGAATATTTCGAAATCGTTCGACGGGCGCGCCATCGTCAAAGAGTTTTCCATTGACATCATGCGTGGCGATCGGATCGCGATTGTCGGCCCGAACGGCGTTGGAAAGACGACCCTCCTGCAGCTGGTGACCGGACAAATCGAGGCAGACAGCGGCGAAGGACGCCGCGCCGACAATCTGCAAATGGTCACGCTCGACCAAAACCGCGCATCGCTCGACCCCAATGCGCGCGTCGCCGACGCAATCACCGACGGCCGCGGCGACTGGGTAACATTCGGCGACGCAAAGAAACATGTCGCGTCGTACCTGAAGGACTTTTTGTTTGCGCCGGAACAGCACCGCGCCCCGGTATCGACCCTGTCGGGCGGCGAACGCGGCCGCCTCGCCCTGGCCGCAGCGCTCGCGAAGCCCTCAAACCTGCTCGTTCTCGATGAGCCAACAAACGACCTAGACCTTGAGACGCTCGACCTGCTGGAGGAAACGCTTTCGTCCTATGACGGAACGCTCCTCCTTGTCAGTCACGACCGCAGCTTCATTGACCGTGTCGCGACGTCGGTCATTTGCCCTGCTCCGGAGGGGCCGCCCGGCGCCTGGCGCGAATATGTCGGCGGCTACGCCGATATGCTCGCCCAAACCGGCGGCGCGCCGCCGGCGGCGGAAAAGAAAGCTCCGCGCCGTGACAAGGCGCCGGCGAAGTCTGCTTCGCCTGAGCGGACAGCAAGAAACGCCAAGCTGAGTTACAAGGAAAAGTATGCGCTCGAGACATTGCCTCGCCGTATCGCTGAGCTCGAGGCGCGCATTTCGGATTTGAACGCCGCCCTCGCCGACCCGCGACTTTATGAGCGCGATCCGGAACAGTTCAACAAGACCGCAAACGCTCTTGAAACGGCGAAATCAAATCTCGCCGCGGCGGAGGAGGAGTGGCTCGACCTCGAAATGAAGCGCGAGGACTTGGAAGGATGACGCCCGCCACCGCAAAGCGGAGAGGTTGCAAATCATCTGATTTGGCTTTTGAGGAGAAAGGTATGGCGGGTAATCGCAAACAAATCCGACGATTGGCGCTGGCCTGGATGGCGCTTTTCGTCGCCGCATGCGCGCCCAAGGCCGACGACGCCTATGTCGAAGCATTCCGGCGCGCAACATTTGATGACGGCGCGTTCGAACGCGTACTCGGAGATCGGGCCGCAGCCGTTTCCGTCAGCGCCGCAGCAGTCGTTTACCTGGTCGACGGCGCGATGGCGCGGGAAACCTATATCGGCGACGGCGTCGACGCGGACAGTGTGTTTCAGGCCGCATCCATGTCCAAGGCGGTCGCTGCGGCGGGCATACTTTCGTTCGCAAAGTCGCGGGGCGTATCGCCGGACGAGGATATCCGTCCGTACATCGACGCGCTTGAGTGGAGCGACATTCCGGGAGGCGACAAGCCGGTGACGCTTCGCGGGCTTTTATCGCATACTGAAGGCGCGAACGTCAGCGGCTTCCTCGGGTATCGCCGCCAGGCGCCGCTGCCGAGCAATCTTCAGATAGTTCAGGGCGTCCGGCCGGCAAACTCCAAAGCTATCCATCTTGACGGCGAAAAGGGAGTTTTTGCCTATTCAGGCGGCGGCTACCAGATCGCGCAGTTATTCGCCGAAACAGTATCGGGGGAGCCATTTCCCCTCCTGATGAAACGCCTTGTGCTAGACCCGCTCGGGATGACACGGAGCTTCTTCGACGCAAACCTCGACGAGAACGGGATCGCGCCCCTTAGGGTAGCGCCCGCCGACGCCGGCCTGTTTCCGATTGAAGGACCGCCTGTCACCATCCGCGGGTCATGGCGAAATTATCCCGAGGCGGCCGCTGCAGGGCTTTGGACGACGCCCGGCGATTATGCGAAATTCGCCAGGGCGCTTATGCAGGCGGCAAACGGCGAACCGCCGGAGGGGCTAGATCGGGAAGTTGCAAGCCTCATGTTGAGCGAAGTTGACGCCGGCTACGGTCTGGGCGTGGCGCTCCAGAATTGGAGCGACCCGGCGGACAGACGTTTCGGACACGGCGGATCAAATCGCGGCTACAAGTGCAGGTTCAGCGTCGCGCCCGCCAAGAAGGCGATTGTCGTCGTAATGACCAACGCGCCCGGCGGCAGCGCGCTCTCGGCCGAATTGATTGATGGACTGATGGCGCGCTGATTCGTGCGAGTACGGATGCCGATTTAGAAAGCGAGCGCCTTGGCGCGATTCACGTGGGGCAATCCGCGCACCTCTTTCAGCACCCCTTCGCTGACAGGTTCATCGACGGCGAGGAGCGCGAGCGCGTCGCCGCCCGGTCCGGACCGGCCGAGATTGAACGTTGCGATGTTGACGCCATTTGCGCCGAGCGCCTGGCCGAGCGACCCGATGAAGCCCGGCTTGTCGTCATTAGCGACGAACAACATGTTCGGCGCGAAGCCCGCCTCCATTTCGACGCCATTGACTTCGACGATCCGCGGCGTCGAGCCAAACAGCGCGCCGGCCACGACACGGTCGCCTCTTTCCGTCACAATCCGTAGGCGAATGACGCTTTCAAAGTTCTCCGCAGCATCCCGGAACGTCTCGGCGATGGCGACGCCGCGCTCCTTGGCGATCACGGGCGCGTTGACGATGTTCACGTCGCCGAGCATCGGCCGCAATACGCCGGCGATCGCCGAGGCGGTCATCGGACGCGGGTTCAGCTTGGCGACCCCGCCAGCGTAAGTGACCTCGATCGCCTGCACGCTCGTTTCCGTCAACTGGCCGGCGAACGCGCCGAGCGCCTCGGCGAGCGCGATAAAGGGCTTGAGGCGTGGCGCTTCCTCCGCGGAGATAGACGGCATATTGAGAGCGTTCGTCACCGCGCCGCGCAGGAGATATTCGGCCATCTGCTCCGCGATCTGGATGGCGACATTCTCCTGCGCCTCGCGCGTCGACGCGCCAAGGTGGGGGGTCGCCACGACTCTGTCGTGACCGAACAGCGGATGCGCCTTGGCCGGCTCCTCCGCATAGACATCAAGCGCCGCGCCGGCGACGTGACCGCGGTCAAGGGCGTCGGCAAGCGCGTCCTCATCGACAAGCCCGCCGCGCGCGCAGTTGACGATCATGACGCCCTTTTTGGCCTTCGCCAGCGCCTCTTTCGACAGGATGTTCCGCGTCTGGTCCGTCAGCGGCGTATGCAGCGTGATGACATCGGCCTTTGAAAGAAGCTCGTCGAGATCGACCTTGTCGACGCCGAGCTCCACCGCGCGCGGCTCGGACAGAAAAGGGTCATAAGCGGCGACGCGCATTTTTAGGCCATTCGCCCGTTCCGCGACGTTTGCGCCGATATTGCCGCACCCGATGATGCCGAGCGTCTTGCCGAAAAGCTCGGTCCCCATGAACTTCGACTTCTCCCATTTGCCCGCATGCGTCGATTCATTCGCCTGCGGAATTTGACGGGCGAGTGCGAACATCAACGCGATGGCGTGCTCCGCGGTGGTGATGGCGTTGCCATAGGGGGTATTCATGACGACGACGCCTTTTCCGGTGGCGGCCGGAATGTCGACATTGTCGACGCCGATGCCGGCGCGGCCGACGACTTTCAGGTTCGGCGCCGCATCAAGGACACCGCCAGTCACCTTAGTAGCGGAGCGAACGGCGAGGCCGTCGACATCATTGACCGCTTTAAGGAGAGCGTCCGGGTCTTTTCCAAGACCCGGTTCGAACACGACGTCGACGCCGCGGTCCCGGAAGATATCAACGGCCGTTTCGCTAAGGGCGTCGGAGATGAGAACTTTGGGCATAATTTTAATCCGTATGAGTTTGACCTGCCAGGCGATGGCGCAGCGCAATTGCTGACGTCCTTGTCGCTGGCGTGAGGGGGTCCGGCCGGTCGTGACGACCGCAACCGGAAACAAGTTCAGGACAGCGTCTTCTTTGCTTCGGCGAAGGCCCAGTCGAGCCAGGGCGTCAGCGATTCGACGTCGGCTGTCTCCACGGTCGCGCCGCACCAGATGCGAAGTCCCGGCGGCGCGTCGCGATAACCGCCCACATCATAGGCGGCCTCTTCGCGAGCGAGCAGCGCCTCCATTTCCTTGACGAACTTGCGCTGCGCATCTTCATTCAGCGCCGCGATCTCAGGATCGACGATTTTGAGGCACACAGACGTATTTGACCGGCAGTCAGGATCAGCGGCGAGGAAATCAACCCAGTTTGTCGCGGCGACCCAGCGCGACAAAGTTTCAAGATTAGCGACCGCGCGACCGATCAGCGCCGCCAATCCGCCCTCGCCCGCGGCCCATTTCAGGGCGTCGATATAGTCTTCGATCACCAGCATCGAAGGCGTGTTGATCGTCGCGCCCTTGAATATCCCATCGATCAGCTTGCCGCCTTTCGTGAGGCGGAAGATCTTGGGCAACGGCCAGGGCGGCGTATAGCTTTCAAGGCGCTCGACCGCGCGAGGCCCCAAGATCAGGACGCCGTGGGCCGCCTCGCCGCCCAGCACTTTCTGGAAGGAAAAGGTAACGACATCGAGCTTCGGCCAGTCCAGGGCCTGCGCGAAGCAGGCGGACGTGGCGTCGCAAATGGTCAGGCCCTCGCGGGAAGCAGAGATCCAGTCGGCGTCTGGAACGCGCACGCCAGACGTCGTGCCATTCCAGGTGAAGACGACGTCATGGGCCGGATCGACGGCCGACAGGTCCGGCAGCTCGCCATAGTCCGCCGTCATGACGCGCGCATCGAGCTCCAGCTGCTTGACCGCATCGGTGACCCACCCGGCCCCGAAACTCTCCCAGGCGAGCATGTCGACCTTTCGGGGTCCGAGCAGCGACCACATCGCCATCTCAACGGCGCCAGTGTCCGACGCAGGCACAATGCCGATCAAATAGTCGTCCGGGACTTCCAGAACCGCACGGGTGCGATCGATCGCGTCTCTCAGGCGCGCCTTGCCGACGCTCGAGCGGTGCGAGCGGCCGAGGGCAATTGTGGAGAGGTTGCTTGCGTCCCAGCCAGGGCGCTTCGCGCAAGGGCCGGAAGAAAAAAGCGGGCGCGCCGGCCGCACGCCAGGGGTAGAGGTCATTGATGTCTCCCATCCTTACAGATGGGTCGCGCCGCGTTGGGACGGCGTGGCCCACCGCGCTTGTCCGCCGGAATCGGTTACCGGGTCAATAAGCTGCGGGAATAAATCGCGAAAAGCAGGATTGCGCGCTGCGTGGACGATTCGTTCAAACTGCGTCGACGGCCCCGGGCCATCGCGGCGCGTCAGCGACATGTCCGTCCGGCGCGCGTGCGCGTATAGCGCTGTGTAAGCAGGATGGAATCGGCCGGCGATGCTCAAGGGACCATTGCAAAAAAGCGAGGATGGCGGGAGCGGCGCCGGCGGCCGGCGGCGAGCTTCGACGGCGCCGGGCGAGCCGACAGCGTTCGACTGGCTCCTCCTAGGCGCGATCGTTCTTATCGGCGGGTCTTCCTTCGCGATGATCCGGACCGCGGTCGAAACGCTGCCGCCGGCGGCCATAATGGCCGGCCGATTATGGGTGGCTGCCGCGGTTCTTTATGTCCTGATGCGGATGAAGGGCCGCAAATTCCCGCCGCTCCTCGTCGCTACGCCCGGCGGTCCGCGAGCGCATCGATCCTGGATGTCGATGGCGGCGGTCGGGATCGTCGGCAATACAATTCCCTTCTTTCTTTTCCCATGGGCCCAGCGCCACGTGGAGAGCGGCCTTGCCGGCGTCTACATGGCGTTCATGCCGATCTGGACCCTCGGCCTCGCCTATTTCTTCGCAGGCGAACCATTGACGCGCGGCAAGCTGATTGGCTTTGGACTCGGACTCTTAGGGGTCCTTATCCTTATGGGCCCGGAAGCGGCGGAGGGGATCGTCTCGTCGTCTTTCGTCGCGCAGGGCGCAATGCTCGTCGCGACAGTTTGTTACGCCATAACGGCGGTTCTGGCGCGGCGCGCGCCCCCGGTCCGGCCGCGGACCTATGCCGCGGGCGCAATCCTGTGCGCGGCAATCGCGGCGACGCCGACGCTCATTTTCACGACAATCCCCGCGGACGCGCTAACCCCGGCGGCGGTTCTATCGGTGATCGGCCTCGGCGTCGGGCCGTCTGGCGTCGGCAGTCTTTTCATCGTGATGATCATTCGCCGCGTCGGCGCAAGCTTCATGGCGCTGGCCAATTACGTGACGCCCGTGTGGGCGATCGGTCTCGGCGCGGTTCTTTTCAATGAGACGCTCGCCACGTCGGTGTTTGTCGCCCTCGCCATCATTCTCGCGGGCGTCTTCATCAGCCAGCGGCGAACGGCATGATTGAGGTAACGGCGACGTGCTATCGTGATCTCGCTCGGCCGAAGCCGACCGCGCCTTACGCCGTGTCGTCGCGTCTGCCGCGCGGCCAGGCCGTTCTGCGCGGGCCGCAGGCGTCATACAAGTCAGTTTCCGATGGCGAGGAACGCTACCGCTTCGGAGGCCGAACGATTGGGATACGGAGCGGGACGGCGATCATTCTGCCGCCGGACACGGATTTGCCCGTGGAAATCCCATCAGGCGCGGTCGGCCGATGCGTCTATTTTCCGGTCAAGACATTGGCGGCGCGGCTTGGCGAGCGCGCCAGCGATGAGCTTGCCGCGGGCGACGAAGCGGACATCCACAGGAACATCCCCTTCGGCGCGCCGATCCCCACCTTGCGCCTCTGGCGCCCAAACGCTCAGGCGGAAAGCGCCGAAGATTTACTCGATATCTTCCTCGCCTCGCTCGCCGACCGGCTCGGCCACCTTGCGCGCGCTGATGCGAACCTGCCGCACAAGCGCGCGCATGCGCGGGCCGAAATTGCGCGACGGTTGGAGACGGCCCGGGATTTCATCCATGAAAATCCGATGATCGCGTTCAGTCTTGATGACTTGGCTCGCGCCGCGCGGCTATCCCGCTACCATTTCGCACGTTGCTTTCGCAACGCCTACGGAACGCCGCCCCTCCGCTACCATCAGGACATCCGCCTGAGGGCTGCTCGCGCCCGGATTCTGGCCGGCGAGCCATTGAAGAAGGTGGCAGACGATTTCGGATTCTCTGACCTCTCGGCTTTCTCTCGCGCCTACCGCCGGGTCCATGGCGCGCCGCCATCGAGACAAAAATAGCAATCTCGGCCTAACGGCGGCGTGATGATACCTGCTAAGCAAATGGCCATGCATCTACGATCTTGGATATTTGGACCAATCCTGGCGATTTTGGCCGCCAGCGCGGTCGCCGCCGCCGAACCATTGCCGCGGCGCGCTTATTTCGGCCTTTCAGGCGAACCAGACGCCGCCTCGGACGGCCTGCGTATAATCTTTGTGGACCCAAACGCGACAGCCGGCGCAGCGGGCTTTAGGGAAGACGATATCCTGCTATCTTTGAATGGCGATCGCGTCGCCAGCATGCAGGATTTAATCGTCCTCGCCCGCATGGTTCGCGCCGGCGACGATGTCCAGTTTACGATCAAACGCGAAGGCGTCGAAACGACGTTGTCGGCGCCCACCGTTGAACGCCCACGCGAAGAAGCTGACGGGGTGATAGTCGAGTACGGCGCTGTCGACATCGCAAATGGCCGTTCACGGACAGTCATATACAGGCCGCCCGGCGACGGCCCGTTCCCGGCGCTCTTCTACATACAGGGATTCAGTTGCGGGTCGATCGACTTCGGCGGGGCAAGCGAGTCGACGATCCGCCTCTTCGCTGAAGACGTCGCCCGCGCCGGCTTTGTCGTTTTCCGGCAGGAGAAGCACGGCGTCGGCGACAGCGTGTCGGAAACGCCTTGCGTCGATGTCGACTTCAAAACGGAAGTCGACGCCTTCGCAAGCGGCTACGCCGCCCTGCAGTCAAATCCTTATGTGGACGCCTCCAACGTTTTCGTATTCGGGCACTCGCTCGGTGGGATGATCGCGCCAGCATTTTTTGACCGGCATGCGCCCCGTGGCGTTATCGTTTATGGCTCGCCCACGCGGCGATGGTTCGAGTACACCATCGATGTTTACGAGAAACAGCCGGCGCTGATCGGCCGCAACGAAAGGTCCGCGAAGGAAAAAGCGAAGATCGCCATTCCCTTTCTGAAGGACGTGATGACGACCGACCTAGGCTGGCCGGAGATAGAGGCGCGACACAAGGAGGCCATAAAGCGTGGCGTCTCGGCCGTCGAAGGACGCCGCATTCTGTATCGCGACTTCACCTTTCTTCGGACCCTCAATCAGTTTGACGTAGCGGCCGCATGGCGCGGATTTTCCGGCGATGCTCTATCTGTATACGGCACTTATGACATTCAGGTAATCTCCGAAGAAGAGGCCCGTCGTCTGCTCGACCTCGTCGGCGCCGATGGCCAAGGCTCCGCCGAGCTTCTTGTCCTCGAAAAGGCCGATCACGGATTGTCCAGGATTGAGCTGTCTTTTCGGGATTACGCCCTGAAGGTGAGAAAAGGCGAATGGACCGGAGCCGACGCCGCGGCGCGCTATGACGGCCGCATCGCCGCTAAAACGGTGGAATGGATGGACGCCATCCGTGGGACAGATAGCCAGTCGTCACGGGACTGATCGTCAGGCGGTTTTGAGCGCCTTGCGGGGATGAACGCCATCCACATAGCCCATGAAGGGCGGATAGATTGAATATCCAATAAGCTCCTGGGCGCGCGGACTGAGCGTCGCGGCCCGTGCGGGCGGCACGGCGAGGATCATGTTTTCTAGCGGCCGCGCCCAACCCGCGCAGTATTGGGGCGTCAGGATGAGTCGCGGCGCGCCCGACCGGTTGGCGCCGCCGCGATGCCAGAGATCGCCCTTGAACGCCATCATCGCGCCCGCAGGCGCAAGCGCCTTAATGGCGTCTTCGCGCATCCCGGAATCACTTTCCCGCACTGTCACTGTCGAGAAATCCGCATTCGTCAACGGGCCATTCGGATCGCCTTCGCCCCAAAGATGGCTGCCGGGAATGATCTCAGTGGCGCCATTATCTTCGGTCATGGGATCGACCGGCCAGAACACGCTCACCCCGCAATTGCGGCGCGGCCGCGGAATAGCGATATGCTGATCGTCGTGGTGCCAGGGCTGGGCCGTTTCGCCCGGCCGCAGATTGATGGCGAGGAAAGCCGACAACAGGCAGTCCGGCCCAAGGTCCCCCTCCACAAACGCCAGGGCGAGCGGATGGGTCGCCAGCTCCGCGAAGACGTCGTCCTTTGCGAGCATCGCGTACACGCGATTCGTCTCGCGCCCTTCGAACTCGTTGCGGCCCTTCGGCCCGGCATCAAGTTGCTGGCGCAGGGCCGACCGTACTCTTTGGAGCGTCTCTGACGACAAGACATCCTCGATAATGACGTACCCGTCCTGATCGAAACGATCTTTCAGGTCGCGATGAATCTCATGAGGGTCCCCGTCGAACTCATGCGCAGCTTCGCTTGCGCGTTTCGTCTCGCCGACCGCCATCGTCGTCTCCTCGGCGTCACCCTCTAAGCGCGTTTGCGCAATCGACGCCCCGGGCAAGTAATTAGGACGCTTGTCCTAATGGTATACCGAAACGGCTGAAATGGCGAGGATCGGATGCACATTGCAGATGCGAACGGACGACGATCGCCACCGGCTGCGGCCCGACTGCTTCGGGCGCCAGCTTCGCCGCGGCGGGGCGAGGCGGCGCAAAGCAAAAACCATGATAGCCGGCGATAGAGCGCATCACCCTGGTATCGTCCTCGCCGAACGCCGAACGCGCCACGCGGCTCGACGAAGCGCGGGCCTGAAGCGAACCGCCCTAAACGGTCAGATCGCCGGTCTGCATCCGGACGGCTGAACCTGCGACGCGCACAGGACCGACGGCGCCTTCCGCGACGTCAAACGCCACGCGGATGAGGCTCGGGCGGCCCATCTCAACGCCCTGCTCAATCGTCCATTCATGGCGGCCGTCGGCGAGGCCTTCGCGCGCATGAATATAGGCCGGCAAAGCGCACGCGGCGGAGCCCGTCGCAGGATCTTCGACTATCCCGTGTCCGGGCGCAAACATCCGGACACGGAAATCCACGTTCTTCTCCCGCGACCTGGCGCACACGAGAAGGCCCTCGGTATCCTCTTCGAGCGCGCCGAGCGCCGCGACATCAAGGCGTATGCGCGTGAGCGCTTCGAACTCGACGGCGACATATCCAAAACGGGTCGGCGCGCCTGCAGCGGCAGGATGTAGAGTGATATGCTGAACCTTTAGTCCGAGCGCCGCTGCGTGGGCGTCGCGGCCGCTGGTCACGTCCCATGTCACCGGCGGATTAGGGTTCACAAAGGCGGCGCCCGCGGCGTCGAAAGAGATCGGGAACACGCCGGCGGCAAGCTCCAGAGCGAAGCTATCGCTCCCGCCTCGCGACGCGGCGATGCTGTGGGCCGCGCCGATAGTCGGGTGGCCGGCGAAGGAAAGCTCGCCGACCGGCGTGAAGATTCTCAACGCCGCCGCGTTCTTGTCATCCTGTGGGGCCAAGATGAAAACCGTCTCAGACAAGTTGAACTCGCGTGCGATCGCCGCCATTTCATCGCTATTGAGTCCATCCGCATCGAGAATGACGGCAAGCGGATTGCCCGCAAATCTGGTGTCCGTAAAAACATCCCAGGTTTCGAACCGAAGTGTAGGCAATTAGGTCTCCGTCGGTTTCTCCGCGCCTTGGCCGAACGCGTGCGCGTGGTTCAACGGCCGCGCGCCGGCGCCGTAGCGCGGCGCCGTGCGGATCGCCTCCGCCACATAGGCGATCGCTTGCTCCGCCGCCGCTTCCAGCCCCGCCCCTTTGGCGAGCCCCGTCGCGAGCGCGCTCGCCAAAGTGCATCCGGTGCCGTGGAACGCGCCTGAGCCGAGGCGCGGATGCGACAGCCGCAGCGAGCGGCCGGCGTCGACGAGCGCGTCGACGATCGGTTCGTCCACTGCGCCCACATGGCCGCCTTTCGCGAACACCGCTCTCGCGCCGGACGCAAGGAGGTCACGGGCCGCCGCTTCCAGATCATCCGTCGTCGTTATGTCCCGGCGCGCCGTCAGGACGGCGAGTTCGTCGGCGTTTGGCGTCACCAGAGCCGCGAGCGGAACGAGACCGCCGAGGATTGCGCCTGCGACGCCTTCGCCGGCCAGCGCGTCGCCGCTGGTCGCAATCATGACAGGATCGAGAACAATAGGGGTCGCATCCGCCAGCGGCGCAAGGCGTTCGGCGACGGCTCTGGCGGTTTCGTCCGACGGCAGGAGTCCAATCTTGATCGCGTCGGCGCCGATATCGTCTAGGCAGGCGTCAATCTGCGCGAGGACGAGGTCGGCGGGCGCCGGCTCGACGCGCGAGACGCCGGTCGTATCCTGAACGGTCACGGCGGTGATCGCCGTCATCGCATAAGCGTTCAGGGCCGTGACGGTCTTCACGTCGGCCTGTATCCCGGCGCCGCCCGACGGATCGGAGCCTGCGATGATGAGAACGCGTCCATCCATTAAAGGAGGAAATGGCGCCGGCGGGCGCCCGGGTCAATGCGATTCCAGCCAAAGGATTTCATGGCGCTAACGACCTCACGGAGTCGCGAGGCGCGTCAGGCGGCTTTTTCAATCGCGGCGCATATTTCATCGACGACGCAGGCGAGGATCGGTTCGTCCTCCCCCTCACCCATGACGCGCACGAGCGGCTCAGTGCCCGACTTGCGAACGACCAGGCGGCCGGAATGGCCGAGCCGCGACTCGCCGTCGGCGATCGCCTTCTTGACCGCCTCGTCCGCAAGCGGATCGGCTTGCCTCAGGCGCACATTCTTCAGGATCTGCGGGAACGGCTCGAACGCGGCGCAGACATCGCTCACCTTGCGCCCTTCGCCCGCCACAACCGCAAGCACCTGCAACGCCGTGACGAGGCCATCGCCTGTTGTTGAATGGTCGCTCAATACGAC
The DNA here is from genome assembly GCA_028284065.1 of Parvularculaceae bacterium. Taxonomy (GTDB): domain Bacteria; phylum Pseudomonadota; class Alphaproteobacteria; order Caulobacterales; family Parvularculaceae; genus MED-G105. Next base: position 216,449 of record JANQSJ010000011.1, read on the forward strand.
GTGGCCGGAGGGCTCGCCGCCGACATTCATGCCTTTCGCGCGCATCGCCTCCACCACATACCGGTCGCCGACGCGGGTGCGCTCAAGGTCCAGGCCGAGGCCTGCAAGGTGCTTCTCCAGCCCCATGTTGGACATGATCGTTGAGACGATGCCGCCGCCCTTCAGACGGTCCCGCGATTTCAGGTGGCGGGCGATCACGGCGAGGATCTGGTCGCCATCGATAACGTGGCCGGTTTCGTCGCAGATAATGACCCGATCGGCGTCGCCGTCGAGCGCCACGCCTATATCGGCGCGATACTCCTTCACGGCGGCTTTCATCGCGCCTGTGGATGTAGATCCGCACGCGCGGTTGATGTTGAACCCGTTGGGCTCAACGCCGACCTCCTTAACCTCCGCGCCAAGCTCCCACAGCACCGTAGGGGCCACCCGGTACGCGGCGCCGTTCGCACAGTCGATGACGACGCGCAGGCCTTCGAGCGACAGTCGGCGGGGGAACGAATTCTTGGCGAACTCAATATAGCGCGCGCCCGCGTCGTCGATCCGTTTGACGCGTCCGAGATCGGCGGCCTCAGCGAGACCGTCCCGAAATGCGTCGTCCATGAGCCGCTCTATTCGCAGTTCGGTGTCATCCGACAATTTGAAGCCGTCGGGCCCAAAGAATTTCACGCCATTGTCATGGTACGGATTGTGGGACGCGGAGATCATCACCCCGAGGTCGGCCCGCAAGGATCGGGTCAGCATCGCCATCGCCGGCGTCGGCAGCGGCCCCAGGAGAAAGACGTCCATGCCGGCCGAGGCGAAGCCAGCCGTCAGCGCCGGTTCGATCATGTAGCCAGACAGCCGCGTGTCCTTGCCAATGACCACCCGATGGCGATGCGATCCGTTCCTGAACGCGCGGCCAGCGGCGACGCCTAGCCGCATCAGCGAATCCGGCGCCATCGGCCCTGAGTTCGCAAGGCCGCGGACGCCGTCGGTTCCAAAGAGCTTGCGCTCCGCTGGAGCGCTCGCCGCGCCGTCGTCGTCTCCCCGCATGGCCGGTTTCCCTTCAGGATTTCGTTCAACGCCATCCATGTGCTACTTCCTTGACGCTCCGCGCATCAGACAAGGCCCACTCGACGCCCGATGCGCCAAGATAGCCGAGGCGCGGCGTAAAAACACTTAATTCGGGTCGGTTTTCCAGGAAGCGCCTCCGTCAGCCTGCGCAAGGCGCCACCGCCGAAATCGCCACGTTCGCAATGTCCGCCGAGCCACGAATTGTCCAGATCGCACGCGCTACGGGCGCTGAACGGCGCAAACGCGTCGCCGAAGCTGCGGAGGCGATCGGGCACGGCGATCTGGTCGGCCTGCCGACCGAGACCGTCTACGGCCTCGCGGCGGACGCACGCAACGACGCCGCGGTCGCGCGGATTTACGTAGCCAAAGGCCGGCCGAGCTTCAATCCTCTCATCGCCCATGTGGACGGCGCGGAGATGGCCAGAAAGTTGGTCGCGGCGTCGGACCTCACCGAAGAGCTGATGGAGGCGTTCTGGCCAGGGCCGCTCACCATCGTCGCGCCGGCGCGCGCCGAAGGCGGGATATCAAGGCACGCAACCGCCGGCCTTCCGACGCTCGCCGTACGCGCGCCGGGCGGCGATCTTGCGCGTGAGATCATCGCCGCGGTCGGCGGCCCGCTCGCCGCGCCGAGCGCGAATCCAAGCGGCCGCCTAAGTCCGACCACGGCAGCTCACGTGGCGGCCGGCTTCGCCGATCGCGATGGGCCCGCGCTGATCCTCGACGACGGTCCGTGCGCGATCGGGGTGGAATCCACGATTGTGCGAGTTGATGGTGATCGGGCGACGCTATTGCGGCCGGGCGGCCTTCCGGCCGGGGCGATCGAGACGGCGACTGGCGCGTCCCTCCTTCGAAGGACCGATAGCGCAGAGGTTGACGCTCCGGGCCTGACCGAAAGTCACTATGCGCCGATCGCGCCCCTCCGCCTAAATGCATCCGCTCCGGAAGATGGAGAGGCGTTTCTGGCATTCGGCGCTGCGTCCAAGCGCCAAGGGGCGATGGAAAACCTCAGCCCCGCAGGCGACCTCCGCGAGGCGGCGGCGAACCTGTTTGAAATGCTATGGCGGCTGGACGCTGAGGTCGCCGCGCGAGGACTTACCGCAATCGCCGTTGCGCCGATACCGGGCGCGGGCGTCGGCGCAGCGATAAACGACCGCCTCCTTCGCGCGGCCGCCCCACGAAGATAAAGCGCGGCCGCTTGACCAGCGCGGCCACGATCGCAATCTAGCCGACATGGACAAGGCGACTTCACGGACTGCGCCATCCGGCGCCGCGGACGAGATCCGCGCCATAGTTGGCCCCAAAGGCGTCATCGACGACGATGCGCTCGCGCCCATGCTGCGCGAATGGCGAGGACGCTGGGAAGGCGAGACGTCGCTCGCAGTTGCGCCGGCGAGCGTGGAAGAGGTGGCGGCGGTTGTAAGGGTCTGCGCCGCTCATCGCCTGGCGATCACGCCCCAGGGCGGCAATACAGGGTTAGTCGGCGGCCAAATACCGCTCAACGGCGAAATTCTGATCTCCCTTAGACGACTGAACCGCATACGGAGCGTCGACCCGCTTGACGGCACGATGACCCTAGACGCCGGCGTCACCCTCGCCGCCGCGCAGGCCGCCGCGGAGAACGTCGATCGATTGTTCCCGCTCTCTATCGGCTCTGAAGGGACATGCCAGGTTGGCGGCGTCATTTCGACGAACGCCGGCGGCGTCAATGTCCTGCGCTACGGCAACACACGCGAGCTTGTGCTCGGCCTTGAGGCGGTGACGCCGACTGGCGACATCTGGAACGGCCTGCAACGCCTCAGGAAGAACAATACCGGGTACGACTTGAAACACCTTCTGATCGGCGGCGAAGGAACGTTAGGGATCGTGACCGGCGCTTGCCTCAGGCTTTTCCCCCGCCCCCGCGAGAGGGCGACGATGCTGGCCGCCCTGCCCGACCCGGAAGCCGCCTTGCGCCTGCTTGTCCGGTCGGACGCCGTCAGCGGAGGGCGCGTGACGAGCTTTGAGCTGATTTCCGGCGCGGCCTATGATCTGTGCGCGAAGAATGTGCCCGGCGTCCGCCATGTGCTGGCAGAACGCTCCCCCTGGTATGCGCTGGTCGAATTTTCCTCCGGCGAAACTTCAGGGCTCCGGCCGATGGTCGATCGCCTGCTCGAATCGGCCCTTGAGGCTTGCGAGATCCGCGACGCCGCGATCGCAGAAAGCCAAGCGCAGTCCGACGAGCTCTGGCGCATGCGCCACAGCCTTTCAGAAGCGATGAAGCCGGAGGGCGCGCAGGCGAAGCACGACGTCTCGGCCCCGCTGAGCGACGTACCGCGCTTTCTTGCGCTCGCCGACGCCGGCGTCGAACGCGCGGCGCCTGGGGCCCGCGTCATCGCCTTTGGCCATATGGGCGACGGCAATATTCACTACGACGTGCTGAAACCGCTGGGCGCGGCGGACGATGCGTTCGCCAAGCAGATACCCATAATTGAAAACGCGGTATACGAAGCGGTCGATGCGGTCGGCGGGTCGATCTCCGCAGAGCACGGCGTCGGCGTCGCGCGCGCCGCGGAGGTCGCGGCGCGCAAAGACCCGGCGGAACTCGCCATGATGCGCGCGGTGAAGGCCGCGCTCGATCCGAAGGGGATAATGAATCCCGGAAAAATGCTTGCGCCGCAAGGGCGGTGACGAAGCGCGCGAATCGCCTGCAGCGCCAGCGAACGGCCTAATACGACGAGAACGCGCTTAAAGGCCAGCGCCTAGTCGTGTAGGAACATCTGAAACAAAGGCAGCGAGTCAGAAAACGCTAATGCTTATCCTTTTATCGCCCGCAAAGAACCTGAACTTTGACGACGTCCCAGACGCGCCGGCGGCGACGAAGCCGGCGCTCGCCAAGGATGCGGGCGAGATTGCGGACGTGGCGAAGAAGCTGACGCGCGCCAAACTCCGCTCGCTGATGAGCATTTCGGAAAAGCTCGCCGACCTCAACCATGAGCGTTTCCAAGCGTTCAAGACATCAGGAAAGATCTCCAGCGCCAAACAGGCCGCGCTCGCTTTCAATGGGGACGTCTATCTCGGTCTCGACGCCGGCAGCCTCACGCATGACGATCTTGAATTCGCGCAGGATCACGTGCGAATCCTCTCCGGGCTCTACGGGGTGCTGCGCCCGCTCGACGCGATCCAACCCTACCGCCTTGAAATGGGGTCCAAGCTGAAGAACCCACGCGGCGCAGACCTCTACGATTTCTGGGGCGATCGCATCGCGCGCGAACTGAACAAGGCCACGAGCGGCCAGGACGACGGAACGATCGTCAATCTCGCCTCGAAAGAGTACTTCGGCGCCGTGGATCGATCGGCGCTTAAGGGCCGCGTCGTCACGCCTGTCTTTAAGGAGGAAAAAGACGGTCAGTTGCGCCAGCTTCAATTCTTCGCAAAACGCGCGCGCGGGTTAATGGCGCGCTGGGCCGTTCGGAACCGGATCGAGGACGCAGAAGCGCTGAAAGGCTTTGACGTGGAAGGCTACGCGTTTTCGCCAGAGGGCTCTGGCGAGGATAATTGGCTGTTCACGCGGCCCCAGCCGCCAGCGAAATCCTGAATGCAATCATCATGAAGACAGTCACCGTTTCATCGATCCTCGATGCGCCCCTCGACAAGGTCAGGGAGCAAGTCAGCCAGCCGAAGCTGCTCCAGTATGTAGCGCGCGGTTGGCTGACCTTCGAGCCGATCGACCCGCCCACGTTCGGCGAAACGTGGGAGGCGCGTGAATACAGAGTGCGGATGAAATGGCGCGGGGTCCTGCCCATTGGCGAACAGATCATCGGCATTGAGTTCCCGCCGCCGAAGGATGGACGCTACTTCGTGCGAGACAATGGCCGCAGCGCATCAATCCGCAAATGGGATCACCTGATGACGATCGAACCGACGGGCGACGGCCGAACCGCCTATGAGGACCGCCTCGATCTCGACGCCGGCTGGCGCACGCCATTTGTGGCCGCCTTCGCCCGCGCCTTCTACGCCCACCGGCAGGGCCGCTGGGCGCGTCTAATCGACAACGGTTTCGACTACTCGGCGTAACAGGCGATTTGCGGCGCGCGGCGCGGCGCGCGCAAATCCGCTGATGCGCATTTTGCGCGACATGGTCTATGATTAGTCCGCGCCGCGACAGCCGACAGCAATTCGGCGCCAGAACGAACGCGTTGACACGAATCGACACCTATATCCTTCGACAGACACTGACGCCGCTGATCTTCGGAACAGTCGTCATAACGGCGGTGGTGTGGCTGACGCAGACGCTGCAACGGCTCGACCTTGTTATTGACCATGGCGAGGGCCTGGCGGCGTTCTTGTGGCTCACCGTCCTCATCATCCCGAGCCTTCTCGTGATCGTGCTGCCGTTCGCGGTTTTCGGCGCAACGCTCTTCACGCTGCAGAAGCTGCACGCCGACAGTGAAGTCGCGGTTCTCTATGCCGCCGGGTTCGGTAAGCTGAGGCTGATCGCGCCGCTCATGATCATCGCGTTCTTTGGCGCCATGGCGACGTTCTGGATCAATGTCGATCTGATGCCGCGATGCTACCGCGAGCTTAAGCGCGAAATCGCGGAGATCCGGGCCGACTTCGCCGCAGTCGTCCTCCGAAGCGGCGAGTTCACGAAGTTCGGCGCCGGTTTCACCGTTTATGTGGAGGAGACGCTTACGGACGGCGGTTTCCGTGGGCTCATCGTCAGCGACTACCGCGATCCGGAGCAACGCGAGACCTATATGGCTCGCTACGGTCTCCTCCGAGAGACCGATGCCGGCCCTTACATCTTCCTGTCGGACGGCAACGTCCAGACCGAGAAAGCCTCCACCGGCGAGATCGACATCGTCGTGTTTGAACAGACCGCGTTGAACATCGAATCGTTGGCGCCGAAGCAAGGCGGCGCACAGCTTGAGATAACCGAACGGTACCTCGGCGAACTTCTGAACCCCGACATGTCGAACGAATGGGATCGCCGCAATGCCGGGCGCTTGCGGGCGGAGGGCCATGCGCGGCTCGCATCGCCCTTCTATCCCATCGCGTACGTTCTACTAGCGGCCTATGCGCTCCTCGGCGGCCAGTACAGCAGGCGCGGCTACATGCTCCGCATCGTCGCAGCATGCGGCGCGGCCGCCGCAATTCGCATCGCCGCCTTCGTCGCCCAGAGCGCCGCGAGCGACCCGGCATTCGCGTGGACGCTTTATGCGCTGCCAATCGCGCCGACGATCGGGTTCTTGTATCTTCTGTCGGATGGAGGCAAAGGCCTTGCGCGCATGCGGCGACGGCGTACCCCAAAGCTTGCGCGCAGGGGCGCATAAGAGCCTGTTTTCGAATGGCTGCAATCCAGTTGGCGAAAGACAATCAGATGTTCGCATACGCGCCGCGATATGGTTCGCGTTCCCGCCAAAAGTACATTGAGCCCGAACGAACCTTTTCAGGGGCGGGCCAACGCCTGACTGTCCTTCCCTTGGGCCTTCGGCCGACATTCTTGAACGGGCTCTAAGATGCCGCCGGCGACATTGTTCCGATACTTGATGGGCCGGACCGCAGCGACGATGCTCGCCCTCTTCCTGGCGCTGTCGTTGCTCATCTTCGTCGCCGACTTCATGGAGAATCTGCGCTTTTCCGAGAAGTACGTGGACGGCAGTTTTGGATTTGCGGTGCGATTGACCGCGCTGCGCACGCCGGGCCTCAGCCAGCTGCTGACCCCATTCATCTTTCTTCTCGGCGGCTTCTGGCTCTTCTCGCAACTGAATAAGCGCTCTGAACTCTCCGTGATGCGCGCAGCGGGCATTTCCATTTGGCGGCTGATCGGCCCGCCGGTCCTGTTCTCGGCGGTCGCCGGCGCGGTCGTCGTGACGGCGCTCGATCCTGCGGCCTCGCGCATGACGGCGCTCAGCGAACTCCTGATGAACGAAAAGAGCGGCCGCGATTCAAGCCTAGTCCGGGTTTTCGGCGACGGCATTTGGCTGCGCCAACGTGACGGAGACGCGACGATCGTCATCAATGCCGGATCGCTCAGCGACGAGGACGCAGCCTTGAGCGATGTGACCGTATGGAGGTTGACGAGTGGGTCGGTCTTCCTTGAGCGGATCGACGCGCCAAGAGCGGGCCTGCGCGACAGGATGTTGAGGTTGGAGGAAGCGTCGCTGCGTGCGCCGACGGAGCTTCTGCCGCGCAAGACGCCTGTCTACATCGTCCCAACGAACCTGGATGTGGAGGACCTGCGGTCCGGCGCGCCCGCGCCGGAATCAATGGCCGTCTGGGACCTGCCGCGGTATGCTAAGGTCGCCGAAGCGGCTGGGCTTCCGCGCGTGCGATATGACATGCGATTTCACGATCTTTGCTCGACGCCGCTGAAACTGATGTCGATGGTGATGATCGCCGCCGTCTTTTCCCTGCGGCCGGCGCGGTCCGGCGCGGCGTTCAAGATGGCCGCAGCCGGCGTATGCGTAGGTTTCGCCCTTTATTTCGTTACGGAAGTCGCCAGCGCGCTCGGCGAATCGGGAACGGCTCCGGCCGCCCTCGCCGCATGGGCGCCGGCGGTCATCGGCGCGATCGCCGCCGTAACGGGCCTTTTATTGATTGAAGAAGGCTGACGGGGTTGCCTCCGACCGCTTGCGCGCGCCGGGCGCATTAAAGTAGGGCGGTGGGGGACAAAGAGCAGTTCAGAGCGAATGACGTCAGGCGAGCCGAAGCGACCAGCGCAACCGCGCCTCAGGCTCGGCGAAATTGCTTCGGCGGCGGCTATAGCCGCGCCGCTGGCGTTTGGCGTGGCGCGTGGCCAATCCACGGAAAGCCCGCTCCCTGAAGAGGCCGCCTCTTCTGAAATCGAAGCGCCGGAGCCAATTGCGACGCAAGGGCGGCTCAGAAGTCAGGATGGCGAATCTATCGCCGATAGCGGCGACGCGCCCGAGATGAGATCCGCAGCCGAAGGCGACGATCGGCCTTTACGGGCGGCGCCCGGCGACGCGGCTGGAGATGCCGACGGCTCAGCGGAAACTGTGCTCTTCGAGGCTGATAGCGTTGTCCGCAACGAGGCGGATGGGCCGATCATTGCCGAAGGCGACGTGAGGGCATTTTTCGGCGAGCGTTTCCTGCGGGCCGACCGCCTGATTTACGACCCAGCCAAGGACATCGTCTACGCGGAAGGCGACGTAACGATTACTGATGAAACGCTGGAGACCGTCTTCGCCGGACGGGTGCAGCTCACCGGGGATCTGCGGGACGGCGTCGCAACGAATTTCAGCGCCTTGCTGGCGGAGAATGCGCGCGTGGCGGCGGAGACAGGCGTCCGCGAACAGGGCGCGCGCACGCGCTTCCGCAAGGCCGTCTACACCGCCTGCGAGGTCTGCAAGGACGACGGCTCGGGCAAGAAGCCCACTTGGCGCGTCAAGGCGCTCAAGGTCGTCCGCGACGAAGAACGCCAGGTTATCCGCTTTCACCACGCCTTTTTCGAGCTGAAGGGAGTGCCGCTATTTTATGCGCCCTATCTGCAAGGGCCGGACCCCGCTGTCGAACGCCAATCGGGATTGCTCTCGCCTCGCGTCGGGGTCGATACGCGCCAAGGGTTCAATATCGAGCTCCCCTACTATTTCGCCATATCCAATACTCAGGACGCGACATTCTCGCCTCGCTACACATCGAATGATGGCGTTTTGTGGCAGGCCGAGTACCGCCGTCGGGACGATAGCGGCTACAACGTTATCAGCGGCGGCGCGATTGACTTCGAAAATCAGGAGGACGACCCCGGCGCTCCGGATGTGCGCTGGCATGTCTTCGCTAAGGGCGTGCGCGAGTTCGGGCCGCATGTGGAGATCGGCTACGACGTTGAGCGCGTCTCGGACGACTTCTATTTGCGCCGCTACAATATCCTTCGCCGCGGCGATCTCCGGAAAGATCTGGACACCACTCAGGCGAACCGCCTGACCTCCACGGGCTATTTCGACTACAGACGAAATGGGCATCATCTGCGGGCCGAGGGCTTTGTATTTCAGGAACTACGGAACCGGCAGGCAAACTTTGACGAATTGAACCCTTACGTCCTGCCCCGGATCGATTATGAGAAGCGCGGCTGGAAAGTCGCGGGCGGGGAGGCCTATGTCCGTGCGAATTTGACCGCGCTTCAACGCACGGCGGGCCTCGACAGCAGGCGCGTTAGCGCCGCCGCAGGCTGGCGCGCGGAGACCGTGACAAGGGGCGGGCATCGCTTTCGCGCCTTCGCCGAAGCGCGCGGCGATGTTATCGCCTATGACGACATCAATCAGGGGGATGAAGCGTCTGGCGGCGCGGCGTTAGCTGCCTTCGACGCCGGCGCCACGTCCAACATCGCTGGGCGATTCGCGCCGACGGTTGGCATCGAATGGTCGTATCCGCTGGTGAAGCACAATAGGAACTTCTCCCTGTTCATCGAGCCGCGGGTGCAGCTCGTAGCGAGCCTCGCCGGCCTCAACGACCCGGACATCGTCAATGAGGACAGCCGCAGCATCGACTTCGACTACGCGGGCCTGTTTGATCCAAATAAATCGCCTGGTTTCGACGCGTTCGAGGACGGGCAGCGGATCAATGTGGGCGTCAGCGCTTCCGCGACCACGCGCTTCGGTCTCGAAGTGAGCGGCGAGATTGGCCAGCAGTTCCGCGCGCAACAGACCCTCGCCTTCACCGCCGACCGCCCGATTGACGGCTCCGATCCGAATTTCCCGAACGGTCTCGGCGACGAACGTTCCGACATCGTTGGCGCGCTGAATGTGCGTTATAAGAACATAATCGGCGTCGATAGCCGGTTTCGAACGACAAAGGACTTCGGCGCCTTCACCCGTATCGAGGCGCTCGCCTACCTGAACGCATGGCGATTCCGGTCGACCGCCACATATGCGCGGCTGAGCGATGTCGACGTCACAAGCGGACTGGCGCAACGCGAGGAGATAACCCCCGCGGTCGATTTCCAGATTACAGATCGCTGGCGGACAAGTTTCAGCTGGCGCCAGGACATCACTCGAAATCAATTGATCCAGCAGATTTTCGGCCTCACCTATCAGGACGATTGCGCGCTGTTTTCGCTCTCTTACGTGCGCGATCGAACCAACGACAGGACGCTGCAACAAAACAACTCCGTTCGGCTGCAGTTTACGCTTCGCACCCTCGTTGAGTGAATTCGGATCGCCGCGGCCGTTCTGCGGTTCTCAACGGGGCCGTGACGTCGACCGGCTTGTTCGTTGGCTATTCCGCGGAATTGACCTAGGGTCCGGCCGAACAGGCGCGCCGCCCGCTAGGCCGCGCGCCTCGCGGGCCATGACGCGCTGCGGGATATGGAATCCGCACCTCAAGCGAGGCGCGACATTTACGGAAGTCTTGCCAGTCTGACCATGCGTTTCATTGTGACCATGCGATCGCGTCGTTTCATTCGTGGCCTCGTGGCGGCTCTTAGCATTGCCGCTGCGCCGGACGCGTTGGCCGCTCAGGAAAGCGCGCCGCAACAAGACGCGTCACAGACGGCTTCCCCCGAATCTGCGGCGGCGGCCACGGAGAGCGGCGTCGCCGCCATCGTCGATGATCAAGTGGTCACGACCTACGATGTCGCGCAGCGCGTCAGACTGATGCTCATCTCATCTGGCGGGCGAGTGCGGCCCGAGATGCTTCCGGCGATGGAGGCGCGCGCCCTGCGGGACCTTGTTGAAGAGAAGCTCAAGCTTATCGAGGCGGAGAAGTTTGAGGTCACGCCCGACGAGAAAACCGTCGCGCAGGAACTGGCGGGGATGGCGGCCCAGAGCGGCCTGCCGCCGGAGCAATTCGAAGCGACGTTGAAACAGGCTGGCGTCGACATCAAAGGCCTGCGCCAACAAATTGGCGCTTCGACGATCTGGCCGGAAATTGTGCAGGGGCGGTTCGGGTCGCGCGTGCGGATAAGCGATGAGGAAATCGACGCCACGCTGGAACGCATGCGGGAAGAGGCGACATCGGAACAGTATCTTGTCTCTGAGGTCTGCATTCCGGTGCCGGCGCCCGATCAGGCGCAACAGTATTACGAGGGCGCTCTGCAACTGATCGAGCAAATGCGCCGCGGCGTTCCTTTTGCGGTCGTGGCGCAGCAATTCTCCGCCTGCACATCGGCCGCAGCCGGCGGCGATCTCGGCTGGGTCAGGGCTGGCGAGCTGCCCGGCGATCTCGACAGAGCGGTGCGGGAGCTGCCCGTCGGGGCGGTCACCAACCCGATCCCCTCCGACGGCGCCTTCATGATCATGGCGGTCCGAGACAAGCGCGAGGCCAAGCAGCAAGGCGAAAAGACATACGCTCTCGCCTACGCCTCGGCGCCGGTGGAGATTGGTCGCGCAGCGGCGCGTCAATCGCTCGAAAAACTCCCCTCGGCGCGCGCTTGCGAGTCAAGTGGGTTGCGCCAGGATCTCGGCAAGGATGTAGGCATAGCGCTCGTCGACAGCGCGAAACTAGGAGACATTGATGAGCGGTTCCGTGACGCGATAGACGGCCTCGACCGCGGCGATCTCAGCCCCATCATCGAGGCGGACGGATTCCTGCACGTCGCCTATGTCTGCGAACTCGACGAAGGACTGGGGATTCCCTCCCGTCGGACCGTGGAGAACCGGCTTTATCAGCGACAGCTCGAGAAGATATCGCAGCAATACCTTCGGGATGTGGAACGCCGGGTCATGGTCGACGTCCGAATGAAGCCCGCCGCGCAGCAACCGCAGTAAGGCGATGGGCGTCAAGCCGCTTGCGATGACGATAGGCGAGCCGGCCGGGATCGGTCCGGAGATTGCCGCCGCCGCTTGGGAGCGGCTGCGCCGCGTCGGGCCAAGTTTTTTTCTTGTGGGCGATCCTGATTTCGCGGCGCGTTTCGGGCCGGCCCGCCCGATTGCCGCGCCAGACGAGGCGATGGCCGTATTCGCCGACGCCTTGCCGGTGCTTGAGGCCGGACGCCTCGGCCCTGTGACGCCGGGAAAGGCGACGCCCGACGCCGCAGGGATTGTAATCGCGTCAATCGAACGCGCGGTCGATTTCACTCTTAAGGGCGAGGCGGCGGGCGTCGTCACCAACCCCATCCAGAAAAGCGCTCTCCACGCCGCCGGATTCGCGCATCCGGGGCATACGGAATTCATTGGCGCGCTGACGGCCTGCGCCCCCATGACCGGCGGACGCGCGCGCGGACCTGTCATGATGATCGCCGGACCCGATCTGCGTACGGTGCCGGCCACGATTCATCAATCCGTCCGCGATGCAATCGAGAGCCTTAGGACTGAAGAGCTCATCCGTGTGGCGACGGTTGTCGCGGATGACCTCGCCGCGCGATTCGGCATTGCCTCGCCGCGGCTTGCGATATCGGGGCTTAACCCCCATGCCGGCGAAGGCGGCATGCTCGGGGCGGAGGACGCCGATATCATCGCGCCTGCCGTCGCGGCGCTTCGCGCGAGGAATATCAACGCTGTCGGCCCCCTGCCCGCAGATACGATGTTTCATAGTGAGGCCCGCCGGACGTACGACGCCGCGATCTGCATGCTGCACGATCAGGCGCTAATCCCGGCGAAAGCGCTTGCGTTCGAGGAAGCCGTCAATGTCACGCTCGGCCTGCCTATCGTCAGAACGTCGCCGGACCACGGGACAGCGCTCGACATCGCCGGCAAGGGCGTCGCCAGCCCGACAAGCCTTATCGCCGCAATCCGCCTCGCCGCCGACCTCGCCGCCGCCGAGTTGAAAACTGCGTGACCGATTCGACGGCCCTGCCGCCCTTGCGCGAGGTGATCGCAGCCCACGGGCTCGACGCCAAAAAGTCGCTCGGCCAGCATTTCCTACTTGATTTGAACATTACGCGGAAGATTGCGCGCCTTGCCGACGCGCAGGCTGGCGACGCGATAGTCGAGATCGGTCCCGGACCCGGCGGCCTTACCCGGGCGCTGCTAGAGACGGGGGCCCGCGTCATCGCGATTGAGCGGGACGAGCGATGCCTCGCCGCCCTGTCCGATCTATCGCACGCCTACAGACTGCTTGACTTACGCGCGGGCGACGCCCTCGACTTCGATGTCGAACGCACTACAGCAAATGGCGGCGCGCCACTCAAAATCGTCTCAAATCTGCCTTATAATATCTCTACGGAGCTTCTGGTTCGATGGCTGCGAGCGAATGCGGGCGCCAACGCGCCCGCCTGGCGGGCGATGGTCCTTATGTTTCAAAAGGAAGTCGCGGATCGCATTCTCGCTCCGCCGGGATCGAAGACGTATGGGCGGCTTTCAGTGGTCACTCAGGCGGCGAGCAGACCGCGGCGGGGGTTTGACCTGCCTGCCCGCGCCTTTATGCCGCCGCCGAAAGTGGATTCGACCGTCGTCGTGTTTGATCCCGCGCCTATCGACTTTGATTTCACGTCGCTCGAACGCGTCACGCAGGCGGCTTTTTCCCAGAGGCGAAAAATGTTGCGCAGTTCGTTGAAAGCCGCATTTGGCGAACACGTCGAGAAGGCGCTGGAAGAGGCAGGCGTAGCGCCGCACGCGCGCGCCGAGGCGGTCCCGACGGACCGCTACGTCGCCCTGTCAAAGGCCCTCGTCGTCCTCGAATGAAGGCTCCGCAGGCCCCGCGCCATCCGCGTCGAAGGTCGGCGGCGGCAGTCGGCCGCCCGCATCCAGCACCGAACGCGCATCATAAACCGCCGTTACGTCTTCCGGTTTTTCTCCTGATCCCATTAGGACTTCGAGCCGCGCGGTGAAAAAGGCGCGCGACCCAACGCGGCCGAGGTCGCCGCCTACGCCGACATTGACGCCGCCGCGACGTCCGAATGACCCAGTTCCGAAACCGGCGCCTACGCCGACGCCGCCGCGCTCGGCGCGTTCAGTGGCGCTCCCAACGACCCTAAACCAATCATATCCTCCGGCCACGGCGAGTTCAGCCGCCCGCCGCAAGGCATAGGTTTCAACGACGTCCTGGGGCGTGCCGCCATCGCCAGCGAAGGCGACCCGGTACCTATCGGATTCAATTCTGAAATCGGTATAGCCGTAGCCACGCGAATCGGCGGGCTGGTAGTCGACGCCGCCTGAGCTTGCGCATGCCGCCGCTGCGATCGTCAGCGCCGTCGCGAGCAAGAAAGACCGCCGGCGTGAATTGCCTTTCATCATGTCGCCAAACCTCTATTGCGTCGCCCAGCCCGGCGACGAGACTACCGCAAACCGGGCCCGAGCGAAAACGCCGAGCAGGCGCGCACTAAGGGTCCGGCCGAACTATTCGGCTTCTTTCGCCTCTTGCGGCGTCAGCGTCGTCATGGCGAGCGCGTGCACCGGACCGGCGAGCTCCTCGCGCAATGCGTGGTTCACCAGCCGCTGCCGAGCGACGCGATTTAGGCCATCGAATGCCGCCGAGACAATTCTGAGGCGAAAATGCGATTCGCCGCCTTCTGGCGCGCCGGCATGACCCTTATGTAGGTGAGACTCGTCCTTCACCTCCAATTGCGCCGGCTCTAGGGCGGCCTCCAGCTTCACGCGAATGTCATCAGCGACGGTCATTTTCCGTAAACCTCATGTTTACCGGGCGGCCGCTTCGATGCGAGCCAAATGGCCGCATGCATGCGCATGGCTTGGCCGTCCTTGTCAATATTGTTTCAGCGCGCGCCGCCTCCCATACTCGTCCAATGCCGGATTCTGAATACAAGCCGCGTCTAGGGTTCGACATCCGCGTTAAACCGCCCCGCCGCGGCCGCAAGAAGACGCCCGTTTATGCGGAAGCGGCGACGCGCATTTGCGAGCGCGACGGCTGCGAGGAGAAAGCGGTGATCGCCGCGCCGAAGTCGCCGCGCGAACCGAACGAAAGAATCTGGCTTTGCGCGAAGCACGCCGCTGAGCACAATAAGAGCTGGAACTACTTCGACGGACTGACGCCCGAGGAAGTCGAGAAGGCAAAGTTGTCGTCCATGCATGGCGACCGGCCGACCTGGACAATGGGCAAGAACGAGCGCGCTCGCGCGGCGGCGGAAACGCGCGCGCCCGGCGACCTTGATGACCCGCACGGCCTCTTCAAAGAGAAGGCGGTCACCCGGCGCGCCGCCGGCCGGGATTATCGAGACGGCCGCAAATTGCCGCGGCTTCAGGTGAAGGCGTTCGAAACGCTCGACCTGAAAGTGACCGCCTCCGGCGCCGACGTCCGCAAGCGCTACGCCGAGCTCGTCCGGCGCTACCATCCCGACTCCAATGGCGGCGACCGCAGCGCCGAGACGCAACTGCAGGAGGTCGTCAAGGCGCACCAGATTCTCAAAAAGGCGGGACTCTGCTGAAACGCCGCAGCGGCGGACCCCCCCTTTAGTCCAAGGCGGCCGGCCGCGCACTTGCCTCGCATTCGGCTTTCCGCCAGTTTCCGCGTCCAAAGTCGAAGCAACCGGCGCGCCGCCGGATCAGGTAGAAAATGTCCGACCAAGAATTCGCCGTCGCCCCAGAAACCACAATTCATGCGCGCGAAGCGTTTGGGGTCGATGTCGACATGGACGTCCCCGCCTTTGCGGCGCCGAATGAGCACACGCCGGCGCGAGACCCGTCCTATCGGTTTGACCCCCAGACGACGCTCGCGATCCTCGCAGGCTTTGCACACAACCGCCGCGTGATGGTCCAAGGCTATCACGGAACGGGCAAATCCACCCACATCGAACAGGTCGCCGCACGCCTCAACTGGCCTTGCATTCGCATCAATCTCGACAGCCATGTGAGCCGCATCGATCTCATCGGCAAGGACGCAATCGTTGTCGAGGACGGCCAGCAGGTGACGGCCTTTAAGGAAGGCATCCTGCCGTGGGCGTTCCAGCGGCCTGTGGCGCTCGTCTTCGACGAATATGACGCCGGCCGGCCGGACGTGATGTTCGTGATCCAGCGGGTCTTGGAGGCGGAAGGCCGACTGACGCTGCTCGATCAAAACAAGGTGCTGACGCCGAACCCCTGGTTCCGCCTTTTTGCGACGACCAACACAATCGGGCTTGGGGACACGACCGGCCTCTATCATGGCACTCAACAGATCAATCAGGGCCAGATGGACCGCTGGTCGATCGTTACGACGCTGAACTACCTGCCCCACGATTTGGAGGCGGAGATCGTCCTGGCCAAGTGCGAACGCTACGATACTGAAGAAGGCAGGCGCGCTATCGACGCCATGGTCCGGGTCGCGGACATGACCCGCAATGCGCTCATTAATGGCGATATTTCGACGGTCATGTCACCGCGCACGGTCATCACCTGGGCGCAGAACGCCGAAATCTTCCAGGACATTGGCTACGCCTTCCGCGTGACGTTCCTCAACAAGTGCGACGAGTTGGAGCGGCCGGCGGTCGCGGAATTCTACCAGCGCGCCTTCGGAGAGGACCTCCCCGAGGCTGCGTACCAGGTAGAGGTGGCCTAACGCCGAAGCCCTTCCGGCCTGCCAGGCTAACCCAAGAAGGGACGTTTGCTCAGGCCGCGCCGGTTCAGGCATGGTTCGAACTGCGATGCGCGCCAATCCGCCTCAGCCGATTGCCGCCGCGCCTGCAAAAACCTATCGTCTGTCCTAAACCTCAACGTCGCCCGCCGGACCAACTTTTGGGAGCTCCATGACCACATTCGACGAGATCAAAGCCGCCCTGCGCATTCCCGTCATCGGTGCGCCGCTCTTTATCGTGTCGAACCCGAAGCTTGTCATCGCGCAGTGCAAGGCGGGAATCGTCGGCTCTTTCCCGGCGCTGAACGCGCGGCCGCAGGAAAAGCTCGATGATTGGCTGACCGAGATAAAGGAAGAACTGGACCGCCATAACCAGGATAATCCTGACAGGCCGGCCGCGCCCTATGCGGTCAACCAGATCGTCCACCGCTCCAATGACCGGCTGATGGCGGACATGGAGACATGCGTGAAGCATGAAGTCCCGATTACGATCTGCTCGCTCGGCGCGCGCGAGGAGATTTACCAGGCCGTGCATTCCTATGGCGGCGTCGCCCTGCACGATGTCATCAACAATACGTTCGCAAGGAAAGCGATCGACAAGGGCGCAGACGGGCTCATCCCGGTCGCCGCCGGCGCCGGCGGCCATGCCGGCGTCATCTCGCCATTTGCGCTGGTGCAGGAGATCCGGGAATGGTTCGACGGCCCAATCGCGTTGTCTGGCTCTATATCGACCGGCGGCTCCGTCCTTGCGGCTGAAGCCATGGGCGCGGACTTCGCCTATATCGGCTCCGCCTTTATCGCGACCGACGAGGCGAACGCGACTGAAGGCTACAAGGACGGGATTGTCGAGGGTCGCGCCGACGATATTGTCTATACGAACCTTTTCACCGGCGTTCACGGCAATTACCTGCGTCCGTCGATCGAGGCCGCCGGCCTTGACCCGGATAACCTGCCCGAGAGCGACCCGTCTCAAATGAACTTCGGCTCCGGCGGCAACACCGACGCCAAGGCGTGGAAAGACATTTGGGGATGCGGCCAGGGCATCGGCGCGGTGACATCGCGCGGGACGACGGCGGCATACGTGGACAAGCTGGCGGCTGAGTACGAGGCGGCCAAGCGGCGGATCTGCTGATAGCAAAGCGCAGTTGAAGCTGCTTCCGCCGCGCGGCGCGCGCCGCTAAAGACTTCGGGGCCATCCGGAGCAGTTTATGCGCAATCGCCACTGCAAGATCGTTGCGACCATTGGGCCAGCAAGCGCCGCGCCCTCCATGCTGCGACTCCTGCACGAAACCGGGGTCGACGTCTTCCGGTTGAACTATAGCCATGGCGACCACGACGCGATGGCGCGGACGGTCGACGCAATACGCGATGCGGAAGCGGCAAGCGGCGCCCCCATTGCGATCCTCGCCGACCTTCAAGGCCCGAAAATCCGAATCGGCTATGTGGGCGAAGAGGGTCTTGCCCTCTCCTTCGGCGAATCCTATCGCGTTGTCGCTGGCGATGCGGCTGAAGCCGGCGCGATCCCGTTGCCGCATCCAGAGATCGTCGCCGCGCTGCAGCCCGGCGACATATTGAAGTTCGACGACGGCAAGCTGCAAATGACCGTCACCGAGCGCGAGGGGGGGGAGGTTATCGCCAGAGCCGACACCCCGGGCGTTCTGAGGAACAGAAAAGGCCTAAACCTGCCCGGTCGCGCCCTGCCGATCTCCGCGCTCACCGAAAAGGACCGCCGCGATCTTGACCACGCCCTTTCCTGCGGCGTCGATGTCGTCGCCCTTTCTTTCGTTCAGCGTCCTGAGGATATCGAAGAAGCAAGGACATTGATCGACGGCCGGGCGCACATTGTCGCAAAGATTGAAAAGCCGTCGGCGGTCCAGGATCTCGATGCAATCCTCGCGCTTTCAGATGGCCTAATGGTGGCGCGCGGCGATCTCGGAGTCGAACTGCCGCCTGAGACAATCCCAGGCATTCAGCGCCGCATTGTCCGCGCCTGCCGCGCCGCGGGCAAGCCGGTTATCGTTGCAACCCATATGCTGGAATCCATGGTCGAGGCCACGGCGCCGACGCGCGCGGAAGCCTCCGACGTCTCAACGGCCGTCCATCAGGGCGCGGACGCGGTGATGCTCTCTGCGGAGACGGCGGTCGGCCGGCACCCCGCGACCGCTGTCGCGATTATGGATCGGATCATCGCAGCCACCGAAGCTGAGCCCAACTGCCCCGCCTTCGACGCCTCGCTCAGTGCGGACGATAACCTGACCACAGCCGATGCGATTACGCTATCGGCGCGGCGCATTGCGGAAGTGCTCGAATGCCGCTTCGCTGTCGCCTACACAAAGACCGGCTCCACCGCCCGGAGGCTGTCGCGCGACCGGCCGCGGTGCGCCATTCTCGGCGCGACGCCGGACCGCCGCGTCGCTCGGCGCCTCGCTCTCAATTGGGGGGTCGCGCCGGTTGTCACCGAAGACCTTGAGCATTTTCATGACATGACGTCGAAAGCGGAAGCCGTCGCCCGCGATCACGGCGCAAGCGACGGCGAAAGGATCATCGTCCTCGCCGGCTATCCCTTCGGCCGAAGGGGAAAAACGAATACGCTGAAGATAAGCCGCATAGGGGCGAGCGCCGACCGCTAGACGCTTCCGTCGAGGCAACAATTGGAGGACAGACGATATGCCGATCACTGACCGCCCCGTCGCCTATGACCATGGCGGCGTCGCACTTGAAGGAACCCTCGCCTATGACGATGCGGCAAGCGGCCCGCATCCCGTCGTGCTGGTCGCCCACACCTGGGCCGGCAGGACCGACTTCGAAATCGATGTCGCGCGCAAGCTCGCCAAGGCGGGCTATGCCGGCTTCGCGCTTGACCTTTACGGCAAGGGCGTCACCGGAACAGGTCCGGAGGAGTGCGAAAAGCTGATGACGCCGTTCCTCGAAGATCGCGCATTGCTTCATGGCCGGCTTCAGGCCGCCCTTTCGGCGGCGACCAATGAACCGGAGGCGGACGCGGCGCGGGGGGCCGCCATCGGCTATTGCTTCGGCGGGCTTTGCGTCCTCGACATGGCGCGCATAGGTGCGGACGTGAAAGGCGTCGCCTCGTTCCACGGGCTGTTCAACGCGCCGGCCGTTGGGAAAGTCGACAAAATCGCCGCCAAGGTAATCGCCTTTCACGGCTATGACGATCCGATGGCGCCGCCGGCGGACATGACCGGGCTTGCTGATGAACTCTCCAAAGCGGGCGCGGACTGGCAGATCCACGCCTACGGCGCCACGGGACATGCCTTCACCAATCCGCAGGCGAACGATCCGGCGGGCGGCATGTTCTATAAGGAAATCGCGGCAAGCCGCGCATGGTGTGCGCTCGAAGCGTTTCTCGAGGAGTGTTTTGACCACGCGTGACGCGTGGCGAGGCTTGAAAAGCCCCAAGCGCCGAAAGCCCGTTTGAAAAAGCCGGCAAAGTACGCCGCGATCGAATAATCAGACATAAGCTCGCCGATGCTAAGCCGGTTCAGGCTCTCCTCATTAGAGACCAGGCGCCTGGACAATGTTGTCGCGGGGAAACGAACGTTCGATTATCTGCCGCCTAGTTGATCGCGGCCGTTCTTAAAGAGGCACTAAGATGTGTACGCGTCCTGCAAATCGGACTCGTCAATAAGGGGCTGCGTCGATCAGCCGTCGGGCGCTGCGCCGTCAACCGCCGCGTCGTCGGCGGGCGACTGCGCCGCCGCGTTGAGCGCCGCAAGCTGTTCGCGCGCCGGAGCGAAATCGGGGTCAGCCGCCGTCGCCTGGATAAACGCGGTGCGCGCTGCTTCCGCATCGCCAGATGCTTTCCGGGTGAGGCCGATATTGTACCAGATAACGGCGGGCCGATCGAAATCAGTGTCGAGCGCGGCGCGATAGTCATCAAGCGCGGCCGCAAAGTCGCGTTTGAGGTAGCGGCTATTGCCGCGATTGACGAGCGCCTCGCCGAGTTCAGGATCGCTTTCGAGGGCCGCGTCGAAATCGGAGATAGCGTCGTCAAACTGGCCGAGCCGATTATAGATGATGCCACGATTGACAAGCGTCGCGCGACGATCGCGCTTCGTCAGCAGGTCGCCGCGCAGCGCTGCATCGCAAGGATCGGCATCCTGCCCGATCTTGCTCAAAGCGGCCTCAAAGCAAAGCCGCGCGTCGCTGGGCCCGAACCGGGACACCGCGCTTTGGGCGACCGCATCGACGGGCGCGCCCACCGAGACGGCAATGCCGACGGCCAACATCGCAGGCGCGGCCTGCCACGGCGACCTCAGCAACTTCAAAATGCTAGACATAAGGCGCACGTCCCCAGAAGCGCATGGAGCACTGGTTGTAGAATCACGCGACCCGACGTCAAGCGATCGGGTCATGCACGGCAATTCTGGGCGTGCGCGGCGGATTGCATGCTGCAAAGCGGCATTCTACATCAACGGCAAGCGCGCGCGGCATCACGGCCGCCGGAGCGTACTGGAGGCCGCCAATGCCCGATCGTCAATCCGCAATCGTCACCGGCTCCACGAGCGGCATCGGGCTCGGCATCGCCGAAGCGCTGGCCCATAGCGGCATGAACCTCACGCTCAACGGGTTTGGCGACTCCGACGACATTGAAGCGAACCGGACGCGCATCGCCTCGGAAGCAGGCGTCGACGTGCGCTACGACGGCGCGGACATGACGAAGCCGGACGAGATCCGTCGACTCGTTGACGATGCAACGACGGCGTTTGGAACGGTCGACGTGCTGGTCAACAACGCCGGCATCCAGCACGTATCGCCAATCGAGGAGTTTCCGGAGGCGAAGTGGGACGCCATACTGGCTATAAATCTGTCCTCCTCCTTCCACACAATCAAGGCGGCGTTTCCCGCCATGAAGGCGCGCAAATTCGGCCGCATCATCAACCTCGCCTCCGCCCACGGCCTCGTCGCCTCGCCTTACAAGTCCGCCTATGTGGCGGCGAAGCACGGCGTGCTCGGCCTCACAAAAACAATAGCGCTGGAGGGCGCGGAGCATGGCGTCACCTGCAACGCAATCTGTCCGGGTTATGTGAAGACGCCGCTCGTCGAGGCTCAGATCCCCGACACCGCAAAGGCGCGCGGCATGACTGAGGAGGAAGTCGTCCAGAACGTCCTCCTCGCCGCCCAGCCCACCAAGCAGTTCGTCACCGTCGAGCAGGTAGGCGCGCTCGCTGTGTTCCTCGCCTCTGACAAGGCGGCCTCAATCACCGGGACAGCGATCCCTGTCGACGGCGGCTGGGTAGCGCAATAGTGGCCGCCGCCGAAATCAAGACCGTCAATCTCGCCCTTCAAGGCGGCGGCGCCCATGGCGCCGTTGCGTGGGGCGTCATCGACCGTCTGCTTGAAGACGATCGGCTCAAGGTCGATTCTATCTCCGGCGCGAGCGCCGGCGCAGTGAACGCAGCCGCCCTCGCCTACGGCCTGCACATCGGCGGGCCGGAGGCGGCGCGCGAGAAACTGACGGAGCTTTGGCGCAAGATCAGCGAAGTCGGCGCGGTCTTTAGTCCTGTGAAAGCGCCATCTTTAAATGGCGATTTTGACAAGTTCCTCGGCGGCCTGACGCTCGACTACAGCCCCGCCTATCAGATGTTCGAACTCTTCACGCGGACGCTATCGCCCTATCAGTTCAACCCGTTTGACTTTAATCCGCTGCGGGAAATCCTGGAAGCGTGCATCGATTTCGACAGCCTGCGACATTGCACAGCGACGCGGCTCTTCTTGTCGGCGACGAATGTCCGAACGGGGAAAGTCCACGTCTTCGAGACCAAAGACGCCTGCGTTGACGCCGTATGCGCTTCGACCTGTCTGCCATTTCTATTCAAGGCCGTCGAAATCGACGGCGAGCACTATTGGGATGGCGGCTATATGGGCAATCCGGTCCTGTTCCCGTTCTTCTACAAGGCGGAAGCGAGCGACATCCTGATCGTGCACATCAACCCGCTTGACCGCGACGAGGTGCCGAAAACCGCTCCCGGCATCGCCAACAGGATCAATGAGATCAGTTTCAACTCTTCGCTGCTACGGGAGTTGCGCGCTATCAGCTTCGTGCACAAGCTGCTCGACGCCGGATGGGTCAAGGATGAGCATCGCGACAGGCTGCGTAATGTACGTATACACTCCATCCGCAGCGATCTCGCCCTTACGAGCCTCTCGGTCGCCAGCAAGTTCGCAACCGACTGGCCGTTTCTGACCCGGCTGCGCGACGCCGGCCGCGACATCGCCGAGACATGGCTTGCGGAGAATTTCGACCATATCGGCGCGCGATCCTCAGTGGACTTACGCGCGATGTTTGAGGAAGACGAGACGGGCGGGAATGTCAGCGAGCGCGGCGCGGAGGGGTGAAGCGGGCGTCGCTTCGCCTAAAACCTAACTCAGGCGCGCTGCGTACGGAGCGTGAACCGAAACGCCGCGAGCAAGGCCAACACCAGGAACGCCGCCTCAAGCGCGAAAACCGCCATGTAGGCGGACGCAGCCCCGAATTCGGCGCCAATCTGCAGGCCAACCATCACGTCACGAATCACGCCGCCGAGAGCGACGGCGACGCCGGCTGACGTCGCCTGCACAGCCCCCCACGCGCCAAGCGCCAGGCCCGCCTGCTCTTTCGACGAAGCGCGCATGGTCGCGGTCAGCGTTCCGTGTCCGAAAAGGCCCGCGCCGAAGCCCACAAGAACTGTCCCGGCGACGAAAAGCGCAGGCGATTGCGCCGGTCCTGACAGAATGATCGCCAGGAAGGCCGGAACGCCGGCCGCAGCGCCGAGGGACGCAAGACGCATGGCGTCGGCGCCCTTGCGGCTCAGCGCATGAGAGGCGAGCGCAAAGCCTAACAGACCGCCGCCAGCCAGCGTCGCCGTGAGCTTCGTCGTCGCCGCCACCGAAAGGCCGAGCACATGACCGCCATATGGCTCAATCAGGACATCCGCCATGCCGAAGCCAACAGTGCCGAGCCCAATAACGACTAGCCGTAGCCGGGCGCCCTCGCCTGCTACGAAGGCGGCCCAGGCCTTGGCGAATCCCTCATCCGCCTGAACGGAGTTCGCCCGCTGACGATCGCGGCTTTCCTGCTTCCAGATCGCGAGCACATTGAACACGAGCGTGAGAACCGCCGCGCCCTGTATGACCTGTATCAGCTTGCCGGGCGTGTAATCCGCCAACAGAGCGCCGAAGACGAGAGCGCTGACAATCATGCCCACGAGCAGCATGACGTACATCAGGCCAACGACTTTCGGTTGCGACTCAGGCGGCGCCAAATCGGTCGCTAGGGCCAGCCCCACCGTTTGCACCATATGCGCGCCCGCCCCGACCAGCAGGAAGGCGGCCGCCGCGCTTGCGATCCCTATCCAGGGGGGTAAAGCCGCCGCGTCCATGTAGCCGGACAAAACGAGGAGCGCGAACGGCATGATCGCGAATCCGCCGAACTGAAGCATGGATCCGCGCCAGATGAACGGCACGCGCCGCCAGCCGAGCGCAGACACGTAGGTATCCGATTTGAATCCGATAACCGCCCGGAAAGGCGCGAATATAAGCGGCAGGGAGATCATGATGCCGACGATCGAGGCCGGCACGTTCAGCTCCACGATCATCACACGGTTAAGCGTGCCGACCAACATGACCAGCGCCATCCCCACAGACACCTGAAACAGGGAAAGCCGCAGCAACCGCCCAAGCGGCAAGTCCTCCGTCGCCGCGTCGGCAAAAGGCAGCAGACGCGGGCCGAGCGTGGTCAGCTTGTTAATTGCGAATTCGCGGTACTGCGTCAGCATCAACTAAGCCTTCAGCTATGCGCCGCCCAGACCGTTTCGCACAGAGCCGATCTGGCTGATCGCAAATCCCTAACGCCAGATCCTCGACCCGATTGCCCTGACGGACGGCGCTAACCGGATCGTCGGATTGCGTGGCGCCGGTCGCCGCCGACGGCCATCAGCCGACACCCGGTAGTGGCAATTATCCTGTAAAAGCTCAGTATCGCAATGGAATGTGACAGTCTCAGAAAAGCGATCAAACGAAACCGCGCGTCGGCGATCGCCGGAACGCGCAAGAAAGCCCTGCAAAGATCGACGGCGGCGTAAGGGAACAAAGACCCTACCGAAAACGCAAACAAGGCGGGCGCCGCCGGCGCCCGCCAATCCCGCTTGTCGCGTCGACATCGATTCGGCGACGCGTTTTAGCCAGAGGTCGTTTTAGTCAAGCGCCCCGCTGAGCGAGGCGGTCTTCACCTCATCAGGTTCGTCGAACACGACCTGCGCCGTACGGCCGTCATCGAGAATCACGACCGCGCGATCGCCGGCCTCACCTTCGTCGAAGACGATTTTCGCGCCGTCTACTGACGCCACGGCTGTTTCCGACGGAACCGAGAGGGCCGCTGTTGACCCCATTTCGCGTCCGGAGAGGAAATCCTCAACCCACGTCGTATTGGTGACGATACCGACGTGAACGGAGAATGACCCAACGGCCACGGCCCCGAGAAAGACCGGGATGCCAACGGTCGGGTTTACGACCAGCCACATTCTTGCGTTATTCATGGTCGCGCCTCCTTACCCGAGCCACGGCGTCGTCAACGCCACCAGAACATGCGCCAGAAGCGAAATCGCGCCAAAAACGCGGGTTCCGTCGATCAGCTGGCTGTGAAGTTCCTCCGCTTCCGACAGCGTCAGCCCTGTCGGAAACACCTTTTCAGGATCGCTCATAATCGCCATTCCTTCTTTTTGGCGTTTGTTTAATGCCGTCCAACTCCGTCGCCAGGGCACGACAAGCCGAACGGCCCTCGCATCGCCCGCACACCTCCGCGCTGCTCGGCTAAGGCCCCAGCAACGGTTAGGCGCCGTCTTCGCCAGCTCGAAAGCCCGGCCCGCCAACGTCACGCAAAGCGCAATATGCAGGCGGCGACAGCGACAGAGTGTCACATTCGGTAGACACTTACAACAGACAATTAACAATTACACGAAGATCTGGGAGATATTTGTGGGCGTGATCTAGGAAGGGTGTCGAGGGCGGCGCTTATGCGTCAGAGTCTGATCCGAGATAACCTCAATCTCTGGCCATGACGCCACAATCCGATGGCGGCAACCCGGTCCGGCCGCCCTGATTATCGGCGCTCATGGGCGTCGATAATGCTCTTCCGAATCATAACCCGGTCTCAACTACGCCTAAAAAAGCTCCACGCCGCAACGATGCGCCGTTTATTCGAACTTTTTTGATCGCGTTTACACGTACGCACGTAATATCCATGTCGATCATCTGGAGATCGACCTAAATTGCGGTTCAAACGCACTGCGACGCAAAACGCTAGGAAGAACCCACCAGAAAGCGATCTTAGGAGGTGCGGGCACTCGGCCAGACGGCCAGGTACAACCTACGTCGAACAAATGCTTGACGCTTGGACTCGCTACTTGGTCTTATCCCCTATGCGCTCTTAGAAACTCGTCAGGAGGCGGTATGACTTCAACATTTACAAGACTCTACGCAGACGAAGGCCAGGCTTCGCGGGTCGCCGCGGAGCTTAAAGCCATTGGCTATAAAGATAGCCAGATGAACATCATCGCGGGCGGGGACTCGTCTGGCGGCGACTCGGTCGCGCAACTGCGCAATGCCGGCGTCTATGAAACCGCAGCCAACGTTTATGCGAAGAAAGTGGCGCAAGGAAACGCCGTTCTTGTTCTGCGCGCCGCGTTCGGCCGCGCCGCGAAGGCGGTGCCGGTGCTTGACGCCCACGACCCGATTGAAACTGAAGTGAAATTCACCGAAGTCATTGGCTTCAGTCGGGCGAAGCCATCCAACATCATCCGCCCAACCGGACAGGGATCCGTCATCCGTCGGCGCATGAACCCGGCAAAGCGACGCTCAAAGGGATCGTCAACGCCGTTCTCGAAGATGTTCGGCATGAAGACAATCATCCAGCCAAAAAAACGCAAGTCTCTCAAGAGCGGATCGCGCCTAATCATGGGAGTGATGCCGTCCCTGGCGACGCCGAAGCGGAAGGGCGATCGCCCGCGAAATTTGGCGCCAGCTTCATCGACCTTCGGTTTCCCATTGATTATCCGCAAGCGGATGCGCGCCTCTTCCTAAAGGCGCACGCTCCGGATTGCCAAATGCGGGCGACGCGTCTCGCATGCTATCGGGCAGCGTTGTATTGATCGATAATTGACAAGCGCCCTCGGCTGCGGCTCGGGGCGCTTTCTTTTTGCCGCGTCACATGGGACACCATGCGCCGGTTGGCGCTCAATTCACCTCTGGACAAGCGCCATCGCCGCCCAGCCAAGCGCGACGCGAAGGACATGTCTGGAAACCTCTTTTCCTTGTTTGAAGAACGCGCCCGCTCGGCGCCGCGGTCGGCTTTCCTGACATCGCCGCGCGGCGCGCCATGGTCGGAAGTGGACTACTCCTACGCAGACTTGCTTGAGCGATCCGGCGCGTTCGCAAACCTGTTCGCACAGACGGGGGTCAGGCCTGGCGATCGAATCGCAGCGCAGACGGACAAATCGCCCGACGCCTTATTCGCGTATCTTGGCGCCCTGCGGGTCGGCGCTGCGTATCTTCCCCTGAACCCGGGCTATACAGACGAAGAAACCGCCTATGCGCTGTCGGACGCCTCGCCGGCGCTCTTCCTGTGCCGCCCGGAGGCCTCCGGGCGGCTTTCGCCCATTGCGGCGGCGTCCGGCGTCAAGACAACACTCTCACTGGGCGTTGCGGGCGACGGAGAAGCCCAGACCCTCGCGCGCGACTGCGACGCGGCGTTCAAGACCATCTCGCGCGCGCCTGACGACCTCGCCGCGATCCTCTACACCTCCGGCACGACCGGCAGGCCGAAAGGCGCGATGCTGAGCCATGAAAACCTGAGGTCGAATTGCGAGGCGCTGCGGGACATATGGCGCTTTTCAGAAGACGATGCGCTTATCCACGCTCTTCCAATTTTTCATGTACACGGACTTTTCGTGGCGACGAATGTCTGCCTCGCGGCCGGCGCGCGGATGCGCTTCCTGCCCCGCTTCGACGCCGAAGAAATCCTCCGGCTGATGCCTGAGGCCACCTCGTTGATGGGCGTGCCGACATTTTATTCGCGCCTGCTGGCGCGACCTGACCTCACCCTCGAACGGGCGGCGTCAATGCGGGTCTTCATCTCCGGGTCGGCGCCGCTGTCGCCGGAAACTCACGATAGGTTCAAGGCGCGCACAGGCCACGCCATTCTCGAACGCTACGGCATGACGGAGACAGGCATGATCGCGTCAAATCCATATGACGGCGATCGCAAGCCAGGCGCGGTAGGGTTCCCTCTTCCGGGCGTCGAAGTGAGGGTAACGAATGAAGCAGGACGACCGGCCGCCGAAGGCGAAACCGGCGGAATCGAAGTTCGCGGGCCAAATGTCTTCAAGGGATACTGGAACCGCCCCGAAGCCGCAGAAACCGAATTCTCCGATGACGGATATTTCAGGACCGGGGACCTGGGCCATTTTGACGCCAGCGGTTATCTCTTTATCGACGGCCGCGAAAAGGACCTGATTATCTCAGGCGGACTGAATGTCTATCCGGCGGAAGTGGAGGCGGCGCTAGACCGGCTGCCCAGCGTTGCGGAGAGCGCCGTCATCGGCGCCCCGCATGCGGACCTTGGGGAGGCGGTTCTGGCCGTCATCGCGCCGGAGACCGGCGCGGCGCCGGACGCGAAAGAAGTCATCAAGTCGCTCCGGGCCAATCTTGCCGGATACAAGGTTCCCAAGAAGATTGTCGTCATCGACGCATTGCCGCGGAACGCAATGGGAAAAATCCAGAAAAGCGTGCTGCGTCAGACCTATGAAGATGCGTTCGGGCCGCGGTCCGCAGAGTGAACGCGGCGAAGACTGGCGCAGAATAAATACGGGAGCCGACGCGCCGGAGGGACGTTGGGCGCGCGCCGGCTCCCATTGTCGGCCGACAATTTGAGAGCGGCCATGGGCATTCCGGATGGAGCGCCGCTATCTAATGGCCAGCCGGCCTAAAGGCATTCGATTCGTTCGACGCGGGTCAGGCCTTAGGATGCGCTAACCGGCGCTCGCGCCACCCTTAGTCCGTAAACGCTGAGTTCCTGGCGCTTGAGCGCGCCATCCCCGTTTAGATCAGCGGCGATGAACCTTTCCCGCTCCAGCGCAAGGAAATCATCCTCGTCGAGAACGCCATCGGGCCCGGCGGCGTCGTGGAATTCGTGCGACGCCACGGCTTCGATCCGAGTGCGCTCCGTAAGGGAGACCGACGCAGGCGCAACGTCCGCAATGTCGATAACCCGGGACGTCTCGCCGCCGACGTCCAGCGCAACGAATCCGCTGAGGCGCGCGAGCTCCGCGGAAACGACGCTTAGCGCCGAAAACTCCTCAACGCTCAGATCGCCGGAACCATCGAGGTCCGATTGAGCGAATAAGAGCGCCGCGCGGCGATCAGCGTCGCTGCTTGATAACGCCTGCGCAGGCCCGCCAAAGGCCGGCGCCGCAATATCGCCCGTCGCCGCCATGGCCGCCCCAGCGATAAAGGCAGCGCCAATCGCCGGTAGGCCGATTTTCTCTAGGAAGCCGCTCTTGCGTCCGCCAGCCATGGTCCACTCTCCGTTCCGATACCCAATTGAACGCAAGCGCCCGGTTCATCCGTCGCGTCCTCAGCGTCACGGCGGAAAGTGGCGGGCGAAGCGGGCGGAGAGAAGAGCCGTTCAAGGCGTTGTGACGGCGAGTAAGGTGTTGTGAAGGCGCATTAGGCGGAAAGCCGGCGAGCCACCCGAATGCGGGCCGGATTCCCGCCACAATTGGCAGTGGGCGCGCCTATTCAGCGGGCTGAGGCGCCGGGGACGGCGCGCCGCCCGACTCGCTCGCCATTACGTTCATTTTCTCGGCTTCCAGCGCGCGCCAGCGCTCTTTCAGTTTCGCCGACGTCATCCGCGATCCATCCGGCGACCATCCGGGAGGCCCCATTGTGTAGCCAAGAACCTCGCGAACGCTGCGCGACCTGACTAAGTCGCGAAAGATGCCGAGCCATTCGTGAAAGGCGATGCGCAGGGGATTGAACGTACCCAAATTTTTGACGATGCCGTAGCGGGGAGCTTCTTTTTTGTCTTCTGGCACAAACGTGCCGAACATCCGGTCCCAGATAATCAAGGTGCCGGCGTAGTTGGCATCGAGATATCGCGGATTAGTCGCGTGGTGGACGCGATGATGGCTCGGCGTGTTCATCACCCATTCGAAGGGCCCGAGCCGGTCGATAATCTCCGTGTGGATCCAGAATTGATAGATCAGGTTCAGCCCCCCGACGAAAACCAGCATCAGGGGATGGAATCCGAGGAGCGCTAACGGCGCCTTGAAAATCAGCGCCGCCATAATCGTGCCGGTCCAGGTCTGGCGCAACGCCGTCGTGAGATTGTAGTGCTGCGAGGAATGGTGGATGACGTGGCTCGCCCAAAACCAGCGGCGTTCATGGCTGATCCGGTGAAACCAGTAGTAACGCAGATCGTCCAGCATGAAGCAGAGCGCCACCGTCCACCAGACATTCGGGATCTCGAACAGCCGGTACTCATATGCCGCAAAGAGAATAGCCGTCGCCACCGCCGCGCCGCCGAACATCGGCGCGATCTGGCTGCCGAGCCCCATGACCAGGCTCGCCGCGCTGTCGCGGCTCTCGTAGTCCCCCTTGCCTGTAAGCCGCCAGGCGGCCATCTCGATCAGGATGAGGCCCACGAACGCCGGGATGGCCATTGTGACGACGTCAGGGAATTCCATGGGCTCGATACTAATAGGCAAGGCTTAATCATCCAAGTCGCCGTTAGACTCACGTCCGCCCCACTCTATCGGTGGGCGCTAACCAAGCTTCGCGGCCCAGGCGGACGCTTCGCCGGTGTCGCCAGCGCGGACACTAACAGCCGGCGCGCCTGGATCAGCAGGGCGGAAGACCAGGGCCCCACCCTCAACTGACACAGGGGCGGCGCGCGGCGCGAAGCGGCGGGTGGCGATCCGATCGCCCACGCGGAAGGCGATAAGGCTCTCACCATCGTCGGCGATGCCCACCGCCGCTCTGCCATCTTCGCCCAAAAGCCATTTCGCCGGACCGAAGTCCGGCTCGTCGAAGGCGGCTCGTTCGATCGCCTCCGCCTCGCTCATCGGCGACAGCCGCCCGGCCCCGAGCGCCCAGGAGACCGCCACCACGACCACAATCCCGCCGACGGAGATCACGAGATCGAGGATCAGATTGCCGGTCACGCGATCGGATCCCGAAATCCTATCGGATCAGCCAACGATTTCGTCGTCGGAGAAGAAGAACTTGATTTCTTCCGCCGCGGTCTCGGGCGCGTCTGAGCCGTGGACGGAATTCTCGCCGATTGATTCGGCGAATTCGGCCCGAATCGTGCCGGCTTCGGCCTCGGCGGGGTTGGTCGCGCCCATGATCTCGCGATTGCGTGCGACGGCGTTTTCGCCCTCAAGCACCTGCACGACGACCGGGCCCGACATCATGAAATCCACCAGCTCACCGAAAAATGGACGCTCCTTGTGCACGGCGTAAAAGCCTTCAGCCTGCTCGCGCGTCATATGGATGCGCTTCTGCGCGACGACCCTGAGGCCGCCCTCTTCAAGCTTAGAGATCACCTTGCCGGTGATGTTGCGGCGCGTCGCGTCGGGTTTGATGATGGAAAATGTGCGTTCAATCGCCATTGGAGTCTGCATTCCTTGCGCTGCGGGCGGGCGTCGTGAGGCCCATGAATGTTATAGAGCCATCAGGCGACATTCTGCCGGCCCCGGCCGATCGGCGCTCCCTAACAAATGGGGGCGTCGCCGGGCAAGCCTCCGCCCGCCCGCGCCGCCGAGTTGGCGGCGGAGGGAGGCTCCGGTTATCGTCGGCCGCCTGCTCACCAAGAGACTTAACTGCGGCCGTGCTCCACATAAACGATCTTACCTACCGGATCGACGACCGCCTCTTGTTCGACAAGGCGACGGCGGCGTTATCCGATGGCTGGAAGACCGGCTTTGTCGGCAGGAACGGGGCGGGCAAGTCCACCCTATTCAGGCTCATAAAGGGAGATGCGGCGCCTGAGGGCGGCGAGATCTCGCTGCGCAAGGGCCGGCGCCTTGGCGCTCTCGCCCAGGAGGCGCCCGCCGGACCTGAAAGCCTACTCGATACTGTGATCGCGCATGATGGCGAACGCGCAAGCCTTATCGCCCGCGCCGAGAACGAGACGGACCCTGAGCGGATAGCGGAGATCCACACGCGTCTCGCTGACATCGACGCCCACTCGGCTGAGGCGCGCGCCGCCGCAATCCTCGCCGGGCTCGGCTTCAACGTCGAAGAGCAGGCCCGTGCGTGCGCGGATTTCTCCGGCGGTTGGCGCATGCGCGTCGCGCTTGCCGGCCTTCTTTTCGCCGCGCCGGACCTCATGCTCCTCGACGAACCCACGAACTACCTTGATATCGAGGGAGCGATGTGGCTGGAAACATTCATCCGGCGCTTCCCCTATTCGGTGATCGTCGTCAGCCATGACCGCGACTTCCTGAACCGCTGCGCAACGCATATCCTCGCCCTAGAAGACCGCAAACTCTCCGTACACGCCGGCGGCTACGACGCCTATGTCCGGCGACGGACGGAGGCGCGGGCCCAGGCCCTCGCCACTCGGGCGAAACTCGACGCGCAGCGCCGGCATATGCAGGCTTTCGTCGACAGGTTCCGCGCGAAGGCGAGCAAAGCGAAACAGGCGCAAAGCCGCCTGAAGGCGATCGAACGCCTAGCCGACGTCGCGCCCCCGTCGGAGTTCGGCGTCGCGCCATTCACATTCAAAGACCCGAAACCGATGGCGCCGCCGGTTGTGCGGCTTGTCGACGCCGACCTCGGCTACGCCGATGGCGCGCCCGTGCTCCGTAAACTGAATATGCGGATTGATCAGGACGACCGGATCGTGATCCTCGGCGCTAATGGCCAGGGCAAGTCGACGCTCGTCAAAACGATCTCCGGCCGGCTGGCGCTCCTCGACGGCGACATCTTCAAGCACAAGAAGCTCAAGATCGCCTATTTTTCCCAACATCAGACGGATGAACTTTCCCCCGCCCTGTCGGCGTACGAACACGTCCGCAAGAAACGACCCGACGCGACGGAAGCCGAAGCGCGCTCCCTCGCCGCGCAGCTCGGCTTCGGCGCTGACCTGGCCGACACAAAAGTCGCGGCCATGTCGGGCGGCGAAAAAGCGCGCCTCCTGCTGGGGCTCATTGGCATTGACGCGCCGCACATGATGATCCTCGACGAACCGACGAACCATCTCGATATCGAGAGCCGCGAGGCGCTCGCCGATGCGCTGAACGCGTATTCAGGCGCCGTCCTCTTGATCACGCACGACGCCCATCTCGCCGAACTCGTCGGCGAACGCCTTTGGCTCGTCAATGACGGCGCGGTCACGACATTCGAAGGCGACCTCGACGACTATCGGAACTTCGTACTCGACCTAAGGCGGACGGATCGCGGCGCGCGCAAACCGAGCGCGGAGATTGCGGTTAGGCCCGCGGAGCGCCAGTCGTCCGCGAGGGCGCGGGAGATGCTGGCGCCCCTCAAGAAAGACGCGGACAAACATGAATCGCGCATCGAGGAACTTAACGGGGTGCTGGCGCGGCTCGACGCCGCCCTCGCCGCCCCCGACCTTTACGCCAGGGACGTTGCGCGCGCGACCAAGCTGCAACGGGAGCGCGCAGCCCTTGTCGACGCAATCGAGGCAGCCGAAGAGGCGTGGCTGATTGCGCTGGAGCGATATGAGACGGCGAAGTCGGGCGAATCGGAACCAGCGTAACGCCGCGTCAAGCCAGAAACCGCTCATTTAGGAGATGTACGGATGAAAGAGCCGAATGACTGCGCGTCAATGCAGGATGTGCGTGATGAGATAGACCGGGTGGACAACGCCGTCGTCGACCTCTTGACCCAGCGCTGGGGCTATGTCGACCGGATGTGGCAGCTAAAGAAAGCGGAATCGGCAACGGCGTCAGTGCCCTGGCGCAATCGGGAGGTCATTGATCGCGTCCGGGCGCGCGCCGAAGCGGGCGGCATGCCGCCGGAAATGGCCGAAGCGCTATGGCGTCAGATCATCGGCTGGGGCATTCAGTATCAGGAAGAGCGCCTGCGCGATCAGGATTAAGACCCCAGCAACGCAATCGGGTCGACTGCTTTCAGGTTTTGCCGGATTTCGAAATGCAGTTGCGGCTGAGCCGCTTCGCCGGTCTGCCCCACCTTGGCGATGACCTGCCCCTGGCGCACGCGTTGGCCCTTGCGTACGAGCATGACGTCATTGTGGGCGTAAGCGGTGACAAAGCCGTCATCGTGCTTGACGAGCAGAAGGTTGCCGTAACCCGCCAACCCGGCGCCGCGATAGACGACCTCCCCGTCCGCTGACGCGCGGACAGGGGTGCCCACCGGCGCGGCGATGTCTATCCCGTCATTGCGTTCGCCTGGCGCGCCGGAGCGGAATTTCTCAATCACGGCGCCCTTCACAGGCCATTCGAAGACTGGCGAGACGCGCGCGGTCTCAGCCCCATCCGATGACGCGGGGGCAAACGACGCCTGGCGCACAGGCTTCTTCTTTGCCGGCGGCGGCGCTTTGACGATCTTCGAAGGCGACGGCTTAGCCGCAGGCGCTTTTTTCTTGCCGGTATTCGTTTCGCGCGCCTGGGCGACTCGCGGCGACGCACTTGCCGGGATCATCAGTTCGTCCCCGACCGTAATGACGTAAGGGGACCTGACGCCATTCGCCCGCGCAAGTTCGGATACTGACAGCCCATTGGCGCGGGAAATCGAGTACATGGTGTCGCCGGGCCGAACCACATGGCGGCGGCCGACGGATCGCGACGGCGCGGGACTTGAGGCCATCGTGACCCGCGTGGCTTCCCGGGACGGCGTGGACTTGGGTTTGGGCAGATCTGCGACTTCGCGGCCGCCGGACGGCACCTGCAGGGGCTGTCCGACGCTGAGGCTGTAAGGCGCACGCAACCCATTCAATGCGATAATCGCCTGCGGGTCGGCCCCTGTGCGCCGCGCGATGGCGTAGACAGTGTCGCCAGGACGCACGCGAACCACTTGCGGACGGCCGCCCGAACTTCCGCCGCCGCCCTCAAGCGAATTTTCGAGGTACACCTCTTCCAGCGACCCTAAGTCCGCAGAAGCAATGCGGCGACCTTTCCGTCCCCTGACGGCGTCTGGCTCGACAAGGTCGCCAAGCAACTCTGACTCATCGACCGCAGTCGTCTTCAGGCCGCGGCCGGTTTGCGACGTTTCGGCTGCGGGCGCCGGCGGCAGATCATCGACTGAGGAGTAAATGCGGCCCTG
The DNA here is from genome assembly GCA_028284065.1 of Parvularculaceae bacterium. Taxonomy (GTDB): domain Bacteria; phylum Pseudomonadota; class Alphaproteobacteria; order Caulobacterales; family Parvularculaceae; genus MED-G105. The sequence continues at coordinate 251,192 of JANQSJ010000011.1, forward strand.
CCAGGTCGGCTCGGAGCCATACACCACCGGCGCGTCGGACTTGCCGGCGCACGCGCCCAGAAGCGCCGCCATTGCCCCAGCAAGAACCGCATTCGCCGCGCGCATATCCACGCTCCGTCATGATTTGTTTACCTAGGTAAACGAATCGCGTCGGAACGGTTAACAAGCCCTTAACGTTCGCGCGTCATGCCCCGTCAAAAGACTGCGACAGCGCCTGTCGCGTCGTTTGATGGGTCAGCGACAGGTGCAGCGGCGTGATGGATATGCGGCCGTCGTAAATCGCGCGGAGGTCGGTTCCCTGCGGCGGGTCGGACAGCTTCCCGGTAAAGCCGAACCAGTAATAGGTCCCGCCGCGCAGATCCTCGCGCTCATCCACATAAAGCTGGAACTGGTCGCGCCGCCCCTGCTCGGTGATTTCAACGCCTTTCACGTCCTCAGGCGCGCAGGCCGGAAAGTTGACGTTCATGACGACGTCTTCCGGCCAGCCGGCGTCGAGGAGTTTGCGCACGATGTCCGCGCCGTAGGCTTCGGCGGTCTCCCACGCCGCATGATCACGCGAGAAGCGAGAAAGCGACAACGCGATCGACGGTATGCCAAGCGTCATGCCCTGCAGCGCGGCCGCAATGGTGCCTGAAAACGTGACGTCCTCGGCGAGGTTCTGGCCATGATTGACGCCGGAGAGGACAAGGTCCGGTTTCTTGTCTCCGAGGAGCCGGGTGACGCCCATCATCACGGCGTCGGTCGGCGTGCCGGAGACCGCGAACCGGCGATCGTTGAACTTCCGGACCCTGATCGGGTGAGCGAGAGTTAGCGCCCGCGCTGCGCCGGACTGCTCCTCCTGCGGCGCGACGACCCACACATCGTCCGATATTGCGCGCGCGATCTTGACGAGGCTTTCAAGGCCGCGCGCATGCACGCCGTCATCGTTCGAACACAGAATACGCATAGGATCAGTTTGCTCTTTCAATGCGGGCGACGTCGCCCATGTAGGGCGCGAGGACATCAGGCACGGCGATCGATCCGTCCGGCTGCTGATAGGCCTCCATCACAGCGACGAGCGTGCGGCCGACGGCGAGGCCGGAGCCGTTAAGCGTATGGACGAACCGCGTCGCCTTTTCGCCTTCGGCGCGATAACGAGCCTTCATGCGACGCGCCTGAAAGTCGCCGCAGTTGGAGCAGGAAGAGATTTCGCGATAGCGCCCCTGCCCCGGCAGCCATACCTCCAGGTCATAGGTCTTTGTGGCTGAAAACCCCATATCGCCACAGGACAGCGCCATCGTGCGGAAGGGAAGCTCTAGCCGCTTCAGGACCGTCTCCGCGCACTCGGTCATTCGTTCATGTTCTTCGGCTGATTTCTCCGGCGTTGTAACCGAGACAAGCTCGACCTTGGAGAACTGATGCAAGCGGATCATGCCTCTTGTGTCGCGGCCCGCCGACCCCGCCTCCGAACGGAAGCAGGGCGTCCACGCCGAGAACCGCTTTGGCAGCTCCTCCTCCGACAGAATCGCATCCGCCACGAGATTGGTAAGGGTCACTTCGGCCGTGGGGACGAGCCAGTGATCGCCGGTCGTGCGAAAGAGGTCCTCTGCAAATTTCGGCAACTGCCCCGTTCCGTAGACGGCGGTATCGCGGACAAGCGCGGGCGGCGCGACTTCCTCGTAGCCGAACTCACCCGTCTGGACGTCGATCATGAAGTTGCCGAGGGCGCGTTCAAGCCGCGCGAGCGCGCCCTTGAGGACGACGAAGCGAGCGCCCGACATCTTTGCGGCCGCTTCAAAGTCCATGAGGCCAAGCGCTTCGCCAAGGTCGAAATGCTCCTTCGCGCCAGGAATTTCTGTCGGTTCGCCCCACCTTCGGACTTCGACATTGTCTTCTTCGGTAAGGCCGTTCGGCGTGTCCTCCGCCGGCAGGTTTGGCAGCGCCTCCAGGATCGCCGTCACCGCATCAAGGTTCTTGTCGCGTTCGGCCTCGGCAGTCGGCATCTGCGCCTTGATGCTCTCCACCTCGCCGCGCAAGCGCTCGAATTCCGCATCGTCGCCTTTGGCCTTCGCCTGCCCAATCGCTTTGGACGAGGCGTTGCGGCGCGCCTGCAGGTCTTCAAGTACGCCGATAAACCGCCGCGCCTCGGCGTCGAGCGCAAGGACCTCTCCAGCTCGCGGCGCTGCGCCGCGCCGCGCGAGCCCGGCGTCAAACGCGTCCGGATTGTCGCGGATGAACTTGATGTCGTGCATGGGGTTTCCTCGCGAACGATTGCGCCGCGCGCGGTCTACACCGAGGTCGCCGCGGGACGAAAGATGTCAGCTTGATGCCGGATCACGCGGCGGCGTCGGTCTCTTCGGCGCTTTTGCCGGCCGCGAGGCGGACGGACACGATTGAGGCTTCATAGAGCGCAATGATGGAAACGCCGAGTATCACCTGGCTTATCGGGTCTGGCGGCGTCAGGAAGGCGGCGACCACGAAGATGACGACGATCGCGATGCGTCGGTTCTTGGCGAGAAAGTCCGGCGTCACGAGGCCTGCGCGCGCCAGCAAAGTCAGAAATACCGGCAACTGAAACGCGAACCCGAACGCAAGGATCAGCGTGGTGACAAGCGTCAGGTAGTCGCTCACTCGCGTCAGCAGCTCAAAATTGGCCGGCGCGCCTTCCGCGGCCTGCGCCTCAAAGCCGACCGCAAAGCGCATCACGAACGGCATCAGCACAAAATAGACAAGCGACGCGCCAAGCGTGAACAGCACTGGCATCGCGGCGAGAAAAGGCGCGGCGGCCCGCTTCTCCCGCCGATAGAGCCCAGGGGCCACGAACGCATACACCTGATACGCGATCATCGGTGAGGCGATCGCCACCGCCGCAAAGACGGCAAGGCGCACGCGCGTGAAAAAGAACTCAAGCGGCGCAAAATACAGCGTCGGGTCGCGGCCGTCGGAACCACTCGCGTACGAAACGGCGTTGACGAACGGAATGATCAGGAAATCGAAGATCTGCCGCGAAAAAACGAAGCAGATCGCGAAAGCGCCCAGGATCGCAGCGAACGAAACGATCAGCCGGGTGCGCAGCTCCGTCAGATGGTCGAGTAACGGCGCGGCCGACGCCTGCATTTCGGACTCCTCGTCGACCGGAGTCGCGAGGTCCTGCGAAGCGGCCTTTTCGCTCACGACGCCGCGCCCGATACGTTGCCGCCTTCATCCCTGCTGACCGTTTCGTCGCACTGATCAGGATTGTCGGCCTCAGCGGCATTCGCGGCGCCCGGCTCCTGCGCGTCGTCTGACGCATCGGCGCAGTCAGACTCCATGTCATCGCCGTGACCGCGCGCCGTCGCTTCAGCTTCGCTAACAGCTTTTTTGATTGGGGCTACAACCTCTTCCGCCGCTTTCTTCAGGTCATTAACAGGGGATGCGGCCTTCAAGGCTTCGATCTCCTTGCGCATGTCTTCCATTTCCGCCTCACGCGCCATCTGGTCGAAGGCCGAGGCGAATTCATTGGCCATTCGGCGCGCCTGCGCCGCCATCCGGCCGGCGGACCGCATCAGTTTCGGTAGATCCTTCGGACCGACGACCATCAGCGCGATGGCGGCGACGAGAATGAGCTCGAAAAATCCGAATTGCGGCAGCAGGTTCATGGGGTCGCGAGCCTCCTGGCCGCGCGGCCGGCGGGCGCCTTACGCGTTGTCCTTCGCCGAAGAGGCGCCGGTCTCTTCCTGAGGCGGCGTCACATCTTTCGCCGCATCCGCGCGCTTTGCGATCGCGGCATCATCATCATCCTCAAGGCCCTTTCGGAACGCCTTGATACCTTTAGCGAAATCGCCCATCAGCGCCGATATCTTGCCTCCCCCGCCGAGCAGCAACGCCGCAAGCACGAGAATGATGAGAATTTGCCAGGGTCCGATCGCGCCCATAGATCCACGCACCTTGATTCAAAGCTATGGCTCGACTTCGCAGCCACAGGCTTGCCGCTATTTGGTTAATGATCCGCCAAGTCGCAAGCAAATTGGTGCTACAGCGGCCGCGCCCCGGCGGCAATCCGCAATCGACTGACTATCTACGCCGGCCCGACGCCTCTACGTGACAAATCAGGGCGTTTCCTCGCCATCGAGGTCCGCATTTTCAACATGGGAGGCTTCGTCGCCATGGAAGTCCTGGACAAAGTCGGGCGCTTCGGAGTCTGACGCATCATCGGTGGCGGCTTCGTCTTCATTCTCGTCGGCGGCCTTCGGCATTGGCACGGAGAAATTCGGCGGAAGGTTGGCGTCGAGGAGCCCCGCAGCCTTGAGGTCGGCCATCCCGGGCAAGTCGCCCACTGACGCAAGGTCAAAATGCGCCAGAAACGCGGAGGTCGTCGCGTAGAGCGACGGGCGGCCCGGCGTATCCTTGCGCTTGCCGGCAAGTCTGATCCAGCCGACTTCCAACAGCTGGTCGAGCGACCCTTTCGACACCGCGACGCCGCGCACGTCTTCGATGTCGGCGCGCGTGCACGGCTGGTGGTAGGCGATGACGGCGAGCGTTTCGAGCGCGGCCCGCGAAAGTTTGCGGGCTTCGACCCGCTCCTCCTGCAGGATGTAGGCGATGTCGGGGTTTGTGACGAAGCGATAGAGGCCGCCGGCGTTCTGGAGCACGACCCCGCGGCTTTCGTATTGCTGGGTCAATGCCTCAAGCGCCTCAGCGACGTTAGCCCCATGCGGCAGTCGCCTGGCGAGTTGGGCCGCAGTCATCGGCTCGGCGCTTGCGAATAGCAGCGCCTCCACAAGGCGCGCATGCTCCGCCCGCTCCGCGGCGTCGAAAACCGGCGCGCCTTCATCGTCGCCGGTCGCCGCGCCGTCGCATTCCGTATCCAAACCATCTTCCTCCGGGTCGCCGGCGCCGTCTTCGTCGGCCGGCGCAACGCCCAGCCTTTCGGCGAGCGCATCCTGCGCTTCGCGCGGGGACATGTCCGCCAAGGACCCAGCGTCCGCCGCATTCTCGCCATCGCCGTCCGCGACAGCGCGTGATCGCGGTGAAGTGTCCTCAAGAACGGTCATTCTTCGTCATCCCTCATGGGCGATACGGCGACGTCTGCGTCGGCATGCGCGCTGGCGTCCGCCCGGCGCCTCAGAAAAATAGGTTCATAATGGCCAAGCTGGCGCAGCTCGATGCGGCCGTCCTTGGCGAACTCGAGGGCGGCGCTGAAGGCGCTCGCCATGACGCTCGCGCGCGGCGAGTCGCTCACCCGGAACGAGGCGAGCGTCTGCAGGTCCGTCCAGTCGGGAATGTCGCCGAGAACCCGGCGCAGCCGTTCGCGCGCTTCTTCGATGGAGAACACAGGCGGCGGCGGCGGCGCGTAAGTGCGGCGCGTATTGTCGATACGTTGGCGGGTGTAGGCCTTCAAAAGCTCATATAGATCAGCCCGCCATTCGCGCCTCGCAACGACCTGGCGGCCGCAGGGCGCGCCGCGGGGGACAAAATCTACGCCCTCCTGCGGGCGGGCGAGCAGGTCCGCCGCCGCCTTGCGCATCGCCTCGAGCCGCTGCAGTTGAAAAGCAAGCCGCGCGGCCATCTCATCGGCGCTCGGCTCTTCGCCCTCCTCCGTCGGCTTCGGCAGGAGGAGCCTCGTCTTGAGATAGGCGAGCCACGCCGCCATCACCAGATAGTCCGCCGCAAGATCAAGCCGGCGCGCCTTCGCGGCCTCAACGAAAGCGAGGTACTGCTCTACGAGCGGCAGTATCGCGATCTGGCGCAGATCAACCTTTTGAGCGCGCGCAAGATCCAGGAGCACGTCAAGCGGGCCTTCATACCCGTCGATATTGACGATCAACGCGTCGACATCCGCCATCGCCTCTGCGGGTCTGGCGTCAAATGCGTCGGCGTCCTCCGTCGCTGACGGCCGATCAATCATCTGCGGTGCGCCTAAATCCAATGACTTCACGCTCATCTTAACCGCGGCGGCCAGCGCCGTCGCGTCTGAAACTTTTGCGACCTAATCCCGATTCTCAACTCTGAGGCTGATGCGCGCGGGCGCCGAGGGCTCTTTTTTGGTTCAGACCAGAACCACAGGCTTCAATAATGCGTCGAGCTCTTCGTAGGACGCAACGAGATCCTCCTCGGCAGGGCGCGGCGGCAGGGCCTTAACCGCGCGCGCAAACCGCGCTTCGGCTGTTTGCGACAGCGACAGGTCATGGCGCGCCGTCGCGGTTTTCTCCGCCAACGTATAGTTGCAGCACAGCGCGACATCGCATCCCGCCGCGAGCGCGCGCGCCGCGCGATCGCCGACCTCGCCATCCAGCGCGCCCATCCTCAAGTCGTCCGAAAACAACATTCCTTCAAAGCCGATATCGCCGCGGATCGTCTCTTCAATGACTTTCGCGGACATGGTCGCCGGTTGGTCAGGATCAAGCGCTTCGTAGACGATGTGCGCGGTCATTCCCAGAAGCTGGTCGTTCAGCGACCGGAACGGCGCAAAGTCGACGTTGCGCAAATCGTCGATGTTGGCGCACACCCGCGGCAGGTCCGCATGGCTGTCGACGAGCGACCGGCCATGGCCGGGCAGATGCTTCACCACCGGCAGCGCCCCGCCCTCAATCGATCCTTCCGCCATCGCGCGGCCTAGCTCGGCTATGACGTCCGGGTGTTTTGCGATCGCCCGATCCCCGATGACGACCGGGTCGGCGTCGATCTGCGGAACGTCAAGCATCGGCACGCAATTGACGTTCACGCCGCGCGTCGCAACCATCCGGCCAAGAAGAAACCCGGTTAGCCGCGCCGCCTCCCGGGCTTTTTCCGGGTCAAGACGATAAAGCTCGCCAAGCCGCGCCGGGGGGGCGTGGGCGGGGAAGGCCGGCGGCTTCATGCGCGCCACCCGTCCGCCCTCCTGATCGATCAGGACGAGGACGTCTTCGCGCCCTACCGCATCCTTCAATTCCGACGTCGCCGCATGCGCGGCGTCGGGCGTCTCGCAATGGTCTGCGAACAGAATGAACCCGACCGGGTCGACGTCGCGGAAGAACGCGCGCTCTTCGCGAGTCGGACGCGGCCCCTCGGTGTCGAATACAGCCGCGGCGCGCGCCATCAGTCCCTATTTCGCCCGCACCATGCAGCCCTTGCCCTTGGCCTTGAGGCCGGCGCAATAGGCGTCCGCCTCAGTCTTGGAAGCGAAGGGCCCGACGCGCAGCCGATAGTAGACGTCATCGGCGTTCATCGGCGAAAGGACGTGCGGCGCCTTGCCGTTCACATAGTCGCCGAGCTCGGCCGCCAGCGCCTCCCAGGCTGCGTCCGCTTCCGCGCGCGAGCGCAGGGCGGCGATCTGAACAAGGTGCGACCCGGTCAGCGGCCCGGCCGATGCGTCCGCCGAAGCCGCGGACGGCGTGGGCGCAGACGCCGCAGCCGCAACTGACGCCGGCTGCGCGCGCGTCGCGGCGCGGCTGACATCTTCTTCGGCGGCAGCGGCCGCCTCTTCAACGGACGCCGCGGCGTCGCCCGCCGCCGCAACCGCTTCTTCGGCCTCCGCCTCGGCCGCGCGGGCGAGGGTCTCAATGCGGTCCGCCACAGCGTCCTCAGCAGCCCCCGCCTCGCCGGCCGCCTGCTCCAGCAGCGGATTCTCCAATGCGGGACGCTCAATCGGCTCTTCCGGCGCTTCGGCGACTACGACGGTTTCGTCCGCGGGGGTGTCCGCCTCGCCATAAACTTCGCGCGCCGGCTCCTCGCCTGCCTCATTTGCGGCTTCAAGCTTGACCGGGCTCGGATCGGCCGACACCACGGGCGGATCGCCGCGGTCTTGGCCCATCTTCACGCCATGGCTGTAGGCGACCCATACGACGGCGACCATGGCGCCCAGCATGAGCCCGCCCATGAGCAGGACCATAAGGCCGGAGAAACCCGGCTCGTCGTCCTCATCGTCTTCAATGTCGTCAAACTCATCATAGTCGTCGTCCAACGTCGAAGAGCTCATCTCAATAGTCTCCTTTGGGCAGCCCGGTCTGCGCCGCCCTGTGTGCGCCCTATTTGCGCGACGCGGCGCGGGCGAACGCTCGGCCAGTCATCCCGTGATGCGCGACTCGCGGCCCGGGCGCAACGCCCCGAAGCCCACTGCGAGGCGCCCTGCGCCTCCTCAGGCCGGATACCCGCGACCACCTATAGAACCGGCATCGCCGAAAACAGGCGTTCATGCTCGCGGATGGCGTACCGGTCCGTCATGCCCGCAATATAGTCGCATACGACGCGCGCGCGGCCCGCCTCAGGACCGGCGCCTGAAGCATCGGCGGCTTCCGCGCACGCCGCCGCTTCCCGCCAATGCGTCGGCAAGGTGCCGGGATCGGCGAAAAACTGGCCGAACAGGTCGCCAACGATCCGCAGCGCCTGCGCCCGCGCGCGATTGACCTTGTAATGTCGATACATGTTTTTGTGTAGGAAGCGCCTCAATGAGGCGAGCTTTTCCTCTGTTTCCGGGGAAAACGCCACCAGGGGACGGCCGACCCGCCGCGCCTCGTCGGCGCTTTCGGGCGACGCATCGGCGAGCCGCCTTCGGGTCTCGCCGACGACGTCGTCGATGAGCCGCCCGATCAGCTCCGATACCGCCTCGGCGATGACGACGTCGCGCGGCGCATCCGGATAGCGCGCCTCGACGGCCTTGAGGGCGCCGCCCACGAGCGGCTGCTCGCGCGCTTCCTCAAAGGAAAAGAGCCCAGCGCGCAGACCGTCGTCCACGTCGTGGTTGTTGTAGGCGATGTCGTCGGCGATGGCGGCGACCTGGGATTCCACCGACCCGCGGCGGTCGAGCAGTAAATCCTGTTTTTCCGCGTATTCGGCGATCGCCTCCGGATAGGTCGACGGATCGGCTCCGATGAGCGCTTCGGAGTGCTTAACGACGCCTTCCAGCGCCTCCCAGGTGAGATTGAGCCCCTCGAACGCGGCATGCCGGCGCTCCAGCTTGGTGAGCAGACGTAAGGAGTGGGCGTTATGGTCAAAGCCCCCATGCGGCGCCATCGCCTCCTGCAAGGCGTCCTCGCCCACATGGCCGAAGGGCGGGTGGCCAAGGTCGTGCGCGAGGGCGACGCATTCGGCGAGGTCCTCGTCGAGCCGCAGCGTGCGCGCGATCGACCGCGAAATCTGCGCCGCCTCGAGGGTGTGGGTCAGACGCGTCCTGAAATAGTCGCCCTCATGGTAGATAAAGACCTGGGTCTTATGCTTCAGCCGCCGGAACGCGACGGCGTGAATCACCCGGTCGCGGTCGCGCTGAAAGGATGTGCGGGTGGCGCTCTCCGGCTCGGGGTGGAGCCGGCCGCGGGTCGCCTCCGCGCGGGCGGCGTAGGGCGCAAGCGGCGCCGGGAACGCCAGCGGGGCCCCGCCGGCAAGGCTGTCATGTGGATCGCTCATGAGCCGCCGCCTCCTTTCCGGCCGCCTATCGGCCGGCCAATAGCTGCGCGAGTCATCATAAAAGGCTCTTTGCGGCGTTCGATAAGTTTTTCAAAAATGCCGCTATTGAGGACCCAGCCTGCCGACGAAAGCCTTGCGAAACAGGGCGTTCCGCCTATTTGATAGGGCTCGAAGAGCGTTCGATGGAGTACGCGCCATGACCTCAACCGAAGCGACGGCTGACGCGCCGGCCACCGGCCCCGTGGAGAATGCGGGAATCACCCTCTCCGCCCGGGCGGCGAAGCAGATCGGCCAAATCCTCGCCGGCGAACCGGCGGGATCGATGCTGCGAGTCGCGGTGAATGGCGGCGGGTGCTCCGGCTTCCAGTACGACTTCGAGATTGTAGACGCGCGCGGCGACGACGACTTCGCCATCGAGCGGGACGGCGTCACCGTCCTCGTCGACCAGATTTCCGCCGAATACATGCCGGGCGCTGAAATCGACTACGCCGACGAACTGATCGGCGCCTCTTTCAAGATCAACAACCCGGTGGCCACCGCAAGCTGCGGCTGCGGGACGAGCTTCTCGGTTTAGGCGACAAAAATGGCGGCGCCGACAGACGATGCGGCGGCGTTAATCCACGCGCTTGGGCGCCGGGCGAAGGACGCGTCGCGTCGCCTCGCAGCGGCTGCAACCGACAATAAGAATGAGGCCCTGCGCGCCGCCGCCGCGAGCCTGCGCGATGCGCGCGGCGAAATCCTCGCCGGGAACGCAAGCGACGTCGAACGCGCCCGCGCGGACGGCAAGACCGACGCCTTTATCGATCGCCTTCGGCTGACGGACGGGCGCATCGAGGCGATGGCGGCGGGCGTAGAGGCGGTGGCGGCCCTGCCGGATCCGGTGGGGCGGATCCTCCACGAAACGACGCGTCCGAACGGCCTTGAGATTTCGCGCGTCGCCTGCCCGATCGGCGTCATCGGCATGGTCTATGAGTCGCGGCCGAATGTGGGCGCGGACGCCGGCGCGCTTTGCGTCAAGTCCGGCAATGCGGCCATCCTGCGCGGCGGGTCGGACAGCGCCGCCTCTTCGCGCGCCATTATCGGCTGCATGCGCGAGGGCCTTCGCGCGGCCGGCCTGCCCGTAGACGCCATTCAATATGTCGACACGACCGACCGCGCGGCGGTATCGGCGCTTTTGCGGTGCACGGAATATATCGATCTCGTTATCCCACGCGGCGGCAAGACCCTTGTTGAGCTTGTGCGTGACGCCGCCCGCGTGCCGACGCTCCTGCACCTTGACGGCAACTGCCACACCTATGTCCACGGCGACGCGGAAATTGAGAAGGCGGCGCGGATCGTCGAGAACGCCAAGCTGCGCCGGACGGGCGTGTGCGGCGCCACTGAAAGCGTCGTCATCGACAAGAGCATCGCGCCCGCCGCCCTGCCCGCCATCCTCGACCGGCTCGACGGCTGCGAGGCGCGCGGCGACGAAACGGCGCAACAGATCGACGCCCGCGTTTTACCCGCCGTCGCCGCCGATTGGGATACGGAGTATCTTGACGCCATCCTTTCTGTGAAGATTGTCGACAACCTAGACGCCGCGCTCGCCTTCGTCGCGGCGCATTCCTCCGCCCACACCGACGCCATCGTCACCGAGAACGCAGAGGCGGCCGAGCGGTTCCTCAACGAAATCGACAGCGCCATCGTCGTGCATAACGCTTCGACGCAGTTCGCAGATGGCGGCGAATTCGGCATGGGCGCGGAGATCGGCATCGCCACCGGCAAAATGCACGCCCGCGGCCCCGTCGGCCTCGAGCAGCTGACGACATTCAAGTATCAGGTGCGCGGGACTGGGCAGACAAGGGCGTAAGCGGCCTCTCGGCGATTGCGTGTTTTCCGCCCAAGAACAACGCTCTCCATCATCCGACCCGCCAGGCGATACACCCAAGCACCAAGCGAGCCGTGCAGCCTTTCGCTCTGCGCCCCATGTGCTATCACTGACATCGTTGTCGTCGCGAAGGACGCCCAGTCCTGCGACTTGCAGAATTAGATCACATACGCTTGGGGTGCGGGTATGCGGTTTCTTCTGATCCTCATTATTGTCGGCGGGGCGCTGATCGGGTTGAGCTACTGTTCCGTCGTATCCGAACATTCTGTTCTGACGCAGATTGAAACCTCAATCGCCAGCCCCGAAGAAATTCGCGTTCCGCGCGCCGCTGAGGCCGACGACACCGGCGCGCCAACGACGGAAAACGATGACGACGACGATCAGCAGAGCGGCGGGCTTTTCAGGTTTGGCGCGCGCAATAATGACGTTGCCGCCTTTGACATCGCAGGCGACGCCGATGAAATCGGCTTCAACTGTCCTTTCGGCATTGAATCAGTCGGCTCGGATCGCGTTGCGATAATTGATCCAAGCGCCGATCGCGTCCTCCTCTACTCGCTCGCTGACGATAAGATAACTTCAATTGAGCAGCTGAATAGGCCGGAGGGCTTTGATGTCATCGCGGCCGCCGCCGATCAAGACGATCTCTACATCGGGGAACGAAGCCTGACAGGGCGCGGCGACATACTCAGACGTTTTTCGCTCGGCGGCGCGGGCGTTCAAGATATCCCGGCCTCGGACGTTTACCAGCTGCCCGACCGTGTCATCGAACACTTGAAGGCGCGCGGATATGCGCCTCCGGCGGACGCTCAAGCAGCCGAAAACGAGGATGGCGGAATTATCGTCCGTACCCAGCCGGATTCAGGATCAGTTTCGGCTGTCGGCTCCGACGGGAATGTCGCGCAGGTTGACTACGAGGTCACGGACGACCGCTTTCTTCAACTTACGCGCCAGCTGCCGTCTGGCGAAGCAGCCGAAGTGATTGTCCATGCGCGCCGGCCCATAGCATTCGTACGGCTCGCCCAAATAAATCAGAATGGCGACATCTATCTGTCCATGACGGAAGAACTTCGCAGGGTGAAGGCCTACCGTTCCGACGAGACCATCATAAAAGTGCCCGCCAACGCCGATGAAGAAGTAGCGCTCTTCTACGTTCCTCGCTCTCGGGTTTGCACGCCTCGCCAAAACACGACCATCACGCCCGATGGAGACGTGATTTCCATTTTTGTGCGCCGAAACGACGTGTCGCTGGTCAAGTTGCGGCCAAAGAGCCAGTGGCATTGGCGGATTAGGACAGCACGCGACACTACTGGCGTCGTTCTTATGGAGCAGTTTCGCAACAAACCTAAACCTGTGGACCTCGACGCAGCGAAGTACCCTGATTTCGCCGAAATGCTGCCGGACAGGCCGCCCCTGCCCGGCAAAGAAGAAGATGCCGCCGCCAACGAGGAAGACGAAGCCGCTAGCGAAGATGACGTCGCCGCAGGCGAAGAAGAGCCCGCCCCTTCGGCTGCCGAGCCTGAAGAAGACGAGGCGCCTTCGGCGGAAGAAGCTTCAGCTGCGGACGAGCCTGACGCCAATACGCCGGCGACAGACGACGCGGACGGAACGGATGCCGACGAACCATCACCCGAAGACGTTCAGGGCGAAGCGACAGCAGAGCCATCGCCCGAAGAAACCGAGCTTGAGGAGGCAATAGAACAATCGCCAAGCGCGCCCGATCAAACAGGAGAGTACGCGGCGGCTCTGGAACGGGCTTTCGTCCGCGTCTCCGCCGGCGAAGCGATTGACCGGCGATCCGTCGTTCGAAACGCCTGCATGTACCTCAATCTCAAATACAAACTGGGGCGGGAGAATTACGAACCGGAGACGGACTTTCACTACGGCGAACAGTCGACCGTAACGAACGCGTGCGCATCGCGCGGCAACCACAATCTTGCCTTCTGGAGCCGGCCGAGCCGGCTTTCCGGCCGGGTTGAGGAGGAAATTTCCGGCGCGCCCTATGTCTGGGCCGGCAGCGATTGGCCGTGGCAGTTTGTGAACAAAATAGCCGCCGGGCGTCCGGCTGGCGATGTTTGCACCAAGGTCATTATCTACGATGCGAAATCCGCGGTGAATTCCATCTACGCGGCGGGCGTTGATTGTTCGGGTTTCGTGTCCCGCGCGTGGGGCGGCGCCGCGCGATACACAACGCGGAGCATTCCCGGCGCATCTTCAGAGATTTCCTTTGAAGACCTGCAACCGGGCGACGTCCTGAACAAAGCCGGCAACCATGTCGTCATGTTTCTTTTCTGGCGCGGTCCAGGCGAGATGGAGGTTATTGAAGCGACGACAAATAGAGCCTGCGGCGGGGTCTGCGCGCGCACGCGTAAAGCCGAGGAATTCCAAGGTTACCAAGCCTATCGCCCTAATCACATTGAGGAAGGCGGCGCTCTAACGGCCGCTGAAGTCCAGGAGATCTGCCAGAACGCCACGGTGGCGGCATATGAGTAACCCGGCAGGCGCCGCCCGCGATAGCTAAGAAGCGCAAGAGTCGAGGCCGCCGTCGCCCAAGACAATCTGCGCTATTCGGAGATGCCTAGCTGTAGGGTGGAAGTTTTTGAATATTGCGTGGACCAATCATTCGCCGCGCCTGTCCGTTTAGTCGTTCGTCCGGGCGCACCTGAAACCCATTCAATCTCGAAATGCGATCCACGCATCTCTCAGCGCAGCTATCACATCATCTGCGGATTGCGCGCGGTCGTTGGTAATGGCAACGATGATGACTTCATCTCGAGGAAAATAGAGCATCATCGACGCAAAGCCGGTCGACGCCCCTGAATGTCCGTATGCGGTGATATTTCGGGATGGAATATGAAACGCCATGACGCCGCGACCATATGCCAATCCACCAGGACTGACCAGGTCGTATGCAGGACTGAACATGCCGTCGCGTTCATCAAATGAAACAAGTTCTCCGCTGACAACTGCGCGCCAGAAAATCGCCATGTCGAGCGGCGTCGACGCCAGCGCGCCCGCTGACGTCGTGCTGCTGTAGTAATCAAAGTCCCCAAGCGCCTCGCCTTCATGAAAGGCCGCCGCGACACGACTGTCTTTTCTTCCCTTACTGGGCATGAAGGTGTCTTCCAACTCAAGAGGGATCAAAATCTGGTCTCGGAGGTAGGCGGCGTACGTTTCGCCCGAAACCTGCTCGATGATCTTTCCGAGAAGGACGTACCCGATGTTTGAGTATTCAGCATCTGCGCCTGGACAAAAAGATGGGGCGCTGCTTTCGAGAGCCGCCAAGGAATCCTTAAACGGAGGATATATCGTATTCTCTCTTGGTGGGTCTTTTGTTATCAGGCCTGATTGATGTCGCAGCAGATGATCAACCGTAATCAGCTCAGCGTTGGGCAAGTCAGGATAAAATTCCGCTAACTTCGTATCAAGCGACAGGTACCCGTCGGATATGGCTTTGTGCGCCAGAACAGATGTAACTGACTTTGTCAGCGATGCGACTTGCAGTGATTTATCAGGTTCGATTCCCTGACTTCCCGTCCAAAATGAACCGTCCGCGGCAATCACGGCGGCGCTGGCGCCAGCTTTTCCGTCTAACTCCCGCTTCAGCGCCGCATCGAATGCGCTTGCAAGATCTGCATCGATTGATTTGGACCCATGGGCGGCGAAGACCTTCTCGCGACTCGGCAGCGGGATTTCACGGACAGGACTCCCGGACCAAAGCTGGTCTTGTCGGCAGTCGCCCGACCGGTCGCCAGGCGCCGCGGCCATGACGCGATCGCCAATCGAAACAGAGCTCTCGGCTTGGCGTCCAAAGGATAAAACCAGGACGATTATCAGTATATTGATAAGCTGGCGAGTGACGCGGGCGCCCATATAATTGCTCCTTCGTCAGGACCACACCACGGTAAAGCGTAGTCGACGGCGGAACAAGATTCGCACATTCCCGAGAACGCCTCATTGCGGCGTCGCCGCATGGTCGGCGCTCTGGCGTTCCCCTACTCCCCCAGCAATTCCGTCACAACGCCGGAGCGCTCCTCAACCAACTCTTCGCCGGTCTTCCAGACATCCTCGCCTTTCCAGGCTTCCGAAAGCTCGGCCCGCCAGGCGGCGTCCATGGGCGACGCTTCAAAGTAGCGGCGGAGGAATTTCTCCGTGGTCCGACGCTCCTCAAACGCCGGGCGACGCTCGCGCGCGCCGGTGAAGACGTTTCGGCTCGTCGGCTCGTGGAACATGAATTGCGCGTCCCGGGCGGCGAGACGGGTCTCGCCGGCGAGGAATATCGGGACGCACATGGAAAGGCACTCTCGGTCCGGGCCGACAACCGTGACGAGGTCATGGGTCGCGCGCATGCGCTCAAGCGCCTCGATCACCGCCCTGCCCTCCATGACGGCGCCGCCCGGCGAGTGCAGCTCAATGACGAAGGCGTCGACCTCCGGCCCCAGCCGCGCGTACGCCTCCTCGAAGCGACGGGCCATGGGCGTCTCGATTGGCTGGGTCCAGGTCAGGATCGCCGCGCGATCTTCAACCCTGACGGCGAGCCGTCCCCTGTCGGCGAAGGCCGCGCGGTCATTGCGCCAGGCGAGCAGCGCCATGAGCGCGAGCGCGGCGACAAGGAGGAGCGCACGGGCGCGGCCATTCTGATTCTTCTGCATTTTGGGGATTCGGCCCCGCGGGAGCTGCTTCGGTCTCGGGTCGGCGCAATGGATCAGCTTAAAGCGTCGATCTTGCGGCGGCCCAGTTGCGCAATCAAGCGCCGCCGCGGAAACGCCGCATTCCGGCATTGTCGTCCTCGCCTGAACCCGGCATGACATGGTCGACAAACACAACGCAGCGGAGCGCCCCGCCCATGCATGTCCTCGACGCCGTGAAAGCCCGTATCTCCACGCGCGCCTTTCTGCCAGATCACGTCCCTGAGGCGGAGGTGCGCGCGCTCCTCGACGATGCGCGCTGGGCGCCGTCGGGCGGCAATCTTCAGCCATGGAAGGTCCACGTCGTCCTTGGCCCCGCCCGCGACCGGCTGGTGGAGACGGTTAAGAAAGCGATCGCCGAAAATCCGTTTGCGGACGAGGCGGAGCTCGCCATCTATCCGCCAAGCCTTTGGGAGCCGCACCGGACGCGCCGCTATCAGCTCGGCGAGGACATGTACGCGCTCCTCGGCATTCCGCGCGAGGACAAGCCCGCCCGCCTGCAATGGCTCCTCAACAATTACGAATTCTTCGGCGCGCCGGTGGGGCTTTTCTTCTCCCTCGACCGACGCTTCGACAAGGGCCAGTGGGCGCATCTCGGCATGCTCATGCAGACGATCGCGCTTCTGGCGCTGGAGCGCGGCCTCGCCACCTGCATGCAGGAGGCGTGGGCGGCGCGGGCGAAGACGGTGTCGGAATTCTTCGAACTGCCGGAAGGCGAGCAGCTTTATTGCGGCATGGCGCTCGGCAAACCGGACCCGGACGCGGCGGTAAACAAGCTTCGCTCCGCGCGCGCGGACGTCGACGAGTTCGCGACGATCCTCTCCGCATGAGCGTCTCGGTCTCAGCCGACATCGCCGTCACGGCGCCGGCGTCCCGCGCTTTCGACGCGGCGACGCGGTTACCGCCGCCTGACCTCATGCGCGCCCACTGGCCGATGCCCGGCTGCGCCAGCTTTACCGGCCCCGCGCGATGGTCGGCGGTGGGCGAGGAACGACGGCTCGTCATGACCGACGGCAATACGCTGTCGGAAACGCTCGCCGCGTTCGAACCGGGATGTTCTTATGCGACGCGGATCGTCGGCTTTCACGGCTGGTTCGCGCGCCTCGCGGGCCATGCGGACGTCGCCTGGGCCTTCACCGAAGAGGGCGGCGAAACGCGCATCGACTGGCGCGTCGACTTCGCGCACGCGGAGGGCGCCTCCCCTATTCTCCTTAGCCTGGCGACAAAGCCATTCTGGCCGGCCTATATGCGCGGCGGGCTCGGCCGGCTGAAGGCGGCCTTGTAACTTTACGCTCTGTGGCGCAGCAGGGAGAGGGAATTATCAACCTGAATCAAGCCACCGCAGATAACGCCTGATCAACAGACGAATGAACAGCTCCGCCTAATGAAAATCGCGACCTACAATGTGAATTCGATCAACGCGCGTCTGCCGCGCGTTCTTGAGTGGCTCGACGAGGCGTCGCCGGACGTCGTCGTCCTCCAGGAGATCAAGTGCGTCGACGAGAAGTTCCCGACCCTCGAATTCGAGGATCGCGGTTATAATGTCGCCGTCCACGGACAAAAGACCTATAACGGCGTCGCGTTCCTGTCCAAGCATCCGGTTGAGGACATCGTCACGGGCCTGCCGGGGGATACGTCCGACGACCAGGCGCGCTATATCGAGGCGCTTGTGACGCCAGACGACGCGGCGCCTGTGCGCGTGTGCGGGCTCTATTTGCCGAACGGCAATCCGGCCCCCGGACCGAAATACGATTACAAGTTGAAATGGATGAAGCGCCTTAAGAAGCGCGCGGAAAGGCATCTTGCGCACGAAGACGCGCTCGTTCTCGCCGGCGACTTCAACGTCATCCCCCAGGACGAGGACTGCCACGACCCCGCCGCCTGGGCCGACGACGCGCTATTCCGTCAGGAGACGAAGGACCTCTTCCGGGAGATGCTCAATCTCGGCCTCACGGACGCCATTCGCCAAATATCGCCCGGCGGCGTCGACTACACCTTCTGGGACTATCAGCGCGGCGCCTGGGAGAAAGACCACGGCATCCGCATTGACCATCTGCTGTTGAGCCCGCAGGCCGCCGATCGCCTGACGGCCGCCGGCGTCGACCGGAAGACGCGCGGACGGGAGAAGGCGTCCGACCACGCGCCGGTATGGATCGAGCTCGACGGGAACGGAAACGAATGACCCGCAAAAATGCGAGGGCAGCGGGGATTCTGCTCGCGACTTTAGGCGCGCTGTCGTCGGCGGGCGCGTTCGCGCAGGAACGAACCGCCGAACCTCTGCGCGCAATCGCGACACTTTCCGACACGGATCATTTCTTTCTAGAGTCGGAAGACCTAGGACGCGGCTTACACATCTTTGTGCGAAAACCCGAAGGCTATGATGACGCGCCGGATTCATTCCCGACGGTATACGCGCTCGACGGCGACGTCACGTTTCCCATGCTCGCGCCCTATCACCTTCTCCTCGCCTTCGACACCGGCGTCCCCGAAGCGCTGATCGTCGGTATCGCGTACGGAACGCTGGATCCTGAGAAAGGCAACTACCGGTCCCATGACTTCTCGACGCCGCCCTTCAGCCCTGACTATGGGCTTGGCGGCGCAGAGGATGAGACGAAAGGCGCCGCCGCGTTTCACCGGTTCCTGACTGATGTGCTCGTCACGAAGATCGAGCAGGACTACAAGGCCGATCCGCGGCGCCGCATTCTCATCGGCCAGTCGCGGGGCGCGCACTTCGCGCTCTACTCCGCCTACGACGCGCCAGATGCATTCTGGGGGCGGATCGCCATCAATCCCTCGCTTAAACCCAATAAGGCGCGCTTCTTCGTCGACCTGTCCAAATTGGCGCGGGCCGACTCAAACCTGTACTTCGCATCTGGCGAGAACGACTGGCCGCGCCTGCGGAAGGAAGCGCTCGCGCTGTTTGAGCACCTGAACGCGCAGGAGCGCCTGCCCTGGCGGCTGAAGACGGTCACGGTCCCCGCCGCGACCCACGGCGCGAATTATGTGGACATCTATCGCGAGGGGATGAAGTGGCTGTTTCGCGTGGACGCGCCCGCGCCCGTGGAAACGGACGATCACTGAATGAAATGGTCGGAGGAACAGGACGCGGCGCTGAAGGCCGTCGATCGCTGGCTCCACCAGGGCGATAGTCAGGTCTTCCGCCTGTTCGGCTATGCCGGCGTCGGCAAGACGACCCTCGCCCGCCACCTCGCCGAGCATGCGACGGGAGAGGTCGCCTTCGCGGCATTCACCGGCAAGGCGGCGCATGTCTTGCGGCAAAAGGGCTGCGCAGGGGCGACGACGATCCATGCGCTGATTTATCGTCCGACCGGGGACGACCCCGGCGACGAGGGCGGCCCGACTTTTTCGCTGCGCCGCGACGCGCCGGCGTCGAAGGCGGACCTCATCATCATCGACGAGTGCTCGATGGTCGATGAGGAACTGGGGCGCGACCTTCTCTCATTCGGCGCGCCGGTGCTCGTCCTCGGCGACCCGGCGCAGCTGCCGCCGGTGAAAGGCGGCGGCTTCTTCACAGAGGGCGAGCCGGATTTCATGCTCACCGAAATCCATCGCCAGGCGGCGGACAACCCGATCATTCGCGTGTCGATGGATATCCGCATGGGACGCGATCCAGAGACCTACGGGGAGGCGTGCCGCATTATATCGCGCGACGAACTGGAGACCGATATGGTGATGGCGGCCGACCAGACCCTTGTCGGCACCAACCGCACGCGCAAGCGCTATAACGACCGCATCCGCGCCCTAAAGGGCCATGAGGACCCCTATCCGGAGGCTGGCGAAAAACTCGTCTGCCTCCGGAATAACAAGAAGAAGGGGCTTCTGAACGGCTCAGTGTGGTCCGTGACGCGGCGCAAGTCGCCGCGCGGGCGCAAGATCGGCCTCGTCCTCGCGCCGGAGGACGGCCTCGGCGGCAAGACGGTCTCCGTCTCGACGCCCATGGCGATGTTCACGGACGGGCCGGAAAACGTGCCCTGGGAGCAGAAGCGCGGCTCGGACGAGTTTGACTATGGCTACGCCCTCACCGTGCACAAGGCGCAGGGATCGCAATGGGACGAGGTCGTCCTGTTCGACGAGAGCTACGCCTTTCGCGAGCACCGCGCGCGCTGGCTCTACACCGGCGTCACCCGGGCCGCGGAGCGGCTTGTGATAGTGCGCTGATACTTCGGCGCCCGCTCATCCGGTCCGCCAGACGCCATGGAAGCCAAGCGGCAGCGGCGCCGGCGCGCGCCACGCCGCGACGGGCCCGTCGGCGATGCGCTCGGCGTCAAAAACGTAGAGCTCGCTCGCCTCGGCCTTGAGATTGAGGCCTGCGCCCACCAGCCAGCCGCCTGCCGCATCGTCCGGTTTCGGAACGAAGATGTGCTCCTCCACAAGGATGTCCGGACCGAAATCGAAGATCTCCCGTTCGCCTTTATCCCAGTTGACCGCCATCACCGCGCTGAAGCGATAGCTCCCTTGGGGCGGCTTGGCGCCTTCCGCGGCGGCGTAGAGACGAGCGCGCCTCGAGCCGGCGAGGCGCGGATCGATGCGTGGAAACTCTCCGGCGAAGGGCGTCTTTTCGATCGCCCCTCTCCCATCCGGACGCAGGGCGAACATTGCGGCGACAGGCTCAGGACGCGCCAGCGGTCGTCCGCTCATCACCTTCGCGCCATATTCCGCATCCAGAGTGGGCGCATCGGCGAGGCAGGCGTCGAAGCGGATCGTTCCATCCGCCTCCTCAAAGGCGTCGGCGGTATGGAAGAGGAAGCCGGCGGGCGCATCGTACGTCCGCCGCTTGGAGAGGTCGTCCTTGTCGATGACGAGGATCTTCATGCCTTCCTCGGGGCGCCAATCGAGATTTGCGACAAAGGGCGGACGCCGGCTGCCGACGATCCACGGCGCAAGCGGCAGGATGAGCTTCGTGCGCGTCATCGCCCAGTCATGGATATAGGCCGCCTGCGGAAGGTCGACGACCTCCGCCGCCTCCACCGCGCCATTTGAGGCGAGCCGCCAGACGATAACGCGCGCGGCGCCGAAATCGAGCCCGAAGTTCCAGATGCGGCCGTCGGGCTCGACCTTCGGGTGGGCGGAAAACGGCATATGCGCAAGGTCGTCCCTGAGGATCTCCAAACCCTCCGTAGACAGTGTTTCCGGGTGGAGACCGTATGGCCCGCCGGCCTCCCACAGCGCCCACAACCGATCCCCGACGGCTAGGAGCGACGTGTTCGCCGCGTTCGCGTCGTCAGGATTGGCGAGACCGGCGCCTGGGCGACCAGTTGTGCCGAAGCCGCCGGTGACGAAGGCGTCCGCGCTTTCGTCCCGCTTGCGCTTTGGCGTATCGACAAATCGGGCGGCGACGCTCGCCTCGCCATTAGCGATGCGAAACGCGCGGACGAGGCCGTCGCCGTCGAACCAGTGGCCGAGCGTCTTCCCGCCGCGCACGAAATGGCCGGGGCCGTTGCGGTAGAGCGCGCCTTCCAGGCCGGCGGGCGCCGCGCCATTGAGCAAGCGCATCGGCGCCGGGCCTATCCCGCCGGCGGGAGCGTTGTGGAAACCGAGCGGAGCTGAAGCGGCGCGCGCCGCCGCGCCGCCGCCCCCCAACGCGGCGCCGGCTAACCCGGCGCCTATCGCGCCAAGCGCCCGCCTTCTGCTGACCGCCACAGTCGGCGCGCGTCCCGTCGCCTCGCTCACGCGTCGAAGTCCAGCGTTTCGGCGTTGTCTCCCGCCTTCAGTTCAATGCGCGCAGCGTCCCAGCCCGGCGGCCCGAATGACGGCCTGGCGCCATTGGAGAATGCAAAAGGCTCTGTCGGCAGGCCGAAGGGATTGGCGTTAAGCTCACCGTCGCCATTTCGGTCATGGTAGGACCGGATAGCGTAGTCGCCGGGTTGGAGATCGTCGAAGCTGACGGTTTGGACTTTCTCGGAGATTTCGACCCGCACCGCGCGCGCCGGCTCGCCATCGCCGCCATAGCTCTCCGCATCGGCGTAAAGCGCGATCATCGCAGCGCCGCCGGAGCCATCCGTCTTCACCGTTATGTCGAGGCTCGCACGCGCGCCAGGGTCGGACTGCGCGGCGGCGGCGCTCCGCCAGTGAAGGCCGACGCTCGCGCCGGCGGCGATGAGGGCGGCTGAAACAGCTAATCTCATGTGTTGTCTCCTGTTGATACCGATCGCGACGCGGACGCTGTGGCGCCGACGCTTCGCGTCGATCTGGATGCTGCAGGCGTCTCTCGGCTAAGGGAAGCGCCCTTGCGCGAATGCGTTGCGGCGCTTCGTATATGCCGGTTATCGTCGCTGGCGATGCGCTAACGACGAAACATAGCATGAACAAACTGAATGCGCCTTTCGCCCGCGCGACCGGGTTTGTGGTAATTGCTGCCTCGCTGGCGGCGCTCGCGGGCGTTTACAACACCAACCTCCTCGGCTGGCCGGTCGTTTGGTTTTATTGGGCAGGCCTCATCGGCGCCGGCGTCTGGCTCGGCGGCGCCATCAACGGGCAGCTGGCGCCGGCGCTCTTGCGCCTACCCTGGGCGGGACGCTGGCTCATCATGTCGGCGGCGGTGACCGCGCCGATGTTCGGGATCGTCTCCACCGCGCAGACGCTGATAGGACACCCTGTGTCGGCCGCCGGATTTCCGGACCTCGCGGCGAAAGTGTTTTTCGTCAGCGCTGCGATTACGGGCGCGCGCATGCTGCCGGAACGCAATGCGGGCCCCCAACTGGCCGAAGCGCCTGCCGACAGCGTGTCCGTCAGCGACGCGCCGACTGATGGATCGCGCGCCACGCCGGCCGCGTTGGAAGGCGCGGCCGCTCGGCTCTCAAGTCGCCTGCCCGATCGACTGAAAGGGGCGGATATCTGGGCGCTCTCAGCGGAAGATCATTATGTGCGCGTCCATACGGCCGCCGGCGACGACCTCGTCCTGATGCGCCTCTCCGACGCCATCGCCGAAATGGACGGCGTCGATGGCGCCCGCGCGCACCGCTCCTGGTGGATCGCCCGCGCAGGGGTCGCGGCGGTGAAACGACGGACGGAGGGCGGCGTTATTGTCCTCAAGAACGGCGCCGAAGCGCCGGTCTCGCGGCGCAGGTTCGCCGACTTGATCGCGGCGCGATGGCTGGAGGCTGAAGGCGCGTCTCAGGCTGAGTGAGCTCTATCGAGGCGAGAGACATATATCCGAATACGGATGACTGAAATCACTTGGTTTGTCGTCGGCTAAAGTAGAACGGGCGCGTGGTCCTAGACCTATCCAACCCGGCGCCTCATGCGCCGGGCCCACACGAAAGACCGCCATTAGCGTTCTGGGAGATCGACGCACGCCCCATTGTGCGAAGATAAACATCCGATCCGCTTTCAAGATAGCGAACCTTCAGCAACGCCGGCTCTGCAAGATCAAGCGCGCACGTCTGTTCGCCGCAATCGATGCCCCCGCTTGACACATTGGAGGCGCCGTAAATTTCGATTGAATCGTTCGACGCGATGCGGCTCAACGCCAAATGGACAGGCGCGCCCCCGACCGGCCGACAGTCAATCACCAAGCCAGGGCGAGGCGTATGGGGCGCGCAATAGAACTTATTGTCCTTATACTTAATATCAAACTCGCCAGAGCCGCGAAAATACTTTACAGTTCTGGTTTCTGCATTCTCGGCGCGGATGTATATATCATCGCCGGGACCAATCTTTAAGGCAACCTCGCCAAGTACACAGGTTCTTATAAAATACGGGGGCGAAGAATTGCGACTCCCCCGCAGCGGCGGATCAAGTTCGTCCGGCCGACCGATGTGGTAGCGATTGCCGTAGTTGCCACATGTGTACGACAACACCTCCGCTTCAATCTCAGTCCGCGCCGCGGCATCATCGACGACTTCACACATGAAGTCCGCTCCGCGGTCACCGCAACCCGCCGCCAGCGAAATCGCTGCGCCCACCAACCAGGCATTTCTCACTGCGGAGTCATTCATTTGTCGCCCCCCTAAAATGCTAGACCCGTCCGAGAGCCGTTGTTGAAAATTGATTGGGATTAATTCTTATCTATTCGACACTATTTCAGACCGGTGTTAAAATTGGGTTGTCGCTCTTTCAAAACAGTTTTTCTTAGCTGAACGGATCAGGGCGCGCGCACCTTCACCGCCCCCGCCGAGGCGCGGGCGCGTTCTCGCGCCTCGTTGACGTCGCGCCCGTGGGCGACGGCGACGCCCATGCGGCGTTTCTCATAGGCGATGGGCTTGCCGAAAAGGCGCAATTGAGATCCAGGGATCGACAACGCTGCGTCGATCCCGCCATAGGCGACGCCTTCGGCCGCCATCCCGCCATAGATCACAGCGCTCGCAGCGGGCCGCAACAGCGTGACGTCAACCGGCAGGCCGAGAATTGCGCGCGCATGGAGGGCGAACTCGCTCTGCTCCTGGCTGGACAGCGTCACGAGCCCGGTGTCGTGCGGACGCGGACTAACTTCGGAAAACCAGACATCGTCGCCTTTCACGAAGAGCTCAACGCCGAAGACGCCCCAGCCGCCGAGCGCATCGGTTACTGCGGACGCGATGCGCCGCGCCTCGGCGAGCGCCGCCTCCGTCATTTCCTGCGGCTGCCAGCTTTCCACATAGTCGCCGGCTTCCTGGCGGTGGCCGATGGGCGCGCAAAAGGCCGTCCCCTGAGCATGCCTGACCGTGAGGAGCGTGATCTCAAAGTCGAAATCGACAGCCCCCTCCACGATCACGCGCGCCTCGCCGCCGCGCCCGGCGGCGAGCGCATGGTCCCAGGCCGATGCGATCTCGCTCGCGTCGTGAACGAAGCTCTGGCCCTTTCCGGACGATGACATGACCGGCTTGACGAAAACGGGATAGCTAATTCGCGCCGCCTCCTGCGCAAGCGCCTCGCCGTCGCTGGCGAAGCCGAAGGCGCTCGTCATTAGCCCGAGTTCCTCCGCCGCAAGCCGCCGAATCCCTTCCCGGTTCATGGTGAGCTGCGTCGCCCGCGCAGTCGGCACGACCTGCGCGAGACCGTCCCGCTCGATCGCGGCGAGTTCGTCGGTCGCGATCGCCTCGATCTCCGGCACGATGAGATGCGGCCGCTCGCGTTCGACGACGGAGCGCAGCGCGTCCGCATCCGTCATGTCGAATGCGTGCGCGCGATGCGCCACCTGCATGGCCGGCGCGCTGGCGTAGCGATCGCACGCGACGACTTCGACGCCGAGGCGCTGAAGCTCGATCGCGACCTCCTTGCCAAGCTCGCCCGCGCCCAGAAAAAGGACGCGCGTGGCGCCGGCCGAGAGCGGCGTGCCAATTCGGGTCATCGCGTCAACCTCCTGAACGTCTGTCGCGCCCCCGCCATATCGCACGGATTGCGCCCCTGCGGGGCCGTTTCGCGCACGCAATACCGTAACTAGATGACGTTAAACCGCCAATTAACCGCTGGCGTCCACACTTTGTCGTCTTTTGCGCCCGTGCAGGCGCAATCCGGAGCGCGCGCGGATCCGATGTCGCAGAACCAGTCCATTCCGGTGATTGAGGGCGTCACCTGCCGATACGCCCTCGACGACAAAACGTTCGTCGCGGAACGGCGGCTGCGCGAGCTGCGAATCCAGATCCCGGCTTTCCTTTTCGGGGCCATATGCGCCGGGTGGCTTGTCTCCATTCGCTTCGCCGACAGATTCCCAGCGTTCTGCATACCGATGATGGCGCTCCTAACGGCGCTTTTTGTGTACCGCATTTCCTGGTGGGCGCGGTATGACCCGGCGCGGGGCGACATCGACGAAAAAGTACGGGCCATGCGCGGCTCGCGGCGCAAGGCGATCGTCATCAGCATTTCCACCGTATTCACTGTCTTCCTGCTCGATCTAGAGGCGACGCAGGACGAGCGCATGCTCTTGATGTTCTATGCGAGCTTCATCGGCTTGGGCGGCGGCCTCGCCTACTCTGCGGCGCAAAACGTCTCCTGGTGGATTCAGGGTCTCGTCGTCGGACCCTATGGCGGGTACCTCATCGCCACAGGCGACCCGACGACGCGACTCGTCGCAACCATATGCATCATAGCGGTCGCCGTCTCCGCCCATCACTGCCTGCGCATCTCACGAATTATTGGCGAGCTGACCGAGCAGCGGGCGCGGGCCTTCCGGCTGTCGCGGCATACGAACGATACGTTCCGTGATTTCATGGAGATGGCCTCGGACTGGGCGTGGGAGACCGATTCCGATTACCGGCTCTCCTACCTTTCGCCCGGCGCAGCGAACGTCTTCGGCGCGGAGCCCGACTTCCTGATTGGCCTAAAGCCGCTCGAGGCATTGCGCGCGGCGTCGGTCACATTGCTCGGGGATTCTCCTCAAAATCTAGCGAACCTCGTCCGTAACCGGCAACACAACGTCAAGGACTTTCATATCGAGGCGCTTGACCCCAAGGGCGGCCGTCGCATCTTTTCAACGACGATCCGCCACTATTTCGACGAGAACAACGACTATCAGGGCGTACGCGGATGGACCACCGACATCACCGAGAAGATCGAAAGCCAACGCTCGATAGAAAGAGCGAACGCCCGCCTGCAGGCCGACATCGCCGAGCACACGCGTGAGCTTGAGGCGCGCAAGGACCTGCTCGACAAGGTGCTCGACACAATGACGAACGGCATCGCCGCCATCGACGCCGACTTCAGGGTCAAAGAGGTGAACCGCAAGGCGATTGCGATGTCCCGCCTTCCGGAAGAAGCATGGGCGGTGGGCGCAGATATTCGCGGCCTTGCGGAAATCGGCATAAAGCGCGGCGCCTATGACGCTAAGAGCCTCGACGCTTATCTGGAAGACATGCGCAGGCAGATAGAGCGCTCAGGCATGGCGACAAACGAACGCCGCTTGCCGGACGGCGTCACGACTCTGGAGCATATCCGGCCGATGCAGGATGGCGGGTATGTGGTGACCTATGTGGACGTCACCGAAGCGCGTCGGCGCGAATCGAAACTGCGCGACCTGTCCGAAGAGCTTATGCAGGCCAAGGAAGCGGCGGTGCAGGCGAACATGGCGAAGTCGCAGTTCCTTGCAAACATGAGCCACGAGCTCCGCACGCCGATGAATGGCGTCGTCGGCATGGCCTCGCTTCTGCTGGACAGCAATCTCACGCCGAAACAGCGCGAAATGGCGCACGTTATCGAAACCTCCGGAGAGAACCTGCTCACGATCATTAACGACATTCTTGATTTCTCGCGTCTGGAGGCGGGCAAGCTGAAGTTCGTCAGCGAACCTTTCGACCTGCGCGAAGCGATTGGCGACGTGGTCGCGCTCCTCGCCCTGCGGGCGCAGGCGAAAGGCGTCGACCTGATGGTCCGGTACCGGCCGGACCTGCCGACGCGCTTCGTCGGCGATATCGGCCGCATTCGCCAGATCGTCACCAACCTCGTCGGCAATGCGGTGAAGTTCACAGAAAGCGGTCATGTGCTGATCGAGGCGTCGCGCGCTGACAGGCCTGGCGGTCCTGGCGTCGACATCGCCGTTACGGACACCGGCTGCGGCATTCCGGCGGACAAGCTGGAGCATATCTTCACGGCGTTCGAGCAGGTCGACGGCACCGCGGCCCGCCGCTATGACGGCGCGGGACTCGGCCTCGCGATCACGCGTCGCTTGGTCGAAGGCATGAATGGCGAGATCGCGGCCGCCAGCAGGCTGGGCGAAGGGTCGCGTTTTTCCGTATGCCTACCATTGCCGGTCGACCAGGCGGCGGCGGCACCAGATGTGACAAACCTCGCGGGCGCGCGATTGCTCATTGTCGATGACAGCCCGATCCGCCGCGAAATCCTCATTGAACAGACCGCCGCCCTCGGCCTTCGCGCAAGCGCGCGCGCATCGGCGCGTGAGGCCGTCGATGCGGCGGCCGGCGCAATTAACGACGGCCAGGCGTTCGACGCCGTGATGATCGACGATGACCTCCAGGCCACGGACGCTGAAACGATCGCGCGGCGGCTGCGCGATCTGCCCGGCGCCAGCCGGCTGCCCATCATCCTGCTGACGTCGACCGCGGCGGACGTCGAAAGAGACGCCAGGGGCGGAGACGCATTCAACGCCCGCATCGTCAAGCCGCCGCGAAACGAAGCGATCGCAGCGACGTTGTCGAGGGCGCTCGATCGCCAGGCGACTGGCGGAAAGGACATGCCGTCCTGCGCCCCTGAAAACGCCGCGCGCCGACCGCGGGCGGGCGCCGGCAAAACGCAATTCACGCTCGACGGCGCGCCGCTGAAGGTGCTTGTCGCGGAGGATAATGTCGTCAACCAGTTGGTGATCAAGTCGATGCTGGAGAGCCTCGGCTGCGAGGTGCGCATCGCGAACAATGGGCGCGAGGCCCTCGAGGCCTATGAGGCGGCGCGCGTCGACGTGGTGCTGACAGATCTCTCGATGCCGGAAATGGACGGAATCGAAGCGACCCGGCGGCTGCGCCAGCGCCAGCGCCAGGGCGGCTGGCAGGCGCCGATCATCGGCGTGACGGCCCATGCTCTCAAGGAGGACCGCCTGCGCTGCCTCAATGCCGGGATGGATGACTGCCTGACGAAGCCGGTCAAGGGCGAGGTCCTGCTTGAAGCGCTGTTGCGCTGGTCGCCGCGCCTCGACGAGACGACGCGCCAGGCGCGGCTCGCCGCGCTAGCCGCCGCCTGAGGCCGCGACGCTTTTCGGGCGGGACCTCCAAGCGCGGATCACGCCTCCACGTCGACCGTATCGCCGCCGCGCGCGCCTTCGCCTGGCGCAAGGTTCTCAGCAGCGGCCGGGGCGGACTGCTGGCGCCATAATGATGCGTATACGTTGTTTGCGCGGATCAGCTCTTCATGGGTCCCTGTCTCCGCAATCCGGCCGTTATCAAGGACGATGATCCTGTCCGCGTGCGCGATCGTCGACAGTCGGTGTGCGACGGCGATGGTCGTGCGGCCGCTTGCCGCTTCGGCGAGCGCGGTCTGAACGTCTTTCTCCGTTTCGGAATCAAGTGACGACGTCGCCTCGTCTAGCACAAGCACGGCGGGGTCGAGCAGAATAGCGCGCGCGACGCCGACGCGCTGTTTCTCGCCGCCGGAGAGCTTAAGGCCGCGCTCGCCGACGCGCGTGTCGAGGCCGTCAGGCAGGGAGCGGATGAAATCCCCGAGCTGCGCGCGGCCAGCGGCGGCTAGGATTTCAGCGTCGCTCGCCTCCTGGCGCGCATAGGCGAGATTGAAGCGCAGCGTATCGTTGAAGAGCACGACCTCCTGCGGCACGACACCGAAGGCGCGGCGCAAGGACGCCTGCGTGACGTCGCGCAGGTCAACGCCGTCGATCGATACGCGGCCCGCCGCGGGGTCGTGGAACCGGAACAGCAAACGCAGAATAGTGGACTTGCCGGCGCCGCTCGGCCCCGCGAGGCCAACAAAGGCGCCCGCCGGAATGTCGAAGGAAATGTCGGCTAGTCCCGCCTCGCGGCCTTCATGGGCGAAGCTGACGGCGTCAAACCCTATTGCGCCGGCGGGCCTTCCGATGTCGCGCGCGTCCGGCCGATCCACGATCCGCGGCGCCTCGTCAAGTAGATCGTAGAGCTTTTCGATATCGACGGCGCCCTGCCGGATTTCGCGCCACGCGAAGCCGAGAATGTTCAGGGGTCGATAGATGTTCGTCAGCATCAGCAGGATCGCCGTGACGTCGCCGGCCTGCATCGCCCCCTCCGCCACGCGCAAACTTGCGAGCGCAACCGCGGCGAAAAGGCCGAGCGTCATGATGCCTTCCTGAACGACGTTCAGGAGGCTCAATGACTGAATGACGCGCACATATCGGTCGATGTAAGCGCCCATTGCGCCGTCATACCGCCGAGCTTCCCGCTCCTCGGCGCCGAAGGCCTTCACGGTCTCGAAGTTTGACAGTGTGTCCATGGCGATCGCGCGAAGCTCGGTGTCCGCCTCATTCATGCGGCGGCGCTGAGCGCTGCGCCATTCGGTGATGAGACCCGTCGCAATCGCGAACGCGATAATGGTCGCGATGACGATCGCAGCGATCTGCAGGGAGTAAAGCGCGGCGATAACGCTCGCCGCGATCGCAAGTTCGATAATCGTCGGACCGATATTGAACGCCAGAAAGCGCAGCAGAAACTCAATCGCGCCTGAGCCGCGTTCGATGATCCGGTTCACTGCGCCCGCGCGGCGGGTCAGGTGAAATTGCAAGTCCTGATTCTGCGCGTGGCGGAACGCATCCACCGCCGTCATCCGCACTGCGTCCTGCGTCACCCGGACGAAAAGGGCGTCGCGCGCCTGCGGCAACGCATTAGAGAGGATGCGCGCAAGGCCGAAACAGGCGACGAACAAGAGAAAGTGTGGACCCGCAGCGCCAGCGAAATCGACGCCTGCGGCCGCATCGTCGCCAGCGGCCGCGACGGCGCGATTGACGCCCTCCCCCAGCAACACCGGCGCGAGCACCGCAAGGCCCTTCGCGAGCAACGTTAGCGTGGCCGCAGCCGCAATCCGCCAGCGCCATTTGCGCATCTCCGGCCGGAAAACGGCCGCCCCCATGCGGAGGAACACGCGCCCGACGCCGCGCCGCTTCGTCGCCGCGCCTTGGTCCTCTGAATTCGTCATATCCGCAGCATAGGGCGCGTTAAGGAAAAGTGGAGTGAAGCGCGTGAGCGCTGAACGCTGTGTCGTTCGAATGCGACACAGCAAGAACCCTGCGCGTTCAGGGAAAGTCGAACCGCGCGCGGCGTGTTTGATCGGTTCGCCGGTCGGAAGTCCACGTTGGGAGCCCGGTGGCGTCACCTTAAACGTCGCTTTGTTGGCCAATTGATCCAGCGGCGAGACCGCCAGGCGTCCCTATTCGGGCCGCGCCGCCGCAACGCGGCGTTAACCCGGCCTGAAGGGTATGCGGGTTAAGGCGTCAGAAGGACGCGCGTGCCGCTTGCGCGCGCAAGGAGCATGCGTTCAATGGCGAAACCGGCGCAGAAACCAGCCGCCAGCCTGTCAGAGCGTCTGCGGAACTTTGTCGCCGAAGACGCCGACCAGAAAAAGGACAGCCGCGGCGCGAAACGCGCAGCGACCTATGTCTTTGCGCGGATTGGCGTAGACTCCGACGTCGAAGTGGATTGCGTGATTCGGGACGTGAGCGATGGCGGCGTACGGATCAAGATGGAGGAGCCGCGCCCGCTGCCGTCGACCGTCCGCGTCACAATTCCCGAAACAGGACAGACGCGGATCGGCCGCGTCGCGTGGCAGCGCGCGCAGCATGCCGGCATTCATTTCGGCGATCAGAAGCGCAAAAACTATAAAGCGCTCAGTTCCGAGGATGAAGAGCTTTACGACGAGTAGAGCTTTCCGCGTCGGCCGAATGCGCCGCGCCTTCTACTCACCCACATGCCGCTCAAGAAAACCGACAAGTTTCGGCCAGCCGTCGTCCCGGGCGGCTGCATTGCCGTCCGGCGATCCGCCGAGGCCGCCAAGACGCTCATAGCCCGGACTGTCCGCCGCCACCGGGACGCCAATGGCCGCGTGGCCAGCATCTCGATAGGCAAGTACTGTCACCTCAGGACCATCGTTGGCCGCTGCTCGCGCCTCTACCTGGCGCGCCATCGGACAGGACGGCCACAGCGTGTCGACCTCGCCGCAAACAAGGAGGATCGGTCCGGCGGCTTTCTCCACAGGAACCACCGCGTCGGGATGGTCGCTCAGCGCCTCCAGACCCCCGGCGTAGACTGAGTAAACGCCGGTCTTGCCATCGAACCGGCCATAGGGAAGGTAAGGGAGCGGCTCTCCGCCAAGGCTCCAGGACGAGTTGAGCCCGCCGCCGCCGATCGCCCAGTTGATGCCGGCCCAGGCGACGCTCGACGGTGCGCCGAGCGCCGCCGCGTCGATATCGTCACGTCTTGCCGCGAGGATCAACCCGGCCTCAGCGCCCTTCGATGCGCCGACGACGGCGAGCCTTTCGGCGTCCACTTCAGGCTGGCGTTTCAACCAATCGAGCCCCTGTTCAAACGTTTCGATCGGCACAAGGATAAGGTCCCTGGGCTGACCTTCCGCCCGATAGTAGCCAAGCTGTAGGACGGAAAAGCCGGATTCCTGAAGCGCCAACGCCATGCGCTTCGCGCCGCCGCCAAGCCCGCCCTCCGACCCGCCGAGGACTAGAACGCCGGCTGCCGGCGCGCCGTCAGCAGACGGAAAGTAATTGCCGAAAACCCCGGCTTCGTTCACGCGCCGCCCCGTGTCGCCGGCGTCGACGATCTCAAGCGGCGGCTCAAATGGCCGCAGGACAAAGACCGCGCCGACGCCGACCGCCAGAAGCGCCATCAGGCCCAAGAGAATTATGATTAGCCACCGCAACATCATCGCCCTCCGCAGTTCGTTTGCGCGGCGCGCGTCGAGGCGCTGTCCGCTTCCGCCTGCGATCCTACAAATCGCCCCGTATCAGTTTCATGACCCCGGAAAAGTCGAGGCCGTCATCGCCTGACGCCTCCATGAGCGCATAAAGCATTTCCGCCTGCGCGCCGAGCGGCGTCGGCGCTTTCGCCGCGCGAGCCGCATCCTGCGCGAGCCGCAAGTCTTTCAGCATCATCGCCGCGGCGAAGCCTGGCTGATAGTCCCGGTTGGACGGCGCGGCCGGCACCGGTCCCGGCGCGGGGCAATAGCTCGTCATCGACCAGCACTGGCCGGAAGCGGTGGAGGAGATGTCGAAGAATGTCTCGGCGTCGAGTCCAAGCTTCTCGGCGAGATTGAACGCCTCGCAGGTTCCGATCATGCTGATCGCCAGGAGCATGTTGTTGGCGATCTTCGCCGCCTGCCCGTTGCCTGCCGCGCCGGCGTGGAAGACGTTCTTGCCCATGTTTTCGAGGATCGGCGCCGCTCGGGCGAACGCATCGCTCTCGCCGCCGACCATGAAGGTCAGCGTTCCAGCAGCAGCCGCCGACACGCCGCCGGACACCGGCGCGTCGATCATCTGAAAGCCCGCCTCGCCGGCCGCCGCGCCCACCTCGCGGGCGGTCGCGACGTCAATCGTCGAACAGTCGATCAGGAGCGCGCCTTGGCGCGCTGTCGCGAGAACGCCTTTCGGTCCGAGATAGGCCTCTTTCACGTGCGCCCCGGCCGGCAGCATGCTGACGACGGCTTCGACGTCCGCCGCAGCCTCGCCGACGCCGGCGGCGGCTCGTGCGCCTGCTTCGACCGCCCGCGCCCGCGCCGCCTCATTCAGATCATAAGCAAGGACGTCGTGGCCAGCCTTCGCAAGATTTGCGGCCATCGGCCCGCCCATATTGCCTAGCCCCAGGAATGCGATGCGGGCCATCACCGGCCTCCTTAATAACTCTTTAGACGTACGGTTTTCGATCCGCGCGGCGCCTCGCCGCCGCGGCCCGCCCGATACGGACCGCCGCGCCGCGTCACCAGGGCAGGCGTTTGCCTTTGAAGTCGAGGAATGGCGGCGACGCAGTCGGCGTCATCTCGGCTATCAGCCGGCGTAGTCCCGTTACGCTCTCCGTAACGCCCGTCGGCGCGCCCGGGCCGCCCATGTCCGTTTTCACCCAACCGGGATGGAATGGCGCCGCCGCAACGCCGTCAGGCGCCAGCTCCGCGGCGATGATGGTCATCGCCATGTTCACGGCCGCCTTGGTTGAACGGTAGCAGAGCGCGCCGGAAGAGGCGTCCTCAATCGATCCCATCAGAGAGGAAATCGCCGCCAGCCGACCCTTCGCGCGCTTAAGGTGCGGCGCAAACGCCTCAGCCGTGGCGACGACGCCGCGAACGTTGACTGCGAAGGTCTCGTCCCATCCGGCGTAATCGATGGCGCCGAACGAACCAGCCGTTTTGCCGCCGAGACCGGCGTTCGCGACGACAACATCGAGCGGCGCATCGATTTCCGCGGCCAACGCGCGAATCGCCTTCGGCGACGCGACGTCAAGCGGGTGAACGCTGACCTCCCCGTCGACCGCGATGAGATCGGCGGCGGCGTCCGGCGTGCGGCAGCAGGCGAGCACTCGCCAACCATCGCTCGAATACTGACGAACGAATTCAAGGCCGATGCCGCGACTGGCGCCGGTGATGAGAGCTGTGGGCACGGGGAGCGCCTCCTTCCTGGCAAGTATCCGCAATGCGCATGCGACGCCCTGCGCGCATGCCGCGCGATCTCGCTTACGGCAATGACAGTTCGTCCGCGGCGAGCGGCTCGAAATAAGCCGCGATCGCCGCGTCGTCGACGCCCTCAAGCTTCAGCGGCGACCAGGTCGGCGTCTTGTCTTTATCGATGAGCTGGGCGCGCACGCCTTCGAAGAAGTCGTGGCCCGCAAGCACCCGCCGGACCATGCGAAACTCCATGCGCATGACGTCGTCGAAGTCGAGGCCATGGCCGCGTTTCATCTGCTCAAAGGTGAGCTTCAACGATGTCGGGGACATGCGCGAGAGCGTCTTCAGCGTCGTCGCGGCGAACTCGCCGCCTCGCGCTTCGAGCCCGGAGATCAGGTCCTCAAGACGCTCATGACCCTGAAAGGTTTCGGCGATGGCGGGGCGGATGTCATTCAGGGTGGCGTCGCCCGGGTCGCCGGCAAACTGGTCAAGCGTCTCCTCAATCTCCGAATGCGGATGGCCGCCAAGGGGCAGGTCCATGAGCGCTTTCTCCAGCGCCGTACGCTCAGGCGTCGGCACGTAATGGGTCGCAACGCCGGCCGCCATGCAGTCGGCCGCTCCGGCCCGCTCGCCCGTCAGCGCGTAATATAGACCGAGCCCGTCGCGCAAACGCGGCATGAAATAGCCGCCGCCGACGTCAGGAAAGAGACCAATGCCTGTCTCCGGCATCGCGAAGAGAGTCTTGTCGCCAGCGACGCGGAAATCTCCGTGGACGGATATCCCGACGCCCCCGCCCATGACGACGCCGTCAATAAGCGCGACGCACGGCTTCGGAAAATGATGCAGAGCGGCGTTGTTGCGATACTCCTCGCGGAAAAACTCAGCCGCCGCATCTGCGTCCCGCCGCGCCGTCTCTACGACCCAGCGCACGTCGCCGCCTGCGCAGAAGGCGCGATCGCCTGCGCCCCTTACGAGCACGGCCTTCACCGACGGCTGGCCATCCCATTGGGCCAGATGAGCGTGAAACGCCTTGACCATATCGAGCGTCAACGCATTCAGCGCCTGCGGGCGATTTAGGGTGATGACGCCCCAGTGGCCGATCTTTTCGAACAGAATCTCGTCGGTCGTCTCGCCCATGCATCCTCCTCGCCCGCGTCGTCGGACCTCGCATTTCAGGTTGATAATTGAAGCGCGCGGGCGCGGTCCAGAGCCGACCGCACCCTCCCGACCCCGTAACTGGCGACAAAAAAAGAAGCTCCCGCGAAAGGGAGCTTCTCTCGAAACCAAAACTGAGTGGCTTGGCGCGGCGTGCGCCGGACCGCTGACGCTGATTAGCTGGCGTCGCGGCGGCGGCGCGAAAGGCCGCCGAGGCCGGCGATGCCCGCAAGCATCAGCGGCAGCGCGCCCGGAACGGGAACCTCGGACGCTGTGATGACGCGGATCCAGTCGCCGGGCTCGGTCACACGCATGTTGACGGTGAGCTGGTTGCCACTGACCGAATACGAGTCAGCGCCCTCAAAGCCGCGATTGCCAAATGCGCTTGGATAGGTCGTGCCGATTGCGCCGAGGACAGCAGTCGACGCAGCTTCAAGCGTGCCGCCGACATCCGACATCACGCCAAGGATCGTGCCGGAAAACGACCAGACGACGCCGTTGTGTGTGACGGCAGGGCTATTGCCCGCCGTGTTCAGGAAGATCATGTGGCTGTCGACACGCGTTCCCGCCGCGACTGACCCACCGTCAACATTGATCGACGAGCCGAGCAGAACGTTCTGGCGCTCATTAAAACCCTGTTGCCCCAGGTTTTCAGCTCCCGGCGCATCGTCGATGATGCTGGGTGGCGCAGAAATCTCAACCGCCGCTGCGCCGGCCGAGCTATTTGGCCCCGCAACTCCGATGATGGCCGCATGCGAGGCGGTGGCGGAAAGGGCGAACGCGGCCGAAAAGCCGAAAATGGGAGAGAGCTTCATGAGGGACCCCTGTTACTGGCGCTGTTGTCGCCCGTTTAACAAAGATCTGTCCGGCGTCGACGAAAACTCTCAGAAAATCTCAAATCTATTGTAGATTTCGCCGAAGGTGTGGCCGGGAAAATCCTTAATTCTATTGATTGGCGAATATGCCAAGGGCGCAGTCGCGCTTTGGGTGCGGAGCGATTTGCAAAAGAAGTTCTTTGCATCCGCAAAATCTAACCGAAGTACGTCCGATCGCGCCTCAGGCCTGATACTCCCGCAGCATATCCCGCGCGACGATGACGCGCATAATTTCATTTGCGCCTTCGAGAATCTGGTGAACTCGGACGTCGCGCATCATGCGCTCCAGCGGGTAATCCCGCAGATAGCCGTAGCCGCCATGGAGCTGCAGCGCGTCGTTGACGACGTCGAAACCGGCATCCGTAACGAACCGCTTCGCCATAGCGCACGCACGCGTGGCGTCAGGCGTCTTTCGGTCGAGCTTCCAGGCGGCCTGGTAAAGAAGGACGCGCGCCGCCTCCAACTCCGTCGCCATGTCGGCAAGCTTGAACTGCACCGCCTGCTGATCGTTGAGCCGCTTACCGAAGGCGCGCCGTTCATTGGTGTAGTCGAGCGCGCAGCGCAGCGCCGCCGAAGCCGTGCCAAGCGAACACGCCGCGATATTCAGACGCCCGCCGTCAAGGCCCATCATGGCGAACTTGAACCCCTCGCCCTCTTCGCCGAGCCGGTTCGCGACCGGCACGCGGCAATCCTCGAAATTGACGATGCGGGTCGGCT
Organism: Parvularculaceae bacterium; assembly: GCA_028284065.1. Classification (GTDB taxonomy): domain Bacteria; phylum Pseudomonadota; class Alphaproteobacteria; order Caulobacterales; family Parvularculaceae; genus MED-G105. The sequence continues at coordinate 287,848 of JANQSJ010000011.1, forward strand.
GGGAGTTCCAGCCCATCTTGCGCTCATTCGCTCCGAAGGACAGGCCAGGCGTATCCTTCTCCACAAGGACGGTCGAGATCCCGCGCGGGCCGCCTTCGCCCGTCCGCACCATGACGATATAAATATCGGAGACCCCAGCGCCTGAAATGAACGCCTTGGCGCCATTGAGAACATAGTGATCGCCTTCGCGCACGGCCTTCGTTTTGAGCGCCGCCGCGTCGGAGCCAGAGCCGGGTTCCGTAAGGCAGTAGCTCGCAATGAGCTCCATGGACGCAAGTCGCGGGCAATAGGCGGCGCGCAAATCCTCAGAGCCGAACCGGTCGATCATCCAGCAGCACATGTTATGGATTGAGATATAGGCGGCGGTCGACGTGCAGCCGGCGGACAGCGCCTCGAATATCAACGCCGCATCGAGCCGTCCAAGGCCGGCGCCGCCGACATCCTCGCGCGTGTAGATGGCCGCGAGGCCCAGCTCGGCTGACTTTCGGATGACGTCGACTGGAAAGTGCTTTTCCTCATCCCAGCGCTCCGCGTTCGGCTTCAGCTCTTCGTCGGCGAAACGCTGCGCCATCTCCTGGATCGCGAGCTGTTCGTCGCTCAGGGCGAAATCCATCGTTTCCTCCAATCGCGCTCGATTATCTATGGCGCGCGCTGATCGTTCCGCTCCGCGACGTTCGCGATGGGCCCGCCAGCGGGCGCCTTGCTCGGCGCAACGGGCTCATCCAGCGTGTCGTCGTCTTCATGGCCTTCCAGCGGATTGCCTTCAAACCCCGGCATGTCCGGCAGCGGATGGTCACGCTCCTCCGTCATCGGCGTCATCGGCCCGTGCTGGTCCTTGCGGTGGTTCCACCAGCGAAACAAAATATAGCCGCCGAGCAAGCTCGCCGCGATGACCGGCAGCCAGTACTTCGCCTGCTCGCCGGCGACGAGGCCCACCGTGTGAAAGAGCGCGAAACTCACCGAGACATAGGTAAAGGCGGTAAGGACGACCAGGGCGCAGAACTTCGGATAAGGAATTTTGAAAAAACCGCAGGCGACATAGGTCGGGATGCGCGTTCCGGGCACGAAGCGCGCCATGTAGAGCGTCTTGCCGAGCTCATTGCGCACGAGATCGCCGGCGACGGAGACGCCCTTTTTTTCGGCGAATTTGTGCGCCCATTCGTGGCTGCGTCCAAAATAGCCGAGCCAGTACTTCCAGACGTCGCTGGCCGTCAGGCCCGCAAGGATGACCAGAAACAGAACAGCGGTGGGGCCGGCGCCGGTGAGCGACGCGGTGGCGGCGGCGACGACCGCGACATCCTCCTGCACGAAAGGCAGTGCGAACAGGCCCGCATAAAGCGCCAACCCGCTCATCATCATCACCGCTTCGCCGTCCAATCCGAACACTAGGCGTTCCGCCTTCCCAGTATCGCGCGCGCCGCAAGCGCAATCGCCAGCGCCGCAAATGCGCCGACCGGCAGCCAGGTTCTGGCGCTTTCCCCAAGCGCCGCGCCAAGGGCGTGAAACAAGCCGAATACGATCCCGACGTAAAGCGCCGCGCTCGCCGCAACCCAGAAGGCGAACCGCGGCCAGGAGGCGCCGAAGTACCCCGCCGCAACATAAAGCGCGATCCGCGCTCCCGGCAAAAACCGCGCCGTCGCGATCGCCGCGCCTAGCCGCTTGTCGACAAGCTCCTTCGCGCGTTCAACGGCGGGCTTTGCGGCGAACCGCCGCGCCCATTCACGGTTCTGCGCGAAGCGGCCAACCCAGAATTTCCACAGGTCGCTGGCGATAAGGCCGGACACGGTCAGAAGCAGAAGGATCGCCGGCGCGCCCATGCCCCCGAGCGACAGTGACGCCGCGCCGATGACGCCCGCGTCTTCCTGCACGAACGGCGCAACAAAAACGCAGGCGTAAACAGCCCACATATTGGAGGCCATCAGATCATGAAGCGCGGAGAACGCGTCCGCCGGGTCCATTCGCGCCCCTCCTGTCTGGCCTCATCCGCCCGATTTCAGTCAGCGCCGTCTTTTTGCGCCTTCTCAAACGCCCGAGCGCCAGCCTCAATCTCGCCAGGCGTCAGATCGACCGTATGCGTGCCGATCCACCAGACATTCCCCTGCGGGTCACGAACGCCGCCGTCCCGCGCGCCGTAGAAACGATCGCCCGGCGGCATGAACGGCGTGGCCCCTTCCTTTAGCGCCTTTTCGTAGGTCGCATCGGCGTCCGGGACGTAGACATACAAAAAGGGCGTGAAGCCCATTCCGTCTGCGTCCTCGGCGATGAGGATCGTGACGTCGCCAATGCGAATCTCGGCGTTCCATAATGCGCCGGTCTCGCGGTAAAGGCGCGCGCCCTCCTCTTCCGCGCCGAATACCTCCCTCGCGAAATCGATGGTCTTCTCCGCGTCGCGGCAATAGATCATGGGGCAGACGGTCGACCGCCCCGGCGCCTTCCAGTTTGTCATTCCACCCCCGCTTTAAAGCGCATTGAAACGGCCAAGCAGCCATATCAGCCACTTGCGATAGCCTTCCATTTCGAAGTCGGCGTCGCAGGCGGCGACGACGAAGGCGCGGGCCGGCTCTTCGTCTCTGGTTTCCGCAAGCAGCTTGGTTAGTTCGGCGGAGATCTCCTCGCGTCGACCGGCCCATTCCTCGATCATCGTCTTCACCGCAGGCTCTAGGCCGCCGGCCTGTTCGATCGCATGGGCGTTCAGATAGCCGCCAAGCATCGCGAACGTCGATGGGTAGGCGGATTTTAGCGCAGCGGTGGCGTTTTCGAACTCTTTCAGCGCGCTCGCGGCGGCGGCGCCCGGCTTGTCATCAGCCACCTCCTCCGCGACGCCGTCGATGACAGGGCCGGACGGCGGACGCTCGACCCGGCGGCCGCCAATATTGCCGCGCCACGCGCTCCAGATGTTCATGGCGAGAAGCCCGAGAACGCCTATCACGAGAAGCTGGAGGAGGAAGGCCATCAAGACGCTCCTTCGGTTTGATAAAATACAATTCGATTACTGAAGTTGTCTCTCACGGTCATTTCGTCGAGACCCCAAGGCATGCGCTCCACGCCGGGGCGCGCGTACTTGTAAGACTTCGCCATAAGCTCAGCGTGATAGGCGCGCACGTCCTCCACCTCAATGCGAATCGCCGCGCCCGGCGTCGCGTCGCCTGAATGCTCGGAAAGATGCAGCACGCACTCGCCGCGTCGGACCTCCATATAGAGCGGCGCCGCCGCGTCGAAACGATGTTCGAAGACCACATCAAAGTCGAGATAGTCGAGGTAGAATTCTCGCGCCTTCGCCTCGTCGAAAATGCGTAAAATCGGGATTGGCGGCTTCATGCGACGCCCCTTACTTCATCGTCGGGATGACAAACTCCGATCCCTGAACGTCCTCCGGCCAGCGCTGGGTGATCGTCTTGATCTTTGTGAAGAACCTAACGCCCTCCGGTCCGTGCTGATTGACGTCGCCGAAGCCGGAGCGCTTCCAGCCGCCGAACGTATGGTATGCGATCGGAACCGGGATCGGCACATTGACGCCCACCATGCCCACATTGACGCGGGCGGCGAACTCGCGCGCAGCGGCGCCGTTGCGGGTGAAGATGGCGACGCCGTTGCCGTATTGATGCTTTGACGGCAGCGCAACGGCCTCCTCGAAATCCTTCGCGCGGGCGATTTGAAGCACCGGCCCGAAAATCTCTTCCTGATACGACTTATGCTCCGGCTGCGCCTTGTCGAGGAGCGTGCCGCCCATGAAGAAGCCGTTTTCGTATCCCTGAAGCGAGAAGTCGCGGCCGTCGACGATGATCTCCTGGCCTTCCTCCACCGCCGTATCGATCCAATTGCGCACGCGGTCGCGGTGGGCGGCAGTGACGAGCGGCCCGAGATCAGCGTCGTCTGCCGTTGACGGGCCAATGCGAAGGCTCTCCACCCGTGGGCGGAGCATTTCGATAAGCGTTTCGGCGGTCGCATCGCCCACCGGCACGGCGACGGGCGTCGCCATGCAGCGCTCGCCGGCGGAGCCGTAGGCAGAGCCGATAAGCTGGTTGACGACGCTCTCCATGTCGGCGTCGGGGAGGATCACCATGTGGTTTTTGGCGCCGCCGAAGGCCTGCACGCGGGTGTGATGTCTCGCGCCTTCCGCATAAATGTAGTGCGCAATGTCGGAAGACCCGACAAAGGAGATCGCCTTGACCCGCGGGTCCTCGATGAGGACGTCGACGGCCTCTTTGTCGCCATTGACGACATTGAGGACGCCCGCCGGGGCGCCCGCCTCCATCATCAGCTCGCCGAGCCGCAATGGACAGGACGGATCTTTCTCAGATGGTTTGTTTACGAACGTATTGCCGCAGGCGATGGCGACGGAGAACATCCACATGGGAATCATCGCCGGGAAGTTGAACGGCGTGATCCCGGCGACGACGCCAAGCGGCTGGCGCATGGAGTAGACATCGATGCCAGTCCCGGCGCTTTCAGTGTACTCGCCTTTTTGAAGGTGCGGGATGCCGCAGGCGAACTCGACGACCTCAAGGCCGCGCTGAACGTCTCCGCGCGCGTCCGGCAGCGTTTTACCGTGCTCGGAGGAAATCATTCGCGCCAGGTTGTCGATGTCTTTTTCGACAAGCTCCTTGAACTTAAAAAGAACCCGCGCGCGCCGCTGCGGATTGATCGACGCCCATTCGGGAAAAGCGCGGTCCGCCGCCGAGATGGCGCCTGCCATTTCCTCGCGCGTCGCCAAGGCGACATGGCCCTGCGTTTCGCCCGTGGTCGGATTGAATACGGGGCCTGTGCGCTTGCCGGCGCCCGCCACCCGTTCGCCATTGATGAAATGGCCGTACTCGCCCGATTGCGCCATGGCGCGCCTCCTCGCCTTTTGTCGATTTGGCGCGGAAACTAGTCCGCGGGGGCGAAAGGGCAAGCGCGGAACGCGGCGCGTTGTGAGCTAGATCGAATTGCTTGATGCGCCTCGGACGCAAACGACTCCAGACGTTCGACTTCAGGCGCGGCCAGCGCCGTCAATGTCGAAACCGTCGTCGCCGTCGCTGAAGCCAACATCGGAGATTTCTTCCAGGCGGCCGGAGACGATGCCGGCGACCTGCGTGATCGTTTCGCCGTCTTCCGACAGCGGGGCCGTGACGCAGCGCACAAGAACGGCCGCGCCATCCTCCAGAACGAGCGTGTCCTCGCGCATATGCGGACCCTGCTCGGCGACTGCCGCATTGATGTCTTCAGCAGCTCGGTCGAGCACCGACACCGCCCAGTCGCCGCCCCCCGCGAGATAGACTTCGGCCAGTTCCGAAAGCCGGGGGCCAAGAAAGTCGAAATGCGGATATCCTTGGCTTTGGGCGAGATCGACCACATAGACCCAGTTCCAGTCGGAGCCGAGGTCGATCTCCCGCAATTCCCGCCAAGTCGGGTAAGCGCCCTTGGACGCGGCCGCCCAAGCGTTGACGAATCGTTGAATTCGGCGCCGGTCCTTGGCGGGCTGCGCGGCCCCTGCCGGGAACAGCTTGGTGACGTCAGGCATCGGATGGCCTCAGTTCTCGATTCTTTGGAAAATAGGGCAACATCGTAACCGCTAAGTTGACGTCGGACGCTGCGATCGGTCCGATCCGCCTTGCGTCCCGGCCATGTGATCGCCGCCGCGAGGGCGCGCGTAAAGAACATTAAGGTTGATCAATCAATTTCGGGCGATTGAGTAGGGCGGGCCCGCCTCTCGATCGCCATTACCCATGGAGGCGCCGCGATGACGGCACTTGCTTTGATATTCTTGTTCGTCTTCGCGTTCGCAGTGCTCAATCTGATCGAGAAGGGCCGCGTCGACTAATCCTCGTTGGGGACGCCGCGCCGGCCCGGCAATCGATCGGCCCGCCGACTGGCGGGGCATTGCAGGCGCTTCGCCGCGAGCCGACAGCTCTTGCCTCCTCGAGACGTTGCGTATCGGGCTGTTTTCTTCGGGCCGAGGATCGCGGCAATCACTCCCCACAGGTTTTTTTGCTAGCAGCCGGCGTGACGCATGATATGCCTCGCGCTCCCGGCGCGCCAATTCCAAGCGCCGCCTTAGCGCTTGTCGGCATGTAGGGTCCCCATGATTCAGGAAGCCGTCTTTCTAATCATTGGCCTCGCCGTGCTGCTTGCCTCCGGCGATATCCTCGTTCGCGGTTCGGTGGCGCTGGCGACCGCGCTGAATGTGCCTGCGCTTCTGGTGGGTCTGACGATAGTCGCGTTCGGCACGTCGGCGCCGGAGCTTGTCGTCGCGGTTCAGGCGGTGATGGCCGGCAGCGACGGGATCGCAATCGGCAACATTGTTGGTTCGAATATCGCCAATGTGCTGATGGTGCTGGGCCTGCCGGCGCTGATATATCCAATGTCAACGCATGTGGCGGGGCTGCCGCGCAACGCAGCGATCATGCTGGCGGCGACGGCGGCCTTCGCGGGCGTCGCCTACGCGTTCAAGGAGATCACGCCGATGACCGGCGCGGTTCTCTTCGCAGGCATCATCGCGTTCGTGGCCTATTCCGGATGGCGAGCGACCCGCGCTGGCGCGGACGATGCGCTTCTGGACGACGTCGCCGAATTCTCTGAAGCTGGCATATCGGCGCGCACGGTCCTTTTCATCGTATTCGGCCTCTTGGGTTTGCCCTTCGGCGCGCACCTCCTCGTCGACAGCGGATCGACGATCGCCGAGGCGCTTGGCGTGCGCGACGCCGTCATCGGCCTAACTATCGTCGCCTTCGGCACGTCCCTGCCGGAACTCGCGACCGTCGCGGCGGCCGCCCTGCACAAGAAATCGGATGTCGCGATAGGCAATATCGTCGGCTCGAACATCTTCAACCTGTTGGCGGTCGGCGGCGCCGCCGGCCTCGCGGGCGGCGCCAAGTTCGATCCGTCGGCATTGTCGTTCGACATACCTGTGATGATCGCCGCGTCGATCGTCCTCGCCCTCTTCGTGTTCGCAAAGCGAGATATCAACAGGTTGAGCGGGCTCGGCATGGCGCTCGCCTATGCGGCGTTCGTGGCGTTTCTAGCCGTGCGCGCCCTGTAGTAATCCTGAACGCATGTCCGCCAATGAACTCCATCCAAAGATCGGCCGAGCAGCCCTCGTAACGGGGGCCGGGCGGCGGCTCGGAGAAGCGATGGCGCGGGCGCTCGGCGCTGCTGGCTTTGACGTAGCAGTGCATTACCGATCCTCCCGCGACGAAGCCGCGGAAGTCGCCGAGGACATCGCGAAGTCGGGCGTAAAGGCGCGGCCCGTCGGCGCGGATCTTTCGAAGGAAGCCGACGTGTCGACCCTAATCGCCCGCGCGGCGGAGGCGATTGGCCCCTTGAGCCTCCTCGTGAATTCGGCGTCCGTGTTCGAGGAGGACGACATACGCTCCATGACCCGCGAAAGCTGGGACGCGCATATGGAGACAAATCTACGCGCGCCCTTGAAGCTGACGCAGGATTTCGCGGCGCAGGCCCCGGCCGGCGTCGACAATCTCGTCGTCAACCTCATCGACCAGCGGGTCCTTAAGCTGACGCCGCAGTTTCTGTCTTACACAACGTCGAAAGCCGCGCTGTTCGCTTTGACGAAGACGCTGGCGCAGGCGCTGGGGCCCCAAGGCGTGAGGGTCAACGCTATCGGGCCGGGCCCGACCCTCCGCAACAAGCGCCAATCCGAGGCCGACTGGCGGGCGCAGAACGCAGCCACCGCCCTAGGACGGGGGGCGGAGCCGGACGATATCGTCGGCGCGCTCATGTTCCTTGTAGGCGCGCGCGCCGTCACCGGCCAGATGATCGCCGTCGACGGCGGCCAGCATCTCGCCTGGCGCACGCCGGACGTTCTTGTCACCGAGTAAGCGCCAGTCGTCGGGCGGCTTGGTTTTGCGCCGCGAAAGGCGTAACGAACGGCGCTCGTTCGCGACTGCGTCCGCGCCCCGAGCGGCGGGGCGCGCCTGAAGGGATCGCCGCCGATGTTGACCAAGGCTGAGCGTATTTGCGCGGCGCAACCGGACGCGTCGAGGCAGGAAGCAAGTGAAACGGTGGTTGAGACGCGCCGCTCGGTTTTTCTGCGCCGGCTGGCGCTCGATGCCTCGATTGGCGCCTACCCCCACGAACTGGAAACGCGGCAACCGATTTTGATCGATATCGATCTCGAGGTCGTCTCGCCTGGCGCGCCGGTGGATGATGATCTCGGCGAAGTCGTTTGTTACGACCGCATTTCCAAAGGGGTCGCCGCAATCCTTGATGAAGGCCACATCAAGCTTGTCGAAACGCTTGCCGAGCGCATCGCCGACGTTGCGCTCTCTCACCCTAAGGCGCTCGCGGTAAGGGTCCGCATAGAAAAGCCCGAGGCCGTCTCCGCCGCGGAGGGCGCCGGCGTCGAGATCAGGCGCGAAAAGCCCAGGCGATGACGCTCCGGCGGGACCTAATCCATGTATGAGCAGCGCCTTCGGTTCTCCTTTGAAGCGGCCCATGAACTGGCCGGGACCAGCCCGGCGGCCGCGGCGGCCGATCACCCCTACTCCCGCGTCCACGGCCACTCATTTGTGGCGACGGTCGTGCTTAGGGCCGACGCGCTCGGCCCGGATGGCTGGGTTGCGGATTTCGCCGCCGCGCGGGCGGCTTGCGATGAGGTGAAGGCGCGCCTTGACCACCGTCTGTTGAACGAAATCGGAGACCTGGAGACGCCAACCCTAGAGCGGCTCGCCGCCTGGGTATTCGCCGCGCTGAAACCTAGCCTCGCGGCGCTGGCGCGGATCGAAATAGAACGCCCTACGCTCGGCGAGCTTGCGGCCTACGAGCCCTGATCGCGGCCGTCCTGGTCGACATCCTCCGCCGGATCGGCGCGCGCATCGTCGTCGACCACGGGCGACGCGCCGGGGTCATAGTCGGGAAAATCGACCGCCATCATAGCCCGCGTCAGCCCGGCGACGCCGACGAACACGGTCGCGCCGCTAAGCGCCAGCCAAATCGCGAAGCGGCGGCCCGACCCGCCGGGGACGAGCACAGCAGTCGCCGGATCGTCAGGGCTGACGTGCACGTTGACGATCGACCCAGGTTTATCCGGCGGCGGGGAGCCGATATAGCCGCGCGTGCGGAAAGCAAGCCGGCGGCCCTCATAACTGACGCCATCGAGGTGATAGGCGTAACGCCGGTCGTCGCTTGAGGGTCCGGGGCTCAAAAGAACCCCTTGGGTCACCGGCCAACGGCCGCTTGCGCGCGCAAAGGCGAAGTCCTTCACGGCGGCGTAGGCCGCAAAAACGCCGCCGAGCGCAACGACGCCGAAGAACAGCGCCGCGGCGAAGACCGGCGGCGGCGCGGCCGCGCGCTGGCCTTCAGGGGCGGCGGCGGCCATATCAAAATCTGCGTCCGCAAGGCTTTGCGAATTCGTCATGGGCGCGTTTTAGGGGCAGGCGCGCCGGGACGCCAGATGCGCGCGTTTGAGCCGGGAAATTCGCGCCTTAACGATTAAGACAATATGCGTTACCGCCAGCGCCTATGACGTCGTCGACGCCTAATGAGGAACGAGCCGACCAAGACGATGCGCGGCCACCCGCCGGCGCGGCGCTGATCGCCGATTACGTCAGGCGGCTGCCGGGCAAACCGGGCGTTTACCGAATGATCGGCGCCGACGCCGAACCACTCTATGTGGGCAAGGCGAAAAACCTGAAGAACCGCGTTTCGAGCTACGCGAAGTCTGGCGGCCATTCGAACCGCATCATGCGCATGATCGCGGAAACGCGCGCCATGGAGTTCGTAGTCACCGCCACGGAAACCGAAGCGCTGCTGCTTGAAGCGAACCTCATCAAGCAGCTGAAGCCGCGCTACAACGTCATCCTAAGGGACGACAAGTCGTTCCCGAACATCCTCATCGCCGACGACCATGAAGCGCCGCAAATCCTTAAGCACCGCGGCGCCAAGAAGCGCAAAGGCGACTATTATGGACCTTTCGCATCGGCGGGCGCGGTCAACCGCACCCTGAACACGCTCCAGAAGGCGTTTCTGCTGCGCAGCTGCTCCGACAGCGTTTATGACGCGCGCACGCGGCCTTGCCTTCTTCACCAGATCAAGCGCTGCGCGGCGCCTTGCGTCGGCCTTATCGAGATCGACGACTATGGCGGGCTTGTCGACGAGGCGCGGTCCTTTCTCGCGGGCGACCGCTCCGTGCAGAAAGCGCTCTCCAGGGAAATGGAGGCGGCCGCCGAAGCGCTGGATTTCGAGCGCGCCGCCGCTCTGCGCGACCGCATCCGGGCGCTGACCTATATTCAGGGCAGCCAGGACATCAACGCCGACGGCGTTCCGGAGGCGGACATATTCGCCATCCACAAGGACGGCGGCCAGGCCTGCATCCAGGTATTTTTCTTCCGGGCGGGCCAGAACTGGGGCAATCACGCCTATTTCCCCAAGCACGACCGCGACGATGCTGCGCCGGATATTCTAGGCGCGTTCATGGCGCAGTTCTATGACGCCCGGGAGGCGCCGCGCCTCATCCTGACGAGCGTCGAACCAGCGCAGACCGACCTCCTCGCCGAAGCGCTGAAGCTGCGCGCAGGACGCAATGTCGAAATCCGCGCGCCGTCCCGCGGCGTGAAAAAAGACCTTGTCGATGCGGCGCTGCTCAACGCGCGCGAAGCGCTCGGCCGACGGCAGTCGGAGACCGCCACCCAACAGCGCAACCTTAAGCGTCTCGCCGAAGTACTGGAAATGGAGACGCCGCCGGAGCGCATTGAAGTCTTCGATAACTCCCATATTTCCGGAACGAACGCCCTCGGCGCAATGATTGTGGCGGGACCGGACGGATTCCTCAAAAATCAGTACAGAAAGTTTAACATTAAGTCCGACGACCTCGCGCCGGGAGACGATTTCGGCATGATGCGCGAGGTGCTGATGCGGCGCCTGTCGCGCGCCATGAAGGAGGAGGAAGCCGCCGCGCGCCCCGACCTCATCATCCTTGACGGCGGCAAAGGCCAGCTTTCAGCCGTCCTCGACATTGCGGCGGACCTCGGGATCGATCCGGAAGAGGACGGGCCGAAAATCGTCGCGGTCGCGAAAGGCCGGCGGGAAAACGCGAAAGGCGGCAAGTCCGTCGACCGGACGGCGGGCGCCGCCGGCGAGCAGATTGTTCTGGCCGGCAAGGAGCCGTTCACCCTTCCCCCGAACGATCCCGCCCTCTTCTACATCCAGCGCCTGCGCGACGAGGCTCATCGCTTCGCCATTGGCGCGCACCGGGCGAAGCGCAAAAAGGCGATATCCGCCAATCCGCTAGACGAAGTGCCCGGCGTCGGCGCGGCGCGCAAGCGCGCGCTCCTAAATCATTTCGGCTCGGCGAAAGCCGTTGCGCGCGCCAAACCCCAGGACCTCGCCGCCGTCGACGGCGTGTCCGACGCGCTCGCGCAGCGCATCTACGATTTCTTCCATAGCTGAACGAAGACGACGCGAGGTCGCCCTAATGGCGGTCACGCATTCGTCACACGGCTCATCAAGCCGTGATCGCGGGGCTGCTTGAACCGAGCGCGGCCAGGCACGAGGTTCGCGCCGATGACGAAAACACGCCGCATACGGCGAAACAGGGAGACCTCACCCATGACCGACTTCACTATCCACACCGTCGAAACCGCCCCGGACGCATCGAAGCCGCTGCTGGAAAAATCCCAAAAGGCCTTCGGCATGGTCCCCAACCTGCACGGCGTCTTCGCGGAATCGCCCCAGGCGCTTGAAGCCTATCAGGCGCTCTCCGGCATTTTCGCAGCGACGAGCCTGTCAAAAGTCGAACAAAACGTCGTCTGGCTCGCCATCAATGTCGAACACAACTGCCATTACTGCGTGCCCGCCCATACCGCGATCGCCAAGGGCCAGCGCGTCGACGACGCGACGATCGAGGCGCTGCGCTGCGCAGCGCCGCTGAGCGATCCGAAACTCGAAGCCCTGCGGACGTTCACGTTGAAAGTCGTTCGTCAGCGCGGCGAGGTCTCCGACGCCGACGTGCAAGCGTTCCTCGACGCCGGCTTCACCAAGCAGAACATCCTCGATGTGATCGTCGGCGTCGCCCACAAGGTGATGTCAAACTACGCGAACCACATTGTCGGCACGCCGGTCGACGCGGCCTTCGCCAAGTTCGACTGGACGCCCAACAAGACGGCGGCGGAGTAAGGGTCCGTTAACCGCTTCAGGCCGCTTCGCCCCACGGGCGGCCCGCAAGCGCCATGATGACGCCCTCATTCGGGCGCAGCGTGCGACGATCTTTCGATCGTCGCGCGCTTTTTTTTGCGCGGCCCGCCCGGAGCCGCCCGCCCGTGCCCTTGCCGATGGCCATTCTGGAGACGCCGCTCACCGGCGCATTGCGCGCGCCTGGCGCGCCGACGCGGCTTGGCGAACGCGCCCGCTGCGTCTGGGCGGGCGTCGATCCGCGCCACCTCCAGATTTTGATCCTGTCATCGCTTCTCGCCTTCGGCCTCGCCTCAAACGTCATCGACACAAGCCTTGCGCACATTGCGGCGGCGGCGGCCGGCGCATTCGCGGCGCAGCTTGTCGGCTGCTTCATGATCGCCAGCCGCCCGCGGCTCTTGAGCCCGCTTATCACGACGCTTTCGCTCTGCCTGCTCCTGCGCACGGATGCGGCCCTGTTTATGGCGCTCGCGGGCGCGGTCGCCACAGGCTCGAAGTTCGCCCTGCGCGTGGGCGGCAAACACCTCTTCAACCCGGCGAACGCCGGCGTCGTCATCATGCTGCTCTTGAGCGCGAGCCTCTTGCCCGGCGCGGCGTGGACGACGCCCGGTCAATGGGGAACCGCGTTCTGGTTCGCCGCGCTCCTCGCAGGCGCGGGGTTTTTGGTGACGACGCGCGCGGCGCGCGCCGACGCGGCGATCGTCTTTCTCCTGACCTTCGCCGGGCTCTCTATCGCGCGAGCGCTTTATCTTGGCGACCCGTTGGACATTCCCCGTCACCGTCTGCAAAGCGGCGCCCTGATCATCTTCGCCTTCTTTATGATCACTGACCCGATGACGACGCCGGATGGCAAATACGCCCGCGCAGCGTTCGCGGCCGGCGTCGCCGCTATCGCCTACGTCTTCACCTACCACCTCTTTGAGCCGGATGCTGTCTTCTACGCCCTCGCGCTCGCCTGCGCCGTCCGTCCTCTGATGGAAGTCTTTGACCGCGCGCCGGCCTATGTCTGGCCCCGCGACGCTCAAATCAAAAAGAAACAGGAAACGCTCCGATGAAATCCAACCGCAAACGCGCCTTCGCCGCCGCGGCGGGCGCAGCCATTCTCTTCGCCGCCGGCGGGGCGGCCGCCTTTTGCGGCTTCTACGTCGCCAAGGCCGACACAAAGCTCTTCAACAAGGCGTCCAAGGTCGTCCTGATGCGCGACGGCGATCGCACCGTCATCACCATGGCGAACGATTACGAAGGGCCGCTGGAGGAGTTCGCCATCGTCGTTCCCGTACCGACGGTCCTGGAGCGCGAGCAGATCCACGTCACCGAGAACGCGATCATCGATCACCTCGACGCCTATACCGCGCCACGGCTTGTCGAGTATTTCGATGAAGACCCGTGCGCGCCGCAGATCATGTACGAGCGTATGGCGCAGGCGACCGCCGTCGACGAAGCCATGCCTGCGCCCCGGTCCGGCGCCAAGAGCCTCGGCGTCACGATCGAAGCGGAATACACCGTCGGCGAATATGACATTCAGATCCTCTCCGCCGAACAATCGGACGGCCTTAGCGTCTTCCTGAGGGAAAACGGATATCAAGTTCCAGACGGCGCTGAACGTACGCTCGAAAGCTACATCAAGCAGGGTACGAAGTTTTTTGTCGCCAAGGTCAATCTCGACGAACAGGCGAAGACCGGCCGCACCTATCTCCGACCGCTCCAGATGGCCTTCGAGACGCCGAAATTCATGCTGCCCATTCGCCTCGGAATGGCGAACGCCGACGGCAAGCAGGAGCTGTTCGTCTTCACGCTGACGCGCAAAGGCCGCGTCGAGACAACCAACTACCGCACGGTGAAACTGCCGACCGGCCAGGAGATCCCACGTTACGTGAAGGACGACTTTGGCGCCTTTTATCAGGCGATGTTCGCCGCCCAGACCGAAAAAGAAAGCGAGCGCGCGGTGTTCCTTGAATACGCCTGGGACATGGCGTGGTGCGATCCGTGCGCAGCCGATCCCTTGTCCTCAAGCGAATTGCGGGAGCTTGGCGTCTTCTGGGCCGGCGGCGAGAACGAGGCGCGCATTCGTCCGAACCCTGCGCCTGACGTCTTCGTCACGCGACTGCACGTCTCCTATGACGCGGAGCATTTCCCAGAAGACCTGATGTTCAAACAGACCGGGGATCGATCAAACTTCCAGGGCCGTTACGTCATCCGCCACCCCTATCAGGGCCAGGCGCAGTGCGAAGCCGGCGAGGCGTACCGCGCCGGGCTGCCGAAGCGCTTCGACGCCGAGGCGCAGACCCTCGCGCGGCTGACCGGCTGGTCGATCGACGACATCCGCGACCAAATGGGGGTCGAAGCGCCGCCGGAGCCCGAGAAGAAAGACCCCTGGTGGCGCCGGCTCTGGGGAGGCGATGAGCAGAAGGACGGTTGATTGGGGCGGCATGGTTGACCCCAGTAAGGAAGAATCCGCGAAGCCGAAAGCGGAACGATAGCTTTCCGACCATCCCGGTGAAGACCGGGATCCAGTCTCAAAAAATGTCAGGCGAAGCCTGTCTTCTTCTTGTTGCTGGACTCCGGCTTTCGCCGGATTAATCGGCATTGAGAATTTCCGCTTTCACCCAACTCCCACCTTTCTCCGGATGCTCCGAAATCCGGCAGCCAGTTCGTAGTTCCGCGCGGCGCCTTGCTTCATACCTCACGCGATGGCACGAACAGGCCGATGCTCGGGGCGCGAGCCCTCGCACCGGAACAAGGATCGGCCTGATGAAATTCTTCGCGGACACCGCCGAGATCGACGAGATCAACGCCCTCAACGACGCGGGCCTCATCGACGGCGTCACCACCAATCCGTCGCTCATCAAGAAATCCGGCCGTCCCTTCCGCGACGTCATCTCCGACATCTGCGCCGCCCTGCCAGGACCGGTCTCTGCGGAGGTGACGGCGCTAGACGCCGACGGGATGGAGGCGGAGGGTCGCTCGCTCGCCGAGATCGCCGACAATGTGACGGTGAAAGTCCCGCTGACAATCGACGGCCTGAAAGCCTGCCGGCGGCTGTCGCAAGACGGCATTCCGGTGAACGTCACCCTCTGCTTCAGCGCCAATCAGGCGCTCCTCGCCGCGAAGGCGGGCGCAACGTTCATCTCGCCCTTTATCGGCCGGCTCGACGACATTCACCTGGACGGGCTGCAGCTCATTCAGGAAATCCGGACGATCTACGACAACTACCAGTTCCGCACGGAGATCCTCGCCGCGTCGATCCGCTCGGCGAACCACATCAAAGACGTGGCGCTTATCGGCGCCGATGTCGCGACCGCGCCGCCGGCGGTGATAATGGGCCTCGCCAATCATCCGCTGACGGATAAAGGTCTTGACGCCTTCCTGAAGGACTGGGCCGCAACGGGCCAGTCAGTGCTTTAAGGCGCGCGACTATAGATCGAGCGCATCAATCTGCGCCCGCGCCCTTGCTAGGCTCGCCTCCGCGTCGATCATCAAACGATCGGCGGCGACGAACTTGACGTCTGTGATCCCCAGGAACCCGAGGACGTGGCGCAGGTAAGGCGTCGCGAAGTCTATCGGTGAGCCGGCTTCCGTTCCGCCCGATGCGATGGCGACAATCGCGCGCTTTTTCTCCAAGAGCCCGACAGGACCCTTCTCGGTATACTTGAACGTCTTGCGCGCGCGGGCGACCTGGTCGATCCACGCCTTCAGCGCGGCCGGGACCCCAAAATTGTATATTGGCGCGCCGAGGACGATGACGTCGGCCGCCAGGAGTTCATCAATCAGCGCATCGGATTTAGCGAGCTTCGCCTTCTGGTCTTCGGACCGGCTCTCCTCCGACGTGAAGTTTGCGCCGATCCACTCCGCGTCCACAAACGGCGCGCCGCCCGCGAGATCACGCTCAACGACGCTTACCGACGAGTCAGCAGCCTTTAACCGCGCGACGATGTCATCCGACAACTGACGGGAAACCGATCCGTCATGGCGCGCGCTGGCGTCGATCTTGAGCACATTGGTCATAGGACATATCCTTCCTTCAAAACAAGAGCGGCGCGCGGGGAGTCCCTCCCCACGCGCCGCAAATTGACTTTGCGTTAAGCCGCCATCGGCAAGTCGAAGACGAGCACTTCGGCGTCCGCACCGTCGGCGATGTCGAAACTGTCGACATTCGCGACCTGCGCGCCGTCGCCCTGGCGAAGCTTTTCGCCGCCGACCGTAACCTCGCCGCGGGCGACCTGCACCCAGGCGGTGCGTTCGGGCTCCAACGTCACTTGCGCGCGTTCTTCGCCATCAAAGAGGCCGACGGAAAGCGTGGCGTCCTGATGGATGCTGAGCGAACCATCGCGGCCGTCAGGAGACGCGACGAGCCGAAGCTTCCCGCGCTTCTCGTCGGTCGAAAAGTGCTTCTGCTCATAACTCGGCGTCACATTCTGCGTATCCGGAATGACCCAGATCTGCAGGAAATGAACGCCGTCCGTCTTCGAATGGTTGTACTCAGAGTGCGCGACGCCCGTGCCGGCGCTCATGCGCTGCACGTCGCCCGGCCGGATGATTGAGCCGGTGCCCATGGAGTCCTTATGCTCCAGCGCGCCGTCGAGCACGTAGGAGATGATCTCCATATTGGCGTGCGGGTGCGTGCCGAAGCCGGCGCCAGGCGCGACTTTGTCCTCGTTGATCACCCGCAAGGGCCCGACGCCCATGTGACGATCGTCATAGTACTGGCCGAATGAGAACGTGTGCTTGGAGTCGAGCCAACCGATGCGGGTCGGGCCGCGTTCTTCGGATTTGCGAACATAGATCATGGCGCTCTCCTTTCGTCGCTTCGTCGTTGAACGCGGAGATAGGCGCGCGGCCTGCGTGGGGCTTTCAATTTTGCGCGGGGGATTACATCTATGTGCGATAACCGCCGCCATATGGCCGCCAAAGCGAAAGAACCCGTGGAAGATCAAGAAGTTAAAACGTTCTCCGAATGCCCTGGCGCCGCCTTCGACGGCGAACCGGAAGCTGCGATCCCCGACAGTCTCGGCGCAATAAGCCCGGCAGGCTTGCGTTTCGTCCTGCACCTGCCGATCGAGTTCGAGATGGCCTATCGGCTCGACGACGTGGCGATGATCTTCCCTTTCACGACCATGCCGCTGGAGCTTGGGCTTGGCGACGGCCCTTTGCGCCGCCGAACGCTCGCCGCCGGATCGGGGCTCTTCATGCCCGCCCGCGAGACGTTCCGCGCCCGAAGCCTGGCGCCGGCGGAATTCCTGCTCGTGGTTGCGCCGGAGACCCGCGCGAGAGAGAGGGTCGAGCAGTCCGGAGCCGGACGAAACTGGGTCCCAAAGCCGATCGTCGACCTGATCGATCCAGGCGTCGCGGCGCTTGCGCGGGAGGCTCGGCGGGCAATGATCGCCGATCCGGTGTGCGACCTCGCCTATCTGGAGACGCTCGGCGATGGGCTGCTTTCACGGTTCTCCTGCCAACTATTAGGCCTCGATCAGACGACAGAGCCGAAAGAAACGCTCGCGCCCTTCACGCTCCGGAAGGTCCTTTCGCTTATCGAAGAAGGCCTGAGCGATGAATTGCGCGTGCAGGACCTTGCAAACGCCGCAAACCTCAGTCGGTCGCATTTCACGCGCGCATTCCACGCCGCGACCGGAGAGGCGCCGCAGGAGTTTATCATCAGTCGTCGGATCGCCCGCGCGCGCGAACTGCTCGCCTCATCCGACAAAACCGTCGGCGAGATAGCGGCTGCGGCCGGCTTCTCCAGCCAGGCGCACCTGTCGACCGCGTTCAAGAAACGATTGGGGCTCAGCCCAGCGGCCTACCGCGCGGCGTTCGCCGCAGCGCCTCAGACGGACAATCAGCGCTCCGCAACGCCATAGGCGCTCTCCCCCCAGGCGCCGGACGGCGCGCGAGCCGCAGCCGCAAAAGCGCTGACGTCGCTATTCAGGATTTGCGCCGCAGGAGCGCGCCGCTAGGACCTGGGCGGCGACCGTCAGGAGCCGGTTGCCGTCGATCGGCTTGGCGACATATCCGTCCATCCCCATCGCGAGACACCGCTCGCGGTCGCCGTCCATCGCATCCGCGGTGAGCGCAACGACGCCGACATCGCGGTAGGCGGCGTCCGCCGCCCGAATCCGGGAGATTGTCTCCACGCCATCCATGACAGGCATGTGGATGTCGAGCAGCACAAGATCGAATTGCGCCTCGCTCAAGCGCTTCAGCGCCTCAAGCCCGTTGGCGGCTTCGGTGATGTCGGTCTGATGCGGCGACAGAAAGGCCCGCACGACGCTGCGGTTCACATCATTGTCGTCCACCAACAGGATTCTCTTCCCCGCCAGGGTGTCGCGCCCAACGACCGCTGCATCCGGCGCCTCTGCAACATGGGGCGTTTCGCCCTCGCCGGCGTCAGCCTCGATCCGGCCGGCCCTGAAGGTGAACGTAAACGTGGAGCCGCGGGAGACGACGCTAGAGACCGTGACATCGCCGCCCATCATGCGCGCAAGATCCCGCGTGATCGCAAGGCCGAGGCCGGTGCCGCCAAAACGCCGCGTCGTCGAACTGTCCGCCTGGACGAACGGAGAAAACAGCCTGTCCAATGTCGACTGCGACATGCCGATGCCGCTGTCCCGCACCTGGATCTCGATTAGGTGCCGCTCATCGTCCGACTGAAGACAATCGGCTCGGACTTCGACGCCGCCCTCTTCCGTAAACTTAAGGGCGTTGGAGACGAGGTTCGACACGCATTGCCTCACCCGCACCGGATCAAACGCCATACGCTGCGGGACATCCCGCGACACGCTGAGCAGGAGCTCCACTTCTTTTTCATCGGCCCGCGGCGCCCAAAGCATGACAAGTTTCGACAGACACGCCTCCAGGTCTTCCGCAATCGGCGAGATCTCCATCTTCCCGGATTCTATTTTCGAAAGGTCGAGAACGTCATTGACCACCGCCATCAGCGTCTCGCCGGAATCCCTGATCGTGTCGACATACTCGCGCTGCCGGCGCGACAGGCTTTCCCGTGCCAACACCTGCGCCATGCCGAGCACGCCATTCAGGGGCGTACGGATCTCGTGGCTCATATTGGCCAGGAAGGCGGACTTCGCCGCATTCGCCGCCTTGGCGGCGTCACGCGCGCCGACGAGTTCCGCCACAAGGTCATTCATGCGCCCGTCACGTTCCGATATCGCCTCGAGCATCGCATTGAATGACGCAGAGAGCCGGGCCATCTCATCGCCCCCCACGACCGCGACGCGCGTCTCATACTCCTTAGCTTCGGCGAGGCTGGTCATCGCCGCTTCCAGGTCTTCGATCGGCCGGACGATGCTTTGCGACAGCCGGCCGGAAATCCATACAAGGCCGCAGATCATGCACAGCAAGGAGAAAAGCGCGACGCCCACATATCGATAAACGGAGGTCACCAGCCTTTCCGCGCTGATGTGAAGAATGAGCTCGCCCACCTTGTCATCATTGAGCAGGATGGGCGCCGACACTTCCAGCGGCCGCAGCGTGAACGGGCCAATGAAGTTCCCCTGCGAATATGGCGTCGCGGTGACATACTCCATCAGCAACCCGCGTTCGGCCCCGAAGACCCTGGCGCGAAGAACGCTCGGCGCCACCCGCACGGTCTCAAGACTTTCATGCAGCGCCTGTTCGTCCTCGAAGACCACTGCGGCGCTTAGACTGCTTGCGACAGCTTCCGCGATCGCAAGGTGATTCTGTCGAAATGCGCTCTGCAACGTGATGAAGTTGTAGCTAAGCAAAACGACAAAAGCGGCGGTCACAGCAAGGATGCACGCCGACAGAATGGCGCTGCGGAACTTTCTCCGCAAACTATGGTCCGCCGTCGCGGTCCCGCTGAAACTGCGCTGTTCCACTGGCTCACTCAATCCTGATCGCAAGATCGATGAGGCGCGCGCTGACCTTCAGGTCAGCTTCTCGCGCGGCGGCGACATTTATGGAGAAACGTTGCTGCTTGCCGACACGGACGAACTCCACAATGCCGCCCATTCTCGCGAATCCGGGCGCCTCGCCCATCGTTAGGGTGTGGCTGTCAAGGCGCGCGCCCTCCAGCGACAAATGGCCGTCGCGGGCGAAATGCGCTGCCGAACAGCCAATCAGCGAGGCGTCTTCTTCTGGTACGAGCCTGACGCGCGCGCGTCGCATGCGGATGTTCTTGCCTTCAATTTCGCGAAAGGCGGGAGCGATTCGCGCGCGTTCTGATACGCAGAACACAATCGGTTGCGAAGGATCGCCGTCATTCGGCCATCGGACGAAACGGGCGATATTGTATATCATCGCTACCCGAAGTTTATCCTCCCGTGTCGCGTGAGCGCTTTGCGCCGCCGCGCCTCGGAGAGGAACGCCCGCCGCTAAGACCGCCACCGCCAGAACGCCTAATAGTGTATGGGAGTACGGCATTCCCGGCGCCCCTAGAACCGAATGCCCAGCTGCAGCGAGATGCGCCGTTCGCTAAAGCCCCGGGTCGCAGGCAGGAAGTCGAGGTCGCTCGCTACCGGACGGCGCCGATTGTTCAATCCTTCCCCAAGCAGCGTTACCTCAACCGTTTCGGTTGGCCGCCAACCGACGCGAAGGTCCACTACCGTCTGCGCATCTACATCAGTATCAAGAATTCTTCCGGTTCGACGCACCCAAAGGGACGCGTCGAGATCTTGCGTTATGTCGAAATGCGACTGAAACTGCGCTTGGTAAACAGGCGAGCGGCGCGCCAGATAGGTCGGCGAATCGTCGATTTGGGCGACCTGTCCGGCGAGAGACGGAAAATGCCGCGCGTCGCCCGCCAGCCTGATCCGCCAGAAATCCGTCAGCCTCGCGTCGAACGCCGCCTCTATCCCGTAAAGGCGCGCGTCGACCCTGTTCGCAAAGGTGGCAGAGACGTCAATGGCGACGGGAACCGGCGCGCCGCCGGGACCGACGGGAGCAATGAGGAGCTGCGGCTCCTCCAGATTCAGATCAATCAAATCCGTATACCGATGGGCATACAGGGCGATATCGAGGGAGGTTCCTGAAGGCCACTTCTTGCGTGCGCCGAGTTCGAACGCCACAAGAGGTTCGGGCCGGATATTCGGGTTTCCCTGTAGCGACAACAACGCCGGTATCGGATCAAGCTCCTCCGATAGTGTGGCGGTGAACCCGCCGAGATTGAGCGAGCCTGCCGCCTCGTTTAGCGCCGGCGTGCGCGTCGCTCGCGATATGGCTGCCCACAGCCGCCAGTCGTCAGGCGCGCGCCAGAGCGCGCGGAGATTGGGGTGGGCCTGCCAATCAGTCCGTTCATTGTACTCAAGTCGCACGCCGGCCGAGACCATTAGCCGCCTGTCGAACAGTTCTATATCATTGTGTAGAAAGCCGAAGAAATTCGTATCTTGAATTTCCGTGCCCGTTACGAGAATGTCGCCAGAACTCGTTGCGCTCACATCCGAATGATTGACGCCGACGCCCCACATCGCCCGATAGTTTGACGCTAACGGGAAGTAATTTGTCGCTTCGAAACTATAGGTCGTCGCGTCGGCGACGACTGTTTCATCGACTTCCTGCCGTGAAAACTGGTCGAAATAGAACTGAACGTTCAACCCGCTTTCGTCGCCGAACGTTCTGACCCATCGGCCAAGCACGTTGACGCTGTCGCCGAGAACGCTCTCTTCGCGAACGCTGGGCCCTGGCCCGCCGGGCGCAAAAAAACTGAGCGACTGAGCGGATTGAAAGTCGATGGCGTCGCCCTGCAGCGTGAACGCATCGCGGGCGTTTGGCTCCCAATCGATCCGGAAGCCGATTTGCCCGCCGCGCGCGTCTTCGGTCAGCGAGCTCCCATCTTCGCCCTCGAGTGACGGCTCGCCAAGGCCGGCGGCATACAGCCGCATTGCGCCATTTTCGCCGAGGCGGAGACCTTGTCGGAGGTAAAACCGTCCAGACCCGTCAGAACCATATCGGACGACGCCCTTCCCTCCGAGCGTATCGACGGCGTGCTTGGTGACGATATTGACAACGCCATTGACCGCATTTGCGCCCCATAACGCAGCCCCGGGGCCGCGCAACACCTCAATGCGCTCAATTTCCTCCACCGCAACTACTTGCTGGTCCCACAGGACGCCAAGCAGCGCCGAGCGGTAGATTGAGCGTCCATCAATCAGGATAAGGAGCTTATTCGACGAGCGCCAGTTAAATCCCCGCGCTGCGACCGCCGAATAACTGTTGTCGATGTCGGCGACCTCGAACCCCGGCACGAGTCGCAGGAGCTCGGGAACGGTTGCGGCCCCTGTGCGCCGGATATCGTCCTGGGTGATGACGAAAGACGCCGCTGCGGTGTCTTCGGCGCTCATCGGCCGCCGCGCAACCGACGTGATGTCGAGCTGCATCAGCGCGTCCAAATCCATGTCGACAAAGGATTCTTCGCTCCACCCTTCGGACGCCGAAAGCGCATACGCCGCAATCGCCATCGAAGCTGTCTGCAAGCGCGGGCGCCGCTGTCTACGGCGACAATCAGCCCCCAACTGAAGCCTTTTTCGTTCCGCCATGTGCGGTTTCCAGGTTCATAAGTTGAACGCACGCCTATGGCGTCGGAAAATTCTAAAATTATAGAATTTGATTAACAATACATGATAAATAGCTATCCATTGTATTTTTATCCGACTATTCATACTGATTACTTATTTATAAACCTAACGCCTAGTCGACCGATAACCCGGACCAAAGCGTGCGACGCGCGGCGCAGGTCATTTACGAAACGGCGCGCTGGGCTGGCGCAACCATTCGCCGCCCCGTCCGCGCAAAGGCGCGCACGCGAGGCGACAATGGCGGCGTGGACGGGCATGGCGCCAATCGGACCGCCTGAAGTGGACCGCTTCCGCGAATTGCGACACGGTCGTCCCCCAAAAGCTGAAGGCTCGCCATTTTCTCGGACCAGCAGCAGACCGCCGAAACCGACAATGCCGCCGAACCAAGCACCCAGAAGCGGGCAGGCCCGCCTTATCGCGCACCCGACGACGCCCGCCGCAATGGTATCGTCGGTCGCCGCCAGTTGCTCGATTGTTGACCGTCGTGGGATCAACCTAAAGTTTCGCATCGAGGCCGACATGGCGCGGCTTTCGATCCCGGCGCGCGCGACGAGCCGCCGCGGCGCCGATCTCTGGCGGACAAGCTGTGGCGAGGCGTTCATCCGTCCCCGCGGCGGGACCCTGTATTGGGAGATAAATATCTCGCCGTCTTCCGAGTGGTCCGTTTACAGGTTTGCGTCATACCGCTCTGGTAGGTCCGACGAAGCGAACGTAGCCGACGTTGAAATCGAGGTTGCGCGGTTCGAACGCAGGCTGGAGATCGAGGCGTCTTTGGTAACGCCATTCCTCCACGAGGTGCTTGAGGAATCCCGGGCGACCGAATTTGACGTCGGCCTTTCGACTGTTATCGAAGACGAAAGCGGCGTGCTGTCATATTGGGCGTTGGCGCATCCGCCGGGAAAGCCGGACTTTCACCAACCATCGTGCTTCATTTACCGTCCGTAGGGGCTGCTTATGATCAAGTTCGGCATCGACCGTCTGGTGGAGGACAAGGCGCTTCGCGCCGCGCTCGCCGGCAAGCGCGTGGCGCTCCTCGCCCATCCCGCGTCGGTGACGGCGGACCTTACGCATTCGCTCGACGCCCTCGCGTCACTGGATGATGTGGCCGTCTCCGCCGCTTTCGGGCCTCAGCACGGGCTACGCGGCGACAAGCAGGACAATATGGTGGAGTCCGAGAATTATCAGGACCCTGCGCACGGAGTTCCGGTGTTCAGTCTTTATGGAGAGGTCCGGCGCCCTACGGACGATATGCTGAACAGCTTCGACGTGCTGCTGGTCGATCTCCAAGACCTAGGTTGCCGCATCTACACCTTCGCTACGACCCTGCTTTACGTTCTTGAGGGCGCGGCGGCGCGCAAAAAGTCCGTATGGGTCCTTGACCGTCCGAATCCGGCGGGACGGCCCATAGAAGGCCTGACGCTGCGGCCGGGCTGGGAGAGCTTCGTCGGCGCCGGGCCGATGCCAATGAGGCATGGACTAACCCTCGGCGAACTGGGACGTTGGTTCATCAAGACGTTCCGGCTCGACGTCGACTACCATGTCATCGAGATGGAGGGCTGGCGGCCCGCCGAGACGCCCGGGTTCGGCTGGCCGATGCTGGAACGCCCCTGGATCAATCCAAGCCCGAACGCCCCGACGCTGGGCATGGCGCGCGCTTACGCCGGAACTGTGATGGTTGAGGGAACGACCCTGTCCGAGGGCCGCGGCTCAACCCGGCCGCTAGAGCTCTTCGGCGCGCCGGACATTGACGCGCGGGCGGTCGCTGCGGAGATGCGCCGCCGGGCCCCGGATTGGCTGGCGGGCTGCAGCGTCAGGGAGTGCTGGTTCGAGCCGACCTTCCACAAGCATGCGGGCGGGCTGTGCAACGGCCTTCAGATCCATACCGATGCGCCCTCCTATGATCACGGCGCGTTCCGCCCCTGGCGGCTTATATCGGTCGCCTTCAAGTCAGTCCGCGCGCTTTATCCAGACTACGAGCTATGGCGCGATTTTCCGTATGAATACGAATTTGATAAGCTCGCCATTGACGTCATCAATGGCGGCCCGGCCCTGCGGGAATGGGTTGACGACGATGAGGCGACGCCCGGCGATCTCGAGAGACTTGCCGCGCCGGACGAGGCCACATGGGCCGCCGAAACACGCGACTGCCTGATTTACTGATGCGGCGCAGCGTCTGATCGCCAGCCTTCGCAGCGCGCCGAGCGCTCGCCCGGATCATACAGAATCGCGCACAGGTCAGGCCTTGTTCGCAGTCTCTTCTTCAGCCCTTCGGACATAAGCGCATCTAAATCTGCGCGGCGCCCTTCCGCCGAGCCTGAAGCCATGGAAACAGCGCTTAGTCTTTTAAGCCAGACAATCTCCTGGCCGAATTGCTCGATGTCCGGATCATCCGCCCTCAAGTGCATCAATTCCCCGCGGCGGTCTGCAATTTCATTGAGCGCCGGCGCCACTTGGCGGCTAATCTGATAGAGTTGTCGTTGGATTGCCGGTTCGGCTGACCAAGCCGCGCCGCCGGCCCCTTCACCTGAGCCGAATTCCGCAGCCCTCGCGGCGTCAAGAACGCCGGCCCCGAAGCGTCGATAGTCCCACTCCCCTTGCGCGCAAGCGCAATGAGACATAACGCTCCGGAACCGGCGCTGCAGCGTCTCCCCCGCTGCCAATGAGGCGACCGCCGCCGCGCGGCCAATCGCCGAAAGCCATAACGCGGCGATGCCCGCCGCGATCGCCGTCTCCATTGCCCCATCGCCGCCTGAAGCGCCGGCAGGAGCGCAGAACGCGATTGCTTCGCTCCCGTCGCCGACGCCGAAGAAGGACGAGTCGCCAAGGTCTGCCGCGCCGACGCCCGAGGTGAGGCGGCCGACTGCGCCGACCGCGACAGCGCCGCGATAGCACGCGGGAAACGCCGGAATCTCGACGGCCTTTGGCGCTTTCGTCAGTACAATGATGTTTTCAGCGAGCGCCGCGTCAATAGCGCCAAAGAGCGCCCGGCTGGGCAAACCGTCAACGTCAACTGCAATAATATCCGCCTTGCGCCTGCGCGCAGCGTCAATCGCCCTTGCGGTTGAGGAAGCGACGCCTTGAATGTCGGCCCCACTCGCGAGATCTGTGATCAGTTCCGCATTTGGAGCGACTGCGCTGACGGCGTCGCATGGCCGCTCTAGGTCGCGATCGGCCAATTTGTCATGACGGTCTCCGCCCCGCTTCGGCGGATTGCCGCTAAAGGTCGACGGGTCTAGGGGAGCGTGCTTCCAGCCGCCGACCTGCGGGCGGTCGGGCGCGGCAGGCGGCCGGAGCCATGAAGTCGCGCTATACTCCGTCCACACCTCATTCCGCGCCCCTATCAGCGCAATCGTTACGCCTTGGCCGCGCGCCGTTCGCCATGCCTTCTCCGCTCGAATCGACCTCAGAAGCGCCAGCTGCGACGTTCGCGCGTCGGGCGCCTCGCGGCCCAAGCGACCCGCCGGCGCGTCATGGCTGATCTCGAGGTCGGGCTCCGCAGACGCCACATCTTCGCGGCCCGCCAAAAGATATGCGATCTCAAATGGACCGCCGCCCAAATCTGCGAACGAAATGCCGCAAAAGCTCAGCAGGAAAAACCGCGGCGCATCCTCGTCAAACAGCGGCGCGACGTTGAAACTCACCCCGGGGAAGCAAGATGAGAAGCGCGCGGCCACTTCGCTCGCCGGCAGCGCTTTTCGCATCTCCACGAGAAAGGCCGCCGCGCCGTGCGCGAACCGCCTTGAAGCAAGCGCGGGACCGCCGACACGGACGGCGTGGCCGCCGCAGGTTGCTCCTGCGGCGGCCTGCAAATCGGCGATCCGCGCAATCTGCGCTCTCGCCCCGACGCTATTCTCCCCCAAGATCTGCGCCCTCATTGCCCTGGTCCTGTTCTCCCGCCCGGCCCAACAAAGCCGGATTTCCCTTGGCCGCTCGTCGCATAGCCATGATGTGTGACGCGCTGCGTTCCTCAGGCGTGAAAGAATCGTTCCTAGGCTGCGCGCCGCCGCCTTGATGTGCGGGTCGCGCAAATTCACTGGCCGCGGCGATGATTGCGATCATGCGGCGACATAGAGAATTGGAGAGGGCCTCAATGACGACGAGTGGGACCGGAGGAACGACAGGCGAAAAACGGAAAATCGCGATCCTCGGCGGCGGAATTGGGGGATTGACGGCTGCGCTCGACCTGACCGCGACGCCGGAGCTCCGCGAGAAGTACGAAGTCACTGTCCATCAGATGGGCTGGCGCCTCGGCGGAAAGTGCGCGACGGGGCGCAACCCGGACATGTTCGATCGGATCGAGGAGCACGGGATTCACGGTTTCACGGGCGCATATTTCAATGCGTTGCCGATGATGAAGGCCGCCTATGAAGAATGGGCGACCCTTGACGAGACGGATTACGGCCCAGCGCCCGACCACCCGCTCGCGACGTTCGAAAAAGCGTTTCCGCCGCGCGATTCTTCGTTTTTCTGGGAGCTGCACGATGGCCGACTGAAACGCTGGCGGATTTACAGGCCGCCGAACGGCCTCACGCTCGAAGACGCGCAAAAATTCGGAACGCTCGCGAGCTGGCTGAAATTCATGAAGAAGGCGTTCGCCCAGCGCCCGCCGGATCCCGACGAGGCCCCCTCCCCCGACGCGACGCCGACGCAGCCGCGCGATGAGGTGCTGGACCCGTTTCTCGACGAGGTCGAAAAAGAGATAGGGGGCGCCGACGCTCCAAACGCGCCGTGCGGATCAGGCGCGGCGAAAGACCTCGACCTGGGGACGATGCCTGATCGGCTGAAACAGCCGCCCTGCGCCCAGAAGGCTGAGGAAACCGACGCCGAACGACGCGATCGAATTACGAGAACGCTTCTGGAAGTAATCTTGCGCGGCCTCATGATCGACGACATCGAGGCGAAGGGCTTCAAGAGCGTTGACCATGAGAACTTCGCCGACTGGCTTCGCCGTCACGGCGCGCCGGAAGACGTAATGGCCTCGCCACTCGCGGTTTCGCCGATCAACACGACCTATCAGTACCCGAATGGCGATTACACGCGCCCGCCCCAGATGAGCGCGTCCGCTTACCTGCAATGGTTTCTGCGCGGTTTCGTGACGCTCGGCCACGCCTTTTACCTGTTCGCCGGCGGATCGGGCGAAACGCTCGTGACGCCGATCTACGCAATTCTGCGCAAGCGCGGCGTGAAATTCGAGTTCTTCCACCGAGTGGAGAGCATCGAAGCGGAACGCGACATCGTCTCGGAGGTTAAGGTCACGAAGCAGGCAAGCGTCAAACGCGGCGAGTACGATCCATTCGTCAGGGTCCGCGGCCTTCACGCCTGGCCGCACACGCCGATTTACGACCAGTTGGAAAACGCTGAAGCGCTCAAGGGCGTCGACCTTGAGAATCCGTACGCCGACTTAGAAGATATCGGAGAGCGTCTGTCGCTAAAGGTAGGCGAGGATTTCGACCATGTGGTGATCGCGATGCCGATCGGCGCGCTAAAGCTCGCGGCCGCGCCGCTCGGGCGACGTGACGCCGACTGGCGCGCAATGCTTGAAGGCATGACGTCGATCGGCACCCAAAACATGCAGATCTGGATGTCGAAGAGCCTTGAAAAGCTTGGCGAGGTCGGGCGCGATCCCGCCGGCGGCCCGTGGTACTTTCTCGCGGGGAATTACCGTGGCGGCCCGCATGGGCATGCTGACTTCAGCAAATACATAGAATTCGAAAGCTGGCCGGCCGACGCTACGCCTAAGACGTGCATTTATTTCAGCGGCGTTCTGCAGCCGGACGGCGAGAACGCCCCGTCCCGTTCGGCCGACGACGCGCGCGCAAAAGCCGAGTGCCTGGCGCTCTTGAAAATGGCCGGGTCGCAGCTTCGTCCCGGATTTTCTAACCCAGCGGCGACCGCCTC
This sequence comes from Parvularculaceae bacterium, assembly GCA_028284065.1. Taxonomy (GTDB): domain Bacteria; phylum Pseudomonadota; class Alphaproteobacteria; order Caulobacterales; family Parvularculaceae; genus MED-G105. The sequence continues at coordinate 316,416 of JANQSJ010000011.1, forward strand.
ACCCTTTCCGATGGATTTTGGCCTGCTCGCCTGCCCGCATGACGAGAGCGCGAAAGGGCTTGACAGGTTCGATCACCAATACTGGCGGTCGAACACCTATCCGAGCGAACGATACACATCATCGCCGCCCGGCACCAAGGCGCTGCGCCTCGACCCACTAGACGCAAAATTCCGAAATGCGACCGTCGCCGGGGACTGGACGGATTTTGGCATGAACGTCGGCAGCTTTGAGGGCGCGTGCATGTCGGGAAAACTCGCCGCCTCCGCTATCGAGCCCAGCCTCGACCCGGCGCGTATCGTCGGCCTTTTCCCGACCAAAGGAGACGCGCCGGAGACCGCAAAAGAGGGGCCGCATTCCTCCTGACCGACATCTAAACAGTTCAGCTAGACATGAAAAAGCCGCCGCGATACTCTATTATTGAGGGTACCGGGGCAGATGACGCGTTTTCTTGTCCACCTATTCGGCGACTTCGCGATCCGCGCCGAAGACGGCGGCGATGCGGCGTTGAAGCTTTGCAAGGGCGAGGCCGTCCTGATCGCCTTGTGCCTTTCGCAAGGGGCGCCGCTCGGGCGGGGTCAGTTGCTCCTTAGTCTTTGGCCAAACGCAACGGACCATCACGCGAAAGCGTCCTTGCGTAAGGCGTTAAGCAGAGTTCGAGAGGTTCTTGGGGACACCGCAATCCTCACGCTGCCGGGCGGGCGGCTTCAGCTGAACAGCGACATCGTCTCCACCGACATCGATCGTCTTCTGGACGCGCTAAAGGCCGGACAATGGCTCGACGCCGCCGCAATGGCCCCGAAAGCTAGCGTCCTGAAGTTCTGGCGCGGGCCAACTCCTGAGTTTGAGGACTGGGTAAGCGACGAGCGGCGCGCCTATGACGCGCGCGTCGCCGCCCTACTAGTGGAAGGCGCTGCGACGGCGCAGCGCGAGGGAGCGCATGCCGAGGCGGCGCGGCTCGCCGAAGCGGCCTTCGCGGTCGACCCGGATAATGAGGCGGCGTTGCGGATCGGCATCAAGTCGCTTTGCGCAAAAGGGGAGCCGTCGCGCGCGCGCCGACTATTCGAGGAGGCCGGGCATCGACTGCGCGAAGACCTTGGCGTTGATCTCAGCGACGCGACCCGCGACACCCTCGAGCGGGAAGTCGCGCTAGCGTCAGGCGACCCGCGCGCCGAGCCTTCGCAAAAAGCCGCCGACGAGCGGCCGATGGTGATCATCAGCCCGTTTCGTCCGCTGGAGCCCGGAGAGGGCAATGAGTATCTGGGGATCGCGCTCGCAGAGGAGCTGTTATCGCGCCTGTCGCGCAACAAGTGGCTTCATATCGTCGCCGATGGCATGCCCGGCACCTACAAACCGCCCAATATCACGACCCATGCTGATGAATATGCGCGCAGCAAATACGCCGTCGGCGGCGTCTACCTGGCGACGGATCGCGCATTCCGCCTCACCGTTCGGGTAACTGACGTCCATCAGCAAAAAGAGGTCTGGGGCGAGCGCTACGACGCCGATTTATCGGATTTGATGAAGATCCAGAACGAGTTGAGCTTGCGCCTCGCCTCCGAGATCGAACCTGAAGTGATGCGCGCCGAACAGAATGCGTCGATGCAGCTTGACGAACAGGACCTGAAGGCGTGGACGCAGATTATGAGGGCGCGGTACCTGTTCTGGCGCACACAGTTCAAAGACAATCAGAAGGCCATCTTTCTTCTTCAAGAGATGCTAAAGCGCCAGCCGGATGACGTGCCGGCGCTCGCGACCCTTTCATTCGCGATGCTGCTGAATGTCTGGAGTTTCTGGACCAACGTACCGGAAGAGGCCCTTTTGGAGAGCGAGCGCGCGGCGCGACGGGCGGTTCGCATCGCGGATCAGGATCCCTGGACGCACTTTACACTTGGTACGTGCCTGCTCGCGCGGGGCGATATTGACGGGGCGGAGCCTTCGTTGCTCCGCGCCCTGGAGCTAAATCCGGCTTTCGCCGCCGCGCGGGGCGAATATGCGCGCCTCTTGCTTTTCAAGGGCGAGCTTGACCGCGCCTACGAAGAGGCGACAGCCGCCGTCTCGACAAGCCCGAGCGACCCCCATGCCAGCCTGGCCATGAATACGGCCGGTCTCGCGGCGCTTCTTTCCGACAGGAAAGAAGAAGCGATGGACTGGGCGCTCAAGGCCGCCGGCGCGAACGCCCCTTGGTTCCACCATCAGTTACTGCTCGCGCTTTGCCATCACGCGCTGGGCAAACACGACATCGCGCTTGAGAAATTCCGGATAGCGAGAAAAATGGCGCCAAACATGAACGTGGAAGGTCTGGTGCGGAGCCATCCCTTCCAGAACGAAGTCCACCGGGAGCGTTACTTCGGGCCGCTCTTCGAGATGGAGCGCCAGCAATAGCAGCGCCGCCTGCGCGTTTGCGGCCAGGATAGCGGCGCGTCGAAACATCTGGCGCACCCATCAGGTCGCGCGGGCGATCTAGGCGCTTCTTGCGCTGCGGCGCACGACTGCGCGGGACGAGCGTTGACTGGTTTGCTCGGTGCGCTCGGCGGTTCTATCTCGCGGCCAACGCGTCCACGATCAGGGCTAGCGCCTCTCTTGTTTTTTCATCCCTGTTATCGCCCATCTCCGGCGAAAACGCCGTGCGCCGCAGGATTACGATGACCGCATCAAGGCTCGGGACGACAATCGCAAAATTCCCGAAAGCGCCCGCAGCCCAGTAGGCGTCTGGCGGCAGCGGCAAGTGCGAATTCGCGCTCACCCAGAACGTCCCGCCGTATACGGATGGCTCATCCCGCCGCCGCCAGGCCGGCGCCGGCGTCGATACAAATGTCGCCCACCCTTCGGGCAGGAGCCTTTCGCCCCGCCATTCGCCGTCATTCAGGTAGAGCAACCCGAAGCGCGCCCACGCCTCAGCAGATCCGTAGTCGTACCCCGTCAGATGAAAATTACCGTATGCGTCCGTTTCCGACACCATACCCACCATGCCAATGAGGTCATAGAGGTTGCGGTAGGGCCAAGAGAGATAGTCATCCCCACGCGCGGCAATCTTCGCGCGGATAACGCCGCCGAGCGCCTGCATGTCACAGTTCGAATAGTCAGGGACTTCATTTGGCGCCGCGCGCACGGGCGCATAGAACGCATGCCGGATAACGTCCATCGGCCTTTGGTAGATGACAGTGTGGTCGTTGGCGGGGCCGTATCTCTCCCAAATGGGCGTTGAGTCGTCGGTGCATCTGAGGCCGCTCGACATACGCATATAGTCAGCGATCTTGATGTTCCGCCTCGGATCGTCGGCTGCTCGCGGGAATTCCGGCAGGTCGACAGCGTCGTCGAGCGTTAGGTCGCCCATATGCGCAAGCCGGCCGATGAGCGTGCCGATAATGGACTTGCCCATCGACCAGTTCAAAAGCGGCGTCTCCGGCGTCACGCCATCCGCATACGCCTCATAGACGACCTCGCCGCGTTGAACGACCAGGAACGCCGTTCCATAGCTCGCCATCACGGCGCGCTCGGCTGCTTCAAATTTGTCGCTGTCATAGCGCGCAGCCGTGGCGTCGGCGGCAAGCCGCGGCAGGCGTTCGGCCGCCCGCTCGGTCTTGGAGCGCACCCGACGCGGCGTAAAGAACGGGTCGACCCGACCGTTGGGCAGCATTACGCACCCCTGGTCGCCTAGATGCCGCGAACGGCCGACAAAGGGGCCCGAACGAAGCGTGACGACGCGCGTTTCCTGGTCGATATGCGCGTTTCCAAGGACTTCAGCCGCCGTGGCGCGCAAAGGACCGCCCTCCGCCATGAGCAGGGGCCCGACGGTTTCCTTAATGATACGCTCAGCAGGCCGGCCGGAAATGAAATGCTCGCCGCAGAGCATCTGCGCGCCGAAGTTCAGCGCAAGTTCGGCCGGCGTCGGCGGTATCGTCCATTTCACTTTCTGCGACGGCGTTTCAGCGAACGCCGTCGCAGCTGCGCAGGTCGCGATAACACAGGCAAGGGCGACGGCAGCGGTGGACAGTTTGTTCAGTGTTCTCATCATGTCGCTCATGCCCTTTTCTGTATTGCCCTTCCTCAGATACCGGGACTGTCGGGTCAATGGCCCTAGGCCCTTACCTCCCCCTCCCCTGGAATGCCGCAACGCCTAGAATGACGGCGGCGTGCAGGCGGTGACGACCTCGCAGGGTTCGACGCCCTCGTTCCTGAACGAATGCGGCTGAATGCTCTTGAAGTAATACGCTTCGCCCGCCCTAAGCGTCCGTGACCGGCCCGCCACCGTGACGGTGAGTTCTCCCGAAACGACAAAACCGCATTCCTCGCCCTCGTGCGAGATGTCATGGCGGCCTGTCGCGCCGCCCGGCGCATACCGCTCCCACATGAATTGAATCGTCCCCCCGCCGCCCACCTGACGGTAGGATACGGGGCCGTCGGAGAGCTCGACGAGATCGCGAACCGTGAAGAAAATCCTCTCCGTCCCGGCAGTCGCTTCATCGTCAAAAAACGCAGACAATGTCATCGGCAGCCCACCGACGATTTTCTTGAGCGTTCCAACGGTGGGATTGAGAGCGCCTGACTCGATCTGGGAGATTGTCGCGTTCGCGACGCCCGCCTTCTTCGACAACCGGCGTTGCGAAAGCCCGTATGACTTTCTAACGCGCGCTAGGCGCGCGCCGATGTCTTCCTCTCCGTCGCCGGCCGCTTCCATGCGCCTTCCTACCCTGCGCCTCGCCCCTTGCAACCAGGCGCTGACCGCGCGTGCTGTTTAGGATCGCGAACACTTGGGCGCGGCGGCCCAGTTAAATCAAGCTCTAATCACAGCCGCATAACGCCTTGCTGAACGCCGGCGCGGCGACCTACGGTCGACACGGTTGTCAGAAAGACCAACATTGCCCGACACAGCGCCAAACAGACCGCTTGCAGCCCACTGGATGCCGTTCACAAGCAACCAGGACTTCAAGTCCGCGCCCCGCCTCCTGACCCGCGCGGAGGGACACTATTATTGGTCAGAGGACGGACGGCGGCTTTACGACAGTTTTTCCGGGCTTTGGACCAGCGGGCTTGGTCACCGACACCCGAAGATCGTCGAGGCGATAAAGGCCCAGCTTGACGAACTCGATTATGCGATGGCCTTCCAGGCGGGACATCCGAAGGCGTTCGAACTCGCCGAACGCCTCGCCGCGCTGGCGCCCGACGGCTTCACGCACGTTTTTTTCTGCAATTCCGGCTCTGAAGCAGCGGATACTGCGCTGAAGATCGCTCTCGCTTACCATCAGGCCCGTGGCGAATCAGAGCGGGGCAGGTTCGTCGGACGGGCGCGCGGCTATCACGGCGTGAATTTCGGCGGCATGTCGGTGGGCGGCATCGCGGCGAACCGCGCCGCCTTCAGCGCGTCGCTTCTGTCAGGCGTCGACCATCTTCCGCATACGCTTAATCAAAGCGAAAACGCGTTCTCAAAGGGCTTGCCGAAATGGGGCCGCCATCTCGCCGATGACCTGGAACGCATTTGCGCGCAGCAAGGGGCCGAGAGCATCGCGGCGGTCATAATTGAACCGGTCCCCGGATCAACGGGCGTGTTGCCACCGCCCGAGGGATACCTCCAGAGGATACGGGAAATTTGCTCTGCTTACGGAATTCTTCTGATCTTTGATGAAGTCATCAACGCCTTCGGCCGGCTCGGCGCCGCCTTCGCATCGGAGCGGTTCGCTGTCGTCCCCGACATCATCACCACGGCCAAGGGCCTTACCAATGGCGTCATTCCCATGGGCGCGGCGATTGTGACCGAGCAGATTCATGATGCGATCGTGAATGGTCCGCCGCATGCGGTTGAGCTCTTTCATGGCTACACTTATTCGGGCCACCCGGTGGCCGCCGCCGCCGCCCTCGCCACGCTTACTGCCTATAAAGAGGAAAGCGCCTTTGAAGAAGCGCGGTCGCTGGAGCCGGTCTTCGAGGAGGCGATCCACGCCCTGAAAGGGCGTCGCCACGTTATCGATATCCGCAATGCGGGCCTGATGGGCGCGGTTGAACTCGCCCCGTCTCCGGTCGGCCCCGGCGCGCGCGGGCTCGCCGCGCACAAATCCTGTTTCTGGGAGGAAGACATTGTCATCCGCAGCGGCGGGGACATTCTTCAGTTCTCGCCATTCCTCAACTCCAAACCCGACGACATCTACGCCACGTTTGAGAAGGTCGGCCGCGTACTCGACCGCATGGAATAGGGCAAGCGGACGGACGAGTCCGTTGCGCAGCTAACTTGCTGGACCTCGTTCAACGCGGCCGCGGCGGCCTGCGCCCTCGGCCTGGCGCGGGGACCATCCCTGCGCTAACGGGCGATGTGCGCGATCGACGAATATGCGACGCCGCCATCCACGGCGATCGTCTCACCCACGACATAGTCGCCGGCCTTGCTGGCGAGAAACAGCGCGACGCCCGCCATATCTTCGTCCCGCCCGATGCGCTTTGCGGGAATCATCTGCGCGACCGCTTCGCCATGATCGCGCGCAGCGCGATTCATTTCTGATGCGAACGCGCCGGGCGCGATGCCGGAGACGCAGATATTGTCGTCAGCCAGCCGGGCGGCCATGCGGCGCGTCAACTGGATAAGGCCGGCCTTCGACGCCTGGTATGAATACGTCTCCCACGGATTAATCCGTATCCCGTCTATAGAGGCGACCATGATCACCTTCGCGGGCTGATCGGCGCTCGCGGCGGCCTTAAGCCCGCCATGAAGCGCCTGCGTCAAAAAGAACGGCGATTTCACGTTCAGGTCCATCACCTTGTCCCAGCCGCTTTCCGGAAACTCGTCAAACGCCGCGCCCCAGGCTGCGCCGGCATTGTTAACAAGAATATCGAGCTTGTCCTCGCGCTTATGGAAGTCGTCCGCCAGGTCCTTGCAGCCTTCCACCGTCGACACGTCCTTGGGCAGGGCGACACACTCCCCAACCGCCGAAAGCTCCGCGGCCGCCTCGAGGCAGGGCTCCGCCTTCCGCGAAGAAATATAGACCTTGGCGCCGTACTCGACGAAACCGCGCGCGATCATCTTGCCGATGCCGCGCGACCCCCCGGTGATAAGGGCTGTGCGCCCCTCAAGCGAAAATAGATTCTTCATGGCTGACCGGTCTCCAATTTAACTTGCGCGTGCTGGCTCGTTGGTCGCCTGCGCCTAGCCCACGGTCAAGAACTTCGATCTGCCGACCAGGCCAGGCGCGACCGCGCTTTCACAAATCTGTCATAAAAGTGTCATCGACCAAGTTCACGCTGCAACGCGGGAGAACAGACATAGAGTCGAAAGTCGGCGCATCCGGGTTTCGGCGGGGGAGAAATGCATGACGAAGCTGCTCGCGCGGCCGGCCGCCGCACTTTTGTTCGCGTTAACGGTTGCAGCCATCTGCGGCTACGGCGCGATGCGCCTGACCGTGAACTCCGACAATCGTATTCTATTCCCGGAGCACGACGAAAACCGCCGCAAACTCGACCTCTTTGAGGCGCGCTATGCGTCTGAAAGCAATCTCATTCTGGCGTTGCACGCGCGAGACGGAAGCGTTTTTACGACCGAGCGGCTCACCGCCATCGCGGCCGTCACGGACGGCGCATGGCGGCTGCCATATGCGACGCGCGTCGACAGCATCACCAACGCCACGCACATTTCGTCGGACGCGGACGGCGTCATAATAGAAGAAATGGCGCCGACGGCGATGATCGAGGCGACGCCGGAAAAGGTCGCCGATCGCGCGCTCTCCGATACCTTGCTGGTCGGCCGACTCGCCGCCGCGGACGGCGCCACGGCGGCCGTCAACATCGAATTCGACTATCCGTTAGGCGACAGCTCGGCGGTGGCGGCGATCCACGCGGCCGTCGATGAGCTGCTCGTCGACGCAGGCGTCGACGCAGCGGGCCTTGACGCCTGGCGGGGCGGTCGCGTCGCCAGCAGCGGCGCGTTTTCGGATGCCGTCAAGACCGACATGAAGACGCTGACGCCCCTCGCCTATGTCGCGATATTCGTGCTTGTCGGCGTCCTGTTGCGATCGGCTTCGCTGGCGCTGGCGCTTCTTGCGTCCGCTATTCTCGCCACGATCTCCGCGATGGGCATCGCGGGGTGGCTCAACCTGTCGCTCAGCTCCACTACCTCGAGCAGCCCCACCATCATCGTCACGCTGGGCGCGGCGACGCTCATCCATATCATTACGCATTACCAGTCCGCCTTCATGGCGCTGCGCGACAAGCGCGCCGCTCTGGAGCAAGCTGTCAAAGAATGCGCGACGCCGGTGGGCCTCGCCCTTGGCACGACAGCGATCGGCTTTCTGTCGCTCAATTTCGCCGACGCGCCGCCATTTCGCGATCTTGGCAACATCATCGCAATCGGCGCGGGCTGTCTCCTCTTCTTCGGCTTCACTGCGACGCCGGCGCTCCTCCATCTCCTGCCAGCGCCCGCGGCCCGTGGCGTCCCACCGCTTGAACTGACAGTTTCGCGAACCGCCGATTTCATCATTTCGAACCGGCGCGCTCTCGCGTTCGGACTGCCGCCAGCGTTCTTGGCCATAATCGCCGGCATTCAACTCATTAAGATCGACGACGATTTTGTCCGGTTCTTCGATGAATCCTACGCCTATCGTCTGGATTCGGAGAATATCGAGACCCAGCTCACGGGACTTGACGTACTCGAATTCGATGTCGGCGCGTCGCAGGAGAACGCGATCTTCGATCCCGCCTATCTCAGTAAACTCGACGCTTTCGAGGCGTGGCTTCGCGCGCAACCCAAGATCACCTATGTCGCGACCATGGCCGAGACCTTCAAACGCCTAAATCGCCATATGACGACAGGGGCGGAAGAGGCCCATCAGCTTCCGAAGAGCGCCGACGCCGTGGCGCAGTATCTTCTCGCATACGAAATGTCGCTCCCTTTCGGACGCACACTGACGGACTCAATCACGCTTGATCGCAGTCGTACGCGCGTCACGGCCGTGATGACCAAGGCGTCGACCGCCGAAGTCCGCGCGCTGACGCAGGAGGCGGAGCAATGGCTAGAAACGCACGAGCCTGAGAAGATCGTCGGCTCGGCCACTGGCCTCGGCGTCATGTACGCCTACCTCACGACCCAGAACCTCGACGCCATGACGGTCGGCAACGCGCTCGCCATCGGGCTGATTTCGCTGGTTCTGATCGCCGCGTTCCGAAGCGTAAAGTATGGCCTAATCAGCCTCGTCCCAAACCTTCTTCCAGCCGTCATCGCGTTCGGGGTCTGGGGATACCTAGTGGGTCAAGTGGGCGTTGTGGCCTCGGCCGTCGGCGCGTTGACGCTCGGGATCATCGTCGACGACACCGTGCATCTCATGTGGCGGTATCAGCGCGCTCGCCGCGAAGGGGCGACGCCGGAAGCCTCAGTACGGGTGATGCTGCGGGACGTCGGGCGTCCTATGCTGACAAGTACGCTCGCGCTCATCGCCGGATTCGCGGTCCTCGGATCATCTGGCTTCGAAATCTCGGCTTCCCTCGGCGCCTTGAGCGCAATCACCGTCGCCGCAGCGCTGATAGCTGACTGGTTCTTTCTTGCGCCGCTCTTGTTAACGCTGGAAGGGCGGTCAGCCGAGCAGCGCTCGCCTGTTCTCCGTAACCCTTTTCGCCGCGCTGCGCAGTCCTCGAAAACAGACATCGTCGACGCGCCCGGCAAGGGACGCGCCGCCTGATGTCATGCGGGCGCGTCTGCGCCGAAACGCGCGCGCCAGTCGTCGAGTTGCTCGTCATCGATCTTGCGGAAGAGAACATCCGGCGGTTGGATGGCGGCGCCAGGAGGCAGCGCGTTCAACGCTTCACGCGCATTTTCCGGCCAGACATTCAACTGTTCCGGCGTCAGATCGAATATGTCCGCCATCGCTTTCGCCGTCCGAGGAATGACGGGATGGGATAGCCGCGCAAAAAGCGCGATCAGGTTAAGCCCCGCCCGAACGGAAGACGCCGCGCGATCTGGATCGGTCTTAATGGCGGTCCAGGGCGCAGCGACCTGAAGGTACTCGTTGCCCGCGACCCAGATGCCGCGCAGCTCCGCGAACGCCTTGCGGAACTCCATCGCCTCAAGCGAGGCCGTATAGGAAGCGATTCTTGCGTCGAGATCCGAAATCAGATTTTCCTCGATATCGCCATAAGCACCGTTTTCCGGCGTGGCGGGGCCGAACTTCGACACGCAGAACCGGGTGATGCGGTTGACGAAATTGCCGAGGACGTCGGCAAGGTCCTTGTTCACGATCGACGCGAAGTGTTCCAGCGTAAACGATGCGTCGTCGGATTCCGGCGCATTCGCCATCAAGTGCCAACGCCAATAGTCGGCAGGCAAAAGCTCCAGGGCCTGGTCCATGAATATCCCGCGCTTCTGGCTGGTGGAGAACTTGCCGCCATACCAGGTAAGCCAATTGAGGCTCTTCAGGGCGTCGACCGTTTTCCAGGGTTCTTCCGAACCAAGAATGGTGCAGGGGAACGAAACCGTATGAAAGGCGACGTTGTCCTTGCCCATGAACTGGACATAGCGGACGTCCTCTGCGCCTTCATCCTCGCGCCACCAGGAGCGCCAGTCGCGCGTCTCGCCAGCGGGCGCGGCCAGCGCCCATGACTCAGTCGCCGCGATATAGGCGATCGGCGCGTCGAACCAGACGTAGAAGACTTTCTCCTCGAACCCCGGCCGCGGCGCGCCGTCCTTTATGACCTTCACGCCCCAATATAGGTCGCGGGTGATCGACCGGTCGCGCAAGCCTTCCTTCATCCACTTGTTCGCAATCGACCGCGTGAGGGAGGGAAACTCCGTCTTCCCGTCAAGCCATGCCGCGATCCTGTCCTGCATGCGTTCCTGGAGCAGGTAGAGGTGTTTGGTCTCGCGCAGTTCGAGCTCGCGCGAACCTGAAATCGCTGAATATGGTTCTTTCAGGTCCGAAGGGTCGAGGAGCCGGCCGCAATTGTCGCACTGGTCGCCGCGCGCCTTTTCGTATCCGCAATGGGGGCACGTGCCCTCAACATAACGGTCCGGCAGGAACCGCTGGTCGACCTTCGAATAGACTTGACGGTCAACGCGCTCCTCAATCAGGCCTTTCTCTTCCAGGACCTGCGCGAAATGCTGGGTGAGCGCCGCATTCTCGGCGCTCGACGACCGGCCGAAATGATCGAACGACAGCTCGAACGCTGCGCCGGCCTTTTTCTGGAGGGCGTGCTGCTCGGCGCAATAGGCTTCAACGGTCTGCCCAGCCTCACGGGCGGCGAGTTCGGCCGGCGTGCCATGTTCGTCGGTCGCGCAGATGAAGAGCACCTCATGGCCTCGCGCGCGGGCGAACCGTGCGTACACGTCAGCCGGCAGCATCGATCCGACAAGATTGCCGAGATGCTTCACGCCATTGATGTACGGCAGTGCCGACGTGATGAGGATGCGCGCCATTTATGCGTTCGCCTTTCGATGCTTCGCCGCTGGAAGGTGGGCGCCTCCCGGCGAAGCGTCTCAATAGCGAAGCGGACGCCGGAAAAACAAGTCCGGCGCATGGCGAGGGCGGGCGTTACGGCTTCTGGGGGTCGAGCCCCACGGACGGACCATTTGGGGCGGCGGCCTCGCCGGACCCCTCATTGCGTCGTTCCGCAGCGTCCCAGTCGGCGGGCAGTCGCCGTCCCGTCCAGTAATAGGCTGCCGCCGAAAGGGCGCTGGACGCGCCGAGAGTCGTAAGCGCAACGCGAAGCGAGGTCGTCTCGCCCATGTCGACCGCAAGGATATCCGACAGCGCCCCCACCCAGAGCGGCGCCCCGCCGAGGGCGATGAGGTTCAGAATGAAGAAGAAGACCGCCGTGGCGAAGGCGCGCATGCGCACGGGCGCCAGTGTCTGGACGAGCGAGAATGACGGCCCGAGATACATGCCGAGACCGATGAGAAACGGCGCAGACCAGAGGAAAGCGCCAAGCGCCGTCGGCGACCAAATCGACAGCCAACCCGTGGGGATGGTCGCCAGCATGCCGAGGGCGGGTATCCAGGTGTAGTAGCTCCTGTTCTTCGCGGACGCCCGGTCCGTCAGCCACCCGCCAAGAAAGGTGCCGATCCCATATGCGACGCCGTTCAGAAGCGCGAGCGGAAGCGTGATCTCCAAGTAACTCAGTTCATACGTACGCCGATAAAAATCGACGACCCAAAGGCCAAACCCATAGCCGGTGAAGCTTGAGAAAGTGACGCCAGCGGTGGCGCCCCAAAAGCTCGGGATGGACGCGAGCGCCTTTATCCCCTCCTTCAACTTAACCGGCGCGGCCGGAATGCCGTCGCTCGCCCCGCGAATGGGTTCGCGAACCGTCAGCTTCATGATGATCGCGAGGAGAACGCCGGGGATGCCCACCAGGAAAAAGGCGTAGCGCCATCCAAGCTCCTGCAGCATCCAGCCGCCGGCGAGAAACGCAAACATCTGGCCGAAAGGGATGCCCAAGGAGTAGACCGCTAGCGCGCCGGCGCGTTTCTCCTTCGGAAAATAGTCGGAAATGAGGGAATGGGCCGGCGGCGAGCACCCCGCTTCGCCAATGCCGACGCCAATGCGCGCGATCGCAAGCTGAAAAGCGTTCGCCGCAAAGCCGGAAAGCGCGGTGAAGCTGCTCCAGATCGCGAGCGCCGCAGCGACGATATTGACGCGGTTGAAACGGTCCGCCGCCCAGGCGATTGGTATGCCGAGCGTCGTGTAGAGAATGACAAAGGCGAGGCCCTTAAGGAGGCCCAGCATGGAGTCGGAAAGGCCGAGCTCTTCTTTGATCGCTGGCGACAGGATCGCAATGATCTGTCGATCGATAAAGTTAAATGTATAGACGAGCGTCAGTACGCCAAGGACGTACCATTTGTAGCGGTCGGCGCCAGCGCCCTCATTTGCCGCCGTCTCCTTGGCGCCCGCCGGCGCGGCGTCGACGCCGCTCACCGGCGCCGCCCGCGGAGGTCAAAGCCCGTGACGCAGGATAGGCCCGCTTGGCCGACAGCCGCCACCGCTCGCGGATTATCGATCCGAGCGAGCGACGCGATCGCTTCTGTCGTCGTAGGCGCGCGCGACACCCTTAGCGTATAGTCAGCAAGGTCGGACAGGTCTTCCGATGACAGAGCATCGGACAGATCATCCGCCATGCACAGCGCAGTGCCTTCCGGAATGCCAATCGCCTGAAAGCGGTTCTCAAGCGTTGCGCGCGCCCCTGCCGCGCACCCCGCGGAGATCAGCACGCTCGCGGCAAGCGCCGCGCGGAAGAGCGCGGCGCGATAAATGATATGTTCCATGGGGCCCTCCCGTCGGCCATGTCCGCCTGCGCCTGTCCCGCGGCGGATCGCCCCCGCTTGTGACCGCAGAGGTTCTGTGCATTTCGATGTTTTTCCGCGCGCGAGCATGCGTAAGATGTTGGCCAATCGCAAGTACTTAGCCCTCGCGCGTTCTTGGCGCGCGGCGAGCAGGCGCCCTCACCCCGCTAATCCCAATCCAAGGAACTTGACCCATGAAGGCCATGATGAGCGCCACGCCAGGCGGCCCGGAGACGCTGACGCTGGAGGAGGTCGATCCGCCCGCCCCGGGGCCAAGCGAGGTGCTGATTGAGGTGAAGGCGGCCGGCGTCAACTTTCCGGACACGCTCATCATCCGTGACATGTATCAGTTCAAGCCGCCCCGTCCGTTCGCGCCAGGCGGCGAGGTCGCCGGCGTCATCGCAGCCGTCGGCGACGGCGTCACAAAGCTGGAGCCTGGCGACCGCGTGCAGGCGGGCGGGATCAATGGCGGTTTCGCCACCCACTTCGTCGCCCCCGCCGCGCAAGTGAGCAAAATCCCGGACGCCATGCCCTTCGAAGAGGCCGCCGCCTTCATGCTCACCTACGGGACATCGCACTACGCCCTTAAAGACCGCGCGGTTCTGAAGCCTGGCGAGGCGCTTTTTATTCTCGGCGCCGCGGGCGGCGTCGGCGCGGCGGCGATCGAACTCGGCAAGGCGATGGGCGCAAGAGTCATCGCCGGCGTCTCGTCCGAAGACAAGGCGGCCTTCTGCCGGGATCTCGGCGCGGACGAAACGCTCGTCTATCCGCGCGAACTCGACAAGGACGCCCAGCGCGCGCTGTCGAAGGAGATAAAGGCGAAGGCCGCCGCCGTTGGCCGGCCTGAGGGCGCCGACGTCGTTTATGACGCGGTCGGCGGCGACTATGCCGAACCGGCGGTTCGCGCGCTCGGCTGGGGGGGGAGATTTCTTGTGGTCGGTTTCCCCGCCGGCATTCCAAAGCTGCCGCTGAATTTAACGCTCCTTAAGAGCTGCCAGGTCATCGGCGTCTTCTGGGGCGCGTTCACCATGCGCGACCCGGCCCGCAACGCCGACCATGTCGCAGAGCTGTTCCAGTGGTATACGGAGGGAAAAATCCGCCCACGCGTCACAGCGACTTTCCCTCTTGAGAATGCCGCCGACGCCCTCAAGCTCATTGAGGAGCGCAAGGCCACCGGCAAGGTCGTGCTGACGATGGCGTAACGGCCGGAAAAACCAGGGAGCCAAGCGTTAGTATACGCGGACTTTTGGCCGAACGACGGATCTTCGCTATCTCGGGGAATTTCTGCTACCTCCCGGTTCATGTCACTGGCCTCAGACAGAACCGAGGAAGAAAAACGTCCCCTCGCTTGGGCCCGGACGGCCACGCTGGTCGCTATCCTCGTCGCCGGGGCCTTGTGCGTTGCGAAATTGGCTGCATGGCTGATCACGGGGTCCGCCGCCGTGCTTGGTTCGCTTGCCGATAGTGGCCTTGACCTCTTTGGCAGCGTCGTGGCGGCCGGCGCCGTGCGCTACGCCGCCATGCCTCCGGACCACAATCACCGCTTCGGACACCAAAAAGCCGAAGCGTTGACTTCGCTCGGCCAGGTGGCCCTCATCGCGGCTTCCGCAGCGCTGGTTTGCTGGGAAAGCGCGCAAAGACTTGTGACGCCCAAGCCCGTAGATGAGCCGGCGTTTGCGATCGGCGTCCTGGCGCTGTCGCTGTCGATGACGCTTGGCCTGGTGGCGTTCCAAACGCTCGCGCTGAAACGGTCTGGCTCACTGATTATCGAGGCGGACCGCGCGCATTACCTTGGAGATGTGGTGGCGAATGGCGGGGCGTTGGCGGCCGTCGCCGTCGGCGTCTATTTCTCGTTCCCGCAGGCGGACGCGCTCGCCGGCTTCATCGGGGCCGCATTCTTGCTCGCCGCCGGCTGGCAGGTGGCGAAACAAGCCATTCCGCAGCTTATGGACGAAGAGCTTCCCGACGCTGATCAGGCGGTCTTGAAGGCGATCCTGGCGAGCGACGCCGATATCCTTGATTTTCATGCGCTGCGCACCCGCCGCGCAGGCGAGCGTCGCTTCATTCAGGTCGACGTTCAAATCAATCCGGACATGAGCTTCAGGGCGGCGCACGACATCACCGACCGGATCGAACTTGCTATCGAACAGGCGTTCCCGGACGCCGACGTTATCGTACATCCCGATCCTGCCGGCGAAGCGCGAATTGAACGACGCGTCCTTTCAGCCGCCGAGTAAAGGTGGCGTTTTCGTCGATCTGGGCAGCCGCAACGCCCAATCTGGTTAGACTTTAGCCCTGGCCCATGCCCGACGGCCACTAAAACGGGTTCAGCGTATACCCGTCTTGCTGGAGCAGCGCGTGGGCGGTCATCGCCGACAGCGCCATTTCGACGCCCGGCGACAGGTCTTCGACGCCAACGCCAAGGGCCGCAGCGCTCTGCCCGCAGACGATGACGCGGACATTGTTTTTCATGAGCGCGTCTATGAGCGGCGCGTTCGGTCCGCCCGCAGCCTCCCGGACGACGTCCGCCACCGCGCCGCCATGCACGACCACCGCGGCGGCGAGCCGCTCAGGCGCCATCCCCGCGCGGGCGTGCATGTTCATGAACCGCGC
Organism: Parvularculaceae bacterium; assembly: GCA_028284065.1. GTDB lineage: Bacteria > Pseudomonadota > Alphaproteobacteria > Caulobacterales > Parvularculaceae > MED-G105. Next base: position 332,276 of record JANQSJ010000011.1, read on the forward strand.
CGCCGAAACGAGCGTCGGGTTCGCCTCGCCCTCCTTTGCGCCTTTGCCAACGTCGAACGCGACTTTCAGCCGCGCGCGCTTCGGCAGCGGCGTCATGCCCGGAACCTCCGCGTTCGGTCCCTGTCCTTCAATCAAGGGCCCGGTCGCGAAGCCCTCAGGATACCCTTGCGCGGCCGCTGTCTCTGCGGTCATCGCCGCGACGGCGGCCAGGAAGATTGCGCGCATCACTTTCACTCCTGATCATGGCGGCGGCGAATGACGCCTCGATAGCGTAAAACGGAATGCCGAGGAATGCGCCGCTTGATACTCTCCGGTCGAAACGCATTTCTTCGCCTGGCAAGAAGGAGACCCCATGGCGCGCTTTGACGGAAAAAAAGTCCTCATCACCGGCGGCACAAGCGGCATCGGCCTCGCTGTCGCCAAACGCATCGCCGCAGAAGGCGGGGCCGTCGCCATCACCGGCACCAACGAGGCGCGCCTCAAGGCTGCGGAGGAGGCGTTGCCATCCGGGACGCTCGTCCTGAAGAACGACGCCGGCGACCCCGCCGCCGCGACGGCGCTCGCGGGCGGGGCCAAGGACGCCATGGGCCATGTGGATTGCGTCTTCCTGAACGCAGGCTTCGGCAAGTTCTCCCCCGTCGAGGAGACGACCGTCGAGCACTTCGAGGGCATGACTAATGTGAACGTGCGGGGTCCGGTTTTACAGATGGCGGCGCTGAAGCCTCTCATCGCCGAGAATGGCTCGGTCGTCGTCACATCGTCGGTCGCGCCCTATTTCGGGCAGGCCGCCGGCGTCGTCTACGCGGGGACCAAGGGCGCGGTGACGGCGATGGCGAGATGCTGGGCCCATGACCTGGCGCCGCGCGGCGCGCGGGTGAACGTCGTTGCGCCCGGCCCCATCGAGACCAATTTTTTCGAAGGCACAGGGTTCTCGGACGAGCAGATCTCCGCCTTCAGCGAACAAGTTAAAGGGCAGGTGCCGCTGCGCCGCTTCGGCTCGTCAGACGAAGTCGCCTCCGTCGTCTGCTTTCTTTTGTCGGACGACGCATCCTATGTGACGGGGTCGGAGTATATGGTCGATGGCGGCATGACGCTGCGTTGACGCATCACGCCTCGAGACGCGAAAGCGCCGCCGTCAATTTGTCGAGCTTCTCCGCATATCCGGCGCGGCGCTCTTTCTGTTCCTCAACGACCTCCGCAGGCGCGCGCGCGACGAACTTCTCGTTGCTGAGCTTCTTGTCGACGACGTCAATTTCCTTGCGCGCCTTGTCGGCCTCTTTGGCGAGGCGCGCCTTCACCGCGTCAAGATCCACCGAGCCCGCAACGTCGAGCACATAGGTGTCGCCGCCGGAGACGAGCGCGACGCCCTTCGGCGCGACGTCTGGCGAAATTGAGGTCACGCTCTCGAGCCGCGCGAGGCGCTCCACAAACGCGCCATAGGTCTTGAGGCGCGCGTCCGCCGGGCCGCCGCCTGACAGGTGCAGAAGCGGGAATTTCTCGCCGGCCGGCAGATCCACCGTCTGGCGGACAGACCGAATCTCCGACACAAGATCGATGAGCCAGTTGATTTCCGCCGCCGCTTCCGGCGCGTCATGCTTTTCATCGAGCAAAGGCCATTCAGCGACGATGAGATGCGTTGCCCGGTCCACGCTCGCGCCCCAAATCTCTTCGGTGACGAAGGGCATAAAAGGATGCAGAAGCTTCAGGATCTGGTCGAGGGCCCAGGCGGTGGCGGCGCGCAAATCCTCCTTCTCCGGACCATCAGCGCCTTGAAGCACCGGCTTTGACAGCTCCAGATGCCAGTCGCAGAAAACGTTCCAAGTGAAGCGGTAAACCGCCGCCGCCGCGTCGTTGAACCGATATTGCTCAAGCGCCTCGGTCGCCTCCTCGGCGCAGGCCCTTGTTTCATGCACAATCCAGCGCGCAAGCGTCGACCGCGCCGCCGTCGGATCGAAACCGGCCTCAGCCGAGCAGCCGTTCATCTCCGCAAAGCGCGCGGCGTTCCAAAGCTTGGTAGAAAAGTTGCGATAGCCTTCGACGCGCTGGTCGGACAGGCGCACATTGCGCCCCTGCCCCGCCTGCGCGCACAGCGTGAAGCGAAGCGCATCGGCGCCGTACTTGTCGATAAGATCCAGCGGGTCGATGCCGTTGCCTTTCGACTTCGACATCTTCTGGCCTTTTTCGTCAACGACGAGGCCGTGAATATAAACCTCCGGGAACGGAACTTGCGCCGCCCCGTGACCGTCCTTCATAAAGTGAAGCCCCATCATCATCATACGCGCGACCCAGAAGAAGATGATGTCATGCGCCGTGACGAGGACGCTCGTAGGGTAATTTGTCTTCAGAAGGCCGTAGTCCGGGTGATCGGCCTCCAGCGCATCCGGCCAGCCGAGCGTAGAGAACGGCCACAGACCTGACGAGAACCAGGTGTCGAGGACGTCTTCGTCGCGCACGAGCAACGGCGCGTCAGCCTCGCCGCGCACCATCGCGTCTATCTCCTCCATGTCGTAGCCCTCAGTCACGTAGCGCGCGACAGCCTGCTTCTTTGCGTCTTCCTCCGTTTCTGCGACGAAGCAATGCCCGTCCGGCCCATACCACGCCGGTATTCTGTGCCCCCACCAGAGCTGGCGCGAGACGCACCAGGGCTCGATGTTCCGCATCCACTGGAAATAGGTCTTCGACCAGTTTTCCGGCACGAAGCGCGTGTCGCCGTCCTCCACCGCTTTGATGGCGCGCTTGGCGAGTTCTTCAGCGTCCACGAACCATTGGTCCGTCAGCATCGGCTCAATGACGACGCCCGACCGGTCGCCGAAAGGCTGCATTACCTTCTTGTCTTCGGTCTTGATGAGCAGCCCACGCTCGTCGATGTCCATGACGATCGCTTCGCGCGCTTCGTACCGGTCCATGCGGCGGTACTTCTCTGGAATATAGTCGACGTTCAGCATGCGCGCCTGCTCGTCCATCAGGATGAACATCTCGATGTCGTTGCGCTTCGCCACCTGATAGTCGTTGAAATCGTGCGCGCCGGTGATCTTCACCGCGCCGGAGCCGAAGTCCGGGTCCGGATATTCGTCCGTGATGATGGGAATATACCGGTCCGCGAGCGGCAGGAGGCAACGTTTGCCGACGATCGGCGCGTAGCGCGCATCGTCCGGGTGCACCGCCACCGCGCCGTCGCCGAGCATCGTCTCGGGCCGTGTCGTCGCGATACTGATATAGTCGCGCGTCTCCCACTCGGTCGGGTTCCCTTCCTCGTCATGGGCGATGGGGAATTCGTATGTCTCGCCGTTCTCGAGCGGGTATTTGAAATGCCAGAAATGGCCGTTCGTCTCTTTATTCTCGACTTCCAGGTCGGAGATCGCGGTCTCGAATTTCGGATCCCAGTTAACGAGCCGCTTGTCGCGGTAGATGAGGCCCTCTTCGTAAAGCGTGACGAACACCCGTCGCACGGCCGCTGAGAGGCCCTCATCCATGGTGAAGCGCTCTCGCGACCAGTCGCATGTGGCGCCAAGCCGCCTCAGCTGCTTCAGGATCGTGCCGCCGCTCTCCTCTTTCCATTCCCAGACGCGTTCGACGAACGCCTCGCGCCCCATGGCGCGGCGATCCTGATTGCCTTCGGCGGCAAGCTTGCGCTCGACAACCATCTGGGTCGCGATGCCGGCGTGGTCCATGCCCGGCTGCCACAATACGGCGCGCCCGCGCATGCGTTGGAACCGGCAGAGCACGTCCTGCAACGTGTTGTTGAGCGCATGGCCCATGTGCAGGGAGCCGGTGACGTTCGGCGGCGGGATGACAATCGTAAACGGATCGCCCTGCCCTGAGGGCTTGAAGGCGCCCGACGCCTCCCAGGCGTCATAGAGCCGGGGCTCGGCTTCAGCGGGATTGAAGGATTTGTCGAGCATGGCCGCGCGCCTTTAGGATCGCAAAGAGGTCTAAGCGCCCTCATTACGAAAACTCAACCGCGCGGCCAAGCGCGTTCGCCTCGCCTAGAAAAGCCCGGTGTGCTCGCCGAAGAACGCCCAGACGTCGGCGTACTCTTCGATAATCTTATCCGTCGGCTTGCCGGCGCCGTGGCCCGCTCGCGTCTCGATGCGAATGAGGTGCGGGCCGGGCCCGACCTCCGCGGCCTGCAGCGCCGCGATATACTTGAAGGAATGCCCCGGCACCACGCGGTCGTCCGTGTCCGCCGTCGTCACCAGCACGGGAGGATAGTCAACGCCGCCGCCGATATTGTGGTAGGGCGAATAGGCGTAGAGGTTCCTGAAATCGGCCTCGTTCGCCGGGTCGCCATAATCATCGGTCCAGTAGCGGCCTGCGGTGAACTGGTTGAACCGCAGCATGTCCATCACGCCGACGGCAGGCGCCGCCGCGCCGAAAAGGTCCGGCCGCTGATTGACGACCGCGCCCACGAGAAGGCCGCCATTTGAGCCGCCGAATATCGCGAGCTGTCCCTCGCCTGTGACGCCCGTCTCGATCAGGTGTTCGCCCGCGGCGATGAAGTCGTCGAAGACATTCTGCTTGTTCAGGAGCCTGCCAGCGTCATGCCATTCCTTGCCGTACTCGCCGCCGCCGCGAATATTGGCGACCGCGTAAACGCCGCCCATCTCCATCCAGGCGAGCCGCGTAATGGAGAAAGACGGCTGCACCGAAATGTTAAAACCGCCATAGCCGTAGAGCATCGTAGGCGCGCCATTCGACAGATCGATGCCCTTCTTATGGGCGATAAACATCGGCACGCGCGTTCCGTCTTTCGACTCGAAGAACTCCTGCCGCACAACATAGTCTTCCGGGTCAAAAGGCGCGTCCGGCGCCTTGAAGACGGACGCCTCGCCGGCGGCCACGTCATAGCGAAACAGCGTGTCCGGACGGTTGAAGCTCTCGAAAGCGAAGAACGTCTCCTGGTCGTCCGGCTCACCGAAGAATCCGCCAGCCGTGCCGACGCCAGGGAGATCCACCGCCCCCGCGGGCGTTCCATCGGGCTCGAACAGCCGAACCGACGTCTTCACGTCATCGAGGTAGCTGGCGAAGATCCGGCCTCCAACGATTGTCGCCGCCTGCAGGACATTCTCACTTTCAGGAATTACTTCGGTCCAGTCAGGCTCAGCCCCGCCGACCGGCGTTGAGGCGATCCGCCCCTTGGGCGCATCAAGATCGGTACGAAAAAAATGCGCGCCGTTAACGGTCGCGATATAGGTGTAGTCGTTCTCAAAGCCCTTGATGAATTCAACCGGCGCGGCGTCCGCATTCTCAAGGTCGATTATCGAAACCTCAAACCTCTCATCGGTCCCTTTCGACATGGTTGCGATGAGCCAGCGGCCGTCGCTTGAAACCTCGCCGAAAACGCCGACCTCCGGATCGTCAGGGCGCGCGAAGACCTTCTTGTCAGCCGACTGCGCATCGCCGATCTTGTGGAAATAGAGCGCCTGATTGAAATTGAGGCTCTGGAATTCCGCGCCTTCCTCTGGCTCTGGAAAGCGTGAGTAGTAGAACCCGGCGCCATCCTTCGTCCAGCTGAGGCCCGAAAACTTCACCCACTCCACCGTGTCGTCGAGGGTCTCGCCGGTCTCCGTATCGAGCACCTTGGCGGTGCGCCAGTCCGATCCGCCGTCCTGGATCGTGTAGGCGACATAACGGCCGTCGGGGCTCGGCTCATAGGCGGCGAGCGCCGTCGCGCCGTCCTCGGACCACCCGTTCGGATCGATCAGTTCGCGCGGAGCGCCATCGAGGGCGTCCTGAACGTAGAGAACATCCTGGTTCTGAAGGCCGTCATTGCGGCGGAAGAAATATCGCTCGCCGCGCTTGATCGGCAGGCGGAATTTCTCAAAGTCCCACAGCGTCCTGAGGCGATCGGCGATCTGCGCGCGCTGCGGCAGGGTATCCAGATACGCGAACGTCGCCTCGTTCTGGGCCGCGACCCAGGCTGCGACGTCTTCGTCTTCGCGCACGTCGGCTTCCAGCCACCGATAAGGGTCGGCGACGTCTTCGCCGAAGAATGTGTCAGTCTGAGCCATGGTGCGGGTCTCGGGATAATCTACGTCGGCCGACGCGAGTTCCGCCTGCGCGGGTTCGCTCTTATCGTCCCCGCCTTCGGCGCACGCATTCAACAAAGACGCGCTCAACAAGGCAGAAGCAGCCGAAGCCAGAAACCGTCCGAACGTCATCAAACCCCTCCGCATTACCAGTTCGACGGGCGAACGAATAATGCGGCATGGCGGATTGCGCCATCTCCGGCATGCGACAAAAAGCAGTCATGATGGAAGGCGAACGCTTGCTGCGGTCGCGTCAGCGGGCGCGACGGGCGATTCGTTCGACCTCGTCCTGGACCTTCTCCTCGACAATGGTGGCGAGATGGCGGTCGAGCCATTCCTTCACAATAGGGCGCAGAAGATCAGTGACGATGTCTTCAAGCGACTTCTCGCCTTCGCTCGAGACGCGGATCGAGCGGGTCAGCGATCGAAACGCGTCGCCCGCGACGTTCGCGGTTTCGTCAGCGAGTATCGACGCGGCCCCACCGGAGGCGTCGCCAGGAACCTCTGCCCCTGCGCTAGGCGGCGCAGCGGCGAACGCCTGTTTCGGATCGGCTTCCACGGCGCGTTCGTCAGCGGAAATCATAGGTTCGGGCTCCGAAGTTGGTTGCGAAAGCGCTTCGCGTGAAACCGGCGCCTGGCTGGCGGTCGCAGCGTCCGCGCCGCCTCCCTCGTCGCCGAAAGCGCCCGCAGCGCCGGAGTCGGCGAACATGCCGAGGCCGGACGGCGCGTCTAAGGTCTCGCTCACAGTACTGGACGCCGCCGGCGGCTCCGAAACAGCTTCCTGCGCGTCGTCCAGCGATTCGGAATGGAAGGACGGCGATTCTGTCGCTTCGCTTAGCTCGCCCGTCTCTTCCGGCGCGTCATCTTCGGATATTATCCGGCGGATCGACGCAAGGATCTCTTCCATGCTCGGTTCGGGTTGCGCACTCGCCATGTCGGTTCACCTGCAGCGATTTTCAAAGGTGATCGGACGGTTCGCCGCCAGGATCAAGTCCGCCCCTACTAGGAGCCTGGTTGAGAACGGCCGCGGATTGCCTGGCCATAGACGCCCGGACACTCGTTTCCACCCGGCGACACGGGTCGGGCCTTCGCCAAAACTCACTAGTACACGATGCGGCCAATTCGCGGGCGAGCGAACGTTTTATCTCGACCCGCTGCGGTCGCGCCTGCTCTTTCAGACAGGCTCTAGGCGCATTCGCGAGGCCGACTAACCTTCGTCCGCCGGCGTCGCCTCGGACGCAGCGCCGGAAGCTGTGTCGAGCGTCAAGAGCCCTGCGCTCGCCAGCAACTGAAAAAGCGCCACGCGGGCGTCCCGTCGCGCGCCGGCAAGGCTCACTTCGGCGTTCAGAAACTCCTGCTCGGCGTTCAGGACGTCGAGTGTCGTGCGCGCGCCTAGCTGCGCCTCGCGCCTCACTCCATTGAGGGCCAGGTCATTCGCGGCGAGTTGGGCCTCAGCCGAGGCAATATTGGCGTTCGCCGCTTGCAACTGTTCCCACGCGCTCGCGATCGAGGCGTCGACCCGCCTCTCCGCCTCCTCGATGCGGCGACGGTCAGCATCGTTCAGCGCCCGCGCTTCGCGCACGCGCGATAAGTTCCGTCCGCCTTGAAAAATCGGGATCGACGCCCTCACGCCGTAGGAAAATTGCTCGTCGTCGAGAACGAAGTTGCTTGGCTCCTCCGCATACTGATAGGTCGACGTTAGCGCGATGTTCGGCGCGAAGACGCTCTTGGCGATCGCGATGCCCTTGCGGGACGCGCGTTCATTGGCCTTTGCCGCTAGGATCTGCGGGGCGTATCCGCGGGCAAGCGACCGCGCCTGATCGAGCGTCTCAGGCGCCGTCGGCAAGGTCGGATCGTCGCCGAGCGTGCCTGGCGTGCGTCCCGTTAGCTCCGACAAAAGCGCGCGCGAGACCGCAAGCTGGGCTTGTGAGCTAGTCAGCTGCGCCCTTGCGCCGGCGAGCCGCGCTTCGGCCTGGGCGACGTCCGTGCGCGTGACTTCGCCGACGTCGAAACGCAACTGCGCCTCATCCTGCTGCCTGACCAGCACTTCGACATTGTTGAGGTTCGCTTCATAAACCGCGGTGTCGCGCAACACGTCAAAATAGGCGGTCGCGGTGCGCAGAAGCACGTCCTGCTCCACGGAGGCGAGCCGCGCGCCGCCAGCTTTTACTCGAGCCGCAGCCTGGCGAAGCGCGTTTACGTTGCGAAATCCGTCAAAGACCGTGAGTTCGCCCTGAACCTGCGCGGTCAGCGTCGAGAGCTGCACAGTGTTTGGCACCGGCGTCGGGCCGGGATCGGTTGGATCGAAGATGGACGCGTCAATCGTCTGTGTGTTGTCGATTTCCTGATACGTCCCGCCCGCCGTGATCTGCGGCAGGATATCGGCCCACGCCTGCGACCGAAGCTCGCCGGTGGCGCGCTGTTGCGCGCGTTCCGCCTGGATCGTCGGATTGGTTTCAAACGCGAGCCGCAGCGCGTCGCCAAGCGTTTCCTGTGCGAAGGCGCTATCTGCTCCGAACAAAATGACCGTCGCCGTTGCGGCGAGCGCCGCCCTTCGCAGTCCTCGACCTCGTCGACAAGCCGACGCTACCGTCATTGATCCATCACCGCACGAAGAGCTGCGGACCCCCGCAAACCAGTTTGTCGACACGAGGCCGCGCAACTCCGTCGTACACCGGTCAGTATCATGAAGTCGAGCCGCGCTTTATCGAGCGCTCAAGAGGCGAAGAACATGCCGCAGGTAAGCTTAAAAGGCGAACGACGCTTTGGCGTCAAAACCGTCGGGAATGAGGGAGGCGGTCGCGCCGAATCGCCGCGAGCTTGAAAACGCTTCATCATGACGCGCGATGACGACGCCGCTCGAAACGTGATCGTTGCGCTGGATGGCCGCAAGCCTGCCGCCATCCTTCAACTGCCGGAGCAGCGCGTCCGGAACCGTCGCGACGGCCTGCGGGATCAGAATAAGGTCAAATGGTCCCTGATCCGGCGCCCCCGCCGCCGAGTCGCCCTCTATCACGACCGCGTTGGTGACGCCGTTTGCCTCGAGCGCCTCCTGAGCGGCGGCGGCGAGAGCGGCGTCGTCCTCAATGGCGACGACCATATCCGTAAGCGCGGCGAGCACGGCGGCGGCATAGCCCCCGCCGCACGCTGGCAACAGCGCTAAATCGCTTTTCCCCGGCGCCGCAGCCGCCAGCAACATTGCGAAATCGCGCGCCGTAACAAGAGAGCGCCCCGGCGCATAGGCAAGTTCGCGCTCCACATAGGCCTGGGCGCGCCAGTCCGAGGGCAAGAAATCCTCCCGCGGTACCGTCAGGAGCGCATTCTGAATTGCGAGGTCCGGCACATTGTTCGGGCGGACCTGGGAATCGACCATTTGTCGACGGGCGGCTGCGTAATCCATTCGGGTCGCTCTTTTTCGTGTCGGCGCAGCTTTCTCTTACGAGCTGTCGCGAGCGCGATAACAAAGCGCCGGTCGGATGCGCAATGCCGCGCGGCGCCCGACGTCGCTTAGGCGGCGCCGGACAGGCGCTTTGACCGCGCAAGGCCGAGCCTGTATGAGCGGCGGCGCTAAGCGTAGGGGCCACGTGGCGGAGTGGTTACGCAGCGGCCTGCAAAGCCGTGAACGCCGGTTCGATTCCGGCCGTGGCCTCCACCCTTGAACCGAAAAGCCGGACATTTGACGGATAACGCCAAACGGCCGCGAACCAAGCGCGCGCCGCCGGTTGCAAGGGGCATGGCGCGCCGCCGACGGCGGGCGGCCCGGGATGGTCGCAGTTAAGATCCGAATGGTTAACGGCGACGTTATTATTTGACGCTAATCCAAAGATAGCGGGCTTTTCATCGCGCGACGGCAACTGGTCGCCGCTTAGCGCTTGCGCGAGGAACACTGCTCGTACACGGCTTTCAAGCGCGAAAGGTGGCGCTTTCGCAGCGGGGCCAAAACGACATCGATCCGGCGCGGCGACGCGCTAGAGGAAAACGGCCCGGCGCATGGTCCTTATGACCGGCGGAACCGCCTTCGGGCGGCGTTTGATGAGGAAAGGCGGACCAGCGCCGCCGACGAGGAGTTTCGAATGCTGAAGCAAAGCGCCGCCATCGCAGTTCTCGCCATGTGCGGATGCCAGTCAGTCGACAAGGAATTGTTGACTGCGCAGCTGCCGGACGCGCCGACGCAGTGGACCTCGATCGCCCAGCTTGAAGATGCGCCCGCCGCTTCCGGCGTGCCCACAGGGGACTGGATAGCCGCATTTGAAGACGATCGGCTGAAAGCGCTGATCGACGAGGCGATGACCCACAACAACACCCTCCTCGCCGCTGCGGCGAACCTTGAAGGCGCGCGCCAGGGGGCAAGGATCGCATTCGCCGGACAGTTGCCGACCCTCGACGCGAACCCGCGCGCGAGCCGCAACGCGATCGTTCTGGACCCGACATTCGCCGCGCAGGCGGGCGGCGGCGGCGCCGACATCGGAAACGTGAGAATCCAGGACCTGGAGGATCAGTTCGGCGTCGACCTCGACGGCGATGGCGAACTCGACGCGCTGGAGATACCAAACCCCGAAACGGGCGAACTTGAGATCCAGCCGATCCCCAACCGCCGCTTCTACATCAACAATTACAGCCTCGGCGCGCAGTTCCAGTGGGAGATCGACCTCTGGGGCCGGCTGCGCGATCAGACGAAGGCGGCGCGGCGCGATGCGGCGGCGACGCTCGCCGATTTCGAGGCGGCGCGCCTGTCGATCGCGGCAAACGTCGCACAGGGCTGGTTCGCCCTCGTGGAGGCGCGTCAGCAGCGCGAACTCGCCGAGCGCGACGTCGAAGCGCGCGAGAGCAACCTGCGGGTCACGCGCCGCCGCTATGAGCGAGGCGTCGCCTCGAGCCTCGATGTGCGCCTCGCCCAGTCGGCGCTTGGCACCAGCCGGGCGACGCTCGCCCAGCGAACGCAGGCCGAAAAAGAGTCCGGCCGCAGGGTGGAGGTGTTGCTCGGCCGCTACCCGGCGGCGGAGGTGCAAGCGGCTGCCGAGCTGCCGACCCTGCCGCGGCTCGAAGGGGCCGGCGCGCCAGGCGACATTCTCGCCCGGCGACCAGACCTTTTCGCGGCCGAGATGCGCATGGAGGCCGCCGGCCTGCGCGCGCGCGTCGCGCGCAAGGAAATGCTGCCGCGTTTCACGCTTTCGGCGAACCTAAACACCAGCGGCCCGGACCTTGAAGACGTGATCGACCCAGAGCGTCTCGCCGGCAACGTCGCCGGCGGCATGCTCGCGCCGCTTTTCCGTGGCGGCGCATTAAAGGCGCGCTCAAAGCAGGCCCGCGCCCAGGCGCAGTCGAGCCTGCTCAACTACGCCCAGACCGCGCTGCAGGCCTATGAGGAGGCGGAAAACGCCCTCGCCGCAGAGTCCTATCTCGCCCTGCAGGAGGAAGCGCTGAAGCTCGCCTTTGACGAGGCCGCCGCCGCGGAGACGCTGACCGAACGGCGCTACGCCCAGGGCGCGGCGTCAATTTTTGATCTCCTGAACGCCCAGACGCGCAGAATCTCCAATGAGAGCGCCTATATCAGTGTGAAACGCCAGCGCGTCGGCAACCGCGTCGCGCTTTACCTGGCGATTGGCGGGGACTTCATCGCAGATGCAACGATATTCGACGAGGAGGAGGTCCTCGCCTCCGACGATGATAACGCGCCGAATTGGGACGGCAGGTCCGACGAAGACGCGACCCTTGTAAGCGCGGCCTACAGCGCCGCCGACGGAGAATAGGAAATGTTCCGTAAACTGTTCACCATTCTTGGGACGCTCGGGATATTCGTCGCCTTCGTCGCAGTTATCGGACTCATGGCGGCAGCCCGACCCAAGATTGAGCGGCAGGAGGCGGTCGCCACGCCGCCCACCGTTTTCTTCGAAGTTGCGGACGCTCGCCCCGTCCGCCTTGACGTACGCGCGCAAGGCGAAGTACGTCCGCGCACGGATATAAATCTCACCGCTCAAGTGGCGGGCCGCGTCGTATCGGCGGCGGAAAATTTCGTCAATGGCGGAGCGTTCAGGGCGAATGAAGTCCTGGTGCAGATCGAAGACGCTGACTATCAGGTGGCGCTCGCCCGCGCGCGCGCCAGCCTCGCCCAGGCGCGAGAGGCCCTCAGACGCGAGGAAGCCGAGTCTGAGCTTGCCCGACAGGACTATGCGGACCTCGGCCTTGGCGACGACCCGACCGATCTCGCCCTGCGCAAGCCGCAGCTTGCCCAAGCGCGCGCCAATTACAACGCTGCGCTCGCCGACGTCGACGCGGCTCAGCTCAATCTTAGCCGGACGAAAGTCAGCGCGCCGTTTGACGGCCGCGTGCGGGAGCGGATTGCAGGCCCTGGCGAATTCGTGTCGCCAGGCGCGCCGCTCGGCCGGGTGTTCTCCACCGATGTCGCAGAAGTCCGCCTTCCCCTCACGGACTCCGAATTGTCGCGCCTTGGCCTGCCCATCGCCTTCACCTCAACGGAAGGCGCGCCGGGGCCGAAAGTAACGCTGTCAGCGATTATCGGCGGCGCATTCCACGAATGGGAAGGCCATATCGCCCGCACCGACGGCGCGATCGATCCCGCGACGCGTCAGATTTCGGCCATCGCCGTCGTTGAGGATCCTTATGGTTCGGCGGCGGAAAAAGCCGGCGCCCCACTGACGATCGGCCTGTTTGTCGACGCCGAGATAGAAGGCCGTCCATTCGATAGCGCCATCGTCTTGCCGCGCGCCGCGCTTTACGGACGCGACCGCGTCTATGTCATCAACACAGATGATGAGCTTGAGGATCGCCGCGTCGAGGTGGTGTCGTCCGATCGCGACACAATCACCGTTGCGCGGGGGGTGTCGCCAGGGGAACGCGTCGCGGCGTCGCCTTTGCGCGGGGCGGTCGCAGGCGACAAGGTCAAACCTGCGATACGTGGCGAGGCGCCGACCGATCAGACGCCGGAAATCGCGAACGCCGCTGACGGCGGAGGGGACCTGTGAACGGATTGATCAGCTGGTGGGCGAAGAATTCGGTCGCCGCCAATCTCTTGATGATCGCTTGCTTCGTCGCGGGCGGCCTCGCGTTCATGAACCTCGAACGGGAGCTGAATCCCACCGCCAGCTTCAATGGCGCAGAGGTGCGGGTCGTCTGGGATGGGGCCTCGCCTCAGGAAGTGGAGGAGCAGATCATCCTCCGCATCGAGGAAGCGCTTGATGGCCTAGACGGCCTTGAGCACATCGATTCGGTCGCTCGAGAGGGCTACGCCACCGTAAGCGTCGAAGGCGACGATGACGCCGACGAAACGCGCTTCCTCAACGAAGTGAAAAACCGCGTCGACGGCATTTCGACTTTTCCGCAGGACGCTTTTCGTCCGATTGTCACGCAGTGGCGCAATGACGATCCCGGCGCCTTCATGGCGCTCGCAGGCGACGTTTCACAGAAGGAGTTGAACCGGCTCGCCCGCGAGATACGCGATGAGCTGACCCAGATCCCCAACGGGTCGCCGCTTGTGAATATCTGGGGCGTCGCCAACGAGGAAGTGTCGATCGAAGTCTCCGAGGAGGCGCTGCGTCGTTACGGACTCACATTCGACAATGTCGCGCAGGCGGTCCGCGGCGCTTCCGTCAACGTCTCCGGCGGCCAGGTGCGCACCGAAACGGGCGATCTCCAGATCACCACGCGCGCGCTCGCTGACACCGAAGAGGAGTTTGAACAAATCGTCGTTCGGCAAACCCCTGATGGCGGCCTGATCCGGATTCGGGACGTCGCGAAGGTCATCGACGGATTTGAAGAACGTCGTCAAATTCGGTCCATGAACGGCCGACCGTCGATCGCGATTGGCGTTCTATCGCCGGCGAAGAGCAATCTCACCGCCCTCTCCGCATCGATCAACAAATATGTCGAAGAGAAGAACGAAGAGCTTGGCGACAGGGCGGAGATTTTTATCTGGTTCGACGCCGCCGAACCCTTTAACGGCCAGCTGAGCCTAGTCGGGTCGAATGCGGCCTTCGGCCTCGTCCTGGTACTGATTATCCTGATGTTGTTCCTGCGCCCGGCGGTGGCTTTCTGGGTCGCGGTAGGGATAGCGATCTCCTTCTTGGGCGCCTTTATCCTGATGCCCGGCACCGGCGTCACCCTGAACCTGTTGTCGATTTTCGGTTTTCTATTGGTGATCGGCGTTGTCGTCGACGACGCGATCATTGTCGGCGAGAGCATCCACAATCAGGTGGAAGATGGCGCGAAAGGCGTCGACGCGGCGATTCTCGGCACGCAGCTGGTGATGAAGCCGGTGTTCTTCGCGGTGCTGACGACCATGATAGCGTTTTCGCCCTGGCTCTTCATCGGCGGCGGCGCGGCGCAATTCACGCGCCAGATAAGCCTCACCATCATTTACGCCCTCACCTTCTCGCTGGTTGAGGCGTTCCTTATCCTGCCTGCGCACCTGTCGCACATGAAGCCGCAGAACAAGGATGGCCTCTACTACAAGATGCAGCGCGGCTTCTCAGAAGGCATTGTCAGCTTCGCGGACAGATTCTATCGCCCGCTCATAAAGACCGCCCTTCGTTACAGGTACTTCACGGTTGCGTCATTCGTTGGAGCGCTGTCGCTTGCGATCGCGCTGCTGGCGCAGGGTTGGATCGCCTTCAGATTTATGCCGGAGATCCAGGGTTCTTTTCTCCAAGTGACGGCGCGCATGCCGGAAGGCACGGCCTTCAACCGCACGAGAGAAGTTTATGATGCGGTTTATGATGCGGCGAACGACTTGAAGATGGAAAAAGGGAACGCCCGCGACGGCGAGCCCTTCGTTAAGGCTATCTATGTGTCGGCGGATGAAGGAACGATAACGTCCTATGTGACGATCACGGAAGCGACGAATAGAGAAGAATCAACGGAAGAAGTCGCGCAGCGCCTCCGTGAAATCATCGGTGATATTCCTGATACGGAAGAAATTAACGTTGCATTTACGCAAAACGAGGATCAGCCGGATTTCTCATTCGGCATTGAGGCGGACGACCTCGATGAGTTACGCCTCGCCACTCTTGATGTGCAGGACTACCTCAGGACGCTGCCGGGCGTCTACGACGTGCGCAATAGTCTCCAATCCGCGACCCCGGAACTGCAACTTGCGTTGAAGCCGGGTGCGGAGCGATTTGGCTTGACGCTGGGCGAGGTGTCCCGCCAGGTGCGTCAGGCGTTCTTCGGCGAGGAGGTGCAGCGTCTGCCGCGGGACGGCCAGGATGTGCGGGTCATGGTGCGATATCCGCGCGAAGCGCGTGAATCGCTGACGACCATCGAAAGCATGCGCATCCGGACGGCCGATGGCCGCGAAGTGCCTCTCGCCGCGATCGCCGATGCGTCTTTCGCGCCGAGCTACAAGCGGATCGACCGGCGCGACCGCAAACGCGCGGCGATCGTCACGGCGGAGTTGCGGCCCGAAGTTGACCGCGCTGCGCTCACGAAAATCTACCGCGAAGAGTTTGTCCCGGAATGGCGCCGGCGACATCCGTCCGCGTCCCTCGCCCAGCGCGGCGACGCGGAGGAGCAGGCCGATTTCATCGGCGAGTTCCTGTCCCTCTACGCGGTCGCTTTGTTCGTTATGTACATGTTGCTCGCGATCGCGTTTTCGTCCTACTGGCAGCCTGCTCTCATCATGACGGCGATACCGTTCGGCTATATGGGCGCGGCGTTCGGACATGCGCTCTTCGGCATGGATTTCGCGCTGTTCTCGTTCTTTGGGGTCGGCGCGGCGGCGGGCGTCGTTATCAACGATAACCTAGTGCTGATCGACTACGTCAATCGGCTGCGAAAAGAAGGCGCGGGAGCGTTTGAGGCGCTCGTTCGGGCTGGCGTCGGCCGATTCAGGCCGATTATGCTCACCTCGTTCACGACATTCATCGGCCTACTGCCCATTATGTTCGAACGATCTACTGATGCGCAGTTCCTGAAGCCGACGATTGTGTCGCTGGCGTTCGGCGTATTCTTCGCGACGTTTGTGACGCTGATCTTCGTACCGGCCATGTATGCTGTGGGCGCGGACATCGCGCGCTTTTACCGTTGGGCGTGGACCGGTCGGGAGCAACCCCGCTTCGGCGAAGGCGTGTCCCGAGATCATCCCGATTTCCTCGACGCGGATCATGACAGCGACGGCGGCAAACTGCGTCCCGCGGAGTAATAGCGGCGCCAAAAACGGGCGCGCATAAGTCAGCGCGCCTGACACTCCAGTAGGCCGCCGGCCTGGCGCTCGACCGAGCGGCGCCTCGGCCCGTTAGTCGCCGCCCTGTCGATGTAGGTTCCCTCTCGAAGTATGTTTCTGCGCCTGGGACTGTCGAATGTTCGACGCTTCAGCAAATCTCAGCTCAAAACGTTTCGAGTCGGCGGCGCCGGCTCTTGCGCCTTGGCCGCGCGGAAACGGACGAACGGGGCGGCCGCGTCGGCTCACCAAGGCAATCGTTAGGTCAGTTTGGGACGCCTTTACGCGCTTGCGCGCGCTTCGACGTCGAGTGACCGAAATATGAACGATCCGTTTACCTTTCGTTAAGAATCATTGCCCATGTTGAAGATGTCTTCTCCCACAGAAGGCACCCCACCATACCCCACGATAGTGAGTACCGGCCCCGCTTCCCCCAAGGCGGGGCCGTTTCACATCCGGCCTCAGGACCGCTTCGGGTCGACGCGGCGCCCGCCTCGGCGAGCGCCCGGACAAGCGCGCGCCGGAGCCAAGAAGATTAAGCTAGATTCACCTGATAGGCTTTGCTATCGAACTTCTTCTTTGGCGGTCCCCGATAGCTCAGTTGGTAGAGCAGCTGACTGTTAATCAGCGGGTCACTGGTTCGAGTCCAGTTCGGGGAGCCATCAAGAACAGCGCTTGGGCGTTGTTGCTACAACGGCTGCGACGCGTCACATATTCTGTCCTTTAAACATGTGTTTCTGAGGCGCTCCTTCGGCCCGGAACATCGCCCTCGCCGAGGCCGCCGCTCGATCCTGCGGGCTCAGCGCCAATGCCCAGCGTCACTGATTGACGCCGCGGCGGTTAAGACGTACTGCGAAAAACCTGAACTCCCGAATTCCTCCGGCCGAGTGGCCGGTCGCCGGATAGCGCTTCATTCATCGCCGCAACCCTACCGGCCGGCGGGTCGTCTATCTTCATGCGCTTCCCGCGAATGAGCCGGACGTTCATCCGCCTAGGCCGATCTCGGCGAGGCGTTCGCGCAGGAAGTCCATCGCCGTGATGTCGGGATATCGCGCGCGCCCCTCAATCTCAGGATCCCGACAGCTCTCGATGCAGGAGAGCACAGCGTCCGGGCGCGGATGCATGAAGAACGGCATGGAGTACCGCGAGACATTCACAATCTCAGTGGGGCCTTCCGGGTTGACCACACGGTGCGTCGTCGCAGGGATTCGTCCATTGGTGATGCGGGCCAGCATGTCGCCGGCGTCGACGATGAGATTATCCGGGTCCGTCTCAACGGGAAGCCATTCCCCATTCCGATCCAGCAATTGGAGCCCCGCGCCATTGGCGGCGACGAGGATCGTAATGAGGTTGATGTCCTCATGGGCCGCGGCGCGCACGGAGGCGGGGTCGGCCACCTCCGGCACCGGCGGATAATGCAGGAGACGGAGGATTGAGTTCCCTTCCCCCGCCATGTCGCGGAAATACTCTGGTCCGAGCCCGAGCGACGGCGCCAGCGCGTCGAGCATCAGGAGCCCTGCTCCTTCAAGCGCGGCGTAGAGCTCAAGGAACGTCTGGCGAAAATCCCCAGGCCGGTCAGGCCAGACATTCGGCGGATAGACGTCAGCGAGCTTGTCGTCCGGCGGAAACTCTCGCCCCACATGCCAGAACTCCTTCAGGTCCGGGGCCGAGGCGTCCTTCGCATGCTCGCGGCCGAAGGGCGTGTAGCCGCGCTGGCCGTCCGCCCCCACCATATGCGCCAGCTTGTCTTCCTCGCCGAGCGCGAAGAACGCCGCCGAGGCCGCATAGGCGCGCGCGAGCAGCTCCTTCGATACCGGATGGTCCTTCAGGATGACAAACCCGAAATAGGCGAGCCCTTCGTAGAGCGCTTCCTGAAATCCTGCGCGCGCGGCTGCGTCGCCCTCAGTGAAGGCGGCGAGCGATAGTTCGGGAACGGCGTCGTAAGCGGTCATGGCCTCTCATTACATGTGCGGCGTCCGGGCCGGCGGCCCTGCGAAACTCGTTATAAATCCTGCCGCGGGCCGTTCGATGGAATTCTTGAAAATATCCCGCAACCCCAGCAGCGACGCGGGGTTGAGGCGTTCGATAAATGCTTTGAAACCCCGCCCAGCCCGCGATCCCGTCAGTCATCCCGGACGGCGACGGCCGATCAGGGACCTCCGGGGGCGCGCCCACATCGCTCGGCGACCCGCAGCTTCGCGGCTAGAAACTCATCCTGATCGCCGCCGTCGCGCCGTGGCTTGTCAAATCATCGCCAAATCGTCCGCGATACGCCGCGGAAAGGGCGAGACCTTTGGCAATATCCACTGACAATCCGACGTCGGAATAAATCCGCGCTCGCTCAATATCGAGCCCGCGTACGAGGTAAGCGAGGCTTTCGCCGATCAACGCAGCGGACGCCTCGGAGTTCGCGCCCAAGACCTCATAGCGAACGCCGGTCTCAATAAATGGCGTCACGCGCCCTGCGAGCGGCTTGACGGTGGACAGCGCGACGCCCGCCTGAGTGAACAGGAAGCCGTTGCCGGCGTCATCCACTTCCAGCCCAGCAACGCCACCGTCCGCCTCGCGCGCCTCGCCGCGATCGGATGAAATATATGTCGCGCCGAGCGTCGGCGACACCGCGATCCGCCCCCCAACTTCAAAACGGTACGCGCCCTCCACGCCGAATGAGACGGCGTCAAGATCAACTTCGCCCTGGGCGGTCCGATCAAAGAATCCGAGACGTCTGGATACGTCGGAGGTCGCGCTGGCGAACGCGGCTACCGCTTTCAGGGATGCGGGACCGCTGTTCGCCGTCAAGAAACCTCCGGCTGCGAAGCCGTCCCCCTCCGCCGTCGCCGCAATGCCGTCAAAAGCCTGTTCGAAAGTCCATGCGCCCGCAAAAAGGCCGACAGCAACCGTATCCGAGACGCCGTAGGAAAATCCAAACAGCCCGGCGCGGGAATCGAGATCGGCGCCTGATATTGCGTCAGCATCCTGATCTACTGACGCGACGGCCGCGGAAACCCACGGAACGAATTCGCCGCGGCGGACGGCGTCGCCGCCAATGGCGCGCCCCACAGTGTCGATCAGCGCAAGGCCGCTTTCGACATTGATTTGATCCGCTCCGGCGTACGCCTCGGCGGAGAGATCCTGAAACGCCGCTTCGAGGGTCGCAACGTCGGTGACGGATAGGAGATCGCGCAACAGCGCGTCGGTAGACTCCTGCTCCATCGCAAACGACAAATCGTCAAGATAGGCCCCTATCCCGGCGGCGGCGGCGGAAAGCTCAAGCCCGGCGCCGAACTGGGATCGGAACGCGACAGTGATCAATCCGTCATCATACGAAATATCCGACAACGCGAAATTCGTTGGCAGGCTGACCGTCGAAAACTCGCCCGTGACACCTTCCGACGCACTCAGCACGCTAACTTCGTTGGCGCCCGGCGATAGCTCGCCACCGCCGGCTCTCACGTCAAGAGTTGCGCCGGATGAGATGTCGACACCGCCCGTCACATCAAGCGCATCATTCGCAGCGGCCGCCCCGTCTTCTTCGAACACTTGAGCGACCAGCACCGAACCAGACGCGAACTCCAGGTCGCCGACAATGGAAAGGATCGTATCCGTCGGAACGGCGACACCAGCGGTTCCGAGCGACGGCCGGGAACTCGGCGCAATTGTCCCATTCACGACCAAAGCCCCCTCAGCGACGATCAGAGAGCCAACGCCAGCGATTGTCGTTCCCGCAGCCGAGGTCAAGCCTTCGATGCGAGCAACGCCATCAACTCGAAGGCCGCCTCCAATGAGGTTTACCGTCTCGCCAAAGAACGATGTATTTTCAGGCACCCGGATTTCGCCGGTCGTATCGAGATTAAAGACTTCAATGCCGGAAAAACGGCTGAGATTGACGCCTGTCGCCCGAACATCGACCGTGTCAATATCGCCAGAGCCGGTCGAACGATCATCAGACACAAAGCCTTCAAACACCGAACCTTCTTCGATGATCACTAGGTCATCGCCAAAGCCAAGACGAATTTCTGCGCCAGCGCCAACCTCACTGCCGCTCAGCAGTCGGACGATATCGTCGCCACGCCCCATCCCGACGCGCCCTTCGATCACACCGCCGGCTTCGTTGATGAGTTCGTCCTGGCCTTCGCGAAATTGCACGTCCCCGGATAAAACGCCGCGGTTGATGAGCGTGTCGTCGCTTTGATCGGAGATAGCGAACTCGATCTGCCCTGAGACCTCTCCTTCGTTGATGAACGTGGTGTTCGCGCCATCAAAATCAAACGATCGGAAACCGTTGAAAACGCCGCTGCTTCCGACGGTTACGGTCAGGTCACTAAGGTCTGAGACGAATTCCCTAGTCGTTTCCTGATCGCATAAAACTGCGCCCCCGTCTCCTGGCGTGGTGAATTCACAAAAAGACCGAAACGTCGCAAAATTGATCCGCTCAAAGCCTGTTCCAAAATCGATAAAGAGGTTTTCGCCAGCGGCGTCGATTGTCAGTAGGTTCGAGGATCGTTCGAAGAAGCTGAACGAAGGAAAGTCGACATTGAGAGTCAGTAGGTTAGTGACTTCGGAACCTGTCGATGTGTCGTAGCCGATGACGGCGCCGGCGTTGCTATCGAGCACGTACAATGTCGATCCGTCTGGTGAAAATGCCAGCCCGGCGATTGATTGAGACGTATCCTGTATCTGCGACACAAATTCGAGGTTTAGATCGAGCAGGGTAACAGTTCCGCCGAATGCGACGGCGACCCGATCAGCGGAGCCACTGACGTCGCTCAGTCCATTCGCAAACGAAGGAAGGCCCTGGGTGGCGAAGTTGTCTGTGGTTGAAATAAACTGGTCGGAATTCGCGTCATACACATGCAACGGGAAGCTAGAAATATTGCTTTCATTGACCAGAATGAATCGCCCGCTCTGGTCCGCGGTCAAGAATGTGCCCGCTCGGACATCAGCGCCAAAAATGCCGGGTTCGGTCCGGATGGAGATTGCGCCCGCGCCATCAACCTGCCTCAGTGGCGTCCAATTGGAGTCACCTGTGGTGAAAAAACCGACGCCCGTTCTAGCGAATGCGACATCAAACGAGTGGACGTCAGAGAAATCGACGAGGGGGAATGTCAGATCAGTGACGACGTTCGTGTCCAGGTCTATGCGATTGAGGACGCCTAAACCGTTCGCGCCTCCGGGCAGGGACTGCTCATTCGCGCCAAACAGAAACCCGCTCACGGGGTCAATCGCCAGGGCAAGCGGCTCGCCGCCCACATCGATTGGATCGAGGAACGCCTGTATCCCGAGATCGAAGCGGAGAATGTCGCCACCGTCGGTGGAAATAAGAAGATTATCGCGCGCCTCGTCGACGATTAGCGCTTTCGACGTTGCGCCGTCGAAGGAAAATACCTGCGCCTTCGCCGTTCCGCCAATCCCGACGCAAATGGCGGACGCCGCAACGCCCGCGAAAAAATAATTCTTCACCACTTAAAGTCCCCTTGCACCAAAAGAAGAAGCTAGGCGAGTAAAGACAGCCCCACAACCCGATTGACATAACGCCAAGGGCTGCGGGGCGTAACGATCATTTATTTTGATGGAAGATAGGCGCGAATTAGATTTTCGACGATTAAGTACTTGTCGATATCGACTAAACCCGCACATCCCCAGCCGCCTGGCGCTTGGTCTTCCATTGGTCGAAGTTCGCCCAGACCCCTTCGGCCCCGTGCCATTCGCCTTTCGTGGCGGCCTTGGAATATTCCGTAGCCCGCGCTTCGAAGAAATTCGCGTGCTCAACGCCGTTGAGGATCTCCGTCAGCCAGGGCAGCGGGTGCTTTTCAACGCCATAGACCTTCGGCAGGTCGAGCTGACTTAAGCGCCAGTCGGCGATGTAACGGATATACTGCTTGATGTCCGCGGCGGTCATGCCTTCGACCGAGCCCATTTCAAAGGCGAGGTCGATGAACTTGTCCTCAAGGCCAACGACCGTCTTGCAGCAGTCAACAATGTCGTCCGCCACCGTCTTCGTCACGCAGCCGGTTTCCTTGGCGAAGGCGTGGTAGAGCTTGATCATCCCCTCGCAATGGAGGCTTTCGTCGCGGATCGACCAGGTGACGATCTGGCCCATGCCCTTCATCTTGTTGAAGCGCGGGAAATTCATCAGCATCGCGAATGACGCGAAAAGCTGAAGCCCCTCCGTAAACGCCCCGAACATGGCGACGGTCCGCGCGATATCCTCGTGCGTCTCGACGCCGAACTCCTGCATGTAATTGTGCTTGTCGGCCATCTCCTCATATTCGAGGAAGGCGGAGAATTCGCTCTCCGGCATGCCGATCGTCTCCAGAAGGAGCGCATAGGCGGCGATGTGGATGGTCTCGATATTGGAGAACGCCGACATCATCATCTTGATTTCGGTCGGTTTGAAGACGCGGCTGTAGCGCTCCATGTAATTGTCGTTCACCTCAACGTCCGACTGGGTGAAGAAGCGGAAGATCTGGGTGAGGAGGTTCCGCTCCCCGTCCGTCAGCTTGTTCGCCCAGTCCTTGCAGTCCTCGCCGAGGGGCACCTCCTCCGGCATCCAGTGCACCTGCTGCTGACGCTTCCAGAAGTCGTGCGCCCACGGATAGCGAAACGGCTTGTAGGCGTGGGACGGCGTCATCAGGCCCGGCAGCCCGCCGTTGGCGTCCGGCGTTTCCGAGGCGATGGGCGAAGCGGCGTCTGGCATAATGAGGTGTTTCCTGCGCAAATAGAGAGAGGGTCGGCCGCCCGCTCCACCAGCAGGGTGATTCCCGCGTGTCTAGTGGGCTGATCGGCAACCGCCACGACATATTGTGTCTGGTTCGCAGCCTAACGCAATGGATAGTGTGCCGCACCCGTTTTTGTTCCCCGGTTTCCCCAATCGCGCCAGACACAGCCGCCTGACGCGGCGAACTGCGGTTCGACATTTGCCGCGCCTGTCCTCGGCGTTATCGATTTCGCGCGCCCGCCAAAAAGGGGAGACTGAGATGTCGAGACTTCACTGCATTGTCGCGGCAGCGCTCGCCGCTGCGGCGCTCGTGCCAGCGCTCATTTCTACGCCCGCGGCCGCCCAAGGGCCGAAACCCGCCGTCACGCTCGACTCCGTCCTCAACTTTTTCATTTATGACAGCGGCCTCATGCGAATGCACTTCACCGACGTCGCCTTCGCGCCAGAGGGGGCCGTCAACGCGTCAGTGGCCATTCGGGACGGCGGCGGCGCGGAAATCGCGTCCTGGTCCTATTACGAGGATTACCGCGTGCGCCAGGCCGTTTTCGGCCGCATGTCGCCGAACAATCAGGCGCAGCACACGTTCGCGGCGGGCGATTACGCGCTTGAATTCGTCATCGCCGGCGAGACGGCGACGCGCATCCCGTTCTCCGTAGAGACGCATTCGACAAGCGACGATCCGTTCAACCCGGGAACCAAGCTGAAATTCGTCGGCCCCTGGCAGAAATGGGCGTATCTTGCGCCGAATGGCCAGGATGCGGACTCCGCTGCGGCCATTCACTTCTGGGCGGGCAAGAGCGACTTCGACGGCGACGGCCGGCCGCCGGCCACCTACGCCAGGGTCTATCGCAATGGAACGCTGATTGCGCATTCCAATCCGCGCACCGGCGACATCTGGACGAAGCCGGCGCAGCGCTCGCGCTATTTCTTTCAGAAGCCCCACGAGGCGGCGAAGTCGCACCTCGCTCCGAACGTGACGATCGCCGACCTCAGCCAGGACGGCGCCTATCGCATCACCATCGACGTGGTGGAGACTGGCGAGACGATTCGCGAATTCGCCTACAGGGCCGAGGGCGGGAAGATCGTTCCGCATCCGCGCACCGTGCTCGGCCACCAGCCGAGAACCGAATATATTCCCCCACGCGTACCGGTATTCGGCGGGTCGACATATGAGTTTACCGAGGCGCATTGGATCGCCGCGCCGTAACGGGCAAGCGACATTGCGTAGCGACGGCGCGGAGCGCGGCGGCGACGCGGAAAGGTTCGGAACGAACGGGAGGCTGGAACGTGACGGGATTGAACAGGATTTGCTTCAAAGGCGCGGCGGCGGCGGCAGGTTTCGCTGCGCTTGCCGCGCTCGCCGCCTGCGGAAGCCAGGCGACGCAGGCGGCCGAGGGCGCGACCGAGGCCAAAGACGAGCCCGCGTCGCCCGCATCGGCGTGGGCGCTTGACGCCGCCGCGTCGCGCATCTCATTCGTCAGCGTCAAGGCTGGGGAAATCGCCGAAGTCCACCGTTTCAAGGAAATCGCCGGGAAGGTCTCCGCAGACGGCGCCGCGGAGATTGTCATCCCGCTCGACAGCGTCGAAACGAACATCGACATTCGCAATGAGCGCATGCGCGAGATACTGTTCGAGACTGGCGACTTCCCCTCAGCGACGATCAGCGCCGCCATCGACATGGACGCATTCGCCGACCTCGCGCCGGGCGCGCGCGCAGAGGCGCCGACGACGTTGTCGGTCGATCTGCATGGCGCCACGATGGACCTCGATGCGGACCTTTTCGTCACCCGGATAAGCGACAAGCGCGTCTCGGTTGAGACCGCCGCGCCGATCATCATCGACGCTGCGCTATTCGGCCTTGCGGACGGCGTTGAGGCGCTGCGCGAGGTTGCGTCGCTGCCGTCAATTGCGCCGCTGGCGCCGGTCACCGCGTCGCTGGTGTTTGAGGCGGAGTGACCGGCGCGCCCCCGTGAGCATTGACGCTGCGGATTAATTCAGTACCGGGATGCAATGCCCGGCCGCGCAGACAATTTGCTCAGTAAAGATCCGCAATGGCGAACGCCCTCACAATCGGCAGGATCCTCCTCACGGCGCCTTTCATCGCGTTCTTCTTGTACAACGCGCCCTGGGGGGTGACAGCCGCGCTTATCGTGTTCCTGATCGCGGCGGCGACGGACTTTCTCGACGGCCGGATCGCCCGCGCGCGAGGGGAGACGTCGGCGCTCGGCGCAGCCCTTGACCCGCTCGCCGACAAGCTCCTCGTCGCGGCCGCGCTCATTCTCCTGTTGCGGAACGGCGTCGCCTATGGCGCTGACGCCATCGCTGTGCTGGCTATCATCCTGCGCGAGATTCTCGTCACTGGGCTGCGCGAGGCGGTCGTCTTGGGCGGCGGCCGCCTGCCCGTCACGTCGCTCGCCAAAGTGAAAACCGCCCTGCAGCTCGCCGCCTGCGCGCTTCTTATGGCGGCCGCGCCCACCGGACCGATCGGACCGGCGGCGGAGCCGGCCGCGCGCCTTACTCTTTGGCTCGCGGCGGGCGTGACGGTTTGGACCGGAGGACGATATGCTGTGGCCGCAACCGCCGCATTGCGCCGCACGGCCGCCAGAGAACCTGAATAGCCCGCGGGCGGCGAAAGCCACTGGGAGCCCATCCGATTTCGGACGAGACGCCGCATATTCTTGTTGTCGACGACGACGAGCGCATTCGCGCCCTGCTCGGCCGGTACCTGTCGGAAAACGGCTACCGCACCACGACGGCCGAGGACGGCGCCGCGGCGCGCGCCCTCCTTGGCGGCCTCGATTTCGACCTGTTGATCATCGACGTTATGATGCCCGGACTGAACGGCTTTGACCTTACGGAAAAGGTGCGCGCCGCATCGAACACGCCGGTCATCTTGCTGACGGCGCGCGGGTTGCCGCAGGACCGAATTGAAGGCCTGGAAAAGGGCGCCGACGATTATCTGACGAAGCCGTTCGAGCCACGAGAACTTTTGCTGCGCGTCGCCTCCCTCTTGCGGCGGAGCCGCACGCCGGGACCGGCCAAGCGGGTGATTACATTTGGCGCATGCGCGTTTGAATTCGAACGCGGCGAGCTTCGACGCGAAGGCGAGCCGGTGCGGCTGACCAGCAGCGAACTGGCGCTTCTGCGCGCGCTCGCCGCAAAGCCCGGCGAGGCGGTCTCGCGAGCGGCGCTTGCCGAACAATCGTCGATCGCCATGGAGCGGTCCGTCGATGTGCAGGTGACGCGCCTCAGGCGCAAGATCGAGGACGATCCGCGCGCGCCGATGTTCATCCAGACCGTGCGGGGCGTCGGCTACGCGCTGATGCCGGACTGATCGGACGGAGGACAAAGCCCCGATGCTCCGTCGATATACGCCCAAAAGCCTTTACGGCCGCGTCGTCCTGATCGTCATTCTGCCGATCTTCCTGATGCAGTCAGCGGTCACCTATGCGTTCTTTGAGCGGCACTGGGATGCGGTGACCGCGAACCTGTCGCGCACGACCGCCGGCCAGATCGCGCTCCTGACCTACCTGTTCGAGGAGACGCAGGACGACGACGCCCGCGACGCGCTCTTCAAGTCCGCCGTCGAGATCATGGACATCAGCATTCGGTTCGCGCCGGGCGAGGTTGTCCCGCAGGACAACAAGCTCGGCATTCTTAATCTTTATAATGACGTCTTTGAGCGACGCCTGCGCGATAAGGTCAACCGCCCCTATTGGCTGAACACGCAAAGCTGGCCCAGCTATGTCGAGGTCCGGGTCCAACTCGACGATGGCGTGCTGGTCTTCTTTGTCCTTCGGGACAGGGTTTTCGCGACGACTGGCCCCGCCTTCATCTTGTGGATGATCGGCGTCACCGTGCTGCTCGGATCGATCGCGGTCGTCTTTCTCAGGAACCAGGTGCGGTCTATCCTGCGCCTCGCGACAGCCGCAGACGCGTTCGGCCGCGGCCTTGACGAACCGGCCTTTCGCCCCACTGGCGCGACGGAGGTGCGTAGCGCGGGGCGCGCCTTCATCGCGATGAAACAACGCATTCGTCGGCATATCGATCAGCGTACGACCATGCTCGCCGGGGTCAGCCACGACCTGCGCACGCCGCTGACGCGGCTGAAGCTCAGCCTTGCCATGGAGCCGACCGCCGCCGACATGGAGGCCATGCGCGCGGACGTGAAGGAAATGGAGCGGATGATCGAGGCCTATCTCGACTTCGCTAGCGACGTCGCCGCGACCGAACCCCCGGAAGTCTTTGATCTAGCCGAACTTGTCCAGGAGTCGGCCGACGCGGCGTCAGACGCGGACCCGGGCAGGATCGAAATCGTCAGCACCGAGCCGATTGAGATCGAGGCTGGCCGCACAAGCCTCAAACGCGCGATTGATAACCTCATCGCCAACGGCCTGAAATACGGCGAGCGCGTCTGGCTGCGCGTTCGCCGGGTAGGCGTCCATGCGGAGATCGTCGTTGACGATAACGGTCCTGGAATTCCTGCGGCGGACCGCGAGAACGCCTTCAAGCCCTTCGAGCGGCTGGATAACGCCCGCGGACAGTCAACGCCCGGCGTCGGCCTCGGCCTCGCCGTCGTCCGCGACGCGGCGCGCAGCCATGGCGGAGAAGCGACGCTCGGCGACGCGCCGCAGGGCGGCTTGCGGGCGACGCTGCGCCTGCCCGCCTGAAAAAAGCTAAGCCGCGAGATCGTCCGGCGAAGACTCGACAAGCTGGCGGTCGACGATCGTCACAACGCGGTCCATCTTGCGCGCCAGATCATGGTCGTGGGTGGCGATGAGCGCGGCGAGCCCTCTTGCGCGCACCATCTCCAACAAGGCGTCAAACACCTTGCCCGACGTCGACGGATCGAGATTGCCCGTCGGTTCGTCAGCCAGCAGGAGGTCGGGCGCGTTGGCGAGCGCGCGGGCGATCGCCGCGCGTTGCTGCTCGCCGCCGGACAATTGGCCCGGCTGATGCGTCAGCCGCTCGCCAAGCCCGAGGCTCGTCAGAAGGCGCGCCGCTTCGGCCTCCGCTTCCGCGCGCGGCTTGCCGGCGATGAGCTGCGGCAGGGCGACATTGCCGAGCGCGGTGAATTCCGGAAGCAGGTGATGGGCCTGGTAGACGAAGCCGAGCGCATCCCGCCGCAATGCGGTGCGCGCCGCGTCCGATAGCCCGGAAGTCGCCCGGCCCTTGATGTGGACCTCGCCGCCGCTTGGCCGCTCCAGTAGGCCGGCGATGTGCAGAAGCGAAGATTTTCCGGACCCGGACGGCCCGAGCAACGCAATCGTCCGACCGCGTTCGATAGAGAGATCCGCGGCGGTCAGCACGACGAGATCGCCATACCGGCGCTCCACCGCCTCCAGACGCAAGACCGTATCGCCGGCGCCAGGGGCCTTGCTCATACGCCCCTCACTCATATCTCAGGGCCTCCACCGGATCGAGGCGGGCCGCGCGCCAGGCCGGGTAGACGGTCGTGACGAACGACATGAACAGCGACCAGCCGACAATGCGCGCGACCTCGTCGCCGCGCATGTCCGCCGGCACCGCCGAGAAGTAATAGATGTCGGCCGGAAAGAGGTCCGTGCGGAGGAGCCATGAGAGGCCCGTCTCGATGGCGTCGATGTTCCAGACGAACGTCGCCCCCAACGCAACGCCGGCGAGCGTGCCAAGGACGCCGATCATCGAACCTGATAGAAAGAAGACCCGCATGATCGAGCCCTGCGTCGCGCCCATGGTGCGGAGCACCGCGATGTCGGCGGTCTTGTCCTTCACCAGCATCACAAGTCCTGTGATGATGTTGAGGGCGGCGACGCCGACAATCAGAAACAGGATGATCCGCATGACGCCGCGCTCGGTCTGGAGCGCGCTGAAATAACTTCGGTTCTGCTGTTGCCAGGTGACAATGTCGAGGCCGGGCGCCGCCTCGGCGAGCTTCGGCGCGAACTTTTGGATCGCCTCCGGGTCGTCGACGCGCACCTCCACCTGCTGGACCGCGTCGCCAAAGCCGAAGAAGCGCCGCCCCTGCTCCAGCGGCATGAATGCGACGAACCCGTCATATTCCGAATTGCCGACCTCGAAAATGGCGCCGACGCGATAGGTCTTGCGTCGCAATGTCGACCCGAACGCCGTCTCCGCCCCGCGGCCGGAAATCAACGTCACCGGATCGCCGGCGCGAAGGCCCAGCGAGTACGCCGTGCGGCTGCCGATCGCGATGTCGACGCCGCCCTTCTCGCCTTCGCCAAACGTGTCGAACGAGCCGTCGACCACGTGGCTGCGGCCGGTCTCCCTGTCGACGCCCGCCACATAATTGATCGCGCGCACGTCCTCCGGCCGCATGGCGCGCACGAATATGCCCGCTTCCCCGACCGAGGTCGTCGCATAGACTGGCGCGGAGATGAGCGGCGTCGCGGAGGCGACGCCCGGCGTCGCGAGCAGGCGCTCGGTCAGCGCCGCGTAGTCCTTGATCGGCTCCACGGATTGCACGAAGGCGTGGCCGTTGATGCCGAGAAGCTGCTCGATGAGTTTGTCGCGAAAGCCCTGCATCACCGCCATCACGATGATGAGCGTCGCGACGGCGAGCGCGATGCCGACGAACGCGATGATCGATATCAGCGACACCCCGCGACCCGACCGCGTCGCCGCCAGATACCGCCGCGCGATCATCCACTCGAACGCGGAAAACGGTCCGGGAGAGGATGGTCGGGACGCGCTATCCTCGTCCGTCGCGCCGGCCGATCCGGCTACGGGCGCCGCGCCTGTGGTCGCTGACTCAAGCATCGCCTAGTTCCAGTTCGCTTAAGGCCGTTCGCCCGAGCTCGAATCGGCATCCCACACGATCGGCGTTTCGCAAAACCTAAACCGCCAATCCGGCGCGAACCCGGCCCAAAATCGACTGAAGCGCGGCGTCGAGCGGCAGTTCCTCGCGCGCGCCGTCCGACCGCGCCTTGATTTCGACTTTGCCGTCGGCAAGGCCGCGCGGACCGACAATGAGCTGAAACGGCAGACCGATAAGGTCCATCCGCGCGAATTTCTCGCCCGGGCGCACGGCCGTTTCGTCATATAGAACCTCAACGCCCTCCGCCCCAAGCTTCGCGTACGCCTCGGCGCAGGCGGCGTCAGCGGCCGCGTCGCCGGGCTTCAGATTGACGAGCCCCACATGGAAGGGCGCGACGCTCACCGGCCATTTGCACCCCGCCTCGTCATGGTGCGCCTCAATGAGCGCGCCGGCGAGCCGCGAGACGCCGACGCCGTAGGAGCCCATGTGGACGGGCCGCTCGGCCCCATCGGGCCCGGCGACCAGCGCCTTCATCGGCTCGGAGTACTTCTCGCCGAAGTAGAATATGTGCCCAACCTCGATGCCGCGCGCGGCGACGCGATCCGCCTCAGGCGTCTTCCCGGAAAACTCCGCGTCATCGTGCTTTTCTTCGGTTGCGGCGTAATAGCTCGTGTACCGATCGATGATCGGCGACAAGTCGCCGTCGAAGTCGATATCCGCGTCCGGCGTCGTCAGGTCGAGCAGACGCCGATCGCAGAAGACCGCGCTCTCGCCGGTCTCGGCGAGCACGATGAATTCGTGGCTGAGATCGCCGCCGATGGGCCCTGTGTCGGCGCGCATGGGGATCGAGGTGAGGCCCATCCGCGCGAAGGTGCGCAGATATGCGACGAACATCTTGTGGTAGCTGCGGCGCGCCGCCTCCCCATCAACGTCGAAAGAATAGGAATCCTTCATCAGGAATTCCCGGCCGCGCATGACGCCGAACCGTGGCCGTATCTCGTCCCGGAATTTCCACTGGATATGGTAGAGGATCTTCGGCAGATCCTTGTACGAACGGACGCCCGCGCGGAAGATCTCGGTGATCATTTCCTCATTCGTCGGCCCGAACAGCATGTCGCGATCGGACCGATCGACGATGCGCAGCATCTCCTTGCCATAGGCGTCATAGCGGCCGCTCTCGCGCCAGAGGTCCGCCTGCTGGATGGTCGGCATCAGGAGTTCGACCGCGCCCGCCCGGTCCTGCTCTTCGCGGACGATGCGCTCAATCTTCTTAAGGACGCGCAGGCCCAGCGGCAGCCAGGCGTAAATCCCGGCGCCTTCCTGGCGGATCATGCCGGCCCGCAGCATCAGTTTATGCGAGACGATCTGCGCCTCGGAGGGCGATTCTTTCAGGACGGGCAGGTAATAACGCGATAGCCGCATGCGAGCAGTCTCCGGCGACGGACGGCCCCTCAGCCACAGCTGGCCCCTGGCGTCAGGGGCGGCGGCCGTCCGGCGGCGGGGAGAAATGGTGCGGTCGAGAAGACTCGAACTTCCACGGGTTGCCCCACAGCGACCTCAACGCTGCGCGTCTACCAATTCCGCCACGACCGCACTTTATCCGACGGTTTTCGTCGAAGTTCGCGCGATTAGCAAACCCGCCGCCGCATAACAAGCTTCATGGCGCGGCGGCGCGGCCTATATTGGTCCGCATGGATGAAAGCCCCGCAAATAGCGGCCCGCCCGCGGTCGAGTGGATCATGTCCGGCGGGTTCACCCCCTACCCCGCCGCGTGCGCCGCAATGGCGGCGCGGGCCGCGGCGGTGGCCGCAGGCGAGGCGCCTGAGTGCGTCTGGCTCGTTGAGCACCCGCCGCTCTATACGGCGGGCGTATCGGCGGACGATACGGACCTCGTCGCGCCGGGGCGCTTTCCTGTCTTCAAGTCGGAGCGCGGCGGCCAGTTCACCTATCACGGTCCCGGCCAAAGGGTGGCGTATCCGATTATGGACCTGCGCCTGCGCGGGCGGGACGTGCGCGCCTTTGTGCGCGATGTTGAGGCATGGGCCATCAAGACGCTGGCCGCGTTCAATGTACGTGGCGAGCGGCGCGATGGCCGCGTCGGCGTTTGGGTCGATCGAACGCAGCCGGGCGGCGCGATGCGGGAGGACAAGATCGCGGCGATTGGCGTCAGAATCCGCAAATGGGTGAGCTTCCACGGCCTGTCGTTGAATGTGGAGCCCGACCTTGCGCATTTTGACGGCATCGTGCCGTGCGGCATCTCGGAGCCTGGCCTCGGCGTCACAAGCCTCGTCGATCTTGGACTGCCCGTGTCGATGGGCGACGCCGATGCGGCGCTGCGCAGGTCCTTTGAAACCGTCTTCGCACGAGCGACAATCGAGGCGGATGATCAGGCGCTTCTTTGCGAAACCCCGCGGGATGTCAGCAAGGCCATCTGACCGCGCGAAAGATGGCCAATTTGTAAGCGGGCCGTCGGGCGCAATCTCGGGTACGCGCATCCTTGCCGCTAAGGCGTTTGGCGGTCAATTTTCAGACGCGCATCCGAAGGCTTCGGCGCGTCGCGAAATCGCCTATATTTGCATTAAGCTGAAACAGGTATTTTCAACGCCAACAGGTTCACGCGAGGTGCGGCGACCCCGCACCGCCCAGCAGATAACGCTTGGAGGACGCAATATGACTTACAGGATAACTCCGGCCGCGTTCGCCGTCGGCGCAGCTTCGCTCTTAGGCGCTGCGTTCGTCGCCCCCGCCGGCGCCGCGGCCCAGACCGCCGACGAATCCGTTGAAACGGCGCCAGAAGACGATCCCGCCAACGAGTCGCTCGCCGCGGAGCTCACCCGCCGGCACCAGCTGAAGCAAAGCTTCACTGTAAAGCGCACCGTCAATGGCGAAGTCGTGGAGACGAGCAGCGAAACGATTTCGCTGAACCGCGACCGACCGACCCTGCCGAGCGAAGCGGGCAAGACGATTGAGCAGCGCCTTAAGGAGGCGTTCGACCGCCGGGCGCTGACCCGGCCCGAGGCGTTCGAAGAAGGCAAGCTCGATTTCACGATCGGCGACGTCGACCGGGACGGCCGCATTGATGCGGCGGAATTTGATCGTCTCCTCGCATTGCTGAATTCGCGAGAGCCGTCCGCCCCCGGGGCCGACAGCGCGGGCGAAGAGACCTCGATCCGGGCGTCGTTCGTGAACGAACTGGCCCCCGTCGATCAACGCGTCTCGTTCGCGTCGTTTTCGGGACCCGAGGGCGCGCCGCTTGATGAAAAGCGCTTCACGCTTGAGTTCCTGAAAGTGTTCGACGCTGCCGACACGGACGCGGACGGCGTTCTGCAAGGTGAAGAGCTTACGGCGTTTCGACAGGCTTTCAGCGGCTGACGCGACGCCGCGTCAGGCTTCTTTCAGAAGGTCAATAAATCGGCCGGCGGCGTCAAAGTCCGCCCTCATTGCCTGGTCCCGAGCGCGCGCTTCGGCGTCCTCGCCCCACTGCTCGATCTGGAAGTCTTCATCCAGGCGTGCGGCCGCGTAAATGGCGTCGGCGTCGAAAGCGCGTCGCCAGCGCGCAAGCGCGAGCACGGCGGAGCCCGTCGTTTCGGCGATGATCCGTAGCGCGAGCGCTTCCCCTGCCGATGCGTTCCGCAACGCCGCGGTCGCGGCCAATGCCGCGTCGGCCGGCTGAGCCACAAAGCCGACGCCGGACGTCACCGCAAGGCGCACCCCGAGCGCGCCCGCCGCCCAGGCAAGAAACGGGTCCCAGACGTCCGTCTGGCGCGCGACAAGCGCCGCGGGCTCCTCCGCGCGATAGCAAAGGCAATCGGCCTTCAGGAACTCGATCGTCCGCGCCCGCCAGATATCGGCTTCGGCGGGCCCGAGATCGATCGTCGTCGACAGAAGCCGCGTCATGGGCATGGAGCGCGGATCAATCGTTTCGCCTTGCGCCGCCCATTCCGCAGCAACCGCCTCGACGACGGCGCGGGTTGGGAAGGCCAACGGCGCGCGCCCGCGCGTCAAAGCCCTTCGGCCGTCGAGCGAGACGACGAAGCCGCCTTCGGCCGGCGTCGCGGCGGCGGTTTCGTAGAAGCGCCTGGGCGCCGACGCCTCGCCGCCGCCGGCGTTATCCTCTCGCATCTGATGCGCTCCTTTGTACGGCTACAGACGGAGTCATTCAGCTAACGGCCTTTCGGACCGTCAAGGTCCGGCCAGGCCACGTCGACGTCGTCGGCGAACCCGAAAAACGCCCAGGTCTCCGCCATGTGGCCGCCGAGCGGCGCGGTCAAGGTCATCTCACGCCCGGTGCGAGGATGGCCGAACCGCATCGATCGGCAGAAGAGGTGCAGCTTGCGCGCCACGCCTTCGAGCTTCGCCTCAGCGCCGCCATACTTGCCGTCGCCGACAATCGGCGCGCCGATCGCTGCGCAGTGGACGCGCAACTGATGTGTGCGGCCCGTCACCGGCCTCAACGCGAGAAAGGCGGGTCCCTGCCCTGCCTGATCGACGGTCTGAACGTCCGTAATCGCCTTTTTCGCGTCGCCGGATCCTTCAGGCGCCATGCGCTCGTCGGTCTCGTCCGCTCCGTACCCGCCGCGTTTCGCGATCGGCAGATCGATGCGCCCCTCTCGCGGACGCGGGGCCCGCACCGCAAGCGCCCAATAGGTCTTTTCAACGTCTCGCTCGCGCAAGGCGCGGCCGAGGGCCGCCGCGTCGCGCCGCGTCTTCGCCAGCAACAGGAGACCGCCCGTGTCGCGATCGAGGCGATGGACCAGGCGGGGACGCTCTCCATCGGGCCGCAGCGCCGCCAGAAGCGCATCCACATGGCGCGTCGTATTCGTCCCGCCCTGGACCGCAAGCCCGAACGGCTTGTTGATGGCGAGGATCGCCTCATCCTCGTAAATCGTCCAAGATTTCAGCGTGTCGGCCGCATCTTTCCGCGACATGCGCTCCGCCGCAGACGGCTTGCGCGCCGCGTCAGACTTGGCGTCGTGCGACCGCGGAACGTCCGGCGGTATGCGCACCTCCTGGCCTTCGGCGACTCGCTGGTTCGCCTTCGCGCGCGCCCCGTCGACGCGCACCTGGCCTTTCCTCAACATGCGCTCGAGCGCGCCATGGCCAAGCGCCGGAAAGTGCGCGCGAAACCAGCGATCAAGACGCAGGCCCTCATCGGGCGCGGCGACGGCGCGCATTTCGACGCCCGGGCCTTTCGCCGCGTCGCTCATGGACGTCCGCCCGACGCAAACGCTTCGACCGCCCACATGCCCGCAATGAGCGCCGCCACGCCCGCAAAGAGGGAACCAAACGCGTAAGCGCCTCCGGTAAGTATGCTCCGCTCACGGACGAGAGCCACAATATCAAGCGAGAACGTCGAAAAGGTCGTAAACGCGCCGAGAACGCCGACAGCGAGGAAGGCGCGGGCGAGGCTCGCGTCCGGCCGCGCCAATGCGCCAGCCACAAGCGCGCCCATCAGGAACGACCCTAGGACATTGACTAAGAAAGTGCCCGCCGGCGACATGACGCCGAGTCCGAGCGCCGCGCGAGCGACGCCATAGCGCGCCAGCGCCCCAATGGCGCCGCCGGCCGCGACGGCCGCCGCCACCTTAATCTCGCTCGCCACCGCCGGCCCCCTCTTCGCCTTCCTCACGTCGCCGACGCGCCCACGCCGCCATGCGTTCCTTCATCGCCGCCTCGGCGCCAACCTCGCGCGGACGGTAATAGTCCGGCCGCTGAAGCCCATGGGGAAGGAAATTCTGCGCTCCAAAAGCGTCTGGCGCGTCATGATCATAAATGTATCCTTCGCCACGCCCGATCGCCTTCATCAGGTCAGTGGGCGCATTAACGGCGTGCGGCGGCGGCGCGAGCGCGGCCGTCTCCGCCGCGAGGGCCTTCGCCGCCTTGAACGCCGCATGGGCGCGGTTCGACTTCGGCGCGGCGGCGAGATAGGCGGTCAACTGACCGATTACAATGTCCCCCTCCGGCCGGCCGAGAAAATCAAACGCCTCACGGGCCGCGACGGCGAGCCGCACGGCCTCCGGATCAGCGTTGCCGATATCCTCCGACGCGGTGACCATAAGCCGGCGCAGGATGAACCGAGGACTTTCGCCCGCGTTCAGAAGCCGCGCCGCCCAGTAGAGCGCCGCATCGACGTCGGAGCCGCGGATCGACTTCTGAAGCGCGCTTGCAAGGTCATAATGTCCGTCACCGGATTTGTCATGGCGCGGAGAGGCGCGCGAGAGGCGCTCTTTCAATGCGCCGGCGTCAAGACGGCCCTCGGCGTCGGCGGCGAGTTCCTCCAGCATAGAAAAGAGACGACGACCATCGCCGCCCGCATAGGCGGCGATGAGATCAAGCGCCTCGTCCGTCAGATCGAAACGGCGATCCTCAATAGCGGCGAGGCCGCGGCGCGCAAGCGCCTTCAGGTCGTCCGCCTCAAGAGGTTTCAGGATAAATGTCGCAGCCCGCGACAGGAGCGCCCCGTTCAACTCGAACGAGGGGTTTTCGGTGGTCGCGCCGATCAGAACGGCGTCGCCGTTTTCGACGGGCGGCAGGAACGCGTCCTGCTGCGCGCGATTGAACCGGTGGATTTCATCGACGAACAGGACCGCCCGGCCGCCAGCGGCGCGCACATCGCGCGCCCAGTCGAACGCGCGTCGAAGGTCTGCGACGCCGGAAAAAACCGCAGAAAGCTCGCAAAAGTGGTATCCGCTCGCGGCGGCGGCGGCTCTGGCGATTGTCGTCTTGCCGACGCCCGGCGGCCCCCAGAGGATGAAAGAGCGCAATTGCCCCGCCGCGACCATGCGCGCGATCGCGCCGCCATCCCCGATGAGATGATCCTGGCCGACGACATCCGCAAGGCTTGAAGGACGCAGGCGCGCGGCGAGCGGCGCATCGGGCGCAGGCGGTTCGGCGGCCGGCGCAGGGGACCGCCCGCCAGCGCGACGGTCCGCGGCCTCGACCGGCGCGCCGAAAAGATCGACGTCGCCGCGCCCGCCGGCGCCCCGATTACCTACAGCGGCGGCCACGCTCGTCCGTACACCAATTAACGATACGCTCGCCGATGTCGACCTCGATATTCCAGCGCCGCCGCTGGCGGGAGAGGAGACGCTCCAGCTCCGCGACGGTCGAAACATCCTCCCCGTTCACCGAGACGACGCCATAATAGCGCTGCAAACCACGGCGACGGGCGTAAGACCGCCTTGGCGCGTCGGTAACGACTACTCCCTTGCGCAACGGGTCGATGCCATTGTTCTCATTGAAGCGCGGCGACATGTTGGCGACGGAAACGCCGGCGAGCGGATGCGCGCCTTCAAGCCGGCGTTCATCAGGCGCGGGCTGGTCCGGCGCAAGCGCGAACGTGATGCGCCCCTGGCGGCGTTTGCCGTCACGAATGAACGAAATGTCCGCCTCGTCGCCGACGTCCTGGACGCCGACGCGGTAGCGAAGGGTCTCCGCGTCGAAAATCTCCTCGCCTGCGAGTTCGACGACGACATCGCCCGGCTTGACGCCGGCGCGGTCAAGCGGCCCGCCCGGATAAATATCATTGACGATCGCGCCCGCCGGTCGGTCGAGCCCGAGCGCGGAGGCGACCGCCGCGTCGACGCTGTCCGTCGCCGCCCCCACCCAGGGTCGCCGTACGCTGCCGCCGTCCGTCGCGGTCGCAATCACCTGGCGGACAAGGCTTGACGGCACGGCGAATCCGACGCCGTTCGACCCGCCGGAGCGCGAATAAATCGCCGTGTTGACGCCGAGGAGCTTTCCATCCACGTCGACGAGCGCGCCGCCGGAATTGCCCGGATTGATCGCCGCATCCGTCTGTATAAAGAACTGGTAATTGCGCCCGCTTGACTGGACGCGCCGCCCGGCCGTCACGCCGGTGCGCGCAAGCGCCGACACGATGCCGTTCGTCACGGTCTGTCCGACGCCGAACGGATTGCCGATGGCGAGGACGATGTCGCCTACCTCTGCGGCGTCTGAATTGGCGAACTCCAGGAACGGCAGCGGCTCCTTGGCGTCGATGCGCAATACGGCGAGGTCCGTCTGCGGATCGGTGAGGAGCACCTCGGCGGAAAACTCGCGACGGTCGGCGAAGACGACCGTTATCTCGGTCATCCCCTCGATCACATGGTTGTTTGTGACGATGAGGCCGTCAGGACTGACGATGACGCCGGAGCCGAGGGAGTTCTGCTCGGCGGGACCGAGGCCCAGGAACCGGTCAAAAAACGCGTCGCCCGTCGTCCGGTTGACGCGCCTTTTGGTGAAGATGTTGACCACCGCCGGCGAAGCGGCCTCGACAATCGGCGCGAACGACATCCTGACGTCGTCCATAGAGGAAGGCGCCATGCGCCGTTCGCCCATCCTGTCGACGGTTTCGGGCGCCGCATGGACGACGCCGATGCCGCCCCAGGCGACGCTGGCGGCAAGCGCCGCGAAAAGGATGGATCTGGTCACGCTCAAACCTCGCATAGTCGACGCGCATCCGTGGATGCGCCGGCGGCGAGGGACGGCCTCTGACCGTCACGCCTGTCCGGCCCCCTCATGTAGTCGTTCATGGCCGTTCTAGGAAGCGTCGCGCAGGTCCTGTAGGCCATCATCGAGCCTGTCGATTTCGCGACGCAGGTCGCCCGACATAATGCGCGCGCGGTTCTCAATCTTGCCGCCATCGCGCAGGACGTTCTTCGCGAGGCCGTCGATCTCCGCGACGCCCTTGAGTTGCTTTTCAATCGCCCGCACCGCGCGCTCCATCGCCTCCAGGTCGACGGCGGCGCGCGCGGACGCCGCCGCCCCCCGCGACAACAGCGCCCGGGCCACGGAAAGGCCCGCCTCGACATAGAGATCGGAAGCCGAATCGTCTTCGTCCCAAATGACAAAGACGTCATCGCCATACCTTTGGAACGGCGCCATGCCGGCGGGCGCGACGCGCCGCGAAAAGACGAAGAGCCCGACCGCGGCGCCGCGATTGCGGCGGGCTTCGTCGATTTCGGCGCGCGCCTTGGCGAGCGTGTATCCCGCGCTCTGCTTGGCTTCAACGACGATGCGCCCGCCCGCGGCGGCGTGTTCTGGGCCCATTTCAACGACGATGTCGCCGGTCTTGCACTGTTTGATGAGGCCGGGGCGCGCGCCCGTCGGCGTCGCCATGTCGCCAGCGTTCTGCGCCGCCTCGACGATGAGGGCGCTGAGCGACGCCTCAAAATCGTCGCCATGGGTCGTTGAGCGCAACGCCTCGGCTTTGCGCGCAGACATCTCGGTCAGGCGTTCGATGACCTCCTTCTGAAAGTCCTCATTCTTCTTCGAGAGGCCGTCGATATGCGACAGCATCTCCTTGCGGATGCGGGCGAGCGCGGAGCCGTCCTTGTCGAGCGACAGCTCTTCGCCCATTTGCGCGCGCGCCGCGTCGACCCGGGCGACGAGCCGCGACAGCGCGGAATCCGGCCTATCCAGAGAAAACTCCGCGACTGCGGCGGAGACCTTTTTCTCCAGCGCCGCGCCGGCGGTGCCGTGCGTTTCGGCGAGCTCCCTTATCGTGCGGGCAAGCGCGCCCTTTGGATTGTCGAGGGAGAACTCGTTCAGGATCGTCTCGCGCTCACGCGCCGCAGCGGCTTCAAGCTTCGCCGACAATGACCGCGCCAGGCCCTTTTCCGCGGTCGGGTCCACCGCCTGCATGATGGGGCTGTCGGCGCCGAAATGCGCCTTCAGCGTCCCTGCGAGCGCCGATCCGTCGCCCGAAACCTGCGCGCGCATGACCCGCTCCAGCTCGCCATCCTTGGCCACAAGGCGCTCAACGCGCTCCGCGAAACGGCCCGACTGCGGATCAAAATACTCCTTCAGCGCGCGCCCAAGGTCGCCGGCGACGCCGTCGCGATATTTGCCGAGCGCAGCGTCGAGCTCGGCCAGCAGACGTTCGCCTTCATTGCGCACGCGCGCGACGTCTATCTGGCCCCGCGCCTGACGAAGGGCGAGCACCCCGATCTTGAGCGCATTGAGAGCGAAATCGTTCCGCTTGCGGCCTTCCGGAACCGCCGCAAGTTCGGCGACGACCTCCGGGTCGAGGACCGTCAGCGCAAGGCGCAACTCGTCGGCGGCGCCCGCCGCCGCGGTCGTGTCGTCATCGTCCTGAAACTGATTTTCAGCCGGTGCCTGGAACATGAGACGGACCCTCCGAAATACTGGAACATAGAAAGAACAAACGCTGCGGACAACAAAAAAGCGGCCCCGATTCGGGGCCGCTTTCCAACTGGTCTTCAATGGCGGTGCGCGAGGGGCCCTGCGGCTCTATTCCTCGTCGTCGCCGTCCTCGTCGTCGAACATGGTCGGACCGGAATCCTGGCCCTTGGCGTCCTCATCGCGGTCGACAAATTCAATAACGGCGAGCGGGGCGTTGTCGCCATAGCGGAAGCCCGCCTTCATGATGCGGATATAGCCGCCATTGCGGTCCGCGTAACGTGGCCCCAGCGTATCGAAGAGCTTCTTCGCCATGCCCTCGTCGCGAATGCGCGAGGCGGCGAGACGGCGCAGCGCCAGCTTGCGGCCATCGTCCGCATGCGCCTTTTTCGCCATCGTCACGAGCTTCTCGACCACGGGCCGCAGCTCCTTGGCCTTCGGCAGCGTCGTCGTGATTTGCTCATGCTTGATGAGCGCCGCAGCCATGTTCGCGAACATCGCCTTGCGATGCTCATGGGTGCGGTTCAGTTTGCGGTGCGCAAGGCCGTGGCGCATGTTCCGTCTCCATCAGGACCCGTCTTAATCGCGTAAGACCGGCGCCCTTCAAAATCATCCCTACTCGTCGAACTTCTTCGCGAGCTCCTCGATATTGTCCGGCGGCCAGTCCGGCACATCCATGCCAAGATGCAGGCCGAGGCCCGCCAGGACCTCCTTGATCTCGTTCAGCGACTTGCGGCCGAAATTCGGAGTGCGGAGCATCTCCGCTTCGGTCTTCTGGATAAGGTCGCCGATATAGACGATGTTGTCGTTCTTCAGGCAGTTCGCCGAGCGCACCGACAGCTCAAGCTCGTCCACCTTGCGCAGGAGCGCCGGATTGAACGGCAGCTCTTCGCGCTCGTCGCCGCCCATCTCTTTCTTCGGCTCATCGAAATTGACGAAGATCTGCAGCTGGTCCTGCAGGATGCGCGCGGCGTAGGCCGCCGCGTCCTCAGGGCTGACCGAACCGTCGGTCTCAATGTCCATGATGAGGCGGTCGTAATCGAGCACCTGGCCTTCGCGCGTGTTCTCCACGCGAAAGGCGACACGGGTCACCGGCGAATAGAGGCTGTCCACGGGGATGAGCCCGATCGGCGCGTCTTCGGGTCGGTTGCGGTCGGCCTGGACGTAGCCCTTGCCCACCTCGACGACGAACTCGATGCGCAGCTCCGCGCCTTCGTCGAGGCGGCAGATCTCCTGGCCGGGATCGAGGATGTCGATCGCCGCGTTCTCTTCAATGTCGCCAGCGGTGACGACGCCCGGCCCCGTCTTCTTCAGGACAAGGCGCTTGGGGCCGTCCGCATGACTGCGCAGGGCGAGCCGCTTCACATTGAGGACGATGTCCGTGACGTCTTCGCGCACGCCGGGGATCGACGAGAATTCATGGACGACGCCGTCGATCTGCATCGACGTCACCGCCGCTCCCTGCAGCGAGGAGAGAAGCACGCGGCGCAGGGCGTTGCCGATCGTCGTGCCGAAGCCGCGCTCCAGAGGCTGCGCGACGATGGTCGCGCGGCGCGCCGGGTCGGTGCCGGGGGTCACTTCCAGCTTGGTCGGGCGGATCAGTTGCTGCCAGTTCTTTTCAACGACTGTCATATTGCTCCATCCATCGGCGGCTCCGCGACAGGAAGCCTCCATTTTATTGGCGCGCGCGGCGTCGGGCTCAGGGCCAGCGACAGGGCCGACGCGTCAGCCGTTAAACGCGCCGACGCTTGCGCGGCCGGCATCCATTGTGCGGGATCGGCGTCACGTCCCGAATCATGTTGACCGTCAGGCCGGCCGCTTGAAGCGCGCGCAGCGCGCTCTCCCGCCCCGAGCCCGGTCCGCGAACCTCGACGTTCACTGTCTTCAGCCCGTGCTCCATCGCCTTCTTGGCCGCGTCTTCGGCGGCCATCTGAGCGGCGTAGGGCGTTGACTTGCGCGAGCCCTTGAAACCCATGCCGCCGGCCGAGGACCAGGAGATCGCGTTGCCCTGCTCGTCCGTGATGGTCACCATGGTGTTGTTGAAAGAGGCGTTCACATGGACGACGCCGCTCGTGATATTCTTGCGCTCACGACGCCGGACGCGGCCTGCGGCAGGTTGCTTCGCCATTTTGCGGCTTCCCTATTTCTTCTTGCCCGCGATCGGCTTCGCCGGGCCCTTGCGCGTGCGCGCGTTGGTATGGGTGCGCTGGCCGCGCACGGGCAGGCCGCGGCGGTGGCGCAGGCCCCGGTAGCAACCCATGTCCATCAGCCGCTTGATGTTGACG
The DNA here is from genome assembly GCA_028284065.1 of Parvularculaceae bacterium. GTDB lineage: Bacteria > Pseudomonadota > Alphaproteobacteria > Caulobacterales > Parvularculaceae > MED-G105. The sequence goes on from JANQSJ010000011.1 coordinate 374,382, forward strand.
GCCACTTCCCGGCGTAGGTCGCCCTCCACCATGTAGCCGGCGTCGATCGTCTCGCGGATCTGCAGGACTTCGGCGTCGGAAAGCTCGTTCACGCGCCGTTCGCGCGGAATGCCCACCTTGCCGCAGATTTCCGTGGCCTTGGCCGGGCCAATGCCGTGGATGTATCGAAGCGCGATTTCAACGCGCTTGTTCGCTGGAATGTTCACGCCGGCGATCCGCGCCATGTCGTATCCCTTTAATCAGGCGCCAGTCTTGTCGGCGCCGCTGTCGTCTTTTCCGCTGAGCTCATCCGCCCAGCCCTTGCAAAACCGGCCGGAACGTCGCCTTTTTCCAGCGCGCTTGGCCCGGCTCCCTCGAAGCGCGACATAAAAACGACGCCGCGCTCATAGCGCCGAACGCCTTTGGCAATGGCGCGCGGCGATTAAGCAAAAAAAAACCGCCTGGAATTCGCGAAAGCGCGCTGATAGCGCCTTCGTCGGCGGCCCGTCAACACTTCGCCGCCCGGTTTTCGTCCCCCTGACCCCGGTTTTTACGCGACGCCGTCCAGGACCTCGGAAATCGCCCTCGCCACGTCCTCGATCTCGCCCATGCCGTCGACCCGCCGCAGCTTTCCCTGCCCCTCGTAATAGGGAATGAGCGGCGCGGTCTGGTCGCGATACACCGCCTGACGCTTGCGGAAAGTCTCTTCATTGTCGTCGGCGCGGACTTCCTCGCCCTTCGCCTTCGTCTCGGCGACGCGCGCCTTCAGGCGATTGACGAGTTCGTCTTCGTCGACGGTCAGCTCGATCACCACGTCCACCTGCCGGCCAAGGCCCGATAGCACGCGGTCGATCATCTCCGCCTGGCCCACAGTGCGGACGGCGCCGTCGAGGATGAACCCCTTGCCGCAGTCGTCGGCCTTCACGCGTTCGGTGATGATCTCCTCAATGATTGCGTCGGAGACGAGGTCGCCGCGGTCCATGATCGCCTTGCAGCGATTGCCAAGCTCGGACCCGGAGGCGATCGACGCGCGCAGCATATCGCCGGTGGAGAGCTGCGGAATGCCGCGCTCTTCGACGATGCGCTTCGCCTGCGTGCCCTTGCCCGCGCCCGGCGGCCCGAGAAGTATAAGGATCATGAACGGCTTCCCCGCAGCTTCGATTTCTTTATGAGGCTCTCATACTGCTGGGCGATCAGATGCCCCTGTATCTGGCCGACCGTGTCGAGCGTCACCGAGACCACGATAAGAAGCGACGTTCCGCCAATATAAACCGGTATCCCCTGGCCGTAGCTCATCTTCAGGATCTCCGGCAGGATGCACACGAAGGTGAGATACGCCGCGCCGATGACCGTCAGGCGCGAGACCACATAATCGAGATACTCCGCCGTCCGCGCGCCTGGGCGATAGCCCTGAATGAACCCGCCATACTTCTTCAGATTGTCAGCGACGTCCTCCACGTTGAAGACGATCGACGTGTAGACGAACGTGAAACCGATAATGAGCGCCGCATAGAGCGCCACGTAGGTCGGGCGGCCGGGCGAAAACCAGATTTGGAGATTCTGAAGAAACTCCGGCGCGTCATTGCCGATAGCGCCGACGGCCGTCGCCGGCAGGAGGATGAGCGACGACGCGAAGATCGGCGGGATGACGCCGGACGGGTTCAGCTTCAGCGGCAGGTGCGACTTGTCGCCCTGAGTCATCTTCATGCCCACCTGGCGGCGGGGGTACTGGACGAGAATTCGCCGTTGAGAGCGCTCCATGAAGACGACGAACGCGATCAGCAATAGGGCGAGGACGGCGACCACCACAACGGTGCCGCCTGGCAGGGATGCGCCGGCCGGCCCGGCGCCGCGCCCGAGCGCGAAGAGGCCCGCCGCCGCCCGCGGCAGCTCGGCGACAATCCCGGCGAAGATCAATAAGGAAATGCCGTTTCCGACGCCGCGCGCGGTGATCTGTTCGCCAAGCCACAGGAGGAACATGACGCCGCCGACGAGCGTCACCACGGTCGTCAGGATAAAGAACGGTCCCGGCTCGTTGACGACGGGAAGCCCGCCGCCATTGTTCGCCTGCAGGCTGACGGCGATGAAATACCCCTGAAGCGTCGCCAGGAACACGGTGAGATAGCGCGTGTACTGGTTGATCTGGCGCCGGCCCTGCTCGCCTTCCTTCTTCAGCTTCTCAAGCGTCGGGATGATCGCCGTCATCAGCTGCAGGATAATCGACGCCGAGATATACGGCATGATGTTGAGAGCGAAGATCGCCATACGCTCCACCGCGCCGCCGGCGAAGATATTGAGCGTGCCGAGAAGCCCGCCTGACTGGCTCTGAAAGGCCTGCGCGAAGGCGTTCGGATTGACGCCCGGCAGCGGGATATAGGTGCCGAGGCGATAGACGATGAGCGCGCCCAGCGTGAACAGGAGCCGCTTTTTCAGCTCCTCCGCCTTGGCGAAGGAGGAAAAAGTGATGTTCTGGGCGAACTGTTCGGCGGCTGACGTCATGCGTGGCGAACTCGTCTCGTTTCCAACCGGTCTCTAAACCAGCGTTTTCCCGGCCAGGCTTTGCGGCCCAAGCCGCCGGGATGTGGCGATGCGGAGGCCCAAGCGCAAGCGCCGCGTCCCCACCCGCTTGACGCCCTACTCCTTCGCCGCTGACGGCGTCTTCTCGGAGACCGGCTTCGCCAGCGTCACCGAGCCGCCGGCCTTTTCGATGGCCGCTTGCGCAGAGGCGCTCGCGTGCGCGACCGTTACGTCGACTTTCGCCTTCAACTCGCCGGTCCCAAGCAGCCTGACGCCGTCGAGCGCGCGCCGCAAAACGCCTGCCTCGACGAGCGCCGCAGCGTCAATCGGTTTGCCCGCGTCGAGCTTGCCGGCGTCGATAGCGGTCTGGAGGCGACCGAGGTTCAGCTCCGCAAAGCGCGCCTTGTTCGGCTTGTTGAAGCCGCGCTTCGGCAGGCGCATGTAAAGCGGCATCTGGCCGCCCTCATAGGCGCGGATGCCCGAAACGCCCGATCGCGACTTCTGTCCCTTGACGCCCCTGCCGCCGGTCTTGCCCTTGCCGGAGCCAATGCCGCGGCCGACGCGCGTGCGCGCCTTGCGGGCGCCTGGATTGTCGGCGAGTTCGTTGAGCTTCACCATTTTACTGTTCCTTCGACTTGCGACGGCGACGCATCGAGCGTCCGTCCGCCTCGCCTTCCTTGGGATCGCGGAAGCGTCTACTCCTCGACGATCTCCACCATGTGGCTCACCTTGCGGATCATGCCGCGCACGGACGGCGTGTCCTCAAGGACGCGTTCGCGGCCCATCTTGTTGAGCCCGAGGCCCACAAGCGTCGCGCGCTGATCGGCCGGGCGCCGGATGGGGCTGCCCGTCTGCCGGACCTTGATCGTCTTCTTTTCCGCCATCGCCTATCGCGCTCCAGATCGCTTATTCCGCCGACGCTTCGGCGCCGCCTTGCGCCCCATCGACGGCCACGCCCTCAATGACAGCGTCTTCGCTCGCCGCCTCGACGCTCCGTTCCCCGAAGATCTCGGAGACTTTCTTGCCGCGCTTCGCCGCAATCGAGCGCGGGCTATCCTGCGCCTTCAGGGCGTCGATGGTGGCGCGGACCATGTTGTAGGGGTTCGACGAACCTACCGACTTGGCGACCACGTCCTGCACGCCGAGAGTCTCGAAGACCGCGCGCATCGGACCGCCGGCGATGACGCCGGTGCCCGGCGGCGCCGAACGGAGGAGCACCTTGCCAGCGCCCCATCGTCCGTGGGCGTCGTGATGCAGCGTGCGGCCTTCGCGCAGGGGAATGCGCACGAGATTGCGCTTGGCTTCCTGCGCGGCCTTGCGGATCGCCTCCGGCACTTCGCGGGCCTTGCCCTTGCCGAAGCCGACGCGTCCGCGCTGATCTCCGACGACGACAAGCGCCGCAAAGCCGAAATTCTTGCCGCCCTTCACCGTCTTGGCGACGCGGTTGATGGCGACGAGCTTGTCGACGAATTCGTCCCGCTCGTCGCGTTCGCCGCGTCCGCGGTCGCCCCGGCCTCGTCCGCGGCCGCCGCCGCGTTGATCGTCACGCGCCATGTCGCGAACCCTTCCGTTCTTTTAAAACTCAAGGCCGGCGTCGCGCGCCGCCTCGGCGAGCGCCTTGACGCGCCCGTGGTAAATGTAACCGCCGCGATCGAAGACAACAGTTTTCACGCCCGCCTTCGCGGCGCGTTCGGCGATCGCCTTGCCGACATTCGCCGCCGCATCGGACGTCGAGCCCTTGCCGACGCTTTCGCGCAGATCCTTGTCCAGCGAGGACGCGGACGCGATCGTCTTGCCGGCGCGATCGTCGATGATCTGCGCCGAAATATTCTTCGACGACCGGAACACCGACAGGCGCGGCCGGTCGCCGGCGACTTTCTTCAAGCGGGAGCGAACCCGCCCGGCGCGGTTCCTGCGCGCTTCGATATCGGCCATGTCGAACCTCTCCTCGGGGCCCAGCCCGTCCCGCGTCAGACGCGGCGCGGGTTACTTCTTCTTGCCTTCCTTGCGGAAGATGAACTCGTCCTTGTACTTCACGCCTTTGCCTTTGTAGGGCTCGGGCGGCCGGAAGGCGCGGATCTCAGCCGCGGCCTGCCCGACCCTCTGCTTGTCGATGCCGGAGATGATGATCTCGGTCGGCTTCGGCGTCTTGATGGCGAGGCCGTCCGGGGTCGGAAAGTCGATCTCATGGCTGTAGCCGAGCGCAAGATTGAGGACATTGCCCTTCATCTGCGCGCGGTAGCCGACGCCCACCAGCTCAAGCTCCTTGGTGAACTCGTTGGCCACGCCATTGACCATATTCGCGATCATGGTGCGGCTCATGCCCCATGCGGAGCGCGCCTCCTTCGTCTTCGCGACAGGCTCGACCTGAACTTCATTGTCGTTGAGCGCGACCGTGCAAAGGTCCATGACCTCAAGCGACAACTCGCCCTTCGGCCCTTTCGCCTTCACCGTCTGGCCGTCCACGGTCACGGTGACCCCGCTCGGGACCGGCACCGGCTGTTTGCCAATTCGGGACATCGCCCTTGCTCCTCATAAGCGGCGCCGCTGCGAGCGCCCGCCGCTCCTAGTAGACCTGAAACAGAACCTCGCCGCCGACATTGGCGCTGCGCGCGGCGTTGTCGGACATAACGCCCTTTGGCGTCGATACCACGGAAATGCCGAGCCCGTTCCTGACCGACGGCAGGTCGGCCACGGACGAATAGACCCGGCGCCCCGGCTTGGAGACCCGCTTGATATGCGAGATCACCGGCGCGCCGTCATAGTATTTCAGCTCAACCTCGAAGGTCGGTTTTTCGCCTTCAAGCTCCACACGCGAATAGCCGCGGATGTAGCCCTCGTCCGTGAGCACGTCGAGCACCCAGCCGCGCAGCTTCGAGGCCGGCACCGCCGTCTTGGAGTGACGCCGCATCTGCGCATTGCGAATGCGCGTGATGAGGTCTCCGATCGGATCGTTAATCGCCATCGAAATCGGTCTCCTTACCAACTCGACTTCACGAGGCCCGGGATCTTGCCCTCGGACCCATATTCGCGCAGCGCTATGCGCGACATCTTCAGCTTACGGTAGAACCCGCGCGGCCTGCCGGTGACGCCGCACCGATTGCGGATGCGCGTCTTGGAGGCGTTGCGGGGAATCTCCGATAGCGCCATGACCGCGGCGAAGCGCTCTTCGGCCGGCTTCTCCTGGTCGCGAATGACCGCCTTAAGCCGCTCGCGCTTGGCGTCGTACTTTTCCGCCAGACGCCGGCGTTTGCGATCGCGCTCCACCATGCTTTTCTTCGCCATCTCGTCCTCCTCGCGGGCGCGCCGCAGCGTCCGCCCAATCCGTCCGCTTCCTAATTTCCGCGAAACGGAAAATTCAGTTCCTTGAGCAGCTTGCGCGCCTCGTCGTCATTGGGCGCCGTGGTCGCCACGATGATGTCCATGCCCCGAATCTTGTCGACCTTGTCATAGTCGATCTCCGGGAACACGATGTGCTCTTTGATGCCCATCGCGTAATTGCCGCGTCCGTCGAAACTCTTGGGGCTGAGGCCGCGAAAGTCGCGCACCCGCGGCAGCGCAATGGTGATGAGGCGGTCCAGAAACTCGTACATCCGGTCCTTGCGCAAAGTCACCTTGACGCCAACCGCCATGCCCTCGCGCAACTTGAAGCCCGCGATCGATTTCTTCGCCTTCGTCACCACCGGCTTCTGGCCAGCGATGCGCATAAGGTCCTCATACGCCGCATCGACAGCCTTACGGTCATTCACCGCGTCGCCGACGCCCATATTGATGACCACTTTCTCAAGTTTCGGCGTCATCATGACGTTCGCGTACTTGAACTCCTCGTTCAGCGCGCCGCGAATTTTCTCGTGGTAAAGCGCCTTCAGGCGCGGCGTGTAATCGCCCGTTTGCGCCGTTTCAGACATCGATCACCTCGCCCGTGCGCTTGGCGACGCGCACTTTCTTACCGTCTTCCTGAACCTTGAAGCCGACGCGGGTCGGCTTGCCGTCAACGCTGAGCGCGACGTTCGAGACATGGATCGGCGCCTCGCGCCGGATGATGCCGCCGCGCTCCGTCTGCGTCTGCTTCTGGTGCTTGGCGACCACATTGACGCCTGACACGACGACGCGGTTCTCCTTGGTGAGCACCTTCGTGACCTCGCCTTCCGCGCCGCGGTTCTTGCCCGCGAGCACGATGACCTTGTCGCCCTTCTTGATCTTCGCAGCCATCCCGGCCTCTCGTCGTTTCGGCCGCGGCGACGCGTCGCTCGGGCCATTAAAACTCTTGTCGTCCGCCTTCAGAGCACTTCCGGCGCCAGCGAGACGATCTTCATGTGGTTCGCCGCGCGCAGCTCCCGCGTCACAGGTCCGAAAATGCGCGTGCCCACCGGCTCCTTATTGTTGTTGATCAGAACCGCGGCGTTCCGATCGAACCGGATGACCGAGCCGTCCCGGCGCTTGATGTCCTTCGCGGTGCGCACGACGACGGCCTTCATCACCGCGCCCTTCTTCACGCGCCCGCGCGGTATAGCCTCCTTCACGGAGACCACAATTATGTCGCCGACGCGCGCATATTTCCGCTTCGCGCCGCCGAGCACCTTGATGCACTGAACGCGCTTTGCGCCGGAATTGTCCGCCACGTCCAAATTTGTCTGCATCTGGATCATATCGATGCTCCATGCGGGCAAAGCCCGCCATCTTTGTCTTCGGGGCGATGCCCGCTTCCTCAACTCCGCCGGCGGCTAGCCCTTAGAGCCCTCGCCGACCACTTCCCAGCGTTTCAACCGCGAATGGGGCGCGCATTCCTGGATGATCACGAGATCGCCGGGCTTGAACTTGTTCTCCGCATCGTGGGCGTGAAACCGCTTCGATCGACGCATCGTCTTCTTCAGGACCGGGTGCCGGGTGATGCGCTCCACCCGCACGACGACCGTCTTGTCGTTCCGGTCGCTGACGACCGTTCCCTGCATCATTCGCTTCGGCATCGCCTAATCCTTCACGTCCGTTTTCGCGCTGCGGGCCCGGCCCGCCTGCGTCCGCCGCCCTACGCGCTCGCGACGGCGTTCTTTTCCTTCAAGATCGTCTTCACCCGCGCGATGTCGCGCCGATTTTCCCGCACGCGCGCGGTCTTCTCGAGTTGGCCGGTCGCCTTCTGAAAGCGCAGATTGAACTGCTCCTTCTTGAGCTGGGCGAGACGGTCCTTCAGCTGATCTTCCGTCAGATCGCGGACTTCCGAGACTTTCATCCCCGACCCTCCTATTCGCCGACGCGCGTGATAACGCGCGTCTTGATCGGCAGCTTCGCCGCGCCAAGCGCCAGCGCCTCGCGCGCCACCGCCTCCGGCACGCCGTCGATCTCGAACATCACGCGGCCCGGCTTCACCTTGGCCACCCAGCGGTCGACCGAACCCTTGCCCTTGCCCATGCGCACTTCCGTCGGCTTCGCCGAAACCGGAACGTCCGGGTAAATACGAATCCACACGCGGCCGGCGCGCTTCATCGCGCGGGTGATCGCCCGGCGGGTCGCCTCAATCTGGCGCGCCGTGATCCGCTCCGGCTCCATGGCCTTAAGGCCATAGGCGCCGAAATTAAGGTCCGTGCCGCCCTTGGCGACGCCCTTGATCCGGCCCTTGTGCATCTTGCGGAACTTGGTCCGCTTCGGCTGCAGCATGACGCTTCTCCAACCTTAACCTTCAGTCCGCCAACCAAACGGCGGCGTTAACCCGCTCTCGGCCCGTCGCGATCGCCGCCGCGCGGCCGCCCGCCGTCGCGCATCTGGCCGACCGCGCCGGTCTGGGCGTCGATGACCCGGCGCTCCTGCGCCATCGGATCGTGCTCCATGATCTCGCCCTTGAAGATCCAGACCTTGACGCCGATCGCGCCATAGGTCGTGCGCGCCGTCGCCGTGCCGTAGTCGATGTCAGCGCGCAGGGTGTGCAGCGGCACGCGGCCTTCGCGGTACCACTCCATGCGCGCAATCTCCGCGCCGCCCAGCCGCCCGGACACATTGATGCGGATGCCAAGCCCGCCCATGCGCATGGTGGTTTGCATGGCGCGCTTCATGGCGCGGCGGAACGCGACCCGGCGCTCAAGCTGCTGGGCGATGTTCTCGGCGACGAGCGTCGCGTCAATCTCCGGCTTGCGGATCTCGACGATGTTGAGGACCGTCTCGGAGTCGGTCATCTTCTGCAACTCGCTGCGCAGCTTCTCGATGTCCGCGCCCTTCTTGCCGATGACGACGCCCGGCCGCGCGGTGTAGATCGTCACGCGGCACTTCTTGTGCGGACGCTCGATGATGATGCGCGAGACGCCCGCCTGCTTCAGTTTGTCCTGCAGGAACTTCCGAATACGGATGTCCTCATGCAGGAGGTCTGCATAGGTCGCGGTCGGCGCGAACCAGCGCGAGTCCCAGGTGCGGTTGACGCCGAGGCGCAGGCCGATCGGATTGACTTTCTGGCCCATCAGGCGGCCTCCTCGACTTCCTTGACCACGATGGTGATCTCCGCAAACGGCTTCATCAGCCGGCCGACGCGGCCGCGGCCGCGAGGCCGCCAGCGCTTCAGCACCATGTTCTTGCCCACGAATGCCTGGTCGACGACGAGCGAGTCGACGTCGAGGTCGTGGTTCTCCTCGGCGTTCGCGACGGCGCTCATCAGCACCTTCTTCACGTCCTGCGCGACGCGCTTGCGCGAGAAGGTGAGGTCGGCGATCGCCTTCTCAACCTTCTTGCCGCGGATCATCTGCGCGACGAGGTTCAGCTTCTGCGGCGACGTCTTGATCATCCGCGCCTTCGCCATCGCGGCGTTCTCGGCGATGCGCCGCGGGTTCGCTTGCTGGCCCATAGCTACCTCCGCTTCGCCTTCTTATCGGCGCCATGGCCGTAATAAGTGCGCGTCGGCGAAAACTCGCCAAGCTTGTGGCCGACCATGTCCTCGGTCACGTGAACGGGCACGAACTTCTGGCCGTTATAGACATTGAAGGTCAGCCCAACGAACTGCGGCAAGATCGTGGATCGACGCGACCACGTCTTGATGCCGCCCTTATGGCCGCCGCCTTGCGCGTCTTCGGCCTTCTTAAGAAGATACCGGTCGACGAACGGACCTTTCCAAACCGAACGAGGCATGAAGCGTCGCCTTCCTTATTTCTTCTTCCGCGCGTGACGCGAACGGATGATGTATTTGTCTGTCGACTTATTGCTCCGGGTGCGGCGCCCCTTGGTGGGCTTGCCCCAGGGCGAGACCGGGTGGCGGCCGCCGGACGTGCGGCCTTCGCCGCCGCCATGGGGGTGGTCGACCGGGTTCATGACGACGCCGCGCACGGACGGACGCTTGCCTTTGTGGCGCGCGCGCCCCGCCTTGCCCATATTCTCGTTCATTCGGTCAGGGTTCGAAACCGCGCCGACCGTCGCCATGCAGCCGCCCGGGACGACGCGCACTTCGCCGGACATGAGCCGCAATTGCGCCATCGGCCCATCGCGGCCCACAAGCTGCACATAGGCGCCGGCCGACCGAGCGATCTGCGCGCCCTTGCCGGGCTTCAGCTCCACATTGTGGATGATCGTTCCGACGGGAATCGATTTCAGCGGCATGGCGTTGCCGGGCTTCACGTCGACTTTCTCGCCCGCGATGACCTTGTCGCCCTCTTTCACGCGCTGCGGCGCGATGATGTAGGAAAGCTCGCCGTCGAGATACTTGACGAGCGCGATGAAGGCCGAGCGGTTCGGGTCGTACTCGATGCGCTCAACCTTCGCCTCGATGTCGAACTTGCGGCGCTTGAAGTCGACCTTGCGGTAAAGCTTCTTCGCTCCGCCGCCGCGCCGGCGGGCGGTGATGCGACCGTGATTGTTGCGCCCGCCCTTGGAGGTCAGGCCTTCCGTCAACGTCTTTTCCGGACGGCCCTTCCAAAGCGCGCTCCTGTCCACCAGCACAAGCTGGCGGCGCGAGGGCGTCGTCGGGTTGAATGTCTTAAGCGCCATAAGTCACCTTGAAAGAACCGCGCCGAAGGCGGGCCCTCATAATTCCCTCGCCTCAGAGGCCCGTCGTCACGTCGATCGCCTGGCCCTCTTCGAGGGTCACAATCGCCTTCTTCACCGTGGAGCGCGTGTAGCGCCGCCCGCGAAACTGCTTCTTCTTGCCCTTCACGCGAAGCGTGTTCACCGCCTTCACCTTCACCTTGAAGAGCGCCTCAACCGCCTCGGCGATCTCGGGCTTCGTCGCGGTGAGCGGCACCCGGAACGTCACCTGGCTGAACTCCGAAGCCATGGTCGACTTTTCGGTGATCACTGGCGACAGGATGGTGTCGTAGTGCTTCTCTACTGGCTCTTTTGCGTCGCTCATTTCAGCCGCGCCTCCAGGCCTTCCACCGCCGCCTTGGTCAGCACGAGCTTGCCCCGGCGGAGGATGTCGTAAACGTTGGCGCCGACCACGGGCAGAACGTCCACATTCGGAATATTGCGCGCGGCGCGGGCGAAGCCCTCGTCGAGCTCCGCATCGACAATCAGCGCATCATTGAGCCCAAGCGCGTCAAAACGCGCGCGCAGCGCCTTGGTCTTCGCATCCTCGGCCTTGGCGCCGTCGATCACGACCAGTTCGTTTGCGGACGCCTTCGCCGACAGCGCATGGCGCAGGGCGAGCGCGCGCACCTTTTTCGGCAGGGCGATGGCGTGGCTCCGGGCGCGGGGGCCATGGGCCTTGCCGCCGCCGCGGAACTGCGGCGCCTTCTTGTCGCCGTGGCGGGCGCCGCCGGACCCCTTTTGGCGCACGAACTTCTTGCCCGTGGCGCGCACTTCATTGCGTTCCTTCGCCTTGTGGGTGCCCTGCTGGCGCTTGGCGAGCTGGTACACCACCATGCGGTGGAGAATGTCCTTGCGCGGCTCAAGACCGAATACGTCGTCGGAGAGATCGATCGATCCCGCCGCGCCGTTATCAAGGGTGCGAACGTCGAGCTTCATTATTCCGCCCCCTCACTTTCAGCCGCGTCGCCGCCGGAAGCCTCCTTACGGAACTTCGCAGCGAGCTCCTGGTCGACCTTGGCGCGGGGCGCGCCGCCGTCGATCATTTCCTGGGCCTGAACGACCCATTCCTGAGACTCGGCCTGCTCGGCGACGCCGAGCTTTTCAAAAAGCGACGCGCGGTCTTCGTCGGACATGGCGACGAGTTCAGTGAGCTTGGCGACGCCTTCAGCGGCCAGCGCTTCGGTCGTCTTGTCGCCGATCCCGTCGATGAGGACGATCTTGTCGACGGCGTCGGAGAAACCATCCGTCGCCGCATCGTCGGCAGCCGGCGCATCGGCCTTGCGCTCAATCAGCTTCGCCGGCTTCGGCGCATCTTCAGGCAGCGGACGCTTCACAGCATCCTTGATCAGCACCCAGCCCTCCTTCGGGCCCGGCACCGCGCCCTTGATGAGGATGAAGCCGCGATCTTCATCGACGCGCACAACTTCAAGGTTCTGCGTCGTCCGACGGCGCGCGCCCATATGGCCGGCCATCTTCTTACCCTTGAACACCTTGCCCGGGTCCTGGCACTGGCCGGTGGAGCCGTGGGAGCGGTGCGAGATTGAAACACCGTGTGAGGCGCGCAGCCCGCCGAAATTCCAGCGCTTCATGCCGCCGGCGAAACCCTTGCCGATGGTCGTCGCGGTCACGTCGACCTTCTGGCCCTCGAGGAAGTGCGCCGGCGACAGCTCCGCGCCGACGTCGACGAGATTGTCCTCGCTGACGCGAAACTCCGCGAGCTCGCGTTTCAGCGCAACGCCGGCCTTGGCGAAATAGCCGCGCTCCGCCCTCGTTGAGCGCTTGGCCTTCTTCTCGCCCGCGCCAAGCTGAAGGGCCGTATAGCCGTGCTTCTCGATCGTCCGTTGGCCGACGACCTGGCATTTGTCGACGCGCAACACCGTCACGGGGACGTGCTCGCCGTCCTCCCGGTAAACGCGGGTCATGCCCACCTTTTGCGCGATCAGTCCGGTCCGCATCGCTTACGCCCCGAGCTTGATTTCAACATCGACGCCGGCGGAAAGGTCGAGCTTCATCAGCGCGTCCACCGTCTGCGGCGTCGGGTCCACAATGTCGAGCATCCGCTTGTGCGTGCGCATTTCGAATTGCTCGCGGCTCTTCTTGTCGATGTGCGGCGACCGGTTAACCGTGAAGCGCTCAATACGCGTCGGCAGCGGGATAGGCCCGCGCACCTGCGCGCCGGTGCGCTTCGCCGTGTGGACGATCTCAATCGTCGACGCGTCAAGCACGCGGTGGTCGAACGCTTTCAACCGTATGCGAATGTTCTGCTGCATGCTCTTCTCGTCGCCTTAACTTCGGGCCGCCTTCGCGTCGGACCACTTGTCTTCCGGAAAAACAACGGCGCCGGGCGAATTCCTTTCCGCCCGGCGCCGATAACCTCAATCTACGCTACTCGATGATCTTCGAAACGATGCCCGCGCCCACCGTTCGGCCGCCTTCGCGGATGGCGAAGCGGAGCTTCTCCTCCATGGCGATCGGCACGATCAGCTCGACGTTCACTTCCACATTGTCGCCCGGCATGACCATCTCGGTGCCCTCTTTCAGGGTCACGACGCCGGTCACGTCCGTGGTGCGGAAGTAGAATTGCGGACGGTAGTTGGAGAAGAACGGCGTGTGGCGGCCGCCCTCTTCCTTCGTCAGAATGTAGGCTTCCGCCTCGAACTTCGTGTGCGGCGTCACCGATCCCGGCTTGCAGAGCACCTGGCCGCGCTCAACGGCCGTGCGCTCGATGCCGCGCAGGAGAACGCCGACATTGTCGCCCGCCTCGCCCGAATCGAGCAGCTTGCGGAACATTTCAACGCCCGTGCAGGTCGTCTTCTGGGTTTCCTTGATGCCGACGATTTCAAGTTCGTCGCCGACATTGACCTTGCCGCGCTCGACCCGGCCGGTGACGACCGTGCCGCGGCCGGAAATCGAGAAGACGTCTTCGATCGGCAGGAGGAAGTCCTGATCCACCGGACGTTCGGGGGTCGGAATGTACTTGTCGACTTCCGCCATCAGCTCTTTGATGGTGTTCTCGCCGATCTCCGGATCGCGGCCCTCAAGCGCGGCGAGCGCCGAGCCCTTGATGATCGGAATGTCGTCGCCCGGGAAGTCGTAGGAGGAAAGAAGCTCGCGCACTTCCATTTCGACGAGCTCGAGGAGCTCCTCGTCATCCACCTGGTCGACCTTGTTCATGTAGACGACGATCGCCGGCACGCCGACCTGACGGGCGAGCAGGATGTGCTCGCGCGTTTGCGGCATCGGGCCGTCGGCGGCGTTCACGACGAGGATCGCGCCGTCCATCTGCGCAGCGCCGGTAATCATGTTCTTCACATAGTCGGCGTGGCCGGGGCAGTCGACGTGAGCGTAGTGCCGGTCGTCGGTTTCATATTCGACGTGGGCGGTCGAAATCGTGATGCCGCGCGCCTTTTCCTCCGGCGCGCCGTCGATTTCGTCATACGCCTTGAAATCGCCGAAATACTTCGTAATCGCCGCCGTCAGGGTCGTCTTGCCATGGTCAACGTGGCCGATGGTGCCGATATTGGCGTGCGGCTTATTCCGTTCAAACTTTTCCTTAGCCATCTGCTTTTCTCCGTCTCCTGACGACTAGAACCTATCTACCTTTAGCGACGAAGCTGGCGTTAGCCCGCCAGCTTCGCCTGGACCTCTTCCTGAACCGCCTGCGGGACGCGTTCATAGTGGTCGAACTGCATCGTGTACTGGGCGCGCCCCTGAGTGGACGAGCGAAGCGCGTTCACGTAGCCGAACATGTTCGCCAGGGGAACCATGGCGTGAACGACGTTCGCGTTGCCGCGCATTTCCTGTTCCTGGATCTGGCCGCGGCGGGAGTTAAGGTCGCCGATGACCGTGCCGGTATACTCTTCCGGCGTCACCACCTCGACCTTCATGACCGGCTCCAGAAGCGCCATGCCGAGGCTCGGCTTCGCTTCGCGCATCGCTGCGCGCGCCGCGATCTCGAACGCCAGCACCGAGGAGTCGACGTCGTGGAAGGCCCCGTCGATCAGCTCGACCTTGAAGTCGAGGATCGGAAAGCCCACCAGCATGCCGGAGTCGCGGATCGAGTTGATGCCCTTCTCGACGCCCGGAATGTACTCCTTCGGGATCGCGCCGCCGACGATTTTCGATGCGAACTCATAGCCCGAGCCCGGCTCCGTCGGCGTCACGACCATCTTCACCCGCGCGAACTGGCCGGAGCCGCCCGACTGCTTCTTGTGGGTGTAGTCGATCGTGTGCTCCTTGGTGAAGCTCTCGCGATACGCCACCTGCGGCTGGCCGATGTTCGCCTCGACCTTGAACTCCCGCTTCATGCGATCGACCAGAATGTCGAGGTGCAGTTCGCCCATGCCCTTGATGATGGTCTGGCCGCTTTCCTCGTCCGACGTCACCCGGAAGGACGGGTCTTCCGCGGCAAGACGCTGCAGCGCGACGCCCATCTTCTCCTGGTCGGCTTTCGTTTTCGGCTCGACGGCGAGCTCGATGACCGGGTCCGGGAATTCCATGCGCTCCAGGATGACCGGGTTCGCCGCTTCGCTCAGCGTGTCGCCAGTGGTCGTGTCTTTAAGGCCGCCGATGGCGACGATGTCGCCGGCGTAGGCTTCCTTGATGTCCTCGCGGCTGTCGGAATGCATCATGTACATCCGGCCGATGCGCTCTTTCTTGCCCTTGACCGTATTCTGCACCGACATGCCCTGCTCGAACTTGCCGGAATAGACGCGGCAGAAGGTGAGCGAGCCGACGAACGGGTCGTTCATGATCTTGAAGGCGAGCATGGAGAGCGGCTCGTCATCCGACGACTTGCGCTCAACTTCTTCGTCCGTATCCGGCACGACGCCCTTGATCGCCGGCACCTCGACAGGGCTCGGCAGATAGTCGACCACTGCGTCGAGCATGGGCTGAACGCCCTTGTTCTTGAACGCCGAGCCGCACAGCACCGGGTGGAACTCCACCTCGCATGTGCCTTTGCGGATGAGCCTGCGGATCGTCTCATCGTCAGGCTCGTTGCCTTCGAGATAGGCCTCCATCGCGGCCTCGTCCATTTCGACGACGGTCTCGATCATCTGCTCGCGATACTCCGCCGCCTTGTCGGCGAGGTCAGCGGGAATGTCCTCTTCGTGGAAGGCGGCGCCGAGGCTCTCCTCCTCCCAGACGATCGCCTTCATTTTGATGAGGTCGACGACGCCCTTGAAGTCGCTTTCCGCGCCGATCGGCAGTTGCAGAACCACCGTCTTCGCGCCGAGGCGGTCATGGATCGTCTCGATCGAGCGGTAAAAATCCGCGCCGAGCTTGTCCATCTTGTTGATGAAGAACATGCGCGGGACATTGTACTTGTCGCCCTGGCGCCAGACCGTCTCGGTCTGGGGCTCGACGCCGGCGTTGGCGTCGAGGAGCGCGACGGCGCCGTCAAGGACGCGAAGCGAGCGCTCCACCTCGATGGTGAAGTCCACGTGGCCGGGCGTATCGATAATGTTGAGGCGCTTGTCATTCCAGAAACAGGTGGTCGCGGCGGAGGTGATCGTAATGCCCCGCTCCTGCTCCTGCTCCATCCAGTCCATGGTGGCCGCGCCGTCATGGACTTCGCCGATCTTGTGGCTCTTGCCGGTGTAATAGAGGACCCGCTCGGTCGTCGTCGTCTTGCCGGCGTCGATATGCGCCATAATGCCGAAGTTGCGGTAGTCTTCGATGTTGTGCGTCCGGGTCATGACGTCCACCTTGCGCGCCGCGTCGGGCGCGCGCTCCTTTAAATCCGTTACCAGCGATAGTGCGAAAACGCCCGGTTGGCTTCCGCCATCCGGTGGGTGTCTTCGCGTTTCTTGACGGCCGCGCCGCGGTTCTGCGCAGCGTCCATAAGCTCGCCCGAAAGGCGATCGACCATCGTCGTCTCATTGCGCGAGCGGGCGGCGGAAATTATCCAGCGCATGGCGAGCGCCTGCTTGCGATCGGGGCGGACTTCGACGGGCACCTGATACGTGGCGCCGCCGACCCGCCTGGATCGCACTTCGATTGCCGGCGTGACATTTTCAAGGGCGTCCTTGAAGAGATCGACCGGCGGCTTGCGCAGCTTGTCCTCGATCCGGTCGAAGGCGCCGTAGACGATTTTCTCCGCGGCGGCCTTTTTGCCGTCGACCATGACGTAATTCATGAACTTCGAGACCGTGAGGTCGCCGAACTTCGGATCGGGGTGAATTTCGCGCTTCTCCGCGCGGTGACGACGGGACATCTATCGCGCTCCTTATTTCGGCCGCTTGGCGCCGTATTTCGACCGGCGCTGCTTGCGATCCTTAACGCCTTGCGTGTCGAGAACGCCTCGAATGATATGGTATCGCACGCCCGGCAGGTCCTTGACGCGGCCGCCGCGGATAAGCACCACCGAGTGCTCCTGAAGGTTATGGCCTTCGCCTGGGATGTAGCCGATCACCTCATAGCCATTGGTCAGGCGAATCTTGGCGACCTTGCGAAGCGCCGAGTTCGGCTTCTTAGGCGTTGTCGTATAGACGCGGGTGCACACCCCTCTCTTCTGGGGATTGGCCTCCATCGCCGGGACCTTGTTGATCTTCCGGCGCGGCTTTCGCGGCTTGCGAATAAGCTGTTGTATCGTCGGCATACCGTTCCCGATCGGCCCCAGTGGCCTTAAGTCGCTTCACCAACCGTTAACCATCGCGATGGCCAGCGGCGCGCGTCGTCGCCTTGGATGCAGACGGCGCAGCCGCCCAATACCCAACGCGCCAAAGCGGCGATCCGAAATGCGGAAAGCCGCGACGCACGAAATCTCGAAATCTTCGGCTATGCTGACCGCGTTTCAGACGCATCTGACGGCCGGCCTTCAAGCGGGGGTGCGATACCGTCAGGCGCACGCGGCGTCAACACCAATGCCGGCGCCATGCGTCAGTTTTCGCGAAAAAACGGCCGGCAAGTCGACGCGGCGGGCGTTGGCGTCGCCTCCGCGCATGCGCGCCGCTATTTCAGTTGCTTGACGACGCTCACATTGCGCCGCGCCGCGACGTAGTCCCTGAACGCGCCGACAGGGACAAACCGCGCCAGTATCGACATCGCCGTGATCCCCGCGCCATGCCGCCGCGCCTGGTCGCGCCAGCGCCAGAGACGGTCGGCGTTCTTCATGTAAATTCGTTCAAGCCTTCCCGGAACGACCGCCGGGTGGCCCGACCGCTCGTATCCGAGCGCCTGCATCATGTCTCCGGCCTTCCCCTCCACCCAGCCGATCTCGCGCGGGCCGAGTTTCCTGCGCCATTGTTCGGCGAGGGCCGGGTCGGGCGCATCATAGGTCGAGGTATCTGGATAGGAGAGCATGAGCGGGTCGTAGCTGACCCCGATAAAGCCGCAGATGCGCTCAAGCTCCCGCTCGGTGTCGCGTAGGAGGTCCTCATAGCGCACCGAGAGAATTTGGTCGGGGCTCACCTGTGCGCGCAGGCGCCCGATCGCGCGCTCCGATTCAATCCAGTGATCGACCCCGAAATAGACGTTCGACGCCCACCCCATGCCGATGGAGGAGCGGGCGACGTCGCGCGGGTCGCGCAGGAGGTGGACGAACTTCGCATGCGGGTAGACGCCATGGGCGCGATCGAAATGGCGGTGCAGGTTGATGGTCAGAACCTCGCCCTCGCGACCCAGTTGCGCCACGAATGACCGCGACAGGTCCTCGCACCCAAGCGCCGGGTCAATCGCCAGGTCGTGCTCGTTGAAGATCCAGCTTCGGCGAAGATACGCGTGGTAGGCCTCCGTCGCCGCCGAGGCGTCTGCGTCGGCCGGAAAGTCGACGAGGAAGTCCATTTCCCCGGGATTGGCGATCTTCGGGTGGGCGTCGAGCATCAGGCGCAAAAGCGTCGTGCCGGAGCGCAGGGCGCCGCAAATGAAGAACAAAGGCTCGACGCGCGACATAGCCATCCTCCGCCATCCAGATCGCCGCCTTCAGACCGTCGCCTTGCGACCCGGCGGGTTCCACCGAGACCTCAACGCGACGCCCCTCCAGTCAGTATCGCTGGATTTCATGAATCTTTGGCATAGCGCGATGTCCGTCTGTCCGTGCGGACCCGTCAGGCGAAGGCGGCCGAACCGCCCAAAAGCCAAGAGCAGAGAACGCCGCGTCACGCGCCGACGAACGCGCGCGCGGGCGACCGACAAGAACGGAGCTTACGCAATGCGCAGCCCCGCCCTCGCCGGCGCCATGAGACCGCTTTATTCGGCCGCCGTCGGCTCGCCCGCCGTCTCCGCAAGCGCCGCCTCGCCCTCGATCGCCTCGGGCGCAGGCAACGCCGCCTCCGCGGCCGCGACCCGCTTTTCGCGCTCGGCGATCAGCTCCTGATCTCGGCGTTCGGCCTCGATCTGGTGGCGGGTCATCATGCCGCCCGTGCCCGCCGGGATAAGACGCCCGACAATGACGTTCTCCTTCAGGCCTTCGAGCGTATCCACCTTGCCGTTGACCGCCGCCTCGGTGAGGACGCGCGTCGTCTCCTGGAAGGACGCCGCGGAGATGAAAGAACGCGTCTGCAACGATGCTTTGGTGATGCCGAGGAGCACCGGCGCGCCGACCGCCGGCTTCTTGCCTTCGTCGATCAGCTTCTCGTTCATTTCCTCGAACTCGACCTTGTCAATCTGCTCATCCTTCAGGAAGTACGATTCTCCGGGGTCGGAGATTTCGACCTTTTGCAGCATCTGCCGGACGATGACCTCGATGTGCTTGTCGTTGATCGGCACGCCCTGGAGCCGGTAGACCTCCTGGATTTCGTCAATGAGGAAGTCGGCGAGCGCCTCGATCCCCATGATCTGCAGAATGTCGTGCGGCGCCGGATTGCCGTCCATCAGGTATTCGCCCTTGGCGATGAAATCGCCGTCCTGGACGGTGATGTGGCGGCCCTTCGGCACCAGGTAATCGACCGGATCGGCGCCCTCTTCAGTCGGAATAATCCGGATACGACGCTTGTTCTTGTAGTCGCGCCCGAATTCGACGCGGCCATCGGCTTCGGCGATGATCGCATGGTCCTTTGGCCGGCGCGCCTCAAAGAGCTCCGCGACGCGCGGCAGGCCGCCGGTGATGTCGCGAGTCTTCGCGCCCTCGGTCGGAATGCGCGCCAGCGTATCGCCGACCCGCACCGCGCCGCCATCGTCGACGGAGAGGATCGCCCCCACAGGCAGCGTGTAACGCGCCTCGCCGCCGGTGGAGAGCTTCAAGGGCTCTCCCTCATCGTCCACGAGAAGGATCGCCGGCTTCATGCCGGAGGCGCGCGGGTTTGAGCGCCAGTCCATGACCTCGCGGCTGGCGATGCCCGTCGCTTCGTCGGTCACGACCTGCACGGAGAAACCTTCCGTCAAATCCTCGAACTTCACCTTGCCGGCGACCTCGGTCATGATCGGCACCGTGTAGGGATCCCAGTCGGCGAGCCTTTGCCCGCGCTCGACCTTGTCGCCCTCGCCGACCCGCAGCTTGGAGCCATACGCGACCTTGAAGGACGCCTGCTCCTCGCCCTCGCCATCCATGATCTTCAGGAGCATGTTCCGCCCCATGACCATTACGTCGCCGTCGGAGTTCGTAACGACTGACTGGTTTTCGAACTTCACGACGCCGTCATGGCTGCCTTCGAGGAACGAGGTGTCGCCGACCTGCGCCGTCCCGCCAATGTGGAACGTCCGCATGGTGAGCTGCGTGCCCGGCTCGCCAATCGACTGCGCCGCGATGACGCCCACCGCCTCGCCCACATTGACGTCGGAGCCGCGGGCGAGATCCCGGCCATAGCACTTAGCGCAGATCCCCACTTTCGATTCGCAAGTGAGCGGCGAGCGCACGCGCACCTTCTGCACGCCGACGGCCTCCAGCCGCTCGCCAATCGCCTCATCGATTTCATCGCCGGCTTTAACGATGACGCTCCCGTCGTTCGGGTCGAGAACGTCTTCAAGCGCGGTGCGCCCGAGAACCCGCTGCCCAAGCCCGACGACCGTCTCGCCGCCCTGAATGACGGCGCCGAGGGTGATGCCCTTGTCGGTGCCGCAATCGATCTCGCGAATGATGCAGTCCTGGGCGACGTCGACGAGACGGCGCGTGAGGTAGCCGGAGTTCGCCGTCTTCAGCGCCGTGTCCGCGAGGCCCTTTCGGGCGCCGTGGGTGGAGTTGAAGTATTCAAGGACGGTGAGGCCTTCCTTGAAGTTCGAGATAATCGGCGTTTCGATGATCTCGCCTGACGGCTTCGCCATCAGCCCGCGCATGCCGGCGAGCTGCTTCATCTGGGCCGGCGAGCCCCGCGCCCCGGAGTGTGACATCATGTAGACGGAATTGATCGGCTTTTCGCGCCCCGTCTCGTCGTCGACGCGCACGGCGGAGATTTCCTCCATCATGGCGTCGGCGATCTTGTCGGTGCACTTCGCCCAGGCGTCGACAACCTTATTGTACTTCTCGCCGCGGGTTATGAAGCCGTCCGCATACTGCTGTTCGAAGTCGCGCGCGAGCGCACGCGTCTCCTCGACAAGCTCATGCTTCGCCTCGGGGATGACCATGTCGTCCTTGCCGAAGGAAATGCCCGCCTTGCAGGCCTCCTTGAAGCCGAGATCCATGATCCTGTCGGCGAAGATGACCGTCTCTTTCTGGCCGCAATGGCGGTAGACGACGTCGATCAGTCCCTGGATCGTCTTCTTGGTGAGGAGCCGGTTGACGACGTCGAACGGCACCTTGCCGGACTTCGGCAGGAGCTGGGCGAGCTTCATGCGGCCGGGCGTCGATTCAACGACCGTGCGGATGGCCTCGCCGTTTACGTCGACGCCCTCCCAGCGCGCCTTGATCCTTGCGTGCAGCGACACCGCGCCCGCTTCGAGCGCATGCTCAATTTCCGAGATTGAGCCGAAGGTCATGCCCTCGCCCGGCTCGTTGTCTTTGTCGAGCGTGATGTAATAGAGGCCGAGCACAATATCCTGGGACGGCACGATGATCGGCTTGCCGTTAGCGGGCGACAGGATGTTGTTGGTCGACATCATCAGGACGCGCGCTTCGAGCTGCGCCTCCAGCGACAAGGGGACATGGACGGCCATCTGGTCGCCGTCGAAGTCGGCGTTGAACGCCGTGCAGACAAGCGGGTGGAGCTGAATGGCCTTGCCTTCGATGAGCTTTGGCTCGAACGCCTGAATGCCGAGGCGGTGAAGCGTCGGCGCCCGATTCAGGAGAACCGGGTGCTCGCGGATGACTTCATCAAGAATGTCCCAGACCTCGGGCCGCTCTTTCTCCACGAGCTTTTTCGCCTGTTTGACGGTGGCGGAAAGCCCCTTCGCATCGAGGCGCGAATAGATGAACGGCTTGAAGAGCTCGAGCGCCATCTTCTTCGGCAGGCCGCATTCGTGCAGCTTCAGCTCCGGCCCGACGACAATCACCGACCGGCCGGAATAGTCTACGCGCTTGCCGAGAAGGTTCTGGCGGAAACGGCCCTGCTTGCCCTTCAGCATGTCGGAGAGCGACTTCAGGGGCCGCTTGTTCGTGCCCGTGATGACGCGGCCGCGGCGGCCATTGTCGAAGAGCGCGTCCACAGCTTCCTGCAGCATGCGCTTTTCGTTCCGCACAATGATGTCCGGCGCGCGCAGGTCGATGAGCCGCTTGAGGCGGTTGTTGCGGTTGATGACCCGGCGATAGAGATCATTGAGGTCCGACGTCGCGAAGCGGGCGCCGTCCAGCGGGACGAGCGGACGCAGCTCTGGCGGGATCACCGGCACGACCGTCAGGATCATCCATTCCGGCTTGTTGTTCGACTCAATGAACGCGTTGATGAGCTTCAGGCGCTTGGCGAGCTTTTTCGGCTTCAGCTCGGTGGTCGCCTCGGCGATCTCCACCTTCAGCTGCTCCGCGATCGCTTCGAGGTCGAGCGACATCAGGATTTCGCGGATGGCTTCCGCGCCGATGCCGGCCGTAAACGAGTCCTCTCCGTACTCCTCCTGCGCCTGCATGTACTCCTCTTCGGTGAGGAGCTGGTGCTGCTCGAGCGGCGTCAGGCCCGGCTCGATGACGATGTATTGCTCGAAATAGAGAACGCGCTCCACGTCCTTCAGCGTCATGTCGAGCATGAGCGCGATGCGGGACGGCAGCGACTTCAGGAACCAGATATGGGCGACAGGCGCGGCGAGCTCGATATGGCCCATGCGGTCGCGGCGCACCTTCGTCAGCGTCACCTCGACGCCGCACTTTTCGCACACTATGCCCTTGTACTTCATGCGCTTGTACTTGCCGCACAGGCACTCGTAATCCTTCACCGGGCCGAAAATCCGGGCGCAGAAGAGCCCATCCCGCTCCGGCTTGAAGGTGCGGTAGTTGATGGTCTCAGGTTTTTTGATTTCACCATAGGACCAGGAGAGGATTTTCTCCGGGCTCGCCAGTGAAATGCGGATCTGGTTGAACGTCGGCGCGGTAGCGGCCGGGTTGAAGAAGTTCACCATTTCCTGGGACATAAGTACCTCGCTTTAATTGCGTTCCGCGTCGCGCTTCAGTCTCTCGACTGACTTACCGACACGCGACCGCTCGAAGGCGGTTGTTCGCGACCGCGTGCTGACAGCGCGGCCGCTATCGGAGAGTTTCTCCGCACAACCGGAGTCTTCCACCCCGTCGTACCAACAATACGACGACACATATGGGTCGATGGCGACAACGTGGTCGACCAAGAACCACAGATCATCCGCCTGCCGAAAAAAAGGGAAATCGAAAAAGACCTCCTCTTCTCTTCGGACCACGATCCGCGCTTCAGTCGCGTCGTCGATCTCAGTCGCCTTGAACGAGTACTGACGACCGCCGACCCTGCAAACAAACTCTCTTTCCAACTCAAAGATGCCGTACTTCTCAGCGGCAATGCCGACATTGTCCTCAAAGTCCGGATTCGCGAGAGTTGTCGTCGAAACCCGCATTATTCCGACTTCCGGCGCACACGTCGCAAAATAGCCATAGACGTCCTGCGTCGCGGATGCGGCAGAGAATGGCCACATCGCAGCGATCAGCACGGCCGCTATCGCCCTTAAGTACGTCACCCCGTCTGCAGCTCCACATTGAGGCCGAGGGAGCGCATCTCCTTCACGAGCACGTTGAAACTCTCAGGAATGCCCGCCTCGAAGCTGTCGTCGCCGCGGACGATCGCCTCGTACACTTTCGTGCGTCCGGCGACGTCGTCGGACTTAACGGTGAGCATTTCCTGCAGCGTGTAGGCGGCGCCGTAAGCTTCAAGCGCCCAGACCTCCATCTCGCCGAAGCGCTGGCCGCCGAACTGGGCCTTGCCGCCCAAGGGCTGCTGCGTGACGAGCGAGTACGGCCCGATGGAGCGCGCGTGGATCTTGTCGTCGACGAGGTGGTGGAGCTTCAGAAGATACTTGTAGCCCACCGTCACTTTCCGAGCGAACGCCTCGCCCGTGCGGCCGTCGAACAGGGTCGACTGGCCTGAATCGTCAACGCCCGCTTTCTTCAGCATCTCAACGATGTCCGGCTCGCGCGCGCCGTCGAAGACAGGCGTCGCAGCCGGAACGCCCCGCTCAAGATTTTGCGCAAGCTCCTTCAGCTCCTCATTGGAGCGCGGCAGCGCCTGGTCTTCTCCGTAGACGTCCTTGAACTTGTCGACGACGTCATCGCGCGACGCGGTTCCGTGGTCCCACGCCTCAACGACTTCGGCGATCTGACGGCCGAGGCCGCGGCACGCCCAGCCGAGATGCGTCTCAAGGATCTGGCCGACATTCATTCGGCTCGGCACGCCGAGCGGGTTCAAGACGATATCGACGGCCGTCCCGTCTTCGAGGAACGGCATGTCCTCGATCGGCGAAATCTTGGAGATGACGCCCTTATTGCCGTGGCGGCCGGCCATCTTGTCGCCCGGTTGCAACTTGCGCTTCACCGCGACGAAGACCTTCACGATCTTCATGACGCCCGGCGGCAGCTCGTCGCCGCGCTTCAGCTTGTCGACCTTGTCTTCGAACCGCGCTTCGAGGCGGTCGCGACTGTCGTCATACTGTTTTTTCAGCGCCTCGACTTCGCCCTGCGCCGCTTCGTCGGCGAGCGCGATCTTCCACCACTGGCCGCGGGTGAATTCCGCAAGCGCGGTTTCGGTCACGACGCCCTTGTCGAAGCCCTTAGGCCCGGAGACGGCCTCCTTGCCAATCAGCAGCGACTGAAGGCGCGAGAAGATGCTCCGCTCAAGGATCGCCAGCTCGTCGTCGCGGTCCTTGGCGAGGCGGTCGATTTCCTCGCGCTCGATGGCGATCGCGCGCTCGTCCTTGTCGACGCCGTGGCGGTTGAAGACCCGCACTTCGACGATGGTGCCAGACGCGCCCGGCGGCAGGCGGAGAGAGGTGTCGCGCACGTCGGACGCCTTCTCGCCGAAGATCGCGCGCAGGAGCTTTTCCTCCGGCGTCATCGGGCTCTCGCCTTTCGGCGTTATCTTGCCGACGAGAATGTCCCCGGGATGCACTTCCGCGCCGATGGCCGTGATGCCAGCTTCGTCGAGATTCCGGAGCGCTTCTTCAGAGACGTTCGGAATGTCGCGGGTGATCTCCTCGGGGCCGAGCTTGGTGTCGCGCGCCATCACTTCGAACTCCTCGATGTGGATCGAGGTGAAGACGTCGTCGCGCACGATACGCTCGGAGATGAGGATTGAGTCCTCGAAGTTGTAGCCGTTCCACGGCATGAACGCGACGAGCACATTCTTGCCGAGGGCGAGCTCGCCAAGGTCCGTCGACGGACCGTCGGCGACAATGTCGCCTTCGCGAATGACGTCGCCGATCTTCACGAGCGGCCGCTGATTGATGCAGGTCGACTGGTTCGAGCGCTGAAACTTGCGCAGGTTATAAATGTCGACGCCAGGCTTGGTCGGGTCCGTCTCTTCGGTGGCGCGGATCACGATGCGCTGGGCGTCCACCTGCTCGACGATGCCCGGCCGACGCGCGGCGACCGCGGCGCCGGAATCGCGCGCGACGATCGATTCCATGCCGGTGCCCACATAGGGCGCCTCGGCCTGGAGGAGCGGCACCGCCTGGCGCTGCATGTTCGAGCCCATGAGGGCGCGGTTGGCGTCGTCATTCTCAAGGAACGGGATGAGCGCCGCGGCGACCGAGACGAGCTGCTTCGGCGAGACGTCGATATAGGCGACGTCCTCGCGCGGGACGAGCGTCGCCTCGCCGCCGACGCGGCAGTTGACGAACTCGTTCTTCAGCTTGCCGTCGTCGTCGATCTCCGCGTTCGCCTGGGCGACCGCGAAGCGCTGCTCCTCCATGGCGGAGAGGTAGACGACTTCGTCCGTCACCTTCGTATCGACGACGCGCCGGTACGGGCTCTCAATAAAACCGTACTTGTTCACCTGGGCGTGGGTCGCCAGCGAATTGATGAGGCCGATATTCGGGCCTTCCGGCGTTTCGATCGGGCAGATGCGGCCATAGTGGGTCGGGTGCACGTCGCGCACCTCGAAGCCCGCCCGCTCGCGGGTGAGGCCGCCCGGCCCCAGCGCGGAGAGACGTCGCTTGTGCGTGATCTCCGACAGCGGGTTCGTCTGGTCCATGAACTGCGACAGCTGCGAGGAGCCGAAGAACTCGCGCACCGCCGCCGCCACGGGCTTGGCGTTGATGAGGTCGTGCGGCATCAGCGTTTCAAGCTCGGCCGACGACATGCGCTCCTTGATGGCGCGCTCCATGCGCAGGAGCCCAACGCGATACTGGTTCTCCATGAGTTCGCCCACGGAGCGCACCCGGCGATTGCCGAGATTGTCGATGTCGTCGATGTCGCCGCGGCCGTCGCGCAGATTATTGAGGATCTTCAGAACCTCAAGGATGTCTTCCTTCCGAAGGACGCGCATCGTGTCCTCGGTCTCGAATCCGAGACGCAGGTTCATCTTCACCCGGCCGACCGCCGACAGGTCGTAGCGTTCGGGATCGAAGAAGAGGCCGTAGAACAGCGCTTCGGCCGTCTCAAGCGTCGGCGGCTCGCCCGGGCGCATGACGCGGTAGATGTCGATGAGCGCCATGTCGCGGTTCTTGTTTTTGTCCGCGGCGAGCGTGTTGCGCATGTAGGCGCCGATCTGGACGTGGTCGACGTCAATCGTGTCGAACGCATCAATGCCGATCTCCTCGAACAGTTCGAGGTGCTCCGGCGTGATCTCGTCGCCGGCCTCGGCGAAGATCTCGCCCGTCTCAAAATTGACGAGGTCGCCGGCGAAGAACCGCCCGACCATCTCCTCCGGCGACATGAGGAGGTTCGCAAGCCCGCCCTCGGCGAGCTTTTTCGCGGCGCGGGCGGAAATTTTCTCGCCCGCAGGCGCAGCGACGTCGCCTGTCTTGGCGTCGATGAGATCGCGCTCGGGCTTCACGCCCTTGAACCGGTCCGGATTGAACGGCAGCGTCCAGCCGCCCTCCACTTTCTCGTGGCCGACGTGCTGGTAAAATGTCGAGAGGATTTCCTCCTGATCCATGCCGAGCGCGTAGAGAAGCGTCGTCGCCGGCAGCTTGCGGCGCCGGTCGATGCGGACATTCACAATGTCCTTGGGGTCGAACTCAAAGTCGAGCCAGGAGCCGCGATAGGGAATGATGCGCGCGGCGAACAGAAGCTTGCCCGAGGAATGGGTCTTGCCCTTGTCGTGGTCGAAGAAGACGCCGGGGCTGCGGTGCATCTGCGAGACGATGACCCGCTCGGTGCCGTTGATGACGAAGGTGCCGTTGTCCGTCATGAGCGGCATGTCGCCCATGTAGACTTCCTGCTCTTTCACGTCGCGGATCGACTTCGCGCCGGTGTCTTCGTCAACTTCGAACACCGCGAGGCGCAGCGTCACCTTGAGCGGCGCGGCGTACGTCATGTCGCGCTGCTGGCACTCCTCCACATCGTATTTCGGCTCTTCGAACTCGTAAGAGACATATTCGAGGACGGCGGTCTCGGAAAAATCCGAAATCGGAAACACGGACTTGAAGACTGCTTCGATGCCTTCGTTGAGCCGCTCTTCCTGAGGCGTGCGCCGCTGCAGGAATTGCTCATAGGAATCCTTCTGGACCTGGATGAGGTTCGGCATGGGCGCCGCGTCGCCGATCCGGCCGAAGCTTTTGCGAATGCGTTTCTTTTCGACGAAGCTCTGGGCCATCCATATTCTCCAAGGTCAACGCCGCTCAGGCGGCAAGCGCCGCCGTCTGCGCGCGGGCGCGCTCCCGCGAGGGCGCGCCGACATTTCCAGGGGCCGCCCCAAGCGCTCGGAGCCGCCTTCCGACGCCCGGCGCCGGCAATCAATCAACTCAAAGTCGGGCGCGGCCGCGCGCGGCCGCGGCGCCAGCCGCTTTCAATCATGCGCCGACGCGATGCGCGCCAAACGGCAAACGCCGCGAGCGGAAGTCCGATCGCGGCCGTCGAGGCGCTAGATTTTCAGATTCTCGATGTCTCGAAGCACGTCTTCTCGAAGTACGTCCCGTAGAAGCACGGCGCAGCACATTCCCGGCGCGACGGGGCCGCTCCTTCTCCCGCCGCAGACGAATGTGATAATGACGCCGCACCCCACTCGCAACCCCTGTCAAGCAATTTTTTCATATCGGGGGCGCGCACGCCCCCTCCGCCCCGGCCCACCGCCCGGAGCCGGAACGCAACCAGACAGCGCGACGGCGCCGGCCCGCCGTTGCGCTGAGGCCGCAGCGCCGAGCTTACTTGAGCTCGACTTTGGCGCCGGCGTCTTCGAGCTTTTTCTTGATTTCTTCCGCCTCGGCCTTCGCCGCAGCTTCCTTGACCGGCTTGCCGCCAGCTTCCACGAGCTCTTTCGCCTCTTTCAGGCCAAGGCCCGTGATGGCGCGAACTTCTTTGATGACATTGATCTTCTTGTCGCCGGCGGCGACGAGAATAACGTCGAATTCGTCCTTCTCCTCAGCCGCCGCGGCGTCGCCGCCGCCCGCGCCAGGCGCCGCGGCCACCGCCACCGCGCCAGCGGCCGGCTCGATGCCGTACTCGTCCTTCAATATGTTTTTGAGCTCCGCCGCTTCAAGCAGCGTCAGGCCGACCAGTTCTTCGGCAAGCTTCTTCACATCCGCCATTTTCTCGTTCCTTGTCAGTTAGTTAGATTACGTAGATCAGGTTGCTTCGAGCCGCGCTCAGGCCGCTTCCGCATGCTTCTTCTCGATCGCCTCGACGCAGCCGGCGAGGTTCGACGCCGGCGCCCCGATGGCCGAGGCGAGGTTCGAGGCTGGCGACATGATCGTCTGGACGATGGACGCGATGAGCTCCTCGCGAGAGGGCATGGACGCGAGCGCCTCAACGCCCTTCACGTCCATAATCTCTTCGCCCATTGCGCCGCCGAGAATGGTGAGCTTCTCGTTGTCCTTGGCGAATTTCTTGACCGCCTTGGCGGCGGCCACCGGGTCCTCGGAGAATGCGATCGCCGTCGGCCCCTCGAAAACGTCCGCGAGCTTCTCGGCGGGCTTGCCGGAGATCGCGATCTTGGCGAGCCGGTTCTTGATGACCTTCATGCCCGCGCCCGCCTGGCGCAGTTCGCCCCGCAGGGATTCCATTTCGGAAACGGTTAGGCCGCCATTGGCGACGATGACCACCGTGTTCGCGTCAAAGACGCCGCCGATCCACTCGACCTGCTCGGCTTTCTGGGCGCGATCCATGGTGCTGCTCCTCAAATCCATTCCGCCGAGACACGGCCTGCGCGCCGTCGGCTCTATCCAACGCTATCCAAGGAAGAAGAGAAGCCCGCGACCGCCAGCGTCTTACGCGGCGCGTCGCAACAGCAGCTTCACCGTCTGCGCAGGGACATTAAGCGGACACAACGCCCGCGCCTGCGGTCTTGGACAGGGCAGAGGCGCGACGTTTCGGTCGCGCGGCGTCGCTCTTACCGCCTGCTCCGGGTATTGCAAGGGGAGGTCGCGATTTAATTCGCGCGTTCAGCCGCGCGCGACGCGTTCCCCACGCCAGTCAGGCCCGCAGGCGCGTCGGAGCAGATCCGCTTCGGCCTCGTCCGCTGGCCTTAATTCGCAAAGGGCCCGGAATTCAGCCTTCGTCGATTTGCGCCCCGTCCATTGCTCGGCGATGCGCGGCAGGTCGCCGTCGGACCGCGCGCAATGGCTGGCGACGCGCGCGAAAAGCCCCACCGCCTTCTCAAACGCCATGTCGGCGACGGCAAGGCGCGTTGGCCGCGGCGGCATATCGAACCGCGCCACGGCGACGATCGCGCCCTCATCCACCCGCGCCGTCATTTCATGCGCCGTGGCGCCAAAGCGACGCGCGCCGTCGGCAATGGCGAAGGAATTGGCATGCGAGCCCGGAAATTCCGGCGGGCCGCCATGGATGTTGTAGGGCGTCAGGGTCAGGCGCCGGAGGATGTCGCCCGGCGCGATCACGTCGCTCAGGAAACTGATGAGGCGCGCCTGTCCGTTGCGCGCCACGACGTTCTTGCGCAAGTCGTCGACGTTCCCGCTTCGCGCAAGGTCGACGTCGGGGTTCACGCGGGTGATGAACGCCGAGAGATCGGCCGCCGTCTCCGGCGGACAAAGGAGGATGATCGCGCGCGCGCCGGCCATGTTGAGGAGCATCGCCGCGGCGTCTTAATGCGAGGTTGCGCCCTCCAGCGGCCCGCGCCGCTTCAGCCCGGCGCCGGATGCGCGACGCTAGCTTTCCGAAAGTCTCACAGGCTGGCGCTTGAGGCGCTAACCAGGGCGATGCGCGAAGCGGCTGAAAAACTGCCGCCACGCCTCCAACCGACCCAGCTATTTTTAATGGTACCGCCTCCCCGGTTCGAACGGGGGACCTCTTGATCCACAACCGGGCAATGGCATTTTGCACCAGTTTTCATTGGTGCGCAGGACATTGATTTCCAAATATTTTTTCGTGCGTGATGTTTCACGAGGATGCAGCGAAATTCGGCACATAGGTTGCACGGGCGTTGCACGAGGACCTTTTGACAACACGGTAAATCGTCTTGAAACAACGAATCACGAACCGAAGCGTCGAAGCGCTGAAACCGGGTCAAATTCTGTGGGACCCTGAGCTTCGCGGCTTCGGCTGTCGCCGGGTTAAGCGCGACAGGGTCTACTTGCTGAAGTACCGCACTCACCCAGGACGCTCGCGCTGGTATTCGATAGGACCCCACGGGCGGCCATGGACGGCGACACAGGCTCGCGCCGAAGCATTGCGCCTTCTCACGATCGTCAAGGTCGAAAAGAAAGACCCCGCCGCCTATCGCGACAAGACACGCAGCGAACCCACACTCGCCGATTTTGCCGAGCGCTACCTAAACGAGCATTGCGGCCGGCGCCTCAAACCACGAACGCTCGCACAATACCGGAATCACTTTCGGAACGACATTCTTCCGGCGATCGGAGATATCCGCTTGACGGAACTAACGCGCTCCGACGCGGAGCGCATTCATTCCGCGATGAGCGGGTCGCCCGTCAGCGCCAATCGCGCCCTCGCGGTGTTGAGCGCGGCAATGATCGTCGCAGAGAAGTGGGGGCTTCGGCCTGAAGGAACAAATCCGGCCCGCCACGTCGAGCGGTTCAAGGAAACCGCGAGGGATCGCTTCCTGTCGCCTCAGGAGTTGGGGCGACTTGGCGATGCTCTCGCAAGGGGCGAGCGTGGATGGTCTAAAGCCGAGTGGCAAGCCTTCCCGGCCGAATTGAAACGCAAGAAAGCGCGAGGCCCCGAAGACCCGCGAGCATTGGCGGCGATCCGGCTATTATTGTTTACCGGCGCGCGACGGGGCGAGATTCTTGGGTTGCGATGGGAAGATGTGGACCTTGCGCGCGGCATCGCGCGGCTGCCTGACAGTAAGACTGGCCCGCGCAATCTATCACTGCCGCCGCCAGCGGTGGACATCCTGCGCAAATTGGACCGCCACGAAGGAAATTCTTACATTCTGCCTGGCGACAAGCCCGGCGGCCAATTCGTTGGCCTGCGGAAGATTTGGCTTCGCATCCGGTTCGTCGCAGACCTTGACGGGCTGACTATCCACGATTTGCGGCACGCGTTCGCCAGTGTCGCCGCCGGCGCCGGTGAAAGCCTGTACATAACAGGCGCTTTGCTCGGCCACCGTCGCGCCGAAACCACGCAGCGATACGCACATTTGGCCGACGACCCGCTTGCGGACGCAGCGAGGCGAACCGCTGAGCGGATCGCCGAAGCGATGGGAGGGAAGCCGTGAGCGAAACAGCCCAGAAGCGAAAGCCGCCAAGATTCGATCCGCTTCTTGAGGCTCTGAACCGCCGCAAAAAAATATTTCCGACCGCTATACAAGGCTCGTGCGACGGGTGACGCTGCTGCCCTCAAGAATGCAGCCCATGAAGTGCAGAACAACGTACAAGCCGAATTGGGGGCGACGGCTTGCCCAGACTTCTTTTTTGAATCGATCCGCAATGCGACCTCGAACAATGATGTCCGCTTACTTCCTTTCTGCATCGAATTTGCTGAGGATTGGATTTTGCGAGTGCTACTACAGTCGAAGTTTTGCCGCCCGCCGAGAGGCGCGCCGACGAAACGCTCTTTGCACGTATGCCGCGCTGAACGCCTGCTCGAACTCATTGACGAGAATATCTCGAAGATAGAATGGGACGGGCCAGATCATTTTGTAACTGGTTTGGCGCGAGAAGCCGGGTGCGTAGAACGCGACGAACCGCTTAAAAACGACCAAGACGCGAAAAAATCTTGCCTGAAGGGTCTTCTCGAATTGGAACGCAGGGCGAATGGGGACGCGAGAATTATCAATGCGATTGCGCTGTTACGGTTAAATCTACCCATTTAGAGCAAATTGAAAAATTCATCTAATCTTTAACGCATTACGATCTCTTGTAATATTCGGTTATTTTCATCAACTCCCAAGTACCAAAAGCAGGGAGTAATTTATGTCTGCCGATCTTCTGACCACGCAGCAGGCGTCAGAAATCTTGCAAACGCCAGCACCAACACTTGTACGCTGGCGTTTTGAACGTAGAGGCCCGGCCTACGTAAAGTTGGGCGCGTCAGTGCGTTACAAGCGAGCCGATTTGGAGGCATGGATAACGGCAAATCGCGTCGATCCGCAGACGGAGGCGACCTCATGAGCGATCTTCAAGATTTCCAAATCGCTAAGGCACGCTTCGAAGAAAAATCTGGGCAGGAGATTTCGGACGACGATTTTCGGCCCCATTTTTACAGGCGCGAATCCGCCGTATCGCAAGAAGCACTGAAAACCATCGACCAGGGCGGTGACTGGGCCGCACTTTCGGCGGGCGCGCTGCGTGCACTTGGGAGATTCGGGCATTTCTACGCTGCGACCCTCGCCGCGAAAGCCGGCATAGACGTCGAGCCGCTGACGGATGAAATCGAGGAAACCGCCCGCGACGACGAACGGCTCGCCGACAGCATCCGCGCCTATCGAGTCGAAACGCTTGCATGGAATCGAGAAAAAAATCCGCAGGCGGAAGGCGTTGACGTCGCCGGTGTTGTCATCGCGCTTTCGGCGGCGTCGATCCGTGCAAGGGTGGAACTGGCGACGCGTGAAGGAGACGTATCATGAGTATTGGAAGGCGCGTAGCGGCACAAAACCGTGAAGAACACGGTCATAAGATCGCGACACTCAAAAAGTTGATCGTCGCGGAATTCAAGAAAGCGGGACCCAATCAACCGCTTTCCAATAATGATCTTTACGCTGGAATCAATGCCGAGTTCGACCGGGTCGCCGATCGGCTCAAGATCATTCCGATGGCCGATATTTCTTCGGCGACAAGTGCCCTGAAGAAGGCCGGAGTGCTCGTCGAAGTAGGAACCGCGAAAAATGAAAAGGGGAACACCGTTACCACGATGACGCTTGGCGAATGGGCCGCCGTTCCTCCTGATCGACGAGTCCTCGTCGAAGCATCTCGGCTGCGTAGAAAAATCACCCGCGAACTTGGAAAGGCCGATCCTGAGACTCAAGTCGCCCTCGCCAAACACTGCTTGCGCTACATCGCGCGCAAGCAGGCCGGGCGAAAATGAAGACACGCTAAAAGCGGGAGGGTCTATCAACCCTCCCCTCATTATCCAGACAAAGGCGGGCGGGCGTGTCGGGAGGGCCGCATACGAGCTTGTCGCCAAGCCAGCGCCCATGAACGCAGCGAAGCGGCGGGCGTTGCTGGACATGCGGTCGGCGCTGGAAGAGTCGCTGGATGTGTTCCTCGCCGAGTGGCCTGGCGACCTGGTCACGCTGTCGTTCCTGAGAACCCACCTTTCGGATCAGATGGGCCAGAACGTGAACGAACAGCACCTCCGGCAACTGTTCAAAGAGCGGGGTATAGTCAGATTGACGGGTCGTAGGCCGCGCATAGCGGGCGCCCAAGAAACGATAGTGGCGCTATCGCAAAAAGCGTGGGACGCGTGGCAAGGACAACCGAAAGAGGCGGTGGAGCGCCACATTAACGAGGCTCGCGCTAAGGGTGTGTTCGACTAAACACCACATGCCGCGGCGGGAGTTCCAAAACGGGAGGGGTGGTGACCAACAACCATTGGGCGACGGGGCGCATCCTATCGGTGAGTTCCAAAACGGGAGGGGTGGTGACCACACAATACGACACTAAAGGGTTGCATTTTACCTGCCGCGGCGGGAGTTCCAAAACGGGAGGGGTGGTGACCAGGCCCATTTGGTCACCAGACACCCACTTTCGGAAAACTCCCACGGCGGGCTTGGTCTACTGATTCCCTATTTTGTTCATTCTACTACTACTACTATATATATATAAGGGCCCCTATGGGGTTTCTGAGGTTGTGGTACCTGATGACCACTGGGACAGGCTGACAGAGACAGGCCCCGCCGCCGCCCGCGTGACCTTTGGTCGGGTTCTTGCCAGGGGTAAGTTTACTGTGGTGTTTTTGGTCCAATGTCTGACTGCAATTGAGTCTGATCGGGTTGAGCTTCGCTAATCGGATAGCCGTCCCTCTTAAGGTCGGATAAGGCTTTATGAGCAGCCGTCTCAAGTGTGTTGGCCATGTCTTCGACACAAAAAAGATTTGTTATATGGTCAAATCCGCGGGACTTAGGGGCTTCATAACCAAAGCCGACAAGCTCATCATAGAGAAATCGTGCGCGTCCAAGGTTTGAGGTCACGAAAGTCTGTAACATTTGTCCGCGCTTCATTTCTCGATCTGCATCTTGCCGTCGCGATCTTTCAAAACTTTGCTGGGGCGTTTCACCATCCTTTGGCAGCAAGTAATGTGAATTGTCCCAACGACCAAATGTAGTGATTTTCCTCGCTTGTTGCGCTAAAGCAATCGCTTCATTTGCTATGGCATAAATATAGTCGCGCCTACTAAGACGTTTATTCTGTAGCTCGATGTGACGTGAAAATCGCGCGGAAGCATCAAATATAAATGAAGCCACTGGCGGCACAAACAGCGCCAGCGACGCCATAATAGCCATCCCAGTTGTAAGGTCGTTTGCAAGAAAATCACTCATTTCAGCAAGCGCCTCTGGCGCTTGCTTTTCCAGAACCGTCTCCCAAAACAGGGTAAGCGTTCTGTCTGTAAGCCAGCCGACAATATAAAGTGACAGAGCCCCAGCGGCAAACCGCCTTGTGCCCGATAGCTTTGTAATTTGTTCCCTGATCCGTGAAAACATAGCGGCTTGGATACCGGAGTCTTTGCCGA
The DNA here is from genome assembly GCA_028284065.1 of Parvularculaceae bacterium. Taxonomy (GTDB): domain Bacteria; phylum Pseudomonadota; class Alphaproteobacteria; order Caulobacterales; family Parvularculaceae; genus MED-G105. The sequence goes on from JANQSJ010000011.1 coordinate 409,435, forward strand.
GCATCCAGTATGAAGCCGCGCCAAGCACCTGACCTTGGTGCGTTTGCTACATAACCCCGGAGAAACGGGCTCAGGCGACGGCGGAGCGCGAGAAGAAACGCATAGCCGCCAAGAACGCTGACCGAAATAGTGGGAACCAAGTTCCCGAAACTTCGGTCAAAGAGGAACCAGGCGAAGACGAACCGACCCCGTCGGCGGAGCCCGCACCCGCTGGCCGCCCCAAGTCGTTCGCCGCCGACACTGCGGAAAAGACGGGTATGTCTAAGCGCGGCATCAACAAGGCCGTCAAGCGCGGCGAGGAGGTCAACAAGGCGATAGACGAGGGCGTCGCACAGACGCCCGATGAAGTCGACATAGTCGCGTCAACGCGCTGTCCTTCCCACGCAATGGATCGCACCTCGTTGTAAGCGGACGTAAGCGGACGCAACAGGTTGCAACAGGTCGTAAATCATTCGGTATAACGATCGTCTGTCTCAAGAGTTTTTAGTTGACAGCCGGTCAAAGCTGAGGCTTACTTCAATCGTCGCTTCCGTTTCCGTCGCCAGACCGTGTCGGTGATGAAGATCGGCGACAGGGGCGAAGCCGGCGACCTGATCAACCGCCGGCTTTGCTCCTGCGACCGCAGCGCTTGCGCGAAAGCGTCCCGACCGCAACTGCCGAGACTATGTCCGGCTCGTCTGCGGTCGGTGTCGTCGTCGACCATGTCCGACGAGCCTCCCAAACGAATTGAATTAAAGAGGCCATCAAATGACTTATCAAACTGGCGCGCATCTGCGCGTTCTGAACGACGCTCGCCGTACTGCGGGCGATCCTTCGCTCGCGTACATTCAGTCAGCGGTGGAGGACGTCACCCGGGGCTTCAGCGAATTCCGGCAACGCCAAGACGCCCGCATCGCTGAGCTTGAGGGGGCGCAAGACGAACTCAACCGCCGCATCGCTGCGGCGTCAGCGGTCGGCGGCGGCGACCATGCGCCGACCTTGGACCGTAGCGGCCGTGTTCGCTTCAGCGCTGACGTCGCGCAAGACCTGATTGGTCTACTGCACGGCCAACCGACCAACGCCGCAACGATCGGCTCTGATCCGTCGGGCGGTTTCGGCGTCGACCGTGACGTAGATCGCGAGGTGCTGAGGGTTATCCGAAACAGCACGGCGATGCGTCGCCTTGCCCTCAATGGTAATCTTTCGCCGGGCTTCGGGAGTTGGCAGAAAATTGTCGCGACCAGGGGCAACCAAAGCGGCTGGTCGGATGAGCAAAGCGAACGTCCGCAGACGGAAACGCCGATCTTCGGCGCGGTCGAAGTCACGGTGTCTGAGATTTTCTGCAACGCGGAAGTCTCGAACATGTTGCTCGACGACTCGGCTTTCGACGTCGAGCAGTTTTTTCAAGGCGACGTGATCGACGAGTTCGCGGCGGCCGAGGGCGAGGCTTTTATCGACGGCAACGGCTCGAACCGGCCTGTCGGTTTGTTCCGAAGTCCAACGTCTGCGGACGGCGATGCGACGCGTCCGTTTGGCACGCTGCAATACCTCCCCACGGGCATTGCGGGCGGCTTCGGCGACGCTGCATCGCCTGCGTCGTCGCCTTACGACGTGCTCGCGGATTTGATCGCCACCATGAAGACCGGCTATCTGGCCAACGCTACCTGGCTAATGTCGCCGACCACCGCTGCGACGCTGCGGAAGGTCAAGGATCAAGACGGCCGGTTCATCTGGCAGGATAGTCTGATGGCGGATCAACCGCCAATGCTAATGGGGTATCCTGTCGAGCTGGACGAGAACGTGCCGGCCATCGCGACCGACTCTTTGTCGATCGCTTTTGGCGACTTCTCGCGTGGGTACGTCATCGTCGACCGCCCGGGCATGATGCTCGTGCGTGATCCGTATACGAAGAAAGGATTCACCCGGTTCTACTTCACGCGCCGCGTTGGCGGCGCGGTGCTTGATAGCCGGGCGATAAAATTCATCAAATTCAGCGCCGTTTAACATTGGGCGGCGCTGAAGACTTGCCCCCGCCGGTTGGGTCGCCGGCGGGGTTTTTTTTCTTGACTACCAGACTCTGCTCTTCATTGAGACCCCACTCCTGACGAGTAGGTCATAAAAGGAATTGCCAAATTCCGTTAGGTAGAGTTTGCCATCCTCAATGTTCACGAGATTTGTGATCTGCAAGAATTGCACCCATGCCTCCACATTTGGATAAGCAAATTTTTCTGCGGCATTTGCGTGTTGAATATATAGATCGGTCAGGTGTTTCAATAATTGCGGACCTTCGACCATTCGCTCTAAAGCTTGAAGTTGGCTTCCATAAATCCTGGAATATATATATATACAATGGGCGCGCCGGGACTGCGCCGCAGCTATGCGCTTTATTGATTCAATATTGGAATGTTGCGGGTTTTTTTTCAAATACCCCTCTAAATCGTCAATCCAAACTTTTAGCCCCGGGTCGTCCTCTTCGATCTTCCTGAACGCATCGTCAGAAAACGGATCGGGTGCCTTTGGCGGCTGATCGCCGAATTGCGGTGACATTTCAAAACCAGAAGGCCCAGCCTTTATTACTCTCTTCAATACGCCTCGAAGTTCGCTTTTAAATATTAAGAGTGCACCGAATGCGGTGCACGGCCACGCCAAAGGAACCAGCACGTCTTTCAAGTAAGGAAGCAGAACGTCTAATATGTTGACGCAAACGCGACCAGTTTCGGCGATAACTGGCGGCGTTAATTGGTCGACCATTAGTTAGTCCAGTCGAAGATGCTCGTAGGGCGCTCTTCGGGACCAACGACGACGCTCCACTTTTCGAACTTCAACAACGATGGCCAATCCGGATCGGCATTAGCGAGCGTTGACAGAGACATAGGCGAGTAACGTGGCCGATGCTGATCCGGCGGATTCGGACCCATATAAAGTTCGCCGTTCGGACCCACCGCTATTTCGCCAAGATCGAGCGGTGCTGCTGCATGGGTTGCCGTTGTGAAGTCAAGCTTAAGGCGTGCAATAGACGTGACGTCCCAAACTGGCTCGTTCCAGCGACTGATCCCGGTAAGTCCACTATGCCGCTCGTGCCGCGTAATCATAAGATAGTGTTCTTCATCTGCAATCTTATAGTTTGTCCGTATGCCGAAGATTGGATCTCCACCATCATAATAAAGAAATATCGACCCTCGCTCTAAACTTGCTGCGAGGGTCAGCGTTCCAACGTTTGCCGGAACCCAGTCTGGCCGGTTGGTCATGAGCTTCGCTCTCCACTGGCAGTTGACCTTGATCGAATGCGCAATGATTCGCTTTTGAACTGCCAGTCCCACACAGTCAGGGGTAGGGTCGAAAACTATAGGCGCACTGAGTGCTTAACCGGCTGCTTAATCGAAAAAATCCGCGCGCAAGTTTCTGCTAAGAAATTAGCATATTTCGCTACTTATATGATGTTTATCGGAATATATTGCTAACTTGATAGCAGTAACTGCCAAAATTGCGCGATTTGGCATATTCCGTCACGTTTGCGCGCCTGAAGGGCCGTTTCGGCTAAATCCGGTTATACAATCTTCATCGGAGTTTACCACAAAGCACGGAAAAAACGTCGCAGCGTTGGTTGCATATTGGTTGCACGAGCTTTCCGCAGCGCCGTAAAAAATGCGCTAAGTCATTGTTTTTAATGGTACCGCCTCCCCGGTTCGAACGGGGGACCTCTTGATCCACAATCAAGCGCTCTAACCGACTGAGCTAAGGCGGCGCCTCGGGCGCGGGGGCGCGATGAAAAATGTCGAGCCTAGCGCGCGAAAGACGGGTTAGGTATCGCCGCGGCTGCGGCTTTGCAACTGCATGGCGTCACTGACCGACAAGCGCCGCGCGGCTTTTCCTAGGAGCCCGCCGCTCCGGCGCGCATGGCGCGAATTTCGGCTTCAAGCTGCTGGATACGGCGACCGCCGCTCGGGTGCGTAGACAGGAATTCCGGCGGCGCGCCGCTCTTTTGCGCCTCCATCTTGCGCCAGAAGGTCACCGATTCGTAGGGGTCGTAGCCTGCGGCCACCATGAACCTCAGCCCCATGCGGTCCGCCTCAAGCTCGTGGTCGCGCGAGAAGGGCAGCGCGTTGCCGACCTGAAGGCCAAGGCCGAGCGCCTGCATCAGCGCGCCCGGGTTGGACATGCCGCTCGCGCCGGCGGCGGCGCCCGCGGCGGCAAGGCCGAACTGCGTCTGCGCGGCGCGGCCTGCGCGCTTTCGGGCGTGCTGCGCCTTCACGTGCGCCACCTCGTGCCCCATGACGGCGGCGATCTGGTCGTCATTGTCCATGAGATCGAGAATGCCGGTGTAAAAGCCGATTTTGCCGCCCGGCAGCGCAAACGCATTGACCTGGTCGGAGGCGAACACCTGCACTTCCCACTGCGCCGGATCGCCGCCCGCGGCGCGAATGACCCGCGGCGCAACCCGCTGCATCCGGCTGACATAGCGCGGATCGTTCGTTGGCCGCTCCTGCCGTTTGATCCCGGACCAGGCCTGAAGCGCCGCCTGCTGCAACGCGGCCGGCGGCGGCGCGAAAGCCTCGTCAAGGGACGCGCAGGCGACAAGCCCGAGGGCGAGTGCGCCAAAGGCGGTGAGCATCGGCGATCTGGATACAAACGCGCGCGCGCGCCTGGCTTCTGCGCCGAAGACCCCGTCAGACTTCCGCATCATCACCTCCGTCGATCGCATTCCAAAAAACTACATAAACTGAGATCGAGAGACCGCCGCCGACGCGGCCGCCATCGGCGGCACCAAGCAGAAAGACCGCAAAGCGCGCCAGGACCTTTGCGGCTGAGCGCGGCGCTCATCTTCGGTTACGATCAAACGTAGCCCATTCGGGAGACGTAGGACTGCATGGCGGCGATACGATTCGCGTCTGACGGATGCGTCGACATGAATTCCAGCGGCCGCTGCCCGGAGCGCTTCGTCATCGTATCCCAGAAACGCACCGCTTCATTCGCCTGATAGTTCGCGCCAGCCATAAAGTCTGCGCCAAGACGATCGGCCTCGTACTCATGCTTGCGTGAGTACGGAAGAATTACGCCGAAATTGATACCGGCGCCGAGGATGCCGGCGATCAGCCCACGGTTCTGAACATCGCCGGCGGCCATCGCTACATTGGCGAGCGCCAACCCACCTTGCGCCGCCATCTGCTGCGAATACCGTTCAGCCGCGTGGCGGCCGACGACGTGGCCCGCCTCGTGCCCCATAACGGTGGCGACCTGGTCATTGTTTTCCATGATGTCGAGAAGGCCGGTGTGGAACCCAACCTTGCCGCCTGGCATTACCCAGGCGTTGACCGTGTCGTCTTCGAACACGGCGAACTCCCAGTTTTGTTGAGTAAGGTTCTGATCCGGGAAACGTTGATCGGCGGCGCGCACAATGCGGTCGCCAACGCCCTCCACCCGCCTGCGCAGGGCCGGATCCCGCGTCTGCCGAGTTTGTTGCAGCGCCTGCGTCCATGACTGCGCTGCGAGTTGAGCGAGCTGACCGTCAGACACAAGAAGCAACTGCCGGCGCCCAAGCGCCTCGTTGGTCGTACAGCCGGACATCGCCGCGCCGGAGAAGGCCACGACCGAGCCAGAAGCGAGGCCAGTAACGAGTTCCCGACGCGACATCGTAATTGTCTTGTCGATCACTTTGAAATTCTCGATCGCCGCGGATTCCTCGGCAAATGATTCGTCGGCAACAGGAGTATCAGCCACGCCCACCCCCCTTTTTTCTATAAGTGGTTTGGCAGGACAATATTCGAATGGCCAATTGTGTTCAATTGGCGCCGGAGCCGGCTTTTTTCTAGGGCTCCAGTTCGGAATCCCAGTAGAGAAAGTCCCGCCAGCTCTCGTGCAGATAATTCGGCGGAAACGCTCGGCCGCGCTCATTCAGTTCGAACATGGTCGGCCGCGCCGGCGTGCGCGCCGGGAACATGCGCGCCTCCCTCGGCATGCGCCCGCCCTTGCGCAGATTGCAGGGCGAACAGGCGGCGACAATGTTCTCCCAGGTGGTGCGCCCGCCCTTGGAGCGCGGGACCACATGGTCGAACGTCAGAAGGTCCCGCTCCGTACTGCCGCAATACTGGCAGGTGAAGCTGTCGCGAAGAAAGACGTTGAAGCGGGTGAACGCCGGGGAGCGGCTGTGACGGACATACGTCTTAAGGGAGACAACAGACGGCAGCTTCATCTTGAAGCTTGGGCTGCGCACTTCCCGCTCATACTCAGCGACGACTTCGACCCGGTCCAGGAACACGGCCTTAAGGGCGTCCTGCCATGACCAGAGCGACAAGGGAAAGTAGCTGAGAGGGCGATAATCGGCGTTCAAGACGAGCGCCGGACAGCCGTCAGGGGCGTGCGCAGTCATCTGCATCGCGAGCCCCCCTCCCCCGGCGCGATTGCGCCATCGGCCGCTGCGCGCGGCAATTGCGGCGCGAGCGCCGCCGAAACGGCGCTAATCAGTCGGACGATATGCGGACGACGGTCAGTGAACGCGACAGCTCCTCAACATCCTCTAGTATTGGATAGCTGATTCCCCATGACAACTATTTGACAGCGTCGGTCCTATTTGGGCGGCTGCGCGCGCAAATGTAAGGCATTTTCGCCAATCGCGCGGGTTCAGATCGGCGCGCGCCCCTTAAGGTGGGCGTAGTAGGTCCAGAGCGTATGGGCCGCGAGGCCGCGATAGGGCGCCCAGCGCGCCGCTCCGTCGTCCAAATCGGCCTGCGTCAGCCCGTCAGCGGCCACGCCCGCTGCATCAAGGGCGGCCGCGTAAGCGGCCCGCAGGGCGACGTCCTTCGGCGGCCAGATGTCAATCCGACCCTCGCAAAAGAGCAGGTAAATCGACGCCGTCCAGGGGCCGACGCCCTTAACCGCGACCAGCGCGCGGAGCGCGGCGTCATTGTCCAGGCGGGATAACGCCTCGGGATCGAAGCGCCCCTTGAGCATCGCGTCGGCGAGCCCGACCACATAGGTCGCCTTCGGCCGCGACAGCCCGAGCGCGCGCAACCCCTCGACGCCCACGGCGCGCGCCGCCGCCGGGTCCCGGCGATCGACGCCTTCGTCGATGCGGGCGAGGATCGCTTGCGCGCTCGGCACCGAAACCTGCTGCTCGACAATGATGCGGAAAAGCCCTTCGAACCCGCCTGGCCGCCGGCGAATGACGGGCGCGCCGATAAGGTCGAGCGCCGCCTTCAGCCCGTCGCATGTCTCGGCCAGCGCCGCGCACGGAGCCGAGACGTCGTCGAAGACGTCGATCGGCTGCGCCGCCGCCGGCTTTCGGCGCGCAGCGCTCAAAAAGAGTTCTCTTCGAAGAGAGCGCGCGCATCCCGCCCCTGCTCGACGACGAACCGGTGGGCCGCGTACTCGCCGCGCGTCACGCCGCTCTCCGCGATCTCCTGCAACGGATCGAGGAAGTGCGTTTCATCTGAGTACTGAGAGCCGGGCGCGGCGCGTCGTTTCAGGCCAACTCGCGAGATCGACAAAAGGTCAAGCGCGATATCGCGCACAGTGCGGCCGTCAATCAGCGCCTTGAGGCCGAGCCGGGCGGCGTCATCGCGCGCGGCGAGCCGCGTCTCGCGCGACCAGTCCTTCGCAAGGTCCCAGGCCGCTTCGAGCGCGGCGTCATCATAAAGGAGGCCAACCCAGAAGGCGGGGAGCGCGCAAATTCGCGCCCAGGGCCCGGAATCCGCCCCGCGCATTTCAAGGAAGCGCTTCAGCCGCACTTCGGGAAAGGCGGTGGACAGATGATCTTCCCAGTCCGCCATGGTCGGCCGCTCGCCCGGCAAGGCCGGCAACTCTCCCTTTAGGAAATCGCGAAACGACTGGCCCGCCGCGTCCACATAGCGCCCGTTCCGGCGGACGAAATACATTGGCACGCCAAGCATGTAATCGACATAGCGTTCGTAGCCGAAGCCGTCTTCGAAGACGAAGTCGAGAAGCCCGGTGCGGTCTGGGTCGGTGTCGGTCCAGATGTGCGCCCGCCAGGAAGCGAACCCCGTCGCGCGGCCTTCGAGAAGCGAGGAGTTGGCGAATAGCGCCGTCGCAATGGGCTGCAAGGCGAGCGCGGTACGGAACTTTTTCGCCATGTCCGCTTCGCTCAGGAAATCGAGATTCACCTGCACCGTGCAGGTGCGGTGCATCATGTCGAGGCCGAGCGAACCGACCTTCGGCATATAGGCGCGCATAATGCCGTAGCGCGCTTTCGGCATTTCCGGCATTTGCTCGCGGGTCCAGGTGGGGGCGACGCCCATGCCGAGAAACCCGATGCCGAGCGGGTCGGAAACTGCCTTTACCGCATCAAGATGCCTGTGCACCTCCGTACACGTCTGATGGATGCTCGAAAGCGGCGCGCCGGAAAGCTCCACCTGGCCGCCGGGCTCTAGGGAGACGGACGCGCCCTCGCCCTTCAGGCCGATGGGCAGGCCCTCCTCGGCGACGATCTCCCAGCCCGTCCGTTCGCTGAGCGCCTCGAGGACCGCGCGCACGCCCGCCGGCCCATCATAGCCCGCAGGCGTCAGGTTCTCCCGGCAATAGATAAACTTCTCGTGCTCGGTGCCGATCCGCCAGTCGCTCTTCGGTTTCTCGCCCTCCGAAAGGTAAGCGGCGAGTTCCGAGAGGTTTTCAATCGGTTGCGCGTCTTCGCCCGCCATAGCCGCCTCGTTATTGCGTTCGCCCGCCTTTGCGGCCGCGACATCGTCCGACCGCCGGATTAAGGCCGAACGCGTCGAAGGTTCAAGCGTTTTGCCCCGTCGCCCTGACCGATCGTTCACGAACGCGCGAGATCGCCCTTCGCGGCCTGCCACAGGCCGAGGGCGATGATAGCGGCGGTGTCGGCCCGCAAGATGCGCGGCCCGAGCGTGACGGGGACGACGTCCGTCCGGGAGCGGATCGCCTCACGTTCCTGAGGCGAGAAGCCGCCTTCCGGGCCGATGAGAAGCGTCGCGGGCCCCTCGGGCAGGTCGCGAACCGCCTCGAACAGCGGCGCGGCGCGGCCCTTCCGCCCGCCCCATTCCGCTTCAGGGTCGTCGCCCGCCTCATCGCAGAAGATGAGCGCCCGGCCGGCGGGGAGGTCGGCGAGGAACGCCGCCAGCTTCGCCGGCGCGGAAACTTCCGGAACCGACATCCGGCCGCACTGCTCGGCGGCTTCGCGCGCGATCGCCTTGAGACGGTCGATGCGCAGGCGCTCCGAATTCGTCCGCGCCGTCACGACGGGCCGGAACGCCGATGCGCCGAGTTCGACGCATTTCTGAATGAGGTATTCGGTGGGCGCCCGCTTGATCGGCGAAAAGGCGACGTCGACCTCCGGCGCCGACTCAGCGTCGCGCAGCTTGTCGCCAAGGGCGGCGACAATGGCCTTCTTGTCGACGCGGACGAGCTCCGCCGCGAACTCGCCATCGCGGGAATTGAAGAGGCGGACATTATCGCCTTCGCCCCGACGCAGCACATTGCGCAGGTAGTGCGCATGCTCGTCGGGCAGGGCCAACGTCTCGCCTGTGCGCAATGAGGCTTCGATGAAGAGACGGGGGATCATGGTGAAGCTTGATAGGGCTCCTTAATTGGTTGCGGCTTCCCGTTGCGGCGCCTTCGACGCTTTGCGCCGGCCCGCCAGCCGGGATAGGCATCCACCTATGACCGATGCGCCGTCGTCATCAACGCTTGCGGACGCAGGAACGCCCGCCGACGCGGCGGCGGGAAACTGGGTGGACCGTTTCGCGCCGCGCCCAGCGAAGCCCTATCTGCGGCTTATACGCGCCGATCGACCGGTCGGCGTCTGGCTTTTGTGGCTCCCCTGCCTGTGGGGCGCGGGCCTTGCGCGGCTTGACGGCCTCGGCGACTGGACGGACGCATTTCGGACGGCGGCGCTTTGCGGCGTCGGGGCATTCGCAATGCGCGGCGCAGGGTGCGCCTACAACGACATTGTCGACCGCGATTTTGATGCGAAAGTCGCCCGCACGGCGCTGCGGCCGATCCCGTCCGGCCAGATTTCGGTCCGACGGGCCTCGGCCGTCGTCATTGGCCTCAGCCTCGCCGGGCTCCTGGTCCTCATTCAGTTCAACGCCTTTACGATTGCGCTCGGCGTCGCCTCGCTGGGCCTTGTCGCCGCCTACCCCTTCATGAAGCGCATCACCTGGTGGCCGCAGGCGTGGCTGGGCCTCACCTTCAACTGGGGCGCGCTCGTCGGCTACGCAGCGGCCGCGGGCGGGCTCTCCGCGAGCGCGCTCCTGCTCTACGCCGCCGGCGTCGCCTGGACCCTCGGCTACGACACGATTTACGCCCATCAAGACAAGGAGGACGACGCGCTGATCGGCGTGAAGTCGTCCGCAAGGGCGCTTGGCGACCGGACCGTCCCCGCGCTTTCGGCGTTTTACGCCGCGACCATCGCCTTCCTCGCAGCGGCCGGCGCCGCGGCCGGCGCGCCGGCCCTATTCTACGCGGCGCTCGCGCCCGCGGCGGCGCATCTCGCCTGGCAGGTCCGCCGCTTTGACGCGGCTGACGGGGCGAGCCAACTGCGCCTCTTCAAGTCCAACCGGGACGCGGGGCTCCTCGTCCTCGCGGCGTTTTTATTGGCGGCGGCGCAGCAAGCCGCCTAAATGAATGGGCGAAGCAAACGCCTATGGAAGCCGATGACCACCGACAGACGCGCATTTATCTCGGGCGCCGCCATTGGCGCGGCAGCCCTCGTTTCAGGGTCGGGCCATGCGGAGACGCCAGTGCACGCCCCTGACGTCAGTCAGATTCCGGACTATGACGCCTGGCAACTGTCCGACGACGAATGGCGCGAGCGGCTGACCCGCGAGCAATACTACGTGCTGCGCCGCGAAGGCACCGAACGCGCGGGAACGAGCCCGCTGGACAATGAAAAGCGCAAGGGCGTCTTCGCCTGCGCCGGCTGCGGCTACGATCTCTTCACGTCCGAGCAAAAGTTCGACAGCGGCACCGGCTGGCCGTCCTTCTTCGACGTCCTGCCGAACGCAATCGGGACAAAGCGGGACTTCAAGCTGATATTACCGCGTACGGAATACCACTGCGCGCGATGCGGCGGCCATCAGGGCCACGTTTTCGACGACGGCCCTGCGCCGACGGGGTTGCGTTATTGCAATAACGGCGTCGCGCTTACGTTCCGGCCCGCCGAAGAGGGCGCCGCCTGATCGTCGACCGCGGGGCCTTGCGCGCGCGCCGAGGCCCCCGCCCCAGCGATCGCCTGCGAAGCCGGCCATCTCAATAACCGTCTGTGGAGAGTCCCATGCGTCCATCTTCTATTGCATCTGTCGCCATCGCCGCCTTGGTGGTTGTTCTGGCCGCTGCGTGCTCCGGCGAAACAACCGAGGTTACGTCGCCAGAGACGACGGCGCGCGCAGAGGCTGCGGTCGTTGATGCGGTCAAAAGCGACGCCAAAATCGCTGCCGTCCTCGTGCGCGCTGACTGGTGTTCGTCGTGCAAAATAATCGAGCCAAAACTTGATGTCGTGCGCGCGGGCGCGCCGATTAGGGGCGTGTCGCACCTGACGCTCGATTACACCGCGCGAGATGAAGAGGCGTTCTACGCCGCCGCAGACGCCGCCGGCGTCGGCGAAGCGATCAGAGGCGCTTTTGCGCGGGACGGCGTGACGACGGGGATTGTTCTGCTCGTGGACGTCGCGTCCGGCGCTATCGTGGGCGACCTCAGAAAGTCGCTTTCGAGCGAGGAGCTTGCGGCGGCCATGAGCGCAGCCGGCGAGGCCTGACGCAGCGATTTCTTAGAGCCCGTTTGAAAAAGCCTGCAAGGTCCCCCGCGATTGGATAATCAGACGCGCCCGACCTATGAGATGGCCGATGCATTGGCCTATTCGGGCTCTATTCGAGATAGACCAAGAGCCTGAACCATATCGTCGCGGGGAAACGAACGTCTGATCATCTGTCGCTGGATCAATCGCAGACGTTTTCAGAAAGGCTCTTAGAGCCCGTTTGAAAAAGCCGGCGAAGTCCCCCGCGATCGGATAATCAGACGCGCCCGACCTATGAGATGGCCGATGCAATGGCCGGTTTGGGCTCTATTCGAGATAGACTAAGAGCCCGAACCATATCGTCGCGGGGAAACGAACGTCTGATCATCTGTCGCTGGATCGATCACAGACGTTTTCAGAAAGGCTCTTAAAACCCATCAACGTCCGTCGGCTGCGGCGCGACGTCAGGCTGTTGGGCGAGCTCCGCGCGCGCCTCCGCGATTGTCACCGCGACGCCTTTCAGCATCGGCGCCCTGATTGGATAATCAGCTGACAGAGTTATTTCGTAGTCGCGGGAGGCCACCGCAATGTCGGACGTCGCATCGGCTTGCGCCTCGGCGCCGCGGTCCTGTCCACTCAACGCGCCTCGCCCAACGCCCTGGTCGACGGCCCCGCCGGCGTCCCCGGAAGACGCCAAACCAACGGCGGCGCCCTCCAGGACGATCGGCAGGCTGGTGAGCGGTTCGCCGCGCGAAACGTCATAGACGATGATGCGCCGGCCATTCGGACCGTCCACCAACAGGGCAAGACGCTCGCCGTCGAGCCCCACTGAGCGCACCTCGGCGCCGCGCGGAATTTCAATCGCGAAGTCTTCGGCTGCGAGCGAGGTCAGCCCCTCGGCCGCAATTCGGCCCGCCGCGGGGGCGGGCGCGCCCGTCAGCGCGAGAGGCGGTTCGGGTCTGTCATCGACCGTCAGCTTGATCGCATCCGTTTCCAGCGCCTCGACTTCCAACACAGCCGCGGGCGCGCGGTTTGGCGGCGCGTCGAGAACGAAGATCGATGCGATCAGCACCAGCAGGAAAACGAACGGAATGGTCGCGGTCGCGACTAGGAAGTTGCGCAGCAGCGGACCGCGCCCCGTCCCGCCTGGATGCGCCGTTTCGGCGTCGATCGGCGATTCCCTCTCGGACGCCTCGTAGGCGTCGTCGGCGAACGCGCGGCGATCCCAATGATCCCGGGAGCCGGCGGCCGGATCGACGTCCGGCGAATAGTCAGGATCATCGCGCCCCGACGCTCGGCCGGGCCCGAGATCGTATGCCGCGGCCGGCTCTTCGGTGTCGCGTCGCGCCTCGCTCATGCTTGTCGGCCTTTTTTGCGCCATTCGGCGGGACAGTCGTTTGACTCGCCATCCCCGCCGTGGGAACGGCAAGTCCCATGCCAGCCACGCCTCCCCTTGCGCCGCAGCGATCAGAAAAACCGATCGACTTTGTCGCCGGCGAAGAAGATAGCGGGGCAAGGCTTGATAAATGGTTGTCGGAGCGGCTCGACGGCCTGACGCGATCGCGGCTGAAGGCGTTGATTGAAAAGGGCGCGCTCGCCCGCAATGGCGAGGCGTTCACCGATCCGTCCTGGCGGATAAAGGCGGGCGACCGGTTCACGCTGACCCCGCCCGCGATCGAGGCGCCGGCGCCCAGGGGCGAGTCGATAGCGCTCGACGTCCGATACGAAGACGCGGACCTCATCGTGGTGAACAAGCCGGCCGGCATGGTCGTGCATCCTGCCGCCGGAAACTGGTCCGGCACCCTTGTGAACGCCCTCATCGCCCATTGCGGCGACAGCCTTTCCGGCGTCGGCGGCGTTGCGCGGCCCGGCATCGTGCATCGGCTCGACAAGGATACGTCAGGCCTCATCGTCGCGGCGAAGCATGACGCCGCGCACCTTGCGCTCACCCAGGCGTTCTCGGTCCACGACATTGAGCGCGCCTATCTCGCAATCTGCGTCGGGGCCCCGAGGCCGTCAGTGGGTACGATTGATGCGCCCCTCGCCCGGCTTGGCGGCGAGCGGAAAAAAATGGGCGTCGTGAAGCCTAGGGGCGCGCGCATGATGGGCCAGGCCGACGCAGACAGGGCCGCGTCAGAGGCCGACGCCCGCCTCGCCGCGCTTTTCGAAGAGAACGAAGATCCGGACGAAGTGGACATCGCCGCAGCGATGCTGCCCCCCGGCGCCAAGCGGGCCGTCACGCACTACAAGGCCCTTAAGGCATTCGGCCGCGGCCGCGCAAAGCTCGCCGGCGACGCCCTCGCGTCGCTGATCGAATGCCGCCTCGAAACCGGGCGCACGCACCAGATAAGGGTCCATTTGGCCCATATTGGCCACCCGCTTATCGGCGATCCGGTCTATGGCCGCGGTCCGGGCCTTTCAGGCCTCAAACCCGGCGACGAAGCCGCCGACGCGGCGCTGAATGCGATCGCCGGCTTTCGCCGCCAGGCGCTCCATGCGGCGGTGCTGGGATTTACGCACCCGATCAGCGGCGAGAATTTGAGGTTCGAGGCCGATCCGCCGGAAGACTTCAAACGGCTCTCGGAGGCCCTGAGAGCGCTTTAGCCGGTTCGGCTCACGCAGATGTGCGCGCTCGCGCGCCCAAGTGACGGGTTAGCGCGGCCGGCCGCCTCCAATTCGCCCTAGATCCGGCCTACCCTCTGAAGCGTAGAGTTTAAGCGCGCTTCAGCCGCCCCCTTTAATTATGCCGCGCCGCACACATATATCGAAAGCGTGCGCGTCGCCGTCAGGGGCGCGACGGCTTGTTGCGGCCGCTAGAGCCGAACAGTGACGACCAGTCTCGCCACCTTGGGAGATGACAAAAGACATGGCTAATCAAATCGTAGCGGCGCCGTCATTGACGCCCGAAGGATCGCTTTCGCGCTACCTTTCCGAGATCAGGAAATTTCCGATGCTCGAAAAGGACGAAGAATACATGCTCGCCAAACGCTTCGCCGAGCATAGCGACCCGGACGCCGCCCAGAAACTCATCACCAGCCACCTGCGCCTCGTCGCCAAAATCGCGATGGGCTATCGCGGTTACGGCCTGCCGATCGGAGAGGTCATTTCCGAAGGAAACGTGGGCCTCATGCAGGCGGTGAAGCGCTTTGACGCCGACAAGGGCTTTCGCCTCGCCACCTATGCGATGTGGTGGATAAGGGCGTCAATTCAAGAATATATCCTGCGTTCCTGGAGCCTCGTGAAGATCGGCACCACTGCGGCGCAAAAGAAGCTCTTTTTCAATCTTCGCAAGATCAAGGGCCAGATTGACGCCGTCGAAGAGGGCGACCTGAAGCCGGAGCAGGTGGAGCACATCGCCGACAAGCTTGGCGTCACTCATGATGACGTCATCTCCATGAACCGACGGATGTCCGGCGGCGAGGCGTCCCTTAACGCGCCCCTTGGCAAGGGCGAAGATGCGGGAGGCGAGTGGCAGGACTGGCTCGTCGACGAAAATGCGGTGAACCCGGAGCAGCAGCTTGCGCAGGACGACGAATACAATATGCGCATGTCGCTGCTGGAAGAGGCGCTCGCCGGGCTCAATGAGCGCGAGCAGCACATCCTCACCGAACGTCGGCTAAAGGATAATCCGACGACCCTTGAGGACCTGAGCCAGGTCTATGGCGTCAGCCGCGAGCGCATCCGCCAGATCGAAGTGCGCGCCTTTGAAAAGCTTCAGAAGGCGATGAAGTCGCTCGACAAGGCGGCGCGGGCGCAGACCATCGACGTCTCGGACGGCGCGCCCGCCACGGCGTAGTCAACACGATTGCGGCGGCCCTCAAAGATAGGGCCGCCACATCATGAAGATCGTTCCGAATATCCCGACGCTCATCACGGCGGTCGCAGCTAGGACAAGCCCGGCGCCGGCGTATTTTGACGCGGCGTCGCGCGAGCGCTGCGCGACGAAGTAAGCCTCCAGCACCGCCAGCGGGATGAGATAACAGCCGAAGCTGAAGAATATGTCGGCGGGGCCATCAAGGTTTCTGGTCATGCCGACCGGCCCCTGGTTGAAGATAATCCACGCCATGATCCCGACGCGGAAGAACCAGACGCCATTGACGGCGATGTAAGCGCGCATCGCCCAACGCCGATGGGCTTCAAAATCCCGCTTTACGGCGAGCCGCCAAGCGATAGCCCCGAACATCAGGATAAGGACGCCGTCGATTGATGTGGCGAAGCCGGAGATCGGAGAGAGATAAGTCCCGCGGCCCCAGGTCAGGATGATTCCGCCCATCGCCATGCCGTAGGCGATGAAGAGAAAGAGACGGCCGTTCCAGCGATGCAGCCACGGCGCGCGGGCGCGGATCTGCGGGATAAGTTGGGCGACGCCGCCCAGCGTGATGATTGCCGCCGGCAGAACATGCAGCGCAAACATGACGTTCCCCATCCGGTCGCCCGGCGTGTAGCCGTCGATCAGCGGCTTGTCGTTCCACGCCTCATAGTCGCCGACGAAAGTACGGGTCCCGTAATAGGCGACGATGAAATAGACGAAGGCCAATTGGCCGATGGCGGCGGTCAGGAACCAGAAAATCCCGGCGGCGCGCAAGACGCGCTCGCTGAAGCCGAGTCTATCGCCGGGCCGTTCGCCCGCCGCCATTGCAGATTCGCTCATTCGGAAACTCCCATTGCCTGTCCGCCGCCGCACGGCCGACGCGATTGGTCGGCGAACCGGGACGGGCCGTAGGAAAAACGCGTTGAACGATCTCGCCGATTTGGAAATCGGCGCGTATTTTCGTCGGGGGACGCGATGGAACGCAGCATCTCGTCGACGGATCGCCTGAGGCCTGGGGCGACGGGGGACTAGCTAGGAGCCGCGACGGAAATGCCGGATCTGGATCCTCTCAACTGGGTGCGCCTCGCTGGCGCGTGCGTTGCGCTTCTTTGCCTCGCCGACGCTTTCAAGAGCGGCGGCGAACGCCCATTGCGCCTTGGGTTCGCCCTGTCGTCCGCGTCGCTTCTGTTCTTCACGCTCGGGAACCTGGCGGCCGGCGGCCCCGCGTTCGTTTCAGCCGCATTCGCCATTCTTGGCGGCGCGGGATGCGGGTGGTTCTGGGTGTATTCAAGGACGCTCTTCCGTCCGACCAATGAGAACATCCCGAATTGGGCGTTCGCGCTTGTCGCAGCGATCATCGCCGTGGAGGCGGCGCGCGAGGCGGCGGCCCCAAACCACGTCCTTCGCGTCCTTGAGAATTTCGAGATGATGCTGAGTTCGACGCTGATGGCGCTTGGGCTCGCCGAAGCGCTCCGCGGACTGCACTCCTTCGGCGCGCAGGAACGCCGCTTCCGGGTCGCATTCGTATCAGCCTATGGCGCAATGATCTCCGCGTCGGTTCTCTGGCTGCGTCATTCAGCCGACGGGTCGACCGCAGCCGCGGCCGGCGACGCCGTAAAGGCCGGTTGCGTCTTCTTTGCGCTCGCCGTCGGATTTTTCGCGTTCCGTTATCGCCTCGCCAATCCAGTTCGCGCGGAAGCGCCGGCGCGTCGCGAGCGCCGCCGGAACGCAGGGCCCGCCTCGCCCGAGGAAGCGGCGCTCGCCGCGCGAATCGCCAGCAAGCTAGCGGACGATGAAGCCTTCAAGATCCCGACGATAAAGGTTGCTGATCTCGCCCATATGCTCGGCGAACCGGACTACAAGGTCTCCCGGTGCGTGACCGGCGCAATGGGCTTCGCGAACTTCAACCGCCTCGTGAACCACCACCGCATCGCGCACGCCAAGGCGCTGCTCAGCGATCCGGCCTCGGACGGTCTCTCGATCCTTGCGATTGGCCTTGAATGCGGGTTTGGGTCGATCGGGCCGTTCAACAGATCATTCAAGGATGTTGTCGGACAGACGCCCCGGGAATACCGCGCTGGGCGACGAAAGGACGTAAGGGACGCGACGGAAGCGCTGGGCGCGGCGCCCGCCTAACTGTCGCCGAGCACCTCCCGCACCCACGCCGGCACGACATCCGATGCGCGCCCATACCGGCCGTCATCGAACGCGTATGCGTTCTCCGAGGGCTCAAGGTTCAGCTCGACGCACTTAACGCCCATCGCGCGGGCGGCATGGACAAATCCGGCCGCCGGGTAAACCGACCCCGACGTGCCGATGGAGACGAAACAGTCCGCCGCGGCGAGCGCCGCCTCAATTTCCTCCATCAGCATCGGCATCTCGCCGAACCACACGACATGCGGCCGCATCCCGCCCGTCGCGCCGCACGCCGGGCATGCCGTTTCAAGCCCGAGGTCATCCGTCCAGGGATGAATCGCGCCGCAGCCTGGCGTCCCAGGCTCAGGCCCGTCGCAGCGCGCCTTCGCGAGCTCTCCGTGCATGTGCCAGACCTGCTCGCTGCCCGCTCGCTCGTGCAGGTCATCGACATTCTGCGTAACCAGGATCGCCGAACCGCCGCGGGCGGCGGCCTCGGCCTGGAACCGCGCTATCGCCTCATGCGCAAGGTTCGGCGCAACCTCCGGCAAACCCCGCCGACGCGCATTGTAGAACTCATGCACGAGGCGCGGATTGGCGGCGAACCCCTGCGGCGTCGCGACTTCGCGATGGTCGTACTGCGCCCAGACGCCTTGCGGGTCGCGGAAGGTGGCGACGCCGCTGTCGGCTGAAACCCCTGCGCCGGTAAGGATAACCGTCCGCGGCGGCGCACTCACGGACGGCGCTCGCCCAAATATGTAATGAGGCCGGCGAGATAGTCGCGCTTTCCGAGATCGACGCCAAGACCACGCAATATCAGGTACGCTGCGGAGACATGAAACTGCAGGTTAGGGAGCACCCAGAAGGCGGCGAATGCGGCTCGCGGCAGCGATACCGTCAACTCGCCCATTGGGACTTCAATGACCGTCTCCGGGTCCGCGTCGAGCGCGTCGGGATCGAGCCCCGTGATGATGTCGCGCGCCCGAGCGTTGCGCGCGATCAGATCCGGAAAAGACGTCTCGTCTTCACCAAACTCAGGCAGCGGCGCGCCAGCGAGGCGCGAAAACGCGCGCGCTGGAATCTCGGTCGCGAACCGGACCTGCGCCAAGAACGGATGCATGTCAGGCGCAATGCGCCAATTCAGAAGAACGGTTTCGTCAACTCCCATCGTCTCGCTTGCGTCGCGTCCCTTACGCAAAACGCCGTCGAGACTTTCCAGCGCCTGCATCGCGGCAGGCAAAGCTGTTGTGGAAATACGTAAAGACACGGGCCTCAACTCCGTTTAGGTTCTGCGCTTCGCTCGCCTTATCGGGCATCCGGCGCCTTAGTCGGGCATCCTGCGGCGCGTCGGTCAGGCGAGCCTGCGCCGCAGCATCGGATTGCGCGGTCACTGGAACCCGGCGGAGGACCTCTAGGCAAGGCCGCATGACGAGAATTCTTTTTGTCTGCCTCGGCAATATATGCCGCTCTCCCGCTGCGGAGGGCGTGTTGCGGGCGAAGGCGGCCGATCGAGGCATTAAAGTCTATGTGGAGTCCGCCGGCGTCGGCGAGTGGCATGTGGGCGATCCGCCCGATGCGCGCATGATCCGCGCGGCAGGCCGGCGCGGCTACCGCCTTGATCACCTGCGGGCGCGGCAGGTGGCGTTCGACGACTTTTACATGTTCGACTATTTGCTGGCGATGGACCTCGGCAATCAGACCGATCTACTCGCCATGGCGCCGCCGAATCGCGAATGCGACATCCGACTGTTTCTCGATTTCGCGACCGACGTCAGCGAACGCGAAACGCCGGACCCCTATTATGGCGGGGATGTGGGCTTTGAGCGTGTGCTTGATCTCATCGAGGCGGGCGCGGAAGGCTACCTCGATCACCTGGAGAACGAAAGCGGATAGTCCGCAAGCGTCTCATAGCGGCTTCCCGCCTTGCCGAGTTGCGAAGCGTAGAGACGAAATGCCTCTACCCGGAAGGCGTCGACGCGGAATAATCCATGCGCCGCGACCCACCGCCCGGCCGCTTCTTCCGAACCGCCGCTAAGGCGGCCGACCGTTACGTGCGGCGTGAAGCGACGGTCCTCGACGGTCGCGCCGGCGCGCCGGCAAGCGTTTTCAACCTTCTCCTGCAGAAGGTTCAGCGCCGGATTCGCGGGGACGCCCGCCCAAACCGCGCCACGAGGCCCCTTGCCGAAGCGTCCGGCGCCGCGAAGCTCAAGATCGAAACCAGGCGCATCGACGCCGCCGAGCGCCGCATCGACGTCCTCCAGGAGGCGAGGATCGACATCGCCAAGAAACGCCAGCGTCAAGTGAAAATTGTCGAACGGGACCCAGCGCGCGCTTTCAAGTCCCGTCTGCAAATCCATGAGGGCGTCGCCGACATCGTCCGGGATCGCAAGACCGACAAAGACGCGAGTCAGCGTCGCCTCCTGTCATTCGGCGGCGTCGGCGGCGTCTCCGGCGTTTCCGGCGTCGGCGACGTCAGGTACGGCCATCGCCGCTTCGGACGCTTCGGCCGGCGGCCAATAGAACGTCCGTGGACAGATAAATGCGAGGCAGCCCCTCACCTTTAGGCGGCCGTCGTCAAGCGCGTCGATCTTGACGCCGTACCAAACCATCTTGCCCTTCGAGAGCGATTCATCGACCGCGTTGATCTTGCCGTCCCGGAACTCGCCATCGCCCTCGTCTTCAAGGTCCTTGACCATTGCGAAGCCGATAATCGGGGAGCCGTCCGGCATCTTGTCGCCCATGGCGTCCGGATCGGGGTCACGGATCGCGACGATGACGCCGCAGGATTTCTCAGGGTCGTCGGCGCAGGGACCGAACGAAACGTCGAGCGTGCCGGCGGGACTTCCCTCCTCGTCCGATGCGCCCGTATTGAAAACGCCTGACAGCGTCGCCGCAGCGGCCGCGCTCGCGCTGAAGCAGATGCATGCTGCGATCGCCGCCACGGATAAAATGCTGGAGTTTCTGCGCACGACCGCACCTCATTCAACGTCTCGTCGGTCAAGGTAGCAGCCCCGCTCAGCCGCGCGCTAGATCATCAAGCGATCACATTCGATTAATCAGGTCACGCGGGCGCATCGTCCCGCGCGACCGCCGTCGGGTTCAACCTGTGGCGATGGCGCGCTAGGACTTAGAGCATGACAAAAAGGCTTCTGATTATCGGGTTCGGCTACACCGCCGCCGCCGTCGCGCGGCGGCTCCTCCCCGCGGGCTGGTTCATCGCCGGCACCACGCGCGACGCCGACAAAATCGGGGACATCGAAGCGGCGGGCGTCGCGCCTGTGCTTTTCAGCGACAATAAGAAGATGGCAGCGGTCATCGCCGACGCCGACGCGTGCCTTGTCACGGTGGGAACCTCGGCGGAGGGGTGCCCGGCCTTCGCCGCCGTCGGCGCGCAGATCACTAGCGCCGATATCGACTGGATCGGATATCTTTCCTCGAACGGCGTCTATGGAGATCATGGCGGCGCCTGGGTCGACGAAGACGCCGACCTGAAGGCCGTCTCGGCAAGGGGCCTCGCCCGCATCAAGGCCGAGCGTCAATGGCTCGACGCATCCGATGCGTCGGTCGTCTTTCGGCTGCCCGGCATCTACGGGCCGGGGCGCTCAGCGATCGACGCCGTTCGGTCGGGCCGCGCGCGGCGCATCGTCAAGCCGGGACAGGTGTTCAGCCGCGCCCATGTGGACGATATCGCCGCCGCCGTGGCGGCGAGCCTTGACCGCCCCGGAGCGGGCCGAGCGTTCAATATCGCCGACGACGAGCCTGCGCCGCCGCAGGACGTGATTGCGTACGCGTGCGAGCTTCTGGGCGTTGATCCGCCGCCGGAGGAGCCGTTCGAATCGGCTGAGCTTTCCGACATGGCCAGGAGCTTCTACGCCGACAACAAGCGCATACGGAACGACAGAATGAAAGAAGCGCTTGACGTCCAGCTCGCCTACCCGACGTATCGTGAAGGCCTCAAGAGCATTCTGTCGACCCGATACTGACCGCCAATATCATGATTTCGCTGCCGGCTTTTTTTCGGCGTGGCGCATGCTAGTCTTAGCGTGCGAATCGGAGGGACGCGATCATGAAATCCACAGCGCGCATTGCAGCGCGCCTCTTGTCGGCGGGTCTTGTTTCGACGGGTCTTTTTTCAGTCGGCGTTTTGGCGGGGGACGCCCGGGCGGCGGACTGGCCGGCGGCGGCCGACATTCCGGACCCACAGCCCGCAGCGGCTGGCCTTGCCGGCGCCGAACCGCCAAATATCGTCCGCTTCCTGAAAGTAATTGGCGCAGGAAAATCCCGACTCTCGCCTGACGGCGACCGCGTCGCTTACATCACGCAAACCACTGGCGAACCTCAGCTCTGGATCGTCGACGCAGAGGGCGGAGCGCCGCGCCAGCTGACGTTCGGATCGGGGGTCAGCGACTTCGAATGGACGCCGCAGGGCGAGCTTATGGTCGCGGCGGACACGGACGGCGACGAGAGGGAAGGATTTACGATTCTCTCCGCAGACGGCATGAAGGAGCGTCGCCTGCTGCCCCCGTCTGACGCGTTCAACGCGTTCGGCGATTTCTCCGAAGACGGCGAGCGCTTCGCCTATGCGACGACTGCCCGCAACGGAGTGGATTTTGACATTTATGTTGGGGATGCGGCGACCGGCGCCTCGGAGGAAGTCTTTGAGGGACGTTTCGGCTTCTTCGCGGAGGCCTGGCGGCCGGGCGCGCCCGAGGTCCTTGTCACCGAAACGAGCGGCGAAGACGCCGCGCTTCTCCATCTGCTCAATGTCGACACCGGCGAAATGACGACGCTGTTCGATCCCGAAACCCGGTCTGACTATCGCTCATTCGCCTGGAGGCCGGATGGTTCGGGCTTCTATCTGTCAACGGACCATGAGCGCGAATTCCACGCCCTCGCCTTCATTGACCTTTCCGAAGGCGGGGACCCGGAAATCGAATTGCTCGACACGCCCGACCATGACGTTGAGGACGTCACGCTGGCGGATGGGACACGCTATCTCGCCTGGACGACTAATGAGGGCGGATACTCGAAACTGCATATTCGAGACCTTCGTCGCGGCCGCGACGTGAACGTCGCCGGCGGTCTGCCAAAGGGCGTTTACGGCGTTCAGGGTGCGGAAGACGCCGCAAGGCTGTTGGTCCGCATCTCCGGCCCGACGACGCCCGGAAGCGTATGGACGGTTGACCTCAGGAATGGCGACGCAAGAGAAGTGGTCGCGCCTGCCAATGCCGGCCTAGATCTGTCGCAATTCACTGCGCCGACGCCGGTGTCATTTCCCGCCAGAGACGACGTCATGCTGCACGGGCTTGTCTACCTGCCGAAGGAAGGCGTCGCGCTTGGGGAGAAGCCGCCCGTTGTTCTCGGCCTGCATGGCGGGCCGACGTCGCAGTCGCGTCCCGGTTTCGACGCGGTTACGGAATATCTCCTGTCGCGGGGGATCGCCGTGTTCGAATTGAACTTCCGCGGCTCCACCGGGTACGGAAAGACGTTTGCGCGCCTGAACGATCAGCGCTTGCGGCCGAACGAACTGAATGACATCGCCGACGCCTTGGAGTTTCTGAAGGCGCGAGACGATGTCGACGCGTCAAGGGTCGTCGCGATGGGCGGCTCTTATGGCGGCTATCTCGTCAATGCCGTCATGGGGGAGTTTCCTGAACTCTTCGACGGCGGCGCCTCCTTCGTCGGCGTGACCGACTGGGTCCGCGCCCTTGAAGGCGCCTCGCCGGCCCTGAAAGCGTCAGACCGAATAGAATATGGCGACATCTCCGATCCGGAAGACCGCGCGTTCTTCGAAGAGATCTCGCCGATCCGCAAAGTCGACCGCATCCGCTCGCCCATGCTTGTCGTGCACGGGGCGAACGACCCCCGCGACCCGGTGACGGAATCCGACGCTCTCGTTGAAGCAGTCCGCAAGAACGGCGTCGACGTCACGTATCTGCGGTTCAAGGACGAAGGTCACTCGATCCGAAAACTCGCCAACCGCGTCCACGCCTATCGCGAGGTCGTGCGCTTTCTGGAGAGGCAACTGGCGCCGACTGAGACGCAACTTGCGCCCACGGAAACGCCCGCCACGTCGGCGAACGCCGCGTCAACTGAGTGAGCGCGGTCAAAGGACCCTGATCGAGAGATGCGCAAATGAAGACCGGAAGGGCGACGCCTCTTGCGGTCAGCTTCTCGCCCCGCAACAAGCATATAAGGAAATCCTTATATGCTTGTTGGCTTTCCGGCCGCGCGTTGCTATAGCGGCGCGGAGGGCCAGCGGCGCGACGTGACGGACGCCGCATGTCCGCCGCCCCGCATTCGTATCGAAGAGGAACGCCGCCCATGAACGCGCCTGCGCACCATGACTATATCGTCAAAGACCTGAGCCTCGCCGACTGGGGACGCCGCGAGATTGACATCGCCGAAACCGAGATGCCGGGCCTGATGGCGACGCGGGAGGAGTTCGGCGGCGCGCAGCCTCTCAAGGGCGCGCGGATCGCCGGCTCGCTGCATATGACGATCCAGACCGCAGTGCTCATCGAGACGCTCCAGGCGCTCGGCGCGGAGGTGCGGTGGTGTTCGTGCAACATCTATTCGACGCAGGATCACGCCGCCGCCGCCATCGCGGCCTCGGGCACGCCTGTGTTCGCCTTCAAGGGAGAGACCCTGGAGGAGTACTGGGATCTCGCCGACAAGATTTTCGAGTGGCCAAACGGCGAGACGGCGAACATGATCCTCGACGATGGCGGCGACGCGACGCTGCTCGCGCTTCTCGGCGCGGACGCGGAAAAGGATCCGGGCGTCATTGAAAATCCGTCCAATGAGGAAGAAGAAGCCCTCTTTTCCACCATCAGGCGCCGCCTGGATCGCATGCCCGGCTGGTACTCCAAAGTGAAGGGCGCCATCCGCGGCGTCACCGAAGAAACAACCACCGGCGTGTTGCGACTCTATCAGCGCCAGAAAGCCGGCACGCTCCCCTTCCCGGCGATCAACGTCAACGACTCGGTGACCAAGTCGAAGTTCGACAACAAGTATGGCTGTAAGGAATCGCTCGTCGACGGCATTCGTCGGGGGACGGACGTCATGATGGCTGGCAAGATCGCCGTCGTCGCGGGCTATGGCGACGTCGGCAAAGGATCGGCCGCCTCCTTGCGGGGGGCCGGCGCGCGCGTCGTCGTGACGGAAATCGATCCTATCTGCGCGCTTCAGGCGGCGATGGACGGCTTTGAAGTCCAGACCATGGAGGAAGCCGCGCCGCGGGCCGACATCGTTATCACCGCCACGGGCAACAAGGACGTGCTCACTGTCGATCACATGCGTTCGCTGAAGGACATGGCGATCGTCGGCAATATCGGCCATTTCGACAACGAGATTCAGGTCGAAGCGCTGAAGAACTTCAAGTGGACCAACGTCAAAGACCAGGTCGACATGATCGAATACCCTGACGGCAAGCGCATGTTGCTCCTGTCCCAGGGACGCCTCCTCAACCTCGGCAACGCCACCGGGCACCCCTCCTTCGTCATGTCGGCCTCGTTCACCAACCAGACGCTCGCGCAGATCGAGCTGTGGACCAAGGGCGAGAAGTACGCGAACGAGGTTTACGTCTTGCCGAAATCGCTCGACGAAAAAGTCGCGCAGCTTCACCTCGACAAGGTCGGCGCCCAGCTTTCAAAGCTCTCGACCGAACAGGCGGATTATATCGGCGTCTCCGTAGACGGACCGTTCAAGACAGACGATTACCGGTATTGAGGCGTTTTCGCGTCAATTCGTCGAAGCGCGGGGGCGCTGAACGGCTGAGCATTGGCGTAACCTCAAAAATAACCCTGAAGCGTCGTCGCGATTTGTATTTGACCGACGATGCTTCAAGCTATCTTGTCATTTGAGGCGCGTTCGCGCCGTTACATATCTCAGCCAAATCTCATTCATTAATGTCGCGGGTCGCCTTTTCGAGACGATCGTAAAAGCTGCGCTTCCGTAGCGCCGCTTCCATCTTTCGCATGGCGTCGTGGACGTTCACGCCAATTTCGTCAAACAGATCGAAATACACAACGCGCAGGCGCATGACGAAACGTTCAACGTCGAGCGCTGCTTTATGGCCGATCTCGGTCAGCGCCACCGGCCGGCGACGGCGATCCTCCGGATCGGCGCCGATTTCTACGAAACCAAGCTCCGTCAGCTGTCGGACTATCTTTATGAGCGCCACATGGCTCATCCCGAGCTCACGCGCCAGTTCTGATACTCCTTTTGGCCCGTCTAGCAGCGTAAGCATCGTCGACATGCACCGCGGCGGCGTTTCGATGCCTCGCTCAGCCGAGACGCGGCCGCCCTCATCGACCACCAGGTCAGTCAGCCGCGTCGCCAGCAGGCCGAAGAAAGCAGGCGCGTATTTGAGGATTTTGCGATCAACCGTTTGGTCAGCGGGCTGAACCGTTGCGCGACGGGATTCCATGGGGCCTCATATATGTTACCAGTTACGTATGCCGTTACATTTTAGCGGTAGCAGATTTCAGGAGATTTGGAATGGCGCGCGCCGATCGCTTTCGACAATGCGGACACATGATTGCGGTCGGCATGCTCGTCGCGGCCGCCGGGGCCTGCGAAACGGCGGCCCACCGCAACGCGCTCGCCAATGCGGACTTCGGGCCCATGAACGAACCGTTGTCCAAGAGCGCCGCTCAATCTGACTTTGCGGAATGGCTAGGCTGGACGCGGGCGACGCACCCTGACCTTTCCTATTCCACTGACCTCGACCAATTGGGTTTGCGCGAGCGGGCTGTAGCCGCAAACTTTCAGGACGGCGCTTCGCGCCGGGACGTCTGGGCGGCGATGGCGACGTTGAACCCGATCTTCGACGATGCGCATGTCGGCCTTCGGCTGCCCGAAACTGCTTTCAGCACTTACATCTCAGATGGCGGCGCTGCGTTCGATGCGCCTGTGCAGGTGACCGAAGACGGCGTGCTGGTGGCCACGGACGTTCGCGAAGAAAGCGCATTCAAGGCCGGCGATCGGATCATTTCCGTCAATGGGGTCCGTATGGCCGACTTCCTTGCCTGGACGACGCCACGCATTCGCGGCGAGTCAGACGCAATCCGCCGACTGGTAATCGAGGGCCGCTTCGCTTTGGCGTTCTGGACGTACGCCGGCGGCGCGGACATTTATGTCGCGGAAACAGTTTCGAAGAATGGGCGTCGCAAGCGCGTCACATATGACGCGGCGCGCGACGCGCTGCGGCCGCAGGCGACCGAACCATTCTCCCTCGCCTTCCAAGACAACGTCGCCGTCCTGCGCGTCGCGTCCTTCGACATATCGCTGCGGGGCGACTTCCGCGCGTTCGCCGAAGATGCGTTTGCGAAGATCGCGGACGCCGGAACATCAAGGCTCGTTATAGATCTTAGAGATAATGGCGGCGGCGCGCACGACGTCTCCGACATTCTCATGGCCTACCTGACCGCGACGCCCCACGCCGCGACGTCCTCAATTACGGCGCGCATCACCAAGGAGAATCAGGCGCTCGTGCCGGGCAGCAGGCTGGGAGACGTGCTCACCGTTCCATTTGCAGACAAGGTTGCGCCGCCCGTGGATCTCGACAACCGATTCGACGGCGACGTGGCGATACTTGTCGGGCCGCGAACATACAGCCAGGCGATCGCATTCGCCGCCACGGCGCAGGACTTCAAGATCGCGCGGATCGCCGGCGCGCCGACGGACGGACGCGCCAACCAAACCGCTCAAGTTACGAAACACCCCCTTGAGCACACGGATTTCATCGTCCAGAGCCCGATTTACATCATGACCCGAGCCTCCGGCGAAAAAGGGCCCGAACCCTTGACGCCCGACATCCTGATTGAAGCAGCGGCCTTCGACGAGATATCGAGAGTATTCGGCGACCCAGCTAACGACGGCGATTGAAATAAGCGCCAGGCTTGCGTCTAAGTCCCGCTATGGCGCTTCCCAACACACTACTTCTCGGTCCCACCGGCACAATCGGCCGCGCAGTCCTTAAAAAACTCGCTGAACGCGACGCCAAAGCTGTTGCGCTCGTCCGTCCGGAGTCGGAAGGAAAACTGCCCGCGGTGAGCGGGATTTCCATACGCGCGTCGGGCCTCGACGACGCGGCGGAGCTCTCGCGCATTTTTGCGGAGGAGAGGATCGAGGGCGTCATTTCCTGCCTCGCTTCGCGCACCGGCGCGCCGAAAGACGCATGGGCCGTCGACCATGCCGCGCATTCGAGGATCCTCGCGATCGCCAAAGACGCGGGCGTGGCGCGCTGGGTTCAGCTTTCCGCAATATGCGTGCAAAAGCCCCTGCTCGCCTTTCAACACGCCAAGCTCGCCTTCGAAAAGGAGCTGGTTGAGTCTGGCCTCGACTATTCAATCGTGCGGCCCACGGCGTTTTTCAAGTCGCTGTCCGGCCAGGCGGACCGGGTGAAAGCCGGCAAGAAGTTCCTTGTCTTCGGCGACGGCGCGCTGACCGCCTGCAAGCCGATCAGCGACGAGGATCTCGCCACATTCATCCTAGATTGTCTGGACCGGGACGACCGCCGAAACCAGATACTCTCGATCGGCGGGCCGGGCCCTGCGCTGACGCCGATTGAACAGGGTCAATTGCTGGCCGACGCGCTCGGCGTACCGCTCAAGACGCAGAGCGTTCCGGTCCGCTTCCTGAGCGTCATAATCACGGCGCTGAGCGCCGCCGGCGCGATCGCTCCGCCGCTGCGCGAGAAAGCGGAACTTGCGAAGATCGGCCGCTACTACGCGACCGAGTCGATGCTTGTCTGGGATGATGCAAGCGGCGTCTATGACGCGGATGCAACGCCGGAGTTCGGCGCTGATACGCTTGCGGAGCATTACGTCCGCCTCGCGCGCGGCGAAGCGGACGATGATCGTGGCGACCACGCAGTCTTCTAGCGCAAGGCGGGCCTGCCCTGTCAGAAGCTAAACCCGGCCGCGAGCTTGTAGAAGTCGCCGCTCGAATTCTCGCTTACTTCCGCCCCGCCGGTGAAGCGCGCGAAGAAACCCTTCGGGAGCGCAAACTGCGCATAGGCCCCGGCCCATTCATAAGCGACCCCGGTGGCGCCGCCAGGGTTAGTGTTGCGGCTGTTCTGGAGAAGTTCATAATGGCCGCCGAAAGAGAATTTCTCCGTCACACGTATGCCGGCATTGAACCACAAGTGAAGAAAGTCGAGCGCCGCCTCCTCATTTCGATTCCTCAGCGCGGCGTAATACCCGCTGTACCACTCCGCCTCGAACATGTCGTCGCGGTAGTTTGCGGTGACGCTGGGCACAACGCCATCGGCGAAATTGGCGCCGGTGACATTGCCGTCAGCATCCATTGCGCCCCCTGACAATAGCGCGCCATTCGTCAGGCCCACCTGAGGCTTGACCGTCAAGCGGCCATCGAGAAGGTGAACGTTCGCCCCAAGGCCAAACTCGGTCCAAAGGTCATCGCCGGAGTTCGTCGCGTTGAGGCCAAATGACGGCCGCGTCCACAGTATTCCGTAGAACGAAAAGTCGATCTTTTCGCTGACCGGGATCAATCCATTGAAGGTCGGATAAAATCCAAAGAACGAGTCCTGATTAAGGACGACCGAATAGCTGTCATCCCGCTTGTCGTCCCCCTCCACGGATGCGCGCCCGCCGCCGCCGCTACCGCCGCCACCGGCGGCGTCGAGGAACGCGACCTCTCGCAAGGCGATATCGAGGGCGTCCTCCTGCGTCAGATCGGCCGCGTCCGCGTCTTTGGCGAGGGCCGCAGATGGCGCCGCCGCCACCGCAAGGCAAGCCGCCAATGCGGATAACGCCGCGCCGGAAAGGAAAGATGATGTCGTCATTCGCATGCTGTAACTCCGTATATTGAGTTTTGACCCTCCCCACATGCGGCGGCTGGCTCATTCACGCTTCTTGTCGTTACGGCGCGCCCCTCAGGGGCGAGACGTCGGTCCTACCCGGAAACCGGTATATCCGGCCGCGCGAACGAGCTTCCGCACACCCGCCAAAGTTGCGTTAATAATACTAAAATTTGATTATCATTTGAGACGGGTCAGAAACGATCCGTTAACCGTCGGCTTGGCCAGCGCCGGCCCCGCCCGGAAGAACTCGGATCTGGCGGCGATTGAGCCGTCGGCCGCCTGCCGTGACGGCCCACCCCCGCCAATCAAGACGACAGCGGAAGAAACCATTCAGTGAATCGAAACCATATCGTGCTGTATTCGCGTCACTGTTTACGTTTGAGCAACATCCTGACGAAAGGCGCGCGGCGCGCTTATGGCCATGGTTGGCGATACTTGCCTTGCGGTCGACTGCGGCGCCGCCGCCGCCCCTCTCGCACGGCCATTAGATCAAGGGGATCTAAAGTGAGACATCTGAACCGTCTGTCCATCAGCCTGAAACTCCCCGCGATCATCGTCGCATTGAGCCTGACGACTGGCGGCGTGACTGCGGGACTCAGCTACTTTGGCGCGCGCACGCCGTTGGAGGCGGAAGCGAAGAACAAGCTCGGCGCCGTTCTCGATTCCCGTACGGAGGTTGTGCAGGCCTGGCTTGGCTCCATCATCGACGACGCCGAGATGTTGAGCGTCAATCCAACCGTCCGGTCGGCAATCAATGAATTCGCCGACGCCTGGCGGTCGCTGCCGGGCGATCCGACGAAATATCTTCAGGATCAGTACATTCGACGCAATCCGCACCCGACCGGCTCCAAAGAGCTCCTGGATTCCGCCAATGATGGCACCCAATACAGTTCAGCCCACCGGACCTATCACCCCTATTTGCGCTCCTTTCTTCGCAACAGGGGGTTTTATGACCTGTTCCTCTTCGATCTGAATGGGAACCTTGTCTATTCGGTCTTCAAGGAGATGGACTACGCAACCAATTTCAAGTCAGGCCCATGGGCCGACAGCGATCTGGGCGAAGCGTTTCGCGCCGCGAAAGCGTCAAAGGAACCCGACCAGGAGTTCTTCTTCGATATGAAGCCCTATGGTCCCAGCAAGGGCGCTCCGGCAAGCTTCATTTCGAAGAAAGTCTACGACCATCGCGGCGCGCCGATCGGCGTGCTCGCCATCCAGGTGCCGACCGATCGGCTGAACGATCTCCTCGACAACACGCTCGGCCTCGGTGAGACGGGCGACGTCTATGTCGTCGGCGCTGACCTCCTGATGCGCAGCGGCTCACGCTTTAATGACGTATCGAGCGTCCTGAAGAAGCGCATTGATACGCCGCAGGCAAACGCCGCCGTTGATGGCGACACGGGCGTGATGGTGTCGCAAAACGCGGACGGCGCGGCCGTCGTCGCCGCATACAAATCAGTGGAGATCCTTGGCGTCCACTGGGCCATCATCGCCGAACAGCGGTCGAGGGAGCTGTTCGCGCCGATCGCCGAGCTGCAAAATCGCCTGATCGCGCAACTGCTCATCTCGTCCGTCGCCATTGTCGTGATCGGCGTCTTCTTTGCGCGCGGCATTTCCTCGCCGCTCGCATTGGTCACGCGCTCCATACAGAAGGTCGGCGAAGGCGACTACCGCTCGCGCGTCCCGGCTGCAGACCGCGACGACGAGATCGGCAAGATCGCCAAGACCGTCGTCAAGTTTAAGAACGACCTGCAGGCGTCGATAGAGGAGCGGCGGCGCATAGAAGAAGACCGCGAGCGCAATTACGAGAGTAAGCTCAAGGCTATCGATAGGGCGCAGGCCGTCATCGAATTTGAGGTCGACGGAAAGATCGTCAGCGCCAATCAGAATTTTCTCGAGATCACCGGATATTCACTGGCCGAGATCGAGGGCAGGCACCATTCCGTCTTTGTCGATTCAAGCGAAGCAAAGTCTTCCGATTACCGCGCCTTCTGGCGGAAGCTGGAGCGTGGCGAGCATTGCAGCGGCAAGTTCACACGCCGCGCCAAAGACGGCTCAACGATCTGGCTGCAGGCGAGCTACAACCCGATCCTTGATCGCGAAGGCAATACGATCAAGGTGATCAGCTACGCGACTGACATCACGAAAGGCGAAGCGCTTGCTCAGGAAGCGCTCTTCAAGAGTTCCGCATTCGAAGGATCGTCGGTCGCGATGATGCTCATCGATCGCGATTTCATCGTCAGATATGTCAATGACGCGACCATGCAGCTTCTTATCGAACATGAAGAGCTGTTCCAGTCGCACTGGCCAGGTTTCATTCCGGAGCGGATTGTCGGGTCCTGCATCGAACTCTTCGACATGAATTCGGCGGAGCGGCGCGAGGCGCTGTCAAATCCGGCGCGGCTGCCCTTCACGACCGATATCGCGATCGGCGACATGCGCGTGCAGCTGAATGTCGGCGGCGTCTTTGACGAGAACGGCGACTATGTCGGCAATGTGCTGCAATGGGCGGACGTCACCACCGACCGGCTGAACGCAGGCAAGCTTTCGGCGCTGGATCGCGCGCAAGGGATGATTGAATTCTCCCTGGAGGGCGACATTCTGTACGCCAACGAGAATTTCCTGGAAATGTTCGGGTACTCGCTCGAAGAGATCAAGGGTAAGCGCCATTCGCTGTTTGTCCCGCCGAACGTGGCGAAAAGCCCGGAGTACCGAGACCTCTGGTCAAAACTCCGCAATGGCGAGTACCAGGCGGGCGAATTCGAACGCGTCGCCAAGAACGGCAAGAACATCTGGATACAGTCGGCCTGCAACCCAATCCTCGACGGCGCAGGAAAGCCGTTCAAGATTGTCGAGTTCGCGTCGAACATCACCGAAGATGTGCTGGAGCGCGAGCGCAACGCCGAAGATCGCCGTCGCCAGGCGGAATCGCTCGCCTTCGTGCTGAACTCCCTTGCGGAAGGACTTCGCGCGCTTTCCGAAGGCCGCAATGTCACTGTCGACGTCGAATTCGCGTCCGAGTACGAACAACTGCGAGCCGACTTTAATAGCGCCGTGACGAAACTTGCGAAAATTGACGAAGAAAGGCGCGACCAGGAAACGGCGCAGAGCCTCGTCGTGGAAACCCTTGCGGAAAGCCTCAACAGGCTCTCAATCGGCGACCTAGTCACGCGGCTTGAGGCCGAATACGCGCCAGAGTACGAAAAGCTGCGGCTTGACTTCAACGCCGCGACCGAGAAGCTCGAAGAAGCCGTGAAGGCGGTCGTCGTCAACACGGACGGCATTCGTAATGGCGCGGGCGAAATCAGTCAGGCCGCCGATGATCTGTCGAACCGGACGCGCAATCAGGCTGAGACCCTGCGGCAAACGGCGGTGTCGCTCGATCAGTTGACGGCGAATGTCAAATCGGCGGCGGACAACGCCGAGGAGGCGAACTCCGTCGTTGGGGCCGCCAAGACGAACGCCGAAGTCGGCGGCAATGTGGTGCGCGACGCCGTCGTCGCCATGAGCGAAATCGAGAAATCGTCCGAACAGATCTCGCAGATCATCGGCGTCATCGACCATATCGCCTTCCAGACCAACCTTCTGGCTTTGAACGCCGGCGTCGAGGCCGCACGCGCCGGCGACGCGGGCCGCGGCTTTGCGGTCGTCGCGTCGGAAGTACGCGCACTGGCGCAGCGGTCGTCCGAAGCGGCGAAGGAAATCAAGAGCCTCATCTCCAACAGCTCGCAGCAGGTGGAGCGCGGCGTCGACCTTGTCGGCCAAACCGGCGACGTGCTGCAACAGCTTGTCGATGCGGTTGGCAATATCAATACGCTGGTCGCGGAAATCTCCTCGTCGGCGCGCGACCTGTCATCCGGCATTTCGGAGATCAACGTGGCGGTGACCCAGATGGATCAGGTCACCGAACAGAATGCGGCCATGGTGGAGGAATCCACCGCCGCGAGCCACTCCCTCCTTCAGGAAGCTGAAGAGTTGATGCGGCTTGTCTCCCGCTTCACCATTTCGTCCGAAGACGAAGAGCTTTCGCCTGCGCCGGAAGTAATGGAGGAAGCGGAGATGAACGTGGTGGCGGCGGCATCGTGACCATTTGGCGCCGGCGCCGATCGAGGCGCCCCAATGACCGCGGCGGCTCGCTAGCCGCGTCGCCGCACCGATGACCCGTCGGACACCGCATCGCTCGGATAGAGAACGATCTCATCGCCAGGCGCGAGTCCTTCGACTATTTCGGTTTCGCGACCATTGCCGCGCCCGACCTTTACAATGCGCGCGCGGGCCTTTCCGTCCTCGACAACGAAGGCGGCCCAGTCATCGCCCTGTCGGAAAAGCGCATTGGCGGGCGCGATGACCGCATCGTCTTTCTCCCAGACGACGATCCGCACATGAACGCGGTAGCCATGTCCGAGGCCAGCATGCTCGGCCTGCTCGCAATCGAGCCGCACGATGACATTGGCGCGCTGCTCTTCAACGCCAAGGGCCGAGACCTTCGTGAAGGCCCACGGCTCCACTCTTTCGACGACGCCGTCGAGCGCGCCCGCGCCGCCCCATCTCTCGACCAGAACGGCGTCGCCCGGCGACACCCGCACCGCTTCGGGGGATAAAAGCTCCGCGACGATCTCAAGGTCCGCCGTCGGATTCCCAAGCCGCATGATCTCCGCGCCGGCAGGCAAGGTGACTTCGCTCTCATTCACCACCTTCAACACGACGCCGGACACCGGCGCGCGAATCGAAATCGCTTCGGTCGGCTGCGCCCCCGCAGCCGGCGCGTCGCCGTCCGCGGCGGCGAAGTCCATCAGCATCGCGCGGGCGCTCCTGAGGTCTGCGTCGCGCATGCCGATGGATGCCCGGGCGGACCGCGCCGCAGCCGCCGCCGCCCGCAAATCGCGATCGGCCTGATCGAGCGCAGCCTGCGACGCGGCCTCCTCCTCGACGAGACTCGCGAACCGGTCCCGTCGCGTGCGGGCGAGCGCAAGGTCCGCATCGGCGCGGGCGGCCTCCGCCTCGGCGAGCTCCAGCGCCGCTTCCGCGGCGGCGACGGCGGCGCTCGCCTGCTCTTCGGTCCGGACGTCAAGGACGCTCGGGTTTGTCGGCAGCATCCGGGCGACAACCGACCGCCCCTCTTCGACCAGGTCGCCAGGGTCCACATCGACGCGCAGGAGGCGCCCCGCGGCCGGCGTCGACACGACGTAAACATCGCGCACGCGCGCCTTCGCCTCTTCATCAATTGTCACCATCATGTGGCCTTGCGTGATTTCGCCGATATCGACGAGCATCGGCCGCGGCCAGAACGCATACAGAAAAAACACGCCGACGAGCGCGGCGAGAATGGCGAAAGTGACTACTCTGGAACGGGGCATTTGGTGTCAGTCTCTCGCCTTCAACGCGGACGCCATGTCGAGCTTGTCGACGTCCTTCTGGATAAGGAACGACGCCACGAGCGCGGCGAATACGACGGTGCAGCCGGCGACGCCAAGCCCGGCGGGATCGTAGACAGTCGGCACCTGGTATAGCTCCGTACTAAGAGCGGTGGAGATATAGGTCCATAGGAGGACGCCGATGACCGCCCCGATCGGCAACGCCGCAATCGCCAGCGTGACAATTTCTCCGGTCACGACATAGCCGGCCTCAGCCTTGGTGAACCCGAGAATCCGGAGGCTCGCAAGATCATGGCGACGCTCCGCAAACGTAATCCGCGCGCCGTTGTAGACAACGCCGACGGCGATCACGGTCGCGAAAAAAGTCATTATCACCCTAAAAACGCCGGGCCCTTCCGACAGCATCTGCTCAAAATTCGTCAGCACTTCCTCGCGTACGGAAATGGCCGCCAGTTGCGGTATCTCCTTCGTCCTGCGCTGAAGCGCCGCGCGGGCGTCGGGCGCGACGCTGAGATATGCGCCGGAGACCCTGCCCGGCTCCATCAGCCTGGCGTTCAGGTCTTCAATCGACATATAGGCCGGCGTGCCGATCATCACGTCGATCAGTCCGACAATCTCTATAGAAATTGTCGGCCGGCGCCCCTCACGGAACCTCACCTCAATCTCGTCGCCGACATCGGCGGACAAGAGCTGCGCCAATGGGGCCGACAGGAGGAGCCCGCTCTCGGGAACCGGCGCGGGGCGGAGCTCGTCGTCCAGGACGCGGTTCAGGGTCGGCGCGCTCGTAACGCCCGTTATCGAGCCGAGATGCTCCTTGCCGCCATTGACGAAAATGACGGCGGCGTCGCGAAACGGCTCCACATGGGTGACGCCGTCCAGTTTCGATAACTCCAGCGCCGCGGCTTCGTCGATCGCTTCGGTGAAGCGAACCGTCATGTCGCTTCGGTCAATCACTCGAAACGACGCATGGAGAATATGATTTATGGCGGCGTGATTGAACTGCATCATCACGGACAGCCCCATTGCGGCCGCGATGCCAAACACCAGCGCCAGGGAGCGGAACGGTCGGCGGGCAATCCGTCGAAGGATCATGCGGGTAGGACGGTCGAGGGGAAGTGAGAAGCCCTTGGTCGCGCCCTTCGCGTTTCTAAAGAACTCCGGCGCCGGCGGGCGCATCGCCTCCGCAGGCAGCAGCGCGACCGCCGCGCGCACCGCCGTAATCGCGCCGAACCCGGCGCCAAGGACGCTGAGCCCCGCAGCATAGATGATGGTGCGTAGATCCGTCTCAAAGAGCAGGAATGGAAAGCGGTAGTACTCCTGATAGATGCCCGTCATGACCCGACCGAGATATAGTCCGCCAAGCCATCCGATGGCTGCGCCCACGATGGCGATGAAAAGCGCGAACTTCGCATAGTGCGCGCCAATCTCGCCGCCCGTATAGCCGAATGACTTCAGCAGGCCGATCTGCTCGCGCTCGGTCTGAACCATCCTCGAAATGACGACATTCAACAGGAATATCGTCACCGACATGAAGATCGGCGTCATGATGAACGCCATTGCAGTGAGCTGGCGCAGCTCTTCGGAAAGAAACCGATTAGAGACCTGATCGCCATTGTCATAGGCGCCGCGGCCGCCATAGGGCGCAAGGATTCGGTCGATCTCGGGGATCACTCTTGCCGCATCAACGCCCCTGGCAAGGCGAAAGACCGCTTCGTTAAAAGCCCCGTCGAGATTGAACGCCGGCGCAAGCGTGTCATAGGACGCCCAGATAACGGCGAAGCGATCATCGTCGACAGCGAGCGCGCCGGGCGCAATAGCGTAGACATATTCCGGCGACAGAGCGACGCCGGCGATGCGGAACACCCGGCGCGCGCCATAGACAGTCACCGGCAGGGAATCGCCGGGTTCCAGCCCGTGGGCGTCCGCAAACGCTTCAAGCAACAGGATCTCGTCGCCGCGCACAGGGTCGGGCGCGCGGCCGCGGACAATGTGGACATCGTTTAACGGCGCCGTCGCGTCGGCGGACCGTGAGACGAACTGAGCTGTGATCGGCGCGTCAACGCCTTCGATGTCGACAAGCCCTCCGCCGACGACCCGCCCCTCGACGGCGCTCACGCCCTCAATCGACCGCAGCTCCTCAAGCGCCAGTTCCGGCGCGCGGGTCGCCGCTGCGAAGATGTCGGCGAAACGGTAGCGATCGTAGTAGGCGGTCATGGTCTCGGTGAGCGAGGCGATCATGCCGAGGCTCATAACCAAGAGCGCAATGCCCGACGCCTGCACGAGCGAAATGGCCAACGCCTGGCCCTTGATGCGCCAGATGTCCCTGATGAGTTTGAGGTCGAGAGCTTTCATCCGCATGCCAATCACCAGTGAATATCCGCCGGGTCAGCCTTGGACTCGTTGGTCACGACCTCGCGGATCCTGCCGTCGCTGAAGTGCATGACGCGGTCGGCCATCGCCGCCGTCGCCGCTGCGTGGGTGACGATCAGGATTGTGGTTGAAAGGCGCTCGTTGAGGTCCTTCAAGACACGCAGCACTTCGATGCCTGTCTTGCTGTCGAGGGCGCCGGTCGGTTCGTCGCAGAACAGGACGTCAGGGTTCTTTGCGATCGCCCTTGCGATCGCCACGCGCTGCTGCTCGCCGCCCGACAGTTCGGAAGGAAAGTGGTTCACCCGCTCTGCTAAGCCCACAAGCGACAGGGCCTCAACCGCGTCCATAGGATCGGCGGCGATCTCGCCTACAAGGTCGACATTCTCTCGCGCGCTGAGGCTCGGCATCAAATTGTAGAACTGGAAGATAAAGCCCACATGGCGACGGCGGTATGCGGTAAGGGTGCGGTCCGACATCGCCGTCAGCTCCGCCGATTCATAAAAGGCGACGCCGGCCGAAGCGCGGTCGATCCCGCCAAGAATGTTGAGGAGCGTGGACTTGCCGCTGCCAGAAGGGCCGAGGAGCACGATCAGCTCGCCCCTCCCTACTTCGAGGTCGACGCCCCGCAGCGCATGGACCGCCGCCGCCCCATCGCCATAGACCTTTGTCAGGCCGGAGGCGCGAAAAGCGAAACCGTCGGGGTCCTGCGAGTGAGCTGCTTGCCGCCGTTCAGCGAAGCGATCCAGTAACGCGCCAGGAAACATCAAAACCACCATCGCGTACCGCAATGCTTTAAGAGCTAAAGCGTCCCGTTCGCAAGTGATTGATGCAAGTTAAACGCTAGGGTCAATTGGATTATTCCGAACCTCCCCAGCGAACGGATCGAAATGGGCGCGCGGCGTGCGCGAACGCGCCATCGGGTTTCCCAATCACAGCGAAGCGTATATCGATCACCTGCCGACGCGCCTATCCGCGGCCGGATTGCGAGGAGGAGCAGCCCATGACCGAGGCCAAGCTTATCGACGGCAAGGCCATTGCGGCCGCCTCCAACGAAGCGCTCGCCGCCGAGGCGACGGCGTTCGCCGAGGAGGCCGGCGCGCCGCCCTGCCTTGCGGTCGTGCTGGTCGGCGATGACCCGGCGAGCGCGATCTATGTGCGCAACAAGGGACGTACGGCGGAGAAAATCGGTTTTCGCTCAATCAAGCGCGTCCTGCCGGCCGACGCATCCCATGAAGCTGTGGCCAGCGAGGTCGCGGCGCTGAACGATGACCCCTCCGTTCACGGTATATTGGTGCAGCTGCCACTGCCGGCTCAGGTGGACGCATCGGCGATTATTGAGCTGATCGATCCGGAAAAGGACGTCGACGGCTTCCATCCGCTAAATGTAGGGCGGCTGGCGGCGGGGGAGTTGGAAAGGGCCCTCGTGCCTTGCACGCCCGCGGGCGTCGTGGCGCTTGCGCGCGACGCAATGGGCGACGACCTCGCCGGCGCGGAGGCGGTCATCGTCGGCCGATCGAACATCGTCGGCAAGCCGGCCGCTCACCTTTTGCTTGCGGAAAACTGCACCGTGACGATCGCCCACAGCCGAACCAGATCGCTTGCCGACGTCTGTCGGCGTGCGGACCTTCTTGTCGCTGCGGTTGGACGGCCTGCTCTGATCCAAGGGGACTGGATCAAACCTGGCGCCACGGTGATCGACGTCGGCATCAACCGTGCGCCGCCGCCAGCCGATGCCTCGCCGGACGCGCGACCGCGCCTCATCGGCGATGTTGATTTTGAGCCGGCGCGCCGCGTCGCCGCGGCGATTACGCCGGTCCCCGGCGGCGTCGGACCGATGACCATCGCGATGCTGATGCGCAACACGCTGACGGCCGCCCATCGACAATTCGAGGCTCGGCGGTAACGCGCCCTCGTCGGTCAATCGTTTCGAGACACGCGGGCGTGCGGCTCGGCCATGCATACGCTTATCGCGTCGAGCAGGTCGCTTTCCGAAATCGGCTTCGACACGTACAGATTGGCGCCTGCAGCCTTGTATTCCTCAAGCTGATGGGTCATCGCATTCGCGGTCAGCGCCACGATGGGCGTCGGCGCGCCTCCGCGCCTCGCCTCAATCGCGCGGATCTCGCGCATCGCGGCGACTCCGTCCATGACGGGCATCTGGATATCCATCAGTATCAGGTCGAAATCGCTGGCGCGCCAGGCCTCTATCGCTTCGCGCCCGTTCTTGACGAACGATAGTTCGTATTCATAATATTCAAGCATCGACTTCAGAACGAACTGGTTCAGCTCGCTGTCCTCCGCCGCTAGTATCCGTAGACGGGATTGACCGGCCGGAGGCATTTCGTTCGGCCGACGCGCCGCCTCTTCGACCTTGGCCTCCTTTTCGTCGTCACCGCCGGATTGCAGGCTGAGCTTCGCGTCAGGGGAGTTTTCCGTAGG
The DNA here is from genome assembly GCA_028284065.1 of Parvularculaceae bacterium. Classification (GTDB taxonomy): domain Bacteria; phylum Pseudomonadota; class Alphaproteobacteria; order Caulobacterales; family Parvularculaceae; genus MED-G105. Next base: position 449,073 of record JANQSJ010000011.1, read on the forward strand.
TTTCGCCATCCATTCGTTCCAACTCGTCTGCCCCCTGATAGACCTCGGCATGCGGCAGCGCGCTTCCTCTCTTCACGTTCGCTTCATTAAGGGCCGCCTCTCCTGCGCCGCTTATTTCCAACGCTTCATCTTAACACATCGCTTGCCGGGCATCGCGTCAGGACAAGACTGCGCGCCAGAACGGTTGCCGCCAGAAACGACGTTAACGGCTTCTTACCGATTACGAGTTTACGGTATTGAAGGCCCTACATGGCGCCCGAATGATGTGGACGTGAATTGACGCCTTCTGAGTCGAATGTGACCTGAGATCATGACCAGTCAGACCGATAACCGTCCGCGACCGACGCCGCCAGCCGACGGAGCGGACCGCCAATTCGTCGCGAGGGAACTTGGCGCAGGGGAGATCTGCTCAGGGAAGAGCGAACCCCAAGCGAACGGAGACACGAATCGCTTGGAGACCGAGGACCCGGACCTGGCACCGCGGCAGGTCAAAGCGCAGCTTAAAGCGCTTATCGCAGATGACCATTGGGTCGTCCGCGCCTCTATCGTCTCACTGCTCGGCACGGTCTATGACGTCACGCCCTACGAAGCATCGAATGCGGACGAAACCGTCGCCATTTGCCGGGATGCTGACAAATTAGACCTCATCGTGGTCGACCTTCGCATGCCAGGTCAGCCGACACAGTCATTGTTGCGCGACCTATCGGAGCTTTCGCCGGGCGCGCCGGTGATCGTGCTTTCCATCAGTGAAGATCGCTCGGACGTCCTGCTCGCCCTGCAACACGGCGCGGCAGGCTACATTCCGAAGACGGCGGAGCCTGCAGCCATTCTTGACGCGGTTGCGCGGGTCCTTCGCGGCGAAGCGGCTATCCCCCAGGACCTGCTTTTCAAGAAGGCCACGCCGCAGACGGCAATGGCTGACGACGCAGATCTGGGCAAGGTCTTCGCCGCAGTGGAAATGTTCACGCCGCGCCAGCGGGAAATCTTCGGCCTCCTCGCATCGGGTCTATCGAACAAGGAAATGGCGACCCAGCTTGGCCTTTCGGTCAATACGATACGGGCGCATCTTCAGGCGATCAGCGCAAGACTCCCCGGCAAGGGGCGCTCCAAGATATCGTCGTTCGCGTCGCGGTGGCGCGAACGCGCGCATTCGGATTAATCAGTCTACTCACAAAGCTGTACCGAACGGCCGACGAACGCGGATAGACTCTCGCGTCGGCGATCGCCAAAGAGACAAATCTCATCAACTAACCGAGCGTGGCAGGCGCAGATGAAAGCAGGCGCCGTTCGCCTCATCCCTTGGCGAAAGGCCAAGTTCGGCGCCCATGAGGGCGGCCGCTTTCTGCGCATAGGCGAGCCCAAGCCCGAGCCGCCTGTCCCGGCGCGCAGCGCCGAGGTTGGCCGCAAAGAACGGTTGAAAAAGGTATGGCTGCGCCCCCTCCTCTATTCCCACGCCATCGTCGGTCACACGGATAATCACGCGGTCATCAAGTTCTTCGGTTTCGAGGCGGATTGATCCCGCTGGCGTGAAGTCGATAGCGTTCTCAAGCGCTGCGCCGATAATCCTCGCAGTGAGTTTCGCGTCCGCCGCGGCCAGCAGCGCAGGCGACGACGGCTGCGCGGAAAAGGTCAGTCCAAGGTCGGCGGCGCGTCGCCGGGCGTCAGCAACCCGTTCGCCAATCGCCGCGTCAATCTCCATCGTCGAGATGTCGGGGAGGACGACGCCATTCGCGATTTCCTCATATTCGCAGATCCTGGTTATTGACGTGTCCAGTTCATCGACGGCTTCGCGCATGGCCCTGCGCAGGCGCGGGTCGTCCATGGCCGCGGCGTTTTCGCCGAAACGGTGGATCAGCATTTTCAACGCAGCGGCAGGCTGCAGCAAATCGTGCCTTAGTCGCGACGCGACTTCGGCCCGAAACTCTTTCGACGGATGGTCAAGCGACACGAGCTTCTCCAGTAGCCGCCGTCGGCGTCGGCGACGACGCGAGTTGCGCCAATCTAACGCGGCGCGCTCGTCTAGATTTCCAAACTAACCTGCTTTCAGTCGAAGTCGATCCCGGCGCGCCTTGAGACGAAACGCGCACGTTCAAGCAACCAAGAAAAAGCGCCGACGGATACCATCGGCGCTGATCCGCGCGTGCGCGAAGATAAGTCCGCCCGCGATTAGCCGCCATCTCGCGAAGATGGCGGCTAGCGGCTCGCAGAACCTAATAGGGTCGAGCAAAGCCGTTGGCGATGCCCCACTCGTACCAGTTGTCGACCACGGTCCCGGTCAGCAGAATGCCAATGCCGCCGGTGATCGGGCACAGGATTGCGAACCACCAGGCCCAGCGATGAATGGACTCCATCGTCGCATTGAAGCCCATCGTCCACCTCCAGAACAGCGCCGCCCTCTCCGACGCCGTGCCGCGATCATAGATCTGTTCGATCTCCCGCTCCCCGCCATAGCGCGCGACGGCGAGGATGGTCGCGCCATGCATCGCAAACAGGAGCGTCGATCCGTAGAGGAACGTAATCGAGAGCATGTGGAACGGATTGTAGAAGAGGTTGCCGTAGATCAACGAAAAGTTGTTGGTCCAATCAAGGTGCGGGAAGATGCCGAACGGCACCGATTCCGCCCAGCTGCCCATGGCCAGCGGCCTGATAAAGCCGCAAACCAGATACAGCCATATCGCCGCCGCAAACGCCCAGCAAATATGGGTGCCCATGCCAAGCTGCATCGCCCGGCGGTAGGATCTTATCCACCAAAGGATGATCGAGGTCGTCAAGAAGAAGCCGGCGATGATGAACCACCCGCCTTCCTGCAAAGGAACGAAGGGGCTGAATCCATATTCCGGACCCGGCGGATCAAGCGACAGCCACGGCAGCAGACCGACGAATTTGATCGGATTCCAATCAACGCTCGCCAGCATGTTCATGCCGATGATGATCACGGCCCCGGTCCCGAAGACGAGGGAGGCGAGCCCCGTGTAACCAAGATAAATCGGCCCAATCTGCGCGTCGCCAAGCTTGCCCAGAAGGCCGCTTTCGCCCGTGATGTAGTCGCGTTCATCGCCTTCCGGCAACGCGACGCCGTAATCAACGTGTCCGCGCACCTGGACCTGCGTTAGGAGGCTTTGATAGTCAGCCATGATTAAAACCTTCCATCACGCCACAGCGGCGCGTTTTTCCAGAAATCCCACCACTCGATCCACGATCCCTCATAGACCGGGCCGCTGATCACAATGCACACCGCGCTCCAGAAGCCGGCGTTCAGTGCAAGGAACAAGCCGAGCCGGTGAATGCCCATCGTACCGACGGAGTAGCCGATGAAGTCGCGGAAATAGGCATTCTCGTGCTCAGGCGTCTTCACCACTTTCTCGCCGCCGGGATTCGTCGCCGACAGGACAAGGCCGCCGTGCAGCGCAAGCGCGAGCGTTGTCGTGAAGAAGAAGGTAATCGCGATCATGTGCGCGGGATTGTAGTGGAAGTTCCCATACGTATACCCAGTGTTATAGACCCAATCGAGATGGCTCATGATGCCGTAGGGAAACGCGTGCCCCCAGGCGCCCATCAGCACCGGCCGAATGACCTCTAGCGTGATGTAGGCGAATACCGCCGTGCCGAACGCCACCGGCACATGATAGGCCATGCCCAGCTTGCGGCAGATCTCAACCTCACGCAGCGCCCATGAAATAAACGCGCCGCATGCGCAGAATGTAATCACTTGCCAGAGACCGCCTTCCGCGATTGGCGCCATCGAGAGGCCGTAGCTCAGATCAGGCGGATTAATGCTGATGAGCCAAGGGTTCCATGTGTCGCCCATCGAAGCGCCGTAGAATATCAGCGCCGTCCCGGCCGCAGCGAAGAACGCCGCGGTAACGCCGAAGAATCCGACATAAAAAGGGCCGACCCAAAAGTCGAAAAGATCGCCGCCGATCAGCGTCCCGCCCCGAACTCTGTATTTTCGTTCAAAACTTAGCAACGCCATCGCTATCACCTTTCCAAAGCAATCGGCCGGCGGCCCGGTGGAATGCGGCGCTAACTCCGATAACGGAGCATTGCGCCCTCTCGCGCGGGGGCCAGTGCGCTGTCTCTACTATCGCCGCGTCGTCGCCGGCGGTCGCCAGCCACGGCGATCGCGGCGAACGACAGGCGCCCGCCGCGACCTGTCGTTAGGTGAGCTTGTCCACGTCAACGAACTCAACCGCAGACGCCGATTCGGACGCCGAGGTGTCGAGCCAGTTGTAACGTGGCGAGCTCAGAAGGACGAAGTGGATCAGAATCGCGAGCGTAAACAGGAAGACAAACAACCCGATTACAGCGCGACGCGGATCAAAAAGGAGCCATAGTCTCCACATAATCCCGTCCTCCTACGCCAAATTCGTCAGAATGGGTCCGAGGGACGCGAAGGCGCTCTCAAGCGAGCTGTAGCCTCCTTCACCCGGAATCCACGGACGCCACGCCCATACAAGGATGTGCGCGACAGTCGCAATCAAAACGAAAACGGCGAAGTTCCCAATAAATACTTTGTGGAACTCTTGCGCCTGCGCCGCCGTAAGACCCGAAAGGGTTTCCGGCGATGCAGGTCCGTCACTCGCCATTGGCAATCCTCCTTTTTTGTTACCAATGCAGTTCGCCGCCGTTCACCCCGCGACACGGGTTCTCCCGGGAGGAAATGCGCCTCCGGGGCGACCTTCGACCATTCAGCGTCCCATAAACGCCCAGGGCACGGCGCGACGCGTCAGCTCCATCGCCTCAGCCCAAGCGTTCAAGCGCCCCGTTGCGCGGCGACGGGCGCGACGGACGCCGAACATCCGTCCAAAGAGCACCGCGACCAGCGACAGCGGAAAGAGTATCGCCATGTAGAGCCGATACTCCGCGCGATCCTTAGGCGCGACGCGCGCCGCTGACTTTGTCGAAGGGGTTATCTCGATCGCATGCACAACCATCGCATACCTCCTCTCTTGCAGGACGACGCGTCACCGCGTCGCCCGCTAGGCCGCCGGAACGGCCTCCGTTTCAATCGCCCGCTCCAGCGCTTCTTTGGTCACCCGGGCCGCGCCATCGCGCTTCGCCGCCGCCTCGACGCCATCCCGGAGACGCTTCGCCGCCGAAATCCTCGTGAGCACGGGGCTGCGCGCGACAATCTTGTCAAAGGCGGCGGCCGCCTCATCGTCCCACGGCATGGATGCAGCTGCGCCCGCAGGCGTCGCCGGCGCCTCGTCAAGCGTTTTGGCGAGCGGCAGGATGTGGAATAGCGCGTCAAAGAGCGCGTTGCAGAACTCCTGCATCAGGTAGGTCGCGCCGGCGAAACCCATAAAGGGCGTTCCGGTATGGCGGCGGATAAGCGCGCCCGGATAGGACGCCGGGATGAACACGCTAGGCGCGCCGGCCTCCTGCGCGTACATACGCTCATTAAAGCTGCCGAAGAGGATAAAGGGCGGCGACGACTTGATCCGTTCCCGGACATCGTCATTGTCCGGCTTCTTGCCGGCAATCCGCGACACGGCGAATGTGCACGGCGCGCCCAGTTCATCTTCGAGATAGTTTCGCACGCCGCGGGCGTAGGTTTCGTTCGCCACAATCCCGAAACTCGCCGTCGCCAGGAAATCCTGCGTCACCGAGCGCCACAGGTCCCAAAGCGGCTTGATGGTCGTGTGTTTTTCGCGCTGGATGAACGGCTCCGGGTCTAGTCCCGTCAGTTCGCCCAGCGAGCGGAGAAACTTCGTCGTCGAATGAATGCCGATGGGCGCCTGCAGGTATGGCTGGTCAAGCGCCTCACACAAGAGGCGGCCGAATTCGCGGTACATGCAGACATTGACATCCGCGTCAAAAAGCTTCGGCGTGTCAGAGATGTGGCTGCCAAGCGGATAGACGAGGTTCACCTCCGCGCCGATCCCTTCGATGAGACGAATCATCTCGCCGAGGTCCGAGGGCATATTGAACATGCCGTAGGCCGGACCAATGATGTTCACTTTGGGCTTTTCGCCCTCTTTGCGCTCCTTACGCCGCGGATTGCGTCCTTTCGTCTGGCCGTACTCCTTCCACAGCCAGAGCATGGCGCGGTCGGCCGACTGCCATTGGTCCTCATCAATCGTGCGGGGCAGAAACCGCTGGATGTTCGAGCCTTCCGGCGTCACGCCCCCGCCGATCATTTCCGCGATTGAGCCGGTGACGACGACCGCAGGCAGATCAGGGTCCATGACGCTGCGGGCGCGTTTCATAGCGCCTTCGGTGCCGTCGCGACCGAGCTCCTCCTCAGCGAGTCCGGTCACGACGATCGGCAACTCATGCGGAGGGAGAGCATCGGTATAGTGAAGAACGGACGTGACGGGCAGGTTTTCGCATCCCACTGGTCCGTCTATGACGACCTGAAGGCCCTTGACGGCGGTGAAGACATAAACCGCGCCCCAGTAGCCGCCCGCGCGATCGTGATCCTGGATCAGCATGGCGCGTCCATCGCTACGGATTCCTTCTCTTTCATCTTCTCAGCGCGCTCTCTCTTCTTGCGCTGCTTGGCCCGGAAGGCGTCGCCATCGACGGGCGTATCACGCCACACCCCGGCGCTGTCGCCGACGCCGACGTCTTCGAAGAAGGCGGTCATGCGGTCGAACCGCGCCTTGCCTTCAATTGCGCCATTGATGACCTGGGCGATCGCCGCCGGCGCGCCGGGGCCGAACAGGGGCCGTGCGGAAATGAGGTTGGTGAAGTAAAGCGACGGGATCGCTTTTTCCTTCGCATGCTGAACGACGGGCGTCGTGCCGATGGCGAGATCGGGCTTCAGCGCGTCCACCGCGCCGATGTCGCGCTCAAGCGACGCGCGATAGACGATCTCAGCGCCCCGCGCGCGCAGCCAGTCGGCGTCTTCCGACGACCATTCGGTCTTCGGCAACGCGGTGCCCACATAGGGCACTTCCGCGCCGCACTCGACGAGGAGACGGGCGACCAATAGCTCGGACCCCTCATAGCCGGAGACGGTGATCCGCCCATCAATCTTCACGCCGGAAAGCGCGGCTTTCACCGCGCCGACGGCCGCATCCTTGGCGGCGCCAATCGCGTCCGCCTTCACGCCTGCGGCTTCGCCGATCGCCTGCAGCCAGTCGGCGGCGCCCTCCGCGCCCACCGGCCCGGAGCCGACTATCGGACGCCCCGCGGCGCGGAATTCGCGGACGCTCGCGGTGTAGAACGGATGGATCGCTGCGACGGCGACGCCGTCAAGCGCGGCGTAAAGCTCCCGCCATTCGCGCGTCGGCGCGACGACCCCCGCGGCTAGCCCCATCGGCGCGAGCAGCCGGTCGATCACCATCGGGTCCGCGGGGAACATTTCCCCGAGGAGCGTCACCTTTGGTCGTCCATCGTCGGCGGCCGCGTCGGGACGCGCCACCGGGCCGGCCTCGGCTTCCTGGCGCGCATAAGCGAGCATCGCCCCGGCCAGCACATCTTTCGCCTCCGCATGGGTCGGAACGCCGAAACCCGGTACGTCGATCCCGATAATCCGGACGCCGTCTATTTCCTTCGGCAGGAGCCGAAGCGGCACGCCCGACGCCGTCGGCACGCAAAGGTTGGTGATGACGACGGCGTCGTATTTTTCCGGATCGGCGGTCTTGTAGACCGCCTCGCGAATGTCCTCGAACAGCTTGCCGGTGACGAGCGTCTCGGAGTTAAACGGCACGTAGCCGACGGAGCGCTTCGCGCCGTAGAAATGCGACGTGAAGGTCAATCCGTAGACGCAGCATGCCGACCCGGACAGTATCGTCGCGGTGCGGCGCATTCTTAGGCCCACGCGCAAGCTGCCGAAAGCAGGGCACATCCCCTGCGGCTGGTCATGCGGCCCTTTCGGATAGTCCCGCTCAAGCGCGTCCATCACCTCCGAGGCGCCCGCCTCGCGCGCCGCGCGCGCGAATTCCGCCTTGTCTCCATGGCAACCTGCGGCCGGCGCGGCGGCGGCGCCATCCTTATCCTTGCCTTTTGCGACGCCTTCTGCATCGCCCACTGCGTTAATGAGTTCGGCCATTTTTATTTCAGGTCCTCGTAGACAACCTCGAGGGTTTCTTTGGCCAGCCCCTGCGGTCCGCACATGTCTTCCAGCGTCGCGGAGAGAAGCTCCACGTCTGCGCCCGTTTCTTCAGCGGAGAAGAGGCCAAGCAATTCGTCCTGGGACAGAGGTTTCGGACGCTGGGGCGGCGCTTCGGCCACATTGACGCCAAGCGTTTCGAACAATGGTCCCCAGCGGCTGTCCGGCTTTCCGACGATCTGGTAGTTAGCGCTCTTGCGGCGGATGTCTTCGTCCGCCGGAATGGCCGACAGGATTGGTATGCCGGCGGCTTCGGCGAACTTGTGCGCTTCGCCGGTGCCGTCATCCTTGTTGATGACCATGCCGGCGACGCCGACATTGCCGCCGAGCTTGCGGAAGTATTCGACCGCCGAACAGACATTGTTGGCCACATAAAGCGACTGGAGGTCATTGGAGCCGACGACGATCACTTTCTGGCACATGTCGCGCGCAATCGGGAGGCCAAATCCTCCGCATACGACGTCGCCGAGAAAATCGAGAAGAACGTAATCGAAATCCCAGTCATGGAAGCCTAGCTTCTCAAGCAGCTCAAAGCCGTGGATGATCCCGCGGCCGCCGCAGCCGCGCCCGACCTCCGGCCCGCCGAGCTCCATGGCGAAGACGCCGTCGCGCTTGAAGCAGACATCGCCGATCTGAACGTCTTCGCCGGCCGCCTTTTTCGCCGATGACGTCTCGATGATGGTCGGGCACGCCCGGCCGTTGAAGAGCAAAGACGTCGTGTCGCTCTTGGGATCGCAACCGATCAGCAGGACCTTCTTGCCCTGCTGCGCCATCATGTAGCTGAGATTGGCGAGCGTGAAGCTCTTGCCGATGCCGCCCTTGCCGTAGATCGCAATTATCTGCGTCTCTTTTTCGGCCGCAGACGGCTCTTCTTCGGGTTGCGGCTCAGGCTCGAATTTCGGTTCGCCAGCGGATGATTGATCATAAGGCGCAGTCATGAATCGCGTCTCCAATCCAGAATCATTTTCAGGCAGGAAGGGTCTTCAAACGCAGTACGATAGGCGGCGTCCACATCGCCGGCGGCCATTCGATGGGTGATTAGCCCGTCGAGGTCGAGCGCGCCGGCCTCTACTAGGTCGATCGTCGCTGCAAGGTCAGCGTCCGTCCACTCCGCCGCCACGCGAAACCGCGCTTCGCGAACAAAGGCGGGCGGAAAGGCGAAACTGAGCGGTTGGGAGTAAAAGCCCGCAAGAACGATTTCGCCGCCCGGCGCAAGCCGAGAGATCAGCTCATCCAGAATCCTGGAATCTCCGCTGACATCGTAAATCGCCTTGTAATCCTGACGCCCGTCGAAATCGGGCTCCAGGACGGCGTAGCCGTCGGCGTCGGCGCGGTCGGGGTTCGTCTCCCACACATTCGGCGGCGGATGGCCGAGACCAATCGTGATTCGCGCAAGCAGGCGCCCGAGCGCCCCATGGCCGATGATTAGATCCGGAGGCGTCTCATTTGCGATGGCGTGCCGAGCCGTCGCCGCAAGCGCCAGCAACGTCGCCTCCTCCGCGAAATCATGGCTGGCGCCATCCGACGCCGCGACGCTTTCGGGCAGCGGGCGCACCCGCTTGGCGGACGTGACGATTCGCGAGGCGGCGCCGCCGAACAATCCGCTTACGTCCTTGTAGCAGCGCGCGCCCGGCGCAAAGACGCGCCGCCCGACAAGAGCCGGATCGCAATCTGACCGCACCACCCTGCCGACGGTCTCATAGCCGGGCACCAGCGGGTAGGAGAGGCCGGGAAAAGGCGGCATGTCGCCGCTCCATAGCAGGCGCTCCGTGCCGGTGCTGACGCCGCTGTATTCGGTCTCGACGACGACGTCGTCAGGTCCGGGGTCGGAAAGCTCCAGTCTGGCCAGCTTAAGTTGTTTCGGGCCGTCGAATACGACGGCGCGCGCCGATAATCCGGTCATCGCGTTCGCGTCTCCCTTCGCGGTCTCTCTTTGTGGAGGCTCATGAGTGTCAGTTTAGGTTGACACTTGAAGTTGTCAATTAGTTCGGTCTGCGAAACGCGCTATTTTTCCGCAGTTAGCATGCGAACGAGAAGCGGTTGCCGGGCGTCTAGCTCCCGCACGCGCGAAAAGCCGGCGCGCCGCAGCATGTCGACCAGCTCCCGTTTCGTGCGCGGCCGGCCCGACCCCATCGCCCAGAGGTAAAAGCCGAAATAGGCCTCACCCATCGCCCGCGCGCCCTTCGTCTCCGCCATGGGCTCGGCGATGAGCGCCTCGCCGCCAGGCGGCAGCGCCGCATGGCAAGCCCTTAGGATCGCGGCGGCCTGGGCGTCGTCATGGTCATGAAGGATGCGCACGAGCGAGATCATGTCGGCGCCTGACGGCAATTCCCCGGACAGAAAATCTCCGCCGACCGCCGTCGCCCTCGACCCGCCTTCGACCGACGCGAGCCGCCGCCCGGCCTCCTCCGCGACCGCCGGCAAGTCGAACACCGTCACGCGCAGATCCGGCGCCGCCTTCAAAAGCGCCGTGGCGAAAGCGCCCGCCCCGCCGCCGACGTCCATGACATGGCGGCGGCGCCTGAAGGGGTAAGAGGCGACCACCTCCGCCGCGATGAAAGCCTGGGTGTCGGCCATCAACTGGGTGTAGGCCGATATCTCATTAGAAGATAAGCCGGCCGCCGCATCCGCCGTCCCGCCGGCCGCCGAAGGCGCGGCGTAGCCCCAATAGCGCGCCATTTCCGTATCGCCACGCGGACGTCGCAAGAGCGCCACCGGATCGGAGAGATCGCGATACAGCACCGCATGGTGACGGATCATTGAGTATACTGAAGGGTTGCCGACAAGCGCCGCGCCCTGCTGCCCCAGCCCGAAGCGGCCGTCAGGACGCCGCTCCAGAAGATCAAGCGCCGCAGCGGCCCGGCACAAACGGTCCATCGCGGCGGGCGGCAGTCGGCACGCGTTGGCGAGATCGGCGACGGACCGCGCGCCGCCCTTCAATCGCTCCAGAAGCTCCAGCTCGACGCAGGCGGCGAGTATCTGCGAATAGACGAACCCTGCGCAGATATCGAACAGCTGGCGCGTGCGCAGTCGGGTCATCGCCCCGCCGACCGGCAGAGACGGCGCGATTCGCTGAAACCGCGGGTTCGCTAGCAACCGATTGCGCCAGTTAAAGATCGCCTCGCGGAGCCGTTGAAGGCCGGTCAGGCCGCGCATCCGCACACGCCCTCCGCCGACGGCGTCAAGCCCGGCGCTCACTCGGCTCTCGCTTCTCGACACACGCCATTAATCGGTCAGCCTGCGCCACAACGAGGGCGCGCAGACCCTCCGCACCCGGACTTTCCGGCACTGCGTCGACGGCGTCTTCAATGAGGGCGCCAAGATGTTCGACCGCGCCCTGGAGACCAAAAAACTTAACCGAGCTCGGCCGGCTGCAGCGTTCGTCGACGCCCGCCGGCTTGCCCATAAGCTCCTCCGGCCAGATGGCGTCGCGGATGTCGTCGGCCACCTGATAGGCCTCGCCTAACCGCAGCCCCAGACGACGCCAGGGCGACGGATCGGCGTCGACGGCCGTGGCGCCCGCTTCGCACGCGGCGACGAACAACGCCCCGGTCTTGGAACGGTGATAGGCGCGCACATCGATTTCCGGCTCGCTTTCCCACGCCTGGCCGGCGACAATGCCGGCTGGCGCCCCGGCGGCGGCGCCAATGACGCCCACAAGCTTGAGCCCAGTCGCGGGCGCGTCGGCGTAAGCGCGCGCAAGCGCTTCAAACGCCATCACGATGAGGGCGTCGCCGGTCAGAACCGCGATCGGTTCGGAGAAGGCGCAGTGCACGGATGGCGCGCCGCGGCGCGTGTCTGCATCGTCAAAACAGGGGAGGTCGTCGTGCACCAGCGAGGCGCAATGGAGCAGTTCGATGGCGACCGCCGCGCCCGCTGCGCGCTCGCACTCCGGCGGTTCGGAACTGGCGCCTGCGACGGCGAGGCAGAGCTTCGGACGAACGCGCGCGCCGCCGGAAAAAACCGCATAGCCGATCGCCTCGGCGAGCAGTTTCGGGCATGCGCCGGACGCTTCGGCTTTTCTTCCTGCGGTGCGAGAGGCGCTCGCTACGGCCTCCTTAAGGCCGTTCTCAATGAGCTGCGTAACGTTCACAACGCCTCCTTTTGTGTCAACCTAATGCGACAATCTTACATGTCAATTTGTTTGGACATTTGCTCAAGATCAAAGAAAACTTCTTCCTTGTGAAGAATCTCGGCGCCCGTGGCGGCGCTGCAGGGGCGTCGTGACGCCTCTACGGGTCGTCGGGCTCACGACGCGGCAAGGCGCGCAATCCGGCGGTTGCGCGCTGTGCGGCGTCTATCGCTCGGTAGGCCAAAAAGCGACGAATGGACCGTCGAAACGTCGCCCGGCGGAGGCTCCGGCGAAGGGTAAAGCAAAGAGGATAAAGAGCGCGATGGCCGCAGCGCCGACATCTTCAGACCTGGCTTCAGACCCGGCGACCTCAAGAGCGCCGAGATTGAACGCGTCCGCTGCGCGCGCGAAGACGCATATTCTTATTGTCGGCGCGGGCGTCGCCGGCCTTGTCGCGGCCGCATCGCTTTCGCGCCGAGCGGACGTCACCGTGCTGGAGCGCGGGCCCCGCGCCGGCGGGAAGATCAGCGATCAGCGGATTTTCGACGCGTCGATCGATTGCGGTCCCACGGTTCTCACCATGAAGCCGATCTTCGAAGAGGCGTTCCGGCAGGCGGGCGGCGCTCTGGAGGAAGAGCTGCCTCTTACGCAATTGAACGTACTGGCGCGGCATTTCTGGGGACCGGGCGAAAAGCTTGATCTTTGCGCGGACAAAGACGCCTCCATTGAGGCGGTGCGCGCGTTCGCCGGAGCCTCCGAAGCAGACGCCTATGTCGCTTTCATGGCGGATGCGGCGCGGACATGGCGGACGCTCTATGGCGCATTCATTCGACGCGAGGAGCCAAGTTTTCCTGGCCTTCTTTTTCGGGCCGCGCCTATCGACCTCCTGAAGCTCGATCCCTATTCGACGTATTGGAGAGCGCTGACACGGCGCTTCAGGGACCCCCGTCTGAGGCAGCTGTTCGGTCGGTACGCGACCTATTGCGGGTCGTCGCCGTTCGAGGCGTCGTCAACGCTGAAGCTGATAGCGCACGTGGAGGCGGAAGGGGTATGGGCAGTCGATGGCGGCATGAAGCGGTTGGCGCGGCAATTGGAGGCGCGCGCGAGGAAGAACGGCGCGCAGTTCCGGTTCGGGTGCGAAGCGACGGCATTCAAAGACAAGGACGGACGTATCGGCGGCGCGGTGACGTCCGATGGCGACGCGGTTGAGGCCGACGCAGTCATCTTTAATGGCGACGCGGCGGCTATCCTCGGGGCCCCATCGCAGCCGCCGGCGCCAAGCGAACGAAGCCAGTCCGCCATTACGTGGACGTTCCTCGCCGATGCGGCGGAGGCGGATGTTTCCGCTCACAATGTCTTTTTTTCTGACGACTACGCCGCGGAGTTCGACGACATCTTCGAAAAAGGTCGCCCGCCTGCGTCGCCGACAACTTATGTGTTCGCCCAGGACCGCGCCGTCGAGGCGCCGCCCGATCGTCCCGAGAGGTTTTTCTGCCTCATTAACGCCCCCGCCAACGGGGACGTGCATGACTATTCCCAACAGGAGCTCGCCGCATGTCGGACCAAAGCCTTCACACAGATGAAACGCGCCGGCGTGGCGCTGGCCCCGCGGCCGGGCGAGATCAAGCAAAGCTCGCCGACGGACTACGCGGCCCGCTTCCCGGGAACGGGCGGCGCCTTGTTCGGCCCCCCGAGCCACGGCTGGAGGGCTTCATTCCGACGGCGCGGCGTACGGACGAAACGCCCGGGTCTTTATTGCGCGGGCGGCAGCGTGCACCCGGGTTCCGGATTGCCGATGGCGGCGATGTCGGGCCTGATGGCCGCAGAAGCGGTGACGAAGGATTTCGGTTTGACCTAAACGTCTCGCCCGGCGGCTACGCCTGGTGGTATGTCGACGCCATCAGCGACGACGGCGCGTTCGGCCTTACGATGATCGCGTTCGTCGGCAGCGTCTTTTCCCCCTACTACGCCTGGAGCGGCCGGCAGGCGCCGGAAAACCACTGCGCGCTGAATGTTGCGCTTTACGGGCCGCGCGGGCGCTGGACCATGACGGAGCGCGGGCGCGCAAGGACGCGTCGTTCGGCCAATTCCTACGAAATCGCGAAAAGCGCCATGCAGTTGACGCCCGGACGCCTGAGCATCGACGTCAATGAGATCGGCGCGCCTATCCCACTTCCGGTTCGCGGACGCATCACGGTCGACTTCGAGGGCCTCGGCGATACGACATACCTTATTGACGGCAACGGCCGACACCGCTGGCGGCCGCTCGCGCCCTTCTCTCGCGTTAGCGTCGATTTCAGCGATCCGGATGTCAAATGGTCCGGACACGGCTATTTTGATACGAACAATGGAGATGAACCTCTGGAGGAAGGGTTCTCGTTCTGGGACTGGTCGCGGACGACGCTGGAAGGCGGGCGTACGGCGATCCTCTACAACACTGATATGCGCGATGGAGAGCAGCGCGCGGCCGCCTATCTCGTCGACCGTTTCGGTAAATCGGAGCCTTTCGATCCGCCAATGCCGGTGTCGCTGCCTTCAACGCCGATCTGGCGCATTCAGCGCCGCTCACGCGCGGACGAGGACGGCGGCGCTCGCATTGCGCGCACCTTCGAAGACACGCCCTTTTACAGCCGCTCGATGATTGAAACGCGTCTATTCGGCGCGGACAGGGTTGGCGTACACGAATCGCTTTCCGGCCCACGCCTGCGCAATCCTGTGGTCAAGGCGCTGCTTCCCTTCCGTATGCCTCGCATCGCCTGACTGAAATCGGGTCCGAGCGTCGCGGTCGGCATGCGCCAGGCTTCCGCGGCGGCGGCACTCTAGATTCGGGCCAATAACGGACCGGAAGCCGAAAACCGGCGGACGCCGCGAGGCGACGATAACGACAGATCCATTTCGGCTTCCCCTTCGTTCACGTCGACCGCAACGCCCGCGAATGCGAGCAGTGATTTCAAGGCGTCCGGTTGCGGAACCCAAATGGACAGCGAGTCGAACGCGCCTATCGCCGGCGCGGATGTCGATGGATGCGTCGTCTTCCCCCAATCGATAAAGAACGGCGCGGCGCCGCCAACCGCCTGATGGCGGACGAACAAGAGTCGCCAGGTTAGCGTCCCCTCGGCGCCCTCCCGGCTCCAGGCAGTCGGCCCTTCGACCGTGAAGCCCAATTCCCGCGCCTTCGCGCCAAGCCCCTCGAGATCCGCGCTTCTGACGCACCAGCTCGTCAGAGTTGGCTCTTCGGGAAACGCGGCGGCTTTCTTCTCCCATCTCTCCTGCGCGGTGTCCGGCGAGAGAAGTTCGAGATACGCATCGCCCAGCCCGCCAAGATGGTTGCGGGTGGCGTTGCCCGCATGGCTTCCACCAGGCGCAAGCCGCGCGCCGAACTCAGCCGAGAGTCTCTCTGCGCCGACATCGCCGTCGGCGCACGCGAGGACGAAATGATCAATCATGGACGGCGCCCTCCAAAACGCTCTTCGGCCCGCGCCCGAAGCGCTTTCTTGTCGATCTTGTTGGCGCCGGACAGCGGCATTTCCGACAGTACTTCAACGAATCTCGGATGCGCATACGCCGGACCGTTCTTCAGCGCATGTCGTTTTACAGCATCCGGCTCAATGGCGCCGACGACAAACGCCACCGGCACAGCGCCCTTCACCGGATCGTCGATGGGAACGATGGCGGCCTGCAGAATATCCTCATGGCCGATGAGCATCGCTTCAACCGCCAGCGGATGGATATTTTCGCCGCCGCTCACAAACATATCATCCGTACGCCCATCGAAATAGAAGAAGCCGTTCGAATCTCGGCGCATCAGGTCCCCCGTCGCATACCAGCCATCCTGAAAGGCCCGCCTGGTCGCGTCCGGCCGCCGAAGATATCCCTCCGTCTGCATGCCCGTCCTTATGAAGAGCTCGCCATGATTCTCATCAAGGCCGCCGCGCAATTCGACGTCGACGCCGCTCATAGGATAGCCAATCGAGAGCTTCGGCGTCGGCGCGCCTTCCGGGTGCGGCCCAAACGTCGCCGGGCCTATTTCCGTTGCGCCATAACCGTTGGAAATCGCCGCATTCGGAAACAAACGCTGGAGCCGGTCAAGAAGCGATTTGGAAAATGGCGCGGAGCCCATGCCCACCGATCTGACGCATTCGATCGGTGCCCGACGTTCCGCTTCGGCGAGGCGCACGCAGAGCTCAAACATGGTTGGCACGCCGGTGAGACGCGCCGCCTGATATTGTTCGGCGGCGGCCAGAAAGCCGGAGGCGTCAAACTCCGGAAGCAGAACCGCCATTCCGCCCAGCATCAAAACGCTGAGCGTATGGAACTGGCCATTCATATGAAAAAGCGGCGCGGCGACCAGCACCGCCTCTCCGCTGATAACGTCCTTGAGGAAATTAAATCGCTCCATCGCCCAAAGATAACCCTCATGGGTCAGCGGCGTTCCTTTCGGCTCGCCGGACGATCCCGACGTGAACATGATCATTGCGCGTTCCGGCGGCGTCGCCGCACCCGCCGCGCCGGATGAAGCAGCCATGAGCGTCGAAATGGGAATCGCCGCAATGTCGATCTCCGGCAGCCGCCCGGCGAATTGCTCCGTATAAATCAACGCGGCGCATTCGGTGTGCTTAGCAATTTCGGCCTGCAGCCGCAGCGGCAATTTATGATTGATGGCGGCGAGGACGCAGCCTGCGCGCATCACAGCGAGGCTCGCGATCATGCTTGACGCCGACGTTTCGCCGATGAGCGCAACAGGGACGCCCGCCGGAATATCTCTGGCGCGTATTCCAGACGCGACAACGCCGATGGCCGATTCCAGCTCAGCATAGGTATAGCGTTCAATTTCGCCGGAGGGCGCGTACGTCACCAGCGCGGGCGCATCGCCCGCCGCTTCAATTGATGCGATCCTCGATAGATCCTGCATGTCGCGCATCTATCCTATAGCGGACAGATAGTTCCCGCGTCCAACGGCGCACAGAATGCCGTCAGCGTTCGTTACATCCACATCGGCGACAGCGACCGTCCGGCCGGCGCGACGCACTTCCGCCGTCGCCTCAAGATACGGTCCGACGCATGGTTTCAGGTAATCAACGCGAAAATTGATTGTCGGGACGCCGCCGCCGACGGCAAGGGCGACCGCGTAATCCCCCGCCGTGTCAATGAGCGACGCGACGGGCCCGCCATGAAACTGGCCGGAGCCGGGCGCGCGCTCAAGTTCCGGCCGTAGCGGCATTTTCAGGACGACGCGCCGCTTTGCCGCATCAAGAGAAGTCGCCTCGATCCCGTGGAACACGATAGCCGGGCACAATGAAAGCTCTTTCTGCAGACGTTCGATCGTCCAATCCGCGCTCATATCTTTATCACCTGCTTTCCGAACACCCGGCGCCCGATCAGGTCGTCAAACGCCGTCTTGATATCTTGCAGCGGATACACCTTGTTTATCACCGGATCGAGATGACCCCGCGCAACGAGATCAAGCAGTTCGATCTGATCGTCGCTTGTCCAGCCATTGCAGCCAATAATCGTTTCTTCGAAACTCCAGATATAGCGGAGATCCGTTTTCGGGTCATATCCCGCAGTTGCGCCGCACACGAGGACGCGTCCATGTCGCTTCAGTAGCTTCAACGCCATCGCCCAAGTGTCGCCGCCAATATAGTTGACGACGACGTCGTAGCCGTCATCGTTCGACCCGTCATAGGAAGGCTTGCCGGCTATCGTCCGCGCTGCGTGAAAGATTTCTTCCTTGTCTGTATCGATCACGTGATCGGCGCCTATTTCCTTCAGTTTACGGCCCTTATCCTCGCCGCGCCCGCAAGCCGTCACGACCGCACCCGCCATTTTCGCAAGTTGAATGGCGGCGACGCCGACGCCGCCGGTCGCGCCGAGGATCAAGACCTTCTCGCCGTTCCCTACCTGGCCCCTTGCGCGCATCATCCTGATGGCCGTGCCGTATGCGACGGGCAGCGCCGCAGCCTGTTCAAATGTCACCGCATCGGGCAACGCGATCACGGCTTCCTGCGGAACGACGACATATTCCGCGGCGGCGCCCGGCGCGACTTCGCCCATCATCCCGCGCGCCGGCAGGACAGGGTTCGCCGTCACTCGCTGACCGACCCGCCAATCGCCGGATACGCCGCTTCCAAGACCTGAAATCTCGCCCGCGAAATCGCCGCAAGGCGTCATCGGCATCGGCACGGTAAGGCCGGTTGAGCCTTCCAGCATCATGGGATCAAAGCCGTTAAGCGCCGCCGCCCTTACGCGAATCCGCACTTCGCCCTCGCCCGCCTGCGGCGCCTCGAGGCCGTCAACCACCCTTAATTGCTCCGTACCGCCGTGCTTTTCGTAGATACATGCCCGCATCACGCTTCCTCGCGTTGTGTCGTCTGGCCTACCCGCCCTCTAGTCGAGCGCACTCAATGTGGCGGCGATGATTTCATCGAAGTACGGGTCGAAATCCCCATCTGAAAGCCCGAGCCGCACGATAACGACATTCCGTGACGGGATGACCATGACGACCTGACGCCCCCATCCCAGAAAGTACCCTGCATCCCGCGGCGCACGGGGGAACGCGCCGCGCGTATTCAGCCACATCTGCCCGCCATAGGCGTCGAACGCCGGCGATGGAGCGAGCATAACACCGTCTCGCCAGCCTTCTGGAAGAATACGTTCGCCCTTGACGACGCCGTCCTTCAACACGAGCTGCCCGAGCCGCGCCCAATCGCGCGCCGTTCCGTATACAAATCCGGTGATAATCGGATTGCCGTAGAGGTCGGTCTCAAGCGCCATGGACTGCGCGCCAATCCTTGAAAATACCGCTTCGTCGGCAAAGGGGACGATTTCTTCTCCCTCCAGTCCTTCGCGGATCACCGCGAGGAGGCTCAGCGTATTGGTGTTGCGGTAGGCGAACGCCTTGCCCGGCGTCTGCGCAAGCGGCCGACCGAGCGCAAAAGCCTCAGTGTCCTGAGCGCGAAAGTAGACGGACTCATGGTCATGGAGGTCCGAATAGTAGAGGCTGTCGTCGATACCGGGATTCAGGAATTTGAGGCCGCCCGACATATTCAGGAGATGGCGCGACGTAATCGTCCGGCGCGGATCCGATGCGCCCTTCCACGCAGAAACAGGCGCCGGCGCATCGATATCGATCCCGGCGCGATGAACGAAAGCGCCAAACAATATCGCCGCCACCGATTTGCCCATCGACCAGCCGATAAAAGCCGTCTCCGCGTTATACTCTTCAGCGTAGCGCTCAGCGACGATCGCGCCGTCTTTCAGCACCAGGAGCGCCCTTGTTCGCTGAGGCGCAGCGCCCTTGGTTTCCGAGAACGCCGCATCCAGCATCGCTTCCAGCGCTTCGCGATCGCCGCCCTCGCTGATTGGTAAAGGCTCGGCGGCGGCGGTTCGCCGTCTTGGCGGGCGCGAAACCGGCAGGCGCGTCGCGCGCGGCGGCGACAGCGCGCACCCATACCCTTCTTCGAAAAGCGCCGACGCCTGCAAACGCCCTCCGCGGCCTTCTTCGTCGTTTACCAAACGGACGGCCCCGGCTTCACGGTCTATCGTCCACTGGGTCTTGTCCCAGTCGAAGAAGTTATAGCCGTACCAATGCAGGTCTTCTTCTATAAACGCTTCGGGGTCGCGACCCGAAACGAAGACGCCTGAGCACAAGAGTTTCGCGGCGAGATTGAGGGAGTTCCGCGTTCTCTGTCGCGCGAGCTCCGTCGCATCCGGGATGGCGGCCGAAAGAGCGTGCTCACTCGCCTTGGCTGGCGCCGTAAATGCGAACCCGACCACGGCCGCCGCCGCGGCGATTGACAAGAACGCGGCTGCAGCGCGCGTCATGGCTGTTTGTCCTGACCGGGAACAAGCGGTTCCGCTGTCTCAGCATGTCTAACGGGAATTGCGAGTACAGCGATCAGCGCTGCAGTGAGGATGGCGCCTAAGAGCAGGAAGACTTCGCCGCCCTCGCCGGCAAGCACGCGAGACAATCCGTATAGAGCAAGGCCATTGGCTAGGAAATTGAGGACCAGTCCCCACGCGCGCACGCGCATAAACCAGACCTTTCTCTCAAGGAACGTCATCTTAGCTCCAAAGTCCGAGACGATTGAAGATCCACATGAGCGCGACTCCGTTCAACATCGTGACCTGCGCGAGAATCCCAAGGTTCCACAGGTAGGACTTGGATCGATTTTCGCCCATCACTTCCGCATCGTTCAACAGCAGGAAAAACGACCAGCTGACGACATTATTGGTCAAGGACAAAGCGGCGGCGATAACGATGATGAGAAAGATCGGGCTTGGCGCAAACGCGGCGGCGAGACCAATCTGCGGCGCGAGGATCGACAGCCTCCACCGCCAACTGCGAACGTCTGGATCCCAGCCCATCATTTCGTGCACGCCGACGGCGCAGGCGATGCTCATCGCCACGGTCGTCGTAATCGGCACCGCGAGAAAGCCGATGAGAAACGCGTAAGCCGCGCCTTTATCCCCTAGCAATGGCGCAAGCGCGGCGGAGAGCTCCACCGCGCTCGTGGGCAAATCCGGGGATCCATAAAGCGTGCCGGCGAATACCGAGACGACGACGAAATTCACAAGCAGGAATGGCAGCGCAAGGCCCGCAAACATGTCGACGCGCGCCAGGCCCTCATGGTCGGGGCCCCATCCTTTTGCGTGGCCCGCATAGTGGAAGAACACCCAGTCCATGACGCCGATCGCCGCCGCGGAAGAGGCGATAAACAGGTCAACGCCTGCGGCGCCGCGCGGCAGCCATGGCGTGAAAAGGCCGCTTGCGGCTGCGCGCCAATCGACGCCGACGACGAAAAGGCACGCCGTAAAGCAAAGAAGCATCACCAGAAGGCTCAGCTTCATGAACGTCTCAACGAGCGCCACGCCGCGCCCATCTCCTCGCCCGTAACTGAGCGCTATCCACGCCGTCACAACCCCGTACAAAGGCCAGTTCCAACTCTGCGGAAATTCTACGCCCGCCGTCGCGGCAATGCTTTCGATCAGATGCGTGCCGAGCGCCGCCTGTCCAAAGTTGAAGGCGAGCGCGACGCAGACAAGGCCGACAAACGCCGTCAGTATACGCGCCATCACGAACCCATGACGCGCGGCCTGCGCCTCGATAAGCCTGAATTGGCCGCGGGTCGTGAAACGCGCCATTGCGGCCATCATGAAAAGGCCCGATCCGATCGCGACCCATGAAATCCACAGCGTCTTGTAGCCGAACTGCGCGCCGGACAGCATGGCGGCGGTGAGCGTCCCCGCGCCGAGCGTAAGCGCGGCCCCCATGAACCCCGGACCGCCAAGCCGCAACAGCGTCGGTATCCGAGCATAAACCGGCAGCGCGTTCAGCGAGCGCAGACGCTTTGCTTCTGCTTCAAGGCGCTCCGCCGGGATAGCGTCTGCGAGCGGATATGGTCGTTTGCCGGGACTGCTCATTCAGACGGCCTCTCGACGCCGCAGACCGGACGCCGGCGCGCGAAATCGACCCCGCAATCTGCGACGCGATACGCAATGCGATCCGGGGACTGTAGATTGCGCGCGGTCAACCCGCCTCCTCCGCCGCGTCGATCAGGGGCCCGATGCGCCGTTCAAACCGACGCCACTTCGCCTTCGACGTCGAATAAAGCGGGCGGCGCACCTGCCATTTACTCGGCGTTTGCACGGAGCGGTCATTCCGATGGAAGTCAAGGACGCGAGGGTCCCAGGGCAGATCCAGAAACGCGAGAAGCCGGCGCGCCTGCGCTTCGAGATCCGAGACCGTGTTTTCGTAGGCGACGTCCAGAATATCGAGGCCGGTCGCAGACTTCCAGTGATCCATCAAGCGCCGGTAGTTTCGCCAATAGTGCGCGATGTCGCCGAGGTCGGTCGCCCAGCGCTGTTGCGGACTGAAATTCTGGGCAAAGATCGAAAACCCGTTGTCGCGGATATCCCGCACGCAGTGAATAATTTTGGCCTTCGGCAATGCGATCGCGACGAGACCGAGGTGCCAGAAGTTCAAGGGCTGTTTGTCGACGATGCGTGAGACGGCGGTGGGCGCAGATTTCATTACTCGCGCAATGTAGTCTTGGCCGAGCGCGTCAATGTGCGCCCGGGAAAGGTCGGGCGCGCATTCGGGCCAGGGCGGATCCTCCCGGTCCAGACGATCAGGCGCGCCGGTGGCGAGGTCAGTCAGTATCGGCAGCTCGCCGGCGCCGAAACAATCCGGATGCGATCCGATAATCTGTTCAGTCAACGTCGTTCCTGATCGTGGCAGGCCAACGACGAAAACCGGCGTTGCGGAGGAAGCGCCCCAACCGGCGCGGGCCGCAAAAAACGCCGGGGTGAATATATCAACCAGCCCGTCGACGCGTTCGGTATTGGCGTCCGGTTGAAATGCGCCCGCCTCCGCGCGCCGGGCGGCGTTGGCGGCGGCCAGCACGTCGAAGGCGTCATCATCCCGGCCGAGTCGCTCAAGAGCGCGGCCAAGACCGTAACCGATCGCCGCGCGTCGCCTGTCATCGCCCGACAGCATCGCCGACCTTGCCGCGTCAATTTCCACCGACACGTCGACATCGCGGCCAAGACCCACAATAGCGCCGAGGGCCTCTGCGTGGCCGGGTTCGATCTCAAGCACCCGACGGTACAACGCGGCGGCGTCCCCGGGATCGCCCTCATCCTCGCAGAGCTCGGCAAGTCCAAGGAGCGCATTGGTTTTTCGCGGCTCAATCCGCAGCGCCCGGTCATAGGCGCCGCGCGCTTCGGTGAGGGCCCCAAGCAAGTGGAATGACCTGGCCAACCGAGTGGCGACAGCCGCATTCTGCGGCTCCGCCGCCGCCCCTCGTTTCAGGCATTCGAGGGCGTCCCGTGGCTGCTGATTGCGATCAAGCACTTCCGCGAGGCCGACCCAGGGCGCCGCGACCCGCGGATTGAGCTTGAGCGACCGTCTATAGGCCTCAAGCGCGCCGGCAAGATCGCCCGCACGCTCGCATTCCCTGCCCTGATCATACCAGCTTCGTGCCGACGGCATGCGCCTAACGTCGTCGCATTCATTCAAGACCGTCTTGTCTAGCCGCCAATCGCGTCCTTCCGCAATCGGCCGCGTCAGCGGCCGCGCACGCCGTCAGAAGCGTACATTAAGGGTCCCTAGGATAACCCGCGGCTCGCCAAACGAGGCGCCGCCGGAGGCCCGGCCATTGTTGCCGATACCTTCTAGGTAGACCTCATCAAGAAGGTTGTTCGCATTCACGCGGACGGAAACCTGCTCGGAAAAGCGATAGGCCGCAAACGCGTCCACCAGGGTATAGCCCTCGAAATTGAACGAGCCGCCGACCGCCCCCGGGCGTTCGGAGAGATAGCGCACGCCACCGCCGATCTGAAGGTCGGCGAGCGGCCCCTCCTGAACCGTATAGGAGGTATACGTTGTAAACGTATGGTCAGGCGCCTCGGTCGGGCTGAGGCCGATGTTCCCTGCGCCGCTTCCTGCGCCCTCCGTAAACTCCGCATCGAGGAACCCGTAGCTGATAAAGACGTTCCAGCCCGGGGTGATGTCGCCATTGGCGGAAATCTCAAAGCCGCGGTGGCGCTGCTCGCCGACCGGAACGGCGAATGTCAACTGCGTCGCCGGGTCGGTGACGAAGTTGGCGACATTCTGGCGCAGCGTATTGAACGCCGCCGCGTTGATCGTCACCGCGTCGTTCAACACTTTCGCCTTGACGCCAATCTCATAGCTCGTCGCCGTCTCCGGCCCGATCGGCCCGCCGGATTCTAGAACGCCCGATTGCGGAATAAACGACTCCGCGAAACTCGCGTAGAAATTGATGGAGTCGGTCAGTTCAGCTGTCGCCCCTATCCGGAAAGACACATTGTCGGTCTCTTCCACCGTGGCCTGAACGAAATCGTCGGCGGCGGTGTCATCTCCTCCGGACGTGGGGTCGCGTATCTCGTTACGCAGATCGTCGTAGCGAACGCCGCCGACAATCGTCAGCCAGTCGACAGGCCGGGCGATGACTTCTGCGTAGGCGGAGATCGTCTCCGTCGTAAAATCGAAGAACGGCGTCGGCGTCAGCGTATTGACCGGCGTCGGTATCGACGCCGGATCGAAATCGATGACGCTCACGATCGCGTTGAATCCGTCGAAGGCGAACGTCGATAATCCGTCAGTATTTTGATAGGTTCCGCCGACAACGATGTCGAATTCGCCGCCAAGAAGCGGGTTGCCGGTCCACGCCAACTGCGCATCAGCGTAGGTGACCGCTTCGTCGAATGCGCCGGTCGAAGAGTAGAAATTCCCAACCGGATTACTGGGCGCGATGCCAAACTGGCCCTCGTCGAAATTGTAGTTGTAAAGGCCTTGCGTGTTCCGGTAGTCGAGATCCGTATCTTGATAGCTGCCGCGCAACGTCAGCTTCAGATTATCAAGAAAATCATGCTGCACTTCCGCGTCGGCGAGGAAATCTCGGCCTTCGCCGCTCACGCCGTTAAGGGGTCCAAAGAATGTTTGCGGCGTGAACGAAGACGGGATGGCTCCATCCTGGAATATCGCGAAGTTGAGCCCGGGAACCGCGTCGAACTGCTTGTACGAAACGCTGAACACCGACCGGGTATACGGGGTGATGTCGGCCTCGACGACTGGCCGGATGGCGATCGACTGGCGATTCTCGACGCCGTTCGCGAACTCCGCGTTTTCGAACGCAAACGTGGCCCTTCCGCGAACGGAATCAGAGCCCATGAGCCCGCCGGCGTTGACGTCCACTTCGCTTCTAAATGTGCCGAAACTCCCGCCACGGACTTCAATGTCGAGGAAAGGGTCGGCTTCAGGCAGCTTCGTAACCGTGTTGATGATGCCGCCCGGCAGCACCGGCCCGAGGCTGATTGACGCCGGACCTTTCAGCACTTCGTACCGCTCGACGAACGCGTTGTCGCGACGGCCAAAACCGCGGCTCGACGTTTCCGGCCGGTTGTTGACGAGGATCGACGCGCTGAAGCCGCGCACAAGAAAGTCGACGCCGCCGGACGTGAACTGGTCGCTGCGAGAGACGACATTGGGGATCACCGTCAACGCTTCAAGCGGACGAATGAAGCCGCGTTGGTCAATGAAATCACGGTCGATCGTATCCAGCGAATACGGCAGTTCTTCCGGACTGATCGGCAAGCGGTTGATCAGCGAGTTCTGGAATCGGCCGTAGACGATGATCTCATCGTCGGGACCTGCGACCGCGTCATCGTCTTCTTGCGCCATTACGGCGGTCGGCGCCCCAAGCGCTATCGCCAGGGCGGTTGACGCGGCCGTGCGCATCATCGCCGTCTGAAGTTTCCTAAGTCCATTCATGCGGATATCCCCTTGCCCCCTCATTCCCCCTTTTCGAAAGACTGCGAATGATTGTCAATAACTTAAAGCCAATGGCGATCGTCCTGGGCGGCTTTGCCGCAAGCGCAGGCGTCGCACTGCGTTCACGCCGACAAGGCGTCGCGAGCGATTTCCGACGCCGACGCGCCGCCATCCGCGAAGTTCGACAGGTTTGTAAGAACGCATAAGGCCCGATCGCGAATGAGGTCCCACCCCAGAAAGCTCGAAAAGCCCGGCACGTCGCCGGGATGGCCGATGGCGCCATAGGTCTTTGCAAGACAAAATCCGTAAGCGAATGACTGGTCCACTTGACGCATGCGCCGTTGCGTCGCTCGCGAGGCGGCGGAAAGCCCCGCTCCCTTTATCACGGCGAGACCTGTCGTCAGAAGGTCATGCGCACGGCCGCGTCGCAAACCTCTACTATGGGGGCGACATTGCGGCGGTATACCCGCCCGCTTACAGCGCGGAGACGGCGGAAGACAACGCGCCGGCGGGACTCGCCGATATCGGCGCGGCGCTCGATTATGCGGGATCTCATTATCCTGGTACGGAAATTATTTGCCTTATGCTGCACGAGCCGAAGACAGCCGGTCAGCATTTGCAGATTCTTGCCGAACATCCGCATCGCCTGATATTCGGCGAGTACTATAATTTCCGCGCCGACGGCTCATTCGTTGAAAGCGTCGGCCTCGCCGACGGGACCATCGGGCGGCAGGTGGCGGCGTCCGCCTATCGGCTCCATTTCGGGTCGTTCGGCGGCCTCCCGATCAAACTCGCCTACGGTCTTTTCGGACTTGCGCTCGCCTATGCCCGCCATGCGGGCATGACGATCTACTTCCTGAAGCGGCGCGAGCATCCCCGGCATTGCAGCCGCCCGGGCGGCGGGATTAGACGCGGGCCCGCGCATCGCGACAGCCGCGATCCTCGCGGGCGCGTCGGTCCGGCCGACCGGCGGGGTAAGCGCGCGTTGTTCGCGCCGTCTTCAGGCGACCCGGGAAGGTCCGTTTCTTCTTGACGCCATCGGGCCTAGGGCGTATGCGCGCGCATTCAATTCGGCCGAACGAAGCCGAAGCAAAAAAGCGTTCACACGGCCCAGCGGCTCTAAAGACCCGCCCTGGCCCAAAAGGAGACGGAGCCATGTACGCTGTCGTCAAGACAGGCGGTAAGCAATATCGCGTCGCGAAAGACGACGTGATCACCATCGAAAAGCTTGAAGACGAAGCCGGTTCGATTGTCACCCTCGGCGAGGTGTTGATGGTCGGAGAAGGCGACGACGTCACTGTAGGCGCGCCCTTCGTGAGCGGCGCTGCAGTCGCCGGCGAAATCGTCGAGCACCGGCGCGCCAAAAAGGTCGTCATCTTCAAGAAGCGCCGGCGCCAGAACTATCGCCGCAAGAAAGGCCACCGGCAGCATCAAACCGTGCTGCGCGTGACCGAAATCCTCACTGGCGGCGCCAAACCGACCGCCAAGTCTTCCGCCAAAACGGCTGCGCCCGCCAAGGCCGAGGCGCCGAAGGCGGAAGCGACAAGCGAGGGCGCAGACGATCTGAAGCTCCTTTCGGGCGTCGGGCCAGCGCTTGAGAAGAAGCTAATCGACGCCGGGGTCACGACATTCGCGCAGATCGCTGCGTGGGGCCCGGACGACATCGCCGAATTTGACGAGAAACTCTCGTTCAAGGGCCGCATTGAGCGCGAGGGCTGGGTCGACCAGGCCAAAGCGATCGTCGCAGAGAACAAGGAGTAGGGTCATGGCGCACAAGAAAGCAGGCGGCTCCTCGCGCAATGGGCGCGACTCCGCGGGCCGGCGCCTCGGCGTCAAGAAGTTTGGCGGCGAAGAGGTCGCCCCCGGCAATATCATCGTCCGCCAACGCGGCACGAAGTTTCATCCCGGCGACAATGTCGGCATGGGCAAGGACCACACGCTATTCGCCCTCGCCGAAGGCAAGGTGGGCTTCGTCAAGAAAGGCAATGGCCGCACATTCGCCTTTGTGAAGCCGTCAGGCGACGCTTGACGCAATTGCGCCGTTGTTCAACGGTGGCGGCCGGCGCGCGCCATTCGAGACGCCGCGCGCGCTACGCCCCCCAGCGACAAACGGCGATGCCTTTACCAAACAGATTATCAGCGCCGGTCAGGCGAGCGAGCGGGACCTGATTTCCACGCGAAGGGCCGCGCGAGGAGTTTCGCGGAAGCCAGAACGGACGGATAGGCGGCCCGTCCTACGCGAGGCCGGCGCGGCCGATCCGCAGGAACTTCTCCCGACGGCGCAACCTGATCGCATCGGCGTCAAGCCCGTCAAACTCCGCAATCGCCGTTTCGATCGCGTCGCCCAGACGCTCGATCGCAAGCGTCGGATCGCGATGCGCGCCGCCGAGCGGTTCCGGCACGACAGTCTCAATAACGCCTAGCGACAACAGGTCCTGGGCGGAAATTTTCATCGCCTCGGCCGCTTCCGGCGCCTTGTTCTCACCGCGGGCGTGGGCGTCTTTCCATAGAATTGACGCGCACCCTTCCGGCGAGATGACGGAATAAACGGCGTGCTCCAGCATGATGACCGCATTCGCCGCCGCGATCGCGACAGCGCCGCCGGAGCCGCCCTCGCCGACGACGCTCGCCACGATTGGCGAGCCTAGGCCGAGCGCCTTTTCCGTACACGATGCGATCGCTTCTGCCTGCCCGCGCTCCTCGGCGCCGCGGCCGGGATAAGCGCCGGGTGTATCGACAATGGTCATGACCGGCAGGTCGAAGCGTTCGGCAAGCTCCATCAGACGGATCGCCTTGCGATACCCTTCGGGCGAAGCCATGCCGAAATTATGCGCGACCCGGCTTGCCGTATCGGCGCCCTTTTCGTGGCCGAGAACGACGACCGAGCGGCCGCGGAAGCGGGCCGGCCCGCCAATAATCGCCTGATCCTCGCCGAATGCGCGGTCGCCGGCGAGCGGCGTGAAATCATCGACCAGATGAGAGATATAGTCCGACAACTTCGGCCGGGCCGCGTGCCGCGCAACTTGAACCTTCTGCCAGCGCGTCAGCTTCGCGTAGGCATCGCCAAGAAGATCGTCGACTTTGCCCTGAAGGCGCTCGATCTCCTCATCGACGCTGACGCCGGCCTCGCCGCCTGATTGCCGCAGCTCCTGAATCTTCCCTTCCAGGTCCGCAATTGGCTTTTCGAAATCGAGATAGGCTCTCAATGCATCACTCCTACCAGCGCCGAACCGTCACCCGCCGCCTTCTGCGCCATAGCGGTTGGCAGCGAAAGCGGATTGCGGGTTTCGCGTCGCACCCCGCGCAATCAATTCCGGCAAAAAACCAACCACATACAAGCCGTTAATTCCGCTGCAAGGCGGCCCGCCCGCTTCTCACATACTCATGCGCGATAAGGAACGGATTAATTGCGCGGCTTCAGGCTGGGCGCAAATCCGTCCGCATCGCCATTTAGAGTCGGTTCGTCCGCCGCCGCCTGAGCGGACGGGAAAGACGCGGCCCAAGCGGTCTCAAACGCGTGCCGGCGGTGAACATCCTCCAGCCCCGCAGCCTTCATCGAGGCGGCCGCGACGCCGTCTGCGACAGGATCGCCCGTAAAGGCCTCATTCGACAGCGCGATAGCGGCGAGCGCAAGCTGACCTTCCGCGCCGGCCGTCGCCGCATTGAAAGCAGACGAAACGATAGCGGCGAGCCGCTGGCGGTCCCGGTCGCTTGCAGGGTCGAGCTCCAATCCCCGCGGCGGGTCGATTCGGACGTTAGCGGCCGCTGCGACAATCTCCGCCTCGCGCGGGTCGAGAACGCCGAGCAGATTTACCCGCTCCAGAAACCGCAGCGCCTGCACCTCGTTCAGGGAGGCGAAGTCGCCGGCCATCATGGCCAAAAGCCACCGGCCCGCAGCGTTCGCGCGGCCGTCAGCCATCGCGACAAGCGCGAATGCGCCCGCCTGATCAGGCGTGACGATGACGCCCTCAAGATCCTCCACATCATCCGCATACAGCATCGCAGCGACGTAAGCGCGCTCAAAAGACTGAGGCGCGGTCACCGCCTCGGCGATGGCGGCCGCCTTGTCGCGCCGGAATTCCGGCGCAGCCATCTCCGCAATGCGCTGGTAGCGCGACGCGTCCACAAGCACGTCATCGTCCGCAAGCGTAAGATCCGAGTTTACGGACAACGACGCATATAGGGCGGCGAGCGCTTCGACGGACATCGCCCCCAATGCGGCGGCGGCGGATGCGCTCCTCAGCCTCAGGCGCGGATCGGCTTCATCGCTGGTCGCCACGGCCGACAAGACCCCTACGTCAGCGGTCGTCTCAAAGCCCGGCGCGGCGGCCCCGTTCAATTTGCGAAGGGCCGCCAGCTGAATGGCGTCGCGCGGGGCCACCGGCTTCTTGAGAGGCGCCGGTATCGACGCCGCTGTCAGCAACGCATCGTCAGCGGCGCTGAGCGCGCCCTGCTCGCGCAAGACGCCAAGGGTCAGATCGGCGCTGTCGAACCGGTCCGTCTCCGAATAGCACAGCACCCGCAGCTTGACCCAGAAAAGCGCGCCGCGATCGCTCGTCACCCTGTCCTCACGCCGGCAGGCGCCAGCGACGTCGTCCTCCAGCAAGTCCGCCACCGCAAGGGCGCGATTGACCCACGGGTCTGACGGCGGCGCGCTAGAGAAACTTGCAATTGTGCGCGCCTCGTCAACAAAGCCGGCGCGCGCAAGAGCGAGGAGTTTGCGTCCTCCGAGGGAAGACGGTGCCCCATCCGGCGCCGCCGCCCGCGTCAACAAGAGCCGCCTGAGCAGGCGTCCCATGGCGGGACTTGAGGGCCGCGGCGGCGCGAGCGCCAGCAGCCGTTCGAGGTCCGTTCCCGACGCGCCGGCCCAGAGGTCGCGAGAGAACCCTCCCTCCGTCTCTGACAGCACGCCGGTGGAGAAAGCGTCGCGTCGGATGTCCGTCTCCTCCACCGCGACCGGCGCGACGCCGGATGAGCCCAACGCCGTCGGCCCGGGCCCCTCACCCTGCCCGCGATCTTGCGCAATCGCGTCAACGCTGAAGCAGAGCAATGGCGCGAGCGCGGCGGCGATGCGGCGGCGTCGATTAATCCTCGCGGACATTTTCGGCCTCCTGCTCGATCGTTCGAACCTCCGGCTCGAGATTCGCGCCGTAGGCGTAGAGCCCGAAGGCGACGGCGACGGCGATGACGAGAAGGCCGGCAATTAACTTCATTTTGACGCTGTTCCCCACTGAACGCGAAGGACCATAAGGACTTTCGCCGACCGACAAAAGCGAT
This sequence comes from Parvularculaceae bacterium, assembly GCA_028284065.1. GTDB lineage: Bacteria > Pseudomonadota > Alphaproteobacteria > Caulobacterales > Parvularculaceae > MED-G105. The sequence continues at coordinate 479,775 of JANQSJ010000011.1, forward strand.
CGGGAAAACCCGCCCCGGCTGGCGCGACGCGCGCCGATTGCGTACACGGGGCGGATGGGGCGCTCACGTGACAAGTCCGTCAGCCCTTCGGCGACGGCAGACATCGCCAGACGCGACGACGGGCCGGTAGACGGCAAGCCTGGCGACAAAGACGCTGGGGACGACAAACGCGGCGACGAGAGGCTCAGTTCTATTGGGCCAGGCGCTGCAAAGGCCGCCGGCGAAGAGCCCGACGCCAAACCGGCCGATGCGGCCGGCCGCCAATCGTCGATTGTGCTCGTCGGCATGATGGGCGTCGGCAAAACCTCCGTCGGCCGCCGGCTCGCCCCGCGCCTCGGTCTCGATTTCCGGGACGCGGACGAAGAAATCGAGCGCGCCGCAGGCATGTCGGTCGCCGAACTGTTTGAACGCTTCGGCGAGGAGAGTTTCCGAAAAGGGGAAACGCAAGTGATCGACCGCCTGCTGAAAGGCCCGCCGATCGTGCTGGCGACAGGCGGCGGCGCGATGACGATTGACGCAACGCGCAACATCATTAAGGCGCGCGCGCTTTCGGTTTGGCTGCGTGCGGATCTCGACGTGATCGTCGAGCGCGCTACCCGCAGGAATACGCGCCCCCTGCTGAAGACCGGCGACCCTCGTGAAACGCTGGAGCGTCTCATGGCCGAACGCGCGCCGTTTTACGCCCAGGCGAACATAACCGTGGACAGCGCGCCGGGGCCGCACGGACGCACCGTCGACCGGATCGAAAAGGCGATTGCATCGCGTGCGCACGCGTCAGGCGGGCCGGCGTCATGAGCGGCGTCCGGATAATCGACGTGCGCATGCCGGCGAACGCAGAGCGCCGCGACTATGAGGTGCGCGTCGGCGAAGGGCTTATCGACCTTGCCGGCGCCGCCATCGCCCCGATGCTGAAGCGCCCGTTCGCCGCCATTGTGACGGACGAGATTGTCGCCGCCGCGCACGGGGAAAGGCTGGAGGCCGCGCTCGGCGATGCGGGCGTCGCAAGCGAGATGATTACGCTGCCGCCGGGCGAAGCGACGAAATCCATGGCGCAGTTGACGACCCTCATGTCGCAGCTCCTGAGCCTAGGCGTCGAACGCTCCGACATCATCATCGCATTCGGCGGAGGCGTCATCGGTGATCTTGCGGGTTTCGCGGCGGCGCTGCTGCGCCGCGGCTGCCGGTTCGTCCAGATACCGACGACGCTTCTTGCGCAGGTCGACTCATCCGTTGGCGGAAAGACAGCGGTGAACGCCCCGGAGGGAAAGAACCTCATTGGCGCATTCCACCAGCCCAGCCTCGTCCTCGCTGATGTGACGTTGCTGTCGACGCTGCCAGAAAGGGAGTTGCGCGCTGGCTACGCCGAGGTCGTCAAGTATGGCGCAATCAATGACAGGGACTTCTTCGACTGGCTCGAAGGCAATGGCGGCGCGCTTCTCGACGGCGACGGGGCCGCGCGCATCCACGCGGTCGCTCATGCCGTCTCCGCCAAGGCGGCGATCGTCGCCCGCGACGAACGCGAGGCAGGCGAGCGACGCCTCCTTAATCTTGGCCACACATTCGGGCATGCGCTTGAATCCGTCTACGGATATTCAGGCGCGCTCCTGCATGGCGAAGCGGTCGCGGCCGGCATGGGGTTGGCCTTTGATTATTCAGTGCGCAAGGGGATTTGCCCGCGCGATGACGCCGACGCTCTGAAACGGCACTTGACCCGTCACGGACTCCCTGCCGGCATCAAAGATCTGCCCGCCACCAATGCTGATACGTCGGCCGCGCGCCTTACCGCGTTGATGCGCCAGGACAAGAAGATGTCGGGCGGCCAACTTGCGCTGATACTCGCAAGAGGAATTGGCGAGGCGTGTGTGGAGCGCGCAGCGGACCTCGCAGACGTTGAGGCTTTCCTTAAATCGGCAGGCGGGCAATGACGTCCCGCGTCGGCGCGGCCGAACCAAACCACAAAATTGGTCTTTAAGCGAAGCAAATGTCGAAGTTCACGAAATGACTGAGGCTTACCCATTCTGGCCCGCCGCTGCGGTCATCGCGGTGCTTCTCGCGATGTCAGCCTTCTTTTCAGGATCGGAGACGGCGCTCACCGCCACGTCCCGGGCGCGCATGCACAAGCTGGAGTCCGACGGCGACGGCCGCGCGCGGCGCGTCAACGCCCTCATTCGCGACCGCGAACGCATGTTGGGCGCCATCCTGCTTGGCAATAACCTCGTCAATAATTCCGCGTCGGTTCTTTCCGGCGCGCTTCTCGGCGCAATGTTCGGCGAGGCGGGCCTTATCTACGCCACCGTCATCATGACTGCGCTGATCGTCGTATTCTCGGAAGTCACGCCAAAGACGCTTGCGATCGCCCGGCCTGACGCGTTTGCGATGTTCGTCGCGCCGATCATGCGCTGGATCGTGATCGTATTCGCGCCCTTCACGCGGATCGTTCAGGCGATTGTCGGCGTGACGCTAAAGCTCTTCGGCATAGACACCAGCGCGCAATCATCACCCTTCTCGGCGGCCGACGAATTGCGCGGCGCAGTCGATTTGCACCATGAGGAAGGTGGCCTTGAACGCGAACGGCGCGACCTTTTCCGCGGCGCCCTCGATCTCGACAACATCCGCGTCGAGGAAATCATGATCCACCGCAAGTCGATCGAGATGTTGGATCTCGATCTTCCGACCCGGGAGCTTGTGTCGCTCGCCCTGAAAAGCCCGCACACGCGCCTGCCGCTGTTCCGGGAATCGCCCGACGATATTGTCGGGATCCTGCATGCGAAAGACCTGCTTCGGGCGATCTGGGACGCGGAGCGCGATCTCGACGAACTGGACGTCAATGACATTTCCCGACCTCCCTATTTCGTGCCCGAGACGACGACGCTGCAGGAGCAGCTCGACGCCTTCAAACTTAAGCAGGAGCATTTCGCTCTCGTCGTCGACGAATACGGATCGATCCGCGGCCTCGTCACGCTTGAGGACATCCTGGAGGAAATCGTCGGCGAGATCGAAGACGAGTATGACAGCCCCGTGCAGGGCGTCAGGCCACAGGTCGACGGGTCGGTCAATGTCGACGGCGACGTAACGATCCGCGATCTGAACCGCGCGCTTGACTGGAGCCTGCCGGACGAGGAAGCGGTCACGATCGCCGGGCTCGTCATCCACGACGCGCAATGCATCCCGGAGGTCGGGCAAACTTTTTCTTTTCACAACTTCCGGTTCAAAATATTGCGCCGTCGACGTAATCAGATAACGGCGCTGAAGATTGCGCCGCTCGCCGGCGATGGCGCCGCGCAGGCGCAAACTAATGGCGCCGCGCCGCAGCAGGAAAATTGAGGGAGCGCGCGCTTGGGCGAAGCGTCTGTCAGCAGGAACGCCCTTGCGTTCATCTTCATCACCGTCCTGATCAACATGACGGGATTTGGCGTCATCGTCCCGGTGATGCCGGACCTTATCATGGAGATTACTGGGGAGGGCCGCGCCTACGCGGCGCAATGGGGCGGGATCCTTAGCGTCGTTTACGCGACGATGCAGTTCGTGATGAGCCCGATCCTTGGGGGACTGTCGGACCGTTTCGGCCGCCGGCCGATTATTCTTGGCTCCCTCATCGCCTACTCACTTGACTTCGTGCTCCTTGCGGTTGCGCCGAACCTCTTCATTCTCGTTATCGCGCGCATCCTCAGCGGCGCGTTCTCCGCGACCTTTACGACGGCGAACGCGTACATCGCCGACATATCGCCGCCGGAAAAACGGGCGGCGAATTTCGGGCTCATGGGCGCGGCCTTCGGCCTCGGCTTTATTGTTGGACCGCTGATCGGCGGCGTCGTCGGAGAGGCTTATGGCGCACGCGCGCCGTTCTTTCTGGTCGCAGGGCTCGGACTGACCAACTTCGTTTACGGATCGATCTTCCTGCCGGAGACGCTTGCGCGCGAGAATCGCCGCCCGTTCGACTGGCGGCGCGCGAACATGCTCGGCAGCCTTACCCAGTTCCGGAAGTATCCGGAGGTCCTGCCGGTGGCGCTGTCGGTGTTTCTGTTCCAGATCGGCCATTGGAGCTTCCCGTCCGTGTGGGCCTATTACGCGGGCGAGAAGTTCGCCTGGTCGGCGAAGGAGATCGCGTATTCGTTGGCCGCCGTCGGGCTTGCCGCGGCGATTGTGCAGGGCGGGCTGACGAGGATCATCACGCCGAAGCTCGGCGAGCGGGGGGCGGCGTTCATGAGCCTGACCATCGCGACGCTCGTCTACGGGTTTTACGGCGTGGTCGACGAGGGCTGGATGGTTTACGCGCTCATTCCGATCGGCGCGTTCGCGGGGCTGACGATACCGTCCCTTCAAGGCGTAATGTCCCGCGCCATGCCGGCGGACGTGCAAGGTGAGTTGCAGGGGGCCGTTGCGGGGATTACCGGCCTGTCCATGATCATCGGGCCAGTCGTCATGACCCAGGCGTTCGCCGCCTTCGCCGCGCCGGGCACGCCAGTGACCCTGGGACCGATTGTGATTTCCGCCAGCGGCGCGCCGGTTTACCTGCCGGGGGCGCCTTTCTTTCTGGCCGCGCTGCTCGCGGCGCTCGCGCTTGCGACCCTGCTGCTTGGCGTCCGAGGCGCGCCCACCGCGCCAGGAGAGGCGCCGGCCGCCGCCGAGTGACGCCGGTCAGCGCGCGCCGCCAAGCCGCAGTTTGACCGCGATCTCCACCATAAACGCCGCCGACAGCCCAAACAAAAGCAGCCCATTGGCCGCCGCCGCGCCAGACAGGAGCCGCCACGGCGGATCAATGATGACATCTCCAAATCCGAGCGTGGTGTAACTTACCGCCGCAAAGTAAAGCGAAGGCTCCATCCCATCGAATAGCTCCAGGCGCAGGAACGTTATCGCCCACATCCAGATTTCAATTGTATGCGCCGCCATCAGGAGGATGCAGACGAAGACGAGGGCAAGGCTGTCTCGAACGACGCGCAATCCGCCGGAGGCGTGCCCGGCGACGGCGCGGAAAAACGCCGCGGCCAGCGCCACAAATAGTGCGTGAACGAATGTCGTCGCAGCGATAAGCCCCGCCGACAGGCCAAGCTGCGCGGCGACGCCATCGGCGGTCAAGCTTGCGAACATTCAGGCGAGGCCCTTGCGGTTGACGGCGTCATCGATAGCCGATCCTACCGACGCCGGCGCAACGCCTTCAAGACTTCGCGCCCCTTGCGATAAGGGCGATCCGGCCGGCGGCGCGTTTCACCGCCGCGTCGAGCGTCGAAAGGTCCTGCGCGAAGTCCTCATCGCGGCTCGCGGTGGCGGCGAGCAAGCGGCGCGCCTCGCGCACTTCCTCCTCCAAGCGCTGGACGCGCTCGCGCGTGGGCTTGTCGATTTCAATGGCGCCGTCCGGCTGCGTGGACTTTGCAGGCGCCTCAGACGCGCCGTCGCCCCAAAGCACCCAGCCGATCGCAACCCCGGTGAAAAGCGCGCCAACAATTGGCGCAAGGACAACAAGCACGTTCTGGTCTCCGCCAATGGCTGAAAGCAGCCAGTCCATCGCCCCTAGATCCCTGTCGGCCGCGAGCGACGCCGACCATATCGGCGTCTAAACGCCACACGACTAGCGTCGTAGGGACCTTCCACGCAAGAGCCGCGCCAGCCGCAGCGACGCCGCACGTGATGGCGGGCCGGCCTCAACGACAACGCGTCGTTGCGCGGACCGCGCCGCTCGCTAGCGAGGGTAGAAAAGACGATGGAGCGAAACGCGAAGCTGAGCCGGCGTCGCACATCTCGAGATCCGCGGCCTGCGGCCCCAACGCGCTCGGCCCGATCGATCGCAGAGATCGCTATCGAGGCGCCATGACCATCATCATCTGGCGGCCTTCAAGCTTCGGCATCTGTTCGACCTTCGCGACTTCCTCGAAATCGGTCTGAACCCGCTGGAGCAACTCCATTCCGCGCTCCTGGTGGGCCATCTCACGGCCGCGAAACCGCAGCGTCACCTTGACCTTGTCGCCTTCGTCGAAGAAGCGGCGCATTGCTTTCGTCTTCACGTCATAGTCGTGACTGTCGATGTTCGGCCGCATCTTGATCTCCTTAATCTCAACGACCTTCTGTTTCTTCTTCGCTTCGTTCTTCTTCTTCTGCTGTTGATACTTGAACTTGCCGTAATCGAGGATCTTGCACACCGGCGGCGTGGTGTTCGGCGACACTTCGACAAGGTCCATGCCGACATTGCGGGCGATTTCGATCGCGTCTTCAGTGGACACGACGCCTCGCTTTTCGCCCTCATGGTCGATCAGCAGAACCTGAGGCGAGGAAATCTTTTCATTGGTGCGCGGGCCGTCGTCTTTCGCCGGCTGCGGCATAAATGGTCTACGGGCTATGGCGTCTCTCCTTCAGTTGCCGCCGATTTAAGTGTTGGTCAGCGCGCGACGCGCTTACGGCCGCCAGCGCAAGCCGGCGGACGGTCAAGCTTATATAAAGGGGTTAACAGACCAATCAACGCGCCGGCTGCGGCGGGCCTGACATTTGATCAAAGCAGCGGCCTCCGGCTCACCCGGCCCGTCGTTCCCGGTCATTGACCGCAAGTCCGCGCCTTATGCGCGCGCAAGCTCTTCGCTCGCAGGTATAAGCCCCATATTGTTCAGCGACTGCCAGACGAATGGCGCGGCGGCCTCCCCCATCGACCTCTTGACCGTCACGGTCATCACATGCCGGCCGACGGGGGCGAGGCCTTCCTCGCCGGCCTTTTTTATGAGGACGCCCGCCCCTCCGACTGATACGGCGAGATTTACCTCATCAGCCGCATCGCTGACAAAGAACGCCGCGTCGCGCGCGAGCGCCGTAAGCTGAAGATGGTCGGTCTTGCCGGTGAGGTCGACAATCGAGGGCGCGACCTCAGACACGATATCGCCGAATTCGTGCAGCTCCTTGCCGCCAATGAGGACTGGCATGACGCCGGCATCCGTCGCGATACGCGCCAGCTGGCCATAGGATTCCGCGGGCCATCGCCGTTTTTCATCGGCGCCCGGCGCAAAAAGGCCGAACGCGCCGGAAATGCCGAACCAGCTCGGCTGCATGTTCGCGGAATCCTTGCGGGCGTCGAGCGCCCATTGAAGGTTAGGAAGCCGTCCTGGCGTATCGATCCCGTTCGCCGCGCACAGCTTCGCCGGGTCCGGAAAAAGATCAGCCATCTTCTTCTTGCGGCCCCGCTGCGCCGGCGGCGCGACGGAAAACCATTTCGGGCCAAACGGGCCTAACGCCGATGACACTTTGCGCGCTGTTTCATTTGCCGAAAGATCAAACACGCGACTGAATTTCGCGGCCTTCAGCTGGGCGACGAAAGCCTTCTTTTCCACCGGGTTGGCGAAGTCGGGGGTCGCGGCGACCTGGTCGAAATAGCTCGACGCGCGCGCAAGGCGCTGCAGGTCGCCCGTGGTGAGCAAGGAGAGGCCGGCCCTTGGAAAACGTTCGCGGATGGCTTCGAACAAAGGCTCGGCCGCCACGAACCCCGCGAGCGTGTCGGCCTTGATTACAAGAATCTGCTCTTTCCGCTGACCAAACATTCAGTCCCACCATTTGAGCGCCGGTCCCGCGCATCACCCCCGGCGGAAGCGAAGAATGCCCCCGCATCGCCCGACTAGACCCTTTTGCCGACCCCTACGCCGGCCCTTCCGGCCAAATCCGCCCGCCACGAATTGGACCGCAACCCCGAAAGCTTCTTGCGATGGCGCGTCGAACGCCGCGTCGAGACGTCGGTCAGCAGCGACATGCCGATCGACGAAAGCCGCCAAGGCGGCCCGTCATAAGTTATCGCGCGATCAGCGGCTCGCCAGCAAGTCCCGGTAAAGGTTAATCGTCGCATTCACCATGCTTTCCACAGAAAAATGCGCTTTCGCCCGCTTTTCGGCCGCCGCCTCCATGTCGCGGCGGGCGATATCGTCCATCGTCGCAACCTTAAGGATCGCATCGCATAGCGCATCGGCGTCTCCAGGCGGCGTCAGAAAGCCGGTGCGGCCGTCTTCTATTGTCTCTGTCAGCCCGCCGCACGCCGATCCGATGACAATCCGTCCCATCGCCGCGGCCTCTACGGCGGCGCGGCCGAACGCTTCGGCGCGCGTCGATGGGGCGAGCGCGGCGTCCGCCGCCAGGTAGGCGGCCGGCATGTCCTCGCAGTGGCCCGTTAACTTAACCATTTCTTCGAGCCCGGCTTCGCGGATGGCAAGTTGCAACTCCTCCATGTATCGCGCGCGGCCCTGGTGGTCGCCTGCGAGCACAAGGAACAGGCGATCGGCGATTGCGGGCGGCCCTTTCTCCCTGGCCCGGCGCAGCGCGTCGATCGCAATGCGCTGGCCCTTCCAGTCGGTCAGGCGCGCCGCAAGCAAAAGCGCGAAACGCCGCGGGGCCGCGCCGTCGCCTGCGGCAAGGCCCCAGGACGACAAGACGGCGTGTCGCCGCGCGGCGCTGATGGAGCCCGCATCGAAGCGTTCAAGGTCGGCGCCCCTCGCGATCGCTACGACGCGGCGGGCGATTGACGGATAGGTTTCGCGAATCCTTGACGCCGTAAATTCCGAATTGGCGATGACCGCATCCCCGCGCACGATGCCGGAGTTTAGGAACCGTTTGATCGGAGTCGCCGAATTGTAGGCCCCGTGGTGCGTGCCGACCATCGCCGCCCCCGTCGCGCGGGCGGCGGCAAGGACGCTCCACGCAGGCGCTCGCGACCGCGCATGCGCGATGTCGACCTGTTCAGCCTTGATCAGGTTAGAGAGCCGGCGGGCGTTCAGCGCCATCTCAATCGGGTTCTTCGAATGAACAGGCATCCGAACGTGCGGCGCGCCTATCGCGTCCAATTCGCTTTCGAGGCGGCCGCCATTCGATACGACGATCGACCGGCCACCGACGGCAACGACGCCCCGCGCGATCTCAACCGTCGTCCGTTCCGCACCGCCCGCGTCGAGCGCAGGAATCACCTGAAGCACGCACACACCTTGCAGCGCGCTCGACTTATCTTCGGGATCGCCCTTCATTGCGCATCAGCGATAGCCGGGACCGGCGGGCGCCGAAAGAGCCGCCTTTCCCAGACCGCCCGGGTCAACGGCAGGAGAATGGACAATGACGCCAAGTTTTGTTGAAGGACCGAACGGCCGGATCGCCTATGAGCGGATCAACGGCGCTGGGCCCGGCGTTGTCTGGTTCGGCGGGTTTCGCTCCGATATGACTGGCTCGAAGGCGAGCCGCCTCGCCGACTGGGCCGGGCGGGAGGGCCGCGCCTATCTTCGGTTCGATTACTCGGGGCATGGCGCGTCCGACGGCGAATTCGTCAAGGGCTGCATTTCCGAATGGCGGGACGACGCCCTCGCCGCGCTCGATGCGCTGACGCAAGGTCCGCAGATCTATGTGGGCTCCTCGATGGGCGCATGGATAGCGGCGCTGTGCGCCCGGGCCCGGCCGGGCGGCCTTCACGCCTTTGTCGGCATCGCGCCGGCGCCGGACTTCACCGAGGAGCTTATGCTGCCGACAATGCCAAAGGGTATGCGCCGCAGGATCGACGAAGACGGCCAGGCGGCGCTGCCTTCCGCCTATGATGAGCCGCCGACTATCATCACCCGCAAGCTGATCGAGGACGGGCGAAACAACCTTGTCCTGCGGGACGGAGTTCCCTTTGACGGACCGGTCAGACTGCTCCAGGGCATGGCGGACCCGGATGTCCCTTGGCGTCACGCGCCCCGCTTCGCCGAGGCGTTCGCCAGCACGGACGTTGAAGTTACGCTCATCAAGGATGGCGACCATCGCCTCTCGCGAGACGAAGATCTCGACCGGTTAGAGCAGCTCTTGAGAGGCCTTTAGCCGGAAGGCTAAACCGGCCGGCTGAATAACGACAAAGCGGCTTGCGACATCTGTCGCATCACGATAGAACCTAATCCCAGGAACCCGCTATGAGGCATGAGGTTCGCTGGGACGCGCGAGCGAACCCCGTGGCGGAATGCGGCCGATGGGCCGCACAAGGGAGAAGATGTCCATGGTCGACGATTCATCCGTCCAGGGCGCGGCGAAGCCCGCCACGCAGCCGACAAAGCCGGAGCTTGCGGTTCTCAAGCTGCTCTGGCGGCGGCGCGATCTGAGCGCGCGGCAGATTACCGAGGAGGTGGCGCCGCAGTTCAACTGGTCCTATTCGACCATGCGCACGGTCCTTGAACGGATGTGCGAAAAAGGCCTCCTCACCAAGAAACCCGCTGGCGGCGTCAATGTTTATGCGGCCGGCGTCGGCAAGATTGCGCTGCTCGGCGACATGATCCGCGATTTCTCCGATCGCGTGCTGGAGCTGGACGCCGCCCCCTCGGCGGTGATGTTCGCGGATTCAAAGCTCCTATCGGAGGACGAGCTTGCGGAGCTGGAAGAACGTCTGAGGGCGGAGGACGAGTAATGTCTTTTGATCTCTTCATGGACGAGCACCAGGTCCAGGCGCTCGTTATTTGTCTTCTCGCGTCGCTCATCTGGGCGCCAATCGTCTTGTTGATCGCGCGCACGCTCGGCGAAGGCGCATCCATCCGCACAGCGCAGGCGATCTGGATCGGGGCGCTCACCCTTAGCGTCGCCCCGGCCGCGCTCGCGCCGGGTCTTGCAGGCATCGGCGTATCTCTGCGCGCCGCGCCGCAGGAGATCGACGACCCGACTGTAACCACAACATCCGTTGATCTGGATACGATATTTATTGAAACGACCGAAGCCGCCGAGGAACGCGTTGCGTTTGCGACGGCGACAACGCGTGCGGTCGCCAAAGACTATGAAGACGCGGCGCCGACTTCATTTGAAGTCAGGTCCGGTTCGGCCGCAATGCAGGAAGTCCCGCCCGGCATCGTCGCGACCCTCGGCTCCCCTGAAGGCGAGCCGAAAGCGGAGCGCCGCTTCGCAGTCCCGGAATGGCGATCCGGCGTCGATTTACTGGCCTCGCCGCAGGCGTTCAGCATCGCCGCAATACTCTACGGATACGGCGTTTTGCTCGCCGCGTTGATCTGGCTCAGCCGGAGCGTCGGCCTGCACTGGGTCGCGTCGACGGCCCGGCCGGTCCGCGATCCCAAGATCCTCGCCGGCGTCGAGGCATGGCGCGCGCGCATCGGCGTGCGCGGGACGCCGCGACTGAGGCGCACGCCGCGCGTCTCCAGCGTCTGCGTGTTCGGCGTCTGGCGGCCGACCGTCCTTATACCTCACGATATTGAAACGCGGGTGTCGCAGGATGACGTCGTCATAATGTGCGCGCACGAATTGGCGCATATCCGCCGCCGCGACACCCAGCTCTTCTTCGCGACGACCCTCGTGCGCGCGCTCTTCTGGTTTAACCCGGCCGTCAAGGCGATCGCCGCGCATGTGGAGCAGGCGGCGGAGGAAGCCGCGGACGCACAAGTGCTGAGCCGCGGCGTCGACCGCAAGGCCTACGCCTCGTGCTTCATCGCCAGCCTTCGCTTCGCGGCGGAAAAAGCGGCGCGCCGCCCGGCGATGACGCCGACTTTCATCCCCGTCGACAGGCGCGGCCGGAGGCGGCGTCTCGACGCCATCCTGCATGAAAAGCACCGCAAGTCCGCGCCCATCGCGGCGCGCAGCCTGGCCGCGGGCGCGGCGCTCGCGATGGCCATTTGCGCCGTTGCGCAGGCGGGCTTCGCAGTCTCGCCGACCAGCATCGAAAACCGGCCCGCCTTCGTTGCGGACCTGCAGGAGCTTTTGACCCTGCCGAGCCCGGCTTCGCTAGCGTCGCCCAAGGTCGCTGAGGTAGACGTCGTCGCAGCGCCGGCCCCCGAACCGAGCCCTGCGCCGACGCCCGCCGCCGCGCCTGAGCCTGAGCCCGTCGCGGCGGTCAAGACGGCTCAGGGCGCCTGGGACACGCCGCAAACTTCTGACATCGAATTCATCGCCCCCGCCAAGGGCCGCATCAGCCTCGGCTTCGGCGCCGAAAGACCCTTCACGACGGGATATCACAAGGGCGTCGACATCGTCGCGCGCAAAGGGACCGCGGTCGTTGCATCCGGCGCCGGCATTGTGAGGATGACAGATGCAAAGGGTCGCTCCGCATACGGCAAGATGATCAAGATCGACCATGGCGAAGGCGTCTACACGAAATACGCGCACCTCAGCCGGATCGACGTAGAAACGGGGGACAAGGTCGCGGCCGGGCAGCTCATCGCCGCGGTCGGCAATACAGGCCAGTCCACCGGCCCGCACCTCCATTTCGAAGTGTACCGCGACGGCCGCCCAGTCGATCCGATGGCGGCGCTTTCCGACGCGGCAGCCGCGAAACTGGGATCCAAGCGAACGCGCGCGCCCAGCGCTCCACGCCTGAAAGCGGCGGCTCTTGATGGTTCCCGGACGGCGCGAGCCGCGCGCGCGCGCAAGCCCGTGCGCCTCGCCTTCTCGACGGCCAATCGCACGCCGGGGATCGCTAAGGCCGCAGGCGACGCCTTGTGGCTTGACGCCGCGGGCAAGGAAATTGCGGCGCGCCTTGAAGTCAGCCTGCTGCAGGACGCTGTCAACGCAGCTGACGCGCAGGATAATGCGGCCTCAGGCGACGTCCGCGCCCGCGGCGCTTTCGCGAAGATGGAGGCTGAGCTTGCCGACGCCCGCGCGCGACGGGCTAGCGCCAAAGCAAAGCGCAATGCGGAGACGAAGGCCGCGCAGGCGCGCGTCGAGTCCGCATCGGCGCAAAGGCGCGTGACCATTGAGCGGGATAGTTCGGCTGCGGAGGAGGCCCGACGCATCGCAGCTGAAGAACGCCGGCGCGCAGCCGAAGAGCGCGCCCGCGCCAGGGAGGAACGCGCACGCGAACGCGAAGCTGCTCGCGTCATCGCGGAAAAGTCCCGCGCTCGCGCCTGGGAAGAGGCCGAAGAAGCGAGGGCCCTCGCCGAAGCGCGCCGCCGCGACGCGCAGGCGCGCGCCGAGGAACACGCCGACAGGATCCGCGAGCAATTCGAAGAGCAGTTTTGCTGCGACGTCGGCGAAGACATTGAAGAGGTTATCCATTCGTCGATCGAAAGCGCGTTCGAAACCCTCGCCGATATCGAGGTCGAACTGAACGAGGTTGATATCTCGGGGCGCGCCGCAGAAGCATCACAACGCGCGCTTGAGACTGCTCGGGCGGCGCTCGCCGGCGCAGGACAGTCTGACGCGCTCGCCGCCGCCCGCGCCAAGATCGCCGACCAGGAAGCGGAAATTGCGCGCCTCAGAGCCGAACTGGCGACAGCGGCGCGCGCCGCGTCGAACGACCGCGACGAATAAATTCAAACGCAGGCGAGCGGCGGCGACGACGCATTGTCGGTCGCGGGCGATCATCCTTGTTCGGCAGGCGCAGCGCCCGTCGGCCGCGCCGCGCGTTAACGCACCACATCCATTCAAATTCGCGACTTCGCCCCGCCGCACGGTTCGCCGCAATGGCGGGACGCTTCGTCGAGTAGCCGCGATCCGCTCTTGTTTCCTTTACGAATATGTCGTCTACGTCGGTTATGCGACACATGTCGCAATATGGCGTCGTACGGGAGACGAGCGATGGGACTTACGCGACTGGCGCTGAAGAACCCCGCCGCGCTCGCGGTCATCCTCGCCGTCATTGCGCTCTTTGCGGCGACATCCGCCACGCGCCTGCCGGTGCAGCTTTTCCCAAGCATTGAGCGACCGGTCATCGGCGTTTGGACTGGCTGGCGCGCGGCCAGCCCGCGGGAAGTAGAATCCGAGATCATCGACCCCATCGAAAGGGAGCTTCGCGGCGCGCCCGGGCTCTCCTCTATGCAGTCCTGGTCTAACGTCGGCGGCGGGTTCATCCGGCTGGAATTCGCCCTGGGCACCGACATGACCGCGGCGTTCGGCGACATCTCTAGCCGTCTTCAACGCGTGCGCGGCCTGCCCGCGGACGCCGACCGCCCGCGCATCCAGGCCAATGGCGGGGGCGATGCGGGCGAGACGCTGATCTTTCTCTTCCTCCAGCGCCTGCCCGGAACGGAAGGCGATGGCTTCGCCCTTGCGCGTTTCGCCAATGAGCGGCTCGCCCCGGAGCTTGAGGCCATCGATGGCGTCGGCGGCGTCGACGTCAATGGCGACTATGGCGAAGAGATTCTGAAAATAACCTTCGATCCGTTCCTGGCGGCGGAGCGCGGGATTTCGATCGACGATATTGCGACGACGGTTAATCAGTCGACCGATGTCACCGGCGGCTCGGTCGAGGTTGGGCGGCGCAACTATACGCTTCGCTTTGAAGGTCGTTTCGATGCCGGAGAAATTGAAAATACGGTGCTCGCTTGGCGCAACGGCGCGCCGGTGCGCCTCGGGGATATCGCCGTCGCCAGCATCTCGCCCGACAGTCAGGGCGGCGTCGTCTTCCAGAACGGAAATCCGGCGATTGGCATGCGCATTATTCGCGAGCCCGGCGCCAACACGCTCGCCGCGATTGATGCGCTAACCGTCAAGATTGAGGAGTTGAACGCCGGCCCCCTCGCCGACCTCGGCTACGCCGTGCACAAGAGTTTCGATCCATCCGTCTTCATCAAACGCGCAATCGGCCTCCTCACCGGGAACCTCGCGATCGGGGTCCTGCTCGCAGTCGGCGCGCTGTGGCTATTCCTGCGGCGCACGCGCGCGACGCTGCTGATCGCATCGGCGATCCCGATTTCGCTTACGGCCACGATCGTCGTGCTGTCTCTCGCCGGGCGAACAATAAACATTATCTCCCTCGCCGGAATGGCTTTCGCGACCGGCATGGTGCTCGATGCGGCGATCGTGGTGCTTGAGAACTTCGTGCGCCTGCGGGAGGGCGGCGCGAAGCCCGAAAAAGCCGCCGAAGAAGCGGTCGGCCAGGTTTTCGGCGCGCTCTTCGCGTCGACAGTGACGACGATCGCCGTCTTCCTGCCGGTCATCTTCTTCGAAGACGTCGAGGGCCAGTTGTTCGCGGACCTCGCCCTGACGATCGCCATCGCCGTCTGCTTCAGCCTTGTCGCCGCGGTCACGGCCCTGCCTGTCGGCGCGGCGACGTTTCTGCGCGCGAGCGCAAAAGCAGCCGCAGGCGACGGACGAGCCGGTTTCGCGGAGGGCCTCGCCGGTCTCATCCTGGGGCTGACGAACAGCCCCCGCGCCCGCCTCGCCTGGATCGCCGGTCTGACGGCTGCGCCAATCGCGCTCGGCGTCGCCCTGTGGCCGCAACTGAATTACCTGCCGCCCGTGAAGCGCGACGCCGTGGACGGATTTATTTCGTTCCCTTCAGGCGCGAGCGCCGACATGGTGCGGGAGGAATTCGCCGAAATCGTCGTCGAGCGGCTGCAGCCATTCATGGACGGCGAGCGCGAACCGTCATTGCGGAACTACTACCTCTATACCGGCCCCTGGGGCGGCAATATCGGCGTCCGCGCAAAGGATCAGTCGGACGTCGAGGAGTTGTCGCGCATTGTGAACGAAGAGATCCTCTCCGGCTTCCCCGACACCCGCGTCTTCGCCCGCCAGGGCGATCTGTTCGGTCAGTTCGGCGGCGATGCGTCCGTAAGCCTTGATCTGCAGGCCGATGATTACGACGCGCTCGGCGACGCTGTGCCGGACGTCATCGACCTAATTGAGGACGCTCTTCCCGGCGCCGATGTCTGGCCGAACCCTGATCCGCAGACGGTAAGCCCTGAAATCCGCGTCATCCCCAACGATCGCCGCATCGCGGAAGTCGGCCTCGACCGGGCGAGCGTCGCTCGCGCCGTCAGGACGCTCGGCGACGGGCTCTGGCTCGGCGAATTCTTCCATGAAGGCGGCCGGCTCGACGTCTTCCTGCAAGCGCGGGAATGGACGGAACCGGAGTATCTCTCGCGAACACCGCTTGCGACGCCCAATGGCGCCGTCGTCTCGCTCGGAGAGGTCGCGACGATCGAGCGGAGCGTCGGTCCGCAGCAAATTCGCCGCCAGGAAGGGCGCCGCACGATTTCCCTAGGCGTCAACCCGCCGGACGGCATGCCGTTGAGCGAAGTCGTCGCGGCGATCCGCGAGGGCGCGGAGGCGGACATCTACGCCGCGCTGCCGGAAGGCGCGAGCATCGCCTACGCCGGCGAGGCCGATGCGCTGAAGCGCGCGGTGCGCAACCTCGGCGGCAATTTCCTGCTGGCGATCGCCATTTTGTTCCTGATCCTCGCAGCGCTCTTCAAGTCGATGCGCGACGCCGCCTATGTCGTGATCGCATTGCCCATGGCGGCGGTCGGCGGCGTTGCGGCGTTGCGCCTGATGAACCTCGTCAGCCCGACCCCGCTCGATCTTCTCGGCATGATCGGCTTCATTATCCTTCTCGGCCTTGTCGTGAACAACGCCATCCTTCTTGTCGCGCAAACGCGCGCATCGGAAAGGGCCGGCCTTGACCGCCGCGCAGCGGTGCGCTCTGCGCTGACGCTTCGCATTCGTCCAATTTTCATGTCGACGACGACGTCGCTCATGGGCATGGCGCCGCTGGTCCTGTCGCCTGGCGCCGGGAGCATGATCTATCGCGGCCTCGCCACGGTGATCGTCGGCGGCATGGCGATCTCGACCCTCTTTACCCTGATTTTGTTGCCGGCGCTGTTGCAGCTCGGCGTCGCCCGCGAACGGGACGCGCACGTCGCGGCAGGCCAACCGGCCGCCGCCTGACCGGAGGAGTGAGTTCATGGCTGATCGCGCATCGCCAAGGCCAAAGCCGGGCCGCCGCCGTCGCGCGCTCTTCGCCGCCGCGGCGGTCGCCGCCGCCGGAGCCGGGTTCGTCGGCGTCGCTGCCTTTCTTCAGAGCGACGGCCCCTCGGCGCTCGCTGCGGAGGAGCCGGACGAGGCCGCCGGGCCGCCCCCTGCGCCGGTCGTCGTCGCCGAGGCGGTGGAGAGGATGCTCGCGCCCGTCGCCGAAGCGCCCGGCTCGGCGGTCAGCGTCTCGGACAGCGTCGTCGCAGCGGCGACGACGGGGAAAGTCATTTGGGTCGCCGAGATCGGCGATGAAATTGATGCGGGCGGGGTAATAGCGCGGCTTGATCCCGCCGACGCGGAGCTGTCGCTGCGAGACGCCCGTGCGGAGGTCAAGCGTCTTAAGGCGCGTGCGGATTATCTCGAACGCCTCGTGGCGCGCTATGAGGGCCTCGGCGAGGACTCAGGCGAATCTGAGGCGACTCTCGACGAGGTTCGCGCAAGTTATGGCGAAGCGCTAGGCGCGCTGGAACGCGGCCGCGTCACGGTTCGGCGGGCCGAAGTCGATCTTGAACGCACCGATATTAAGGCGCCGTTTGCGGGCCGCGTGGCGACGCGGGAAATCGAAGTCGGCGAATTCGCCACCATTGGCGCGCCGATCGCGCGCTTCGTCGACACCTCTCGCCTTGAGGTCAGCGCCCGCGCGCCGGCTGACATGCTGGCCAATGTCGCCGCAGGCGACGAGATCGCGGTGCGCTACCGCGCCGAAGAGACGGCCGCGCGGGTGCGCGCCGTGGTGCCGGTGGGCGACGAAGTCACGCGCACCCTCGAAATCCGCGTGAGCCTCGCCGAGACCGACTGGCCGATCGGCGCGCCCGTGCGCGTGCAGTTGCCCTCCGCCGCCCCGCGCCGCGCCGTCGCCGCGCCGCGCGATGCGCTTGTTCTGCGGTCTGACGGCGCGTTTCTGTTCAAGCTCAACGCCGACGACACGGCTGTGCGCGTGCCTGTCACGCTCGGCGCGGCCGAAGGCGACCTGATCGAAGTCATCGGCGAGGTGCGCGCCGGCGAACGCATCGTGGTGCGCGGCGCGGAACGCCTTCGCGACGGCCAGAACGTCACCGTCAAGGAGACGCCGACGTCCTGACGCGCGGATGCAAGGCGCCGACATTCGGCCGGCGCGCGCGCCTGATCGTATTCGCGGCCTACCGCCTACCCTCGCCGCTTGGCGGCGGCCTCCTTGATGCCGAGGATCGCCGGGGCGAACATGGCGTGCATGGGCTCGCCAAGCTTCGGATCAATCGTCTCCGGCGCGCCGGCGTCGAATATCGGGTCGGGCGCATACTCCGCCTGCAACTGAATCGCCTTGGCGTAGGCCTCGCCGCGGATCTGCGCCAGGAGCGAAAGGGCGAAATCGAGCCCCGCCGAAACGCCGGCGCCCGTCACCACATTGCCGTCCTTTACGACCCGGGCATTTACCGGCACAGCGCCGAATTCCGTCAACAGATGGCGCGCCGTCCAATGGCTCGTCGCCCGCTTGCCCTCCAACAGACCAGCCTGGCCGAGAATCATCGAGCCGGTGCAGACCGACGTGATGTGCTTGGCGCGCGCGCCGCGATCGGCGATGAAGTCGACGCTCTCATCGTCGAGCATGAAATCGATCATTCCTTGCGTGCCGCCGGGAAGAAACAGAACGTCAAGGTCTTTGGGGCAGTCCGCCATGCTCTGGGTGGGGACGATAGCAAAGCCCGTATCTCCCATGATCGGGCGAAGGTTCGGGTCCTTGCTGACAAGATTGACCTTCGCGCCCATCATTGAGGCAAAGAAGTATTGCGGCCCCACCAGGTCGAGCATCGTCATGTTCGGATAGACGACCATCGCAACTTCTTCCGAACCATGCATGTTGAGGCCCGGATAGGCCATCAGGTCTTCATGCGCCCTGGCGGCGATGTCGTACGCCTCCTCAGCGCTTGCGCCGAAGTGCGGCAGCCCCGCTCTCTTCGCCGCGGCATCAGCGGCGTGCGCGCGCTCCATGGCCGCGCCGATCGCCATGAACGGCGCGAGCGCGCCGAGCCCGACGGCGGAGCGCAATACGGTTCTACGTGAGTGGGTCATTGATCTCATCCTCTAGAATTCTGCTGACAGGGTGACGAAGGCGGAGCGCGGCGCGCCGGGCCGCACCACCGCCTGATTGAAGTACTGATATGGCGTGAAATAGTCCGCGTCAGCGAGATTTTGCACGGTAACGCCGATGCGATAATCGCCAACGCGATAGGACGCCTGTACGTCGAATATGGCGTAGGCGTCGGAATCAAAGCTGTTGGGCAGGGTAATATCCGCCTCCGATGCGAAGGTGACGCCTGCGCCAACGCCGAGACCGTCGAGCGCGCCGACAAAACGGTAGCGCGCGGCAAGGCGACCGGAATACTCCGGCACGCGCGGAACGCTGTCGCCTGCAGGGATGACTGTGTCCTCCGTCACCTCGGAGTCCGTATACGCTGCAGTCATCAGTACCGAGAGTTGGGGCGACGGCTCCCAGACGAGATCGATCTCAGCGCCGAGGGCGCGTTGCTCGCCTGTCTGGATCGAGGTGACGAAAGTCGTCGGGTCCGGCGTCGGCACGTTGTCGCGTACGATCTCGAATCCGGCGAGGGTTCCGGATAGGCCAAGATCCTTCAGCGCGAACTTGACGCCGCCTTCGAGAGAGCGGGAGGTTTCAAGCTCGGGCGGCGCGCCATCGGCGCCGGCGAAGAAAAGCGACAGGCGCGATCCCGTAGACCAGCCTGCGAAAACCGATAACCCGTCAATCACCTCGAGCGTCGCGCCAATCCGCGGGTCGAAGCGGGTGAACGTCTCGTCTGTCCCCTGACCGCCTTCGATTTCTACAAGTTCATAGCCGCTGACGCGTCCGCCCGCCATCAGGCTGATCCGATCGCCAATCCTGATATGGTCCTGAACATAGCCGGCGAGCGTCTTGTAGTCGCTTTCAAGAAAATTTGTCAGCGGAGGAATGTCGCCGAACAACAAATCCGGCGTCTGCGTCACATAATCAAACGGCCCAAGCAACTGAAAAAAGTCAAAGCCTGAAGCCGCCTGGTAATTGGTGTCGTCATAGGTGACGCCCGCGAGAAGCGTGTGGTCGAGCGCTCCGGTCGAGAACTTGGCTGTCACGCTCGCGTCCGCCGTCCATTCCCTGACGTCGGCCGGCAACTGTCCGCGAATCTGCAGGGCGGACGTTCCTTCCAGCGGTAAAAAGGCGAAGAACGGCGAAGTGGAAAACTCATCGAAGCTGTTGCTGAATCGCCTGACCTGAACGGTCGCCGAAACACTTTCGTTGAAGCGGTGGATGAGCGATCCGTGGATAGTGAGATTTTCGATAACGGTGTCCGGCGCATCGGGCGCGCTGGTGAACTGAAACGGATCGACATCCGGCAGATTGGCGACCGCCGCGGGCAGACCGACATATTCAAGCTGCTCGACGCGATTGTAGCCTACGCGCAGAAGGGCGTCCGTACGGTCGTCAAGCGCGACGCCGAAAGAAGGATTAAGGGTGATCCGCTCGATCTCGACCTCGTCGATGAAGTCGTCGGATCGGAAATACTCCGCAGGCAGCCGGAATCCCGCCTTATCGCCAAGCGGTATGTTGATGTCGACGTTGGGCGCGACTGTCGCGAAGCTGCCCGCGCGCAGGCCGACCCGCGCAAAGGCTTCGTCGCCGGGCGTCTTCGTCACGATGTTGATGAGGCCGCCCACCGGCGCGCCCGTGCCGCCGCCGTAAAGCGTCGACGTCGGCCCTTTCGCCACCTCGATGCGTTCGACGCCCACAAGACTGGCCGGATCAAGCACAGCCGTATCGCCGTACCCTATCAGCCCGTCGACATATATTTCCGCCTCGAAGCCACGCACGATCGGGTTGGCGAGAACGATTTCCGACGGTTGCGAAGGAACGACGCCGGAGACGTTCACAAGGGCGTCGGATAGAGTGTTCAGCTCCTGCTCGCGTAGAAGCGTCGGCGTCAACACCTGAATGGACTGAGGGATCTCGTCCAGCGGAACGGGAATCCGGGCGACCGCCGCGTCCTCGGCGCCATAGGGCGCAATGCGGCGGCCTTCGACGACAATAACGTCGCCGCGCCAGGTCTCAGCGCTTTGGGATGAGGCGTTTTGGGGCGGGGCGTCTTGGGACGAGGAAGATGGTTGTGCATGCGCCGCCGCGCAAAGCGAGGCGCTGGCCGCGCCGGCCAGGCAAAAACTTCGTTGCATGAGATCATTCTTTCAACTGACAAAAATGGATTGCGGTCCGGGCGAACGCCGCGGCCGCAAGGTTTGAGGTCAGTGAAAGAACGGTGGCGCGCGGCCGCCGAGCGGCGGCCCCGTCGCGCCGACGGAGGTCCGCCATGTCGGCTTTGGCGCATCCCCAAGGCGAAACGAGCGTATCGGGCGGGTCAGCTCGACGTTTGAGGGCGCGATAACTGCGCCGCCGAGGACGCAGTGGTCGCAATGGCCGACGCCAAGCACGGGCGGCGCGTTGTCGTCCTGGTCGATAAGGCCAAGGAGCGAGCGGACGGCCGCTTCGGCGTTGTCGCTCAAATGCCCGGAGGGCGCGCAAATGAGCGGAATCGCGTCGCCGCCAGGTCCGGAGAGCGATGCGAACGCGCCCGGCGCAATAAGTTGGCCGGCGAGCGCGACGGCTAGCACCGCGCGCATCAATCTATGCTGGAATCCCCCGACCATATTGGGCTTATAGCGAAAATCTCACATCGCGGTAGAGCAAAGGCGACGCGGCGACGCGCGGCGCGGCGCCGAGCCTGAACTCGCTACTCGCCTTCACCGAAGCGGTCTTCGATAAGGTCAACCAACGCGTCAAGCGCAGCGGCGGCCTGCGGCCCGTCCGCAGCCAGCTCGATTTCCGCGCCGCGTCCAGCGCCGAGCATCAAGAGCCCCATGATGGAGAGCGCCCCTACATCCATGTCTTCGCGGCGCACCCGCACACGCGCGTTGAAGGTCCCCGCGACGGCGGCGAATTTGGCTGAAGCCCGCGCATGGAGCCCGCGTCGGTTTTGAATAACGACGCGGCGGACCGCCGGCGCCTCACCTTCGTCGCCGCCGCCAGGCCTCGCCGTCACTCCCCGTCGCCCTCGCCGGAGAGCACCCAAGATGCGACATTGATATATTTTCGCCCCGCCTCGTAGGCCGCAGCGACGGTGTCGGCGAGCGATTTCTCGGCGCGTATAGACGAAACCTTGATGAGCATCGGCAGATTGACGCCCGCGATCACCTCTACGTCCGCCTCTTCCATCACCGATATCGCAAGATTGGATGGCGTGCCGCCAAACATGTCCGTGAATATAATGACGCCATCGCCCTGATCGACCTTCTGCGCAGCCTCGAGGATATCCGTCCGGCGGCGCTCCATGTCGTCGTCCGCCCCGATCGAAACGGCGATGACGTGCTCCTGAGGGCCGACCACATGCTCGGCCGCCGCAACGAACTCGTCCGCGAGCCGGCCGTGGGAAACGATGACGAGTCCGATCATGGCCCAGTCTCTTTCGACCCTCCGCCGCGCCGTCCGCGCAGCCGGTTTGCGCCCCATTATCAGGGGCTTCCGACGCACATGGTGCGGCGCGTCGATTATTTGTCCACTAAAATCGACCGGGCGGCCTGCCGCAATCGCGCAGCGGCGGGCGGTCGGGCGACATCAAACGGCAGGAGCGTCGGCGGCGACCTGGGCGCGGCGGCAAGGTTTCCCGGGGCGTAGGCGGCCCGCTCAGGCGTCCGCTCGAAAGGGCCATCTAGCGACGCGGCCAGCCGAATGGGCGCGAATTGCGCGGTCGCGACGCGGACCGGTCCAACCCCGCGCACTTCGATCAGACCCTCAAGCCGGGCCGGCGGCCGCGCCGTCAGGCGGCCATCCTCAACAAACAGGTCGACCCTGTCGTCCGCGACGAGCCGAGTGCGCCGCCAGGGGCACGCCTCAATCGCCTCCAGCGCAAGCGCGCTCTTGCCGGCGCCGGACCGGCCAAGCAGGAGGACTCCGAAGAGCGGTCCGTCGGCATCCAACGCCAGCGCCAGCGCGACGCCATGGACCTGGACCGCATCGCGCGTCACGGACGCGCCGGCAATTCGACCACGAACCGCGCCCCAAGAATGTCGCCGTTCGGGCCCACCCGATTTTCCGCGCGGATCGCGCCGCCATGGGAGGCGGCGATCTGCTGGCCGATGGCGAGCCCAAGACCGGAATTGTCGCCGAAAGAGGCGCCCGCAGGCCGCTTCGTGTAAAACCGGTCGAAAATCCTCTCCAACGCTTCTTCAGGCACGCCCGGCCCGTCGTCGTCCACCGTAACGCGGGCGAGACCGCCGCGATCGACAGGCGGCGCCAGGGAAACCGACACGATCCCGCCCGGCGGCGAGAACGACTTCGCATTATCAATCAGATTACGAAATATGCGGCCGAGGGCGCCCGCATTGCCGATGAGATGCGTTTCACGCCGCGGCGACGTAAATGACACCTGCGGCTCTCCGTCTTTGCGCGTCGCCGCATAGAGATCGACAATGTCGGAAATGAGTTTCCGCAGCTCCACCGGCTCACGCTCCTCACGGGCGAGCTCAGCGTCGAGTCTCGATGCGTTGGAAATATCCGTAATCAAACGGTCCATGCGCGCGACATCTTTTTTAATGACGCCCATCAGCTTCTCGCGCGCATTTTCGGTCTTGGCGATGTCAAGCGTTTCCGTGGCGCTCCTGATAGAGGTGAGCGGGTTCTTTAGTTCATGGGCGACGTCTGCGGCGAAACTCTCGATCGCGTCGATCCTATCATAAATCGCCTGCGTCATGGCCTTCAGCGACGCGGACAGCTCGCCGATCTCGTCCTGCCGGCTTGAGAAGTCGGGGATGCGAGCGCGCCCCGCCGCGGAAATGCCCTCGCGCACCTGGTCCGCCGCGATGGCGAGCTGACGGATCGGCTGGGCGATGGCGGCGGTCAGGAGAAGCGATGACAGGATCGCCGCGGCGATCGCGAGGCCGAAGAAGGGCAGAATGGCGAGTCGGGATTTGCCGACCAGTTCTTCGATGCCGCCTATTTCAGACGTGACGACGCCGTAGACCGCATGAACCCGCCGCACCGGGATCGACACAGACGCAACGAGTTCGTCATTCTCGTTGAGGCGCACCCAAGACCAACCGCGATTGTCGCCTTGCACCGGGGAGTTAATCGCGTTTGTGAGTTCCTGCTCTATCGTCCGCTCCGCCGCAGCGCGGCGAAACCGCCCCGTCATGAAGCGACGCAAGAACCGCCGCGCGGCCTCCAGCAAGCGGAACTGCGCGCTTTCCGCGGTCACGTCGCGGATCGGCGGAAGGTCATTCAGCGTTATGCGGTCCTGGCGGAGGACGAGATCATCAAGGAGCAAGGGCTTGGCGTCCGCGACCACCGAGGAGCTGTCTTCGGGCGCGCGATAAATCCGTATACGCCCTTCAAAACTATCCCAGATCCGGTTGAATACGCTTTCAACGTCGCCAGGGCGGAGATTGCGGCCGCATACCGGAACAGGGTCGGTCGGCGCGATTCCGAGGCCTGGCCGGACCGGCTGCTCCACGATGATGCATTCATCGGGGTCGATCGCGACCTGCGCCAGGACATCGGCGACAATCTGCGCCTGGGCGCGCACGCCTTCGAGCTTGGCGACAATCAGGCTCTCGCGGTATTCGCTGACCGCGAATGATCCAAGCAGCAGGATCATAAGGCCGACAAGGTTCGCGATGGCGATCGTGAAGGTCAGCCGCGATACGACGAATCGGCTCGGGTTGCGCCCGCGTCTGCCTGTCGCCTCGCCCACTGCGTCGCGCCTCAATCTTCCTTGTATTTGTAACCAACGCCGTAAAGCGTTTCGATTGCGTCAAACTCGGAATCGACCATCCGGAATTTCTTCCGTATGCGCTTTATGTGGCTGTCGATCGTTCGATCATCAACATAGATCTGATCGTCATAGGCCGCGTCCATCAGCGCATCGCGGGTCTTTACGAAGCCCGGCCGCTGGGCGAGCGCCTCAAGGATGAGGAACTCGGTCACGGTCAGCGTGACAGCCTGGTCCTTCCAGACGCAGGAGTGGCGCATGGGGTCCAATGTCAGGCTGCCGCGCCGGACGATCTGCTTTTGCTCTTCCTGGGTCGGCGCCGGCCCGGCCTGACGACGGCGCAGGACCGCCTTTACGCGCTCCAGCAGCAAACGCTGAGAGAAAGGCTTCTTCACATAATCGTCCGCGCCGAGCGTAAGGCCGAGAACCTCGTCAATCTCCTCGTCCTTTGACGTCAAGAAGATCAAGGGCGTATCGGACGTCTGCCGCAATCGGCGGAGGAGCTCCATGCCGTCCATTGTCGGCATTTTGATGTCGGAGACGATAAGGTCAGGCGGCGCGGCGGTGACCGCCTCAAGCGCGCTCGCGCCGTCCGAATAGGTCTTGACGTCATAGCCCTCCGCTTCGAAGGCCATCGACACCGACGTCAAAATGTTCTCGTCGTCGTCCACCAGCGCAATTTTCGCCATTACATGTTCCCTGATGCCTGTTGCCTTCGGGTTGGCCTCCGCGGCCCTAACCGAGCGCGTCGATTTGCCTGGCGAGGTCAACGTCGCGCGCCGACAATCCGTCCGCGTCGTGGGTCGTCAACGTGATCTCCACGCGACTATAGACATTGAACCACTCCGGATGGTGGTCGGCTTTTTCGGCCGCCAGCGCGACGCGCGCCATAAACCCCCATGCTTCATTGAAGTCGTTGAACTTAAAAGATTTCTGAATGGCGTCACGCCCGTCCACGAGACTCCAGCCGTGATCGCGAGCGAAAAACGCCTCGCGCTCCGCCGCGTTGAGCCGTTCGACCATTTTCGCCTCCTTGTTTCGTTCGCGCCCATCCGCCTGTTAAGTGTGGGCATGTTTAGCGCGCGCCCGTTAAGTAGAACGATCGCGCCCCGCCCGCAAAGCCGGCGCTGATTTTCGTCGGTTCCAGGCGCAGGCCAGTTTGACGGCCATCTCGCTCGACGGACGGACGCGCATGTCGGACTTCTCTTCAAATCCACCGAAGCCGAAGGACGGCCCGCTCCCCTTTGCCGTAAGGCCTGCGGAAGACGTCGACTGGCCGGCGATCTGGGCGATTCTGAAGCCAGCGTTCGAAGCGGGCGACAGCTACCCCTGCCCTGTCGACATGAGCGAAGCGGACGCGCGCGCCTATTGGCTGGCGCGGGGGCACGCCGTCTTCGTCGCGGAAGCGGACGCGCATGCGCGGGAAGGCGGCATTCTCGGGACATACTATCTGCGAACCGATCAAGGCGGACTTGGCGACCATATCTGCAATTGCGGCTTCGTCGTGGCCGAAAGCGCGCGCGGTCAGGGCGTTGCGGGCGCCATGTGCGCTCACTCGGAGAGGACGGCGCACGCTTGCGGCTTTTTGGGCATACGCTTCAATCTTGTCGTCGCCACGAATGAGGCGGGGGTGCGGGCGTGGGAGAAGGCCGGCTTCGACATCGTCGGCACTGTCCCGAAGGCGTTCCGCCACAAGGATCTCGGCCTTGTGGACGCGCACGTGATGTTCAAGTGGCTAGCCAAGACCTGACGCGCAGCCGCATTTCTCTCGCGGCTAACCGTCGAGGCCGGGCATGAAAGGCAAATCCGTATCGGCCGGTTTCGCCCCCGCCGCGGTCAGCATTGCATGAACCTGGCCGCGGTGATGGGTCTGGTGATTGAACATATGGACGATCAGGAGACCCAATGGCCGGGTCAGCTCCCGCCCCATCGCGCCAGAGAACCACGACATATCGCCGACCAAGTCCTGCTCCGAAATGCGCCTGCTCCACCGCTCGATGAGGTCATCCGTCGCTGCGCGGGCGGCGCGCAATTCGGCCCAATCGGGAAAGCGCAACGTCGATTCTGAAATCCCGCCATCCGGCGCCGCACACGCGCCAAACCGGGAGAGCCAAACCTCGTCCCCCCACAGAATATGCGCGAGCGTCTCGTGAATCGACCGAAAGAACGCGCCGCGGTCCGCGCGGCGCGCGTCGTCCGGAAGCGCGTCGGCTGCGGAGAACAGGCTCTCGTTTTGCCAGCGATTATAGCTGGCCATCGTCCGAACGTAAGCTTGCGAGATTATCGTCATGTCATGTGGCCGCAAAGACGTTGCGGACAGCGAGAACGATCAACACGATCGTAGACGATGCGAATACCGCAAACCTCATCGTCACATTACGGATGATGATCTGAACCAGCGAATGTACGACCCGCAGGGCGACATATCCCCAGGCAAGGGCAATGTTCAATCCGTCTCCCGTTCCCGCAAGATGAGAATAGAGCGCCAGCGCATAGAAGAGCGTCGGCGCTTCGTGCAGGTGATTATAGTTGTCCGCCACAACGCGGGCCGAGGTCGGCAGGCCGGAAAGCGAACCGGGATGCAACGCTTCCTGCGGATCTATTTTAGCCGCCTGCATGGCGGGCAGGCGCAGGGCGTACATCCAAATCCAGACAATCAGTGTCCAAACGACAAGAGCGAGAACAGGGGTCAACATCTTTTTTTCCTTAGGTCAGGCGAAGGAGCGCGCTATGCGGCGCGACAGGGCGAACGCTGCGCCGCCCGCTGCGAAGGATGCGAGCAGCAAGCCCTCGAAAAGATCAATGGCGAGTGACGGCTGAGCGCCGTAAGCCATCAAGAAAAACGTCTCGAGAAAAGCGAAAGCGATGGCGGCGGCCGCCGCGGAGTAACCGATAACGCCGGGACTTCGGCCCATCGCCTCCCAGAGCGCCGCGCAGGCGAGAAGGCCGGCCAGGACGGGCGCAACTGACACTTGAAATACGTCGAAGCCCGCATCCGTCACGATCCGGAATTCCACATTCCGCGTTGCGGTACGAAGCGCGCTCGCCGCGAGAACCGGGAACGCGGCGCCGAACAGCGACGCGATAAGCCAGCCGCAAAGCCTTAACAATATTGAGCGTTCTGGAAGTCCTGTATGGGTCACACGTCGGCTGTCTGCCGATCTTGCGCGCTGACGAGCAGTTTATACGCGACGCTGGCGGGCACGGCCGCAGTCAGCGCCGAGATGACATTCGCGACATAGATTGAGGCGAAGAAGGGATAATTCTGCGGGTTCGCCGCATCCCATCGCGGGCGCACGCTTTGCGCCAACTTCGACTGCGCTTCCAAGACCGCAGATTCATCCGGAAGCGCCGCCGCAACGCCGCGGATGAAACCCAAAAGCTCGGGGACCGCGATGATCTGCGCGCCCAGAACCAACGCAAAGGACGCAACGCCTGTGATCAAGAGGTATGCGGACAATGGAAAGACCGCGCCCTTCGTCAATCGCCAGGACGACCCGACGCCGATGCCGCGCTCTGCGACCGCAGCTGGCGCTGCGACGTAAACGCGCGCCGACGCCCATAAGACGACGCCGAACACCGCAAGCAACGCCACCGGCAACAGGACAAAAAGGGCTGCGTCCCCAACGCCAAGCGCGGCGGCGACGAACCCTATCGCAGCTGTTGCGATCGCGGCCACTAAGACGCCGCCGACATAGACGACGCCAATCACGAGTATTGCGACAATAAACGTGGCGATGACGCGGATATCGTCAACACCGACGAAAAGATAAAAAGGTCCCTTTGGGGCGTCGCCGCGAACAAGGTGCCTCATGACGCCGACGACCATCATAAGATAGGCGAGCCCTGCGACGGCGTTGAGCGCCGTAACCAGCAGCGCTGAGGCTGCGCTTCGGTCCGCGGCGACCGAAGGATCGGCCGTCGACGCGCCGGCTGCGACAATAGCGGCGTCCAGGCCGAATGGGACCGCCAAAATATTCGCCACGAGCGCCACCGCCGCCGGCAACCAAACGATTCGCAGGACGGTCGGAAAACTCATGAACAAGTACGCGCCAATAGCGGCGAGCGCGCGAAAGACCGCAAACTGCATTTCTTCCTCGAGCGCGCCCGTCGGCTGGACGGGCGTTCATGAGCAAACGCGCCTTACGCCACGTTCGAGTGCTT
This sequence comes from Parvularculaceae bacterium, assembly GCA_028284065.1. Classification (GTDB taxonomy): domain Bacteria; phylum Pseudomonadota; class Alphaproteobacteria; order Caulobacterales; family Parvularculaceae; genus MED-G105. The sequence goes on from JANQSJ010000011.1 coordinate 508,385, forward strand.
CTTGAATTCCATGCGCGCGATCGCCCGGCAGTGCACCTCGTCCGGGCCGTCGGCGAGCCGGAGCGTACGTAGCGAGGCGTAAGCGCGCGCAAGGCCGAAGTCGGACGTAACGCCGCCGCCGCCATGCGCCTGGATCGCATCGTCAATGACCTTCAAGGCGACGCGCGGCGCGGCGACCTTGATCATCGCGATCTCGCCCTGCGCGACCTTGTTGCCGACGGTGTCCATCATCCACGCGGCTTTAAGGGTCAGAAGCCGCGCCATTTCAATGTCGATGCGCGCTTCGGCGACCCGCTGCTCCCAGATCGAGTGCTTGAAGATAGGCTTGCCGAAGGCTTCGCGGGTCAGGAGCCGCTTCACCATCTTTTCAAGCGCGACCTCCGCCGCGCCGATCGTCCGCATGCAGTGGTGGATGCGGCCTGGCCCAAGGCGTCCTTGCGCAATCTCAAAGCCGCGCCCCTCCCCCAGGATGAGGTTTTCCTTCGGCACGCGGACATTATTAAGCCGCACCTCCATGTGCCCGTGCGGCGCGTCGTCATATCCGAAAACGGGCAGATGGCGGAGAATTTCAACGCCTTCGGCGTCCGCGGGCACGAGGATCTGCGACTGCTGCTGGTGGCGATCGGCGGTCTTGTCCGTCTTGCCCATAACGATGAATATCTTGCAGCGCGGATCGCCGGCGCCTGAAGACCACCACTTAACGCCGTTAAAGACGTAGTCGTCTCCGTCGCGCGTGATGTCGGTTTCGATATTGGTGGCGTCGGAAGACGCGACCGCCGGCTCCGTCATCAGGAACGCGGAGCGGATCTCGCCGTCCAGAAGCGGCTTAAGCCATTTCTCCTGCTGCTCCGGCGAGCCGTATTTCATCAGGACTTCCATATTGCCGGTGTCGGGCGCGGCGCAGTTGAATACTTCCGGCGCGATATGGATGCGGCCCGTGAGTTCGGCGATCGGCGCGTAGTCGGCGTTCGAGAGCCCCGGCCCGAAGCGTTCGTCGGGGTGGAACATGTTCCACAGCCCTTCCGCCTTCGCCTTCGCCTTTAGGTCATCAATGACCGGCGGGATTTTCCAGCGGCCTTCCGGTCCGAACTCCGCGTGCTGACGCTCATAGACTTCCTGACCTTCAACAATATGCGCGTCCATGAAGTCGCTAACGCGCTTCATGTAGTCCTTGCAGCGGTCGGAGTATTCAAATTCCATGGAGGGCTCCTCTTGTCGCGGCGCATATTAGGGCGGCCGCCCAATCAGGGAAGGTCCGATCGCAGCCTCTCTTGCGCCGGCGCAAGATCTAGCGGCCGAAGCGACTGGGCGTCCCCTTCTCAAGTCCCTTATTGCTTGGCGTGGGGCTCGAACGCCACCTTGCTGCAGCGCAGCAATTCCGAGGCGCCGATCTCACCGCCTCCTATTGCTAAGGGATCGCTCACGAATTTCGCCTATGCAACGCCAGTCACTGGTTGGCGCGGCGGCGGACGATGTTTGAGTTTCTTAAACGGGTCTATTGGCCGGCGAATCCGGACTGGTCGCCGATCCGCGTGGCGCGGCTGAGGATCGGCTCGGCGGTGTGCCTGATTGGCGCGATTTCAACCTCCGCGACGGTGGCTGACTCGTTTCAGGACATCGAGCCGACGCCGATTTTCATTTTCCAGGTAGTGAGCAAACTTCTGTTCGTGGCGGCGTTTGTCGCGCTTCCGCCGGTGCTGCCCCACACGCGATTCGGCAGGCCGATAATGACTGCGCTTTACGCCCTCGCCATTGCGTATCTCGGTTATTACATCTTCGCATACGGCCTCTTTATCGAAGCGACGCCCCTACTGGCGCTTTGCGTCGTCACTGCCGCGTTTTCGCTCGGGTGGCGCGTCAGCATCGGTTTTGGCTTATCTGCGCTGGTGATTATCGTCGCCGGATACCAGACCCACTATGCAGGGGCCGGTGAAATTCTCGAACAGAACTACTCGCTTCAGTTCGCGAGAGGGTTCTGCGTTCTGCTCATCGGAATCCTCTCGTGCGCCTGGATCTACGTCTCGGAAATGACCCGCGCCACGGTGGCGGTCTCCAGCGCCCAAAAGAGCGCAGAGGCGGCAAATCACGCGAAATCTGAATTTCTTGCAAATATGAGCCACGAAATAAGAACGCCCATGAACGGCGTTCTTGGAATGGCGTCGGTGCTGGCGGACACAGAGCTCGACGGACAGCAGTCTGAATATGTCCGGACCATCAAGAACTCCGGCGCCGCGCTCGTCACTATCCTAAACGACATACTGGATTTTTCGAAAATCGAGGCGGGAAGAGTATCCCTCGACCCAAGGCCATTGCGGCTCGGCGACGCATTGAAGGATGTCGCCATCCTGTTTCGCGAGACGGCCCGCGCCAAAGGGGTCGACCTGACGCTGACGGTATCGGACAAACTGCCTGAAGTCGTCATCTGCGACGCCGGACGCCTGCGCCAAATCCTTACAAACCTTGTCGGAAACGCCGTGAAATTCACGCATGTTGGCGCTGTGACGATTGAAGCAGGCCCCGCCGCAAACACGAGGAAAGATGCTTGCGGGACAAACGCCTGTTCAGACGAGATCGACATCGCTTTCGTGATCAAGGACACCGGCATCGGCATTAGTCGGAAAAAAGTGGACAAAATCTTCGACGAATTCGCGCAGGCCGAAACATCGACGACGCGCAAATATGGCGGCACCGGTCTCGGGCTGGCGATCACGAAGAGGCTCGTGGAAACCATGGGCGGATCGATCTCGGTTCAATCCGAAGAAGGCGCCGGCGCAACGTTCACGGTCAATCTTCGTCTCGCGCGCGCTTCGATCGAAGACCTGGAAAGAACGACGCCTAATCGGTTTGAAGATGATCTATCGGCGGGCGGCGCGCGCGCCGCGGCGACGTTTCGCCGGACACGCGTCCTCATCGCGGAAGACAATCAGGTCAATCGCCTTGTCATCAAGAGCATGCTGAAGCAGCCGACAATAGAGATAGAATTCGCCGAGAACGGCGCCGTCGCAGTGGAACGCTTCGAAGCGCTTCCGTTCGACATTATACTGATGGATGTCTCGATGCCAGTAATGGACGGCCTTGACGCGACGAAGGCGATCCGAAAACTGGAGGCCGACGCGCAAGGCGCAAGGACGCCGATCATTGCGCTGACCGCCCACGCGATGAGCGGCGATCGCGAAAGGTTCCTGTCGCACGGGCTCGACGACCATCTTCCAAAACCGATCGATAGGGACAGGCTTTTGGCGACGATAGAGAAATGGACAAATCCGGCGCTTGTCGGGCCCGCGTCAAATCCAGATCGGAACGCAGCGGAGACAGTCGCCTAGGACTAACTTGCTTCGATCCAAACTAAGACAATGCCATAATTGCCACACATTGTTCCTCTTGATACAAATTAGTTTCACAATGCGCGCCTTACCAATGGCCAGTGCCGGGCGCCCCCTTGATCGGTCCTTTCAAGCCCTTTGTCACCCAGCCAGCGTAAAGGCCGCCCGGCTGCGGCGACACGGGCTCGCCGTCTATCGTCGCGCGGTCGACGCGAGCCGCATAGAACCCGAAACAGCCGGCAATGCGAGCGTAGCCCTGCCCCAGATCGTCGAGCGGGTCAGGATAGGCGAACGCCGCTCCGGGCGAAACGCGGCCGCCGACTTCCAGGTCATAGTAGACCGCGGCGCCCTTCCATTCGCACACGGAAACACTGTCGGTCCCCACAAGATACGCGGTCGCGACGTCGTCCGGCGGAAGGTAGTAGACCGGCGCGCCGGCGGTCTCGACAATGCGCAGCGCGCGCGTCGTGTCCGCGATCGCCTCGCCGGCGAATTCCACGACGATGCGCTTTCTGACCTCTTCCACTGCGGGCGGACGCGGAAAGTCCCAGACGGATTCCTCTCCCGGACCGATGGGCTCCGGCTGCGGCTTGTTTCCAGCGTCCCACTTGCCGCGCGCGTCGCCAATGGCGCTCAGGATTTCTTCGTGGGTCGGCAACGTCGACATCTCATCCTCGCTCGCGGTCAGCGCACCTTACGGCGCGAGGCGAAAAACGCCTTCAACAGATCGCCGGCCTCTTCGGCATACGGTCCCTGAACCACTTCCGGCCGCCAATGGCATGTCCGCTGCTCGAAGAAGCGGGGCCCATGCCAGACCGCGCCGCCCTTGGGGTCTGACGCGGCGACCACGAGACGACCAATTCGCGCTAGCGATATCGCCCCGGCGCACATCGCGCACGGTTCTAAAGTGACAAAGAGATGCGCGCCCGGCAGGCGATAGTTGCCAACCTTACCCGCCGCCTCGCGCAACGCTCGAATTTCCGCGTGCGCCGTCGGATCGGACATGGCGATCGGCGCATTGCCGGCCTCGGCGAGGATTTCGCCTTCGGACGTCGCAACGACCGCTCCAACCGGAACCTCGCCGGCCGCAGCCGCAGCGCGCGCCGCGTCCAGCGCGCGGCCCATCAGGCGCGCGTCGGTTGCCTCATCGCTCACTTGAGGGCGACCGTCACCTCCGCGCCGCCATAGCCGTGCACGGAATCATGGGCGCGAATGGTGACCGACTTGAGTTCCTTGGCGATCTTGACGCCGCTCAGGGATCTCGTGAAAGGCTGTTCGTCCACATGCGGATGCGCAAGCACGCGGGTCGCCAGGATCGTTCGGTCCGGCCCCAGCACCTCCCAACGGTTCGCATAATGGTCCCAGCCTTCATCTGCGTGTCGCACCGTCGCCGTGAACCGCCAGACCCCAGGCGTAGTCTCTTTGGCCTCCGCCGCCAGCACGTCGGCTTCCCCGGCGGCGGCTGGAAGGGCCGCCGCAATTGCGGCGACAAGCCCGACAACATAATAAGGCCCTCGCATAGCGCGTTTCCTTTCTTGCGTATTCGGTCGGCGCGGCCGCTACCGGATATATTAAGGCTATAAGCGGGCGCACTCCCCGATAGAAGGCTGCCCATATCACGATGAAGACAGGCGATGACACCATCGACGCGGACGATCGCGGCGACGCCGTTCAGGGCGAGCGCATCGCCAAGTATCTCGCCCGGGCGGGCGTCGCGTCGCGACGCGAAGCGGAGCGCCTCATCGAACAGGGCATTGTGACCGTGGATGGTGAAATCCTGTCGACGCCCGCCTTCAAGGTGACGCCTGACATGGAGGTTAAGGTCGACGGTCGGCGCGTCGGAGCGCGACAGCCGACCCGTCTGTGGCGTTACCACAAACCCGACGGCCTCGTGACGACGCACAGAGACCCGCAAGGGCGCAGGACTGTTTTTGACGCCCTGGAAGGCCGCCTGCCAAGGGTGATCTCCGTTGGGCGCCTCGATCTAACGACCGAAGGGCTGTTGCTGCTCACGAATGACGGCGAACTCGCCCGGCACATGGAGCTCCCCGCCACCGGGTGGACGCGGCGGTACCGCGTGCGCGCCCACGGCCGCGTCACCCAAAGGGACCTCGATGGCCTGAAAGAGGGAATCGAAATCGACGGGATCGCCTATCGGCCGATCCGCGCGGAGTTGGACCAGGTTCAGGGCGGCAATGTATGGCTGACGATGTCCATCAATGAGGGCAAGAACCGCGAAGTGCGCGCTGTCTGCCGGCATCTCGGCCTGCAGGTGAACCGCCTCATCCGCACCGCCTACGGACCGTTCCAGCTCGGCCGCCTCAAAAAAGACCAATTCGAGGAGATCCCCGCCAAACAACTGCGCGATCAGTTGGGGGACAAGGTCGCGGCCCGCTTCGGGCTTGCGGGTTCCTGACGGATGGTTCAACCCTTTAGAGGAGGATTGGTCCATAAGGACAGTTGAGGAGACGGAGCGATGGGGGACGTCGTCAATCTGAATAAGTTCCGCAAGGCCAAAGCGAAGGCGGCGAAAGAATCCAAGGCGGAGGAGAACCGCGCAAAACATGGCCGGCCGAAGCGCGAACGGGAGACCGCAGAGGCCGAAGAGGCCCGGCGGCTCCATGCGCTTGAGAGCCACGCCGTCAATCCTGATACAGATGATAGCGAGACCGACGCCGATCCGGAAGACGCCAGCCCGGAGAAAGGGTGAGGCTCTTCGATCGCTACATCGCCGTCGACTGGTCCGCTGCGAATTCGCCGACGACGGGACCAAACTCGATCTGGATCGCCGAGGCGCACGCCGATCGCCGACGCGTCGAGCCTGTCAATCCGGCGACGCGCGCGAAAGCGGCGACTGATCTTCGCGATCGGTTTTTGGAGGCCCTGGCGGCGGGAGACCGCATCCTCGCGGGATTCGACTTTCCTTTCGGCTACCCTGCAGGCGCGGCCAATGCGCTGGCCGGGGACGGCGACTGGCGCGCGCTATGGTCCTGGCTGTTCGAGGTAGTTGATGACGCCGACGACAACCGATCGAACAGGTTCGCCGTCGCTAATGAAGCGAACGCGGAGTTCGACGGCGGCGTCGGGCCCTTCTGGGGGAACGGTACGAAAACGGAGTATTCGAACCTCACGCGTAAAAAGACACGCTATCGCTATCACCCGATTGCGGAGCGACGCCGGGCCGAAGCGATCGCCCGCTCAGCGCAACCTGTCTGGAAGCTCGCGGGCGCCGGCTGCGTAGGCTCCCAGGCGATGCTGGGGATCGCCCGGCTGGAAGCGATGCGCCGCGATCCGGAACTGGGGCCCAAGCTAGCCGTGTGGCCATTCGAAACGGACTTCGACAGGGACCTGTCCGCGCCCATCGTCCTTGCGGAAATATATCCGTCCCTTTTCGACCTGTCCCCCTTCCCTGACGACGTAAAGGACCGCGCGCAGGTCCGCGCCGTCGTCAACGCATTTCGAACGGCGGACGCGAGGGGCGCGCTTCGCGCGATGCTCACGCGACCCGAAGGCTTGCGCCCCGTCGAGGAGGCAGCCATCCTCAACGAGGAAGGCTGGATCGTCGGCGTCCGAGAAAGGCCAAAGGGGGCAATTCGACCGAATGCGGATTATAGGGGGTGAGTTTTCAGGCCGCAGGATTGTCGCGCCGAAGGGAACTCTCTCCCGACCGACGACGGATCGCACGCGCGAAGCCGTGTTCAACATCCTTGGCCATAGGGAGGATGTGTCGTTCGACGGCGCGCGCGTCATAGACCTCTTCGCCGGCTCCGGCGCGCTGGGGCTGGAGGCGCTCTCCCGCGGCGCTGCGTTTTGTCTCTTCGTGGATACGGACGCCGGCGCGCGCGGCGCGATTCGCGACAATATCGACGCGCTCGGGCTCTTCGGCCGCACGCGTGTCCATCGGCGTTCCGGGACCTCGCTCGGCGACAAGCCGGCGGGCGTCGGGCCGGCGTTCGACCTCGCTTTTCTTGACCCGCCCTATGGCGCAGGCCTCGCCGATGAGGCGCTCGGCGTTCTACGCGACGGCGGCTGGCTGCGGCCGGGCGCGACCATCATCGTTGAACAGGGAGCGGCCGAACCGACTGCGGCGGTGGCGGGCTATGCGACGCGAGACGCGCGTCGCTACGGCGATACGGCGGTGACGATCCTGCAATTAGTCGGCGCCTGACCTGAAATCGCCGCATTTGCGGCATTGTCATGGGCGATGCGCGGCAAATAGGGTTAATGGGACAGCGTTCGCGCAAATAGTCACAGGAGATCGCCGCATGCGCAGAGCCGCAGCTCTCACCGCCATCGCTCTTGTTTTCGCCGCCGCCCAGGCGGCCGCGCAGGCGCCAGCCGGAAGCGAAGAGCCGGCCGCTACCGAGGCCCCGGCGGAGGAATCGGGCGAGACCGCATCGCCTGACGAACCAGAGCGCCCGCTCGCGGACATCGCCGTCGAGGCCGCCAAGAAATCCGCTGAAAAGGCCGGCGAATTCACCGGCGCCGTCGTCGATCAGGTGAAGGCCGCCGTCGGCAAGGCGCGAGCAGCAGCCGATCGAAGCGGACCCGAAGAAGCCGAAGAAGCCGAAACAGGTTCTGAACCAGCGGCCAAAGCCGAGCCTGGGGCGATACCAGACGCGGACAAAATCGCATCGCCCAGCGCCGCGGCGGAGAACGCCGCGCCCGAGGCGACGCCCGTCGCCGCCTTGGCGGCGCCCGCGCCGCAGATAGAGGTCAAGGTCAGCCCCGAAGTCGAAGCCGACTACAAGGCGAACCTCGAGGCGCTCTTCAAACATTTCCACGCCAATCCGGAGCTCTCCTTCCGGGAATTCAAGACCGCCGCCCGGCTCGCCGAGGAACTTCGCGCCCTCGGCTATGAGGTGACCGAAAAGGTCGGCCAGACGGGGGTCGTCGCGGTGCTAAAGAACGGCGACGGGCCGACCGTAATGCTGCGCGCCGACATGGATGGCCTGCCGGTGGAGGAAAAGTCCGGCCTTCCTTACGCGTCAAAGGTCATGCAGGAAGATATCGACGGCGAAGTGAAGCCCGTTATGCACGCCTGCGGCCATGACGTTCACATCACGTCGCTCGTCGGCGCCGCTCGTCAGCTTGCGGCGCGCAAGGATGAATGGAGCGGCACGCTGGTGTTAATTGGTCAGCCTGCGGAGGAGCGCATTGACGGCGCCAAGGCGATGCTCGAAGACGGCCTTTACGAGCGCTTTCCAAAGCCCGACTACGCCCTCGCCTTTCACGTGGCGGCGGACATTCCGGCAGGCAAGATCGAGGTCAGGGATAGCCTCGTCTCATCAAGCTCCGACAGCGTCAACATCACCGTGCGTGGCGTCGGCGCGCATGGCGCAGGCCCGCATAAGGGCGTCGACCCGATCCTTGTCGCCTCGCACATCGTTGTCGCGCTGCAATCCATCGTCTCACGGAACATTAATCCCCTTCAGCCGGGCGTCATCACCGTCGGGTCCTTCCATGGCGGCTTCAAACACAACATAATTCCGGACCAGGTGGATCTTGAGCTGACCGTCCGCTCCAACGACATCGAGGTGCGCGACCAGCTGATCGCCGGCATCGAACGCACCGCTGAGGGCGTGGCGCGCGGCCTCGGCGTGCCGGAAGACCTCCTCCCGGTCGTCGAGTACGGATTTGAATCGACGCCAACGACCGTCAACGACACGCCGACGGCAAAACTTGTACGGACCGCCTTCGTCGACACATTCGGGGAAGATCAACTCGTCAATCCGCCACCGGAAGGAATGGGCGCTGAGGACTTCGCTTACTTTGTCCAGCCAGAACATGGCGTCAAAGGCGTCTACTTTTCCGTCGGCGGCACTGCGGAAGGCGACGTCGATGACGCGGCCGGCCATCACTCGCCGCAGTTCAAGATCCTTCCGGAGCCGTCGATCAAGGTCGGCGTCGAAGCGATGACGACGGCCGCCATCAAACTCTTCGCCGCAGCGCCCTCATCGCCTCCGGCGAGCGGGGACTGATCGCCGACGATACGCACTGAAACCCAATCGCAATTCATATCTATAAAGAATAAAGGAGACCGCCAGTGTCGCTCATGGAGCAACTCATCAACGCAGCGCAGTCGCAAATGGCGGGCGCAGCCGCGGAACAAACCGGCGTATCGCAGGACCTCGCCGCGAAAGCGCTGCCAATGGCGATGGCCGTGCTGATGAACGGCCTGAAATCGAACACAAAGGACGCCAACGGCGCCGAAGCGCTGTCGGCCGCGCTCGACAAGCATGACGGCGCGCTCCTCGACAATCCAAACGCGCTCAATGCCGATAGCGTGATGGCCGACGGCGAGCGTATTCTCGGGCACATTCTCGGCGGCAAGCGCGGCCAAGTGGAGGAGCAACTTGCTGCGGCGACGGGCGGCGTCGACAAGAGCCAGATGTCCGCGATCCTGGCGATGGCGGCGCCGGCGGTTCTCGCCGCCCTCGGCAAGGAAAAACGCCAGCGCGGCCTCGGCGCTCAGGACATCGCCGGCCTCGTCAGGTCCGAAGACGCCAGCGCCCGCGCCGCAGCGCCCGCGGAGCTTTCCGGGCTCGCCGGACTTTTAGACGCCGACGGCGACGGCAATCTCAACAATGAAGCCATAGGCCTCGGCAAACGGTTGCTCGGCGGCCTCTTCGGTCGCAAGTAGCGCGCTCAAAAACTCATTCTCAATAGAAACTCGATCGGGCGCCGCCTGACGACCAAACGGGAGGGGTCCCATGAATCTTTGCTTAAAAATCATCCGCCCCATGAATTTCAGCGTGAGGGCGCCGCTTTCGCGCGCGTGCGTCGCTGGCGTTTGCTTGACGATAGCAGCCGCCGCGCCGGGCGGGCCGTTGATAGCAGAAGCGCATGCCGAAGCGACGGCCAAGGAAATCGCGAGGCGGTCTTCAGAGCGCCTCCAACGGATTGAGGAAGTCCTTCAGGATGAAGTGGACAAGGGCCTTCGCGCCGGCTTCGTCGCAATGGTCGGCGTGAAGGATGGCGTCGTCTATGAGACGTCCGTCGGCGACGCCGACCGCGAAGCCGGCCGAAAAATGACAGTCGATACGCGATTTCGCATCGCCTCGATGACGAAGCCGATCGTCTCGGCGGCCGCCGTGCGGCTCATCGAAGAAGGCCGTCTGTCGCTCGGCGATCCGGTCAAACTCTATATCCCGTCGTTCGCCGATCCGGTGGTCGCGGTCAAAGGCGACAAACGCGCAGACGGGACATATGAAACGCGCGCCGCAAGCCGCGACATAATGGTGCGCGATCTCTTCACGCACACATCCGGGCTTGGCTACGCCTTCCTGACCAAAACCGATCTTGATAAGGACTATATCAACGCCAACCCGTTCTTCTTCGAAGGTTCGCTCGCCGAAAGCATTGATGCGATCGCCGCTTTGCCGCTCTATTTCGACCCTGGCGAACGTTGGCAGTACAGCTACGCGATTGACGTGCTCGGGCGGGTCGTCGAAGTCGCCAGCGGGATGGAGCTGGGCGCGTATCTGAAAGAGACGTTCTTCGACCCGCTCGGCATGGCCGACACTGAGTTCCTGTTGGACGATGCGGACGTCCCGGCCCTCGCCAAGGTTTACGGCTTCGACGACGACGGGAAGCTCATCCCCGAGCCGCCGGACGGCCTTGGGCGCTCCGTAAACGATGAGGCGTTCGGGGTCGCGTCTGGCGGCGGCGGGCTGATTTCAACGGCATCTGACTATATGCGGTTCTGCCGTATGCTGCTGAATGAAGGCGAACTCGACGGCGAGCGAGTGCTCTCCCGCGCGAGCGTCCGGTCGATGATGACAGACCATCTGCCGGAGTCGGCTCGCTCCCCGAGCTGGCGCGCGCAAGGCCTCACCTTCGGCCTTGGCGGACAGATCGTCGAGAAGCCGGGCTGGGCGGGCGCATCCGACGCGCCGGGCGACTGGCGCTGGGGCGGGTACTGGGACACATCGTTCGTGGTAAACGCCGCTGACGACGTCGCCGTGATCGTCCTTTCCCAGCGACAGCCCGGCCCGTACGATCCGGGGTCGCGCGCCAGCGCGCTGGTGAAAGCAATCGCCTATGGCGCCGTGACAAGCGCAGATTGAGCCCGCCCCGCCGCCAGCGCCTTGCGCCGGCGCGCCCCGGCGCCTACCTTCGCCGGGCTGCCCGGCGCGTCTGGACCACATTCCCCGGGGCCGTACTCATCTGAATGGGAGCCGCCTCTGGCTTTGACCCTTGGTCTTCGCCACGTGGCGCCCACCTGGTCCTACGGGTCCAGGGCGAATTATGAGTCCGACGGCCAGGGCGGCGCTGGAGCGCGGCGCGTTACGCCTGCGTTGCAAGATATCCATCCGGAAAGCGCTGCGAATGGTTCTCGCCCCGATCAAAGTCCTGTTTGACGCAAAAGCGCCTCTACGCGAAAAGATGAAGGCGGAGCGCAGGGCGATCGCGCAATCGTCCAACGTCGGATTGCTGTCGCGACACGCCGCGCAGCGATTTGTGTCGGAAATTCCGATCCCTGAGAACGCTACTGTCGCTCTTTATCATCCTATTAACGACGAACTCGACACGGAACCGCTGTTCGATGCGCTGGCGGAGCGCGGCATAGCAGTCGCGCTGCCCGTCACCCCGAAGCGCCGGGCGCCGCTGACGTTCCGGCGGTTCGCGCAAGGCGATTCGCTCGTGGAAAGCCGGCACGGCATCTTGGAGCCGTCCGCAGATGCGGTCGAGGCCGCTCCCGCGATTGTCGTCGCGCCTCTTATCGCCTTTACGGCCGCGGGCGACCGACTCGGCTATGGCGGCGGCCACTACGACCGGACTCTCGCTGCACTGCGCGCCGAAGGCGACGTGCTCGCCGTCGGATTTGGATTTGCGGGACAGGAGGTCGATCGCATGCCTGAAGGCCCTCACGACGAACGCCTTGACTGGATCGTCACCGAACGCGCCGCAATCAAGGCCGTAAGGGCCTGAGGCGCGCGCTCTATGCTGAGGATCGCGCTCTTTGGAGATATCGTTGGCCGGTCAGGACGGCTTGCGCTGACCGAACGGCTGCCGAAACTGAGGCGACGGTTGAAACTCGATTTTGTGCTCGTCAATGCGGAAAACGCCGCTGGCGGCTTCGGCGTCACGCCGTCGATCTGCGAGGAGCTTTTCGCCGCCGGCGCCGATGTTCTGACCACCGGCAACCACGCCTATGACCAACGCAGCGATGTCGACATCTTCGACGCGGAGATGCGGCTATTGCGGCCCGCCAACTTCCCGAAGGAAAATCCAGGGCGCGGCAGCGCGCTTTGTCCGACCCAAGACGGACGCCACGTCCTCGTCATCAATCTGCAGGGCCAGCGGGGCATGCCGCCGATCGACGATCCGTGCGCAGCCATTGATCGGGAGCTCGACGGCGCCGCCCTTGGCCGGGAAGCGGACGCGATCCTTGTCGACTTTCACGCTGAAGCCACGTCGGAAAAGTACTCGCTCGGCCACTATCTTGACGGGCGCGCAACCGTCGTCGTCGGCACGCACACCCATGTGCCGACCGCAGATCATCAGATACTGCCGCAGGGAACCGCCTATATGACCGACCTTGGCATGTGCGGCGACTATGACAGCGTCATCGGCATGGAGAAATCGGAGCCTTTGCGCCGTTTCCAGACGAAAATGAACATGGGCCGCTTCAATCCAGCGACGGGCGAGGCGACCATTAGCGGCCTTTTCGTCGAGGCGGATGCGGACGGCAGGGCGACCCGCGCCGAGCCGATCCGTATGGGCGGCCGGTTGGACGAGATAACTCCTGCTACGGATTGAGGGGCCCGCTTCCGCAACGCCGAAATCGTCGGAGCTTTCTGAACGATGAAAGACGCTTCGAACGGCTATGACGCCATCGCCAGGGAATTCATCGCCGTGCGCTCGGCGACCGGGCGCGAAGCGGTGAAGAAGTGGGCGTCATCCCTGCCCGCCGGGTGCGCCGTGATCGACGTTGGCGCAGGACACGGCGAACCGCTGACTTCCGTCCTCATCGACGGCGGCCTCGACGTATCGGCTCTCGACGCCTCACCCAAAATGGTGGCCGCTTTCAAGGAACGGTTTCCCGGCGTTCCGATTGCGTGCGAAGCGGCCGAGGCGAGCGAATTCTTTGATCGGACCTTCGACGCGGCGCTGGCGGTCGGCTTGATCTTTTTGCTGCCAGAGGACGGGCAACGCGCCCTCGTCCGAGGGCTGTCAAAAGCTTTGCGGCCAGGCGGCAGGCTGCTCTTTTCCGCCCCGTGGCAAACAGGCGAATGGACGGATATCCTTACCGGCCACACGTCGCGATCGCTCGGGTCGGAGGCGTACGGAGCGCTCCTGAAGGAAAACGGATTGAGTCTGAGCGATCGATATGAAGACGAAGAAGCGAACCACTACTATGAGGCGGTGCGGCGCTAGGTTCGGTATTCTTTTCTCTTAGCGCACATAGCTGGCGCCGTTTACATCAAAGGTCGCGCCCGTCGCGGATGGACAGGCGTCGCTCAACAGAAATGCGATGATGTTCGCCACTTCCTCAGGCTGCGCGACGCGGCCGAGCGGAATCTCGGCCGCGGCGGCCTTGCGCTTTTCAATGTCCTCCGGCGCCATGCGCGTCTCAACCCAGCCGGGCGCGACTGCGTAGACGAGGATGTTCTCCCCAGCGAGCGAGCGCGCCAGGCTCTTCGTCATCGCGAGAACGGCGCCCTTCGAAGCAGCGTAGGCGGAATGGTCGGGACCATCGCCGCGGTGTCCCGCCCGGCTTGCAACATTGACGATGCGCCCGCCGCCTTTCTTGCAAAAATGAACCGCGGCGGCGCGGCAGATGTCCGCCGGCGCCTGAACGTTGACGGCGAGCGTGCGCGCCCAGCCCTCATTCCATGCAGCGGCGTCGTCCATCGGCGAAACGAGATAGACGCCGGCGTTATTGACCACCGCGTCCAATTCCGGCGCGACGGCGAGGGCTTTGTTGAATGCCCGCTCCCCGGCGCCCGCCGCTGAAAAATCCTCGGTGACGACGCGATCCTCAGCGAGACCGAGCGAGGCGCGCACGGCGTCCAGCGCGTCGCTTCGATCGCTCGCATGGATCACAATGTCCGCGCCCTCGCGGGCGCAGGCGACCGCGGTTGCGCGTCCAATCCCGCGCGCCGCGCCGGTGATGAGGATGGTGCGGCCAGCGAGCGAAGAGCCGGTGTCAGGCATATCGGATAGCGCCTCTATTCATGGAGAAGTTCGTCTGAGGCGGTGACCATAATTGAGGCGGGCGTCGATTGGCGCCCCGCCTCGTCATCGTTTCGCCTAAGAGCCTGTTTGAGGGTAGCCGTAACCCACGCGGCGACAGACAATCAGACGGTCATTTCCTCACGACGATATGGTTCAGGCTCTTAGTCTTGTAACGAATAGAGCCGGAACCGGCCTTTGCGGCGGCAAGCGCTCGTCTGATTATCCGATCGCGCAAGTCGTTGCCGGCTTTTTCAGACGGGCTCCAAAGGCGTAGCGCCGCGGCCTGAAACGCTCAGGCTGCGGGCGCCGCAGCTTTCCTCCGACGGCCAGCGGCGCCGAGCCCCGCAAGCCCTGCGGCCATCAGGAACGCCGCCGGCGGCAGCGGAATTTCCGAGAATGTAATTCGCGCGATGGCGTCGCCTGAAGAGAAAATGAAGTTGTCGCGAAACTCGCTATTGAGGCCAAGCCCGCCAACAAGGTCGAGCATTGCGAAGTCGCCGAGAGACAAACCCTGTTGGATCGATCCTTCACCTGGGCCGCCGCCTCCAATGTCTATGCCGTCCAGAAAGGCCGCCCCGTTGACGGGATCATTCGCCTCAGTGCCTGCGTCATAGACGAACGATCCGTCAACAGAAATTGTAAGCGGTTCGAATACGCCCGCGTCATTAAACAATTCGAATGCGATTGGGTCATCGACACCGATGAAGGTGTCATTTGACGGCAAGATCATTGAAGCGAAAAACGCGTATCTGTTATCGGTCGGATCAAGGTCAACGCTGAAGATAGCTGTCTCTCCTGGCTCAATCGGTCCCGCGATCGCTCCGCCCGGCGCGGCCGCGACCCCGCCCTGCGACGTCGAAGGCTGCTGCGAATTACGCTCTCCGGCCAAAATCGAGAATCCGCCGGTTTCCGCGATGTCCTCAATTCCAGCGCTAGCCATGCCGCCGACGTCGAAAAAGTCAACGCCGCCATCGTGGAATCCGAAGTAAACCGGCGTGAGGCTGAAGCCGCCGACCTGTTGAAGGTTGGTGACGGTGACGCGCACCGTCGTCGCAGAGGCGAATGCAGGCGAGGCGGAGACAGAAGCGGCGAGCGTCGCCGCTGTGAGCGCCGCCGCAAGGCGGAAACGATGGCTGATAGTCATGGCGCAAAAACTCCTCTTGGAAAAAAAGACGCGTGGGCGCCCGCCGCTCAGACAGGCGTTCCTAGCCTGAACGTTTAGTCAGCACGCACGTCTCCCTCGTCGCCGGATCAGGGATGCGCGGCGACGTTTACGCGGTACACGAATTGATCGCGAGCGTTCGCGTTCAGGTGAATCAGTCGCCGATTACACCGCGTAAGGAAAATCACAAATTGGCTCTGACGCCCGTAATCGGCCTCACATTTTCGCGAGGCGACCGGACGCGCTGCGCGCCGGGCAGCCTTGAATCCAAGGGGGCGCCCAAGCTAAACCCCGACATCGCCTATTCTTTTTGCGGGCGACATGAACATACGAAGGTTGAAGAATGGCCGGGCATAGCAAATGGGCGAACATTCAGCACCGCAAGGGGCGTCAGGACGCCAAGCGCTCCAAGCTGTTTTCAAGGCTGTCCAAGGAAATCACGGTCGCCGCAAAAATGGGCGCGCCCGACCCGGAGTTTAATCCCCGGCTTCGTCTCGCCATCCAGGCCGCGAAAGCCCAGTCGATGCCGAAAGACAATATCGAGCGGGCGATCAAGAAGTCTTCCGACGCCAATGAGGCTGACTTTGAAGAGATCCGCTATGAAGGCTTCGGCCCCGCCGGGATCGGCATCATCGTCGAAGCGCTGACCGACAACCGGAATCGCGCGGCGAGCGAGGTGCGGGCCTGTTTCTCCAAGAATGGAGGCAATCTCGGCGAAACAGGATCGGTGGCGTTCATGTTCGACCGGGTCGGGGCGATCGAATATGCGCCCGACAAGGGCGACGAGGAGAGCGTCCTCGAAGCGGCGATCGAGGCCGGCGCCGAAGACGTAGAGTCTGGCGAGGACGGCCACGTCATCTACACGGCGGCCGACATGTTGGCGGAAGTGGCCGGCGGCCTGGAGGGCGCGTTCGGCGAAGCCTCTTCAGCGAAGCTCGTCTGGCGGCCGCAAAACCGGATCGACATTGAGGGCGACAAGGCGGCGACCCTTCTCAAGCTCCTCGACGCTCTCGAAGATTGCGATGACGTGCAGGACGTCTACGCAAATTTCGATATCTCCGACGAAGAGATGGAGCGGCTGGCGAGCTAGGACTTGCCTACGCCTCCCAACTGGCCAATGCGCACGACCAGCCGTTGCGGTTGAGCGACGGCCCGTGGCCGCCAGGCTTGCCCGACCGACGCCACACTTGTAACACTGCTCATCGACAGAAAGGGCCGCAAAGGGCGCGGCCGATCCACGACTGGACAGGGGCACGCCATGACCACTTTCAAGCATTCGATCATTCTGAGCGGCGCGGTCGCGCTTACCCTATGCGGCAATGCGCTCGCAGATCCGAAGAGCGACAAGAAGCCGGGCGACTATTTCGAAATCGAAAGCGGCGACATCGAAACCGAAGTAGAAGGCGCTAAGTCTGTGTCGTTTTCCGATTTCATCGGCCGCATCGACATCGCCACCCATGACGGCCCCATGCAGGCGATGTTCTATGGCGTTCGCGAGGATTTCGTCCTGACTGGCGAAGAGCGTGGCGGCGTCCTTTATGTGAAGGGGCCGGAGCGTCTTTCCATGGATGCTATCAATCGCAAGTTCTGGCGGCGCGGCGGTGACTTCGACGACCGAATGGACGCGTTCCTCAAGAACTACCCGCGCGTGAAGATACTCGTTCCGCGCGGCGCGTCGGTTTCGATCGACGACTCAGTCACCAGCGCCCGCGGCGGCAATATCGGCGGCGATCTGAAGATTGACGGCGGCATCGTTGCGGCCGAATTCGGCGACGTCGCCAACGCGTTTGTCGACATTGACGGCGCAGGCGATGTGATGGTCGGAGAAATCGTGAAAATGCTCGATCTGAACATCAATGGCTCGGGCGACTTTGAGGCGGTGTCAGCCGCCAAGGCCGACCTCGCCGTCAACGGGTCGGGGGATATCGACCTCGGCGATATCGACGGCGCCGCAAAGGCGCGCATCAACGGCTCCGGCGACATCTCCGTGGCGGATGTGGACGGGCCGCTATCGCTTGCGATTTCCGGTTCGGGCGACGTGGAAACAGGCGCGGCGAAGCAAGGCGCGAGCATTTCCATAAATGGCTCAGGCGACGTGTCGATGATCTCCGTCAACGGTCCGACGACTGCGACCGTTTCCGGCAATGGCGACATCGAAATCGCCGGCGGAAGGGCGGAGAATCTAAATGTGACGATCTCCGGGTCGGGCGACTTCAGCCTCGCCGGCGTATCCACGAACCTGACCGCCAAAGTCGGCGGTTCCGGCGCCGTCTCGGTGAAGCGCAATGAGGGGGCCCTCGCCATGGCCGGCGACGGCGACATCATTATCGGCGGCGTCAACAAGAATGAGAAGAAAAGGAAGCGCTACTAGAGCGGTTTGCATTTGAAGCCGCTCAAGCGCGTAAAGGCTGGCGCCGCTGACGCGCCAATAGTCCGTACGTCGATGGTTCAGAGGACGCCACACGTTTCCGGCGCATGCGACGGCTGCCGACGCCTCGGTGCGACGCGTCCCTGGCCCTAGGCGATTCAGCCCCCACCAACCGGGAATGCGCCCAGACAGTAGGTTGCGATCCGTGGTCGTCGGCGGAGCTGGATTGTAGCCAACTCCGCAGATCAGGACCTCCAAAGCAAAGGCGCAAGGCCCCAGCGCCATTGCCCGTCGGCCTCGGCCTTGCTATTGCCCCGCGAAATGGCGATCGGACGACAGGTTCGATCGTCCGACAGATTTTTCAATCGAGGGCGGGCCCATGAAGATCAACGGCAATGAAATCCGCGTCGGGAATGTCATTCAGCATCAGGACAGCCTTTGGGTCGCGGTGAAAACCAATGCGGTCAAGCCGGGCAAAGGCCCCGCGTACGCGCAGGTTGAGCTGAAGAACCTGCTTGACGGCCGGAAACTCAACGAGCGGTTTCGCGCCTCCGAAACAGTTGAACGGGTGCGTTTAGAACAGCGCGACCACACTTATCTTTACCCGGAAGGCGACATGCTCGTCTTCATGGACGCCGAATCCTATGAGCAGATCTCCATCGAAAAAGACCTCATCGGCGAGCGGGCCGCCTTCCTGCAGGACGGCATGCAGGTGTCCGTCGAAAGCCATGAGGGCAGACCGATCGGCGTGAAGCTGCCGGAGCATGTGACGCTTGAAATCACGGAAACCGAACCCACGGTGAAAGGGCAGACGGCCGCCAGCTCCTACAAGCCGGCGATCGTCGACAATGGCCTGCGCGTCATGGTGCCGCCTTACATCTCTGTCGGCGAGAAGGTCATCGTGAACACCGAGACGCTTGAGTTCGTCAAGCGCGCCGACTAATCAGCGCGCCGGACAGCGCAAGGCTTTTGTCCTCACTCCGCCAGTCGAGACGTGGCTCCGTAGCGCTGCAACGCTTCCACTACCCTGTTGCGTTCGCTCCGCTCACGCATCAGCAAGATGAAAAGGATGATCGCGATAATCGGCGACCCGATGAGGAAGATGGTCACCGCGATCGCGCCCGCCGCAGTTATAAGGCCGATCACGGCGCCGACGAGCGCAATGATCAGGCCGAAAAGCGTCGCGAACAGACCGATTATGATCCCCGCAAGGCCGCCAAACCCGGCGCCGAGGGATTCTAGCGCCGTCAGGTCCGGCTCGGCGTACACGTAAGCTGCGAAGGAAAGCCCAGCCCCGACCAGCAGAAACAGGATGATCGGAAGAAACACCCAGAACCCGGCGCTGCTCTTCCGCTCATAGATAATGTCGTCGTCCGTAACGTTCGTCATTCTGATCGCCCCTCAATACCCGTTTCGGATGCGGGGCGCGCGCAGGCGCCGCCTGTGACCGCGCACCCCCGCGTAAAGGCTCGCAAGGCGGGAACGGCGCTTCAAGCCGGTCCGCCGCGCAAAGCGCGCATCTTGTCTAGAATTTCCCGGGAATCGGGATCGCTTGTGGCGGCGCGGCGCTTTCGGTAACGCTCATGGCCCATTATTTCCGGAGCGCCGACCGACGTGCCCACGCGACGAAACATTGCGACTCCGTCGCCGAGGGCGTGGCAGCGAATGCTGTCGGGGCGACGGCTTGACCTTCTCGATCCCTCGCCGATGGACATCGAGATCGAGGACATCGCCCACGGCCTTGCGCGGGTCGCGCGCTGGAACGGGCAGACAGTGGGTCCGAGGGCGTTTTCCGTCGCGCAGCATTCGCTGGTTGTGGAGGCGTTCTGCGGCGAACTTGAGCCTGGCTGGCCGGCGAAATGGCGTCTCGCGGCGCTCCTTCACGATGCGCCGGAGTTCGTCATTGGCGACATGATCAGTCCTTTTAAGGCGGCGATCGGCGCCGCTTACAAGGACATTGAGCTCAGGCTCCAGCGGGCGGTGCATTTGCGCTTCGGCCTGCCGCCAGACCCGCCGGCGAGCGTTGAAAAGACCATCAAGCGGGCGGACCGGGCGTCCGCCTATTTCGAAGCGGTGCAGATCGCAGGATTTTCGATTGCCGAAGCGCATGAGTTCTTCGGCGCGCCCCGCGGGCTGAGGCCAATCAACATTGTCGCGGAGACCGCCGAAGCCGCGCAAGAAGCGTATCTGGAGCGTTTCGGCCGCCTGATCGCCGACATGGAGGCGGGCCGCTGAGCCAGAATCTGTGGCGCCGAGATCACAATTTGGCTATCAGGATGGCGGGTAAAGCCGCTGTGAACCGGCGCCGCTTATCTCTCGCCGCCTCATCGCTTATGTGCCGGCTTATGTTGATCGTGACCTCCCTCGCCGAAGCGCCGTCCACCTACGCCGAGCGCAAACCAGCCCGCGTCGTTTCCCTGTTGGGCGAGGACGAGCAGCCCCCGACATTCGTCGGTCTGCCCGCGGATCGCCACCTCCTGCTCTATGTCGAAGACGAAAGCTGCGCCGCCGCAATAAAGGAAGGCGCCCACACGCGCGCCGACGCGCTGGTTCGCTTCCTGCGTGATTGGGACGGCGATGGCGGCATTCTCGTTCACTGCAATCGGGGCGTTTCGCGCTCTACCGCGGCGGCGTTCATCATTATGTGCGCCCTGAGGCCCGATGCCTGCGAGTCGGAGTTGATGGCGCAGATTCGCGCCGCCGCGCCCCATGCCGACCCCTGCCCGCTCATCATTCACTATGCGGATGAGATACTCGGCCGCGAGGGGCGAATGCTTGACGCCGCCGAGGATCTTGGCCCGCCCTGCGCCGTCCTCGCGGCGCCGGCGACATTCTTGCCGCTTGCGGCGTGACGGGGACCGCGTGACGGTGGCTGAGCCGCCGCAGCGACCGGCGGGCGGCGCGTCGCCCGTCATCATCGGCCTGAACGCGGTCATCGCCATAGTCGAAGACGGCGCGCCGAGAGCCCTTTGCACGCGCGCGCCCGCCGGCGAGCCTTCTCTGCCCTACGGTCCATTCGATCCCTCTCGTCATCGAACGTTCGAAATTGGCCTCAGGGAATGGGTCGAACGCCAGACAAGCGTGCGCCTCGGTTTCGTCGAGCAGCTATACACGTTCGGAGATAAGGGCCGCGAGGCGCCGGCAGCTCTCCTGCAGGGCGAAGACGCTGACGCGCGGGTCGTTTCGGTCGGCTACCTCGCGCTCGCGGCGGAGGCCGCCGCAATCGACGCGGCTGACGCCCAGTGGCGTTCCTGGTACGAACTTTTCCCCTGGGAGGACTGGCGACGCGGTCCGCCGCCGGCGATCGACGCGGCGATCCGCCCTGGATTCGCCGCCTGGTTTGAGCGCGCGTCCGACGCTCAGACGCGGAACGATCGCGAAGCGCGCGTCGCCCTCGCTTTCGGGTTCGGCGAATGCGCCTGGGAGGAAGAGCGCGCGCTCGACCGGTATGAACTGATGTATGAAGCGGGGCTCGTCGCCGAGGCGTGGCGGGACCGCGCGGCGGCGGGCCTGCGGCCGCCTGGGGGAGACGAAGCCCTGACGCGCCAGACGGGAGTGTCGATGCGCTCCGACCATCGGCGCATTCTCGCCACCGCGATCGGCCGCATTCGCGGCAAACTGAAGTATCGCCCGATCGTCTTCGAGCTGACCCCCCGGCGTTTCACGCTTCTGACCCTACAGCAGACTGTGGAGGCGGTCGTCGGCTTCAACCTGCACAAGCAGAATTTCCGGCGCTCCGTTGAAAGCGCGGAGCTCGTCGAGCGAACCGATCTTACGATTCAACAGGCGAGCGGTCGCCCGGCTGCTCTCTTCGAGGCCGCCGCGAATTCAGATCGCGCCGCCTCAGGCCTGTCGATACCGCGGCTGAAGACAGACGCGCCGCCGCTCCCGGCCTGATTGACGCAAGCGGCGAAGCGCGATTGACGTGGAGAATTTCGCCACTATCTTGCCGCGAAATCGCCCTTCCGAGGGCTTTTTTGGCGCACTATATATGCTCGATTAGAGCATAAATCGCCGAGTAGCGTTGGATGCTCAGGAAATCGGCTCCCCGTAACGGGAACCGCACGAGACAGAAGGCGCAGCCGGTTCCGGCTTGCCGCCCAGATGGGAGGACGGTTTATGGCGTTCGACAAAGAAGGATTCAGCATTGACCGCAAAGCCGGTCGTGAAGGCGACGCCTCGGCGCTCGCTTTCACGGACGACGTTCGGCGAAAGACCGACCGTCTTTATCCAGCGGTCGCCCAGTTCATTCCCGAATTCGAATGGCGGCTGCACGCGCCCTATATCGCGGCGATCAATGACCTGAAGGCGGAGAAAAACGCCGTCATCCTGGCTCACAATTACATGACGCCGGAAATCTTCCATTGCGTCGGCGATTACGCCGGCGACTCGCTGCAGCTTGCCAAGGAGGCGGCGCAGACGGACGCCGACATCATCGTCCAGGCCGGCGTTCACTTCATGGCCGAGACCTCGAAGATCCTCTGCCCCGAAAAGACGGTGCTGATCCCCGACATGCGCGCCGGCTGCTCGCTGGCCTCGTCGATCACCGGCGCGGACATTCGGCTCCTCAAGGAGAAGTATCCAGGGGCGCCCGTGGTGACCTATGTGAACACCACCGCCGACGTTAAAGCGGAGACCGACGTCTGCTGCACATCGTCGAACGCCGTCGAAGTCGTCGAGTGGGCGGCGCGGGAATGGGGATCCGACACGGTGCTGTTCCTGCCGGACCAGTATCTCGCGCGAAACGTCGCGGCGATGACGGACGTGAGGATCATCACCTGGGCCGGCTCATGCGAAGTGCACGAACGGTTCACCGCCGAGGACATCAGGGAGATGCGCCGGGCGACGCCGGGCGTCATTGTGCTTGCGCACCCGGAATGCCCGCCGGACGTTCTTGCCGAGGCGGATTTCGCCGGCTCGACCAGCGGCATCAGCAACTACGTCAAGGAAAATCAGCCGCGGGACGTCGTTCTCATCACGGAATGTTCGATGTCCGATAATGTGGCGGTGGAAAACCCGAACGTGAATTTCGTTCGACCCTGCAATCTCTGCCCGCACATGAAGCGGATCACCCTGCCCGGCATTTTGCGCGCGCTGCAGACAGGCGAGCACGAAGTGACGATCGACCCGGAGATCATCCGCCGCGCCCGGGCGCCGATCGACAGGATGCTCGCCCTGCCGCTGACGCGCCAGTCCATGTATACGCATGAAGGCCCGGCCGAAGTGGCCAAGGTCGAGGCGCGCGGCTAGGCGGAAAGCATCCCATGATCGAGATCAGGGAGGCTTTCGCAGCCGACCTTGCAGCCGGCCCGACCTGGGTTGCCTGGTGGGTGAGTTTCATTGGCGTCGTCGGCCTCTTGTCGCTCCCGTTCGCTTTCGTCAGGGCTGAAGCGCGCTGGACCTTATTTGTCATTATACTGACTTTTCCAGCGATGATGTGGCTTTATTCAAAGGTCGGCTATGTCCGGCTTCTGGGGATCGTGCATGTCATCCTGTGGACGCCGCTCGCGATTTATCTCTGGCGTCGTCGCGACCAATGGCGGGTGCGCGAAACGCTTGCAGGCAAGTGGATCGCGCTCTTTTTTGCGACTATTCTTGTTCCCCTCGCCTTCGATTACACCGACGTTGTTAGGTACCTTCTCGGCGATCGCGGATAGCGGAGCAATCAGCGGCTCGCGATGAAAACTGACATCCTCATCATCGGCGCAGGCGTCGCGGGCCTCTTCACGGCGCTGAAATTGGCGCCCGCGCGCGTCACGATTCTCACCGCCCGGCCGCTTGGCGAAGGCGGGTCGAGCCCGTGGGCGCAAGGCGGCGTCGCGGCCGCGCTCGCGCCGGGGGATTCAGCGGACCTCCATGCGCGGGACACGATCGCGGCTGGCGCGGGGCTTGTCGACGAAGACGCCGCACAAATTCTATGTACGGACGGTCCTGCGCGGATCGAGGATCTCGTCGCCTTCGACGTCCCTTTCGACCGGGAGCCGGACGGCGCCCTGAAGCTCGGCCGGGAGGCCGCGCACTCTCGTGATCGCGTTGTCCACGCCAGCGGCGACCAGGCGGGCGCGGCGATCATGTCGGCGCTTGCGGCGGCGGCGCGCCGCGCGGAGCACATAGCAATCCTTGAACGAATGATTGTGGAGGATCTGTTATTGGACGGAAATGGCGCAGTCGTTGGCGCGCTTGTCTATGACGTCGCCGCGGGCCGCCGCGAGACGCTGTCCGCCGCGGCGACGGCGCTCGCGACCGGCGGGCTCGGCGGGCTTTACGCCGTCACCACAAACCCTGTGCGGGCGCAAGGGCACGGCCTCGCCTTCGCCGCGCGGGCGGGCGCGGTCGTCCGCGATCCGGAATTCGTGCAGTTCCACCCCACCGCGCTCGACGTCGGCAGCGACCCGGCGCCGCTCGCCACCGAGGCGCTGCGCGGCGCCGGCGCGATCCTCATCGACGGGACGGGCCGACGCTTCATGGCCGACTATCACGCCGACCTCGACCTCGCCCCGCGGGATGTCGTCGCGCGCGCAGTCGAGGCCGAACGCAACGCCGGCCGCGGCGCCTTTCTCGACGCCCGCGATGCGATCGCCGGCGCGTTCCCGGAAAAGTTTCCCGCGGTATTCGCCGCTGCAAGAGACGCCGACCTCGACCCGCGACGGGAGCCCCTGCCCGTGGCGCCGGCGTGCCACTATCATATGGGCGGCGTACGGACCGACGATCGCGGCCGCTCATCATTAGACGGATTATGGGCGGTCGGCGAGGTCGCTTCTTCCGGCGTCCATGGCGCAAACAGGCTTGCGTCCAATTCTCTCCTTGAAGCGCTCGTATTTGGCGCGCGCGCCGCTGCGGACATCAAGCAAACGCGCCTCCCCGCGCCCGCCGCCGCTGACGCGCCCGCCGATCGAATTGCCCTCGCGCCGCAACCGGCCCCGCAGGCGGCGCAGGCGCGCCTGCGCAACGCGATGTCGGCGGGATCGGCGCTTATTCGATCAAGGGCGAGCCTCGAGCGCGTCGACGAAACGATTGACGCGATCGGCGCCGCGGCCGGGATGACAAGCGGCCTCCTGTCGAGCCTGACGACGGCGCGCCTCATCGTCGCCGCCGCGCGCGCGCGCGAGGAAAGCCGCGGCGCGCACTTCCGCGCCGATTATCCCGAAACGGACGATGACGCCGTCCATTCAGAATGCCAGCTAACTCGGCGCAACGAGCCGTTCCCGTCGACGGACGCCGTCGAGGTGGCGCGTGTCGCTCTGAAGAAGGAGCAGGAGCCCGCATGAGCCCTCCAGCGCATCTTGTATCGCACGCGGTCGCAACCGCGCTCGCCGAAGACCTCGGCCTTGCCGGGGATGTGACATCAGACGCTTGCATTCCCGCAGATCAGGAGTCGCGCGCGGCGATCCGCGCGCGGGCGGATGGCGTCATTTGCGGCGTCGACCTTGCGCGGGAAGCGTTCGCTCAGGTCGACCGGAGCATCGACGTGTCGATACTGGTCGGCGATGGCGGCGCGGCGGCGACGGGCGGCGCCGTTCTTGAAATCACCGGATCGACACGCGGCATTCTTATGGCGGAGCGCGTCGCTCTTAATTTCCTCTGTCATCTGTCGGGCGTCGCAACGGCGACGGCGGCGTTCGTCGCAGCGATGGGCGATGCAAAAGCGGAACTTGTCTGTACAAGGAAGACAACACCGGGCCTGCGCACGTTCGAAAAACACGCCGTCGCTTGCGGCGGCGGCAAGAATCACCGCTTTGGCCTCTATGACGCAGTGATGATCAAGGACAATCACATTGCCGCCGTCGGCGATATCGGCGCGGCAGTCGCTCGTGCGCGCAGGGCCTCAGGCCATCTTGTTAAAATCGAAGTGGAGATCGACGACATCGCACAGCTTGAGCCAGCAATCGATGCGGGCGCTGATGTCATCCTGCTCGATAATATGTCGGCGGAAGATCTAAGAGCCGCGGTCCAGATCGCGAACGGACGCGTTCTTCTTGAGGCGTCGGGCGGCGTTAAGATCGACGCCGTGGCGGGCATCGCGGCCACCGGCGTCGATCTCATTTCCTGCGGCTGGATCACCCACTCCGCGCCTGTTCTCGACCTCGGCCTCGACTTCATCGCGACCTGAAGGTCAGAAAGCCGAGGAGGATAGTGAGGGAGCTCAGGCTTTGGCGCTAGCGCTGCGCTTGCGGGGGCGTCGCGCGGCGGCAAGCGCGCCGGCGCCGGCCGCGAAGAACGCCAACGCGCCGGGCAACGGAACGGCCCTGGGGTCCGTCGCGGCGAACCCGAGCATAACCGGAGCGGCGCCTGAAAGGTCGACGCCAAGCTGACTGCTAATGACGCCGAGCAACGCGGCGTTCGCCACCAGCGGAATGGCGGGATTGTCGATATCGATAATCTGCGCCGCAGTAAGGCCGGACAGGTCAAGCGTCGCTATCGCCACGCTATCGCCGCCGAACTGGGTGATGGGACCGAGCCCGTCGGTGATATCGTTGTCGAAGCGAACCTGGGCAAGCAGTTCGCTAGTTACCGTGTCGATAACGAAGTTTCGCGCGATGACACGGCTGATGCCGCTTGTTAACGCGATGCCGGAGTCGTCATGCTCGATGTCGCCCGCGAGGCCGGCGCCGAAGTCCAACTCGCCACCGGTAATCGGAAAAGTGAAGATATCGCCATCGCGGCTCGCGTCGCCGCGCGGGGAAAGCGTAATGCCCACGGAGGCAAGGGTTGACCGCGCTTCGAAGTCAACCACCGTCACATTTCCGGCAAGGGGGACAGGGGCCGCTTGAGCCGCCCCGATTGTCAGGGTGAACATCGCCGCGATGGCGACCAATAGCTTTGTCATAACAACTGCTCCAACGGGATAAGTATCTCGAACCATGCGCGACCGCCCCGCCTCGTCGCTAACGGCCAACGGCCCGCGCTGACTGTCGTCACAGCAGCGATTGGGCCTCCTCAGACGGGGAGTTTTCGCAAGAGCCAAATTAAGAAAAAACGCCGTCGCCGCCCTGGCCCAGAGGACAGGTTAACGCGCGTTATCTGCAAGGATGATCAGGCCAATCCCGCGGAACGCGATTTCCGGAGTATAGGAGCGCCTATTCCGTGCATAGTCGCTGCTGGATTGACGCGTCGGCCGGCGCGCGTCGGCCGCGCACCCGTCAGACTACATCGCCGTCGGCGCGGCGGCTTTCGCAGTTCGGCTCGGGAACCGATAAAACTTGTGGCGTCCGACCACTGCGGTGGGCGTCAGTTTGTCGGCCCAGTAAGGGTGCACATAGTCGGCGTGATAATGCGTCGCCTGGCGGGTTATGGGCAGCCGCATCCCGGACATCACGGCGGTCGCGATCAGTTCGCTTTCCTTCCAGAGACGCTTGTTGATCGGCCGGTCCATTGAGCCGTCACAGGTAAACGAGAACTGGCAGCCGGTTGCGCGCTCCTGGCCCTGAAACACAACGCCGCAGATGGTGTCCGGGTAAAGCCGGTTATCGACCCGGTTCAGGACAACATCCGCAACGGCAAGACGCCCCACCCGCGGCTCGCTGCGCGCTTCATAATAGATCGCCTGGGCGAGACAGGTTAACTCGCTGGCGTTGGCGCGGGCCGAGACCGCATCATGAAACCGCCAGGCCATCAGGTCGTCGGTAGACGCGCCGCCCGAGACAAGGTCCGCCGTCGCGCGCGCCGGCTTAAGGTTTGGGGCGTCAAGCGCCTCTCGTGTCGAAGAGGTCTCTTCGGCGAGCCGTTCGGCAAGCGCCGCGACAAGCTCCGCCTCGTCCGCTATCCGCCGCTCGACGGCGCGGACGGATTCAATTTCGCGCGTCGACGCCGCCGCGCCGAAGGCGGTCATGAACAGACACAAGGCGAGCCCGGTGGCCGCCAACAAGCTGCGGAACGACCAGTTCACGTCCGGCACCTGTCTGTACTCCGCCGCCGTCATCACGTCAGGATCGCTCCGTCATCACTCGCCACGATATCTAAACTCAGAACGTTCGTTCCGGCAGGCCGCCGCCGCCATGGGCAAACCATCGCCAGGCCGCAGGCGGCGCTACTAAAGCCGACCCTTCTGCGCCGGCCTCCTCATCCCCGAACCTCAACGCCATATCTTACTTCCAGGTAAGATTTCTTCGTGACCAGCCGTTAATGCTGTTCGATGTCGTAGGCGCACAAGCGCGTCCCTAGAACAACCCTAGCCGCAAAGGTCAAGCCAAACCGCTTCCGAAACAGCTCCGCGATCACTTAGGCAGTCATTACGCGAATGTTAAGACGCTGATTTATATTAATTATTTTTCAGCTTAAGGGCCGCCTGAGCGGCCGCAAGACGCGCGATAGGCGTCCGGAAAGGCGAACACGAGACATAGTCGAGGGCCATCCCTTCCACGATCTCAATTGACGCCGGGTCGCCGCCATGTTCGCCGCAAATGCCGAGTTTCAGGCCGGGACGCGCCGCGCGCCCTTTCTCGGCGGCGATGCGCACCAGCTCGCCAACCCCATCCGCATCCAGGGTGACGAAGGGATCGGCCTCGTAGATTTTCGCCTTCAGGTAGTCTCCAAGAAAAGTGACGGAATCATCGCGCGACAGGCCGTAGGTGGTTTGCGTCAGGTCATTCGTGCCAAACGAGAAAAACCCGGCCTCGGCCGCGATCCTGTCGGCGGTGAGCGCCGCACGCGGCAGCTCGATCATGGTGCCGACTTCATACTCCAGCGAAGCGCCCGCGCCCTTCATGACGCTCGCGGCGACCGCATCAATGCGCTCCTTTACAAAGGCGAGTTCGGCCCGGTCGCCGACGAGCGGCACCATGATTTCCGGGATGACGGCTTCGCCTGTCTCTTTCGCCACCGTCAGCGCCGCCTCGATGATGGCGCGGGTCTGCATCTCATAAATCTCCGGATAGGAAACGCCGAGGCGGCATCCGCGATGGCCGAGCATCGGGTTGAATTCCTGCAGCGCATGGGCGCGCCGTTTCAGCTTTTCCGCATCCATGCCGGACGCCGCCGCCACTTCGTCGATTTCTTCGTCCGAATGCGGCAGAAATTCATGCAATGGCGGGTCAAGCAAGCGCACCGTCACCGGCAGGCCGCGCATGACCCTGAAGAGTTCTTCAAAATCGCCTCGCTGCATCGGCAGCAGCTTGGCGAGGGCGGCCTCGCGCCCCTCGCGGGTTTCCGCAAGGATCATCTCACGCACCGCGACGATCCTTTCGGCATCGAAGAACATGTGCTCCGTGCGGCACAGGCCAATGCCCTCCGCGCCGAAGCCGCGGGCGACATCAGCGTCGCGGGGCGTCTCCGCATTCGCGCGCACCCGCATGCGGCGGCGCTTGTCCGCCCACGTCATTAATTCCGCGAAATCGCCGTGCAGTTCGGGCTCAATCGTGCCGACTTCGCCCACATATACTCTGCCCTCCGCCCCGTCGACGGTGACGACGTCGCCCTTTTTGAGCTTGCGGCCGGCCGCCTCCAGCACGCCCGCAGCAGCGTCGATCCGCAGATCTCCCGCCCCGCAGACGCAGGGCCTGCCCATGCCTCGCGCGACAACTGCCGCGTGGCTCGTCATGCCGCCGCGCGCAGTCACGACCGCCGCGGCGGCGTGCATCCCGTGAATATCCTCCGGGCTCGTCTCAACGCGTACGAGAATGACCTTGCGGCCGTCATTGGCGAGACGTTCCGCCTCGTCCGCGTCGAACACCACTTCGCCTGACGCCGCCCCCGGCGATGCGGGCAGCCCCGTCAGAAACAGATCGCGCGGGGCGTCAGGATCAAGCGTCGGGTGCAGAAGTTGGTCGAGGGAGTGCGGATCGACCCGCATCACCGCCTCCTCCTCCGTAATCAGACCTTCCTGACACATCTCCACGGCGATCTTGAGCGACGCAGGCGCCGTGCGCTTGCCATTGCGCGTCTGCAACATCCAGAGCTTGCCTTCCTGGACGGTAAACTCGATGTCCTGCATGTCGCGATAGTGCTTCTCAAGGACCTCGAAAATCTGGGCGAGTTCGCCGAACGCATTCGGCATCGCCTCCTCCATGGAGAGATCGGTCTCTCCCATGGCTTCGCGCCGCGCTTTCGTCAGCGGCTGGGGCGTGCGAATGCCGGCGACCACATCTTCGCCCTGCGCATTGACAAGAAACTCGCCATAGCGGGCGTTTTCGCCAGTCGACGGATCGCGCGTGAACGCAACGCCCGTCGCTGACGTGTCGCCCATATTGCCGAACACCATCGCCTGCACATTGACAGCCGTGCCCCAGCTCTCAGGGATCCCATGCAGCCTTCGATAGACTTCGGCGCGGTCGTTCCGCCACGAACCGAACACCGCGCCGATGGCGCCCCATAACTGGTCTCCCGGGTCCTGCGGGAACGGCGCGCCGGTCGCATCGGCGACGGCGTCCTTATAGAACGAAACCACCTTTCGCCAATCGTCGGCATTCAATTCCGTATCAAGAATATATTCGTTGTCGTCCTTGTAGGTCTCAAGGATTTCCTCAAACAAGTGGTGGTCGAGCCCGAGAACGACATTGGAGTACATCTGAATGAAACGGCGATAGCTGTCATAGGCGAAGCGCTGATCGCCGGCGAGCGCGCCGAGGCCCTCGACGGTCTCGTCATTGAGGCCGAGATTCAGGACGGTGTCCATCATGCCGGGCATGGAGGCCCGCGCCCCGGATCGCACCGACACCAGGAGCGGCCGTTTTGGATCGGCGAATCCGCGATCGACTAACTCGCCAACGCGCGTAAGCGCATGAGAAACTTCCTCCTGCAGGCCATCCGGAAACGCGCGGCCATTGTCGTAATAGGCCGTGCATACCTCCGTCGTGATCGTAAAGCCCGGCGGCACCGGCAGGCCGAGATTGGACATCTCGGCGAGGTTGGCGCCCTTCCCGCCGAGAAGATTTTTCATCGACGCAGCGCCATCGGCGGCGCCGCCGCCAAAGCGATACACGCGCCGGCCATCGCTGCTCTCGGTTTTGGTGGCGGGTGTGCGCGACATTCTTGCTTTTGGTCCCCTATCGGCGATGTCTCTCAAGCCCACTTTGACGCCCCTTACGTTCCGCGCGCGCTCGCAAGGCGGCCCGAAAAACCGCTGCGCTAGCGCCTGCGCCGACATAAGGCAAGCGTCCGCTCGGCCCTCGCCCTTGCGCCGCCCCTGGACGCATTACCATATCCTTAGGCGGGGGAAGCTTATGCGCAAGAATGGGGCCGCCGGCCGGCCGGCCCCCGCATGCGTTTGGAGTGAATTTCTTCAATGGAGTCAAAGCCCCATGCCTAAGGCCGATCTGTCAGCCTTGCGTTACGTCAGCGCCGCACGCGCAGGCGGCGTCGCGACCCTCTCCTTCAACCGGCCGGACGCGCTGAACGCCCTGTCGGCGGCCCTGCTTGAGGAGTTCGTCAGCGCCGTGCGCACGCTTGAAGATGACGCCGACGTCGGCGCGTTAATCCTGCGGGGAGAAGGCAGGGCGTTTTCGGCGGGCGTCGATCTCAAAGAGCTGCAGGGCCAGGAATTTGTCGCCGGCCGGGTCGGCGGCGCGTTTGATGGCCCCGCGGGAGATGCGGCGGCGGCCATAAGAGGGGCGAGATTCCCCGTCATCGCCGCAGTCCACGGCTTCTGCTTCACCGGCGCCCTGGAGCTGGCGCTTCATTGCGACTTTATTTTTGCGACAGCCGACGCGAAGTTCGGCGACACCCATGCGAAATGGGGCCTCAGGCCAACCTGGGGCATGAGCCAGAACCTCGCCCGCGCGGTCGGGGTGCGCCGCGCGCGCGAGTTGTCCTTTACCGCGCGCACCTTCACCGGCGCGGAGGCCGTCGAATGGGGCCTGGCGGTCGAAACCGCGGACGACGAAGCCGCCCTCGCGCGGCTCGTCGCCGAACGGGCGGCGGCTATCGCGGACGGCAGCCGGGGCGCTGTGTCAGCTTACAAGAAGCTCTATCGCCTTCATGAGGAAAACCGTCCGCTGGAGGACGCGCTCGCGGCGGAGGTGGCGGCGGAATTTCCCGAAATCACCGACACAAATGACCGGCTCGCCCGTTTCGCGGCGAAATAGGCCGGGCGCGAGTGGCCGCCCTTACGCTCGACGTCGTCGCGGACCCGGTGTGCCCCTGGTGCCATCTTGGGCTCGAATCGCTCAAACGCGTGAGACGAGATTGGCCGGAAGCGCCCGCGGCCTGCTTCCGACCCTATCTCCTGTACCCCGACATGCCGCGGGAGGGCGTCGACCGGGCCGCGGCCTACGAGCGTAAGTTCCCCGATCCTGCGCAACGAAAGGCCATCATGGACGCGCTGGCCGCGACCGCGGCGGAAATCGGCGTCGACTTCGATATCGGGCGGGCTGCCCGCATTCCGAACGCATTGCCGGCGCAGCACCTCATCGCGCGGACGCCGCCCGGGCCCATGCAGGAGCGCCTAGTCGACGCGATCTATGACGCTTACTGGCGGCGCGGCAAAGACATTGGCGCTGCGGAAACGCTCGTTGCCGCGGCCAGCGCCGCTGGCCTCAGCGAGGCGGCGGCGAAATCGCTACTAAATGAGCCGATGGAGGCGACGAAGGCGGAAGCGGACGCGATGCGCCGCGGCGGCGTCGATGGCGCGCCGACCTTTATAGTCAACGGGCGGGCGGGCTTCGCTGGCGCCTTGCCGCCGCAAAAACTGCGTGCGGCGATTGAGCACGCGGCGAAGATCGCCGATGGCGCGGTCTCAAATGGCGACTGACGCGATGCCGCGTTAACGCTCTGCGCATCCATTCGACGGCATTATTCGGACCGATGGAGGCGCCGCGCGCCATTGGCCAAATCTTGAATGGCGCCAATCGCCGCGCGAAAAAGATGCGCCCAAACATCAACCATGCGATGCAATCGCGGACCCGCCAGGAAAGGACGAAAGCGACCACATGGCCGACCTGAATAAATCAATCGCCGCCGCCGCGGCAGCCGCCATTCTCAGCGCATGCTACGGCTCCGCCGCCGCGGAGGACGGACCCTGGCTAGAACGGCAGATTGAACGCGCGCGATCCGGCGACACCATCAATATTCCGGCGGGGAATTATGACCTTTCGGATGTGACGTTCTCCAAGGATCTGACGTTGGTCGGGCCGCCGGATCGCAGCGCGGTTCTGCGCGCGGCGAACGTCACCGACAAGGGCGTCCTTGTGCCAACGAACGGCGCGAATCTCAGGGTGGAGAACCTATCGTTTCGCGACGTCACGGCCTGGGACCGAAACGGCGCGGGCATCCGATTCGAAGGCGAGAACCTCACCGTCGTCAACTGCCTCTTCCACTCCAACGAAGACGGCATCCTCGCGACCGGAGACGACGACGGCGTTATCAAGATCATCAATTCAGAATTCGTCAATAACGGTTTTGGCGACGGCCAGTCGCACGGCATCTATATCGACGGCGCCTCTCTCGTTCAGGTGGAGGGCTCGAAATTCGTCGGCAGCCGGATTGGCCACCACATCAAAAGCGCCTCGCAGCGGACAATTGTCGTCGACTCATATTTTGACGACGCCCATGGACGCACCAGCTACGCGATCGACATACCCGGCGCAGGGGACGCGACTATTCGCGGCAACACGGTCATTCAGTCTGCGGACAGCGATAACTGGGCGGTCTTTAACTACGACACAGGCAAAGGCGGCACGCCCGTCAGCCTCGTCATCGAAGGCAACAAGATCATCAACAAGTATGACGGCGGCGTGCTTTTGCGTAACGATACCCGGATTGAACCGGTCATTCGCGACAACGAAGTCGAGAATCTTGGCCGCAAACCGCTAAGAATGAAGCCGGTCGGCTAATAAGAATGAAGCGCCGCCGCCGGAAAGTTCCGGCGGCGGCGTCCTTATGAGCCCGTCTAAAACGTTCCGGTTACGGAAAGCCGGAAGTTGCGGCCAATTAGCGGGACGCTATCCTTAAGGAAGGACGGATGGACCCGCGCCTCCTCGTCCGTGAGGTTCGTGCCCGAGAGCCTCAACGCGATTGGACCGTCTGCGCCAAAGGGCCGGAACGTCGCGTAAAGATTGACGAGTTCATAGCCATCCGTCGGCAGTTCGAACTCGGCCACGTCATTTTGGCCGTTCACCGCTTCCACCTCAAAGCGCATGTCGACGAAGGCGGAGCGCGCTTCAACGCCGAAAAGCGCTGAAAGCGGGGGAATTCGAGGCAAGTCCTCGTCGCCCGGCCCATCCTGAGTCGCGCGGACGTAATCAACGCCAACATCGCCAAGGAACTCGACCGGTCCCAGGTCTAAGAGCTGCGCCTCAACTTGAGCTTCAAAGCCGCGGAATGTCGCATCCGCCGCCTGGAAGACGAAGACCGGCAGGCCGTCCTCTTCCTCACCCGTCTCGTTCAAGAAGATGAAGTCATTATAGGACGTGTAGAAACCGCTAAGCGATGCGCGGATACGGTCGGTCGTGAAACGAATTGTCGCTTCGCCGCCCGCGCCGACTTCTTCATCCAGGTCGGGATTGCCGATTTCGAATGCGTTAGTGGCTAGGTGCGGGCCGTTGGAGAACAACTCCTCCGTCGCCGGCGCGCGCTCGGTTCGGAAACCATTGACGCCGATGAAGATTTGTTCGCTCGCCTGATAACCGACGCCGCCAGAGACCGAAAACCCATTGAAGTCGCGTTCAACCCCTGTCTCCTGGACCTCGTGGACGGTGCGCTCAAATCGCCCGCCAAGTTCGGCGCGCCATGGACCGTTCGTGTATTCCTGAAGCGCAAATATGCCGAACTGATTCGTGTCCGTCGGCGGCACAAACGCCTCTTCGCCAATGGCGGAGAAATCGCGTTTGCGGAACTGGACGCCAACCGCGCCGTTGAGGACGCCATCTAGCGCTTTGCGCTCCTTGGTGAGCAGCTCAAGCCGGCCTTCCCAGCCTTCATTTGCGAAGGTGGTGCCAACCTCGCCGCTCCCTTCGACTTCGATGTGCTCATAGTCCGCGTAACCGAGGCGAAGGCGAGCGGTCTCGAACCAGCCGAGGTCGCCGTTCCATTCGCCAGCGAAGTCGATACGCCGCTGACGGAGGTCGATGAACCCGCCGCCTTCTTCCTCCTCTTCGCCCTCTTCCTCTTCTTCTTCTCCCTCTTCCTCTTCTTTCTTTTTGGCGCCGGGCAGGCCGTAATTACTGTCGATCACAGTGCCGGAAACGCCGAAATACCCGTTCTCTCCAACCCAGGACATGCCGCCTGAGGCGCCCTTCGTCTTGTAGAAAGAATTCGGCACAACGCCGAACGCCTCGTCTTCTTCCTCCTCGTCGTCATCGTCTCCGCCGCCCGCGGCCGCTTCTTGGGCTTCTTCGAATTCCTCAAGCGCGCGCAGACGGTCGGATTCCGCGAAGCCCGGAATCTCGAAGTCGTCCGCTTCGCGATAGAACCCATCGCCGTGGAGGACGATGTCCCCACCGCCAAGCTCGCCAACCTTGGCGTCGAACTCGCCGGAGAAATCGAAGGCGTCATCGGCGGTTGAGTTGCCAAACGTAAGGGTTCCGTCGAGCCCGTCTTCTGGCGCGGCGGTCGGGATGCGGCCGGAAAAGACATTGACAACGCCGCCGGCGGCCGACGAGCCATAGAGCAGCATCGACGTCCCACGAATGATCTCGACCTTGTCGGCCGCGGCGGGGTCGATGGCGACCGCGTGGTCCGGGCTCGAAACCGAGGCGTCGATTGAACCAATGCCATTGTCAAGCACGCGGATGCGGTCCTCGCCGAGGCCGCGAATGATCGGCCTGCTAGCGGCCTGACCGAAAAAGGTGGTCGACACGCCCGGCTCGCGCGAAATCGTCTCGGCGATGGTGTTGCGAAAGTTCCTTTGTAGCTCTTCCTTGTCGACGACGGACACGCCGATGATCGACTCGTCAACATTGCGCGGGATGATTGTAGATGTGACGACGATCTCGTCTAACGCCGCAGCGGCGGACTGGGTTTCCGATTGGCCAAATACGGGACTGAGTTGCAGGGCGAAGGCGGCGAGCGAGGTCGCGCCCATAAGTCTGGTCTTGCTGGACATGTTGGATTCTTCCGATAACTGAATGACGGCAATGCGCCGCCATCGGCATAGGCCGAAACGGACGCATTAGGCGCGGTAAGGCGTGAATTCAGGCTATCGGCGCGGCGGGGCGCGCGCGTTCGGCGCCAATTCCCCAAGGCCTTCCGCCCCGTCGGCGGCGAGCGCGGCATCAAGGCCGACAA
This sequence comes from Parvularculaceae bacterium, assembly GCA_028284065.1. GTDB lineage: Bacteria > Pseudomonadota > Alphaproteobacteria > Caulobacterales > Parvularculaceae > MED-G105. Next base: position 544,578 of record JANQSJ010000011.1, read on the forward strand.
ATTCAGAACCAGGAGCCGCAGGATGCGGGCTCAGCGCAATAGGGTCGTCATCCGAGCCGACCGCATGACAGATCGCGCACTCGCCGGCCGCGGAATGATCGTGATCTTCGTGGGCGTGGGCGCCGTCAATCAGCGTCTGGGCGACAAACAGCGCAGCGAGCGCCGCCAACAAAGCGTCGCCCAGGCCAAAGCGCCAATTGCGCCGTCTATGCCGCACCGTGCCCCTCACAGCGCGCGAAGCTAGGCGAACTTCAGACCCCGCTCAAGCGATGACGTAAACGCTTCGTCGAATGTCTTGAAGCGTCGCCGATCCAAGGGCCGCCGGATCATCCATCCCGACGATGTCGTCATGCTCAATTCCTGATCGGCGGAACGAGCGGCGTCAGACCCTTTATCGACCCCTTAAAAAGACTCTTTAGTATAGTGGCTTGCCGCAGACGGGCATCTCTTGGCGCGGGGCGTGGCGATCGCGCGCGTCGACGCCGAAAGCCTCGTCCATTTCCTGTGGCGCGAAATGCCGCACGCCTCCCCGGCTTGTCGCCAAGAGACAATGAGAAAAACCATGCATGTCGAGCGGGTGGAAACGGTCGAACGCCTCAGCGAAATCGAACTCGACTGGGACGAGCTTTACAAAGCCGACCCAGCAGCGAACATCTACCTGTCGGCGTCGTTTATTTTGTCGATTGTCAAGAGAACCACCGTCAACTTTCGAATTCTCGTCGCCTGGACGGACGAGAAACGGTGCGTCGGGGCCCTCCCGCTTCACATCAAGACCCGCTGGAGCAAGACCGCGCAGCGGCTCTGCAATGATCTGGACATGCTCGGCCACGTCTTCGACGCGGACTATACCGGCATCCTTTGCGATCCCGACCATGAAGCGGCTGTTTGCGCAGCGTTTGCGCGCGACGTATCGGCTATGTCCTTCGCGCGGCTCATTCTCAGCTATTTCAGCGGGCCAACGAGTCGCCTTGAGAGTTTTTGCGCAGGGTTCGATCCGGAGACGTTCAATACGGCCCATTCCGAACGCAGAATCAATGATGGCGAGACCAATAACCTTGTCTGTCCGTATATTGAGCTTCCGGATGAGTTTTCCGCCTATCTAGACAAGTTAAGCTCAAACTCGCGTCAGAAACTAAGGCGCTTGCTGCGCAAGCTGGACGCCGATCCGGAGCTGCGCATTACGCGATCGACGCCAACGACTTATGGGCGCGACGCCCGCATCCTCGGCGAGCTTTGGTATCGGCGCCATGCGGCCCGCAAGGGCGAGAAGCGCGCGAGCAAGATGGCGGCGCGCACGAGCGAGGTGCTTGTCGCAGGCCTCGCCAGCGGCAGAATGTTCCTGCCTGTTCTTTGGCGCGGCGGCGCGCCGGTGGCGGCGCAGGCGAACTATATCGATCCGGTGAAGCGGCACGCCCTCTTTCATGTCGGCGGACGGGATGAGGCAATTCGGGATCTCGCCGTCGGCCTCCTGCTGCAGGCGCATAGCATCCGCTGGTCCATCGCCCATGGCCTGCGGCGGTACGATTTCACGATCGGCGATGAACCCTACAAGTACAGCCTCGGCGGGTTTGATCGGGAGATCGCCTATGTCGAAGTCTCCACAAAGACCGGCGTCAATCGAGGCGGGCGCCTGGACGAAGGCAGCCGCACCGACGTTGCGTCGCGCATTCGTCGCTACGCCGCCAAGGGGCGCGATGATGACGCGCGCACGGCGGCGCGTCAGGCGCTGGAGGTATGGCCGGACTTTCCTGCGGCGCGCGACGTGGAGACCCTTATCGCGACGCCAAAGAAAGCGTGATGCGCCGCCGTCGCGTCACGTCTAAGCCGCAAGAGAAATGACGGGTTATTCAGCCGCCTGCGCGCCGCCGTCTGCGGCGAACAGTTTCTTGATGTTGCGCGCCGCCTGGCGGATTCGCTGCTCGTTCTCCACAAGGCCGATCCGCACGAAGCCTTCGCCGCCCTCGCCGAAGCCGAGGCCGGGCGCGACTGCGACGCGGGCCTCGCGGATCAGCCATTTTGCGAATTCCACCGACCCCATGTCGCGATAGCGCGCCGGGATCGGCGCCCAGGCGAACATCGACGCCGCCGGGATGGGCATGTCCCAGCCTGCGCGAGCGAAGGAGTCCGCCAGCACGTCCCTGCGCGCGCGATAGATCCCGCGGATTTCTTCCACGCAAGCTTGCGGTCCGTCGAGCGCGGCGGCGGCCGCGACCTGAATGGGCGTATAGGCCCCGTAATCCAAATACGACTTCACCCGCGCCAGCGCCGCAATGAGACGCGCCGACCCGACCGCCATGCCGACGCGGAAGCCGGCCATCGCGTAGGTTTTCGAAAGCGAGTTGACTTCGACGCACAAATCCCTCGCCCCGTCGACCTCCAGGACCGAGGGCGGCGGCGCGCAGTCGAAGTAGATTTCCGAATAGGCGAGGTCAGACAGGATGATGAGCTCATGACGCTTCGCGAGCGCGACGGCGTCCCTGTAGAACTCAAGATCGACAACTTGCGCCGTTGGGTTGGAAGGGTAGTTGAGCACCAGCACCGTCGGCGCGGGCCGCATGGTCTTCAGCGCCTCCGCGACGCCGCTCATATAGGCGTCGGGGCTTGGCGCAGGCACTGCGCGGATGACGCCGCCGGCGATGATGAAGCCGTAGGCGTGGATCGGATAGGCTGGGTCGGGCGCGAGGATGGAGTCGCCCGGCCCGGTGATAGCCTGGGCGAGATTGGCGAAGCCTTCCTTAGAGCCGAGGGTCGCGATCACCTCCGTGTCCGGATCGAGGCGAACGCCGAAACGGCGCTCGTAATAGCGCGCCATCGCGCGCCTCAGGCCCGGCACGCCGCGCGAGGCGGAGTACCGGCTCGTCCGCGGCTTCCAGACCGTCTCGACAACCTTCTCAAGGATGTGCTTCGGCGTCGGCATGTCCGGATTGCCCATGCCGAAGTCAATCACGTCCTCGCCGGCGGCGCGCAGCTCCGCTTTCAGCGCATTCACGCTTTCAAAAACATAGGGCGGCAGGCGCTTAATGCGATGGAAGTCCTGATCCGGCATGAATGGCGTCGATCTGATATGGATTGCTTCGAGAACCAGAGTCGGACAATTCCGATCCGGAGTAAACAGCCGGGAGTTGAGGGCGACAAGCAATGACGAATGCGCCAACGCCCTTGCCGATCGATCCGGTCCTGCCGCAGATCGCCGACGCTCTTGCCACGGGCGACCGGCTTGTCCTCGCCGCGCCGCCGGGCGCCGGCAAGACGACCCGGGTTCCCCTTAGTCTTCTGGGCGCGCCGTGGGCGGATGGAAAAATCCTGCTCCTTGAACCTCGCCGGATCGCCGCACGCCTCGCCGCGGCCCGCATGGCGGCGAGCCTTGGCGAAAAAGTCGGCGAAACCGTCGGCCTTACCACCCGGATTGAGCGTCGCGTATCTGCAGCCACCCAAATAGAAGTCATCACCGACGGGCTCTTCACGCGCCGTATTCTCGCCGACCCGGACCTCGCCGGCGTCGCGGGGGTGTTGTTCGATGAATTCCATGAGCGCTCGCTAAACCTCGATCTCGGGCTCGCGCTCGCCCGCGAGGCGCAGTTCGCCCTGCGCGAAGACCTTCGACTTGTCGTCATGTCAGCGACCCTCGACGTCGCGATCGCGGCGGAGCGCTTCGATGCGCCAGCCATCGAAAGCGCCGGCCGCGCATTCCCTGTGGCGACGCATTATCTCGGCCGAACGGACGCCCACATCCCAGAACAGGTGGCGGCGGCCGTCAGGCGCGCGCTCGACGAAGAGGCGGGCTCAATTCTCGCGTTTCTGCCTGGGCGCGGCGAAATTGAGCGCGCCGCAGCGCTGCTTGAAAACCTTGGGCCAAACATCGACGTTGCGCCGCTCTACGGCGCCCTGCCGCCGCGCGCCCAGGACGCCGCCGTCACGCCCGCCTCGTCTGGCAGGCGGAAAGTGGTTCTCACCACCGACATCGCGGAAAGCTCGCTGACGATAGACGGGGTGCGGATCGTTATTGACGCCGGCCTTGCGCGCGTCGCCCGCCACGACCCGGCGAGCGGGGCGACGCGCCTCGTCACCGAGCGCGCCTCCCTGGCAAATGTCGATCAGCGGCGCGGACGCGCCGGCCGCACCGAGCCCGGCGTCTGTTATCGATTGTGGCGAGAGCCGGAAACGCGTGGGCTGGCCGCGCAGCCCGTTCCAGAAATTCTGACAGCGGACCTTTCCGGCCTGGTCCTCGCGCTCGCCGAATGGGGCGAGCGTGAACCGGCGCGCCTCCCCTTCATTGACGCGCCGCCGGCGTCCCGCATCGCCGCCGCTCGCGGATTTCTTCAGCGACTTGGCGCAATTGATGAGGACGGCGCCCTCACCAGCGACGGCCGCGCCATGGCGCGCCTGCCGATGAACGTGCGCCATGCGGCGATGATCGTCCGGTCAGAGTCAGAGAGTGAAAAGGCGCTCGCCGCGCACGTCGCGATACTGTTGAGCGAGCCGGGCCTTGGCGGCAGATCAGCGGATCTGCGCGACCGGCTCTCAGGCCTCGAACGCGACCGATCTCCGCGCGCCAACGCGTTGCGGCGCCAGGCGGCGGGATGGGGCGGCGACGCAGAGCCAGACGGCGCAGCCGCTATCGGCGCGCTGATCGCGAGGGCGGACCCTCAGCGGATCGCAAAGCAGATCAACGCTTCGGAAGGGACCTATCTCCTCGCCGGCGGCGGCGAGGCGCGCCTTGACCCAGCCGATCCGTTGATCAGCGAAGAATGGCTCGCAGTCGCCGACCTTGTCGGCGCGGCGTCCCGCGCGCGGATCACAGCGGCCGCGCCTCTGTCGGAAAGCGACGCGCTGGCGATCGGCGACATGGAGACGACCAACGCCTATGATCTTGGAGCGGACGGCGCCACGCTGAAGGGGAGGCGCGAAAGGCGGCTTGGGGCCATCCGGTTGAGCGAAACGCCGTTGCCGGCGCCAAAGGGCGACGCGGCGCGCGCGGCGCTCGTCGGCATCGTCGCCCGCGGCGGTCTCGATTTCCTGCCTGCCGCAACGGCCATCCGATCCTTGCAGCGCCGCGCCCGCTTGACGGCGGACCGAATAGACTTTGCTGCGACCGAATTGTCCGATGACGCCCTTTGCGCGCGCGCGGTCGAATGGCTCCCGTCGCTGCTCGGGGATCCCCCCTCCCTCGCCGCCCCGAAACCCGCGCAAACGGCGCGAGCGATCCTCGCGTTATTTAATTGGGGCCTCGCCCGCGACCTTGATCGCCTTGCGCCCATGACGGTCGCGCTCCCCTCCGGAAGAAACGCGCCGATCGACTACGCCGCCGAAGCCGGACCCACCATCGACGGCAAGGCGCAGGAGTTTTACGGGCTCGCCCGCCACCCAAAGATCGCTGACGGCGTAACGCCGCTCGTCGTAACGCTGCTGTCGCCCGCCAGCCGGCCGATTGCGACGACCACGGACCTTCCAGGCTTCTGGCGCGGCGCCTACCAGGACATGGCGAAGGACATGCGCGCGCGCTATCCGAAGCACGACTGGCCCGACGACCCGGCGTCGGCCGCGCCGCATGCCGGCATGACGAAAGTGCGGCTTGGGAGGAAGCGGGACTGATCTATCAATCCGTCCATCCGGTTCGGACAGGGCTCCGGCATTCGCCGGTGCTATCGGGCGTAAGAGGTATCGTCTCTAGAACCGCGCGACGACCATTGTCCAACAACGCTTTACGCTAGCCAATCACATCCGCGACGGCGGCGGCGAACCGGTCCATCCCGTCTTCGGGCAGGCCGCAGACATTGATGCGGCCGTCAGGGGCGGCGTAGATCGCATGGGCGTCGCGCAAGGCGGCGACTTCCTCCGGCGAAAGCGGCAGCATGGAGAACATGCCTTTCTGGCGCGTGAGAAAGGCGAAGCGGTCATTGCCGAAACGGGCGTTTAGCGCGTTCGCTGCGGCCGTTCTGAGGCCGACGACCCGCTGGCGCATGACGCCCAGTTCCTCCGTCCACGCCTTTCTGAGATCAGCGTCACTGAGCGCAAGATAGGCGAGCGCCTCGCCATAGGTCGGCGGCATCGACCAGCTGCGGCGGGCCGCCGCCAGAATGTGCGTGTCCACCGCTTTCGCCGCCGCCTCCGTCTCGCCCACATAAAGGATGGCGCCGACGCGGTCGCGATAAAGGCCCATATTCTTCGAGAAGGAATAGGTGACGATCGCTTCCGGCGCGCGCGCTATCAACGCCCGCATGCCGGCGAGATCCTCGTCCATGCCGCGGCCGAGCCCGTGATAGGCGACGTCGATAACGGGGAGGAGGTTTCGTTCTACGATCAGATCCGTCACCGCCGCCCAGGCCTCCGGCGTCAGATCCTCTCCGGTCGGATTATGACAGCAGCCGTGCAGCAACACGACATCGCCAGGCGCGGCCGTCCGCAACGCCTCGAGCATCGCGTCGGCTTTCAGGCCGTCATCGGGGTCGAAGTAAGGATAGGGCTTGAGCCGAAAGCCGCAGGCGCCGAAGATCGGCTGATGATTCGCCCAGGTCGGGTCTGACGCCCAGATCGTCGCGTCGGGGCGGCCTGCTTTTAGCAGTTCGCCGGCGAGCCTCAGCGCCCCGCAGCCGCCCGGCGTCGGCGTCGCCACGGCGCGAGGGGCAAGGCCCGCCGCCTCGCCGTCGCCCAAAATGAGCGCCGTCGCAGCATCCGCGAAGCCCGGCCACCCCTTCGGCCCGAGATAGACTTTCGAATCCTCCAGATCGGCAATCCGTCCGTGTGCGGCGCCGATGGCCGCCATGATCGGCGTATGGCCGGCGGCGTCCTTGTAGACGCCGACGCCGAGGTCGATCTTACCCGGCCGCTCGTCAGCGCGGAACGCTCCGATGATGGAAAGAAGCGGGTCCGGCGGCATCGGCGCCAGATCGCCTAGACGTGTGACAGCCATTGCGCATCCTTTCCTTTCGGGCGGAGTTCGTGTTTATCGCTGGTCGGGCCCATTTGTCGACGCCGCCATTGCGGGACAGACGTCGGGGCGGGCAGGATCAGGGCGATTTTGGCGATGAGCGAAGAAGGTCGCGAGGTCACGGCGTCGGAGAAAGACTTCCGTACGCTGTTTGCGGAAAACAAGAACAAGGTCACCTCGGCGGTCCCGTTTGTGCGGTCGCTCGGGTTCACAGTGACCGAAGTGACAAAGACCAAGGTCCATGGGCGGCTTCCCTACCGCGACGACCTTGTAGGCGACCCGGAGACCGGCGTCGTCGCAAGCGGCGTCATCACAACCATCCTCGACAGCCTGTGCGGCATGTCCTGCGGCCTGAAACTAAACGCCTTCATGCCGGTCGCGACCCTGGACCTCCGGATCGACTATATGCGCCCCGCGGCGCCGCTCGTCGACATTCTCGCCGAAGCGGAATGCTACCACGCGACGCGGTCGGTCTGCTTCACCCGCGCCATCGCCTATCAGGGCGAACGCGACCGCATGATCGCCAGCGCCGCCGCCGCGTTCGCGATCACCGGCCGTCCGATCGACCGAAAGGCTGTGACATGACGCAAGACCCACCGGCGAACGCAGGCGCTCTCTTGTCGTTTCTTGAGGCAAGCCCTTTCGCCAGAAAGATGGGCGTCAGTTGCGCGGTCGCAGGCGACGAAATCCTCGCCACGCTGCCTTTCGATGAAATGCTGATTGGCAACGCCAGGATCCGCGCGCTCCATGGCGGGGCGATGGCGGCGTTCCTGGAGCTGACGGCGACGGCGCGTCTTTACCTCGTCGCAGACCTCAAGCGGCCGCCGAAGATCATCGACATAACGGTGGATTACCTGCGCCAGGGGAAGGCGGCGGACCTTTTCGCTGAAGCGTCCATCGTCAAGCTCGGGCGGCGCATGGCGAGCGTCCACGCCGAAGCGTGGCAGGCGGAGCGCGCCAAGCCGGTCGTCGCCCTGACCGCGCACTTCCTGGTTCGGGAAGACGATCCGAACGCGGCCTGATCAGGCGAACTTCGGCGCCTCGCGCAGCTTGATGAAGCCATCGCGCAGCGCCGCCGACCAGGCGTCGCTCATGGCGCTGTAGTTCTGGTCGTCCGCCTCAATGCGCCGGTGCTCGGCGAAGCTGAACGAATCCGACGGAATGACCGATAGGTCGAGGGGCATGCCGACGGTCAGGTTGGAGCGAATGGTGGAGTCCATCGACAGAAGGCAGGCGGTCAGCCCGTCCTCCAGGGTCGAGTCATAGTTTATCACCCGGTCGATGATCGGCTTGCCGTATTTGAATTCGCCAAGCTGAAAGAAGGGCGTGTCCTCCGTCGCTTCAATGAAATTGCCTGCCGAATAAACCATGAAGAGCCGCGGCTGACCGCCGAGCCGCTGGCCGGCGACGATCATCGTCGCGGAACCCGACTCGCCCTGGGAGGCGAGGCTCGGCCCCCACTTGTTGATCGCAAGCTGCATCTGTTCGCCGACCATCTCCGCAATGCGATAAAGGGACGGCGCATTCAGCACAGTTTCGCCCTGGTGGTCAGGCGCGTCGAGTTCGTCTTGAAAATGGGAGATGACGGCCTGGGTCACGGCCAGATTGCCGGCGGTCATCATGGCGATCGCCCGCTCCCCCGGCGCCGACCAGGTGAACATCTTGCGAAACATGGAGATGTTATCGACGCCGGCGTTCGTCCGCGTATCGGAAAGCAGGACGAGGCCGGCGCGTAAACGCAACGCAACGCAATAGGTCATAAGAGCATCCACTAATCGGCCAGACGGGCTCAGGACCGGCGCCCGCCCCTCGCGCCGCGCCGTCGTTCTCTTCACGCTATATAGGCGTCAGCCTAGAAAGGTTCGAATAAAAAGTGATTGACGGCACGCCCGGCGAAAATGCCCCGATTCTGGCGCTTCGCGGCGACCCGGCGCCGCCTTAACCGGTTGCGCGGCCGGGCTCGGCCTGAGTCTCGGCCGGGGCATGCTCCTCGTCGGCCGCCTGGAGCTGGGACTGCTCCTCGCGGCGCGCCGCCGCGGCGGGGGCCGTTGCGGAGGGGAAATAATAGTCGCGGGCGATTTGACCCGACAGCCAGTTATTCCGGGCGATAAAGCGGGTCAGGAACTCGTGCAGCCCCTCGTCAAGAACGGCTTCAATCGTGTTGTCCGTGAGCTCCGTGTAAAGACTTGCGCAGATCTCATGGCTGTCGTGGCGTTCGGCGTAAATTCTGGCGAGCCTGTTCAGGTGCTCGCTCACTTTCTCCATAGAGTGACGAAGCGATCGGGGGCTGTACGGATTAAGGATAAGAAAGTCCGCAACTTGCGACGCGTCGTAGCCGCCGCCATAGACCCAATTGTAGGCGCGCAGGGATGACGTAGCGCGAAGGATCGCGGTCCAGTGAAACGCCTCGACGCCGGAGCCAGCTTCATCGCGCTTCGCGAACGCGAAGTGCTTCACGTCCATCAGGCGCGCGGTGCAGTCGGACCGTTCAATGAAAGTTCCGAGCCGGATGAAATCATAGTTGTCGTTGCGCAACTGGGTTGAATCGACGACCCCACGGAACAGGGCGCAATTTCCCTTCACCCATTCCACAAAGGGCGCAAGGCCGCCATCCCCGGCGCGGACCGGCGGGCGGGCCCGCAGCTCCAGCCAGAATTCGTTGAGCGCCTCCCACATATCGATCGTGAATGCCGTCCGCTCGGCGCGGGCGTTGGCCCGCGCCTGGTCGACGCAGCTGAAGATCGAAGAAGAATTGGCGCCGGAATAGGCGACAAACTCCACGACGCTTTTCTGGTCCGTCTTCTGTCCGCGCGCCCGGAACTGCTGCAAGACGCCGGCGGCCGCGAGCACCGCTTCCCATTCGGCGCGCGCCGCCTCGTCATCAGGCAGCGCGGCCATGCGCTTTCCGGCGTCGAGCAGCCGCGCCATATTCTCGGCGCGCTCGACATAGCGTCCGATCCAGAAGAGATTTTCGGCCGTGCGGCTGAGGAGCGCCATTCTCAGAGCCCCTCCCGCAGGACCCAGGTATCCTTGACGCCGCCGCCCTGGCTGGAGTTCACCACCAGCGAGCCTTCCCTCAGGGCGACGCGCGTGAGCCCGCCAGGCGTCAGCGACACTTTCATCTCGCCGTCGGCGTCCGCGCCCACCAGCGCAAAGGGCCGCAGGTCCACGTGCCGCCCGCCAAGGCCGCCCGCGGCAAGCGTCGGGCAAGTCGACAGCGCGAGCGTCGGTTGCGCGATATAAGCGTTCGGACGCTCTTCGATCTTGCGGCGGAAGACGTCGCGCTCCTCCGGGCTCGCCTGCGGCCCGATGAGCATGCCGTAGCCGCCCGATCCGTGCACGTCCTTCACAACCAGTTCGTCAAGCCTGGAAAGAACATAGGCCCGCTCTTCCGGATCGGCGCATTTCCATGTGGGGACATTGTCGAGGATCGGCTCCTCGCCAAGATAAAAGCGGATCATCTCCGGCGCGTAGGTGTAGATCGCCTTGTCGTCCGCAATCCCTGCGCCTGGCGCGGAGACAAGCGTCACGCCGCCTGCCTCATATGCGCCGATGAGGCCCGGCACGCCCAGCATGGAATCGGCGCGAAAACGCTCAGGATCGATGAACTCGTCGTCAATCCGGCGATAAATGACGTCGACGCGCTTCGGACCGCATGTGGTCCGCATAAAGACGCGTCCGTCCTCCACATAAAGATCCGCGCCCTCGACGAGCTCAACGCCCATTTCGTCGGCGAGGAAGCAATGCTCAAAAAACGCGCTGTTGAATGGGCCAGGCGTCAGAATCGCCACGGTCGGCTTCCCCTCGCACTTCTCCGGCTTGACGCTTTCAAGCGTCCGACGCAACAGCGCGGGATAGTCTTCCACCGGCAACACATCGCCATGATCGAACAGCGACGGGAAGAGCCGCATCATGATCTCGCGGTTTTCCAGCATGTAGGAAACGCCCGACGGCGTGCGGCAATTGTCTTCGAGCACGTAAAACTGATTGTCCGACGTGCGCACGAGATCGACGCCGACGATATGGCTGTAGACGCCCGCCGGCGGATCGACGCCGACCATGCAGGGCTCATAGGCGCTGTTCTTCAGGACGAGATCCTCAGGAACGACGCCGGCGGCGATGATCTCGCGGTCATGGTAAATGTCCCAGATAAACTTGTTCAGCGCCTTCGCGCGCTGCTCGATGCCTTTCGAGAGGCGCGCCCATTCTTCGGAGCTGAACACCCGCGGGATGAGGTCGAAAGGAATGAGCCGCTCCGGATCGCCGCCCTCGCCATAGACGCAGAAGGTGATCCCGACCTTGCGGAAGATCGTTTCGGCCTCGCTACGCTTGCGTTCAAGCGCCTCGGCCCCTTCCGCGTCGATCCACGCTTTCACGGATTTGTACGGCGCGCGCACGCGGTCGTCAGCACCCATCTCGTCGTAGATCATCGTCTCAATCCCCTGGTGGGTTCGAGTCATTCCGTTAATGGCTATTTGTTGCGCTAGCACCATAGACAACTATACGGAATGAACAAATTCGCGCTTAAACGGTCAGCGCGCCGCGATGTCGTGGGCTTGTCAACGCGTAATAGAAAGTGTCTGTCGCGCAATTTAACTCCAATGGGGGCTTGGACGCATGGGGATTAAGGTCGCGCTGACCCACCGCACGGCGTACGCCTATGAGCGGCCGATCATGCTCGGACCTCAGGTCGTTCGGCTAAGGCCCGCGCCGCATGCCCGCACGAAGATCCTCTCCTACGGCCTCGCCACCGATCCCGGCGAGCGGTTTCTGAACTGGCAGCAGGACCCCTTCGGCAATTATCTTGCGCGCCTCGTTTTCCCCGAAAAGACGCGCAACTTCGAGGTCGTCGTCGATTTGGTCGCCGACCTCGCCCCGATCAATCCTTTCGACTTCTTCCTGGAAGAAGACGCCGTCTGCGTCCCGTTCGACTATGACGACGCGACCCGGCGCGACCTCGCGCCCTATCTCGAGCCGATCGCCGGCGGCCCCCTGTTCGAGGCGCTTGTGGCGCGCGAACTTGATGAGTGGCGCAATGGCGGCGAACGGATCCTCGCCGCGGACCCGGAAGCCGAGGGCCTTCTCACGAACGACTTTCTTGTCGGCGTCAATCAACGGCTTGAGCAGGCGATCGCCTACACCACGCGGATGGAGCCAGGCGTTCAGACCCCGGAGGAAACGCTAGAGAAAGCGATCGGGTCATGCCGCGACAGCGCCTGGCTATTGGTCGCCCTTCTGCGCCGACTTGGGATCGCGGCGCGCTTCGTCTCCGGCTATCTTATTCAGCTAAAGGCGGACGAGGCGCCCCTCGACGGACCGGCGGGCCCGGAGGAGGATTTTACCGACCTGCACGCATGGACCGAGGCTTACCTGCCTGGCGCTGGCTGGATCGGGCTCGACCCGACGTCGGGGCTTTTCGCGGCCGAAGGCCATATCCCCCTCGCGGCGACCCCGTCGCCCGGCACCGCCGCCCCGATAGACGGCGGGCATGAGGCGGCGGACGTCGAATTCTCTTTCGAGATGAAGGTGGAGCGGGTCGAAGAGACGGCGCGCATCACCTATCCGTTCACAGACGCGGCGTGGCGATCCATCGTCGCGGTCGGCGACCATGTGGACCGCCTGCTTCGGGAGGACGACGTCCGGCTTACAATGGGCGGCGAGCCGACCTTCGTCGCGTCCGGCGACCGCGATGCGCCGGAATGGAACATCGAAGCCGTCGGGCCGACAAAGCGAGCGTATGCGGACCAGTTTATCCGAAAACTGCGCGACAGGTTCGCGCCGGACGGCCTTTTGCAATACGGCCAAGGCAAATGGTATCCGGGCGAGCAACTTCCGCGCTGGGCGTTCGCGCTCCACTGGCGCGGGGACGGCTATCCTTTGTGGCGGGATGCAGATCTCATCGCGCGCGAAGGCGTCGTGAACCGCTCGACCGCCGAAGACGCCAGGCGCTTTGTCGGCGCGCTTTGCGGTGCGCTGGAGGTGCCTGCGGACTTCGCGTCGCCAGCCTATGAAGACACCGCGGCCTATGTGCTGCGCGAGGCCGACCTGCCGCTTAATGTCGACCCGGTGGACAACAAGCTCGAGGAGCCCGAAGAACGCGCGCGTCTCGCGCGGGTGTTCGAACGCGGGTTGTCGACGCCCGCCGCCTTCGTCCTTCCGCTTGCGGCGCAATACCCGCAGTCGCGCGACCGGCGCCGACGCGCCTATCATTGGGGCTCGGAGCGATGGCGCACCCGCCGCGGGCGCTTGTTCCTGAAGCCCGGCGACAGCCCGGCGGGGTTCCGCCTGCCGCTCGGCGCGCTCAGCTACCTCGCTCCCGACCAGCGGCCGGAAGTCATTCCGCTCGATCCCTTCGCCGCGCGGGGCGCGCTGCCGGCGCGCGATCCGGTCTTTCAGTCGCCAGGCAGGAGCGAAACCGCATTGCCGCCGACGGACGCGCCTTTTGAGGACGTCACGCCTGGCGGCGCATTTTTCGGGTCCGGCCCCGCCGTGCGCACCGCGCTGACTGTCGAGCCGCGCGACGGCGTTATCTGCGTCTTCCTGCCCCCGGTGCGCTCGGCGGACGAATATGTGGACCTCGTCGCTGCGATCGAGGAAACCGCCGAGGCGACCCGCCTTTCCGTCCACGTCGAGGGCTATCCGCCGCCGTCCGATCCGCGCCTCAATGTCATAAAGGTGACGCCCGACCCCGGCGTTATCGAAGTGAACGTGCACCCCGCCCATTCCTGGCGCCAGCAGATCGACATCACCGAAGCGATCTATCAGACGGCGAGGGAGTGCCGGATGGAGGCGTCGAAATTCATGATCGACGGCCGACCTACGGGCTCAGGCGGGGGGGCGCACATCGTCGTTGGCGGCGCGACGCCTGAGGACAGCGCGTTCCTGCGGCGCCCGGACCTCCTCGCCTCGCTCATTCGCTACTGGCAGAACCATCCGTCCCTCTCCTATTTCTTCTCCGGCCTCTTCATCGGCCCGACGAGCCAGGCGCCGCGGATCGACGAAGCGCGCCAGGACCTGCTTTACGAGATGGAGATCGCGCTTCGCCAGATCCCGGACCCCCTGATAGCGAGCGGCGCCGACTGTCCGCCCTGGCTTGTCGACCGCATCTTCAGGCATCTGCTCACTGACGTCGCCGGCAACACCCACCGCGCGGAAATCTGCATCGACAAGCTATACTCGCCGGACGGGCCGACGGGCCGTCTTGGCCTTGTGGAGTTTCGGGCCTTTGAAATGCCGCCGCACCCGCGCATGAACCTCGCCCAGCAGCTTATCCTCCGGGCGCTGATCGCCTGGTTCTGGCGCGAACCTTTCAATGCGCCGCTTATTCGCCATGGCACGGCGCTGCAGGACAGGTTCATGCTGCCGCATTTCCTGCTGCAAGACTTCAAGGCGGTGCTTCAGGACCTGTCGCGCGGGCTCGGCGCAACGTTCGATCCCGCCTGGTTCACCGCTCAGTATGATTTTCGGTTCCCGACCCTCGGCGTTCTCGATGCGCCCGAAGCGCGCATCGAACTGCGCGGCGGGTTGGAGCCGTGGCATGTGCTCGGCGAGGAAGACGCAGGCGGCGGCGTCGCGCGGTTCGTCGATTCCTCTGTGGAGCGGCTTCAGCTAGCCGTCGCTGGCCTCGACGAGGCGCGCCATGCGGTTTCCTGCAATGGCGTGCGGGTTCCGCTAACGCCTATCGAAGGCGGCGACGGCTATGACCGGGTGCAGGGCGTCCGTTTCCGCACCTGGCTGCCGGCGTCCTGCCTGCACCCCACCATCTTGCCGCACGGCCCGCTGGTCTTCGACGTATACGACCTAAAGAACCAACGCGCCGTCGCCGGCTGCACCTACCACACCTCGCACCCTGGGGGCCGCAATTACGAGCTTCAGCCCGTCAATGCGCTGGAGGCCGACGGCAGGATGAAGTCGCGTTTCGACGCGATCGGCTCCGCCCCCGGCGCCTACCTGCTGCGTGAGCCGCCCCAGTCGCCGGAATTTCCGACGACGCTCGATTTGCGGCGGCTTTGACGTCGCCTATTCGTCCACGACGCCCGCATAGGGGCTTTGGGACAGGCCAAGCCGTTCGATGTCGACCGTCGCGGCGTCGTAGTTGGCGCGGGCGATGTGGATTTGGAGCTGCGCGAGCATTTCCCGGATGCGCGCGTCGGCGGCGGTCTCTTCGCGCACGTTCACGAGGAAGAAGTCGCTCGCGCCGCTTGCGAAGCGCTGGCGTTCCGCCTGCTCCATGGTCTCGGACTGGACGACTTCCTGGCGCGCGATCCGCGCGATCTGGCCCGATGTGTCGAGGTCGATAAGGATGTTCCTGATTTCCAGCTCAATGCGATCCTGGATGCGCCGCCGCTCCTGCTCAACGGCTTCGAATTGCGCGCGCGCCCTGTTGAGGCGGCCCTTCGCCTCCCGGCGCTGCAGGGGCACGGAAAACCGGAAGCCGACGATTGCGTCGGTCGAATCGAATGTCGGCCCGCCATCGCCGATATCGCCGAAGTCACGCGATACCTCAGCGGACAGATCAAGGCGCGGCTTTAACTCATTGCGGCTGAGGTCCACCTGCCGTCGCGCGCGCTCCATAGCAGTCTTCAGGATCTCAAGCTCCGGCCGTGCGGCAAGCGCGGACGCGACCGACACAGCGCCGCGCTCAGACGCGTCGCCGTTGCGCCCGACGTCGATGCTGACCTCAAGCGGCTCCATTGCGGTGTCCGGCGGCAGTTGATCCGCAGTCGGGATCAGCGGCTCGCCACTGGCGTCGCGCAGGTAGAATGAGAGCGCATTGGCGGCGATGTCGAAATCCCGCTGCGCCTCAGTCACGAGTCGCTGGCGGCGGGTGATGTTCTGAAGGTTCTCCGTCAGGAAAATCGCCGCCCGCGCGCCCTGGTCCACCTGCTCCTGCAATCCCTTCTGGCGGTCCCGCGCGATGCGAAGGAGGCGTTCATAGACGCCGAGCTGACGCCCCGTCGCCACCCAGCGCCAATAGGACAATAGCGCTTGATGCTGGACGCCGACCTTGGTCAAGAGGACGTCGAGGTCGGCCTGGCGAAGCGCGAGCCGCGCATCAAGCGTGCGGAACCGCTGGGGGTCGATCGCGCGATCGCGCAGGAGCGAGAAGATCGCGCCGATCTTGGCTTCGCCCGCCGTGTTCGTATTGTTGATATTTTCATAGATCGGAAACGTGCCGTCCGATATGCGGTACCCGCCATAGACCTGCGCCCCAAAGGGACGGAAACGTCTCTTTACTTCGGTATTGACGACGCCACCGCTGAACGTGCCGTTGAATCGGTCAAATCCGTCTGCGGAGAAAACGACGTCGAAAGCGCCATCTGCGGCGAGCACGTCGCCCTCGGCGCCGCGACGTCGGGCTAGCGCCTCAAGAATGGCCGGAAAATGCTCCGCTGAGGCCGCCAGGACGTCCTCGACAAGAAGCGTTGTCTCGCCCGCCTGCGCGCTCGCCGCGCTTACATCTTCGCGAACGCTCGCAACGGTCAGCAGGAACGCGCCTAAGGCAAGCGCAATCCTGACGGGCGCCGATCGGCGCCGGGGCATGCCTGCGCTCGCCGCCATCGCTTACGCGCCACGCTCGCTGACCGGCGCGTTCCGGCCCGTGAACTCCGGCGGGAAGTTGTTGAGCTGGCGCCAAAGTTCGTACCCGACGGAGACGCGCTCAAGCAGGATCCAGCCGCGCGCCGCCGCGCCGAAGCGCATGAAGTCTATGCTCGGCCAGGGGTGCGGGTCCTCGGGATCCTCCGTCACCAGCACGCGGAAACGGCCCACCGTGTCCGCTGACGGATCAATGGCGGCGACGATGCCGCCAAACGTGCCGATAGCGACCGACGGCCAGCCGGTGAATTGGACAAACGGCCAACCCTCGAATTGGAGGCGCACTTTTGCGCCCGGCTGAACCAGGGCGATGTCGCGGCCATCGATGAAGATCTCCACCGCGCGCACAACGTTATCCGGGACGAAAGTGGCGATCGGCTCGCCAGCGCCGACGAATGTCGCCGTATCGCCGGCGTTCACGCGAAGGATAACGCCGTCGCGCGGGGCGCGGACGATCTGCGCCGACTGGCGGGAGATGTTGACGTCGACGCGATTGAGCTCCGCCGCCGCCTCCGCAACGCGGGCGCGCAGGTCCTGGACGCGGATCTGCGCCTGTTCGAAGTCACGCCGCGCCGCGAGGCCCTTTTCAAACAGGTCCTTCATCCGGGCGAGGTCGAGGCCCGCGGTCTTCACAGCTAGCTCAGCCGCTTCGAGTTTCGCCACGACTTGCGAGCGCTCCGCTTCCAGTCGATCAAGCAGGAGCGGATCATTGTCGACTATCTGGACGATTGGATCGTCGGTTTTCACACGACTTCCGTCGCGGACGTACCACTCCGCGATCCGGCCCGGCACAAGCGCATTGATCTCCTGCAGCCGGTCATTCGGATTGAGCGCCGTCACCGTTCCCGCCCCGGCGGTTGTCTGCACCCAGGGCGCAAAGAGGAGAAAAAGAACCGCAACGAGCGTCATTGCGGACAGAACGCGCCCGACCATGCCGAACAGACGCGGCGTCTTGATCGATGAAAGCGTCTTGAAATGCTGAATATGCTGATCACGGAATGGCATTGACTAGATCATCCCTTCTCAACCACCTTGAACGGCTTGGGCGGAGAAGGCTCTTCTCCACCGCCCTCAGGACCCTCGTCGTCGTCCCAGCGCGCGGCGATCGCGAGGGGATCGTCGGGCGACAAGCCTTCGGCGTCCTCGACGAGCGCCGCATGGGTCGCCGACGGCCCGCCATAAACAACGTCCTCGAATTCGGCGAAGGTTGGAAATACAATCTGCTTCTGGGCGCCGAGATAAAAATAGGCGTCGAAACCGAGGTCGCGCCGCCGGTTCGAAAAATAAATGACGGTTATCGCGTCGTCGGTCTCGAGGTGCGCCACAGCCCGCCTGAGGCAGTTTTCCGGCATCGCGTCGAAGAGCTGATTCAGAATGAGGACGCGGGGCCGGGAAATGATCGCGCCGGCGAGCTTCAGCTCCATCGTCTCCGCGATCGACAGCGGCCAGCCGGTCGACGCGAGCCGCGTGTCGAGGCCTTGCTCCAGCGACGCGACGACGGCGTCGAGTCCGACAATTCGCAACGCCTCCAGAGGCGTCGTGCGCCCTTCCTCATTCGACCCTGTGAGCGAAAGATATTCACGTATCGTCATTTCGGTCATGTTCGGCCGATCAAGCACGATGACTTCGCGGCGCAGCGCATGAACCTCAGTATCCAGAACGTCGCGGTCGCCAAGCATCACATAACCGCCCTGCGGCTCTGCATGGCGCTTGAGAATGTTCGCCATGAGGCGTTGCACCCCGTGATTCGCGGCGACCCCCATGATCGTAGCGCCGCTCGGAATCTCAAAATCGAGAATCGCTTCGCGGCCGCGCGCATCGCCACGCACGTCGGCAAACAAGATTTTCGAATCGGAGACCGCCGGCGGATGCTCGCCCGACGGCTCCTCCTGGACGATTGTGTCGAACAGCGACAGCTCCTCGATCGCCGCGCAAAGCTCGTAGAAATAGCTCAAATAGGTTCCGAGCTGCGAAACCCCGAAAAACGCCGCCGACAACACAAGCTCGGCCGCCACGAGCTGGCCGATCGACAATTGCGCCTGAATAACTAGCCAGCCGCCAAGCCCCAGCAGGATTGCGCTGGCGCCTGCGTAAAGCAGCAGGAAGATCACTGTCTGAGTGAAGTACTGTCGGAAATGCGCCCTGTGCTCATGCACATATTCAGCGGTCGCCTGATCCGTCTTGTCGAGCGCATGCGCAATGTGCCGGTCGGACTTGAAGAATCCGTTCGACGAGCTGAGGCCCTGCAGCCAGACGGCGGCTTGGTGCTTCTTATGCGATAGCCGGATCGCCGAGCGCACCGCGCCGCTTCCCCACACCAGCCAGACGACCCAGATGGCGAGGATCATCACAATGTTGAACGCGAAAAAAAGCGGATGGTAAAGCGACACCAGAATGAAGCCGACGCCCGCCTGCAGGATGACGGTGAAGCCGCCCACAAGCAGTATCGGCATGTTCTTCTGGACGATCATGATGTCGAAATAGCGATTGAACAGCGCCCCGCGTCCGTCATCCTGAAAAAACGGGTTCTGGGCGTAAATCGCTTTGAGCGATATCTCGGATACGAGACGCGCGTAGAACCGGCGCGCGAAAATCTCCATAAGGTGAATCCGGAGGGCGTTCAAAAGACCGGAGGCGCCAAGCAGAACGAAGAGCGACGCGGACAGAACGATGAGCGGCGTCGCCAGCCCGGTGTTGGCGACCGTGTTGATCAGCATCTGCACCGAGATCGGCGTTGCGAGCGACAAGAGGCTGATGCCCACGCCATAGATGATCGCGAGCACATAGAAGTCCCTTTCCGCGCCGAGGATTCGGACCAGGAATCCGAACACGTCGCGCAGGGTCAGCTCGCCGCCGTGGGTCGCGTTATTGACCGTCATCTGAACTCCACGTGTCGCCCTAAACTACAGGGGTTACGCCCAGGCCATCGCTCGATCCGCGGCCTTTAGGCTGCGTCGCAGCCGTCGCCGTTTCCCGCACCAGCGAAATAAGCTGCCTCGCGCTAGGGACAATCCGGTTTTAAGATTGACGCGAGGTTATTTTGATCGGATATCGCTATCGAACCGCCTATGGTGAAAGGGCCGACCGTGCGAACGCCGGAGCCGCACGTCGCAAACGTTGTCTTCGATCAAGGATTACGCGCCAAGAGGCGCTTCGGACGCGTCAAAATGGGCGAGGCGACGGCGTCAGGCCTCTTCGGCCTCGACCTGGAGATCTTTGAATCGGCGACGCGCCACGTCGCGCACGATCCGGGCGATGGACCGATAATTCTCTGCCCGTCCTGCGCTCTTGCGCCAGACGAGGCCTACCGCCCGCGTAATTGATCTGCCGCGTATCTTCTTGATCACGATTTCGCTTCGCGACGTGATCTCGGAGTGCACGTAGAGCGCCGGCAGAAAGGCCGCGCCCATTCCCATGCCGACCATCTGCCGCAACGCGTCGAGGCTCGTGCCCTCATAATCGCGCAACAGGCGCGCGCCGAATGTCTGGCACAAATCCCTCACTTGGTGATGCAGGTGGTATTGCGGGCTGAGCGAAAGAATATCGAGGCCTTCGAGGGATTCTACGCCCAGTTCGTCCCGCTGCGCCAGGGGATCGTCGACGGCGAGCGCCAGATAAAGCGGCTCGCGGAAAAGCCTGTCGGTAACGAAGTCGATAGAGGTCGTCGGCAACTGGGCGATGATGACATCGTGAACGCCCTTGCCGAGATCATACTCAAGGTCGCGAGGCGAGCTTTCCCAGATGTAAAGACTGAGGCCCTTGTACTGCTTGTGCAGGGTGGAGACGACGTGCGGCAATAGATAGGGCCCGAGCGTCGACGACGTGCCAAGCTTGATTGTGCCGATCAGGCCGCCGCGCGAGGCGGTCGCCACGTCGACGATCCCTTGCGCGTTCTCGACGATGGAGCGGGCGCGCTCGGCGATCTCACGCCCGACCGGCGTCAACGCGACGCCGGACCGGCCACGCTCTACGAGCCGCACGCGCAAGACATCCTCGAGATTCTGTATCTGGGCGCTCAATGCAGGCTGGCTCATGCCGCAACGCTCCGCAGCGCGCCGGAAATGGAGCGTCTCCTCAACCGACACCAGGCACGTCAGCTGCTTCAGCGTGATCGCCGGATTACGCGCCATACGAACCTTCCCTCCACCGCTGGCCGAAGCCCGACGGCCGTTCTACTCTTTTCGGCGACATGGCCGCCGCGCGCCATTTTCCGCACGCCACAGGCCCCGCCGCATGTTCCCTGACGAGCTTCGCTCACGTCCAGCGCGGAGCATTCGATGCCGCCCCCAAATACGCCGGATGCGGCCGAGCGCCCGCAGGCGCGCAAACGCCAAAGCGCGTTCACCCGCCACACCGCGCTTGTCATCCGTTGGTGTCTATAGGGTTTGATGTCGCAAACACAACCATCGCGGGCCATTCGCGCCTGGACGGCAGTCGAGCATCGCCGCTCGCCAAACGCGGACCAGCCGAAGTCTGGGAACGCCCGCGAAAGTTGTTTCGCTGTCAAAACGCCCTTGGCCGTCCTGCGTCAACTCATCCCTGTCAGGCGCGCCGCATGAGATAGCCGAGGCAATCCCGACGGATCGCATTCAGGCTAGTGGTGATCATCGAGGGCGCGCCGGGCGCGGCCTGGATAATCGCATCCCCTTCCAGACGGAAAAAGCTGGCCGTGAGATCGCGTCCATGTTCGTCCACCGCCTTTATCGGCATGCCGCCGCCGACGACCCGCCCCCACAAAACGCCTTCCGCGAGATCGACGAAGTTTCGATCTTCGAGGTCCGCGCACAGCACCAGGTCCGCATCCGCGTCGGCCTCATCGAAGCTGAAGGAGCAATCCGGATCGATGATTATCCGCGCGACGGTCTCGTAGAGCTTCAGGGTCTCCGGCGGCGGCGGGGCGGCGTCAAACGAGTCGATCCGAAGCGTCGTCTCTATTAGCCGCCACGCGGCCTCAATCCCTTCCGGCTCTTCGCTGCGTCCGCACTCAAGCGTGACGGCCGGACACAGCCGGGAGAAGGCGATCGACTGCGTCGTACTCGGATTAAGGTAATAGACGCCAACCGTCGCGAAAGTCGCCGCTAGCTGAAGGTCCGCAGGCCTCAAAACGTTGACGCAGCCATAGACCGGATTGCGGCCAGTATTGTTGTGAATGTCGATGCTCGCGAAAATCCGTTTCTCCCGCGCGGTTCGCAGCACTCGCTCAGCGAAAGCGTGGTGCGCGCCCGCGCCCTTGCTCCATATGCGGTTGAAATCCGGCTGACCGTCGAGGAACCGCTCGCCGGCGGCGGCCGCATCCACATTGCCGACAAGGATCAACAGGCTGCGCGGCGGACGCGCCTCGCCGTAAGCGGCCTGCAGGCGTTGGAGGATACGAAAGCTTGACGTCTCGTCGCCGTGCAAGAGAGTGGAGACGAAGAGCGGCTCCGGGCGTTCGCCTTCAATTTCGATTAAGGTCGGGTTCGGCAACACGTCGCGAATATCGCGCGCCGTAAGGCCGTCAAGCGGCGCCGGAAACCCGTCGATCAGATCTAAACGCATGGCGCACGCCGCGCCTTAAACGGGCCATTCATGAACCGGCGCGCCGTCCTCCTGCAACGCCACATAACGCTCAGTCATCTCCTGAAAATTCGGCCCATGGCAGGCGACATGACTGCGCTGCCAGGCCGCGCCCGTCATGCCCGTGCGCATTCGGGGAATCAATACGCCGTCGAAGAATTCGACAAGATCGCGGCCGGCGACATGATGGTCCTCGAGGGCGCGCCGCGCATCTGGCAGCAGCCGGTCGAGCAGAAGCTGCTGTACATTCGCCTTGCGGCCATTCCAGACGACAGCTGCGTCCAGCCCATCGCGGGCGCAGGCGTAAAAATTCGCGCGCGCATCTTCAAACGGGAGGAAGTCCTCTGGCGCGCGCGCCGCTCCGGCGAGCGACAGGACAAGGCCGTGGCACAAGGCCAGATTGGCGACCGTGTCCTTGAGGCTGGGGCCCGCCGGCATGACGCGATGCTCAAGCCGCAGATGCGGCGCGCCGTCCGGTTCGAAGCCGAGGATCGGGCGCACCCAGCGCCAGATGACCCCGTTCTGGAGCTTCAGGTGCGGCAGCTTTTCAGTCCGCTCCATCAACTCCGGCAGAAGAACGTCATAGGCGAGGTTTTGCAAGAACGGCTCAAGGAAGGAATGGCGTAAATATCCCTGCCCAAGCGTCACGCGACGCACCTTGCGTCCCTCCGCATCTGTGAATTCGTCGGACGCCGTGACCTGCTCAAAAGCCGGCACCCGCGTTTCCGCCCATAGCGACCGTCCGTACAGAAATGGAGCATTGGCGGTCGCGGCGATCAGCGGCCCCGCCGCCATGATCGACGCGTTGTATAACCGAACGGCGTCTTCCTGATTGACCTTTAGATGAGATTGAAGCGACGTGCACGCCGCCTCCAGCATGATATGCTCGCAGCGAAAATCAAGCCGGTCCGCGCCTTCAATCAATATACGGATTGGCGTCTCTCCGCGCAGATGCAGAAGCTGACGGTTGAGCGCGCGATAGCGATGGGAATCGGACATCCAGTCAGTCTGGAGCATATCGTCCCTCGCCGTCGGCAGAATGCCGATGAAAACGGGGTCGAGCCCGAGCGTCCGACCGCCGTCGCGGCAGCGCGCGACCGTCTTTTCCAGGTCGCGGAGCGTTGGCATGAAGACGTCGCCGGAGAGCTCGCGCGCCGGCGCATTAATCTCGAAATTGAATTTCGACAGTTCGGCGACCACATCCGGGTCATCGACCGCATCGAAAAACGCCTCATTGCGCGGACACGGCAGCCGGTCGCCGTCGACAAGCCATCCCTCAAGCTCCAGCCCCACAGTCCGTTTTTCGTCATAGACGAACGCCCGCTCGTCGAACCATCGTTTCAAGACCTTCGTCTCGTCCCGAAGACGCGCGCGAAACGCCCGCCGATCTTCGTCGGTGAATTGCTCGCTGGCGATCTCCTGGCCCATGGGCGGTCTTCTTCCGTCTGTCTTCAGACGGAGAAGCTAACCGGTTTCCGCCGGCGCAAGAACGCGCAATGGCGCCTGACCATATCGCTGGACCAGGCCATTTCGCTGGAAAGGTCAGGCCATGGGATCGGCGGTAATTTTGGCCGCCGCCCAGGCGTTGGCTTCGATTGCCCCCCAATCGCCCGCCGCGACGAGGTTCGGCGGCGCGATCCAATCCGCGCCGACGCACGCGACATTCGCAAGCGCGAGATATGCGCCGGCGGTCTCGCGCTTGACGCCGCCGGTGGGTCGGAAGGAGACATGCGGAAAGGCTGCGGCGAGCGCCTTCAGATAGGCGACGCCCCCGCCGGCGTCGGCGGGAAAGAAGGAGAGATCGCTCAAGCCGGCCTCGCTCGCCGCCATGGCCTCGCTCGGCGTCGCGACGCCGGGTAGCGCAGCGACGCCAGAGGCCGCCATCGCCGAAAGCAGTTCAGGATGGGCGCCCGGGCTGGAGAGGAAAGACGCGCCGGCGCCGATCGACGCCTCGACATCGCGGGGCGTCCTGATCATTCCGACGCCGACCATAAGGTTCGGCGCAGCGTCCCGCACCGCCTTCACGACATCAGTCGACCCGTCGCCCCGCAATGTGAGCTCGACCGCCTTGATGCCGCCATTCGACAACGCCTTTGCAAGCGGCGCCGCGTTGGCGGCCTCGTCCAGCGCCAGGACGGGAAGCGCCGGCCCCAGTTCCAGAATAAAACGCATGCTTGCTCCGTCGCTCATTCTACGCGCGCCTCCATCGCCGTCGCCGCGCCCAAAAGCGCGACGCCTTCCTCAATAATCATCGTCACCGGCACAGGCGCCAGATACGACCGCATGCGGCCCTTATCGAGGAAGCTCTCCACAAAATCGCTCTGCATGAGGAACTCCCTTATCCTGGGCAGTATGCCGCCGCCGAGATAGACGCCGCCCCGCGCGCCGGTCGAGAGGACGGCGTCGCCGGCGACGCGCCCCAGGACTTGGCAGAACATCCCCACCGACCGAACTGCGATTGCATCGGCTTGGTCAAGCGCGGCCGCGGTGACGTCGCTCGCATCATTATACTCACGCGGCGCGCCGGCAAGGCCGCAAAGGGCGCGGTAAATGTCCGCTAGCCCGTCGCCTGAAAGCAGACGTTCGGCGGAGACCCGTCCATAGTCGCGCGCGATGAAATTGCGGACCTCCAGCTCTTCATCAGTACAGGGCGCAAACGCCACATGGCCGCCTTCCGTCGCAATGATCTGCGTTTCGCCCGCGCCCGGCGCGATGATCGCCTGGCCGAGCCCCGCGCCGGGCCCGATGACGAGTTGCGGCGCATTGTCTAAGGGCGCGCCTTCCTTGACGACCGCCAGCGCGTCTGGTCCGGCATGCGCGATGCCGGCCGCAAGGGCATGAAAATCGTTCATGACGATAAGGTCGGACAGCCCGAACGCAGCGACAACGTCCGCCTTCTTCAGGATCCAGGGGGAATTGGTGCACTTTACCTGGCCGTCGACCAGCGGTCCGGCGACGGCGAAACAGGCGCGCGTCGGGCGCGCGCCCGTTTCCTCCAGATAGGCGCCCGCAGCATCGCAAAGCGTGGCGAATTTGCCCGCGGAATAAGTCCTGGCGCGCTCGACCAGAATCTTCCCCGCCGCGCGTGAGGCGAGCGCGAACCGCGCGTTCGCCCCGCCGATATCGGCGACGAAGTGAGGATTAGTCGTCATCGCTTGCGGCGGATCTCCATGGCGCATGCGCTCAACGCAAATTCGGGGTATAGCCGGTCAGGGAGCGGCCGCGAAGCTGGGAAGGATAGACGGGTCCGCATGGCGTCCAATGTGATCATAACCGGCGGCGCGGGCTATATCGGCGCGCATGTCTGCGTGGAGGCGCTGAGCGCCGGGGCGCGCGTCCTCATCGTCGATAACTTCGCCAATTCATCGCCGAAGGCGATCGAGCGCATCCGCGAGATTGCCGGCGAAAGCGACAAGGTCGAGATGCTTGAAGCGGATCTCGTCGACGATGCGACCGCGGACATCCTTGCGGAGCGCGCCGGGCGGTTTGGCGCAGACGCGGCCGTTCACCTCGCCGGCCTGAAGGCGGTCGGCGAGTCCGTCGCTGAACCGGCGCGCTACTACGAGACCAACATTCGCGCGACCCTGACGCTCATCAAGGCGCTCGACGCTGTCGGCGCGCGCCGGATCGTCTTTTCCTCCTCCGCGACCGTTTACGGCGAGGCCAATCAGAGCCCCGTCAACGAAGACGGCAGGACCGCGCCGACGAACCCCTATGGCCGCACGAAACTCTTCATCGAAGAAATCCTGCGCGACCTCGCGGCGTCCGCCGCCGGCTGGAAGATCTGCAATCTCAGATATTTCAATCCGGTGGGCGCCCACGCATCGGGCCGGATCGGCGAGGACCCCAAGGGCGTTCCGAACAACCTCTTTCCCTTCATCGCGCAGGTGGCGGTCGGGCGCCGGGACTCGCTTTCGGTTTTCGGCGACGATTATCCGACGCCGGACGGCACCGGCGTGCGCGACTACATCCATGTTGTCGACCTTGCGCGCGGCCATGTGGCCGCGCTGGACTATCTGGCGCGTGACGACGCCGCGGCCGCGACGGATGTCAATCTCGGCGCGGGCCGCGGATACTCCGTTCTCGAAGCGGTGGCTGCGTTCCGGCGCGCAAGCAATCGGGCGATCCCCGTCAGCATCGCGCCGCGCCGGGCCGGCGACATCGCAGAAATCTACGCCGATGCGAGCCGCGCCACGGATCTGCTGGGATGGCGCGCGGAAAGGACGATCGACGACATGTGCGCCGACCACTGGCGCTGGCAGTGCGAGAACCCGATGGGGTATGCAGAAGAGTGACCGTCCGGCGCCGTTGACGCGCGCCGCCCCGTCCCTCAGGAGGCTGGTAGCCGCATGGACAGACGGCTTTTCCTAAGCGCGCTTGGCGGCTCTCTTGCGCTCGGCTTTTCGCCGTGGCGCGCGTCCGCTTCGGACGGCCGGCAGCCGCTAGGGTTTATACGGACCAACTGGGGCCGCGATCCATACTCCTACGGAAGTTATTCCTACGTCGCTAAAGGCGCGCGCCGCCGCGACAGCCGCAGGCTGGAGGAGCCGATTGGCGGCAAAGTCTTTTTCGCAGGCGAAGCGGCGCACCCCCGCTATAACAGCACCGTGCACGCCGCTCATGAGTCCGGCCTGCGCGCCGCGAAATTCGCCATCGCCGAAGGAGCCCGGAAAATCGCCATTGTCGGCGCCGGCATGGCGGGCGTTTCGGCGGCCCACAGACTGTCGCGCGAAGGCGTCGACGTCACGATTTACGAGGCCCGCGAACGCATCGGCGGCCGCATATGGACCGACAACCGTCTCGGCGCGCCGCTCGATCTCGGCGCAAGCTGGATTCATGGCGTCGACGACAATCCACTGATGGCGCTCGCCGACGCCGCCGGCCAGAAGCGCCTGAAAACCGGCGACGCGTACGTCATTCGCGGCCGCGGCGGTCGTATGGTCCGCGAGCGCGACGCGCCAGACTGGCTGGAAGATGTCGTGACAATTCAGCACGATGCAGGCGCGGATCTCAGCCAGATCAATGTCCGGGCGTATCTATTTGATCGCGATTATGGCGGGGAGGACGTGAAGTTCCCGGGCGGATACGCGCAGATCTTTGAGGCGCTCAAGGGAGACTATGAGGTCCGGCTGTCAAGCGTCGTGGAGCGTGTCGCAATCGGCGCCCGCGTAGAACTCACCGTCGCGGGCGCGCGGTCGGCCGCATTCGACGCCGTCATCGTCACGGTCCCCTTAGGCGTCCTGAAGAAAGGCTCGATTCGTTTTGACCCGCCGCTGCCGGAGGAAAAAGCGGACGCCATTCGTCGCCTTGGCATGGGCGTCCTTGACAAGGTCTACCTGCTTTATGAGGAAGCATTTTGGGATGCCGATGCCGACTGGATTGCGACCATCGACAACGACCTGCCCCAGGGACAGTTCAATCAGTGGCTTAATCTGCACAGATACATCGGCGCGCCGGTTATCATGGCTTTCAATGGCGGCCCGCCTGCGCTGACGCTCGCCGACTTGCCGGACGACGATATCGTCCAGCGCGCCGTTCAGACACTTAACATTGCGTATCCGCAATAATGGCGCGCGGGCGATCATCACGCGGCGGCGAGGATCAGATGCGACCGGAAACACAGAGCGATCCTGTCTGTCCCTTGTGCGAGCGTCCAATCCCGCCGCACGCTAAACAAAGCGTTCACCACCTCGTCCCGAAACTCAAGGGCGGCAAGGGCGGTCCGACCGTGCTCCTCCACCACATTTGCCACGCGACGGTGCACGCGCATCTGACCGAAGCGGAGCTCGCGCGTCACTATGCGAGCATCGACGCCCTTCGCAAGCATCCGGATATCGCCGCATTCGTGGCGTGGGTTTCGACAAAAGAGCCGGCGTTTCATGCGCCGACGCGCGGCCGGCGGCGGGGCCGTCGGCGCATTTAGCCTTCAGACCGCGACGTCTTCAGCGTACTGCGTTCGCGGATGCGCTCGCCAGGAAGATCTCACCTGCGGTCATGGCGTGCGGCGCGCCGTCGGCCATGGGGAATCTGATCGGCAATCGATGCGCCGTCCGCGCTGCGAGATAGGCGACACGCTCCGCCTCCAGAAAGTCGCCCTGCACGCCCGCATCCTCCGCGGCGACGACGTCGCCGGGCAGGCGCGCGGCAAGTTCCTCCATGAGAGCAGGGTTACGTCTGCCGGGGCCGCATACGATCCATGCCGACGGCTTATATGGCAGGCGCTCGGCGCCTCGCGCGGCGCAAGCGGCCGAGAAGGCGGTGAGCGTCGCCGCACCGTCGGTCAGCGACAACCCCGCCGCGGGGCCGATCTTGAAATCGCGCGGGCCCATCTGTTTGGGCGGCGGACGCTTGAGATACGGATTGGCGAGCATCAGCCGCAGGACGTCATCATCGACGCGCCCCGCCCGCGCCGCCTTGCCCTCACGATCAATTGAATCGCCGGTCTTCGATTCCATCCATTCGCCAATCAACGAAAGGCCCGGCCCGCAATCGAAAGCCAGCGGCGCTTCAAGGTCGGTCGCCGGCGGGCAGACGATTCGCGCCGCATCGCCGAGACGCAACGCCGCCCGCGCCTCGCCGGACATCAGCGCGAGCGCCGAGAAATAGGGCGCGTCAAACGCGTGTCCGAAGTCGCCGATGGCGGCTATCCTCGTCTCTCGCGCAAGACGCGGGCCGTCACAAACCCGCCAAGGCGTTCCGTCATTGCTGGCATGGATTTCCGGCCCCTCAAAACCAATGAAATCAACTTCGCCCGGCCGGACGGCGCGTTCGTCAAGTAGGCGCAGCGCGGCGGCGGCGAAAGCGGCTGTGATCGCTTGAGTGGCGTCAAGGATATCCTGCGCGCCCTCGCGTCCCTCCGCGGCGGCCTTCGCAGCCCGGCGCAGAAACGTCTTCTCCGCCCGGGAAAAAGGCGAGAAAGCCGCCGGACCCTGCTCCAGAAGACGCTCGCCATCGGTGCGAAGGATCGCCGCCTCGACGCCGTCGAATACGCCGCGGCTCGCAAGGCCGATGACTGTCCGGTCGGCTGGCTGGTACGCGCGCGCGTGGGTCATCGCTTTCCCTCAGGGAGGATTTAAGGGTAGACCGCCTGCACGACCTTAAGATTCCGTATAGCATCGCAAATCCAACAGCCCGGCCCGGAGACGCCGACATCGAGAACCGGGCGCCTGCACCTGAAGAGCGCCGCAGCGACGCGGCGAGACGAACATGATGACCGACGCGCCTGCGCAGAACTTCAAATCCGACTTGCTCGCCGTGCTTTCCGAACGCGGCTTCATCCATCAGTGCACCAATCTGACGGCGCTCGACGAAATGGCGGAACAAAAAACGCTATCCGGCTATATCGGATTTGACGCAACCGCGACGTCCCTGCACGCCGGCAGCCTCATCCAGATCATGATGCTCTACTGGCTGCAACAGACCGGACACCGTCCCATCGTCCTTATGGGCGGCGGCACGACGAAAGTCGGCGACCCGAGCGGCAAGGACGCGCAGCGTAAGCTCCTCTCCGACGACGACATTAAGACAAACCTCGCTTCCGTAAAGCGCGCCTTCGAGCCCTTCCTTGCCTTCGGCGACGGCCCGACGGACGCGGTTATGGTCAACAATGACGACTGGCTGTCACAGCTTGGATACGTTGAATTCTTGAGGGACTATGGCCCCGAATTCACAATTAACCGTATGCTGACCTTCGACAGCGTTCGTTTGCGGCTTGACCGCGAAAGCCCGATGACGTTCCTTGAATTCAATTATATGCTGATGCAGGCGTTCGATTTCCTGGAGCTTTATCGGCGCTATGGCTGCGCGCTGCAGATGGGCGGCTCGGACCAGTGGGGCAATATCGTCAATGGCGTTGAGCTCTGCCGCCGCAAGGCGGGCGTTGAAGTATTCGGCCTGACGACGCCGCTGTTGACGACAGCGTCGGGCAAGAAAATGGGCAAGACGGAGCAAGGGGCCGTCTGGCTGAACGCCGACGAGTTCAGCCCCTATGCATACTGGCAATACTGGCGGAACGTGGAAGACGACGATGTCGGCCCCATGCTTGCGCGTTTCACGACGCTGCCAATGGAGGAAGTGCGTCGGCTCGCGTCTTTGCGGGGCGCGGAGATCAATGACGCGAAAAAGACGCTGGCGGACGAGGCGACGGCATTTCTGCACGGGCGCGAGGCTGCGGCCGCGGCGGCGGAGACCGCGCGCAAGACGTTCGAGGAAGGCGCCCTTGGCGACGACCTGCCGACGATTGAAATCTCCGCCGCCTCGCTCGATGCCGGCGTTCCATTGTTCGAGCCTTTCAAGGAGACGGGCCTGATCGCCTCGAATGGCGAGGGACGCCGCCACATCAAGGCGGGCGCGCTGAAGGTGAATGACGCATCGCTTACGGAAGAACGGCCGATCTCAATGGAGGATGTCCGGGACGGATTCATCAAGCTCTCGGTCGGCAAGAAGAAGCACGCCCGCGTTCGCGCTGCGTTTTCTTGAGTGCGGCGGCCTATCTGCCCGGCGGCGCCGGTTCTTCCTCCATCAGCTGTTCGCCCCCTTGCGACGGGACGTTAGGCGGCGCGTCGTCTGCATCTTGATCTCGGCCGTCATCTTCGAACATGCGCCGCAACACGCCTGGCGTCAGGGCCGAAAGCGGGTTCACAGAGATGGTCGGCTGTCGCACGGCGCCGCTGACATCGTATGACAGGGCGAACAGCCCCTCTCCGCTTCGATTGACGAAGAGGTCGCCGATAAGCGGCGTGCGGCCGAGGAGCGAGTTGACGCCATAAGCGGGGGCGACGGCGCCGAAGAGGTCGACGCCGCCGTCGCCGCCATAGGCGATGCGGCCGCTCGCGGTCATGCCGACCGACGGGCCGACAGCCTTGAAGCCCTCAATGTCGACCGCGCCATTGGAAAAAGCGAATCTCGCATCCGCCTCGCTGAAGGCGATTCCGTCGCCGGTGAGGAGATCGGACAATCCCGGCAGCGATCCGGCGGCGAAGATGCGCGCCAGCAGCGGCGCCCGCCGAATACGGAAGTTACGCGCCTCAACGCGTCCCCCGGGCGCATCCGCGACCTGATCGCCAAGCGGGACTAGGACCCCCCCTTCGCCGCCCTCGACCGACGTCACCTCGAAAACCCCGGCAAGCAAGTCGCCTACATTCTCCGTATCAAGCTTAATCCTTCGAGCGCGCTCCGCGCCCGAGCCTCCGGTTGCAGCCTCCTCAAGCGCAATGGAGAGGCCCGCGCCGTCAACGCCGCGGGCCGAGAAGTCTAACCGATCCAGACGATTTTCCGCGCGCCGGAAATCAAGCGCGGCGTCGCGCAATTCGACCCCGCCGCGCAAACCGAGTTCATCAAGCCTCGCGGCCAGCGCAAGGGGAGGCTGCGGCGCCCGCGCGGCCGGCGCTGTCGGGTCGGCCGCGGCCTTGGCCGCGGATGATGACGCCGCCACTCCTGCATTCGCGCCGCTCATGAACGCGTCGATCCCGCCGCCAATGTTCAGGCGTCGTCCCGAAATTTGGGCGTCAAGTCCTCCGCCGTCCAGCCGACGCGCGGTCAGGGTGAGGTCTGCCGCCTCGCCGAACCTGACGGAGTCGAAAGTCGCCGTGCGAAGCGCGCCGGTTTGATCAAGCGTCAGCCGTCCGTCAACGGAGAGGTTAGCCCCGGTCGCATCAATGGCGACGTTGATGGCGCCGTCAGGCTCAAACCCTAGTTCGGCGCCGAGGCGGGCGCCCGCGCCCGGCGGCTTCAGCCAGCCGATCTGGTCAAACGCCAATGAACATCGCGTCAGGTCAGCGTCGACATCGACCTGCCGCACTTCGCCCAGATCGCCACGGACCTCCACGGCGAACGGCGCTTCGCCCCGCATGTAGCGACGGATGGGGACCCCAAAGACGTCGGCAAGCGCCGGACCGAACGCGCCCTCAATGGTCACCACGGTGCGATCCCCTGGCCCCGCGAACTTTTGCAGCCAGTCGATCGCCACCGGCGCGCCGCCGAGCGCGCCTTTCCCGTCAATCCGCATTTCGCCGGTGGCGACGCGCACCCGCGCGGACGCGCCAATCAGGCTAGCCTCGCGGAATATGTCGCGGACGGAAAGTTCGTCAAAGGCCGCATCAGCCTCATAGCGGTAGGACGAGCGCGGCGCATCCGACTGGTTAGGCCGGATGATTTGCGCCTTGACCGTTCCTTCGCCTGCGAATTGCTCGGGCGCAAAGGGCCGGTCTTTCAGGACCGCAAGCGGCGGGTCATTCAGTATTTCAAGGATATCGCCAGCGTCGCCAATCGCCTCGAAGTCGAACGTTGCGGGCGCTCCCTTGGGGCGCAAGATAGGAATGGACACTTTGCCTTGCGCGAGCCGGACCGCGCCTATCTCTCCCCCCGTTGCTTCGAATACGAACGAGTTGCCCCGCAGCACGCCTTCGCCGGAGACGCCTTGCAGCGGCCGCATGCCGGGGGCGTAGGTGACTTCCGCCTTCGAAGCGTTGAACTTCAGCGCAAGCGCCGCATCGGGCATAATCGCCCCGCCGTCGACCGCGCCAGGCGCAAGATCTAGGTCGGCGGAGATGCCGGCGAAGACGCCGCCATCGACCCGCTCGGCCACAAAGCGCCGCGCCGCCCAGGCTGCGCCGGTCGGCCAAAGCGACAAGACTTCGCGCCGCGTCAGATCGCCATCAATCGCAATTTGGCCGACGATGCCGGGAGACGATCGTGGCGGCGCTTCGAATGCGAGCGCGCCTGAGGCCTCGGCGCCGAAAAGCTCAACCCGGATACGGTCGAATGCAAAGCGACGTGCGGCCGGATGTAGCCCGCCTGCGAACTCCGCAGCGTCGATCCGCACACGTTTGTCGCCTTCGGCCGCCGGCAGATCCGCGGCGTCTATATCGACCCCGAACCGCCATTCGCCGGAGAGCTTGCGCGCGAGCGTCGCTGATCCGGATGCGGAGAGCGTCGTACCGTCGATCGAGAATCGATCAACTTTGTAAAATCCGGATGCGCCCTGACCCGGGTCGAACGCCATGGAAAGCGCAGCGCTATCAAGATCCAGCATGCGAGGGGTAGGACCGTCAATCGTCAGGACGCCGGCGCCGGCTTCGCCCACTATTCGCGAACTCTTTACTTCACCGTCTACGGATAATCTGACTTCGGCGACGCCGGAAACCATGCTAGACAGGCGCACGGGCTGCGGCCCGATGAACACTTCCGCGATGTCGCCAAGGGGAGCTTCGCGAACGTCCAGCTTGGCGAACGCCTCCCGCGCAGCAATGTCGTAATTGGCGGAGAATGCGATCGAGGCTGCCCCGCCGGCGGCGTCAAACGCGCCGTCGGCGCGCGCGGCGTAGCCGCTATCCGTACGCCGAACGCTTGCCGAAGCGTCCGTCGCGACCCAGGATCGGCCCGACGCTTCGTCGAGAAAGTCAATCCGTAAGCTGCGTAAATCGGCGCGCTTGAAGGCGCCGCGCAGAACGGGACCCCCGGTCAAATTCTCGAGCACGTCCGCAGGGCCCCGCCAATTCGGCCCGTAATCGATATCGTATCGACGATCCGCGCGGCGCACGACGCGCAGGCTTGCGTCGTCGACCGAGATGTCGTGGGGACCGAACCGACCCTTGATGACGTCGTCGCCATGAAAAGCGAAGCGTGCGGTCGAAAAGCGCGCAAGCTCAGCGCCGTCGGCGTCAAGCGCCGCGACATTCGACACCTTTATAATGATGGCCTCGCGGCCAGGCTCGCGCTCCAGGGTGACGGCGCCGACCCGCATCTCGGCGACGACCGGCGAGAAACGCGCGCCGGCCCACTCGGCCAGAGGCCGCGCGAACGCAAGGTTCTGGGGCTCGCGTTCGGCGCGCTTGAGCGTCAACGCTCCCGCTAACGCCAACGCAAGCAGGACAATTGCGAGCGCGGCGCATACGGCGCCCGCTCCGATCGCGCAGGTGCGAAAGACTGTCGCCAAACCTGGTCCTTCACTCCCCCATCGGCCGCAGCACAGACGATCGCCCGGAAGGCGTCAATGAAAACGCGCTTTAGCATCCAGCGACGCCGCGCCCTCTTTCGCTGCTAGTTGGCGATCGGATATGACGCGGGCCGACTTTCCATTCAACCGAGGAGCGGGAAATTGGCCAAAGAGCTGCGCGAGGGACTGAAAGCGCCTGCATTTACGATGCCGACGGACGGCGGAGGGAGCGCATCGCTAAAGGATTACGCCGGACGTATGCTTGTTCTTTACTTTTACCCCAAGGACGACACGTCAGGATGCACCAAGCAGGCGATCGCCTTTAGCGGCATGGCCGAGGATTTCGCAGCCGCGGGGGCGGACATTCTCGGCGTATCCGCCGATCCGGTCGCGAAGCATGAAAAGTTCAAGGCCAAGCACGATCTTACGATATCGCTTGCGTCAGACGAGGATCACGACGTGCTCGAAAAGTATGGCGTGTGGGTTGAGAAGAGCATGTACGGCAAGAAATACATGGGCATTGAGCGCTCCACCTTCCTGATCGACGGCGAGGGACGCATCGCCCGGATTTGGCGGAAAGTGAAAGTGCCGGGCCATGTGGAGGAGGTCCTCGGCGCCGCGCGGGCGCTGGGGTGAGCGCCGCCAGATCCCATCGCCGGCTCGCCCTGGCGGTGCTTAAGGCGGCCGAACCGCATGAGAAGATGGCGGCGGCCGCCAAGGCGATGTCGGCGATCGACGACATAGAAATAGACGTGAATCCCGATTTGACGCCGCCTCGCAGGCCGGCGCGGCCATCGCGTCCCATTCTGGCCGCTCCGGGCCAGGTGGCGCGCCGCCGGTTGAATACGGAAAAAGGCCGCGCGGCGCTCCTCCACGCGATTGCGCATATCGAGCTGAACGCGATTGATCTCGCCTTCGACCTCGCGGCTCGATTCGCCGGCGACGTAGCTGCCGCGGGCCTGGATGCCTGCGCTTTCGTGCGCGACTGGTTCGAAGTGGGCGCCGACGAGGCGCGGCATTTTGCGCTGCTTGAGGCGCGGCTCAGAGAGTTAGGCGAATCATACGGCGATTTTCCCGCCCATGACGGGCTCTGGGCGGCCGCGGAGGCGACGCGCGATGATGTCCTCGCCCGACTTGCGGTTGCGCCCATGGTGCTGGAGGCGCGCGGCCTCGACGTGACGCCCGCGATGATTGATCGGCTTGAAAGGGCGGGCGATTCGACGAGCGGGGCGGCATTGAAAGTGATCTACGCCGAGGAAATCGATCATGTTCGAAAGGGAGCGCACTGGTTCAATGCGATCTGCGCCGTCCGCGGCCTGCCGCCGGAAGGCACCTTTCAGAGTCTGGTGCGAGAACGTTTCGCAGGCAAACTAAAGCCGCCGTTTAACGCTCCGGCGCGAACGGAAGCCGGCCTTGAGCCTGGCCTCTATGAACCGCTCGCCTGAATTCCGCGCCCGTTTCAAAATCATCCGACCCAGCTCGGCGCGATCTATGCACCCAAAAACCTCACCGATCCGTAAGAAATTCGGGAAAGGCTTTGCGCGTCGTTAAAATTCTGGGGCCTACGGTCATGTCAACTGTTGAAGAGTCGCGGATTTTCGGCTGCTATGTCTCTCGGGGTGTGGTCGTCGCTTACGGCGAAGGGTGTGTTGAGGGCGTTCAAGCATGAGCCGCAGGTCCGGCAAGACGGCGCGTTTCATTAGCCGTTTTTTCAAAGAGCGCCAGATTTACCATCGCAGCGACGGCGTCGTTCACTTCATCGCCATGTCGACGCGCACGCAGATTGCGCTCGCCGTCGTTATCGCCGCCGCCCTGATGTGGGTGGCGTACGCGTCCGTTAACGTTGTCTTCAAAGAGCAGATCATCGTCGCGAAGGACCGCAATGAGCGGGTGCAGCGCGATTCGTATGAACGCAAGCTTGAACGCGCTCATCGGGCCTACAACGATATGAACGAGCTGAATGTGGTTCTTCAGGAGGAGTTTGACGAGGCGATGAGCGAGATCGCCAGCCGCCACCAGACCCTTCGAAATATGGTCGAGAGCAAGACGGCGGTGGACGAAGCGATTGAATCGTTGACCCAGAACCTCTCCGAGGCTGGATTCCCGAACGGCCAGCGGCCATCGAACAGCAATCGCATCATGATCGATCTTACGCCGGCCGAGCCTGCGCCGCGGCGCTCTCGCATCTCGGTGCTCGAGCGAGAGGCGACGCAGGAGGCGAAAGCGGCAGGCGGCGAGACCCGCGCTATCCCCTCGAACAGCCTAGCGGCGGAGTCACTGGCGAAGCTCGATTCGGCAGCGCAGCAACTTTACACAGAGCAGATGCTTTTGCTCGCGCGCGTTGAGGAGACAGCGGAGCGGCGCATCGCGGAACTCAGCTACATTCTCAAGACCACGGGCGTTTCTGCGGATCGCCTGACGACTCCGCGCAAAATCTCCAATGACATCCTCGCCCAGGGCGGGCCGTTTATTGACCCGGGCAACGTCGCCCGGGCGTCGACGAATTTCTTTCGCCGGACCAATCGCGCCGGCCTTATGATTGAGGAGCTGTCTCGCCTTACGGCCACCATCGACAATATTCCGCTGTCCTCGCCAGTGATTGCGCCACGGCGCCAGACAAGCGGCTTCGGCGTCAGGCGGGATCCCTTCAATGGGCGCGCCTCCCAACACTACGGGCTTGATTTTGCTGCGAAATGGGCCTCGCCGATAGTCGCCACCGCGCCGGGGGTCGTCAAATATGCCGGCCGTCGCGCAGGTTTCGGCCGCACGGTCGAAATCGACCATGGCAATGGATTCGTGACGCGTTATGCCCATTTACATAAATCTGTGGTCAAATCCGGTCAGAAGGTGAAGCTTCATCAGAAGATCGGCGAGCTCGGAAACAGCGGGCGCAGCACAGGCCCCCATGTCCACTATGAGGTCCTATACAAGGGTCGGCCGAAGGATCCGGAGAAGTTCATAGAGGCGGGCAGGTATGTTTTCGAAAGCTAAAACGAAACAAACGGCTACCGACGAACGCGCGAAATCCGCGGTCGCGGAAACGCCTCCTTCCGCGGCGGCTGCGGCGCCATCAAAAAGGTCGAGCGCGATGAAATCAGCGGGCGTCCCGTCTATCATTTCCGCCGATGTGGTCGTCCGCGGCAACATCGACTCCGCCGGCGAGGTTCAGCTTGACGGTGAGCTTGTGGGCGACGTCCGCTCGGCCATCCTTATCGTTGGCGAGAAAGCGACCGTTAGAGGCGAAATCATCTGCGAAAACGTGACCGTGCGCGGCCGGGTTGAAGGCGGCATTCGCGCCAAGAGCGTCACGCTGGCGTCCACCGCCCACATTGAAGGCGACATCCTGCATAGTTCGCTCGCGGTTGAGAGCGGCGCGCATTTCGAGGGTAATTGCCGCCATTCCGACGACCCGCTGTCCGATTCGTCCGCTAGCGATTTCCGCAAGTCGCGCCCTTCCGGCCCAGCCCCGCGGCCGGCGCCGCAGCCATCACGCGAGCCGGCGGTTGATGCCGACGCAGACGCATCGCCGCGCCCGGCCGCCGTTGGCGGGGCGAACGACGCGCCATCCTTCCTCAGCCCGACGCGGACGTCGCCGCTACGCTAAGCCGCGATCTGCGGGGCCCTCGACAACGCGTCCCTTATGTCGTCGTCCGTCATCTGACATTTTAAGGCGCTATGCCGCTCAGGGCAATCCCGGTTGAGCGCCCGGAGACGCTCGCAAACTACTATGCAACGTAAGGCTTTCGACAATAGCGGCGTTTCATTGCGCCGTTCGCGTTGGAAGCGGTCCAGACAAGCGACCCTAGTCTATTGATTGCGCGAGTTGTTGCGCGAACCCGTTCAGCGCCCCAACGCGCTTGACGCCACTTTCACCGCAAGCCTCTCTAATCGACACAAAGCGAGTTTCATTCTCGCGAGGGCGCTATTGCGCACCGCCGACCCGTTGCGCGAGCGCGGCCGTCAGAAACGGATCGATCGCGCCGTCCAGCACATCGTCCGGACTCGGGCTTTCAACCTGCGTGCGCAGGTCCTTCACCATCTGATAGGGCTGCAAGACATAGCTGCGGATCTGGTGGCCCCAGCCAATGTCTGTTTTGGCCGCAGCGTCCGCGGCGGCGGCCTCCTCCCGCTTCTGCAGCTCCAGCTCGTAAAGCCGCGCGCGCAGCATGTTCCACGCCGTCGCCCGGTTCTTGTGCTGGGAGCGCTCGTTCTGGCATTGCACCACGATGCCCGTCGGCTCATGGGTGATACGCACCGCGGAGTCCGTCGTATTGACGTGCTGACCGCCGGCGCCTGAGGCGCGGAACGTGTCGATCCGGCAGTCGCTTTCATTCACTTCGATCTCGATCCTGTCGTCAATTTCGGGGTAGACCCAGACCGACGCGAATGATGTGTGGCGGCGCGCATTGGAATCGTAGGGCGAGATCCGAACGAGGCGATGGACGCCGGATTCAGTTTTCATCCATCCGTAGGCGTTGTGTCCGCGCACATGAACAGTGGCCGACTTGATGCCCGCTTCTTCGCCCGGCTGTTCGTCGATGACGTCGACCTTGAAGCCGCCTTTTTGCGCCCAGCGCACATACATGCGCAACAACATCGACGCCCAATCATTTGACTCCGTCCCGCCTGCGCCCGGGTGCACTTCGAGGTAACAATTATTGGCGTCGGCCTCGCCGGAAAGAAGCGCCTCCGTCTCCGCCTTCGCCGCGCGCTCGGCGAGCGCGCGCAATAGGCCGTCTACCTCCTCGGTCGCGGCCTCGTCGGATTCCGCCTCGGCGAGTTCGGCAAGCTCCAGAAGATCTGAAAGCTCATCGGCAATCTCGCTGACCGCCGCAATCTGGCCGGCGAGCGACGTCCGCTCCTGCATTAGTTTTTGCGCGGCTTCCGGATCGTTCCAGAGGTTCGGATCCTCCGCCTGCGCGTTCAGCTCTTCCAGGCGGCTCGTCGCGACATCCCAGTCAAAGACGCCTCCTCAGCAGCGAAACCGACTGCTTGATTTGATCGGCGAGGTGTTCGAATTCAGCGCGCATGTGGGATCCTGAACTGTGCGGCCGCCAGCGCGCCAACGAAAATGTCGTTGGCGACGCAAGGGGCAATTGTTAGGGCCGCCTCACCGAGAAGCTACGAACAGGGCGGCGGCGGTTATGTCGATTGACCGGGCGCGCTTCGTCAAGTCGAAACCGAGCATCCTCAGTAAAGTCCGTTCAGATCCTCATCCTGCTCATCGGCGGCGGGGCCCTCCGCGAGCGGATCAAGATCGAAACCATCATCGAATACAGGCTCATCGCCGAAGGTGTCCTCGGCCTTGAATGCTTCGAGGATAATATTGCCTTCGCCCGGCGCGGCGGGCCGGCCGGTCTTTGCGTTCACGCGCACTAGCCGGATGCCTGAGGGCACGCGGAACGGCACGCCCGGGGTCTCGGCGAGGGCGGCCGCCATGAAGTCGCCGAAGATCGGCGCGGCGACCTTGCCGCCCGCTTCGCCCTGGCCAAGGGTTGACGGCAGGTCGAAGCCGACAAAGACGCCGACGGCGATGTCAGGGGCGAACCCGACAAACCAGGCGTCCTTGTATTCGTTGGTTGTGCCTGTCTTGCCAGCGACGGGCTTTTCGACCATGCGCCGCACGCGCGCGCCCGTCCCACGGGCGACGACGCCTTCAAGCATCGAGACCATCTGATAGGCGGTCCGCGGATCGATCGCCTGTTGGCGCGCGTCCTCAAGGCTCGGCTCTTCCTGGCCCTCCCACAAGGAGGCTGAACAGACGTCGCACGCGCGCGCGTCTTCGCGGAAGATTGTCGCGCCATTGCGATCCTGGATGCGGTCGATGAGGAACGGCTCCACCGACTTGCCGCCATTCACAAATGTTGCGTACCCGGCGGTGAGCCGCATCAAGGTCGTCTCACCGGAGCCGAGCGAAATCGCAAGTTCACGCGGAAGGCGGTCGGAGAGATTGAATCGGCTCGCATATTCGACAATGCGGCCGATACCGAGATCCTGCGCGAGCCGCGCGGTCATCGTGTTGCGCGACTGCTCGATCCCGAGCCGCAACGTGCTTTCGCCATAAAAACGCCCGGCGACATAGTTCCCGGGTTTCCACCAGCTGTCGATGCTTGGGGCCACGAATGGCGCGTCAAGGACAATGCTGGAAGGCGTATACCCGCTGTCGAGGGCGGCGGCGTAAACGAACGGCTTGAACGTAGAGCCCGGCTGACGCAGCGCCTGAACGGCGCGGTTGAATTCCGAAAGCTGGAAGGAAAAGCCGCCCACCATGGCCAAAACGCGGCCCGTATGCGGATCAAGCGCGACAAGCGCGCCGTTCACCGCCGGCGGCTGCTGCAATTCGAACGCCGGCAGGCCGTCAATCTCTCGCTGTCTGGCGGCGGCAGGCTCGGCGGCGGCAGCGGCCTTGGCGGCTTCGCCGTCCTCGCCTTCGTCGACTGCGGCGCTTTCCTTTTCGTCCGCATTGTCAGGTTCAAAGGCGGGTGACACATAAATGAGGTCGCCGCGCGAAAATACGTCGGACGCCTTCTTAATCTCCGGCCCCTGATTGTCGGCGGACTCGTGCGTCCGGGCCCAACCGAGAACGTCGACCGGCACGACGCCGCGCGCTTCGGCGTCAAGCGCGACCGTCGCGCTCTCATCCCCGGCCTCAAGCACGATCGCAGGACGCCAAGGAGCGAGATCGTCAACGATCTTCGGATGGCCGTCGACAGCCGCGAACGCCGCTTCAAGCGCCTCCGGATCGTCTCCCTCAACATCAATCACATCGATTGGACCGCGCCAGCCATGGCGGCGGTCATACTCAACGAGCCATTTGCGCAACGTCGCGCCCGCCGCATCCTGAAGGCGCGGGTTCAGCGTCGTTCGAATCGACAGTCCGCCATCGTAGAGCCCGGCGGCGCCATAGCGGTCAGCGACCTGCTTGCGCACCTCTTCGGCGAAATATTCCGCAGCCCAATTGCGCGCGCCGAGAGGCGGCGCGATTTCCGCCTCCAGCGGCGTCGCCTTGGCGTCGTCGGCGATCTCCGCGGGCAGCTTTCCGTCCTCCGCCATACGGCCGATGACCCAGTTGCGGCGGTCTGTCGCCCGTTCCCGGTTACGCACCGGATGATAGTTGCTGGGGCCCTTCGGGATAGCCGCAAGATACGCCGCCTCCTGAACGGTTAGCTGGTCGAGCGACTTATCAAAGTAATTGAGGGCCGCCGCCGCGACGCCGTAAGACCGATTGCCGAGATAAATTTCGTTCAAATAGAGTTCGAGGATCTTGTCCTTTTCGAACGTCCGCTCAATCCGGCGCGCGATCAGCCATTCCCTCAGCTTGCGCTCAATCCTCTGTTCGCTCGACAGGAGGAAGTTCTTGGCGACCTGCTGCGTGATGGTCGACCCGCCCTCGAGCCGGCGTCCATTCAGGACATTGTCGATATTCGAGATCTGGGAGCGCAGGACGCCTTTCATATCGACGCCGCCATGCGTGTAGAAATTCTTGTCTTCGGCGGAGATGAACGCCTGCTTCACGAGATCGGGGATGGCGTCGATGGGCACGAAAATCCGCCGCTCTCGCGCAAATTCGGCGACCAGCGATCCGTCGCCGGCGTAAACCCGGGTGGTCACCGCCGGGGCGTAGTCGGCAAGCTGCTCATAATCGGGCAGATCCTGGCTCAGCTTATTGAGATAGAGCGCAGCGCCGCCGCCTGCGCCAATGGCGCCGAGCATGCCAACGCCAAAGATCGCTGAAACGACAGCGAGGGCGACGCCTAGCGCCCCGCGGCCGCCGCTTGACGGCGCAGCTTCGCGACCCTCGTCCAGGGGCGGCGCGGCGCGCTCGCGGGGTTCGGCCACCAACGGCGCGTCTGATTGCTTGAAAAGATCGTGCTCCATCTCGCCAACTCTCGAACCGTCCTGTTCGGGCATAACCTCGTCCGGCCACTATAGTGGATTGCGCTTTGGATTGCGCCATTCGCAAGGTCGTCGGTCGCAGGGCCTCAGGCCCAATTCGGCGCGCAGCGCTTATTCCTTTGCGTGAGGTACCCGATCGCGTGAGTTTTGCCTATCGCTCGGCCGCCGGCCAGCAATTGAATTTTCCTTAGATTCGAATCGCGGGCGAACGTCGGTCAGCGCGACGCCGAGTTTGAGGCGTCCGCATGGCGTTCTGGCGGCAAGGAATTGAAGTAGGAATCGATCGCCTTCGCTACGGCGGCCATGGTGCGCGAACGCCACGCCTCGGAGACGAAATTCCGTTCGTCGTCGGCGTTCGACAAAAAGCCAAGCTCCAGGAGCACCGCCGGCACGTCGGGCGCGAGCAATACGCGAAGATCGCCCCGCCGGTGGGTGTTGTTAAGCAGCGGCGTGACGCCGCCCAACCTAGCGACAATAAGTTCGGCGAGCTGGTCCGACCGGCTGCCCGTATGCTCATGGGCGAGATCGAACAGAATGCCCCTGACGTCCGGGTCCGTGCGGCGCAGATCGACGTCGAACACGACGAGATCGCCTTCTTCCTCGGCGACCACCGCAGAACGCTGCGTGCCTTCTTCGGACAGCGTGTAAACCGAAGCGCCTCGCACCGAACGATCCTTCAGCGCGTCCGCGTGAATGGAGATGAACAGGTCAGCGCCGGCGTTGCGGGCGATCGGCGCGCGTTCCTGAAGGGCCAGGCGTTCGTCGCCGGCGCGCGTCAGCACGACGCGATAGTCCCCGATGGCCTCAAGGCGCGTCTGAAGTTCCTGTGCGGCCGCCAGCGTGACCGTCTTCTCTTTCGTGCCATTAACGCCGATAGCGCCAGGATCAGTGCCGCCATGGCCAGGGTCGATCACAACCACTTTCTTCTCCGCGGGCACCTTTTCGGCGGAGCGCTCTTTGCGCGGCCGTCTCTCGGGCGCGCGGGCGGCGGCCTCTCGAGTCCGTTCAGCGCCGCCGTTTTCGGCTGTCCTGACAGGCTTTGCGGAGGGCGCCGAAGCCGGCCCGCCAGCGTCAGGGCCTTCGCCCTTGTTCCCTGCCGAATTCTGAGGCGTCTGGCGTTGCGGCTTTGCGGAAGGCGTATCGGCCCTCGCCGCAACTTTCCCAGATGCGGGCTTGGGTTTAGCGGTCGCCGCTGCGCCACTACGCGCGTCCGAGGCCGAAGAGGCCGCGCCGATGCTTGCCAGAAACGCCACCTTGTCCGCCGCGGAAAGATCAATGACGAGCCTGTGAAGCGGATTATCCGCCGATGGCGGGATCACGAACGCGTCATCGACCTTTGCGGAGCGTCGAAGCGTCACAACGACGCGAGCCAATGCGCCCTCATTCGGCGCATATCGGGCGCCGGAGACAAGTCCGCGACCCTTCGCATCTCGCGCCGAGGGACGCACCGCAGCAAGATTCGACAGATCAACGAACAGGCGGCCCGCGCCCTGCCCATCCCCGTCGAGCGCATATTGCGGCGCCCCATTCATGTCGAAGACTATTCGGGTCTTGTCGGGCGCGCTCACGCCAAAACGCACGCTGCGCAGCTCGCTGGCCGCCTGCGCGGCGGCATGGGGCGAGTGGACGGCGGCGGCGAAGAGAACGGCTAAGACCAGCGATAACTGGCGCAAAACGGCGGTCCTGGTTGATTTGGCGTCTTTGTCGACCATCGGTGCTGATCATCGGTCCTGGCGCGACG
Organism: Parvularculaceae bacterium; assembly: GCA_028284065.1. Lineage (GTDB taxonomy): Bacteria > Pseudomonadota > Alphaproteobacteria > Caulobacterales > Parvularculaceae > MED-G105. Next base: position 588,231 of record JANQSJ010000011.1, read on the forward strand.
GCTGCGTCGTAAACGCCCGCGCCGAACCTGGCGCTCCGCACTGCGGCGGGCGATTATGGCGGCGGGCCTGATTGCTTCAGTTAAGGGTCCGCGATGCGAATTGCAGCGCCTTGCAACAAACATCCCCCTCGGCGCTAGCTCCTTTGGTTGAAGAAACCGCAACCGTCCACACTTCACACGCGAAAGCTAACGCTTCCTCAAACTGCGACGCGGGTATTCGATTAAGCTCGCATTAAGCGGTTTACCATCATTGGTAGAAGGCCCATGTAGCTTTTTTCCCCGTCTGATCGGCCGGCGCGCCGGCCGGTTGTTTTGTGGGAAGAAGCGCCCCGCCTTGACAGACGCCGCGATCGCGCGCCCTGATGTCGAGGCTGTCCGCCGCCGCGCCGCTATGGGCGCAGCGGGCTACTTGGACGCATTCGATCGGACGCCCCGTCGCCGATCGGCTGGCCGTTTCTGAAATGCGCTGCATGGACTGCGTTAAGGGACAAGGGCCTGAGATTCGGGGTGAATTGCCGGCGATCGGCCGATGCGGCGCTTACGCGCCAGAGCGTCGGCCAGGCGATCGGCGAAGAATGGACGATCCGGAAGGATCGACCGCCCTTTTGGCGCCGACCTCGCCGTCGGCAAACTTTGGAAGCAATCGCCGATGACGAAGGCCCAACGCGCATTGACCGGACCGGGCTCGCCCGCGCCGCGCGGCGCTGGGGACGCTCCGCATCGGCTGACCGATACAGAAAGCGGCCGACGCCCTGACATGGGCGGGCGGCGCTTTGGAGCCAGTTTACATGTCACGAAAGATGCTTATCGACGCCGCGAACGAGGAAGAAGTTCGCGTTTGCGTACTTGAAAACAAGCGAGTCGAGGAATTCGATTTTGAATCCGCTGCGCGCAAAGCCCTGCGCGGCAATATCTACCTAGCGAGAGTTACAAGGGTCGAACCATCGCTTCAGGCGGCGTTCGTGGAGTATGGCGGCAATCGCCACGGTTTTCTCGCGTTCAGCGAAATTCACCCCGACTATTACCAAATCCCGGTATCTGATCGCGAAGCGATCCGCGCGGCCGAGGCCGAAGAAGCCGAGCTCGCCGACCTCCTCAATCTTCATCCTTCCGAAGAAGACGACCGCGGCGATGGGAATGGCGATGTTGACGCGCCCCTGGACGCGGCCGGCGAAGCCGATGCGGAGGCCTCCGCAGATGCCGCAGCGGATGACGAAGACCGGGAAACCCGCAAGGCGAAATCGTCGAAACCTCGTCGCGGGCGGCGGCGGCGCAAGGACAGGAAAGCCGATGCGGCCGACGCTGACTCAGCGGCCGATTCGGACGAGCCCCGCGCCGATGCCGAAAATGACGCGGCGACAGATGCCGACGGCGGGGCCGGCGAAGATGGGCTGGAGACCGCTAAGCGCGCGGGCGACGAAAAGGGCGCGCAGGCGACCGCCGAAGAGCCTTCTGTGACGGACGGCATGGCTGAAAAGGAAGAAGAGGAAGAAGAGGAAGAAGAGGACGAGGCGAGCGAAGCGCACGACCCCAAACCCCACGATGCAAACGCGGAAGACGACACCGAGGAAGCCCCCGGCGAGCGCGTTCAGGCCGAAGAGCAGGACGAAGCCGGAGACGAGTTTGCGACCGGCGACGATGACGACGCGCCGCAAGAAGAAGCCGACGATCTCACCGCGTCAGCGGACCTCGTCGAGGATGACGATGATCCCGAAGACTCCGACGCGGATGATGACGGCCTCGACGCGGCGACGCGCAGCGACCTGATGAAGCGCTATGAAGACGCGCGCCGCAAGCGCATGCGCCTTCTTCGCAACTACAAAATCCAGGAAGTCATCAAACGCCGCCAGATCCTGCTCGTCCAGGTCGTCAAGGAGGAGCGCGGCAACAAGGGCGCGGCGCTGACCACCTATCTGTCGCTCGCCGGCCGCTATTGCGTCCTGATGCCGAATACGGCCCGCGGCGGCGGCATTTCGCGGAAGATCCCGAACGCAAGCGACCGAAAGCGTCTGCGCAAGGTCGTCGACGGGCTTGAGGTGCCGAAGGGCATGGGGCTCATCATCCGCACGGCCGGAGCGAAACGCACCAAGGCCGAGATTAAGCGCGACTATGACTATCTCGCGCGGCTTTGGGAAAACATCCGTTCACAGACGCTTGAGTCCATCGCGCCGGCGCTGATCTATGAGGAAGCGAGCCTCATCAAGCGCGCGATCCGCGACCTTTACGACAAGGATATCGACCAGGTCCTTGTGCACGGCGAGGAAGGGTATCGCGAGGCGAAGGACTTCATGAAAATGCTCATGCCGTCGCACGCGAAGAACGTTCAGCCGTACAAGGAAGATACGCCGCTTTTCCTGAAATACGGCGTGGAGAAACAGCTTGACGCCATGTACGAGCCGGTCGTGCGGCTGAAGTCGGGCGGCTATATCGTCATCAATCAGACCGAGGCGCTGATCGCGATCGACGTGAACTCAGGCAAGGCGACGCGCGAGCGCAATATCGAACAGACCGCGCTGAAGACGAATCTTGAGGCGGCGAAAGAGCTTTCGCGCCAGTGCCGCCTGCGCGACCTCGCCGGTCTCATCGTCGTCGACTTCATCGACATGGACGAGCACCGAAACAACCGTTCGGTCGAAAAGAAGTTCAAAGATGCGCTGAAGACCGACCGCGCGCGCATCCAGGTCGGCCGCATTTCGAACTTCGGCCTGCTTGAAATGTCGCGGCAGCGCCGCCGGTCCGGCATCGTTGACGGCACGACGAACGCCTGTCCTACCTGCCATGGGGCGGGTGTGGTGCGCTCCCGCGAGATGGCGGGGCTCAGGATCCTCCGCGCCATTGAAGCGGAGGCGATTGAGGGCCGCGCGGAAGTGCTCACAGTAAAAGCGTCCGCGGACGTTGTTCTTTATGTGCTGAACGAGAAACGCGACTGGCTAATCCGCATCGAGAACGCCTATGGGGTGAAAACCGAGCTGCAGGCGGATGCCGAAAAGCACGGCGACCACTACGACATAGAGCGGCGCGGCGCCCGCAAGGCGCAGCAGGTGGAGGCGGCCGTGCGCGCCGACCTGTCGGAAATGGCCGAAGTTGACGCTGATACGTCTACGGAACGCGATGAGGCGAGTCGCGACCAGGCGGACGCATCCGCAAGCGACGATGACGAAAGCGGCGACCGCAAACGGCGTCGGCGGCGTCGGCGGCGTAAGGGCGGCGATGCGGAAAGCGCAACTGCGTCGGAAGCAAGCTCCGGCGAAGACGACGCGGCGGTCGATGCCGACGCCGACCCGGAGAATGAGGACGATAAACCCAAAAAACGCCGCCGGCGGGGCAGACGCGGCGGACGCCGGGCTGCGCGCAAGGATGGCGACGACATCACGGCGGATGACGACACTACGGCGAATGAAGGGTCGTCAGACGAGGCGAGCGTCGACGCCTCGGCTGAGGAGACGGCCGGCGGAGATAATGACGGGCGAACGCCCCAGGACGATAGCGAGGCCGTCAGACCGGCCGCAATGACGCGGCCCCCGGCGACCATGAACGCATCGGACGGCGACGTCGACGAGCCTGAGAACGTCGAAATGTCTGGCGACGACGGCTTTCGAGACCCTTCTGACGGCGATATTGAAGACGCAGCTGTGGACGAAATCGAGGACTTGGAGCCGTTGGAAGCGTCCCTGGGCGCCGATGCGGACGAGGCCCCGGCCAAGAAGCGCAAGGCAAGCCGAAAGGGCTGGTGGCAAAGGGCGATTGGCGGGTGACGCGGCGACGGAAACGAGCCGTTCGACGCGATTAACCAATCGGCGGCGGTATGCGCCGACGTCTGGCCACTCCGCACGCCCCCGCATCGCGTCATAATTTGGCCGCCGCGATGCGCTAGATGGACTTGGCGATGCAGATTGACGGCTGGTCGGCGGATACGGCCCCGAAGCGGCCTGGAAGGACCACCGCGACGAAGAAAACCGGCGCGATGAAACTGTCGAGTGTAAAAGCATGCGTGGATTTGAGCCCGAACGCGTAGAAAGGGCGGCATCGGCGCGGCGGTTCAGCCGGGCGGGCGTCGCCATTCGGAATGGCCTGATCGCTGTGGCGTTCGCAGCGGGTCAGGCGATCGCTTCGGGCGCCGCATCGGCGCAGACGCTTCTCCGCGACGCGGAGATCGAAGGCTGGCTGCGCGAAAAGTCGGACCCGATCCTTGAAGTCGCGGGGATCGAACCTGAGCGCATAGACATCCTCCTGGTCGGCGATCCGACGCTCAACGCCTTTGCGGGCGGGCGGATCATGGGATTCCACACCGGCCTCTTCACGACGGCCGAAACGCCCAATGAGATCGAGGCGGTGATCGCGCACGAAGTTGCGCACATCTCGGGCGGCCACACGGCGCGCTCTGATTCGGTCGCCGCGGCGGCGACGGCGCCGATGCTTCTCAGCCTCGTTCTGGCGGCCGGCGCGGTCGCGGCCGGCGCGCCGCAAGCCGGAATCGGCCTTCTCGGCCTCGGCCAGACGATCGGCATCGCCAATTACCTGAAATACTCCCGCAGCCAGGAATCCGGCGCCGACCAAGCCGGCATCACCTTCCTTGAACAGCTAGGCAAATCCGGAAAAGGCGCAATCGATCTGTGGAGCCGGATGAGCAACTCGCAGATCATTCGCGGTCAGAAGATAAACCCCTACCTCGTCACGCACCCGCTTCCCCTGGATAGGGAGGAGGCATTGCGCGCCCGCGTCGAGGCTTCTCCGCTTTACAACGTGGTCGATCCGCCTGAAGAAATATATCGCTTACGGATGATACAGGCGAAGATTTACGGCTTTCTTCAGGAAACGCACCTGACCCTGCGTCAGTATCCAGAGTCGGATACCTCAGACCCCGCCCGTTACGCCCGCGCGGTCGCCTACTACCGGGCGGCGGATATCACGTCCGCGCAAAAAGAAATCGACGCGCTGATCGAGCAATATCCCGACGTTCCGTATTTTCATGAACTTAAAGGACAGATGCTGTTCGAATTCGGACGGATCGAGGAGTCTATCTCGCCGCACCGCACGTCTGTGGAGCTTGCGCCGGGCGAAGCGCTTTTCCGGGTCAATCTCGGGCGCTCGCTGCTCGGCCGCGAGGACAAGGAGTCGGCGAAGCTCGCCATCGAGGAATTGCGCCGCGCGATCCTTATCGAGCCCGATAACTCGTTCGCCTGGTTCGAGCTTTCCCGCGCTTACGGCCTGATAGGGGAAATCCCGATGGCGCACCTGGCGACGGCGGAGTCGAAATACCATAGCGGCCGAATCGGAGAGGCCGCGCAATTCGCGCAGCGCGCCCTTACGGCTCTCCCGCCGGGATCGCCTGAGGCGCGCCGCGCCCAGGACGTGCTCGCCGCGGCGCGCGCCAAGGCGCAGGACAGGCGAAGGCGATGACGCCCAGCTTTATGAATTGGCCGCCTGCGGAAGTCGCCTGGCGGGAATGTGAGCGCCGCCCAACCTTGACTGCGGGCCGAGAGGCCGCTTCATCAATCGGCAATAAACGTTGAGGCGCACCGGGCGCGACCGATCAGGGGACGATTGATCAATGCAAAAGTGGATCGCACTGGGGGCGCTCGCCGTGGCCGCCGGGATAGCCGGCCTCTCATTTGCCGGTTTCGGGCGTCTTGCGGCCGAGGATGAGACGTCGCGCGGCGCGTTCTCAAAGTCCGAGCAGGCGGAGATTGAGCGCATCGTCGCCGAATATATCGCCAACAACCCGGAAGCGGTCATGGAGGCGCTCACCGCATTCGCCGCGGCCGAGGAAGAACGGCGCATGGAGGAGCAGGCGATAGCGCAGCAGGACGCCGCGCCGTACCTCGCTTCCGCGCAGGACGCCTATGAGACAGGCCCCGACGCGGCGGCTGCAAAAGTCGCCGTCGTGGAGTTTTTTGACTATCATTGCGGTTTCTGTAAGCGCGCGAACGGCCTCGTCCGCGACCTGACCGGAGAAGATCCGTCCGTAAAAGTCGTCTTCCGTGAACTGCCGATCCTTAAGCGGGAATCGGAGGTCGCGGCGCGCCACGCCCTCGCCGCCCGCGCGCAAGGCAAATATCTCGATTTTCACTTTGCGCTGATGAAAGCGAGCGGCACGCTCACGGAAAAACGCATTCTGAAGATCGCCAAAGAAGCCGGGCTCGACGTGGAGCGGCTGAAAAAAGATGCGCAGAGCGACGACATCGAGGACGCGATCGAGCGGAATTACCAGGTCGCGCAGGAGATAGGCGTCGACGGCACGCCTGGCTTTCTCGTCATCGCCACCGACGGCTCGTTCGTCGAGCTCATTCCCGGGTTTCGGCCTGCGGACATAAGGGCCGCGATCAATGCGGCGAAGAAGGCGTCAAGCTGACGCTATCCGCCCGATCGGACGACGCGTCCGTCAAATGAGTCCGGCGAGCGGCGAGGACGGATCGGCGTAGCGTTTCTTCTGCATGCGGCCGGCGAGGTACGCCTCACGGCCGGCGATCACCGCATGACGCATCGCCGAGGCCATCAGGATAGGGTCTTTCGCCTCCGCAATCGCCGTGTTCATCAGAACGCCGTCGCACCCGAGCTCCATCGCGATCGCCGCGTCGGAGGCGGTGCCAACGCCGGCGTCCACAATGACCGGCACGGAGGATTGTTCGACGATCAGACGGATATTGACCGGGTTCTGAACGCCAAGGCCGGAGCCGATGAGCGAGCCGAGCGGCATGATCGCGCAACACCCGACGTCCTCAAGCTTCTTCGCGAAAACCGGATCGTCGGAGCAGTAGACCATCACCTCAAAGCCCTCCGCGATCAGCAACTTCGCCGCCTTCAGCGTCTCCTCCATATCCGGGTAGAGAGTCTTTTGGTCGGCCAGCACCTCCAGCTTGACAAGGCCCCAGCCGCCCGCCTCTCGCGCGAGTCGCAGCGTGCGGATCGCCTCCTCGGCCGTGAAGCAGCCGGCGGTATTGGGAAGAAACGTGTATTTTTCCGGGCTTACATGATCGACCAGCATGGGCTGATCCGGATCTGTGAGGTTTACCCGCCGGACGGCGACCGTCACCATCTCCGCGCCCGCGGCCTCGGCGGCCCGCGCGTTCTGCTCGTACGTTTCGTATTTGCCGGTTCCGATGATGAGGCGCGAACGATACGTCCGCCCCGCGATGGTGAGGGCGTCGTCCATGGCTCAGCCGCCTCCCACGAAATGGACAATCTCTATTTTGTCGCCGTCCGAGAGCGTTGTCTCGGCATAGGCGGAGTGCGGCACGATCTCGAGATTGCGCTCCACGGCCACCTTGCGCGGATCGAGGCCCAGATCGCGCGCGAGAGCGTCGACGGAAATCGCGGCGGCTACGTCGCGCGGCGCGCCATTCAGCGTTATCTTCACGTTCAACCCTATCGAGCTAACCTGCTAAAAGCCCGCCCGCGACCGGAACGCCATTGCGCAACGCCGAGGCGCGGGAGGACGCCGAAAGGCCAAAAGAATGCCCGATCTGCCGATTGTATTTATTCTCAACGGCCCGAATTTGAACCTCTTAGGGACCCGTGAGCCTGAGGTCTATGGGCGCGAGACGCTTGGCGACATAAAGGCCGCAGCCAGCGCGCACGCCGCGTCGCTCGGGCTCGCCATCGAGTTCCGCCAGTCGAACCGCGAAGGCGACCTGATCGACTGGCTGCACGAGGCGGGCGAGAAGGCCGTCGCCGCAATTCTTAACGCCGGCGCCTATTCCCACACATCAATCGCCTTGCACGACGCGATACGCGCCATATCAATTCCCGTCATTGAGGCGCACCTGTCGAACATCCACGCCCGCGAGGCGTTTCGAGAACGCAGTTTCACCGGCCGGGCGGCGGCGGGCGTCATCAGCGGCTTCGGTCCGGACGCCTACATGCTGGCGCTTGACGGGGCGAAACGACTGACCCAAAAGTCGGCAAAACAATAACTTGACAGGCGGTGATTCAATGGCGGAGCCGGAAGGCGACGACGGCGACAGGGACCTGCGTCTCATTCGGGCGATGGCGGGCGTCCTAGACGAGACGGGCCTTACCGAAATCGAAATCGAGCGTAACGACGTGCGCGTGCGCGTGGCGCGGTCCGTCACGACCGCGGCGGTCGCGTCCGTCGCGCCGCCCGCGGCTCCGGCGCCGACGCCGGCCCCTGCGCCCGCCGCGGCGGAAGCCTCGCAGGCGCCGGCCGCGCCGCCCTCCGGCGCAGTGCCCTCGCCCATGGTCGGCACCGTGTATCTTTCGCCGTCGCCGGGATCGGCGCCTTTCGTTAGCGTCGGACAGAATGTGCGCGAAGGCGACACCCTGATGATCGTTGAGGCGATGAAGACCATGAACCCGGTCGTCGCGCCGCGCGGCGGGGCGGTAACGTCGATCCTGGTGCGCAACGAGCAAGCGGTCGAGTTCGGGGAACCGCTGGTGACCATCGAATGATGGACGGCGTCGCGCGGAGGCCGACAGGTGGTTGAAAAGGTCCTTATCGCCAATCGCGGCGAAATTGCGCTCCGCGTACATCGCGCCTGCAAGGAGCTTGGCCTTTCCACGGTCGCCGTGCATTCGACCGCCGACTCCGACGCGCTGCATGTGCGCCTTGCGGACGAGAGCGTCTGCATTGGCCCGCCCGCGTCGAAGGATAGCTATCTCAATATACCGGCGATCATCTCTGCGGCCGAAATCACCGGCGCCGACGCCATTCATCCGGGCTATGGCTTTCTGTCCGAGAACGCGCGCTTCGCCGAGATCATCGCCGCCCACAACATCAAGTTCATCGGTCCGACCGCAGAGCACATCCGCGTCATGGGCGACAAGATCGCCGCCAAGGCGTCCATGCGGAAAGTCGGCGTGCCGCTGGTCCCCGGCTCGCCAGGCCCCGTCTCAACCCTGGAAGAGGCCAAGGCGGAGGGGGCGAAAATAGGCTATCCGGTGCTCGTGAAGGCCGCCGCCGGCGGCGGCGGGCGCGGCATGAAGGTCGCCAAGACAGAGAACGACATCGCCGAGGCATGGTCCACTGCGCGCGCTGAAGCGAGCGCCGCGTTCGGCGATGACTCCGTCTACCTCGAAAAATACCTCACGACGCCGCGCCACATCGAGGTGCAGGTGATGGGCGACGCCCATGGCAACGCCGCGCAGCTCGGCGAGCGGGACTGTTCGCTGCAGCGGCGCCACCAGAAGGTCCTCGAAGAGGCGCTGTCGCCGGCGCTCAGCCAGGCCGAACGCGACCGCATCGGCGATGTCGCCCGCAAGGCGGTCGCTGAGCTTGGCTATCTTGGCGCCGGCACGATCGAGTTTCTCTACGAGAATGGCGAGTTTTATTTCATCGAGATGAACACCCGCATTCAGGTGGAGCACCCGGTCACCGAACAGGTGACGCGCCTCGACCTCATCCGGGAGCAGATCACCATCGCCGCAGGCGAGAAGATGAGCTTCTCGCAACAGGACGTAAATTTCCGCGGCCACGCGATCGAGTGCCGGATCAACGCCGAAAGCCCGACGGACTTTCGCCCCTCGCCCGGCAAGGTGACGTTCTTCCATGCGCCCGGCGGCCCCGGCGTCCGGTTCGACAGCGCCGTCTATTCCGGCTACTCAATCCCGCCGCACTACGACTCAATGATTGGCAAGCTGATCGTCTTCGGCGACGATCGCGCCCACTGCATCAAGCGCCTCAGGCGCGCGCTCAGCGAACTCGCCATAGCCGGCGTCGAAACGACGACGCCCCTCTTCTCCCGCCTTATCGAAGAGCCCGACTTCCAGTCCGGCGACTACCACATCCACTGGCTCGAGGAGTGGTTGGGGAATTAGGCGGCGGGTAGCGATACTAGTTGTCCGAAGAGAATAACTCGCACGGCTTAGGAGGATCAAGCGGGTTTCAAGTTCTAGTAGTCGCCTCTTCTTTGATCCGGACTACAAAGACTTTTAGCGCGCGAATAATTGATGCGTCTCGCGTATAAAAGCCGTGCTCTGTTACTTCATCAGAATACGCCGGAATAGCAAATATCGCCTCCGAATCATCTCGAATCCAAACGTAGAGGGGAAGCCGCTGGTTAGTTTCCTTTATCGAGCAATGTTGAAGTGCATTGTTTAGGACGCGAACGTGCTCCTCTTCACTGCGTTCTAGATATAACGTACGGCTAAACGATTCTCGCGCGATTCGAAGCACCTTGAAAACGATATCACCGTACCTATCAAAAAAATCATCCTTTGTTCTATCAATAAAGTCGGCCTGTTCGTCAATGATCTCAATTCTTTTATCTTTTCCATAGCACGTTAAGGATACAGAAAAATCGTCTCTTAGGGATCGAGCCTCTAAAAGCGCCTTTATTTTCAGCCATTCATCGTTCGCAGATATTAATCCATACGCAGGTAGGTCACATACGATCTCAATGCTTGAATTAGCGCCCTCCAAAAGGACCCGAATATCCTTGTTGAATGCAGGAAATTTGTCGATATACCTTGTACTCATTGAGGACTCGACATCCGACAGCACAGACCCCTGACCCTTTAAATCCCTCTTTATGCGAATCAAATCTCGCGTTGTCCAGACCGCAAACACCAAGCTAGCTAGCGTAACAAGCCGCATCAAGATATCAATCATCTCAACAGTCATGACGAATTTTCCATTGATTTATATTGAATGAAAATCATTTATTGATTTTCTGAATCATAGTCTATTCCAGGCGAAATTGCTGCATATATTAAATATCGTCTGCGAATGCACGAAAATCTTTCGCCAACGCCGCCGCGGCCACTTCGACGATTTGCTTGCCAATTTCCGGGCTAGCTTGTGAGGGGTCAGAGCCAATTCTGCCGTCAGGAAACTGACCCCTATAGTGCTCTGCATCTCGGAACTCACCGCTCGGCGCAATCTTGGGCGACATCTCCACGCGCTTGATATGCTCGGGATAAGCGAAATACGTGACCGCAACTTCGGACGCAGTTACATGAGAACCTTCTCCGATCGGAAATACCTTGGCGCAGAACTCAGCCACACTCGGAAGTCGCCACCAATTTTGGAGCCGCAACCGGAGGTCGGAGTTTGGGTGACTGAGCGAGAAACTGCGCTTTGAATAGACTTCAGCAAACGCGGCTTCGATGGTGGCGACATTGCCGCCATGACCATTAAACCAGTAGATTCTTTCAAACCCATGTTGCTCCAGCGAGGCAACCCAATCCATCATCACAGAAATCATTGTTGATGGCCGCAACGTCATTGATCCTGCGAACCCCAGATGGTGCTGCGCGCATCCGACGTTCAGCGTCGGCCCGACAAGAATGTCTTCATCCTTGGCCGCATGCTCAGCGATAATCTCCGGACAGAGAGCATCAGTCCCTAGAAGGCCATTTGGGCCATGCTGCTCCGTTGACCCAATTGGAACAAGGATTGCCCGCGAGCGGTCGAGATAAGCTTCGACTTCTTGCCATGTGGATAAATGCAGGCGCATTTCATTGACCACCTTTCAGTGAGTAGACGCAAAAATGATAATCTTGTAAGGTTTATTCATTCAAGGGCGTTTCATCGATGTAGCGAAATTCAGTATGTATCCGGTCGCTATTCACCAACAAGAAGTAGAGCTTGCGAAGCCTGGATCAGACGCCCCCGCTTCCCCCGCTCCCAAAATCGCGGCATGCTCCGTTCATGCCTCGCGACGCCGCAGACGCGCTCCGCGCTGAAGACATCCTGCCGGCCTATGCGCTCGGCTATTTCCCGATGGCGCGTTCGCGGGAAGACCGCGCCGTCGTCTGGGTGCTGCCCGACGAGCGCGGCGTTCTTGACCTCTCCGCCCCCCGCGCCCCGAAAAAGCTTCTGCGGCTCCTGCGCCGCGAGCCGTTCGACATCCGTTTCGACACAGCCTTCGTCGCGGTTATGGAGGCCTGCGCCGAAGCCGCCGAGGGCCGCGAGGAGACCTGGATCAATGACGCGATCCTGGAGGCCTATAGCGAGCTTCACTTCGCCGGCCACGCCCACAGCGTCGAGTGCTGGCGCGACGGCGAACTTGTCGGCGGGCTCTATGGCGTCACGCTCGGCGGCGTTTTCTGCGGCGAGAGCATGTTCTCCCGCGAGGCGAACGCCAGCAAGATCGCCATGCTGCACCTCATCGCGCGCCTGCGCGCAGGCGGCTTTTCGCTGCTCGATGCGCAGTTCCACACGGAGCATCTGGCGCAGTTCGGCTTTGAGGCGATGCCAAGCGACGATTACCTCGCGCGCATGCGAGCGCTGATTCGTCAGCCGGCGGATTTTAACGCGCCGGCGGCTCAGTCCTCTTCGGCGACTTCCGTCTGGCAGTCGATCACCCACACGTCATAGACCGGATGCTCCAGCGGGTTCAGCGCCGGGCTGGAGGCGAACATCCACCCCGAAAACACCGCATCGCCTTCCGCCGTCTCGCCGTCGCCGAACGCGCTCGCCAGTTGAAGGTTGTCGGAATGGCGCGCCTCAGCCCCGGCAATATCGACCGGCTCCGCGCCCGGCGGCGCATCGGGATTGTCTATCTTCGACATGACGTCGGCCGCGTCCGCAATGGCGGGCGCGCCGCCGAAGTCCGGCCGCTTCGCCGTCTTCAGGAGCTGTTCGTCATAGCCGCGGTCGAAGATCTGCACGAAGGCCGTCGTTTCGGGAAACTCCTCCGGCGGACGTTTGTCGCAATGCCGGGCGACAATCTCCAGCGTGCCGAACGTCACCGAGTCGTCCATGTCGATCGTCAGGTCGACATACTTCGCCGTTACTTTGTTCAGCGCGCGCACGGTCACATTCACCGGCGTCCGATCCGTCGCGGCGCGGCCGATGTCCGGGAACGGATCGTCGGCGCGGCGCGAGAGGGCGTCGAGTTCGCTGAGCTCCTCAGCGTCGCCAGCATCCTCGTCGGCGTTCGTATCGGCGGCGGCGTCGGCCGCCGGCCCGCGCCGGGTCGTGGCGTTCAGCTCCTCAAGCGTCTGGGCGGCGGCGGGCGCAGCAGCGCCTGCGGCCAGCATGGCCAGCGCTACGCCTCGGAGTAGTGATGTCGTCATGGGCCCGTCGCTCATTGCCTTTACTAGTTCACCATACACGCACTTCCACGCCAGATCGAATACGCCCCCGAAATGAGGCGATCCCGCGGCCAGCGGGCGCCTAATCCTCATCCGGCGACCACGCCTCGTAGATCTCGCCAACGCTGGCGCCGGCGTCGGCTTGCGCGAGCGATCCCTTGGGGTGATAGGCGAGCGGCGTGCCGGTCATGTTGGGGAGGTGATCTTTCTCCCACTCACGGCGCCGCAGCGGCGCTTCGGTCGGCGGCGCATCGAAAGTGTGGTGCAGCCAGCCATGCCAGTCCGCCGGCACGCGCGAGGCCTCGGCGACCCCGTGATAGATAACCCAGCGTCGGGACCGCCCGTCGGACGCGGACGGGGCCGCCTCCTCGTAATAGCGGTTGCCCTGCTCGTCCTCGCCAACCAGGCGCGCCTTGCGCCGCCAGAGGGTGAAGGACGTCCCAAGGGTCGTCCCGTTCCACCAGGTGAAAAGCTGCTTCAGCATGCGGCGCGCGTACCCTGCTCATAGCGACCGCCAGGCGGCCGTCGGCCCGGTATGGCGCCGGGCGCAGCAGGCGTCCAGTGAGGCCTGCGTCGTGGCCCTGCGCTACCGACGCGGTTCATGAGTCGGCCGTCCCTGCAAGCCCTTGGCGGGAGCGTCCGTGAGGGCGATATATCGTCTGCTAAAGAGATCGCGAGGGACCGGAGGGCCGGCGCCCCCGCGCGGCGTTCTGGCGCTCCCCGCTTCAGCGGCGCCAGGCAATGAGGGAACGCGCGCCCATGAAGTTCCGCCGCCATTTCACGGTCGCAGACGCCGACCCTTACGAGGACGTCGTCTTCGTTCAGCGGGAAAGCGAAATCCGCGCCGCATCGGGCGAGGTTCTGTTCGCCGCAGCGGGCGTCGAGGCGCCGGTGGAGTGGAGCCAGACCGCGGTCGACATCCTCGCCCAGAAGTACTTCCGCAAGGCGGGCGTGCCCGCGGCGACCAAGGCGGTGAGGGAGACCGGCGTGCCGGCGTTCCTGCGCCGCCGGGTTCCGGACGTCGCCGGCCTCGCCAAGCTGCCGGCCGACAAGCGGTCGGGGCCGGAGACGAGCGCGCGTCAGGTCTTCGACCGGCTCGCCGGCGCGTGGGGCTATTGGGGCTGGCGCGAAGGCCTTTTCGATGACGAAGAAAGCGCGCGCGTCTTCGTCGACGAATTGAAGCACATGCTCGCCCGCCAGATCGCCGCGCCAAACAGCCCGCAATGGTTCAATACCGGCCTGCACTGGGCCTATGGCCTTGAAGGCGACGGCGGCGGGCATTTCTACGTCGATCCGAAGACGGACAAGGTCGTCGAAAGCGCCAGCGCCTATGAGCGTCCGCAGCCGCACGCCTGCTTCATCCAGTCCGTCGCCGACACCCTCACCGGCGACGGCGGCATCATGGACCTCTGGAAGCGCGAGGCGCGCCTGTTCAAATTTGGCTCGGGCACCGGGTCCAACTTTTCTGCGATTCGCGGCGAGAACGAGCCGCTCTCCGGCGGCGGCGCAAGCTCCGGCCTGCTCAGTTTTCTCGCCATCGGCGACCGGGCCGCCGGCGCGGTGAAGTCCGGCGGCGTCACCCGCCGGGCGGCGAAGATGGTCGTGGTGGACGTCGATCATCCGGATATTGAAGATTTCATCGCATGGAAAGCGCGCGAGGAGGAGAAGGTCGCCGCCCTCGCGGCCGGGTCGAAGGCCCTCGCCAGGACCTTGCCGAGAATCCTCACCGCATGCTGGCCCGAAGGCGCGGAGCCGGAAGACGAGGCCCGCCTTAATCCGCGCGAGAACGCCGCCCTCGCCGGTGAGATCAAGAAGGCGCGGGAGCGCTTCATTCCGGACGCTCTCATCAAGCGCACGATCGATCTTGCCCGCCAGGGCGTGCGCGCGATGGAGTTTGAGGAATACGACGTCGACTGGGACTCCGAAGGCTATCGCACCGTCGGCGGCCAGAACGCCAACAATTCCCTGCGCGTCGGCGACGACTTCTTCGCCGCGCTGCAGGACGGCGGCGACTGGGAGCTGCGCGGGCGCGTTGACGGCGAGGTCATGCGCACCGTCAAGGCGCAGAAGATATGGCAGGACACGAACGAGGCGGCATGGCGCTGCGCCGACCCGGGCTTGCAGTTCCGCGACACCATCAACGCCTGGCATACTTGCGAGAATGACGGCGAGATATTCGCGTCGAATCCGTGTTCGGAATACTTCTTCCTTGACGACACGGCCTGCAACCTCGCCTCGCTCAATCTCGCAACGTTCGCGGGCGAGGACGACTTCGACGTCGCGCGCTTCGAACACGCCTGCCGCATGTGGACGACGGTCCTCGAGATCTCCGTCGCCATGGCGCAATACCCCTCGCGCGAGATCGCCCGCCGCAGCTTCGACTATCGCACGCTGGGCCTCGGCTTCGCCAATCTCGGCGCCCTCGCCATGCGCTCGGGGCTTGGCTATGACAGTCGCGAGGCGCGGTCCATTGCGGCGGCCGTCAGCTCCCTGATGACCGGCGCGGCCTATCGCGCATCGGCTGAAATGGCCGCCGCCCTTGGCCCTTTCGCCGGCTTTAAAGGCAATCGCGACGCCATGCTCCGCGTCATGCGCAATCACCGCCGCGCCGCCCTCGGCCGCAACGCCGAGGACGCTTTCGAAGGCCTCAACAAACAACCCGTGACGTTCGAGCCGGACGCCTGCCCCTGGCCGGAGCTTGCTGAACGCGCACAGAAGGTCTGGGATGACGTCGTCGAGCTCGGCGAAATCAGCGGCTTCCGCAATGCGCAGGCGACGGCGATCGCGCCCACAGGCACCATCGGCCTTGTCATGGATTGCGACACGACTGGCATTGAGCCCGACTTCGCGCTCGTCAAGTTCAAGAAGCTCGCCGGCGGCGGCATGGTGAAGATCATCAACCAGTCCGTACCGGAAGCATTGAAGGCGCTCGGGTACCCCTCTGCGGAGCGCGAAGCCATCGTCAATTACGCCGTCGGCCGCGGCACGCTCGACGGGGCCCCGGCGATCAACGCGGCCTCGCTTCAAGAAGAAGGCTTCGGCCGCACGGAGATCGACGCGCTTGAGCTGCGACTGAAGTCCGCGTTCGACCTTTCCTTCGCCTTCGCCCCGGCGCTCCTCGGCGAGGATTTCTGCCGCAATGTGCTGCGGTTCACCGATCAACAGATGCGCGGCACAGGCTATCAGGTTCTGCGCGATCTCGGCTTTTCCGACGAGGACATCCACGTCGCCAACTTGTACGTGTGCGGCGCGATGACGCTTGAAGGCGCGCCGTTCCTGAAGCCCGACAATCTTGACGTTTTCGACTGCGCGGTCCCATGCGGGCGCATCGGCGAGCGGTCGCTCTCGATCGCCGCGCACCTCGAAATGATGGCGAGCTGCCAGCCTTTCGTATCGGGCGGCATTTCGAAGACCGTCAACCTGCCGGCGGCGGCGTCGATCGCCGATTGCGGCAGGACATATCTCCGCGCCTGGGAACTGGGCCTCAAATCGATTGCGCTGTACCGGGACGGCTCGAAGCTGTCGCAGCCGCTGTCCGCGCTTCTGCCCGCCGAAAGGGACGCCGAAGACGAAGCGGCCGACGCGCTTGACCGCGACCTCACCATTGCGCCGGCGGCGGAAAAGTCGCGCATTGTCGCGGAGCGGATCGTCGAGCGGATTATCGAGCGCACCCCCGGGCGGCGGCGCCTGCCCGACCGGCGCAAGGGCTATATCCAAAAGGCGATCGTCGGCGGGCACAAGGTCTATCTGCATACGGGCGAATTCGACGATGGCGAACTTGGCGAGGTCTTCATCGACATGCACAAGGAAGGCGCCGCCTTCCGCAGCCTGATGAACAATTTCGCCATCGCCATCTCTCTCGGCCTGCAATACGGCGTGCCGCTTGAGGAATTCGTCGACGCCTATGTCTTCACGCGGTTCGACCCGTCGGGCCGCGTCGAAGGCAATGACCAGATCAAGCACGCAACCTCCATCATCGACTATATCTTCCGCGAACTCGCCATCTCCTATCTCGGCCGCAGCGACCTCGCCCATGTGGACCCGGACGAATCGGCCGTCGACGCGATCGGCCGCGGCGTCGACCGGGAGAAGGCCCAGGAGGAGGCGGCGCGCCTTATCTCCAAGGGCTTTTCGCGCTCCACCGTCACCGACAATCTCGTCGTTCTGCGCGGCGGCGAGTTTGACCGGTTCCGCGACCAGGACGACGAGGAGGAGCATACACCGCCTACGGAAGGCCTCATCGACGCCGCATCTGACGCGGACGGCGAGGTCATCGACGAGGGCGCCTCGCCGCTGCAGGCGCGCGCCGACGCGCCGCCCGAGATCGAAAGCCAGATCGCCAAGCTCGCCGCCGCGGTCCGACAGAAGGCGTCGCCGGGCCGCCTCGCCTCGCCCGACGGCGCGGAGCGCCAGGCCCGCGCGAAGGGCTATGAGGGCGACGCGTGTCCGTCCTGCGGTCAGTTTACGCTCGTGCGCACCGGAGTCTGCCTCAGGTGCGACAGCTGCGGATTTTCCTCCGGCTGCTCGTAATCGACCGCCCTTAGCGTCGGTCGACGAGAACGCTCCGGCTCAATACCATCGGGTCCACCGCGCCAAGCGCCATGACGGCGAGCGGCGCGTAGCGCGCGTCCGCCGCGGCGATCGCCCGCGTCGCGGCGCCGAGATCGGCGGCGGGGCTGCGCGGACGCGGAGGTTCATTCGGACGCGTTGTTTCAGCATGTCCCGTCGGCGGCGCAGTGCGAATGTCGCGCGCGTCAATTGGTGAGGCCAGCGCGAAATCGGCAAGGACGGGCGCGGCCGCGATCGACGACGCGGCCGTTCCTGCGGCCTTTTCGCTAACGGCCTCTTCGCTGACGGCTTTGGCGCTGGCCGCCTTCGGCGCGGCGGCGCCGATTGTCGCTTCAAATCCCGCAATTACTTCGCCTACGGACTTCGCTCGCGCGCCGTCGTAGAAGACGGGACGGTTCGCCCGGGCCGCGGCGGGCGCGAGCGCGGCGGCCGAGGCGTCCTTGTCCGCGGCGAGGAGTTTCGACGCGCCGCCGGCGCCCAGGAAATGCGCAGCGTAAAGGTCCGCCGGCGCGGCTGGGCGGCCGAGCTTTTTCTCAAGGATCTCTTTGTTGTGCAGGGCGAGCTCCGCTGCGAGGGTCGATGCGGATTCCGGGTCGCGACGCAAATTTAGGATCGCAGCCCTGCGGTCTTGATCCGAGACCGCGTAGCCGCCGCCGGGCGTACGGACGATCGCGTCGGCTTCGGCCTTCATGCCATGATCCGCGCCATAGGCCTTGACCGCTGCGAGCCAGGTCTGCTCGACAAACTGGAAGAGCCCCGTCGCGCTTGACGAAGACGCCTTGGCGTTGGGATTGAGGCCGCTTTCGCGCGCGGCGACATTGTAGAGATAACCGAAGTCGACGCCGGTCGCCTCGGCGGCGGAGGTCAACGCCGTCGCCACCCGCCCCGCGGCGCCTTGCAGCGGCGCGGCGACGGGGCGTCCTGAAAGTCCGTCTGCGGCTGACGCCATCGGTTAACAGATCCTTTCCAAACCGCAGACTATCTGCGGAATTCCATGAGGACTTTGCCCAAAACAGGGTGAACGCGGAGCTAACGCCTCGCCGCGGCGGGCGTGGACGACATGGCCGCGTCGGGCGATCGTTCCGCGAACCGGTCCGGCGAAAACGCAGCAGG
This sequence comes from Parvularculaceae bacterium, assembly GCA_028284065.1. Taxonomy (GTDB): domain Bacteria; phylum Pseudomonadota; class Alphaproteobacteria; order Caulobacterales; family Parvularculaceae; genus MED-G105. The sequence goes on from JANQSJ010000011.1 coordinate 606,909, forward strand.
CCACTGCCCTTCGCGTCCAAGGAGCCTGTCGGCGACGAGCCGCGCCGTCGCCGGCGCAAGCAGGACGCCATTGCGGTAATGGCCGACCGCAAAGACGATCCGGTCATCGCGATGGGCGAGCGGCCCCAGGATCGGCGCGGCGTCTGGCGTTCCGGGCCTGAGGCCAGCCCACCGGGACGCCTCCTTCGCATGCGCAAGCGCCGGCGCGATTGTCGCCGCAGCGTCACGCAACCGCGCGAGCCCGTCCGCGTCGGGATCGAGCCTGTCTGAGCCCGCCGTCTCCGTCGCGCCGACGACGACGCGGCCGTCCGCCTTCGGACAGAGATAGGCGCCTCGCCCGCGCACGACCCGGGCCGGCCCGCCTGCGCCATGGCTGAGCGCAAGAGCGTCGCCCTTCACCGGCTGCACGACGCCGGCCGGCATGCCGGCCGCCACGGCGAAAGCGCCTGCGCCGCTCGCGACGACGATACGTTCGGCGAAGACAAACCCGCCGCCGGCGAGCCGTAACCGCAACGCGCCGCCCGTCGTTTCGAGACGGGCGACCACGCCGAACCGCATCTCCGCCCCGGCCCGCTTGGCCGCGACCTCCAGGGCGCCGACAAGGCGAACGGGGTCGACCTGCCCCTCCTCCAGAGCGAAGAGGCCCGCGACGACGCAGTCAGAGAGGCTTGGTTCAAACTCGCGCGCCGCGCGCGCGTCGAGACGCTCCGCTTTTACGCCGGCGCGCTCCATGGCGTCGGCCTGGTCGGAGAGGGCGTCCGCCTCGGCGTCATCCATGGCGACGCCAAGAACGCCCTCCGGCCGGTAGTCGATGTCCATGCCCGTCGCGCCCTGAAGCGCCTCGGCGAACGCCGGCCAGGCGCGCAAGGAGCGCAGCGAGAAGTCCTGAAGCGCCGCCGACGCAGCGCCCAAAAGATGCCGGCCCGCGCCCTCGAAGGACGGCGCCAGCATGCCGGCGGCGGCCTTGGTGGCGCGGGGGACCGCCGAGCGGCCGTCAATGATCATGACCTTCTCGCCCGCGCCCGCGAGCTCCCAGGCGATCGAAAGCCCGATCGCGCCGCCGCCGATGATCGCCGTATCCGTCCGCATGCCTACCAGTCGCGCTCTTTAGTTTTCCCGCCGGAGTTTTCCCGCCGGCCGTCGCGTCCGCCCGTCTCGCCGCCGGGCGACATCAGCCGGGTCTTCTCGCGCGAGCCGGCCGAGGAGCCAAAAAAATAGTTCACCACCGCCGCCGTCATGGTGGCGAGCGCGCCGAGCATGATCGAGAACTCAGTCTCGGCCCCGTCCGGCAGGCGCCGCGTCACCATCGCGGCCAACACAATAAAAAACCCGCCAAGGATCAATGCGCCGAGGATGGAGGGCGTCAAATCGTCCATGGCGACCTGGCGGGCGCGCGCGTCGGCCCGGTCGGCGGAGGCGATGCGCGCCTCTTCCAGGCGAGCCTCGTCGATAGCGCGGCGAAACTCGATGTCCGCGCGCTTCAGCGCCAGCAGGGTCTCCGGGTCAGCGGTCTCAATGGCGGCGGCCAGCGCCTCTTCATCGGCCTCAGCGTCGGACCCGAAGATCGCCCGCGACAGCGCGCCCACCGCGGCCCCGGCGAGCGGCCCGCCAAGGGCGTGGGCGATCTGCGGCGCGGTTGTGGCGATCGCGCGCTTCAGGCGGCCGCGCGGCCGGGTTTCCCCGCGCGTGGCGGCTTCCCCTCGCCCGGCGGCTTCGCGATCGTCTGCTCGATCGTCTCCTGCCATGATTAACTCCTCGTAGGACGCTCCGATGCGGCAGCATAAAGAGGCCGCGCAGGCGTTCGATAACTTTGTCGCAAATAGGCCTAGAACCCAGCAGGCATGCGGGCTGGAGGCGTTCGATAGCGCGGCCGCGACGGGGACGTTTTTGGGCCGCGCCGACGCGCCGGAGGCGCAAAAAACGCCGCTTGCCTGACAGCGCCAATCAACCCAGCTTGCCAAGCCCATGGAATCGGCGTCGCCGACGCGCTCCGCAGAAGGCGGGGCCGCGCGCTTGCGCTGATACGGGAACAAGGAGGGGTCTCAGAAGGTGACCGCTTTTATCGAATCCCTCGCCTTCGTCTGCGCGCTTTTCGCAACCGTTGCCGCGCTGTCGCTGGCGCTCGGCCGCCGCGCGGGCGACGCCCCGGCGCTCACCCTTTTCGCAGGCCTTTGCGTCGCCCTCGCCGCGGACGCGCTCGGCGTGACGCCGCCTTCGATCGACTTCGCGGCAGGCCCGGCCGGGCTAGGCCTTGCGGCCCTCAGCTTCGCCGCCGCCGCGCAACTTCGCCTGCGAGCGCTGTTCCGCAGGAACAAGGCCGCATTCAGGCTCGCCGCCATCGGCGCGCCCTTGTGTTTCGGCTTCTGGGCGCTCAGCGCATTCGTGATGCTGCCCCAAACGACGGCGGCGACGGCGGGCCTCATCGCCGCGGCGCTCCTGCTCGACGGCGCGGCCTTCGACCGCGCGGCGCTCGCCGCAGCGCCGGCCCCGGCGAGCGTGAAGCGCGCCACGCGGCTTGAATGCGCGGCCATCGCCGCGATTGGCGCGCCAATCGCGATCCTGTGCCTCGGCGCCGCGACGGCGGCGGGCCCCGGCGAACCGGCGGCCGCGCCGCTGTTTTTCGCAGCGCTCTCCATGCTGAAAGGTTTCCTTATAGGCGGCGTATGCGGACTAGGCGCCGCCCTGCTGGGCGACAGGTTAGTGACTCTCGGGCGTCGCTGGTCCCTGACGCCGGGCGAGGCGTCCGCCGTCAGGGCCGGCGCGGCGATCGCCGGCGGCCTCGCCGCATGCCTGGGCGCAAGCCTCCTTGGCGGCAACGTCGTCGTCGCGGCCGCCGCCGCTGGGCTCTTGTGGAGCGAGCAGATGGGCCGCGAGCAGGCGCCTCCCGACATAGCGACCTGGCGACCGAACGCGCGCCGCCGCCTGCAACGCCTCGCCGAGCGGACGGTGACGCCGGCGGCCTATTTTGCTTTCGGATTCCTCCTCGCGCCGCGACTCGCCGAAGCCGACCTCCTGACCGTCATGTTCGCCGTCGCCGCGACCACCATCCTGCGCGCTGCGCCGCGTCTCATGGCGCTGAAGCGCGCGACGCTGCCCGCGGGCGGGCGCAACTTCCTCGCCTGGTATGGCGGCGCGCCGGGGGCTGGCACCGCCCTCTTCCTCATCATGCTGACGGGCGAGCCGGCGGTCGCAGGGCTCGACGCCGCGCTCACCGTAGGCGCCTTGTGCGTCGCGTGCGGCGTCGTCGGCGCGCGGGCGTCGTCAAAGCCGCTCCTCGACGGCTTCCTGCAAAGCGCCGCGCGCGGGCGCCGCCGGGCGGCGTTCGCGTGAAGCGTCGTCCCGATTCCGATTGAAGCGACGAGGCTTTGGGTCTGGAAGGAGCGATGCCCCCTCAGTCTCGCTGCGCTCGGCAGCTCCCCCGTGAACGGGGAAGCGGATGTCTTCTCGTTTGCTGCTCATTAGAGCGTTTCCAGGCCAATTGTGTGCGGTTGGCCGTTCGGAAACGCGCAAAAACAATAACTAACAGCCGCATTCCGATTCTATCGGAATGCGAAAAGCTCTAGACTGCATGGGCCGCAGGTTCGGGCGCGTTTCGCCGCAAATCCTGATCCCTCCCTTTCGAGCAACGAAACCGCTTGCGCGGTTTCGGCTCTCAAGCCCTCCCTTTTCAAGGGAGGGAAAGTCCGCTGCGACAAAAAGTGACCTATAGCTCGCCGGCTCGATATCAAGCCGTCAGCTCGAAGATCTCCCGGCCGATCAGCATGCGGCGGATTTCCGACGTGCCGGCGCCGATCTCATAAAGCTTCGCGTCGCGCAGGAGCCGGCCGGTGGCGTATTCATTGATATAGCCATTGCCGCCGAGAAGCTGGATCGCGTCGAGGCAGACTTGGGTGGCCTTTTCCGCCGCATAGAGAATGCATCCGGCCGCGTCCTGGCGCGTGGTCTCGCCGCGGTCGCAGGCCGCCGCGACGGCGTAGACATAGGCCTTGCAGGCGTTCATCGACGTATACATGTCGGCGATCTTGCCCTGCACCAGCTGGAAGGCGCCGATCGGCCGGCCGAATTGCTGTCTTTCGTGCACATAGGGCACGACGACATCCATCGCCGCCTGCATGATGCCGAGCGGCCCGGCGGCGAGCACCGCGCGCTCATAGTCGAGGCCTGACATCAAAACGCGCACGCCCTGGTTCAGCCCGCCGATAAGGTTTTCCGCCGGCACTTCGCAGTCCTCGAACACAAGCTCGCAGGTGTCCGATCCGCGCATGCCGAGCTTGTCGAGCTTCTGCGCCGTGGAGAACCCCTTGAACCCCTTTTCGATGAGGAATGCGGAGATGCCGTGGCTGCCCGCGCCGACATCGGTCTTGGCGTAGACCATAAGAACGTCGGCGCCCGGACCGTTCGTGATCCACATCTTGGCGCCGTTAAGGACGTAGCGATCGCCCTTCTTGTCGGCGCGCAGCTTCATCGAGACGACGTCGGAGCCGGCGCCCGGCTCGGACATGGCGAGAGCGCCGAGATGCTCCCCGGAGACGAGCTTCGGCAGGTAGCGCTCTTTCTGGTCGTCATTGCCGTTCAGGCTGATCTGGTTGACGCACAGGTTTGAGTGCGCGCCATAGGACAGGCCGATGGCGCCTGACCCGCGCGAGATTTCCTCCATGACGACGCAATGGGTGAGATAGCCCTGCCCCAGCCCGCCATAGGCCTCGTCGGCGGTGACGCCTAGAACGCCAAGCTCGCCCAGCTCAGGCCACAGCTCGCGCGGAAACTCATTGCTTTCGTCGATGTCCGCCGCCCTGGGGGCGAGCCGCTCGTCGACCCAGCGGGCGACCGAGGCCCGCATCTCTTCAATCATCGGGTCGAGCCCGAAATTCATGCCTACCCGGCTGTTCGACAGCATGGCGCGCTCCCTTTGACGCCGCGACCGCTCTACTCGGCGACCCTTATTGTTCGTCGGATTGGTAAAAAAGCGGCGCACCGGGCGCAATAGCGCCAAATCGCGCGCGGGGCGTCAGGCGCCGGGCGCCCCCGGAGGCGCGTCTTGCGCGGCGAGCAGCCTGTCCAACTTCTCGTGCAGCGCCTTGATCTCCAGCCGCAGCGCTTCGGTCTGGTCATCGAGGGCCTCTTCGGCGTCTTCCTCCACAACGCGGACCACGATGGCGACGAAGAGATTCAGCATCGTGAAGGTGGCGATGAGGACGAACGTCAGGAAGAAGATCCAGGAATACGGGTGGGTCTCCCCCACCCCGTCGGCGATCTCGCGCCAGCCCTCCAGAGTCATCACCGTGAACAGGGTGTACATGGACACGAAGACATCGCCGAAGGTGTCAGGATGCGTCGGTCCGTAGAGATTCGCGGCGATGACGGAGAAGACATAGAGGATAAGGACTAGCACAACGCCGACCGAGGCGATGCCGGGGATCGAATCAAACAGCGCGCTGACGACCGTGCGCATGCGCGGGATCACCGTCACGACGCGCAGGACCCTCAACACGCGAAAGGCCCGCACGGCGGCAAGCCCGGAGGTCATCGCCGGCAGCGAGACGGCGACCACCGCAAAGTCGAATATGTTCCAGCCCGAGCGAAAGTAGTTTTTCGGGTCCGCGAAAAACCGCATCAGGACTTCAATGAGAAAGACGTAGATGATCGTATGGTCGATCCGGAGCAATAGCTCCCCATAGGGTTCGTTCACCACATTGATGGTCTCAAGGCCGAGGATCACCGCATTGAAGAGGATGAGCGCGATAACCGCCCCCTGAAAAACGCTCGACTCTACGATCGCCTTCAGCCTCGCCTGCATTCGTCGCTCCCGTCTCGTCGCCTCAGAGCCAGTTTGAAAAAGCCGGCAAGTCCCCCGTGATCGGACAATCAGACGTGGGCCGGCCGATGCTATGCCTGTTTCAGGCTCTGTTCGTAGTAGACCAAGAGCCTGAACCGCACCGTCGCGGGGAAACGAACGTCTGATTATCTATCGCTTAAAGGATCGCGGTCTCCCTCGAACTGGCCCCTCGGCCTTGCGCTTGTGCATGCGCCGTTTTGCGTCGCCGGGCCAGCCCCGCCGACGCGCGGCCCATGGCGCAGCGCGGGATCGCAGATGACGCGGCGCGGCATTGCCGCGGCCGCAGGAAATCAGCTATGCCCTTGTCGATGTGCGGTGGATGATCGATGCCCGACGTCAATGAATTTCCCCAGCAATCCGACCAGGATCTCGACGCGGGCTCAGACCCCGAGGCTCTGACATTGACGCCGTCGGACCGCGTCGGCGCCCCGCCCGCCCCGGCGGGAGCGGCGAATGGCGCGAGGGTCAAGTTCAGCGACGTGGTGGCTGTCGGGGACGACCTCTCGGCGCCGCCCCGCGCCGCGTCGCCGCGCAACGGCGCGGAAATGTTTGATGAGCCTGCGGCGGCCGAGGCGCCTGCGACGGACTGGCGGCGACTGAGCGCGGAGGTCGCGCGCGCATCGCGCTATGTCGCCTTCTTCGTCGCCTTCGCAATGATCATTTTCTGGCCGGCGTTCACCGGCGTCGGCCACTGGCAGGTGGTCGGCTCATTGCGGGGTTGGAACATCATCGCCGCCTACCCGGTCTGGGCGGTCATCACCGCGATCGTCGGCCCGGCCATGATCTACGCTCTCGGCTACATCGTCTCGCGCCAGATGCTGATGATGTCGGCGGCGGACGCGCTCGTCGTGTCGGCGCGACGGCTCACCGAGCCCGACCGCACCGCCGCCTTCAACGTTCAGTCAGTCGGCGCGGCGGTGCGCAGCCAGATCGACGCGGTCAATTCAGGGATCGACGACGCGCTTATCCGCCTCGCATCGGTGGAGGCGATGATCCGCCAGCATGTGGAGGCGATTGAGACCGCCGGGATGGCTATGGAGGGCGGCGCCGGCGCCGCCCTTGACCGCGTCGCGAAGGAGCGCGCTACGCTGATGCAGCTCACGGAGCAACTGAACGTGCGGGCGGACGAGTTCGCTGTCGCGATCGCGGAAAAGGCTCAGGCGAGCATTGATTCCTTTAATCAAAGCAATGAACTGGCTGACGAAGCCGAACAAAGACTTGAAGAGCGGTTGACGCGGCTGGAGCAGATCGCAGGGCGCGCGCTGTCGAGCTTTGAATCGCTCTGCACGGCGCTCCTCGGCGCGGAGGACCAGGCCAGCGTCGCCGCAGCGTCGATCGAAAGCAGTGCGGCGGAGACCAGGCGCGCGACGGACGTCATGAACGTCGTCGCCAATGACGCGGCCGACTCCGCGGCGCGCAACGCGGCCAATGTGGCGCGCCTGGCCGAACGCGCCGGCGAAGAGGCGGTCAAGGCCGCCGCAGCCTCAATCGAAGCCTCGCGCGAGAGCGCGGAGCGCGCCGCCGGAGAGGCGGTGGAGATCGCCACGCGGGAGAGCGGCCGGGTGGCGGACGCGATCGTCGCCGCCGTCGACGGCGTCCGCTCGGCGACCGACGCCTCCATGAAAGCGGCCTCGGACGACGCCGAACGGGCGATCGACGCGGCGCACACCCTGACCAAGGCGGCCGAGACCACCGCCAAGGCGGCGCGGGCGGCGCGCGAAGAGGTGCGCGCGGCTGGGGCGGCGGCGGAAGCCTCCGCCGGCGAAGCGCTGCAGGCGAGCGAACGCGTCGCAACCCATGTGGAAAGCCGCAATCAGGAATTGGCGAGCGCCCGATCCGCGCTGGAGAAAGAAAACGAACGCCTCGAGTCGCTGATTGACGAACAGCGCCAGCGGGCCGACCGCCTGGCCGACACGATCGCGCGCCAGACCGAGCGGCTGTCTCGGCTCGCTGAAGTGCAGTTGCGCGAGCAGGAGGCCGCTGCGCGCATCGCCGAAGCGGAGGCCGCCAAGCGCGCCCTCGCCCCGGCGCAGACGCCGGAAAGCGAAAAGCGCTTTGCGCCGCCGGGCCTTGTGGCGAAAACCCACGGGACGGCGGCGGGCGCGACCGAAGGCGCGATGTTCCGTACAGAGAACGCGCCGAACGAAAAGAGCTCGAAAAAGAAGGCGCCGAAAGAGCCGGCGAAGGAGAAGGTCAGCTGGCGCGACATCCTGAGCGCCACCGACGAAGCCGAACCGCTTGATCTTGGCGCCGCGCAGCGCGCGGACGCTGACGCCTCATCGGGTCAGCGCAAGGCAGCAGCGTCGGGCGGAACCAAAGCGCGCGGCAAGCCCGCCGCAAGTTCGCCTGAGCCGGATGCGCCGGATGCGGTCGTGGTGATCCACCGCCTGCAGAATTTCACGTTGAATCTCGACCGGCGGCTTTACGGCGATCCGCCGGCGCGGCTCCTTGCGCGATTCGACGACGGCGACCGCAACCTCTTCGCGAACCGCCTCTTGCGCCTCGACGAAGCGGACGTGAAGCACCGCATGCGGGCCGAATCCGATCGCGACAAGGCGTTCGGCGCCGCGATTCAGGAATTCCTGCACGGGTTCGAGAGCCTGCTCGAAGAGGCGACGGCGTCCGACACCGCCGATGAGGACCTGGAGGCGTACCTTTCCTCACCGCTCGGCCGGGTCTATCTCCTCATCGGCGCGACGGTGGGGTATTTCGCGTAAGCGGGCGAAACGCCCGGCCGCCGCTCTCCATCAGGACAGCGCCATGGCGGCCGTCAGCTGAGGCCGTTCAGCCAACGGAAGAAAAAGGCGCCAATGAACGAGACGGCGGTGACCGAGATCCACCAAATCGCCAGCCGTCTCCAACCGCCGAGCTTAAAGCACGATTGCGCGTAGGCGACGAAGCCTATCAGCGCCAGCAAAAGCCCTGAGCCAATTGCGCTGAAGCCGAAACGGAGGGCGACGATCATCGCAAGCGCGAGCGCGATCGACACGGCGTTGAAAATCTTCCATGCGCGGTCAATCTGTGCCTTTTCACCCGTAAACGGGCCGCCATAGAAAAAGGCGGAGTGAACGCCGCCGAGCGGCGTGTTCGCCGCTTTCCAATACTCTTCCCAGCTCGGCGTTGTGTCGACGATCGCGCCCGCATGCCATTGCTGAAGCGCCTTCTCCCGCGGCCGCTCCACAAGGCCCCCGAAACTCTCGACCGCGCACCAATACGCAAAATCGCTGCTCAGTAGGGGAAGCGTCGGCGCAGGCTCCGTTCCTTGCGAGAACAAGAGGGTGTGCGGAATGTCAAGTGGATCGGCCGCACCCGGAAACCGCTTTAGCATCTCAAGGTAGCTCTCGCCGCCGGACCAGAATTGATAGTTTGGCTCGCTATCCGCGTATCCGCCTTTTTGCCAGCGCTCAAGAATGTAAGTGACCGTACCGAAGCCGTCTTCGCGAGCGATCTCGCCGGAAAGCATCGCCACCGCGCGATCGTGGATCGCGTAGAAAGGGTCCGAGCACCCCCAAAAAATGCGGCCGGCGACGCAAGACGGGCACTCCGGCTGCCGCGCCATCCAGTCGTAAAAGTCGTGAGGATGGGCGTTCAGGAGATCTTCAAACGTCTGCATCCAGACGTCTGCGGGCTTCCCGATCAGCCAGTCAGAGAGATCGACATTGTAGTCTGCGCCGTAACGCCACATTCCGTCGAAAATGTCATCGTCCGCATACTCGAAATCCAGAAAGATGAATTTCAAAGGTTCTGGGGCCAGCCCGTCAAAAGGACCGTAGAGCGCCGACGGCGCCGCGCCGCCATAACCGTCGAGCCCATCAACCTGCGGCGCGCCGATGAGCGGCGTGCGCTCCATGGCTTCGCAGCCGTCCCAGGCAAGCTCGCTGGACGTATACGACCCATTCTCGACGCGCGCGACGATGTCGTTAAGAATGATCGCGCGAACCGCGCCATGGCGCGGCGTTCGCTGCGTATCATTTTCCATGTCCAGCAGAGAACGCAGCCGCCAGAAGATCATCGCCGCCGTGGCGAGATCGCAATCGGGCTCGGCGACGAGCCAGGCCATCACCGCCAGCGACTCTTCGTCAAAGCCAATCGCACGGACAATCGCGTGGCGCTTCGCCGGCGTCAGAGGCGAAAGAAAGTCAATCGCGTCCTGAACAAGGTCATATTCGGCAGCCGGTTCGCTCATGAAAACGGCTTACCGCTCGAAACTAAGAGTCCCGTTAACTCCGGCCCGAGGGCGCATATTGGGCGGCGCGTCCGGTCGGAGCCCTCATGAAAACCGCTCCCACGCCGCCTGGCGAGAAACGCCGAGCGCCTCGCCGATGTTTCGCCAACTCACCTCGCGGCGACGCAGCTCGTCTACGTGCGACTGAAGCACCGTGCGCGTTGCGTCGACCGTCGCATCCGCCACCTTCAAGCCGCTCAAGAGCTCCCCCTCGCTCATCTTGTCCCAGCCCTTAAAATCGACCGGCGTCGCCTCAAGGATGCGATTGCACGCGCCCACGCACTCATCGCAGATATAAACCTTCGGCCCGCCGAGCATTCGGGCGACCTGCTTTTCGGTCTTCTTGCAGAATGAGCACGCGAGCAGTTTGGGCATGGCGCGCCTTTCGCTTGTCAAGGTGTTCCTGACACTACGCTCCGCTTGCCGAATGTCAAGAGACCCCTGACGCAAAGAAAAGGGGGAGCGCAGCCATAAGGGTCCCGCCATATGACGGCATGATTGCTTATTGGAGTCGAAGGTTCGCCGGCGCGCCGGCGACTGAGCGTCGATCTATCGCCCTACCGCCGGCTTATCGCCCTACCGCCGGCGCGCAGCCCGCGACGCCGCACGCGCATCGGCCTCGGCGGCTTCCGTCTCGGCGGCCGCCTCGCCCGCTGTCACGGCCCAGTCGACGATACGCGGCATAAGCTCGCCCGCCGCCGCATCGAGCGCTCCGGCGACTGCGCCGGCCTTGTCCTCCCCGACGCCGCGCTGCGCTTCAAACAGCTCCGCGGCAAAAATTCGCCCTCGGACATTCGTCAAGCGGGCATAGATCGCGGCCCTGGCGATAAGGTCTCCGGAGCGCATATCCGCTTCGAAGTCGCGCACGTCGATCTGCAGGACATAGTCGGAGACCGGCTGGCTGTCGCGCCCGCCGACGGCGACGATGCGGCCTGAATTTTCAAAACTGCGCACCAGCGCGGTATGGACGAGCCGCGGAGCGCGGTCGACCCACTCGCCGTCGGGATAGTATTCATACTGAGCGCGGTCGGCGAGGAGCGCGATATTCGCCGTGTCGATGGCGCGGGTCGACAGCGGGTCGGCGACGGACAGGGACCAGTCGACGCCTGCGCCCGCGACCGGCGGAAACGCATCGGCCGGCGCAAAACTGACGCCATAACGGGGCGCGGCCGGGTCTGCGTCCGGCAGCACTGAGACGCACCCTTGGACGGCGGCCAGGGCCATCGCGCCCGCCAGAATATTGCGTAGCCGGATCATCTCCCCTCCCCTTCATGCTGGGGCGTCGATTCGCCGAGGAGATACCCGCGCGGATCGCGATCCACTTCGCGCAGCACTTCATCCAGCGTACGGAAGGTGCGGCGCACTTCCGACAAGGCAGGCCCGAACTGCGAAAGTCCCTGCTCGGCGAAAATCGCCAGCGGTTCGGCGTTATCGTCGACGATCGCCTGCACGCTCTCCACCAGGATCTGAAGATCGACGAGCGCCTTGCGCGCATCCTCAACGGCGCCCGGCGCGTCCTCGGCCATTAACGCGTCGAGGTTCTCCACAATCGAGGCGATCTCTTCGGAAGCGTCGGCGAGGTTCTTCGAAAACGTCGCCGCGCTCTTGATAGTTTCGGCGATCTCCGCGTCGTTCTCCGCGATCGTCGCCATGATGTCTTCAAGGCTGTGCAGCGTGTTGGTGATCGTCTGCGTGTTCTCTTCGGAGAGCAGCTGGTTGATCCGCGCGACAATCTCTCCGGACCCGTCGAGGAACGCGGCGAGGCCGCCGGACTCCGCCCTGATCGTCTGCGGCGGACGCCCGACATCACGGAGAAATTCAGCGTCCTTGGTGCCGCCGTCCAACTGGATGATGGCGAGGCCGGTAAAGCCGGCGAGCTCAAGCCGGGCGGCCGTGTCGGTTTTGACCGGCGTGTCCCCATCGACGCGGATGAGCGCGCGCACGATGTTCGGGTCCTCCGGGTCAATCTTCAGACGGCGGACTTCGCCCTTCTGCACGCCGTTGAAGCGCACCGGCGAGCCCTGGCTGAGGCCTGACGCATTGCCTTCGAAAACGACGAAATACTCGTCGAAGTCGCTGCGGCCGCCGCCGAGCCAGAGAACGAACAGGAACCCCGCGGCGATCGCGGCGAGGACGAACCCGCCGATAATGATGAAGTGCGCGCGGGTCTCCATGCGCTCCTCCCGAATGCCCCCATGCTCTCAGGTCCGCCGCTTAGCGAACCGCCGTGTGGTGAGCGGCGCGGCCTCGCGGCCCCGTGAAATAGGACCGAATCCACGGATGGTCCGACTGCGTCACCTCGTCGAGCGGCCCCACCTCAATCACTCGCTTTTCGGCGAGCACCGCCACTCTGTCGCTCGCCGCGTACAGAGTGTCTAAATCATGCGTTATCATAAAGACGGTCAGCCCTAAGGAAGTCTTTAGATTGACGATCAGCTCGTCGAATGCGGCCGCGCCGATCGGGTCGAGCCCGGCCGTCGGTTCGTCGAGGAATACGATATCCGGGTCGAGCGCCAAAGCCCGCGCAAGGCCGGCGCGCTTGCGCATGCCGCCTGACAACTCTGAGGGGTATTTGTCGCCGGCCTCGGGCGGCAAGCCCGACATCGAAATCTTCATCGCCGCAACGTCCCGGGCGAGCGCCTCCGGCATGTTCAGGTGCTCGCGGATGGGCGCCATGACATTCTGGGCGACCGTCAGCGACGAAAAGAGCGCTCCGCCCTGAAAAAGAACGCCCCAGCGCGTTTCAATCTCAAGCCGGCCGGCCTCATTGAGCGCGTAGAACTCGCGGCCGAAGACCTTGACGCTGCCGGCGGAAGGACGCTTCAAGCCGATGATCGCGCGCATCAGCACCGACTTGCCGGTGCCCGAGCCGCCGACGACGCCGAGAATCTCGCCCCGCATCAGGTCGAGATCGAGGTTGTCATGGATGACGACGTCGTCGAACTGCGTCCTGAGGCCCCGCACGCGGATGACAGGTTCTGCGGTCTCCCGCGCGGTTCCCGTACGGAGCTCCGGTGATATTTCAAGACCCGCTGCGGCCATCTTCAGAAATCAATCTCCAGATAGAACATGGCGAAGAAAGAGTCGATTAAGATCACCAGGAACAGCGACTGCACCACGGACAGAGTCGTCCGCTGGCCGAGGGATTCGGCGCTGCCGCGCACCGCCATGCCCTGAAAACATCCGACGACGGAGATGATGAAGGCGAAGAACGGCGCCTTGATGATGCCCGCCCAGAAGTTGCTCATCACAACCGTCTCCTTCATTCGCGCAAGGAACAGGGCGGGCGAAATATCGAGCGCGACCCACGAAACCAGAATGCCGCCGAGGAGCCCAGTCATAGCGCCGATGAAGGCGAGCACGGGCAGCACGAGCACAAGCGCGATCGTCCGTGGCAGGACAAGAATCTCGATCGGATCGAGCCCGAGGACGCGCAATGCGTCGACTTCCTCGCGAATCTTCATTGACCCGATCTGCGCTGTGAACGCGGAGCCGGACCGGCCCGCGAGCAGGATGGCGGCCAACAGAACGCCGAATTCCCGCAGGACGGCGAGCGAGACAAGCTCGACGACGAAAATCTCGGCGCCGAACATGGCGAGGCTCTTCGCGCCCATATAGGCGACAACCGCGCCGACAAGGAAACACATGGTGGCGACAATCGGCACCGCGTCGAGGCCAGCGTCCTCCATATGGCGAACGATCGACGTCATCCGCAGCCGCTTTGGGTCCGCAAGCACGCGCCCGCCCGTGACGAGCACGAGGCCGACGAAGTTAAGTATCTTGAGCGCGGTGAAATAAGCGTCCGCGGCGCCGCGCCCCAGGCGATCCAACATCTGGATGAAGGGATCGCCGCGCTGGGGCTCCACCGGGCACGGCGCCAGATGCGGCGCAACGCGCTCCAAAAGCGCTTGATGCGCGTCGCTGCCGCCGACGAACCTTGAGATCTCCGTGCGCGAGGCGCAGGCCGACATCACCCGTTGCAGAACCAGGGCGCCGGCGGTGTCGAGACGGGTCACCGCCGACAGGTCGATCACCAGCTCCCGCCCGACGCTGTCCTCCTCGAACAGGCGCACCTCGTGGTCGATGGCCGACAGGAATCGCGCGCGCCAGTCGCCCTCGGCGTTCAGCCGAAGGGTGTCGCCGTCTAGGTCGATGCGAAAGGCCGCGCTCACAACGCAATTGGCTCCTGCTTGGCGAATCTTAACTTAATGTCCCGGAACGCGACTTGCACTCATACCGGTGAATTGGTCCCGCGCGCGCGGGGCGGCGCTTTTGGGGCGGACGCCAGAATGGTACCCTTCGTCTGAAAGTAGCGTGAACGCGGCGGTTTTCCCGCAATGCGGCGCACGCACCGGTAACCTCCGCCGCGCCGGCGGCGCCGAGGCTGAAAAGTCCGACCCAGCCGGTTGGGTCATTTTTTCGGGTCAGGGCCGAACGTGAAGACAACGACGCTCAAGAGTTCAACGCCCAAGGCTAAGTCCCGCCTGCGCAAAGGCGGCTGGGGCGCCGCTGCGCCGCTGATCGGCGTGACGCTCGTTATTACGGCGCTGGCGGTCGCGACGCTGTCGACAGCAGGCAGCCGCGACGGCGGCGCGCGCGCCGGGCTCTTCGACCTCTACCAGCGCCTCGCGCCCTCGCCGGCTCAGCCCGTGGAGCGCTTTCATGTCGTTGAAATCGATGCGGAAACTATTGAACGCGTCGGGCCCTGGCCGTGGCCGCGCTCCGAGCTTGCGCGGTTGGTGGAGGCGTCCGGGGCGGCGGGCGCAAAAGCGACGCTGCTCGTAGACCCGGTCGACCGGCCTGACCCGCTGTCGCCGGCGACAATCGGCGCATTCTGGCTGGAGGGCGCGCGCGATGAACGCCTCGCCCAGGAACTGCGCCGCCTGCCGGACACCGACGCCGCTCTCGGCGCTGCGCTCGGCGCGACAGCAAGCGCCGTCACCATCGACCCCGGCCCGCGGCTCGCCCTTTCCGACGCCGCGGACCTCGCCGCAGCCGTCGCCAGCAACGCCGACTGGATCGACGCCCGCGAAGCCGGCGAGGACGCGGCGCCATTGACGGTAAGCGAACGCATCGCCCTCGCCGCCGGTCGCCCGCGCAGCGCGCTTGCGCCCGCGATAAGCGACAATGCGCGCGTGGCGGTGGCGGCGCTGCCCGCCGACGGCGACGGCGTTTTTCGCGCGCCGATCCTTCTGTGGAGCGTCGGCGGCGCCCCGACGCCCGTTCTCGCCCTCGAGGCGGCGCGCGCCGCGCTCGACGCCGAGACGGTCGCCGTCGAAGTCGACAAGACCGCGACGACGCCCGCCGGACGGGTCGTGCGGGCCATCGGTCTCGGCGACGGACGGATCGCGGTCGATCGGCTCGGCCGAACCGTCGTGGAGTGGCCGAAGCGCATGGACCCGCCAACGACGGCGGCATGGCGGCTGATTGACGGCTCAAGGGGGTCAAACGCCCAGCTCGCGGGCAAGGTGGCGCTGATCGGCCTCAGCGCGGAGCTCGACCGCGCGGTCCGGACGCCGCGCGGCGACGTTTCCCTGGCCGCGGCCCATGCGATCGTTGCGGAAAGCCTGGCGGCGGGCGCCGTCGCGGCGCGGCCCGCCTGGGTCGGCTATTTGGAGGCGTTCGCCGTCATGGCGTTTGGCGCCGGCGCGATCGCGTGGTCGCAAGCGCTTTCCTTCTGGCGGTCGCTCGGCGTCGCAACGCTCGTGGCTCTTGGGGTCGCAGCCGCCTCGGTCGGCGCCTATGGCGGCGCGAAAGTGCTGTTTGATCCACTGCCGGCGACGCTCGCGGTGTTCGTGTGCGCCGTCGCCGTCGCCGGCGGACGCTCGATCGGCGCGGCGATGAGCGACGAGGCTGTGCGCGGCAACTTCAAGGGCGCGTTGCCGGAACCCACCATGCGCAAGCTGCGGGAGGAAGGGCCGACGGAGGTCCTCGAAGGCGACGAACGCGAGATCACTATCCTTTCCTGCGAGCTGTCCTTTTTCGATGAGGACAGGGCCAAGTTCGCCGGGCGCCCCGGCGACATGACCACGATGATCGCATCGGCCTGCCAGTCGCTGCGCAAGTCGATCGTCGATATGGGCGGCGCTGTCGATCAGGCCGACGGCGGCAAGGTATTCGGCTATTTCAACGCGCCCCTTGAAACCGCTGACCATCCGCAGGCGGCGTGCACGGCTGCGTTGCGGCTGGTCGAGGCGATGGACGGCATAAACGCGAGCCTCGGCGGGGGCCCGGGCGCGCGCGACGTTCAGTTGCGCCTGGCGATCGGCGTCGCGGCCGGCGTCTGCCTAGTCGGACCGATGGGCCAGGGGCGCGCCAATCGCTATTCGGCGATCGGCGCGCCGATGGAGCTTGCTCAGTATCTGCGCAAACAGGCTGCGTTCTATGGGCCGGCGATCATCTGCGACGAGGCGGTGCACCGGCGCACGCACCATAATTTCGCGTTTCTGGAGCTCGACCGCGTTCAGTTCCGTGACGCCGCAGCCCCAGCGACCCTTTACGCGCTCGTCGGGAACCCGTTCCTGAAATCGAGCAAGGGCTTTCGCGCGCTCGACGGGGCGCACCGGGACATGCTCGCGGCCTATCGCAGCGGCGACGCGCAGGGCGCGAAACTCAATCTGCTGCGCGCCCGTCGCTCGCCCGGCGCGAACATCGCCCTGTTCGACATTTATGAGGAACGCATCGCGGCGCTTGAACAAGACGCGACGCAGCCGACGGAGCCCACCGAAACTGTCGTCATCTGAGGCTAAAGTCGGGCGCGCAGCGTCAGCGGCCGGGTCCGTCGTCAACCGAAGCGACGCCCGCGGTGACCGGGTCAAGCGGCGAAAGGCCGGCTGCGGACAACCTCGCTTCAAACGCCGCGTCGGCGACCGTGTCAGCGAGACTGGAAAGGCGCAGCGCTGCGGCGTCAAAACGTCCACGCACGGCGAGCGAGGCGATGCGACGCTCCGCGTCGTCCGCAGCGACGATATCCACGCTCGACAAAAATACTGACCGCGCGAAGCGCACTCTCTGGATCGCCGTCTCCATGACGGCGACGTCGCCCATGCTCGCGGCGCCATCAGCGAACGACGCCTCGGCGAGATCTGCGAACGACGCCGCGGCGTCGGCTAGGCGGTCCGCGTCGGCGACCAGCACGTCCACCGGACGGGGCGCGTCGGAGAGCGCCGCAGCGTATCTGCGCGCGACGGCATCAGCGGAGGGCGACCCCTGGCTCTCGCCTTCGATGCCCGCAAGCCGCGCGAACATGCGCGGCTGCGGCGCCGACACCCAGTCCGCATTCGACAGCGTCGCCGCCGCCTCGGCGAGCGCGGCGCGTTCGCGGCGCTCGAATGAAACATCGTCTGAAACGGTCGTTACCGTGGTCGCGCAACCACCAAGAGCCCAGATGCCCGCCAGCGCCGCGATCGACGCAGCCTTGCGTGCGCTGCGCGCCGCACGCGATGAAAGAGACTTACTGCTGCTCAACTGACCCGACCCTGCGCCAACTTACCGCTCATCGCCCTTAAACGCTCAACGCCCCCTCGTAGCCTTGCTTAACGCGTGCCAGACTACCTACCAGGCTACCTATCCGCGGCGCGCTCGGGTACGCTTTGACGGCTTCAGCGCTTGCCTTGATCCGACCGCCGCACTCGACGATCTGATATCCCGCCCCACTGATGCCTCACCGCTCTCAACGACTTCTCTACGCCGCCGGCGACCGTCCGGGCCACATCCGCCAGACACGTCCCCGGTGGTTGACGGCGCGCATCAAAAGCGTCACCGCACCTGCGACGACCGCCGTCATCATTACCGTTTAGCAAACCCCCGCGTTAAAGTCAGCTAATCAATGACCTCGCATTTAGATTTGCATTCTCCGATTGAACCCCATCAGACAGGCATGCTGCCGGTCTCGGACCTCCATACAATCTACTATGAGGTGTCGGGAAATCCCGCCGGCAAGCCAGTGATTGTCTGCCATGGCGGGCCCGGCGGCGGGGCGACCGCCTCGATGCGGCGCTACTTCGATCCCGAGAAATACAGGATCGTTCTGTTCGATCAGCGAGGGTGCGGCAGATCGACGCCACGGGCGGAGCTAAGGGGCAACGACACCTGGGCCCTTATAGACGACATGGAGCGGCTGAGGGTCGAACTTGGCGTCGACAAGTGGCAGGTGTTCGGCGGCTCCTGGGGCTCGACCCTCTCCCTCGCCTACGCCGAGACCCATCCTGACAGGGTGACGGAGCTCGTCTTGCGGGGCATTTTCATGCTCCGCCGCGCAGAGCTTCTGTGGTTTTACCAGGAGGGCGCGAACTGGATCTATCCGGACGCCTGGGAGGCGTTCGCGGCGCCGATTCCGGAAGATGAGCGCGGCGACATGATCGCCGCCTATTACAAGCGCCTTACCGGCGGCGACGCGGCGGAGAAGGCGCGCTGCGCCAAGGCCTGGAGCGTCTGGGAGGGCGGCACGGTGTCGCTGGAGCCGTCAATGGAGCGGATACGGAGCTTTTCCTCCGAAGCCTTCGCGATCGCTTTCGCCCGCATCGAGTGCCACTATTTCATCAATCGCGGCTTCTTCGAGACCGACGACCAGATCCTGCGCGACATTGGCCGCATCCGGCATATCCCCGCGACCATCGTGCAGGGGCGCTATGACGTCGTGACGCCGATGAAGTCCGCATGGGACCTCCACCGCGCATGGCCGGAGGCGGATTTCAAAGTCGCGCCCGACGCCGGCCACGCGGCCTCGGAACCGGGCATTATCGACGCGCTCGTGCGCGCAACGAATGGGTACGCGGACGCGCGCGGTTAGGAGCGGGCGTCAATCCGCTGCGTGCGGCGCAGCCGTCGCCCGATATTCGAAGATCACGCCCTTGCGCGGCGGCGCATTGTCATAGGGACAGACCTGCCAGGCTTTCGGCGCGACAACTTTGTTCCCATCAGGATGGACGCAAAACCGCACATGGTAGTCGCTGGAGCGTTCGTATTCGCTGGCGATTTCGCGTACGATTTCGCCTTCATCGACAAGCGCGTCGACTCCGAACCCAATTTGTCTCAACACGTCATAGGTCGCATCCGCGGCGAGGCCCATCGACGCTGGCGCGGCCAGAACCGCAAGCGTCGAGGCGCCGACTTTCGTGAAAGTGACGCCCTTCACGATATAGGCCGTGCCTAGGGCGGCGGCCTTGAACGCGGCGCCGGTCAATAGCGCGCTCTTCTTTGCAAGCAGCGCCGCCTTGATCCAAAGCGCCGCGCCTTTGCCGATGGGAACGAGTGGCGCTGGCATGGCTGTCTTCGCCTCCATTTTGACCAAGCTTCGCTCGGCCGTCAGGTGTCACGCCCCGAAAACGGCGTCAGTGATCTGATTATCCGATCGCGACGCCGTCGCCCCTCCTGCGCCGGCGCCCTCCGAGACGCCGCACAGAAAGACTGCCCGCGAAAACGGCTCAATTGCGGCGGGGCGGCGGCGAAAACGCGCCTGCGTTATTCGGTCGCGACCGAGCCTGCGCGGCCCGCCGACAAGCCCAATATGCGCGACGCCCGTCGGTCCAAGGACGACGCTCACCGGTGGGGCGACTTACGCAAGCAATGGCGCGATGACGGTGGAATAGACGATGACCGCGCCGATGCCGATCGGGCACACCCATCGGATCAAGAACCGCCAGCGTTGATACCAGAGGTCGCTTTCAAAGCCGATTTCTTCGCGGCTGACGGAGCTTGAAACGACCCAGCCGGCGAAGACAGCCGTGATAAAGCCGGCGACAGGCAGGATGATGTCCGTCAGGGCGCTGAGGAAGTCGAGCAGCGGCATATCACGAAAGAGCGGCAATGCGCCCCATGGTTTCCACGTGTTGAAAAAGAGATCGCGCGGCGACCCGTCAGGGTGCGTCGTCGGCACCTGGGAGAGCGCATTCATCACGCCAATGGAGAAGAAAACGAGCCCCAAGATGATGGCGATCATCGTCCGCTGGCGGCCGGGCTCCTGCTCCTCGAACCAGGCGGTGGAGGCCTCCAGAAGCGCAATCGACGAGGTGATCGCCGCGAAGAAGCCGAGCAGGAAGAAGAGAAGCCCGAACAGCGCGCCGAACGGCATCCCCTGGAACGCCTGCGGCAGCGTCTGGAACATCAATGTTGGGCCCGCGGCGGGGGCGAGCCCCACCTGAAAGACGATCGGAAAGATGGCGAGCCCGGCGAGAACCCCGACCCCTGTGTCGGAAAGAGCGATGAGGCGCGAGGAGCGAGGCAGGTCCTGATCCCGGCTCATGTGCGCGCCATAGGTCGCCATGAGCGCCGAGCCGAGGCCGATCGAAAAGAACGCCTGTCCGAGGGCGGCGGAAATCACCGATCCATCCTTCACGCCGCTGAAAAAGCCGCGCGCGATAATCTCGCCGTCCGGGCCGACGCGGTCGCCAAATCGAAAGCCGAACAGGAAATCCGACCCGCGCGCGAAGTCGCCCGTCGCCACGGAGAAGATGACAAGTATGGCGAGCATGACGAAAAACGTCGGCATCAGGATCGTCACCGCGGTCTCGATGCCGCCCTTGATGCCGCGGGCGACGATGACGACGGTGATGATCGCAAAGATCGCATGGTAGAAGATCATCCGCGCCGGGTCGGCCAAGAGCGCGCCGAGCTTGCCGGCCACTTCTTCGGGCGTTTCGCCGGAAAAGGCGCCGGCCGCGAGCGCGCCGATGCCGTCGCTGCCAATCGAGCCGACGAGCGAAGCGCCAATCATCACCGCATAAGCGATCACCCAGCCGGCGATGACGGAGTAGAATGTGAGGATGGTGAAGCCGCCGATCATCCCGATCCAGGACTGCAGCGCCCACCACGCCGACCGGCCTTCGGAGGTGGCGATGCGCGCTACGCTGCCGATCGCCGACAGACGTCCGCGCCGGCCAATGAAGAGCTCGGCCACAAGCACCGGCAGGCCGATGAGGAGAACGCAGATCAGATAGAAGACAACGAAAACGCCGCCGCCGCTCTCGCCCGCAACGTAAGGAAACCGCCACAAATTGCCGAGCCCGACCGCTGAGCCGATCGCGGCCAGAATAAAGGCGGCCTTGGACGACCATTCTTCCTGATTTTCAGCCTGCATCGGCATGCGCGAGGACCCCTCCTGTCGGCCGACCGTTTACCCCCTCGCCCGGGCGGCCCGCCTGTCCGGGGGCGCCGCGCGCGAAAAAAACGGTCGTTAAGTAATTATCAACGCTTGTTTTTAGCCGATTTTTTACTGGGCAAATCCAATCATGTCGATGGACCGAAGCGTGCGTCGCCGCGAAATGCGCCGGCGCGGGCCGATAAAGGGCGAAGCAACATGCCGGACCTTGGCGGCGATTTTGAGCCGACACTCGAAACGGATCAGCTGGGCGCGCTCCTCGAAGCGGCCGGCGCGGACGGCCTCAACGAGATCATGGAGGCGTTCTGGCGCTCCACCGAGGAGCTGATGTCGGCCGTGCGGGCGCAGTCAGCCGCCGGCGACTTCGAAAACGCGGCCAAGACCGCTCACGCGCTCAAGGGCTCGGCGTCGAACATCGGCGCATCCCTCCTCGCCGACCTCGCGCGCGCCATGGAGAACGCCTGCCGCTCCAGCGACAACGCGCAACTGGAAGCGACGATCTCGGAGGCTGACGGCGCGGTTGACGTCACCAAGACGGCGATCGACGCGCTGATCGCGGCGGCCTGAGCCGGGAGCGTCCCGGGACCTTCAGACGATGATGCCGGAGGCGTCCTGATCGCGGCTCGCATGGGCGCTGAGGACAAGGCCAAAGCCGCCCATGATGGTGAGCATCACCGTCCCCCCATAGGAGACAAGCGGCAGCGGCACGCCGACGACGGGCGCAAGGCCCATCACCATCCCCGTATTGATCAACACATAAAGCGCGAATGTCACGACGACGCCCATGGAGACGAGGCGCGCAAAATGCGACCGCGCGCGCACGGCGACAAAAACGCCCATCAGGATAACAGTCAGGTAGAGCCCCAGAAGCGAGACCGCGCCGACGAAACCGAATTCCTCGCCGAATACGGTGAAGATGAAGTCCGTCTGCATCTCAGGCAGAAACTTAAGCTGCGCCTGCGTGCCCTCCATGAACCCCTTGCCGGTGAGGCCGCCCGAGCCGATGCCCGTCTTCGACTGTAACAGGTGATAGCCCTGGCCCAGGGGGTCTCGGTCGGGATCAAGGAACGTAAAGATACGCTCCAGCTGATACGGCTTCAGGATCTCAAAGCGATAGGCGCCGTAGGCGCCGATCAGCGCGGCGAGACCGCCAAGAAACGTGATCCGCCAGCTGACGCCGGCGAGGAGCACGATTGAAAAACCCGTCGCCGCGAGCAGAAGCGACGTGCCGAGATCGGGCTGGATGAAGACAAGTCCCACCGGCGCAAGGATCATCGCCACCGGCGGCGCCAGGAACACCGGATGCGAGACCTGCTCCGCCCTCAGACCATAATAATAGCGCGCGAGCCCCATCACGAGGCCGATCTTCATCGCTTCTGAAGGCTGGAACTGAAAGGCGCCATATTCAAGCCACCGCTGCGCGCCCATGTTCGTTGCGCCGATAAAAGGCACCAGCGCCAGCGCGATCAGCGCGCCGAAATAGGTGGGATAGGCGAGCGCCATCCAGAACCGGATCGGCACGAAGGCCATCGCCACCATGAGGGAGAGCGCGGCGCCGAAGCGAATCGCATGCTTCAACGCCCACGGGCTCCACGCCCCTCCGGCGACGGAGTAAAGCGTCAGCACGCCAACGCCCGCGATAAGCGACAGGGCGGCGATCATGGGCCAGTGCAGGCGCCCCAGATAATCGCCAATGTCCCGGCGCCCGCTTGGCAGATGGATCGACGACATCTGCGGCTAGCCCCGTCCGCGGCGGCCCGCCGGCCCGGCTGCGGCGAGCGCGGACGGGCCGATCGGCGGCAGGCTCGCCGGGTCTTTCTTCAGCACCGCGCGCATGATTTCGCGCGCCTTCGGCCCGGCCGCGCGCGACCCGCCGATGCCGTGCTCAACGACGACGGAGCAGGCGTAGCGCGGATTTTCAAACGGCGCGAAGCAGACGAAGAGCGCGTGGTCGCGCTTTTCCCACGGCAATTGCTCCGGCTTCGTCAGGCCCTTCGCCCGCTCCTCGGCGGTGATGCGGTAGACCTGGCTGGTGCCGGTCTTGCCCGCGAGGCGCCAGTCCGGATTGTCGAGCCGCGAGCGATAGGCGGTGCCGCCGATTTCGTTCGTCACCGCATCCATGCCGGCGCGCGCGACGTCGAAATACGCAGGATCGATCTCCACATCGGCGAAGTTCGGTTGCGGCGATATCGTTTCGCCCACCATCCTGACCATCCGTGGACGGACCTGCTTGCCGGAGGCGATCCGCGCCGCCATCACCGCAAGCTGCAACGGCGTCGACGTCGCGGCGCCCTGGCCGATGACGACGGACAGGGTTTCGCCCGGATACCATCTCTGGTTTTCCGGCGAGCCGGCGTAGAACGCGCGCTTCCATTCGCGGCTCGGCACCGTGCCGCCGCGTTCGCCAGGAATGCCGAGATTATATGACTGCCCGAGACCTAGCCGTTCGGCGGTGTCGGCGAGAAGGTCGATATCAAGCTGCTGGGCGATATCGTAATAGTAGACGTCGCAGGATTTTTTCAGCGAGTTCTTCATGTCAACGACGCCATGGCCGCCGCGCTTCCAGCAATGGAAATAGCGGTTGCCATAATACATGCGGCCGAGGCAGCGCACGGAATGATCAGGCCTGATTCCTGAGCGCTGCGCGGCGATCGCGCTGACCATCTTGAAGGTCGAGCCCGGCGGATAAATCCCGCCGAGCGGCTTGTTTAAAAGCGGCTTGTACGGACTTTCATTAAGCTCGCGCCAGAGGCTCGACGGAATGCCGGTGTTGAAGAGGTTGGGGTCAAAGGCGGGCGTCGACGCAAGGACGAGAACGTCGCCCGTCTCGATATCGAGCACCACGGCCGACGCGCTTTCGCCTTCGAGCTCCTTCATCGCCGCGGCCTGAAGCTCCGCGTCGATGGTGAGCGCGAGCGGCCGGCCCTGTTCGGGCTGAACGGCGTCGTCGCGGTATTCGTCCAGCACTTGACCGTGGGCGTTCACCTTCACCTGCATTTCGCCGGCGACGCCCCGAAGTTCGCGCTCATAGGTGCGCTCAAGACCGTCCCGCCCGACCTTGAACCCCGGCTGGCGCAACAGGACCCGCTCGCCCTCGTCATCCTCCGCCTGAAGGTCGCGGTCCGTGACGGCGCCCACATAGCCAATGACGAATGCGGTCGCCGGACCGAATGGGTAGTTGCGCGTCTCGCCCACCTCAGGCAGCGCGCCGGGAAGTTCGGGCCGCGCAAAGCTGATCTTCGCGAATTCGTCCCAGTCAAGATTATCGATCACCTGCACGGGGTTGACGCCGCTCGTGCGGCGGATCTCCCGCAGAATGCGCTGGCGGCGCGAGGGCGGCAGCTCCACATAGTTGGCGATCTTCTGGAGCGCCTCCTCCGGATCCGACGTCTCCTCGGGCACGAGCAGCACACGGAAATTCTGGCGATTGGAGGCGAGCGATACGCCGAACCGGTCGACAATCTCCCCCCTGAGCGGCGTCAGGACGCGGGAATTGAACTGGTTTTCAATGGCCAGCTCGTTGAACGCCTCATGATTGGCGATCTGAAGATGATAAAGCCGCGCGGCGACGCCGCCGAACAGAAGCGTGACGCCGCCGGAGAACAAAGCCGCCCGCCGCGTGAACAATTCCTTGCGTTCCTGATCGCCGCCGCCTCGCATTGCGCTCAAGCCTCCACGATCACGCGCCGATGGAATTCGGCGAACGCCCCGGCGATGACGGGGTAAAGCAAAACGGTTGCGGTCATCTGCACCGCCAGTCGGCCGATCGGCAACGCCGCGCCGGACATCAGGCTCATCACCGACCAGAGGATGAGCGCGGCGAGACCGGCGATCACCGCAAAGCCCAGCCACACGACCCGCTGTTCGCGGCCATGAAAGTATGATCGCTGAGTCGTCACCAAATAACTCGCCATTAGGTAAATTGTCGGCCACAGTCCGAGCGGACCGCCGGTCAGAAGATCCTGCATAAGCCCAATCAGAAAGACGCCGATGGATGGCAGGTTCGACGGGCTGTAGATCGACCAGAAATAAACGACGACCAGCGGCAGCACCGGCGTCGGCAGCGCGCCCTCGGCGAGGCGCAGGGGCGCGGCGAGGAGGCAGACGCCGGCGACGCCGAGCAGCGTCGGCGCAGCGGCCCGAAAGCTGCGTCCGAGATTTTCGGCTCGGGACGCGTAACTCATCGCCTGGTTCCGGTTTGTGGGGCGGCGTCGTCGCCCGCAGCCGCGAGCCGCGCGCCGGCTTCCGCGCCCGGCCCGGCGCCCGCGTTCAGATCGGCGGCGCTCACATCTTCCTGCGGCGCATCGCCGTCTTCCGGCGCCGGCGCCGCGGCATCGTCTTCGACGTCCGGGAATTCGTAGTTGATAATCCTCACAAGCCGCGTGCGGGCGTAGTTGGCGTCGAGGTCGACGGCGGCCTCGCTCTCGCCGACGTCAGCGACCGCGCCAACGGGCAGCCCGCGCGGCAGCGAGCCGCCGGCGCCGGATGTCACCACGCGCTGACCGGCTTCGACGCTTTGCAGGTCGTCATTGCGGGTGAAGATGATGGCCGGTCGTTCGGTCGTGCGGCCGGCGAGAATGCCCTCGACCTCCGAGCCCTCCACATACACGGGCACATTGCTTTGAACGTCCGTCAGCAGAAGGATGCGCGCCGCGCCGCCCGAAGCGTCGACCACCCTGCCCACAAGTCCGCGATCGTCGACGACCGCCTGGCCCGGCGCGACGCCGGCCTCCCGGCCCGCATTCACGATCATGGAATGCACGAAGGCGTCGCCGCTCTCGCCGATCACCATGGCGTTGACGGGGGTCACGCCCGGCGGCGGAAAATAATAGCCGAGCGCCTCATAGGCGCTGATCAACTCGCGCAGGTCGCGCGCGTCGTGCTCCCAATGGCGCAGCGCCTCCACCTGTTCGCGTAAAGATTTGTTCTGTTCGAGAACGAAGAAGTACTCCTCGACCCGGCCGACCACGTCCTGAATGACGCCAACCGGTCCGGCGAACGCTTCAAGGACCGGCGCGGCGAAGCTTAGCGCGCCTTCGCGCGCCTTGCGGAAAACCGACGCCTCGGCGGCGTAGAGGTTCGACAGAAGGAGGATGGCCGAGACGAGCGTCAGGGTTAGCCTGCCGACGCCGGCGCCCGCCCTGCGGTTCAGACCGTCTCGCCGGTCTCGGCCCAAAACGTCCATGCCTCGTCCCGTACGTCCCTCGCGGCGCGCTTCGCGTGCGGCGGCCGCGCACCACTCACCTGTCCGCCCGGACATACGCCGCAAGGACCGGGCCGACGGGCGCGGTCGTGAAAATAGAGCGCGCGGCCCCCGTCGATCAAGCGCGGCTAAGCGAGGCTTAGATCGCGGTCGTCAGGACGCCGCGCATGATCTTCTCGTTCTCAAGCGCCTGGCCGGTGCCGAGCGCGACGCAGCAAAGCGGATCGTCCGCGACCGAGACCGGCAGGCCGGTCTCGTCCCGCAACACCTGATCAAGGTTCTTCAGGAGCGCGCCGCCGCCGGTAAGCATGATGCCGGTGTCGACAATGTCGGCGGCGAGTTCCGGCGGCGTCGCCTCAAGCGCGACTTTCACCGCCTCGATGATCTGGCTCGCCGGCTCGGCCATCGCTTCGGCGACTTGCGCCTCGCCGATGCGCACTTCCTTCGGCACGCCGTGCATGAGATCGCGGCCCTTGATCTGGATCGCGACGCCGGAGCCCTCATTGGGGATCATCGCCGAGCCGATTTCCTTCTTGATCCGCTCCGCCGACGCTTCGCCGATCAGCAGGTTATACATGCGGCGGATATAAGCGATGATCGCTTCGTCCATTTTGTCGCCGCCGACCCGCACCGAGCGCGAATAGACAATGCCGCCAAGCGACAGGACGGCGACCTCAGTCGTGCCGCCGCCAATATCGACGACCATGGAGCCGGCGGGCTCCGTCACCGGCAGGCCGGCGCCTATCGCCGCGGCCATCGGCTCCTCAATCAGTTCGACCTTGCGCGCGCCGGCGGACAAGGCGGATTCCTGAATCGCGCGACGTTCGACCGCGGTGGCCCCCGAGGGCACGCACACGACGATGCGCGGGCTGGCGAACGACCGGCGATTATGAACCTTACGGATGAAATGCTTGATCATCGCCTCGGCGACTTCGAAGTCGGCGATGACGCCGTCGCGCATCGGGCGGATCGCCTCGATCTCGCCGGGCGTGCGGCCAAGCATGTCTTTGGCTTCGTTGCCGACAGCGCGGACAATTTTCCGGCCCTGGCGGTTTTCGATGGCGACGACGGAGGGCTCGTTAAGGACAATGCCGCGGCCCTTCACATAGACCAGCGTATTCGCCGTGCCGAGATCGATCGCCATGTCCGAGGACAGCATGCCGAACAGGGTTGAAAGCATCGCGGATTCCTATCGTCGGTTTAGTGGGCCCGACGTCACCCTTAACTTTAATGCGTTCGCAAATCGTCAACAAAGTCGCGCGGAGGCCTTGCTTCCGCGTCGCCCGAACGCCGCTCCGAAGATAGACGGATTCGCCAATTTCACCCGCCTTTAAGGCTCGTCGACGCGGCCGCCGAACCGAACGTAAACGAGGCGCACCACGAACAGAAACGCCATCCAGCCGACAAGGAGCGCAGCGAGCGCGGCAAGGCGCTCCGGGTCGCGCGACGCGAAGAACTCCACAATGCCGCCGACCCCGTCGTTTAGCGCCGCGCGATCGGGCGCAAGCGCCCCGAGCGTCGCGACGATGGAGATTTTCGGGACGATGCCGACGCCGGTGCCGAGCCAGTATTTCCACAAGGGAACATGCGCCGCGCCCGCGGCCGCATTAACGATGATAAAGGGCGCGGAGGGGACCACCCGGATGAGCCCGCTCGCCCAGACGCCACGCCGCTGAATGAACTCAATCAGGGATTGCGCCCGCGCGCCGCCGACACGGCGCACCCACTCGCCCCCCAGCATGCGGCCAATCGCGAAGGTGAGCGACGCCGAGACCATGGTCGCCGCCCACGCATAGGCGCCGCCCGTGACCGGACCGAACCAGACGACGCTCGCGGCGATCAACAGGATCTGCGGAAAACCGGTGAGCGCCAGCAGCGAAAAGATCGCTGCAACGCCAAAAAACGCGAACGGCGATCCGGCCGCCTGCTGGAACAGCGCCGCAAGGTCCCCTTCGCCGTCCAGACTGAGCCAGTTCCGGCCGAAAACCAGCAACGCCGCGACGACGCAAAGGAGCGTAACGGACACCAGAAGCGATGTAGCGGACTTGGCGTCCATCGCCGCCAGGAAGCGGCTGAGACGGCGCACAAACTCAAACATTCGTCGTTTCCCCGCCCGCCCGGCGCCATTCGCGCCGCCAGACGCCCGTCCGCGCATAGCTGCGCCGCCGGGAATAGGCAAATCGCGCCCCCGCGTAGGTCAGGGGTCGCGCCGCGGATATGCGGCGCTCAGCCAGGCCCACAGGATGAACGGCAAGACCAGTTCGACGCCGCCAAGAAAGATGAAGAGCGGGTGCGGCGGCCCGACCTGCGCGAACGAGACAAGCCGCGCCAGACCGCTGAGAAAGAAAACGCCGATCAGCGCCAGAAACACGCCGCGCCGCTCGGCGAGGTTGAGCGCGCTCCAGATCATCGCCGCGCCATATCCGAGGAACAGCGTCGCGTAAAAGCGGTCCTCGCTGTCCATGGTCGCGTTGACTGGAACGCCGCCCGGAATGATGCGCGGCCCGACGACAATATGGCCAAGCGCGATCAGCGCGCACACAGCGCCAAAGAACGCCGCGAAGTATTTGAGGCCAAGCCGGAGCATGATCCGCAACCTAAAGCGCTTTCCGGCGAAATGTCCGCCCGTCGCAGCCCGGAAGCGCGGGAAAACACGGCAAGCGACGACGCGATTCCGGTCGCGGCGGCGTTGCATTAGAGCCCGAGTGTGAGACTGTTGCGTCGCGTGACGGATCGAATGTGCATTTTCGCGAAGGACCTGGAGTTCGCCTGGCGACCGGGCGCAACCGTCGTCGCCGTCAGCGAATTCGAGCTCAGGCTCGGCGATAGCGTTTTTCTTCAGGGCGAGAGCGGGTCAGGAAAGTCGACTTTGCTTGGCCTGATCGCAGGCATCATTCAGGCGACGTCCGGCGAGCTGAACGTCATGGGGCGGCCGCTCGGCGCCATGAACGCGGCGAAACGAGACGCCTTTCGCGCAGACGCCATTGGCGTGATTTTTCAGCAATTCAATCTCGTGCCCTACCTGACTCTCCTCGAAAATGTGCTTCTGCCGTGTCGGTTTTCGCCCCCGCGCGCGGCGCGCGCCGGGCCGACAAACGCCTCGCGGAAAGACGCGGCGCTCGGCCTGCTCGATCGGTTAGGGCTCGGCGCGGAGGCGCGCGAAGGGCGAGCGGTCTCGGCGCTTTCAGTAGGACAGCAGCAGCGGGTCGCCGCCGCCCGCGCGCTTATTGGCGCGCCGTCGCTCATTATCGCGGACGAACCCACCTCGGCGCTCGACGCCGCTTCGCGCGATTCCTTCGTCGATACGCTCCTCGAGGAAGCGAAGGACGCGAGCGTGCTCTTCGTCAGCCATGATGCGGCGCTTGCGCCGCGGTTTGACCGGACGGAGTCGATGGCCGACATGAACGCGGCGTTCGCGCCCGCCGCAAAGGGGGCATAGGTGACGTTGGTCGCCCTGGCCTGGAAGAGCGCGCGCGCGCGCGCCGGCGCGACCGTCCTGACGCTGATCGCCATCGCCCTATCGACGGCGCTTGTTCTCGGCGTTGAGAAGATCCGCGCTGGCGCGCGCGCCGGATTCGAGCAAACGGTTTCCGGCGCAGACGTCCTTGTGGGCGCGCGATCGGGCGGCGTGAACCTGCTGCTCTACGCTGTTTTCCGGCTCGGCGATCCGACGGCCAATGTGTCCTGGGAAACCTATCAGGCGTTCGCGGCGCGGCCTGACGTCGCCTGGACGATCCCGCTGTCGCTTGGGGATTCCCATGGTGGCTTCCGCGTCCTCGGAACAACCGACGCGTATTTCGAGCACTACCGCTATGGCGACAAGCGCCCGCTCGGGTTCGCGTTAGGCGTCGCCTTCGACGAGACGCGCGACGCGGTCCTCGGCGCAGAGGCGGCGCGCGAACTCGGTTATGGGCTCGGCGACGACTTTACGATTAGTCACGGCATCAAGAGCGCGGCATTTGCGGAGCATAGCGACCATCCGTTCACGGTTGTCGGCGTGCTTCGCGCAACCGGCACGCCGGTCGATCGGACAATCCATATAAGTCTCGAAGGCATGGAGGCGGTGCATGAAGGCTTCGTCGGCGGCGCGCCGTCGGCGATCGGCCGGCGGCCGCGCGCGCCCCGGTCGGCGCCGGCCGAAGCGCTGACGCCGGACGCAATTACGGCGTTCCTGGTTGGCCTCAAGAGCAGGGCCGCAGCGCTGCGCTACCAACGCGACGTCAACACATATCGAAGGGAGGCGCTGACGGGCGTCATCCCGGGCGTCGCTCTCGCGCAGCTTTGGCGGGTCCTCGGGCCGGCGGAGCAGGCCTTACGCGTGGTGTCGCTTCTCGTCGTCGCGGCGGGCCTGACCGGGCTACTCACCATGTTGCTGTCGACGCTGAACGAGCGCCGCCGGGAGGTCGCCGTCCTGCGCGCCGCGGGCGCGCGCCGTCGCGACGTGTTCGCGCTCCTCGTGCTGGAGTCGACGCTGGTCGCCGGGCTCGGCGCCCTTTTAGGCGCCACGGTCCTGAATACCGCGCTGGCGATCGTGGGGCGGGGCCTGGAGGCGTCCATAGGAGCGCCTCTTGGTCCGCTTGGCCTCTCCGTCTACGATGCCTACGTCATTGCAGGAGTGACAGGCATTGGCTTCGCCTTGGGGTTCGTCCCCGGATGGATCGCCTACCGCCGGTCTTTGAGCGACGGCCTGACCGTCCGCATATGAGGCGAGCATGAGACGTCTATTGATCGCGCTGGCGAGCTTTATCGCGACCGCTGAAGCGGCCGAGCCGCCGCGCACCGTCTATTGGGAGGAGCTAATGCCCGAAGGCGACAGCGAAACGCTCGATCAACAGTATGCGGCCTTTTATGCCGGCATTCAGCAACAGTTAGGCAGCCAGGAATCGCAAAGCCTTTTTGATGCGGGAAACGCAGGCGGATATGGCGGCATTGAAGAAGGCTCGCCGCTCGATGTGATGCCGCAACTCGGCACGTTCAACGTCGTCGAGGAATTCGACGGCGAACGCGTGCGCATTCCAGGCTTTGTCCTTCCCTTTGAATACACCGCTTCCGGCAAGATTACGGAATTCCTCCTTGTGCCGTATTTTGGCGCTTGCATACATACGCCGCCGCCGCCGCCGAATCAGATCGTATACGTCACCGCCGACAAGCCCGTGCCGCTTGGCGAGCAATGGGACGCGATTTGGGCGACCGGCGTTCTACGTGCGAAGAGCAATATGAACGATCTCGGGGACGCGGCGTATACGCTCGAGATCGAATCCTGGGAGTCGTATGATGGCTGACGCAATACGAAATCTTTTGGCGCTTGCCCCGATTCTCTGGGCTGCGCCCACCCTCTCCCTCGCGGCGCACCAACATGACCATAGCGAGTCCGGCGAAAATGATCATAGCAAAGACGATCATGGCGACCATGATATGCGGTCCGCGCAAGCTCACGTGCACGGCGCATGGACGCTTTTCGCGGCGCTCGACGGCAAAACCCTGACCGTGACATTCGCCGGCCCGCTGGCTGATCTGGCGGGGGTTGAGCACCGATCAGGATCGCCGGAGGAGGAGCAGGCGCTTGAAGCGGCGCGCGCCGAGTTGGCGGGCCTGGAGCCATTGGCCACGCTCAGCGAGAAGGCGAGATGCGGACCATCCGCGCCGCTTGAGCTTACGCTTGTCCAAACGGCCGACAGTCAAGACGATCAAGAAGGCCATGAAGATCATAAAGACCATGACGATCACGATGATCACGGCGATGACGGGGATCATGGCGATCATGAAGATCATGAAGATCATGAAGATCATCATGAAGGCCATGAGGACGCGCACGGCTCCGACGTTGAGCTCACTTATGCGTTCGCATGCGACGCACCCGGACGTTTAAAGGCGATCAAAGTGGACGCGTTCAACGTCGTCGAGGGAATTGAGACGATTGACGCCGTCTTTCTCGGCGACGCGCGGCAGGTCGCGGCCCGCCTGACGCCATCGGCAGCGGTCTTGCCGCTGGACTAACCAAGCCGATCAACGGGCCGCGCAGCTTGGGTCATCGCACTCGCCGACAGCTTCGATGACGACATCGGCTATTGGCATGTCCGCCACGCCCAGCAAGCCTCGAATGTCGCTTTCGGCGAGGGGAACGACCCTTGCGGCGCCGCAGCGACGACAGGTGACGACCGCGCGAAAATGAGGCCGCGCGCGGCCGTCAACGCATACGAAAGCGTTCTGGCTCACGACCTTCTGCGCAAACCCCTTGGCCTGCAGGCCTTCAAGCGCGCGATAGATTGTCATCGGCGCCCGCAGACCCACGTCGTGCAGAAGGTCCAATAGTTCGTACGCCTTCATCGGCCGCCCGGCCTTCTTGAGAGCGGCATGCACTATGGATTCATTTCGCGTCAGGGGGGAGGCGTCAGCGCGCTTGTCGACGCGCAGCGAGTCGCGAACGCCTGCCGCACCCACGTCAATGGGGCGTTCCATTTCAATGCTCCAATCCGATCGCGCGCCCTGCCGGGCGCTTCCTTGTCAGGTGGCGATTGGACGGAGGGGCGGCGCACGGGGCGGCGGCCGGCGTTCCGCCGCCAGGCGGCCAATGTTGCGCCCGTCGGTCTCAAGACGTTCGCCTGGAATGTCCGTTGGGGAGAGGTCAGCGGGCGGGCTCGACGGCGGCGCCGCCGGCGTTTCGGCGACGAGGTGAAACGCGTAGCACTCCTGCGGCGCGTCGTCGTGGTGGTCAGGGGCATCGCATTCTTGGCCTTGGCATTCATGGCCGTGCGCCGCGCCATGAAGCCCCGCGACGCACATGAACGCCGCCGCCGCAAATGAAAGGAGCCTGCCGCTCGCCGCAAAGAACCGGCGGGCGTCGAAATGGAGGGTATGGACCACCGCCGTCCCCATGGAGAGACGGTACCATGCCGCGCTTCGGGAACAAGACCGAAGCGCCCCGGCGGCCAGGAGCTGCGCGGACGAGCCGTTATTCGTCTTCGTCGTCCGCGTCGACCGCGTCCACCGCGCCGTCTACGACGGCCCCGCCAGCCTTGGCGGTGGTCTTCACCGCGCCCTTGGTGACGGCGCCGGCGGTCCGCACGGCGACGCAGCCGCTCGTAATGGCGAGCGCCGCAAGACAGAGCGCCGCCAGTCGCAAGTCAATTTTGAGTCCGGTCATCAGCGCCTCCAAAAACCTCGCCGCAGGTTAGCATGGCCGCCGCGCAGCAAACCTTAACGGCCGCCCGGAATGCTGATGACGCTTAGAGGATTCGAAGGCGGGTCGAGCGCCCGCTTCGCCGCCGCCGCAGCCTCCTCGCGGCATTGCGCCTCGATGATCTCCCACGCCGTCGCATGCGTCCGCCGCTCTTTCAGGCAGGCCTCGTAATGGCTCACGTCCATCCGTTCGGCGCCGTCGCGCGGCGCGGGCGTTGCGCAAGCGGCCAGCGCGGCGATGAGAAAGAACATCGTCACTTTCGCAGCGCAGCATTTTGAGAAATGGACCAAGCCGCAGCCCCTGAAATTGAATTATCGCTTTCATACTACATCTATGACGCCAAAACGCAGCAGTCGCCGAAAGAACAGGCAATCATGACCACCGCCGCCCAGACGCGCGACGCGCCCCCGTCTCAGGCCGATCTTGACCGCGGGTCGTCGTTCGCATCGGAGCTCGAACGCGACAAGGAGCACCGGGAAAAAGCGCGCTCCGTCCGGCCGCTGGCGCGGCTTCTGCCATTCATTACGCGCTATCCCGGGCTTCTGGCGGCGTTCACGTTCTTTCTCGTCATCGCGGCGGCGCTCACGCTGGCGCTGCCGGCGGCCTTTCGGCTCGTCGTCGACTGCGGCTTCGGCGCGGCGCGCGACGCGACCGTTTGCAAGACCTTCGCGCTCGGGTCCGATCTCTCGGCCTACTTTATCGCCGGCGTCGCCGTCGCCGCCGCGCAAGGGGCCGCAAGCGCGCTGCGATACTATTACGTCTCGAAACTCGGCGAGCGGGTTGTCGCGGACCTCAGGCGCGCGACCTACGATCATCTTCTCGGACTGTCGCCGGGCTTCTACGCAGACGTGCGCACCGGAGAAGTGCTGTCGCGTCTGACGACCGACACGACGCTCATTCAGACCGTCGTCGGATCGTCCGTGTCAGTCGCCATAAGGACCGTCGCGACGACATTTGGCGCGCTCCTTTTGATGTTCGCGACGAGCTGGCAGCTATCCCTCATGGCGCTCATCGGCGGCGCGATGGTGCTGGGCCCGGTGTTTCTGTTCGGGCGGCGGGTGCAGCGCCTCTCCCGCTCCGGACAGGACCAGCTCGCCGACGCGTCGGCGCGGGCGGGCGAAGCGCTTCGCGCCGTCGAAACCGTGCAGGCCTTCACCCGGGAGCCGGAGGCGCGCGCGCGCTTCGGCGAAACGGTGGAGGCGACGTATGGCGTGTCGCTCAGGCGGATCAGGGTGCGCGCCGTCATGATGGCGGCGCTGTCCTCCATCGTTCTCGCCGGGCTTATCGGCATTCTCTGGTTCGGCGCGACGCAGGTTCAGGCTGGCGGCATCAGCGCCGGCGCCATGACGCAATTCGTCATGCTCTCCTTCATCGCCGTCGCGGGCGTCGGCATGCTGACCGAAACGTATACGGAGGTGATGCGCGCGGCCGGCGCGACGGAGCGGCTGATGGAGCTCCTCGCGGCGGAAAGCGACATCAAACCTCCCGCCGCGCCGAAGCGCCTGCCGAGCCCGATCCGTGGACGCGTATCATTCCGCAATGTCTCGTTCGCCTACCCGTCGCGACCCGACGCGGCGGCGCTCAAGGACGTTTCATTCGATGTCGCGCCCGGCGAAACCGTTGCGCTTGTCGGCCCGTCAGGCGCAGGCAAATCGACGACATTCCAGTTGCTCCTGCGGTTCTATGATCCGCAAGGCGGGTCGATTTCGTTCGACGGCGTTGATCTTCGCGAGCTTGATCCGGCGGATCTCCGGACGCGCCTTTCCATCGTGCAGCAGAACGCGCCGCTTTTTTCCGGCTCGGCGGCGGACAATATCCGCTTTGGCGATCCCGATGCGGACGATGCCGCCGTGCGCGCCGCGGCGCGGGCGGCGAATGCGGAGGGCTTTATCGACGCGCTGCCCTCGGGGTTCGACACCGCCCTCGGCGAAGACGCGGGCGATCTTTCCGGCGGCCAGCGCCAGCGGCTCGCCATAGCCCGGGCGATCCTGCGCGACGCGCCGGTTCTGCTCCTAGACGAGGCGACGAGCGCGCTTGATTCGGAAAGCGAAGCGGCGATTCAGGAGGCGTTTGAGCGGATTTCCGAAGACCGCACCACCCTCGTCATCGCCCACCGCCTGTCGACCGTTCTGAAAGCGGACAAGATCATCGTCCTGGATGACGGCCGCGTCGCCGATCAGGGAACCCACGCCGAGCTACTCGCCCGCGGCGGCGTCTACGCCCGGCTCGCCGAGTTGCAGTTCGGCGCCGGCGCGCAGGCTGCGGAATAGGCCCCGGCGGCTTGCGCCGCCCTGAATCAGCCCATTCTCCGCCATCAGGAGCGCGCGTCTCCGACGAAAGGCGCCATGGCGGCTTCCATTCGAGCCGCCGCGGCATAGACTCCGGCGGCTTAAGAAAAAGGCTCCAGCCATGACAGAGATCACCGAACTGCAGTTCAAGAAAGACGACCTCGCCACGCGGCGCATCGCGACCCGAGAGGCGCCTCCGATCGGCGATGGCGAAATCCTCGCCAAGGTCGACCGCTTCGCGTTCACGGCCAATAACGTCACCTATGGCGTCGTCGGCGAAAGGATCGGGTACTGGAAGTTCTTTCCCGTGGTTGACGCCCAAGCGAGGCAGGCGGCGGCTGCGCCGGCCGATCCGACCGCCGTTGGCGAAGCGGCCCCGCCCGCTCCAGAGCCTGCGGCGCCGCAAACAAACCAGGAATGGGGGATCATTCCGGTCTGGGGCTTCGCCGATGTCGTGCAGTCGAACCACCCCGACGTCGCCGTTGGCGAGCGCCTCTATGGCTACTGGCCGACGGCCTCGCATGTCGTCATGTCGCCCGACAAGGTGAAGCCCACGCGGCTTGTCGATGGCGCGGCGCACCGCGCCGAGTTGCCGCCGGTCTACAACTCTTACGCCCGCGTCGCCGGCGAAGCCGGCTATGACCCGGCCATGGACGATGAGAGGATGACGCTCTACCCGCTCTACGCCACGTCCTACTGCCTTTATGATTTCTGCAAGGACAATAACTGGTTCGGGGCGAAACAGGTCATCATTCCGTCCGCCTCCAGCAAGACCGCCATCGGCACCGCCTACGCGTTCGGGGACGATCCCCAGGCGCCGCGGGTCATCGGCGTCACCAGCGCGCGCAACGAGTCGGCCGTGTTGGCGCTAAAGCTCTATGACGATGTCGTGCGATACGAGGAGATGGAGGCGCGCATCGACGCCGGCATCCCGACCCTGATAATCGACATGTCCGGAAGCGGTCCCGTCGTCGGGCGGCTGCACCGGCATCTCGGCGACAATATGCGGTACACGTCCAATGTTGGCATTACGCACTATGACGCCGGCGGCATGGGCGACGGCTTCATCAAGGACCGCAGCGCCATGTTCTTCGCGCCGGGCCATATCCAGAAGCGCGCGAGCGACTGGGGCCCTGGCGTATTCGAACGCAAGGCATTCGAGTTTTGGCGACAAGCGGCCTTCAGAAGCCGCAATTGGCTGACGATCAAGACTGGCGCAGGCGCGAACGCCGTCGAGGCCGCCGTCGAGGAAGTCTATAAGGGCGAGACGCCAGCCAATGTCGGCTGGGTCGTCGGCTTCTGACGCGAGGCGCGCGCAAGCGGCGGCGGCGCGCCGCCATTGCGCCCTGAACGCGTTCTCGGCATCTTCCTCCAGGTCAAAGAAACCGGAGGAAGCCCATGTCCGCGCCCAATCATGCAGGAAAAGATATCGACGTCGTCGTCTACGGCGCGAGCGGGTACACGGGCCGGCTGGTGGCCGAATACCTCGACGGGCGACGCAAGCTGGACCCGTCAATCTCGTTCGCGATGGCGGGCCGCAGCGCCGACAAGCTCGCCGCCGTCCGGGCGGAAATCGGCGCGGACCCGGAGACGCCCCTGATTGTCGCCGACGCGTCGGACGAGGCGTCGCTGAAAGATATGTGCGCCCGCGCGAAAGTCGTCCTGACGACCGTCGGCCCCTACCAGCTGTACGGGTCTGACCTCGTACGCGTGTGCGCGGAGACAGGGACCGACTATGTCGATCTGTGCGGCGAGCCCGCCTGGATGCGGGAAATGATCGACGCTCACGAGGAAACCGCCCAAAAGAGCGGCGCACGGATTGTCTTCTCGTGCGGATTCGATTCCATTCCATTCGACCTTGGCGTCCTTTTCCTTCAGGACGTCGCAAAGCGCGAAGCGGGCGCGCCCGCGACTGCCGTTCGAACGGTCGTGCGCAAGATGAAGGGCAAATTCTCCGGCGGGACGGCGGCGAGCCTCAAGGCGACCATGGCCGCGGCGTTCAAGGACCCGGAGCTCGTCGCGCTTCTGAAGAACCCGTTCGCGCTCGCGCCCGGCTTTGACGGCCCGAAGCAGCCGTCAGGCTCCAAGCCGCGGCTCGACGAAGACCTCGGCGTCTGGCTTGCGCCGTTCGTCATGGCGCCCATTAACACCAAGAACATACACCGATCGAACTTCCTTTTGGATCACGCCTATGGCGCGGACTTCACTTATAGCGAAATGCTCATGACGGGCCCGGGCGAGGCCGGCGAGAAGGCCGCCACGGCGATCGCCGGCGACAATTCGCTGATGTCGGACGACGCGCCGAAGCCCGGCGAAGGCCCCACCAAGGAGGAGCGCGACACCGGCCACTATGAAGCGCTGATCATCGGGCGAATGGCGGATGGGGCGGAGGTGCGGGTCAGCGTCTCCGGCGACCGCGACCCTGGCTATGGCTCGACGTCAAAAATGATCGCCGAGGCGGCGCTTTGCCTCGTTAACGAACGCGCCGATGCGCCGGGCGGCATTTGGACGCCGGCGGCGGCGCTAGGCGCGCCGCTAATCGAGCGCCTCTCCGCCCATGCCGGCCTGAAGTTCGAAACCGAAGCTTAAGCTTCCCAAGGCGAAATGCGGCCAAAGCGGCCGCTTCGCCGCGCGCATTTCTCGCCGCGATACCTTGATCGCTTGCAGCGCGCCGAAGCGCCACGCCACGAGATGACGGCGAGAGGCGGCATGGGGGGCTTCGATCACGCGACGGCAAGGCTCGCCGCGGCGGCCTCGGCCTGCGCGATTTTCTGCGCCGGCGGCCTGGCGGCGAACGGCCAGGAATCGCCGCCGCAAAGGCCGCCAATCCTGGAGCTGCCGATCGTCTGCGGCGACGACAACCCATGCGTCATCCAGAACTACGCCGATGCGGACAACGGACCCGCCGCGCGGGACGCGGCGTGCGGGGCCGCCACCTATGACGGCCACAAGGGCGTCGACTTCCGGCTGCCGTCGCTGGCGGCGGCCGACGCCGGCGTCCCGGTCCTCGCCGCCGCAGACGGCGTCGTCCTGCGCATACGGACGAATGAGCCCGACCGTCGTTTCGTGGAAGGCGAGCCCGACTTTGGAGGACCGAAGCCCTGCGGCAACGGCCTTGTCATCGACCATGGCGGCGGATGGACGACGCAGTATTGCCACCTGCGCCAGAACGGCGTCACGGCGCGTCCTGGAGACAAGGTCGCAGCGGGCGACATGATAGGGCTCGTCGGCTCATCGGGCGACGCCGCGTTCGCGCACCTGCATATCGCTGTCCGATTTAAAGGCGACGTCGTGGACCCTTTTGATTGGCGATCGGACAGTCGCGATTGTCGACCGACGCGGGAGGCCTCGCCCCTGAACCTCATCCGCGGCGCAGGGCTCTGGAGCGACATGGCGCGCGACCGGCTTGACCGCGACGCGCAGTCAATTCTGGCCATCGGGTTTTCATCGGCGCCAGTGACCACCGACATGCTGGAGCGTCAGGACGTCAACAGCCTTTCGCCGACGCCGACGGCGGACGCAATGGTCGCCTTCGCGCGGCTCATGAACGTGCGACGGGGCGACCGCATCCGGATCGAGGCGTCGGGCCCGGCGGGATATTCAGTGCGGCACGAGAGCGAGCCCCTCGCCCGCGCCAAGGCGACCTTCGTCGCGTATGCAGGGGTGCGCCGCAAAGCGGCCGCCTGGCCCGCCGGCGAGTACACCGCGACGGCGGCCCTCATCCGCGCAGGCGAAGTCGTCGAAACCCGCGCGGCGCGCCTGACCTTGCAAGCGGCCAATTGAACGACTTCCAATCCGGCGGCGAGGTGGTACGATCCTATATTCCGATCAACCGCAATCCCTGAGCGCATCAATGCCTTTTGATCTCCTCGACGCGCGCGTGCGCACCGACTGGACGCGCGCTGAGGCGGACGCCGTCTTTGCGACGCCGTTCGCCGATCTCATGTACGCCGCCCAAAACGCGCACCGCGCCCATTTTGATCCGAACGCGATAGAGGCGGCGAGCCTCTTGAGCATCAAGACAGGCGGCTGTCCGGAGGACTGCGGGTACTGCTCTCAGAGCGTCCACCACAAAACCGGCGTCAAGGCGACCAAGCTGATGGGACTCGACCAGGTCGTCGAGGCGGCGAAAAAAGCGAAAGCAGGCGGCGCGCAACGCTTCTGCATGGGCGCGGCCTGGCGCGGACCAAATGATCGCGACCTCGGCCGCGTTTGCGAGATGGTCGCCGCGGTGAAGAGCCTTGGCCTTGAGACGTGCGCGACGCTCGGCATGCTGACGGCGGATCAGGCGGACGAGCTGAAAGCCGCCGGGCTCGACTACTACAATCACAATGTGGACACGTCGCCAGAGTATTATGGCGAGATCACGCAGACGCGCACCTATGCGGATCGTCTCGATACGCTTGAAAAAGTCCGCAACGCGGACATCAAGGTGTGCTGCGGGGGCATTGTCGGGCTCGGCGAGGAAGAATCGGACAGGATCGGGCTCCTGCTCGCCCTCGCAACCTTGCCGAAGCATCCGGAAAGCGTGCCCATCAATCTCTGGATGGAGGTGGACGGCGCGCCGGTGAAGTCGCGCGCCGAGCGGCTCGAGCCGATCGAAATGGCGCGGCTTGTCGCGCTTGCGCGGATCATGATGCCGACGTCCGTCGTACGTCTCTCCGCAGGCAGAATGTATATGAGCGACGAGGCGCAGGCGCTCTGCTTCCTCGCCGGCGCGAACTCGATATTCCTGGGGGATGTCCTGCTGACGACGGCGAACCCCGGCGTCACCAAGGACGAAGCCCTGTTGGCGAAGCTCGGAATTGAGGTCCGCAAGGTCGAGGCGCGCATCGCCTGACTGTCCACTCGGTGTCGCGTTGAGGAGCTGAAGCCCGCAGATGGACGCAAGGCGCGACGCACCGGCGGCCCCGGCCATCGCCTCGACGCCGGCGGAGCGCCGCCTCGCCTTCGCCAT
This sequence comes from Parvularculaceae bacterium, assembly GCA_028284065.1. Lineage (GTDB taxonomy): Bacteria > Pseudomonadota > Alphaproteobacteria > Caulobacterales > Parvularculaceae > MED-G105. Next base: position 647,696 of record JANQSJ010000011.1, read on the forward strand.
CCTGCTCGCCGGAACGCTAATCATCGGCATGGGGCAGACGGTGGTGTTCGCCGTGCTGCCGCCGATTGCGAGGGGGATCGGCCTGCATGACTTTCAGGTCCTTGGCGTCTTCATGCTGTCGGCCGTCTTTTGGGTGAGCTGCGGGCCCATATGGGGCAGGCGCAGCGACGCATCCGGCCGGCGGCCGTTTATTCTTCTCGGCCTCGGCGCCTATGCGCTGTCGATGATACTCTTCGCCACGGCGATCAACTTCGGCATCGAAGGCGCAGTCGGCGGCTGGCTCCTTTATATGCTGATGCTCAGCGCCCGGAGCCTATATGGCGTTTTCGGCTCTGCTATGCCGCCGGCCGCGCAGGCCTATATCGCCGACCGGTCGGACCCGAGCCGTCGCACCGCCGCGCTTGCCGGCTTCTCCGCAGCCTTCGGCCTCGGCGCAATGCTCGGCCCCGCCTTCGCTGGAGCGGTCGGCGTCATCGGCCCTCTCGCGCCGCTCTATGGCGTCGCCGGGCTTTCGGGCCTCGCCGTCTTCGCAATTTACCTGCGCCTTCCCGAGCGAACGGCGCCGAGGGAAAAAGAAGAGCGCGCAAAACTCTCGCCCTTCGACGCCCGGATAAGAGCGTATCTCGTCTTTGGCCTGACGATATCGGTGGCGACGGCGATCCCGACCCAGTTCGCGAGCTTCTACGCCATCGACAGGTTAGGCGTCGACGCCGCCGAAGCCGTTACCGCGGCGGGCGTTGCGCTCTCCGCCGCGGCGGGCGCCTCCCTTTTCGCGCAGGTCGCTCTCGTGCAGCGGTTCAATTTGCGGCCGCAAATCCTGATGCGCGCAGGGCCTGCGCTCATGTGCGCAGGGCACCTCATCGTCGCGGCGTCGACCGCGCTCGGTCCGTTCGTTTTCGGCATGCTCCTGTCAGGTCTCGGCGCAGGCCTCGTGGCGCCGGGGTTCGTCGGCGGCGCGTCCCTCGCCGTCTCAACGAGCGAACAGGGCGCGGTCGCTGGGCTTTCGAACGCCGCAGCCGCCGCAAGCTTCATCGTTGCGCCGGCGCTCGGCTATCTCGTCTACGCCGCCGCGCCCGCGGCCCTCTTCCTGCTGACGGCCGGACTCGCGGCGGCGTGCTGCGCGTTCGCATTCCTGACGCCGACTTTCCGGGCGCCGGACGCGAGCCCTCACGCATAGCGCCCTCTTTGATCGGCGTTCAGTCCCGACATGTGATTGGTCGCGGCGCGAGATTTCGCGTCGAAAGCTGGGCGATTAATACCACAAAAGAGCCTGCCTGAAGCTCTTGAGATGCGGATGAGCATAAGAGAATAGCCGCGCCTTTTTCCCTCTGCGCACTGGCTGGACGACAGGCCATGTCTTTGCGACGACAAGTAAGCCTAGCGTGATAGTATCACATTGCGCTGGCGTGTTTCTGTCCCGCCGCAAAGCGCGGCGCAAACGTGCGCCGATCGGCATTTTTTCGCGCGGCGTGCAAAATGACGATACAGACTAACAGGACGATACAGACCAACAGTAAGTACATGACGCGCGATCCGCGCGTCGGCAGGGGCGTATCGACCAGGTCAGCATGCGCCGCGACCGGCCGCCCTTTCGGGTCAATCGTTCCCTTGGTCCGCGATAGGGGAAGTCTGAATTGACTTCTGCGATCTCAGGCAATCTGGTCGATATCGCAGCGGCCAGCCTGTCCGCCGCACGCCTCGCCCATTATGTCGCCCACTATCTTGGATTGCCGATCCTCGGGCTAAGGGTCACCTTGCATCCAGGGCGGACGGATGCCGAACAGGACTGCGAGGCGCTGATCTTGGCGGCGGCGCTGGGCCGCTCCTTCGCTGGCGGCGCGCATCGGAGGTCCCGCCGCCGCCACTAAACGAGACCGCCTCAATTGACCGAATACTGACCGCATTTCAACGCGCGTCGATGAAAGGACACGGTGTCTATGCTCAAAGCGAAAGGACTTACAAAGACATTCGGCGACGTCACGGCGCTCGATCAACTTGACCTCGACGTCGCCGCGGGCGAGATCGTCTGCCTTCTTGGCGCGAACGGCGCCGGCAAGACCACGACCATCAATCTTTTCCTTGGGTTCCTGGAGCCGAGCGCCGGCGCGGCGTTTGTTGACGGGGCGGAAGTCGCCAAGAAGCCGGTCGAAACGAAAAAGCGCCTCGCCTATATCCCAGAGCAGGTCGCGCTCTACCCGCAGCTTTCGGGCGCGGAGAACCTCGACTATTTTCTCAGGCTTTCCGGGGTCAAAAAGTCCGCTGCGGAATTGACCGACATGCTGACGTCGGCTGGCCTGCCCGCTGACGCCGCGCACCGAAGGGCCTCATCTTATTCGAAGGGCATGCGCCAGAAAGTCGGCGTCGCCATCGCGCTCGCAAAGGACGCAAGGGCGCTCCTCCTCGACGAGCCTCTCTCAGGTCTTGACCCCTCGGCCGCGAACGATTTGTGCGCCGGCCTCCGCCGGTTGAAGGATGACGGCCGCGCTATCTTGATGGCGACGCACGATGTCTTCCGTGCCAAGGAAATCGGCAGCCGCATCGGCATCATGAAGGACGGCCGGCTCATCGACATGCTCGACGCCTCGGCGCTTGACGCCGGAGAAATCGAACGTCTCTATCTCGACCACATGCGCGGCGCCGGCGACGGGCCGTCGGTCGTCAGGCTTCAAGGCGACGGCGACTCCGATAATGAGGGAGCGGCGGCATGATAAGCGTTATCGCGCAAAATGAGTTTCGCGGCTTCCTCAGGAACGGCGTCTTTCTAAGCCTCGCCGCGGCCATGCTTGCCCTGATGATCGGCGCGGCGGCGCTGTCCGCGCAACGTATGGCGACGTTCGATCGCGAACGCGCGGCGGCGGAAGCCATCGACCGCGAAGTTTGGGATGGCCAGGGCGCGCGCAATCCGCACTCGGCCGCGCATTTCGCCCGCTACGCGTTTAAGCCGATCCCGCGCCTCGCCGCGTTTGACCCCGGCGTGACGGACTATGCCGGGCTCGCGCTGTGGATGGAGGCGCACAATCAGAACCCGGCGGTGTTCCGACGCGCCGAAGACCTTGGCGACGCAGGCCGGTTCGCCGACTTGTCGCCCGCCTGGACCCTTCAGTATGCGGCGCCGCTGTTCCTGTTCCTGATCCTTTTTGCGTCATTCGCCGGAGAGCGGGAACAGGGTACGCTGCGTCAAGTGGCGGCGAGCGGCGTGTCGTCGCGCGCGTTGCTCGTGGGCAAATTCGCCGGCGCAGGCCTTGGCGTCGCGGCGATCGTCGCCCCCGCCCTGATAATCGGCCTGCTGGCGGCCAGCGGCGCAGCGTCGCCGGATGCGTCGACGCGGATGATTGGCCTTATCGCCGCTTATTCCGCCTACTTCATTGCAATCGGCGGGGTGGCGCTAGGCGTCTCCGCGCTAGCCGCCGAAAAACGCACTGCGTTGATTGCGCTGGTCGCGATCTGGACCGTCGCCTTCGTCCTTCTGCCGCGTCTCGCCGCGGGCCTCGCCGTGACGCTGCACCCGACGCCGGACAGCACGACCCTGAGAAATGATCTCTCGGAGGCCTCAAGCGCCTATTACACCAATGACGCCGTCAAGGAGCAGTTGAAGCGAGACACGCTCGCAGAGTATGGCGCCGATAAGGTCGAAGACCTGCCGTTCAATTACGGCGGCTACACTCTGCAATGGAGCGAGGAGTATTCGCACCCGCTGTTCGAGGCCTTTTATGGCGAGTTGGACGCGACGGCTTCCCGCCAGGAAGGCGTTATCGCCATGGCCTCGCTTGTGTCCCCGGTCCTGGCGCTGGACGCCCTGTCCGCAGGGCTGTCCGGAACGGACCGCCATCACCATGACGCGTTCAGGGGCGCGGCGGAAACGCACCGCCGAACCATCGTGAAGCAGCTGAACGACGATCTCACCAATAATGGCAAAGCGCCGGGGTATACGAACGATGAAACCCTTTGGCGTGAAATTGCGGACTTTAAGCATGCGCCGCCGCGTTTCGCCGATCTCTCCGGCAGGTACGTTCTGAACGCCCTCATACTGTTCGGGTATGCGGTCGGCGGCGTCGCGTTCGCCGCCTTCGCGCTCGGCCGCGCGCAAGAGGAGATTGCGAAATGACGACCGCAACCGCCTTTAGCCTTGAGCGCAGGCTGTTCGTTTTCGCCGCTCCGGGGGCCATGGCCGCCGCGACGATTATCCTGCTGGCGCTCGTCACGGCCTTCGCCGGCAGGGCGAGTGTCGACAAGACGGTGAAGGCGCAGGCCGCGTTCGCAGCGGAGTACGACGCTGGGCTTCAGGAATGGCGCGACGCCCTTGCGAAAATCGAAGCGGACGGCGAGGCGCCCTCCCCCTATGACGCGCGGCCGATGAGCCTCCAATTGCCGGCGGTGTTGCCGCCGGCGCCTCTTGCCGACTTCGCCACGGGCGCCGCTGACCTTCACCCGACGACTGCGGTGATCAGCGGCTGGTCAAACCCGGCCGACCTATTCAACGAATATGAATTCGACAACCCGACGCCGCTCAGCATTGGCGCCATCGATCTTACGTTTATCGCCGTCGCGCTTATGCCGCTGATCATGATCGCCGCGTCCTATGACGTTCTGGCAGGCGACCGCGAGCGCGGGCGCGCCAAGCTCATCGCCTTGCAGGCCGGCCATGTGCGCTCATCGGTATGGGAACGGCTTCTCATTCGAAACGGCGTCATCTGGGCGGCGTTTGCGATCACGACCGCGCTCGTCGCGGCGGCGCCGACGCCAGTAGCTGACGTCGGCGCGCGATTAGCGCACTTTTTCGCCTGGCTCGCCGTCGCGCTGCTGTACGGAGGCGTCTGGTTGGGGTGTATCGCGCTTGCGAGCGTCATGCTCAAGAAGAGCGAGACCGTCGCTTCAGCCCTGTTCGCCGCGTGGGCGGTATTCGTTTTCGCCGTGCCGGCGGTTGGCGGCGCGCTCGCCGAAGGCCTCTATCCGCCGCCATCGCGCCTCGCCTTCCTTTCCGAGATGCGCAAGGGCGAAGTCGCGGCCGTCCGCGAGACGGCGGAACTAACGGCCGGCTTCCTCGCTGACCACCCGGAGATGACGGTCAGCGACGAGGCGGTGCCTGGCTACTACGCCAGCAACTACCTCGCCAATCGTGAAGCGGACAGGCGGACGACGCCAGTGCTCGACGCGTTTGAGGCGTCACGCGCGCGCCGCACTCAACTCGTCAGCGTGCTGCAATTCGGATCGCCCGCCATGATCGCCGACCGGGCGCTCACGTCGATCGCCGGCGGCGACCTTGCGCGCGCAATGGCGTTTCAACGCCAGGCGCGGACCTCTTTGTCCGATCTAAGCGAGCGGATAGGCCCGGCGGTCGTCGCCAAGCAGCGAATATCGCTTGAGGCGTTTGACGCCATTCCGCGCTTCCAGTTCCAGGACCGCTCGCTGCCCGACATTCTGGCCGCAAGCGCCGCCCCGCTTCTCTACCTTGTCCTGCTCGCTGGCGGCCTGATCCACTTTGCGCGGAAGCGGCTTGCAGCGCCGCTGGAACGCCTGCTTTGACGGCATCCAACGCGTGAGTTCTGGATGTCGCACGACGGATAGCGTCGACATGACGGCGAATTGGTCACCAGCCGTTTATGCGCGCCCATTCCGCCTTAACCTCATCTCCTTCAACGACAAAGTATTTGTCGAACTCGCTTGCGGTTGAGCACGCATGATTGGGCAGAACCCGGACTAACGCGCCGACCGGCAGCTCATCCTCGATCGAGGCATGCCGACCGCTACGCCCGGAGATGATGCCATGCTCCTGATTTGCCGCGCCAACAAATAAGTCGCTCATTTTACGGCCGTCGGGGTCCGTGACGAGGCCGTAGCCATAGTCGATCTCCTGACTGGCGGTGCCGCGGTCGCGCGACATCGCCATCCAGCCTGCATCGCTAATCGCCCACCCCTTCGCAGGCTGGTGGCCGATAATGGAGGCGAGCACAGAGATCGCTATGTCGTTTACGGAGCAAACGCCGACGCCCGCCATGACAAGGTCGAAAAATGCAAACACGCCGGCGCGCACTTCCGTCACGCCGCTAAGGTCATCTACGGACAAAGCGGTAGGCGTCGAACCGACGGAGACCTCCGGGCAAGGATGTCCCGCCGCGCGCAGGCGCATCGCCGCAGCCACGGTGCGATCCCTCTCCTGGCGCGAAATCGCGGCCAATTCCGCGCTCGTGCGGCAGTTGTACGATTCTCCGGCATGGGTCATAACGCCGAGCAGCGACGCGCCGCCGTCGGTCAGGGCGTCAGCAATCTCAATCAGAAGAGCGTCATCGGGCGCGACGCCAGACCGGTGTCCGTCCGTGTCCAGCTCAATCATGACCTCATGGCGGACGCCGCGACCGCGACCGTGGCGAGCGACCTGATGCGCCATCTCAAGGCTGTCGAGCGCAATCTTCAGCTCACAGCCCTGCTCTTTCAGCGAAGCGGCCCAATCCAGCTTGTTCGGCGCGATCCCGACAGCATAAAGAATATCGCGAACGTCGTGTTCGAAGAAGTACTCGGCTTCCTTCAATGTTGATACGCAAATCCCGCGCGTCGGCGCGCCATCGAGGATCCGGCGCGTCACGTCAATTGACTTGTTGGTCTTGACGTGCGGACGCAGAACGCCGCCGAGCTCTTCAAGCCGGGCGCCCATCCGCGCGATATTGCGGTCGAGCTTTTCAAGGTCGAGGAGCAGCGCCGGCGTCGTCAATGAGGGAATGCGTTGTCCAATCAAGTTCGTCGTCTGCGCCACGAATCGCCTCCGTGTCGGGGCGAACCGGAGGCGCCGCATCCTCCCACCACCGATCGTATGAAAGAGCTTTGCGCTGCGGCCAAATCTGATCAAGGCTCGGCGCTTTATACACACGCCCGCCCGTCGCGACGACCCTGACGTTCAAGGTGTCTTCAATGCGCTTCAGCGGATCGCCGTCAATTATGACAAAGTCGGCGAGCTTTCCGGGCTCAATCGTTCCGAGATCGGCCTCCATGCCAAGCGTGCGCGCACCCAGTATCGTCGCCATTCGCAATGCCTCGTAATTGCTCATTCCCGACGCGGCGGCCCAGATTTCCCAGTGATAGCCGAGGCCGCCCCACTCGCCGTGATCGCCTATCGAGACATCGACGCCCGCGCGTTGAAGGCTGGCCGCCTGCCGCGCCATCAGCGGGTAGGCGTGTTCGCTCGGATGAATCTCCAGCCGCCGCGCCAATCGGCGCCGTCGACGCTCGTCGGGCATGAACCGCGCAGCGTTTTCGTCGGTTAACGGATCTACTTCGTTCATGAAGCGGTACATGGCCGACGGCGCGCCCTCTCCGCGCAGCGTCCCGAACTGGTAGGAGACGGACATGCCCGAGCGCGCAATCATTTGGATGACGTCGTCATAGAGCGGCGCAACTCCGATTGAGTGGGACATGTCCCCATAACCATCAATGAGATGCGTCATATTGTAGTTGAAGTCTTCGCCTTCGAAGACAGGCAGCAACTGACCCGCTTGCCGCGCCGCATCGGCGATCCATCTCCGCCCGCGCCTGTCAGCGGTGACATATTCCTTCAGCGACAGCGTCCGCCAGCCATCCCTGTATCGAGCGACAAGCGCGGATGCGTCATCAAAGCTGTTTAATCGCCCGCGCTGCCATGTCACATGCGGGCCTGAACCAAAAATCCGTGGGCCGATCAGCCGCCCCGCGCGAATAAGATCGCCATACTCAAGATCGCCCATGGCCTGCGCCGGATCATGTATGGCCGTCACCCCAAAGGCGAGATAGTTCAGGAAGGGCCATGGCTGGCCAACGCGAATGCCGGCGCCATCGCTCGCGGTGTCCGGATGGGCGTGCGTGTCGATAAAGCTCGGCATGAGAAGGCCGCCTGCCCCATCGATTATCTTTGCGCCTTTTGGTACGTCGATGTCGCGCGCGCTCCCGGCGGCGGCGATGCGGCCATCCTCAACGACAACGACGCCATTTTTTATGGGCCTGTCGCCGAGCATCGTCAGTAAGCGAACATTTCGCACAGCGAATACGCCTTTGGCGCCTTCACTATCCAGCAAAGGCGGCGCACGCACTTCACTTGTGGGCTCGGCGGAAAAAGATCCGTCTCCGGTTCTGTCATGGCGATAGATCGTGTCGCCAAGACTGTAGATCAGTGAATTTCCATCTGCGGACCAGGATGGAAATTCGCCGCCAATTCGCGAAACGCGCCGTACGCCGCCTTCATCCCCGCGGCCCCATTCCGGCAGCGACAGTTTTCCGTTGTGCGACGGACTAAGATATGACTTTGGAACGACGTAGATCTGGTGGCCGATTTGCGCCGCGATCATCGCGCCGTCGGGCGAGACGGCGACATCCTCCGCATTGAGCTCGTTCAGTCGTTGCGCCCGCCTGTTGTAGGGGCGCCCTGCGGCCGACACCGACGCCATGGACGCAGGTTCGTCCGCCGCCAGCGTCGCCAGGACGTGTCGTACGGAAATCGTGACCTGAGCATCAGAATCGCCATGGGCATGGATGCGGGCGGGTTGCGCCGTCGCGCTGACGACGTTCGCTTTGCCGACCTCCTCTGCCGCGTCCGGCCCGCTCTCAAGGCTCAGCCGAACAAGGTCGAACGGCGGCCGCGCCGCCTCGCCGTGCGGCCCGCCGATCCGGCTCACATAAAGCGTATCGCCGCGCCGGCCGAATACCGGCCAGACATAGTTGCCTGCGCGTCGGGTCAAGCGTTTCGGATCGCCGCCATTCAGGTCGGCGCGCCACACATGCCCGCCGCCTTCCGCCGTATAGCCGACATACGCCACGGCGCCCCCATCCGGGGACCAGGTTGGATAAGACTGTTGCATCGAGCGCGGATCAATCCGGCGCGGCGTCCCGCCGGTTGCGTCCATCACGTAGACGCGATCATACGCGGTGAAGGCGATAAGTCGGCCATCCGGCGACAACGCCGGATTGCGTATTCGGCGCGGCGGGCCGATGTCGTCGGGCAATCGACGCTTTGGCCGGATCGGTGGCGCGATCTCCTGCTTAACGTCGACCGTGAAGGGGATCGGCTCCACGTCGCCGGTATCCAGCCGAACGCGATTCAGGCCTCCGCCGAAACCGGCGAAAAGGAACTCTGAATCAGGCGAAAAGCCCATGTTCGGCAGGTTATAAAAAAAATTGCTTTCCTGCTGGTCGCGATCCACCGGAAAGACGAGCCATCGATCCTCTCCCGTTTCAAGGTTCAAGAGCCGAAGCCCGGTATCGGCGCCATGGCGCGATCCGTATACGATTTTCTTACCGTCCCGCGACAATTGCGGCGCGAACCCGCCCCCGTGCCAGCTGGAAAGCGCGAAAGTCGCCTGCGCGCTTGGCAGGGCGAACGTCCGTCCGGACCCGATATCTCGCCCCTCCAGCTGCCACTCGGGCAGAACGCGATCTCCGTAGAACGGGCTGACCGTCTCTCGAAATCGCGCATAGTAGAGCGTCTTGCCGTGGGGGCTCATGGAAGGCGACTCCGCCCCCGAAATTGACGCTCGGCCCACGCCCGTCAGTGACCTGAACTTTGAGCCGTCGCGCGCATCGTAGAGGCGGATCTCCCTCGGAAGGTTTCCAAGGAACCAGTTCCGGCGGCGCGTCGCCCATACCAGCACGCCGTCGCCCTCAGGCGTCCATTCAGGGTCGGCGAAGAAAAGTTGTCCGCCCGGCGCATGCGGGCTCAGCTGCGCTGCGTCGCCCGTCATCAGATCGAGGGTCCACAGGTTCATCGACCCGGACCGATCGGAAATAAATGCAAGCCTTTCCCCGTCGGGCGAAACGCGCGGCTGCACCGACCAGTCGCTTCCGCCGACAAGACGGCGCGCGGCGCCGCCCTCCGCCGGCAAGCTGTAGATGTCGCCTAGATGATCGAAATAGATCGTCCGTCCGTCAGGAGACACGTCGACGGACATCCATGTGCCTTCATCGGTGGTGAACTCGATCTTGCGCGTTGCCATCGCGCGGGGCGGGTCGCTGCGCGCTCCTGCAACGGCGACGGCGCTTTGCCCCGGTGCGAAACCGCCCGCCGCCAGCACGTACAAAACTGACGCGATGACGAGACTTAAACAACGCCTACGGACAAGGAGGATCGAAGGCATTGCCGCTCCAAAAAAGTCGGGAGCCGGCGGCCGCCGACTCCCAATGGCTGCCCGGAGGGATATGGGCTCACCAATCGACGTTCAGACCAACGCGGACTTCCCTTGGCGGGATCGGCTTGATCCCTGAGCCGTTCCACGAGAACGAGCTGTCAAAGCCGAGTTCGTTGAACCCGTTTGTGACGTTTACGCTCAGCTGAACATTGTCTGAGACAGGATACCGGACGTCGAAGTTTGTGACGAAGTCCGATGGCAACATGAAGAAGCCATCTAGCCCAATCTCAGGCTGAGGCGACCGAATGAAGTCGTTGCCGGCACGCTCGCCGCGATAGACGACGCCGCCGCCGACGCGTAGCCCATCCAGGAAATTGTCCGTTTCAAACAGATAGTTCGTATAGAACGAAACGCTGTTTTCCGGCACATTCGCCAGCGCCCGCCCTTCCGCTTCGGGCGCATCGGGCGCAGCGGTTATCTCCGTATCGAGATAGGCGTACGCGAAAAAGACGCGCCACTGGGGCGTCAAACGCCCCACCACTTCGAACTCAAATCCGCGGCTTTGCTGCGAACCGGCCGGCAGCGAGAAAGCGCCGCCGAACCGGAAATCGTCTACGGCGATGTTCGAGCGCTCGATGTCGAACGCGGCCAACGTAACCAGCAATTCGCCGTCGAACAATTCCGCCTTCGCGCCAATCTCCGCCTGCTTCCCGGTTTCCGGAGGCAACAGATTCAAGGGAACTTCGACGCCGTCAACGATCTGCCCCGTTTGAGCGAATGTTGGGAAGAATGATGTGGCGTAGTTCCCATAGAGGTTGAGTTCGGTGATGAACCCGGCGTCCTTAACGACGTTAATCAGACCACCAACATTAAATGTGACGTCGTCCACTTCAAGCGATTCAGCGTCATTCGTCGCTTCAACAGTGTCATAGCGAACGCCGCCAGTGACCGTGAAGAACGGCAATGGCCGCAAGAGCGCCTGGAACGACGCGGAATACACCTCTTCTTCCGTTTCGTTGATGCCGCCGAAGGTCACCTCAGGTCGTCCGATCCCGAAGTCCGGGTTATCCACGTTAAAGACGAAGCCGGGGATTGTCCGCGCCCCACCCCAGCTCTCGCCTTCCGCGTCGAAACTGATGTGCTCGCCGGTAACGACGATGCTGTTTTCGCGTCCGAACAGATCGAAGTCGTAACGCAACTCAAGCTGTTGCCCGAAGGTGGAGTCCTTGCCGCCCTGAGGTCGGCGGATCTGGAACTCCTCCACATCGCCTCGATTGAACGTCCCGTTATTCGTGACGACGCCATCGTTCTCGAACACGATGAAGCGCGGTCGGGCGTACCGCCGCTCGAATTCCGATTGCGTCTGATAGATGTTCACCTTGCCGGAGAAGGATTCGTTGAACTCATGTTGAACGAGAAGCTGCAGGCTCTGCGCTTGCGTGTTCGCGAAGTTCCACGGCTGGCCCGTGAACAAGCCGCGGTTCTGCTCGAAGAACGACACTGGCACTTCGCCGAGATCGTTTGTGGGCAGTCCCGCCTCCGGCACATTGTTGATGCGCTGCGCATAACCGACAAGCTGGACAAGCGTTTTGTCAGTGAGATCGTACTCAAGCGACGGCGCGAAAACGACCGTGTCCGACTCAACGAAGTCGATAAAACTGCCCGCGTCTTCATACGCGCCGACAACCCGGTACCGCAGCCGATCCGTGATCGAGCCCGTGGAATCCGCCTCAACGCGATAGAAATCATTTGAGCCGACGAGCGCCCGAACCGAGCCTTGCGATTCAGCTTTCGGCGTCTTCGTCACGACATTGACGATGCCGCCCGGATTAGCGCGGCCGAACTCGATGCCGCTCGGCCCCTTGATGAACTCGATCCGTTCAACGGCGGCGAGATCCATATCGAAGTTGCGCACGATCGACACGCCGTTCTGCTTGAAGCCTGTGACGGTGTCGAGCGTAAAGCCGCGCGCGAAATAGTCCGTATTGACGCCGCCCGAGAGCTGCACGGCTGTCAGGCCGCCAATCAGGTTCGACGCCTGTATGGTGTTGAAGCTGTTAGTCGTTTCAAGAAGTTCTCGGGAGACGACGGAAATCGAGAAGGGCGTTTCGACAAGAGGCAGGTTAAATCCCGTACCCGACGCCGTGTTGTCCCGGAAGCTCCGTATCCCTTCGACCACGATCTCATCAGGCCCGTCGTCCGACAGATCCGACTGGGCCCAGGCGGGCGCGCCAAGCGCCAGCGCCGCGGACATAGCGGCCGACGCCGTCAGTCGACGCCGCATCCGCTCTCGAAACTCGGTTTGGTGTACTGACCTTAGCATATTCCCCTCCCGGCCCTCCGGCCATCCAAGAAAAGTCAATCGAAACAACGAGGCGGGGCCAATTGAGATCTATCTTCAGCTCTCTTCTTGACGTCCGCCCGCGCCGCCGGTATGGTAGCGCTACCATAAACGATAACAAATATGTGAAGGTCTGTCTATGTTGTCGGCCCAACAGATTGAAACATTCTGGCGGCAGGGATTCCTTGTCGCGCATAATATGCTGCCGCCTGAGACCGTGAGAGCGTTATCTGACGCGGTCGACGAGTTCGTGGACGCGTCGCGGAGCATTCGCCATAGCAATAGCGTTTTCGACCTGGACGATGCGCACACATCCGAAAAGCCCATCCTCAGACGAATTAAGAACCCGCAGGATCAGCACCCCGCCTTTCGGGACGTGCTGAAGGACGCGCGGGTCGTTGAGGCCCTCACTCAACTCCTCGGCCCGAATGTTCGGCTCTATACGGGGACGCAGAAAGTCAATCTCAAGCCGGTGGGCGAAAAAGCGCCCGTCAACTGGCATCAGGACTGGGCCACATATCCGCATACGAACGACAGCCTCATCGCCATGAGCGTCTTTATTGACGACGTCACGGAAGAGAACGGTCCGCTCCTGGCGATCCCCGGGACGCACCGAGGCCCAGCCTATGACCATACGAGCGAAGACGGCTATTTCGTCGGCGCGATTGACGCAAAAAAATCCGGATTGGACGTTTCTAAAGCGCAATCCATGACGGGCGAAGCGGGATCGGTCGGGTTCCACCATGTCCGCGTCGTGCACGGCTCAGTCGTCAATCGATCGGAGGGAACGCGGCGCCTCCTCATTTACACCTGCGCCGCCGCTGACGCCTGGCCGCTATCGGGCACCTACACGCCGCGGATCATCGGGCCCAAGGAAAACGAGTCGCTCACCCTGGAGGAATATGATTCGCGCATGATCGCGGGAGAGCCGACGCTCGAACCACGTTTAGAGAAGGTCCCGGCGCGCATTCCGCAGCCGATCGCGCAAAACGCGGGGTCGGTCTATGAAATTCAGCGCAATTTCGAAGGCTCGATCGACAAGGACTTCGCGGAAAAGGAATGAAAACGGAAGAGAGGGGGCGACGTCCGCCGGACGTAGTGGGCCGTTCGTGGCGGGAGCTTGATACGCCGGCGCTTGCGTTTGATATCGACGCCATTGACCGAAACATCGAGAAGATGGCCGGCTTCCTGCGGGAGCGCGGCAAGAGGTGTCGTCCGCATTTTAAGGCCCACATGTGCTCGCGGCTCGCGCTGCGGCAAGTGGAGGCAGGCGCGATCGGCCTTTGCGCGGCGAAGGTCAGCGCGGCGGAAATTCTCGCCGACGCAGGCGTCGATGACATCCTGATCGCAAACCAGGTCAACGTTCCGGTCAAGATCCGTCGATTGATGGCCCTCGCGCAACGCGCGGACGTCAAAATTCTTGTCGATGCGGCGGACAATGCGGAGCAGTTGGACGAGGCCGCGGGCGCGGCCGGCGTGAAGCTCGGCGCGCTCATTGAGGTCCGCGCCCGCAGCGACGCCAGCACCTTTGCGAAAGGCTACACCCGCAATGGGGTCGACACGGCCGCCGACGCGGCCACCCTCGCCATTGAGATCGATCGACTGCCGAACCTCGAATTGCGCGGGGTCATGGCCTATGAAGGTCCGCATCCGAAGGAGCAGGACCCGACGCGTCGGCGCGACGCGATCTTGCGGGATTTCGGCGTCATGTTCGAATACCTTGAGGCAGCAAAACGCGCCGGCCTATCATGCGAGATCGTCTCCGTCGGCGGAACCGCAACCTACCGGATTTCAAGCGAGATAGACGACGTCACCGAATTGCAGCCCGGCTCCTATGTCGTGATGAATACGATGAAATCTCGACTGGCGCCTGAGTTTGAACAGGCGCTATTTCTTATAAGTTCCGTTGTCGGAAGGCCAGAGCCGGAAACCGCGGTCCTCGACGTCGGCATGAAGAGCCTCAAGATGAGCAAGCAGGATACGACGGATGCGGACGCCGACCGCCCGCCGATCGTCTCCATCGACCGCGCGGCGCTTCACCATTTGTCCGAGGAGCACGCCGCCGCCTCGCTCTCAGGCGACGCGCGCAAATTGGCGATCGGCGATCGCGTGATGCTGGCGCCGAGCTATGGCGCCCCGACAATGAACTATCACGACTTCGCCTACGTCCTGCGGGACGGCGTGGTCGAAGATGTCTGGCCGATAGACGCGCGCGGCTGCTCCCAGTGATGCGATGACGCCGCGCGCAAGGGCGCGCCAGTTGAACCGGAACTTCAAAATGACCTCGACATACAGGCTCGGCGTAGACATCGGCGGCACCTTCACGGACATCGTCCTGCTTCGCGAAGATGGCGTCGTCTTCAGCAAGAAGATTCTCTCCACGCCGGATGACTACAGCCGCGCCATTGAAGACGGCGTCGCGCAATTGCTTGCGGAAACGACGATAGAGCCGGGCGACATCGTTGAGTTCGGGCACGGTACGACCGTCGCCACCAACACGATCATCGAGCGTAAGGGCGTCGAGTCCGCGCTTATTACGACGAAAGGCTTCCGCGACGTTCTGGAGCTCGGCCGATACCGCGTGCCGCGACTTTACGACCTCGCCTGGCGCAAGCCCGACCCGCTGGTCGAGCGCCGGTTACGTTTTGAAGCAGACGAACGCATGAATGCGCGCGGCGAGCCCATAAAGCCGCTGCTGCTGGAGACGATCGATGCGGCCGCCGAAGCGATAGCCATGAGCGGGGTCACGTCGGTCGCGATCTGCTTCTTGCATTCCTACGCCAACGGCGACCACGAACGTCAGGCTGCGGAGCGCCTTCGGCGACGCTTGCCGGACCTTTCCATCTCGATTTCGAGCGATCTCTCCCCGCAGCTTCAGGAGTACGAGCGCACGAGCACCACGGTCGTCAACGCTTATCTTCGGCCGATCATCGACCGCTACGTCGAGTCGCTTCAACAGCGCATGAAGACGCTCGACATCGGCGCGCCGCTGAAGATCATGCAGTCGAGCGGCTCGATGATGCCGGGGCGAACGGCGGCGGATCAGCCAATCTACATAATCGAATCCGGCCCCGCAGCAGGGGTCGTTGGCGCGCGCGAGATTTCAACGGCGCGGGACATCGGCGACGTGATTGTATTCGATATGGGCGGCACGACGGCTAAAGCGTCGATCGTCGCGGACGGCGCGTTTTCCATGATGCCCGAAACGGAAGTGGGCGGCGGCGCGGCGCTTGGCGGCCACCGCCTAATCAAGGGCGCCGGCTATATCGTTCAGGCGCCGACGATAGACATTGCGGAAGTCGGGGCCGGCGGCGGCAGCATCGCGCACCTCGATGACGCAGGCGGCCTCCGCGTCGGCCCCCGCAGCGCCGGCGCGTCGCCGGGTCCCGCCTGTTATGGGCGCGGCGGCGAGGACGCGACCGTTACCGACGCCAACCTTCTGCTCGGATATCTGAACCCGGATCGTCTTGTGGGCGGCGAACTGGAGATTCGCCAAGACCTTGCTAACGACGCGATCTCGCGCCTCGGCGACAGTCTTGGACTTGACTCAACGGAAACCGCCTTCGGCATTCATCAGCTTGCGAACAGCAGCATGTTGCGCGCCCTGAAGAGCGTTACTATCGAGCGGGGCTTCGACCCTGCGTCATTCACGCTTTTCGCCATCGGCGGTAATGGCGGCGTCCACGGATGGGGCATGGCCGAAGCGCTCGACATCCGCCGGATCGTCATCCCGCCCGTCTCCGGCCTCTTCAGCGCGCTCGGACTGTTGTTTGTCGACGTGGAGCGCGAGGCGGTGCGGGCTTACTACAAGCCGCTCGCTGACATTGACCCAACGGACTTGGCTGAGGAAGTTCGAAAGACACGGGCGCTAGTCGGCGAGATGCTCGCTTCCGACGGGTTTGAAGACGAACGCGCCCACGACGTACAGGTCTTCCTCGGGCTGAAGTATCAGGGACAGATGGAAAGCCTCACCGCCCCGCTTCCCACAGGCGAGATCGACAACGCCGCCATCGCGGACGTCGCCGAAGCTTTCGGCGCGGAGCACGAGCGCGCCTTCGGATATCGATCGGATCGCGAGCCCCTGCAGGTCGTGTTCATTAAGGCGGTTGGCCGCGCCGCATCGGAGCGCAATCGCGTTCCAGATGGCGTCAATCGAGGAGACGCGCGCGAAACGCCGACGAGCGAACCCAGGAGAGCCTATTTCGGCCCTGAATTCGGTTGGCGTAACGCCGAGGTATTCACGTCCCGCAGCGACCTCGTCGTCCGACGCGAAGGCCCGGCGATTGTCGAGGAATATGACTGCACCACCGTCATCCCGCCTCGCTGGGCGGGTCAGTGCGACGACTGGGGCAATATCGTCCTTACACGGTAATTCTATCGAGAAAGCGAATATCAGGCGGAGCCAATGGCGATAAATCCCATCAAACGCGACATCATCCGAAACGCGCTCGCGACCGTCGCGGATAATATGATCGTTACGGTCGTCCAGACGGCGCGGTCGCCCATCGTCAAGAACAAGCTTGATTTTTCGACGGCTATCTGCACCGCGGAGGGGGATCTGGCGGGTCAGGGACTCGCCTTGCCCGCCCATCTCGGCGCGATCATGCCTCCGCTGAAAGCAGTGATCGAAGACTTTCGCGGCGACATCAATCCTGGCGACGTATTTATAAACAACGACCCATATCGCGGCGGCAGCCACCTCATCGACATTTTCATGTTCCAGCCAGTCTTCGAGGGAGATGACTTAATCGCCTTCGCTTCCATAATCATTCATCATACGGACATCGGCGGACGCGTCGCTGGCGGCCAGGCCTCTGACAATTCCGAAATCTACCAGGAAGGTCTCCGGATCCCGCCCCTGAAAATTGTGGCGGCGGGGAAGAACAACGAAACGGTCTTCAAGATCATCGAGGCCAACGTGCGCATGCCTCAACGGGTAATCGGCGACGTCCTTGCGCAACTGGCGTCGCTCCGCCTTGCGGAGAAAGAAATGCAAAAGCTCATCGCGGAGCATGGCGGCGAAGAGCTCACGGCCTACATGGCGGACTTGATCGACCACACGGAAAAGCTGACCCGCGCGGCGATCGCCAAACTCCCCGACG
This sequence comes from Parvularculaceae bacterium, assembly GCA_028284065.1. Classification (GTDB taxonomy): domain Bacteria; phylum Pseudomonadota; class Alphaproteobacteria; order Caulobacterales; family Parvularculaceae; genus MED-G105. The sequence goes on from JANQSJ010000011.1 coordinate 665,221, forward strand.
GCGTCGCGGAATTCGAAGACGTCATTGACGATGACGGCGTAAGCGACGATCCCATAAACATAAAGTGCAAGTTGACCATTGATGGCGACGAAGTCACGGCGGATTTCACCGGGACGTCACCGCAGACAAAATCCTCAATCAATCCAAATGTCGAGTTTACGCAATCCTGCGTCTACGCCGCTGTTCGAACGGTGCTTGACCCTCTGCATCCGAATAATTTTGGGTTCCACAAGCCGATTAACATCGTGACTGAGCCTGGTTCATTCGTACACCCTGTCTTTCCGGCCGCATTCGCGGCGCGGGGCCTCGCTTCGCACCGCGTGCGCCAGGTCGTGCTCGGCGCAATGGCAAAGCTGATGCCGGAGCGCATGCCGGCCTGCTATGGCGGTTCGGAATGCATGGTGGGTTTCTACGGAAAGGACGCGGACGGAAACATGTTTCTGTGCAATGAAGGCCAGAACACGACGAGCCTCGGGGGCGGTCCGTTCGGCGACGGTCAGGACGGCGCTGCGTTCCCTCTCTCGAATGTCGCAAATACGCCGATCGAACTGCTTGAAGCGGAGAACCCGCTACTCGTCGAGGAATACGGATTTTTGCCAGACACCGGCGGACCGGGGCGACATCGCGGCGGCCTCGGCGTGGTGAAGCAATGGCGCGCGCTGGCCGATGACACGAGCGTGCAGCTTCGCTCCGATCGCTACAAGAGTCCGCCCTGGGGCCTTTGGGGCGGCCTCGCAGGCGCGCCCGGAAGAGTGACCGTCAAGAGACGCAATGGCGACAGCTTTTCGCCGCCATCCAAGGGGCGCTTTCGTGTGGACAAGGACGATGTCGTCCGCGCCGAAATGCCAGGAGCCGGCGGTTTTGAACCGGCGTTCGACCGCGCGCCGGCGGCCGTTTTGGACGATGTCGTTCAGGAAAAAATGTCAGTCGAGCACGCCCGCGCCGCCTATGGCGTCGTGATCGATCCGGAAACGCAAAGCATCGACGAAGCCGCCACCGCTGACCTCAGAGCGGCAAGCGCTCGCTCTGCTTGAGTCGACCACCGCGGCGTCACGGCCGATCGCGGACCGCAATCCGAATGCCGGCTGCTTCAAGCCCGTTCCGCAGCGCCCGGACCGTTTCGACGTCTCGGGGACCTTCGACATGAACGCACGCGGTGTCGGCGGGCAACGGAATTCTAACGCCGTCTGATGCGTTCACCGCCTGCTCGCGCGCAAATTTGATCAATTGGCGGACGACCTCATCCCCGTCCTCAATGAGGCCGCCCGGTTTCGTCCGCGTGCGCGGCATGCCGTCTGGGTCATAAACACGCCCTGCGAACACATCCGCCGCCAGACGCAGGCCTTCGGCGCGGGCAGCGGGAATGAGCTCGCCAAAAGCGTACAACACCAGCGAACGGTCGAAATCGGCGACCGCCCGGGCAATCGCCTCCGCGAGATCCCGCCGCCTGCCCGCAAGCCATCCCAAAGCGCCATGGGGCTTCACATGGCGCATGCGCGCGCCCTCAGCTTGCGCCACCCCGGCGACAGCGCTGATCTGGTAGAGGATCGCGTCCTCCAGCGCCTGTCGCGGCATCGCGACTTCGTAGAGCCCGAAATTGAACCGATCCGGATAGGAAGGATGAGCGCCAATGGACACGTTGTTCTTGATGGCGAGGCGAATGGCCGAACGGATCGTCGTCGGATCGCCGCCGTGGAATCCACATCCGATGTTTGCGGACGAAATCAACGGCATGACGCCTTCATCATCGCCGACGCGGTGAACGCCAAGCGATTCCCCGAGATCGCAGTTGAGGTCGAGCGCGCCCCCTTCCTCGCGGTCGCCCCGCGGGGCGTCGATGTCGTCCCGCCCCGTCACAGGCGCACAATGCCCCCATCGACGCTGATGGTCTGGCCATTGACGCTCGCGGCCGCATCGGAGGCGAGAAAAGCGACTGTTTCGGCCACCTCTTGCGGCGCGATCTTTGCGCCGGTTGGGATCGACGCGACAAGCCGCGCTTCGTACTCGGACAGTTCAATGCCCTGAAGCGCGCTCTGCTCCTCCAGCACGCCCTGCAACATCGGCGTATCGAGCGGCCCCGGGCACACGGCGTTGACAGTGATGCCTGACGGCGCAAGGTCGAGCGCCAGGCCCTTGGTCAGGCCAAGGAGACCCGCTTTCGCCGCGCAATAATGGGCGTGATTTTTGACGCCGACGCGCCCCGCCGTGGAGCCGATATTAATGATTCGGCCGCCGCCGCCGCGCGCCAGCATGTGGCGCGCCGCCTCGCGCGCGCACAGGAAAGCGCCCTTTAGATTGACGTCAATCATCTCGTCCCATGCGTCGGACGACATGCTGTCAATCGGCGCAATTTTCACAAGTCCTGCATTATTGATGAGGACGTCCACGCGTCCGAAGGTTGCGATGACCTTCTGCACCGCTTCGACGACCTCAGGCTCATCCGTGACGTTCATTCTTGTGTAGAAAGTCAAGATGGCGGCGTCTTCGCTCGAGGACTCCGCCAGATCACCTCCCGCAACGACGTCGCCGCGCCGCAGGAAGGCGTCGGCAAGCGCGCGGCCGAGTCCCCCCAGCGCGCCGGTAATCAGTATCACTCGTTCCGCCATCAACCGCCTTTCTTGAGTCGTTTTTTGAGTCGTTGCGGAAAAGGCGATGGCTTTCGCTATCGCTTTGAGCCATTATGGTAGCGCTATCAGCTGCAAAGATACATACCGATGCCCAAATTAGGGAAATCCACGGAACAAAAGGCCGAATCCCAGCGGGCGAGCCGTCGCGGCCGCTCGCAACGCGTCAGGATTGAGGATATCGCCCGGGACGCGGGCGTCGGCGTGATGACTGTGTCGCGGGCGATCAACAATCCGTCCTCCGTTTCAAAGGAGAAACTCAAGAAGATTCGCGCCGTCATCGCAAAGACCGGATACGTGCCGAATATGGTCGCCGGCAGCCTCGCGTCCAACAGAAGCAAGATCATTGCGGTCCTCAACCCGACGATGCGGACGTCCGTCTTCTACGACATGATCCAGGGAATGTGGGACGTTCTGGATAGCGAGGGCTACCAGGTTCTATTGGGCAGTACTGATTATTCCAAGGAGCGCGAGGAAAAGCTCATAAGAACATTCCTGAGCCGGCAAGCCGACGGCCTTGTCCTAATTGGCGCGGAACACTCCGAAGGCGCGCGGGACTTTCTTGCGACCAATGACACGGCTGTCGTTGAGACATTTGATCTGCCGAGCGAACCTATCGACATGGTCGTCGGCTTCTCGGCCCTCGACGCGGCTGAAACGCTCGGACGACGCGCAGCGGAATGGGGGTATCGCTCCGTTACGATCATCAGCGCCCCGAAAACCACCGACAACCGAACGGAGCGGCGCGTCACCGGCTTCAAGAAGGGCCTTGCGACCCACGGCGTCAAGGTCGGCGCGCGCCACGTGCTCATGACCAAGGAGCTGTCCGTTAGCGCAGGCGCGGCGGCGATGGAGCGCGTGATCGCTCAGACGCCGGATGTCGATCTGGTGATGTGCACCAACGACATGCTGGCGGTCGGCGCCGTCTTGACCTGTCAACGCAATGGCTGGTCGGTGCCCGAACGCGTCGCCATCACCGGTTTCGGCGACATTGAAATGGCGCGCGTCCTGAGCCCCAGCCTGTCGACCGTCCGCATCAAGGGTGAAGAGATCGGCCGCGAGTCGGCAAAGTTGCTGCTCCAGCGGCTAAGCGGCGGCGAGAAGCGCACAACGGTCATGGACGTCGGCTTTGAAATCCTGAGAAGGGAAAGCGCGTGACGACGGCCGACGCTAAATCCGCCGGCGGCCTTTTGCGCGGGCAGCATCCCGGCCTCCTCGTCATGTCGATGACGGAGATTTGGGAACGGATGGCCTATTACGGCATGCGCGCCATCCTTGTTCTGTACCTCGTTGACACGGACCAAGGCTTTTCTCTGGATAAGGACTATGCTGCGGCGATGTTTGGCCTGTTTCTGTCCATGGCCTATATGACATCGCTGCTTGGCGGATGGATCGGCGACCGGGTTTTAGGCGCGACGTCCGCCATCATTCTCGGCGCCGTCTTCCTGATGCTCGGGAACTTTACGCTCGCCCTCGCGCCGGAGCTCAATCTCTTTTATCTCGGTCTTTTCTTCATTGTAATCGGTATCAGCCTCCTGAAACCGAACATCAGCGCCGTGATCTCATTTCTGTACCCTGAGGGGGGCGCACGGCGCGATCACGCATTTTACATTTTCTATCTCGCCATTAATCTCGGCGCCCTATTTGGCCCCTTTGTGACCGCAGGCGTCTCAAGCGTCTACGGTTATCGCGCCGGATTAGCGTGCGCCGGCTTCGGCATGGTTCTTGGAATCGCGCAGCTCATCTTCGCCTTGCAGCGCGGCGCGATCTCGTTGCGCCTCGGCCAACCGGAAACGCGCCGTCCCCTGTCCTTTCTGGAGCGAGCTGTTATCGGCGGAACGGCGATCGCCGTCGTCGCCGTCGCGGCGGCGATCGTCTTTGGCGACATACGTCTCGACATCAACAGTGTGATCGATCTCGTCAGCATCTTCCTCCTGTTTCTCGCGGTGGGGTATTTTGGTTTCTTGTTCTTCATCGGAGACCTGACATCCGACGAGAAAAAGAACGTTGGCGGATTATTGATCCTTTTCTTCGGCGCGGTGCTTTTCTACCTTGGCTTGTCCCAGCCCGGGTCCTCGTTCAATCTCTTCACGCTGGAATATACGAACCGCGTCGTCCGCGGCTATGAGATACCGACAGGCTGGTTTCAGGCGATTAATCCGGCGTTCACGCTTCTTCTGACGCCGCTCTTCGCGAAGCTCTGGCTCGATCTCGCGGCGAAGGACGCCAATCCGCCGGTCGCCGGCAAGTTCGCCATTGCGATCGCGTGTACGGCGGCGGCGTTCGCCTCAATTGGCGTCGCCGCTCTTCTGGTGACGGAAGGGCGCCTCGCATCGCCGCTATGGCTTGTCCTGACATATTTCGCTCAGACATGCGCTGAAATCATCCTTATTCCAATCGGCCTTAGTTTCGTCACGAAGCTGATGCCCGACCGATACGTGGGTCAGGGGATGGGGATTTGGTTTCTGTCGGTATCAATTGGATATCTGCTTGGCGGACGGTACGCCGGGGCGTTTGATTATTCCGACACGACGGCGATGGGGGTTCAGTTTCTGACACTCGCCACGGCGTTCGGCGTCGCCGCAGTGTTGCTTGCCGTCCTAATCCGGCCTGCGCGCCCGCTCTTCGCCCGCGTCGAATGAAGCCGCTTCAAGAGAAATCCGAAAGATGACCAAACGCAAGACCATCATTACGTGCGCAGTGACCGGCGCCGCGGACACAATGGCGAAAAACCCCGCCGTACCTGTCACGCCGGAAGAGATTGCGACATCCTGCATCGAAGCCGCCGAAGCGGGCGCGGCGATCGTTCATATTCATGTGCGCGATCCGGAAACAGCCGCGCCCAGCACGGACCTGGACCTTTATCGAGACGTCGTGGAGCGCATCAAGACGTCTCGCTGCGACGTTCTTATCAACCTCACCACCGGCTACGGACAACGCATTCATCTGCAGAATGACCAAATCCGCGAGATGGGCCCAAAAACGAACCTCATGCCGGCGGAAGACCGGATCGCCCATATTCGCGCGCTGTCGCCGGACATTTGTAGCCTTGATGTGGCGACAATGAACTCGGGCGGCGCATTCGGCGACACGGTCATGGTCAACGCGCCGCATCAGTTGACTCTCATGGCGACCGGCATGCGCGATGCGGGGACAAAGCCGGAACTCGAAGTCTTCGACGTCGGACATGTTCGCCTCGCGGTCGATATGATCGAAAGAGGCGTCGTGGCGAGACCGCCGTTTTTCCAGCTCGCATTAGGCGTTAAATGGGGCGCGCCCGCCGACGCCCAAACGATAGACTTCCTGCGTCGGCTGCTGCCTGAGGATGCGGAATGGGCGGCGTTCGGCATTTCGCGCGAGAGCCTTCCGACAGCGACATTGTCGTTCCTGATGGGCGGACATATGCGCGTCGGCCTGGAGGACAACCTCTATCTGGAGGCCGGCGCACTCGCCCCTTCGAATGCGGCGCTTGTCGAACAGGCCGTAAAGGTGGTGCTTCTGCATGGCCAGGACGTCGCCAGCCCGACAGAGGCGCGGTCGATTCTCGCCCTCGACGGCCCGACGCCCTGAAAGGACGAGCGCGGCGTGTCGAGGGTTGCGCCTATTTGAGGAGATGTTTCATGACGAGTCGCAAAGTTGTGCTCACCTGCGCCGTCGTCGGCGAAAACCAGTTCAATCGTGCGCACCCTGCGTTTCCGGTCACGCCACAGGAAATCGCCGAGGCGGCGTACGAAGCCGAGCAGGCTGGCGCTTCGGCGGTGCACCTGCATGTGCGCGACCCACGCACGGGGGACGGGAGTAGAGACCCTGACCTCTTCCTTGAGATGGCGACGTTGACGCGCGAGCGAGGCGTCAAGGCGATCATGAACATTACATGCGGCGGAGGGGCGACTTTCTGTCCTGATCCCAATGATGAAGCGCGCGCCGGTCCGGGTTCCGATATCGCGTCCCCGGAAGAACGCGTCCGGCATATCGAGATGTGCATGCCTGAAATGTGCTCTCTCGACGTCACGACGCAGAATCAAAGGGATGGCGATCAAGAGTATGTCTATCTGAATACGGAGCGCACCCTGCGCCAGATGGCCAGGAGGTTTCTCGAACTCGGCGTCAAACCTGAGATCGAGGTCTTTGCGCCCGGCGACGTGCTTCTCGCGAATGCGATGCTGGCCGAGGGATTGTTCGAGGCGCCGCCGAGTTATCAGTTCGTGATGGGCACGCGCTGGGGACTGCCTGCGACGCCAGAGGCGATGATCTTTATGCGCAGTTTGGTTCCGGAGGGGGCGAACTGGGCCGCCTTCGGGATAGCGCGAATGCAGATGCCGATGGTGGCGCAAGCCGTGTTGCTGGGCGGTCACGTCCGCGTCGGCTTAGAAGACAATCTATATCTGAAGCGCGGCGAGTTCGCCAGCAATGGTCAACTTGTCGAGCGCGCACGGTCCATCATCGAATATCTCGGGCACGAAGTGGCGACCCCGGACGAAGCACGCGCCATTCTCTGCCTGAAACACTCCCGATAGGGTCAAACACGCTATGTCGCCTCGCACACGCTCTACGTCTAAGGACGACTTTTCTATTGGACTTATCGGCCTCGGCGGCGTCGCGGCGGCGCATCTGGACGCCTATGAAGGCCTTGAACATGTGTCGATAAGGTCTGTATGCGATATAGATGAGGCACGCGCGGCGACCGTGGGGAAGAGGCTCGGCGCAAAAAGCTTTGCCGACGCAAGAGCGCTTCTGGAAGCCGGCGGCGTTGATTTGGCGCTGGTGTTGACGCCGGCGGCGACGCATCGCTCCATCGTGGAGAGCGCCGCATCCGCCGGCGTCCACGTCTTTTGCGAAAAGCCCCTCGCCATCAGCATTGAGGACGGGGAAGCAATGATTTCCGCTTGTCGGAACGCTTCGGTCAAGTTCTTTTACGGTGCCTCCTATCGTTTCCTGCCGGCGGTAATCACGGCGCGCGAATTAATCTCCGAAGGCGAAATCGGCGACGTATTGCTGATAAAGGAAGAGCTGATAGGCGGCGCCGGGCTTGATCAGTATTCACAGCTTTCGAACGCCCATTATCCTCACGGCGGACCGGGCGGCGCGGGCATGGGACTCGTCGACCATGGGATCCATCTTATTGACATCTTCCCATGGCTCATCGGATCTCAGATCACGCGCATTTGGGGGCGCGGGCAAATCTCCGGGGCGCCGCCGACAACTGAATTCGTCGCAATGACGTTCGAAAATGGGGCCCACGGACACCTCCTCTATAACGCGGCCACCTATTCCGACGCCTTGCCAGCCGGAGGCTTGTTCAGCGGCGGAAAAGGCTGGGCGATCGACGGATCTATCTCCGAGCGCGGCGTTTGGGACGATGACCCCGGGAGCATTTCCGTCTTTGGCTCAAAAGGAGCCATCAGGGTTTATCATTACGCCAACAAACTGTTTCTGCGGAATGAACTTGGCATTCGGGAGCTTTCCGTCAGCGGACGCCCGCCTTTTGGTCATTTTGCGACTCAGCTGGAACAATGCATACGGTCGATCCGTCTTGATGATGATAACTATATCCATGCGTCAGTCGGCTTGTCCGCTCTGAAGCAACTGATGAAGATCTATGCGTGAATCGCCTCGACGGCGACAGCTCAATCAGGAGATGCGCACTTCATAGCGCATCCTAAAATCGTTAGTGGGGATCATGTCGCCGCGAGACCGTCTTAGCCGAGACCTCGGGCTTGTCAGCCTTTTCGCCCTGTCCTTCGGGACAATCATAGGCGTCGGCTGGATAACCGTGATGGGCGAGTGGCTTGAGCTTGCCGGGTCGCTCGGCGCCGCCCTCGCCTTTACGATCGGCGCAGGGATCATCGGCCTCATCGCCCTCTGCTACGCCGAGCTTGCGTCCATGTACCCCGTCTCAGGCGGGGAAGTCGCCTATGCCTATCGAATGTACGGGCCGCGAATTGCGTTTCTATGCGGCTGGCTCTTGGCGTTGAACTACATCGCGCTGTTGGCGTTCGAAGCAATTTCAATCGGGTGGGTACTTTCCGCCATGGCGCCGGCCCTCAAGGGACCTGTGATTTACACCGTCCTCGGTTCAGACGTGACGCTCTGGAGTTTGACGATCGGCCTCGGCGTGATGGCGGTGCTTGCGCTATTTCAATTCCTCAGCGTGAAGTCAGTGGGCAGACTGCAAGAAGCGCTGACGGTTTGTCTCCTTACGGCGTCGCTCGTGTTCATTACGGCAGGCGTAGGCTTTGGCGATCTGTCGAATCTATCTCCTTATGTGGCGCGTTCGGATTCCGGCGCCATTGATTGGCGAGCTTTCGCGCTGCTCTTGTCGACGACATTTTTCTGGTTCGCCGGATTTGATGTCGTGCCCCAGGCGATGGGCGAAAAGAGCGACGACGCCCCGGCGGGCAAATTGCATATTGTCCTGATCGGCTCCATCAGCCTCGCTCTTTTGTTCTATGTCGCGATCATCATCGCCACGGCCATGGCCGCGCCGCGCGAAGAAATCCTGTCCGCGGACTTACCGGTAGCGAGCGCTTTCGAAGCCGCATTTGGATCGGTTTGGCTCAGGAACCTTGTAATGTCCGCTGGTCTTATGGGCATACTGACGACCTGGAACGCAGCTTTTCTGGCATCGACGCGACTGCTCTTCGCACTAGGCAGAGCCTATTTCCTGCCACACAGCTTCGCTCGCGTAGATTCGCGGTTCGGAACGCCGACCCAAGCCATCCTTTTCGCCGCCATGATCGGAGGCCTTCTTACGCTGCTCGGCCGCGAAGCGATCGGCGTCATTGTCAATGTAAGCGCGATGTCCATGGCGCTGGTCTTTCTGCTGGTTACGTTCGGGGTCGCGCGCCTGCGCAGGACCGCGGCAGACCACCCGCGGCCATTCAAGACGCCGTTTGGGCTGATGACGCCATATGCCGCCGGAATCGGTTCGGCGCTCGTTCTTGTAGTCGCCGCCTGGTCATTGTCCGATTTCTCGGAAGGCGCGCCGACCGAATGGATAATTTTCGGCGCGTGGCTGCTGCTTGGCTTGGGTTTCTGGCGCGTTTCCGCGAGCGAACGCCACAGCGTCAGCGAAAGCGAACGGGCTTTTCTCGTACTCGACGAATAATGCGGCCCTCGCCACAGGGCGAGGGGTCGGGAGCGCCAGCGGGTCGAACAAGAGCGCGCCTTAGCGAGCGAGGCCGCCTGGACTGCGTTCACATTGCGACTGCGTTCACTCTTCGTCGCTTCACGAACGCGGTTTTGAGCCGTTCGCAGTTGAAGCGATCGAGGCGGACGGCTTTTGCCGACGCGCTTCACGCATTTGCGGGCGCCGCCCTGCCCGTCGCGCACCGTCAAATCAATCTTGCGGCATTACCGGCAGCAGGATGTGGCCGGGGTGCTCTGGCGAATGGTGAATTCGCATCTTTCCCGGGATCGTGCGGGTCGCGTATCCTTCGTGAGCGCCCGTGTTTGAGTTCGGGAAGCTGTAGTTTTCATGGGCGTTCATGATTGCGACCCGAATGCGGTGCCCTTTCTTGAAGGTATTGGCGACCGACGGAATGCTGATTTCGTAGCGGACGACATCGTCGATGTCGCCGGAAAGAAGCTCTTCTTTCTCGAAATTCGACCCAAATATATGCGTATCAGGATCGTCAAGTCCGCGAAAGCGCGCCCGCAGCGCGCCGACGCTCAGGCGGGTCGACGAATAGTCCGGCGCGACGTCAGACACATAAGCCCACCAGTCGGTGTCTTTAACGTCCGTAGACGCATATAGTACGACCTTGATGTTCCCCGCTATCGTGACGTCATCCTCCAATGGCGGCGTCGTGTACGTCACCACGTCGGCGCGCGTCTCAACATCTTTGAAGTCGTAGGGATAAGACTGGTAATCGGCCCATGACTCCATCAAGTCAAAGCTATACCAGTTTTTTACCGCGTTAGCCGGGTCGTACGTGTACTCCTCAAACGGCTGCGGCCGTTGAGGCGGCTCCACGCGCAGAACGCCGTCATCCGTAAACCGATTTGCTGCGCCATCGCTGTGGAAGAAGTATTGACGCGCCTCCGATTCAGCCGGCGGCCACGCGTCCGCGGTCCGCCACTCGTTTTCTCCCAAGACGAAATACTCGACTTTCGCGTCCGTAACGCCGTTTTCAAAGCCTTTCAGGAAGTGATCATACCATTTCTGCTTCAGCAGCCAAACGTCCGGACGGATTGCATCGACGCCGAACCGGTAACCGTTCAGCATGCGATCGCGGTTATAGCCATGGCGCCACGGCCCGATCAGCAAGCGATTGGGCTGCGAGCCGTATCTGTCCATCAAGGCCCAATTGCTCCGTGTGCCGGGGAAATCATCATCGAACCAGCCGCTAATCTGGAATGTCCCAAAGTCGCGCGGATGCTCTCCGGCATACCAGTCCTGAACGCGCCAGAAATCGCTGTTCGTAGCGTTCTCAATAAGCTCATTCCATAGCGGGATGTCTTCGCCCGTCGCGTACCTGTCGATGTCGATAATGGGTCGATGGCGAAAGACGTCCGGCCACGTCCGCCCCTCCAAGAGACCTTTGTTCATCATCCAGAATTCGTAGTAGGCGATTCCCTGAACAAACGTCCCGCCCATATAGGGCTGATCGCTAAAGGCCGTCCCCATGGAGACTTCCGGAATTAGGCACTTAAGGGCGGGGTTGCGCGACATGGCGGCTGTCCATTGCGTGAACCCCCGGTAAGAGCCGCCTTCACTGCAGATCTCGCCGTTCGACCAGGATTGCGCCGCGATCCATTCAAGCGCATCCGCCCCATCGCCGGGTTCGTTCACCGTGGAGAACTGATCGCCCTCTGAGCGCGCTTCTTCGTCCCAATAGATCGTTCCCTGCGCCGCCTGCAGAACGACCGCGAAGCCGCGAACAGGGTAGTGCTTATACCTATCAATTAAATCTGAAATTCCGTAGGGCGTGCGCACCAGGATAGTCGGGAAAGGTCCTTCGATATCGCCCTCGGGCAGGTAAACCAGCGTCGCCAGTCTGGGGCCAGCGCGCGTCGGCATCATCACAAGCGGCAATTCCTTGTAGCCGTAGAGAGGTTGAGAAACCTGCGGGTTCCGCCAATGCTTGACGGAAGTAAAGTTCTCGAACCCGCGGCGTACAAGGACAATGTCATTACGAGGATCAACTGCGCCGATAATTTTATTGTCCGCGCCGACGATCACGTCCCGGGTCGTCGCGACGCTATCGATCTGGGCCCAATGAAAGGCGACGGTCTCTTCTCCGTCGATAGTCTCTCTCAACTCCCGATGCTTCACGAACCGGGCGTTTTTGTCTTCCCACCCCACCCTGTCGGAGCCACTCCAGTCCGCTCTGGAAAAGAGGCGAAGATCGAGAGGAAAATCCGCCAAGGCGCCTTCAAAGCGCATCCTTGGATCATCAGGCAGTTTGTCGATCGGCCCGCTGACAGCGTCGCCCCAGGCATTCGCGGAAAAGTCCCGCTTGCGAACGGTTAGGACGTCACCGTCAATCTTGATTTCGATTGCGGGGACGCCTCGCACATAGCCATCGAAGACAATCTCTTCATTTGTAGTTGCTGCGTGAGACGCCTCGTTCTCCGCTGAAGCAGTTGCGCTCAGCGTCGGCGACGCGCTTTCTCCAGCGGGAGAACAAGAAAAGAGGGCGACGATAGACAACGCCGCCACGAGGCGCGCGACAGCCGTTTGCGGCTTTCCGGTTAGTCCCTGTCCAACAGTCATGATCCCCTCTCCGATATCCCGAAATGCTCTCAACCCGCCTTGGTATAGAGCCCGTTTGCGTTAGAGGCGAACGGCTCCAAGAGCCTGTCTGAGAGCGGCCGCAACGCACTTGGCGACAGATAATCAGACGTTTGTTTCCCCGCGACGATATGGTTCAGGCTCTTGGTCTATAACGAATAGAGCCCGAACCGGCCCTTGCTTCGGCTGGCGCACGTCTGATTATCCCATCACCGCGGACTTTGCAGGCGTTTTCGAACGGGCTCCAAGAGCCTCTCTAAGAGCCAAAGCGCGGAGCGACGCACCGCCTTCGCCAAAGCCCCGCCGCCGCATTGAATTTAGCGCAAAATGTCGATGCAGACTAATTGCGTTCGCGGCAAGCAGTCGCCGCCTTCGCCTGACGCAGTTATGATTTTGGTTCAAGCCGCCCGGCGCGCCCTTGTCGGGCATTGAAATTCGACAGCCGTTTCCTACCGTTCGCGGATCGACCGGACGGGGTGAAGCATCCACTCCAGAATGCTCCGGCGTTCAAGAATAATGTCTGCGCGCAGCGTCATGCCGTCCTGAAGCGCAAACTCCTGTCCCTTCGCCGATACGCTCTGAGCATCAAGCGCGACGGTGAGCCGGTAAACCGGTTCGCCAATGTTGAGGGCGCCCGGCCCGTCCTCCGGAAACAGGATTGTTCCAGAAACGCCAGTAACGACGCCGTCGCCGGCGCCAAACCGCTGATAGGGAAAAGCGTCATAGAGCAGCCGCACCTTCTGCCCAACCTCGACGAGGCCTGCGGCGCGCGTCGGCGCGAACAATTCAGCGACGAGCTCCCCTCCCGTCGGGAGGATGGCGACCTGCAGTTCGCCAGCCGCGACCGACTGCCCGACCTTCGCCTGAAGCGCGGCGACGCGACCTGACACCGGCGCCCTGAGCAGAAGATTGGTTTCGCTTTCAACGCGCGTGCGTCGCTGGTCGATGCCTGCGAGTTGCCCGCGCAAACGCGACAGCTCCTGTTGCTCCTCGGCATCAAGCCGTTCACGGACCGCTTCCAGTTGATCGACCCTTTGGGTCATTGTGGCGTGGGTCTCGCGCAGCCTCTGGTATTCCTGCTCCAGGAGCATACGCCTCTCATCGGCGTCATCGCGCTCAACGACGGATGCAGCCTCCTGCTCCCGCAGGATTGTCAGCGCCTTAAGCCGGTCGCCAGCAAGTTCAAGACGCCGTCGCTGAACGTCCATCTGCCTTTGCAATGGCTCAAGCCGCCGCCGAACTCCTTCGAGCTCAGCGAGGTTCTCTTTCCGCAAGACCCGAAAGTTCTCAGCGACAAGGTCGAGGCGCGTCTCCACCTCACGCGCTTCGGCATCAAGCTGTCGCACGATTTCATCGACAACCGTAACGCCGCCTGCCGTCACCCGCTCGCTCACAAGGCTTACAAGGGGATCGCCGCTCTCAACTTCGGCATTTTCCGTAACAAGAACTTCCGCAATTGTCGCCATATCCGGGCTGACGATGCGGACCAGACCCTTCGTCGGCGTTAGACGGCCGACGACTGTTTCCTTTCTGGCGTAGGTGTTAAGGGCGAGGAAGATCGCCGCGGCGGCCGCCGCAGCGATCAAGGCCGTGGCGACGATTGTCTGGCTGACCGGCTGCGCAATTGTGACGTCGCCGGCGAGTCGTCGCCGGCTGGACTCGATTGCTTCCTCACGAAATAGACCAACCGCCACGGCGACCTGCACCAGCCCGCTTGCCCAATCACTCTGACCGGCAGCTAGCGCAGCGATGTAAAATTATTGTTTACCATAAAGATGCGTTAACTGTTTTTGAATGGATCTAAAAAAATTCGGACAAAGGCGGCCTTATATTAACTCCCTGTTAGTGCGGTTTGAATAAAAGTTCATGTATCTGGATTGATTGCAGCGAATGACGCCAAGTGGGAGTACCAGACAGTGAAGAAGCAGCAGCAGTTTAAGTCGACGCCGAGCAGCAAACGCGAGCTGACGGCTGAAGAAATCAAGGCGGTCTCGGGCGCGGGACGATGGGGCGGCGGTGCGCTCGCCTTCTCGTTTAGCTCGTCCAGCGCCCATGCCTCGGCGTTCGGATACACCGTTCAGGGGCGTTGGGGCGGCGGCCACGCCTGACCGTCACGCTGACAAAGCAACGCTGAAGAAGCCGCTTCCCCTCGGGAGCGGCTTTTTTTGTTTCACGGCGCGCCGGCCGGCGATGGTCAAATTTGAGTTAAAATTTAACGGATTGACCCTATCCCAACTCCGCGCAGGCGGGGCGGAAAGTGGACGCCAACGATAATTCAATTCTGGCCGACGGCATATTGGCCGGGACCCGCGCCAAACTGCCCCTCATTCTCCAGGCGGAGGCGGCGGAATGCGGCCTCGCCTGCCTTGCAATGGTCGCCTCCTTTCACGGCGGATCGGAGGATCTCGCCAGCATGCGGCGCCGGTTTACGGTGTCTCTAAAAGGGGCGACGCTGGCGCAGCTTGTCGACGTCGCCGACGCCCTCGGTCTCGCAGCGCGGCCGCTGCGATTGGACCTTGAAGACGTCTGTGATCTTCAATGCCCCTGTATTCTGCACTGGGACTTGAACCATTTTGTCGTCCTGAAATCCGCCACGAACGCAAAGGCGGTTATCCACGATCCGGCGCGCGGCGTCCGGCGGATGCGAATTGAGGACCTTTCGGAACATTTCACCGGCGTCGCGCTTGAACTAACGCCGACATCCGAGTTCGTGCGCAAGAGGGCGAGTCCAAGAATACGCATTTGGGACCTCTGGACCCGGATCGTCGGCCTGAAGAGAAGCCTCTTGCAGATTCTCGCGCTATCGGCTCTGCTGCATGCGATTGCGCTCGCGACCCCATTTTATAGCCAGCTCGTAATTGACGAAGCCATCCTAAGCGGCGACCTCACCTTCCTGACGGTCCTCTTGCTCGGATTCTTGCTGCTATTCGTCATCGAATGCGTCACGTCGCTCCTCCGCTCGGGGGCCGAGATCTATCTCTCGAACATGCTCAGCACCCAGATGCAGGCGAATGCATTCCGCCACGCAATCAGGCTGCCCCTCGACTGGTTTGAGAAACGGCATCTTGGAGACGTCGCATCGCGCTTCGAGTCGCTGCAACCGATCAAGAGCCTCATCACGGGCAGCCTTATCGCCGTCATCATAGACGGCGCCATGGCGTTGACGACCCTTGGTCTTATGCTCCTATACAGCGCCCGCATGACGCTGGTCGTGGTCGCAGGGCTGTGCGCCTACTTCACGCTGCGTCTTGCGATCTTCCCTTATTTGCGACGGAAGAGCGAAGAAGGGCTCCAACTGAAGGCGCGGCTTGATACGCTTTTCTTGGAGAGCATTCGGGGCGCGCGCGCAATAAAACTGTTCGGCAGGGAAAACCAACGCCAAGCGCAGTGGCGCAACGCGCAAATCGATGTCGTCAACAACGACGTTCAACTTCAAAAAGCCCAGGCGGGAAGTGAAGCGATCGGTCAGTTGATCATCAACGCGCTGCGGGTGCTGGTGATCTATCTTGCCGCGCAGATGGTCATCAGGGCGGAATTCACGCTCGGCATGCTCTTCGCGTTCGTTGCGTACCAGGCGCACTTCGCAAAGTCCGTCGAGAGCCTAATCGACAAGATGATCGAATGGCGAATGGCGCAGCTTCATCTTGAGCGGCTGGCGGACATCGTTCATGCGCAGCCGGAAGACACTGAGCAGAGTTTCCTATCGGCGGACAAAGCGCTAAATGGCGAAATCGAATTGCGGCGCGTCTCCTTTCGGTACGCAGAACATGAACCGTTCGTGTTCGAAGACGTCAGCCTTACAATTTCTCCAAATGAAACAGTCGCCATCATCGGCGGTTCGGGCCAGGGCAAGACGACCCTTCTGAAAGTCATGATTGGCCTCCTTGAACCGACAAGCGGAGAGGTCCTCTTCGACGGGCGGCCGATTTCAGCCATCGGCCTTAAGGCGTTGAGGAAACGCATCGGAGTCGTGATGCAGGACGATCAATTGCTGTCGGGCAGCATCGCCGACAATATCGCGTTCTTCGACGAAGATATCGACATGCGCCGGGTCGAGGAATGCGCGCGGCTGGCCGCAATCCATGACGACATTGCGTCTTCGCCGATGGGCTTCAATACACTGATCGGCGACATGGGCAGCACATTGTCAGGCGGGCAGAAGCAGCGCGTCCTTTTGGCGCGCGCCCTCTATCGGCGCCCTTCTTTGCTGTTCCTGGACGAGGGTACAGCGAACCTAGACGACGTCAGCGAAAACAATGTGCTTGAGACGCTGAAAAGCTATCCGGGAACGAAAATCCTGATCGCGCATCGGACCGCCACCCTTCGCATCGCCGACAAGGTTGTGGCGCTTAAGGGCGGGGCAGTCAGGATCGGCCGGCGCGGCGCAAGGCGCGGCGGATCAGATAACAAATCCAATAAAGACGCCTCCCTCCATCATCAACGCCATTCTCATTCATTTCGTTAGCAAAATATTTATCGCTTCACTGAGTAGTAATGCAACTGCTCCACAATCAAGTGGGGATGACGCCAGTGATGTGTATTTGCCGACATATTTTCATTGCATTGCTTGCGACTTGCGCCACGACGCTAGCCGCCGCCCCAGGCGCGCGCGCGGATGATGACTGGTCTGACGCTGCGCTTGATGCGTCGCGGATGATCGAAGAGGCGGCGATCGTCGCGCGGGACGCCGACTGGCGGGAGTTCGATGAACGAATCGCCCAACGTCCCTGGTCTGAAAGACTACGCCTGCTTCACGATACCGCGCTCACTCGCGCCGTCGAAATGGACGAGAGTCGTTTTGACAAGTACTTCAGCAAGTATTTGACCGAACTCGATAGTGGCGCGGAAGGACTGCGCAAGTTCGAGGCGGAAATGCTGACGGCGTTTTCGACGATAATGAAAGCCGGCGACTACGAAGAAGCTGAACGACAGCTTCTCGAACTGATTCGACTGGAGGAGCTTTCGCCGGACGAGGACGCCGAAGCCCGGCTTCTCCTATCTTATGTGTATGCGGATAGCCTTCGAAACGACGAAGCGCTGGCGCTTGTCC
Organism: Parvularculaceae bacterium; assembly: GCA_028284065.1. GTDB lineage: Bacteria > Pseudomonadota > Alphaproteobacteria > Caulobacterales > Parvularculaceae > MED-G105. The sequence continues at coordinate 682,631 of JANQSJ010000011.1, forward strand.
GGGAGGTTGTCGAGCGGCAGGCCGACATCCGCCCGTTCTTGCGAACTGAGCTCTACGCGGCGCTGGCGTATCATTTCATGAATATCGGCGACTACACCGGCATGGCGAATGCCGTGCGAAACTGGGTCACGTCGGTCGAAAGCCACGAAATGCCGGTGTCCGGACAATCTCATGTGTACAACTTCGCGCTCGCGGCCTTCAGAAAGGATGAGTATGAGATCGCCGCCGAATTCTCGGAGATCAACACCTCGCTGGCGGCGGCGGCTGACAGCCCGCTCTATCGCTACTACGCGGCTGATCTTTGCGGCCGCGTCGCGCTCGCGATGGATATGTTCGCCAAGGCGGAGGCCTGTTATCGCGAGGCTTTGTCGCTGCCATATGACGCTAAGGAACGGCGCGCTTTTGCGACGCGGGGCCTCATTCTATCTTTGCTTGGCATTGGCGAAATCGCCGAAGCGCGCGAGCGTTTCGACCTCCTGCGGCAAGACCCGCGGATAGACACAGACGCGCGGTTGCAAAACATCGTGGATAGCTTGATCGGTCCGCTTCTTTTTGCGGAAGGCGACTATCGCGCCGCCTACGAAGCGATGGATGCTTTTCGAAGACAGACCATCGACGAAAAGAACAGCGAGTTGGACAAAGTTGCGGCGGAGCTTCGCGCATTGAACGCGTCGCAAGTTGAGGCTGCGCAGGTACGCGCCGACCTGCTCGAGACCGAAAGCGCGCTTCAGCAAACTGTTATCCTCCGGCAACGTATCACATTCGGTTTCCTCACCGCCGCGATTATCGGGGTAGGCCTTTTCGCCGTGACGCAAATCCGCATGAGCCGCCGGCTTGCCGCGGCGAAGGAGGCGGCCCTGAGGGCGGATCGGGCGAAGTCCGAATTCCTCGCCAATATGAGTCATGAAATCAGAACCCCAATGAACGGCGTCCTTGGGATGGCGGAATTGCTGCAACAAACGCCGCTGGACGACAAACAGCGGCTGTTCACGGAGACCATTTCAAAGTCCGGGGACGCCCTGCTCACGATCATCAATGATATACTCGATTTCTCGAAAATTGAGGCGGGACGGCTCGAACTGGAGTCTGCGCCGTTTGACCTACGCGCAGCGATTGAAGACGTTGCGACGCTTCTCGGCCCCAAGGCGCGCGAGAAAAAGATTGAACTCGTCGTCGACTATCCGCCGGACCTGCGCAACCACTATCTTGGGGACGTAGGGCGATTGCGACAGGTGCTGACGAACCTTGCAGGCAACGCCGTGAAGTTCACGGAAAAAGGCCACGTCATTATTTCCGTCAGGCGAGTCTCGCGTGACGCCGTCGATGAACGCGCACCCGCCGATACGCTGGAGATGGCCGTGTCGGATACCGGTATCGGCATCCCGGAGGATAGGCTCCACCATATCTTTGAAGAATTCACCCAGGCGGAATCAGACACGACGCGTCGGTTCGGCGGCACCGGCCTAGGCCTCGCAATTTCAAGAAGCATCGTCGAGGCGATGGGCGGGGAGATTGCCGTCACGTCGGAGACGGGCGCAGGGTCTGTGTTCAGATTCGAGATTTCGCTGCCCGCGCTTGAGCCTTCCGGCGAGGTTGTTGAGTCAGTCGAGCGTCTTGAGTCTGGTCCCGTCCTGATTGTGGAGGATACGATTGCGACCCAGCGTGTCCTCAGTGAACAGATAAGATATTGGGGCGGCTCGCCCTTGCTGGCGAGCGATGCCGCCGAGGCCCTTGAAATACTCACGGCCCGCGCAAAAAGCCGCGAGCCGGCGGCGGCGGCGATTATCGACGTGAAACTGCCCGATATCGACGGAGAAACCCTTGCCCGCACGATACGCGGTCGCCCCGACATCTCCGGCACGCAATTGGTCATTTTGTCAGCCATGGACACGCCGGACCTGCTGCGCCGGTTCGAAGACCTCGATGTCGTTGAGATCCTACCGAAACCGGTGCGATCAGCGCTTCTGCGTCGCGCGCTGACGAAAGCGCTTGGCGGAAACGCGCTGCAAGACGCGGATGAATTCCGCCGTCTCGAAGAGGTCGCCAGGATCAATTCCCGCCAGGGCGCGCCTGACGGGGCTGAGCGTACGAAGACCCGGGTTCTTCTCGCAGACGACAATGAGGTCAATCGGCTCGTCATCAAGAATATGATTGACCAGGACAGCTTTGAACTCGCCACGGCCATCAACGGAAAAGATGCGCTCGACCAACACTTGCGGTCGGAGTTCGACTTGATACTGATGGATTTGTCGATGCCAGTGATGGATGGCCTGGAGGCGACGCGCCTTATCCGGCGCCGGGAAAAGGAAGACCACAAGAAGCGCGCGCCAATCATCGCAATCACCGCGCACGCGCTTAATGGCGACGACGAAAAAGCGATTTCCGCCGGGATGGACGACTACATTACGAAACCCGTCAGGAAAGACGTGTTGACCGAGAAACTACGCTGCTGGGCGCCGATTCCGGATAGAGGCGCAGCCGCCTAACCGCGCAGCGCAGGTAACGGATCGAAGCCAACGAACGGTTCCAGCCTCAAGCGGACTGGCCTTAGAACGGGTTGCAGCAAGACTAGATCGCCGGTTTGGCGTCGCAGCCCGCGCAATCAGTTCCCAAAAGCGCTTCGCGGATAAACATGCGCGGATATCTGGAAATGAATCGGGACAGAATAGAAAATTGGAGTCGTTTCCATAGACTCCCTCCAGCGCGAACTTCTCTGTGCGTCTTGCTTGAGCGCTCGGCGGCGGTGGGCCGGCGCCCACTTCTTCCGGATACGCCCTAAGCTGGCAAATCGGCCGCGGTCTCGCGGACCAGCATATCCACCACCGCCTTCAGCGCCTCGTCATGCTCCGCCCCCTGGCCGCGCGCGTCGCCATAGACTTCGAGCTGCCAGCAGGCGCTCGTGCCGCGCTTGAGGATCGTGCGGGCGTGGCGCACTTCATCCTGGCAGCCGAGCGCGGCGGCGTCTTCGGCGACAAGTTCGATGAGCTCCTCGATAAGCGCCGCAAACGGCACGCACTCGCCGCGGCCGAGATCAATCATTGACTTCGTACAGCCATATCGCTCCGCCCGCCAACGGTTTTCCTCGAGCATCAGGCGCGGATAGATCCGCCAGCGCATGTTTCGATCCTTCATGCGCGCCAGCATGCGTAAGATGCTCTGGTAAAGAGCGGCGACGCACAACGCGTCCTCAAGGCGCGTACAAACGTCCGTAATCCGCATTTCAAGCGTCGGAAACCGCGCCGAGGGCCGCATGTCCCACCAGATCTTCGATGAATCCTCAATGACGCCAGCCTTTACCAAACGCTCTACAGTCCGTTCGTACTCGGACCAGCTCTCATAGCGATCCGGCACGCCCGTGCGCGGCATGGAATCGAATATGCCGAGGCGCGCGCATTTCATCTTCATGTCGTGGCCGCTCCAGAAGGGCGACGAGGTCGATAGCGCCAGGAGGTGCGGCAGGAAGTATCGCGTCTGGTTCATCAGATCGATGCGAAGGTCCGGGTCCTCAATCCCGGCGTGCACGTGCATGCCGCAGATCAGCATGCGACGGATCGCGCCGCCCATGTCGGCGTCAAGCATATCGTATCGCGGCGCCTCGGTGTGCTTCTGGGCGCCCCAGTCCGCAAACGGATGGGTGGAGGCGGCGATGAGGGACATGCCGTGTCGCTCGGCGGCGTCGATGAGGCACCGGCGCAGGGCCGTCAAATGACGGCGCGCCTCGCCGATGTCGGCGCAGACGGGCGTGCCGACTTCGATCTGGCATTTCAGGAATTCCGGCGTCACCCGCTCGCCGAGCCGCTCCTTGCACTCGGCCATGAAATCGGGCGGCGGATCGGCCACAAGGTCCCGCGTCGTCGGATCGACGAGCAGGTACTCCTCCTCCACCCCAAGCGTTGGCGAGGGCCGCATGAAGCCCGCCTCCCTGATCGCGCCACAGTCGCCGATCAAATCGTCTAAGGAACCGCCAGTCAATTGGCGTTTTTAGCCAATTGTGCGGGCAGGATTGGCCTAATCAGCTGGAACTCAGGACGGTCGCCGTATTACGGTTAAAAAAAGCCCCGCCGAAGCGGGGCTTTCTTTTCCAGACCGACCGCTCGCTGGGACGACTACCTCGCTAGCCGACGCGCGCCGGGCCGATCAGCTCTTTAGTTGGCGCTCGCTGGCGCGATCAGCTCTTTAGTTGGCGCTCGCTGGCGCGATCGCGTGGGCGAACGCCGTGTCCACCTTCACGCCGGGGCCCATGGTGGAGGAGATCGCGATCTTCTTTACGAACGTGCCTTTCGCGCCTGAGGGCTTGGCTTTCGCCACCGCCTCGACGAAGGCGTTGACGTTCTGGGCGAGCTGCTCTTCGGAGAACGACGCCTTGCCGACGCCGGCATGGACGACGCCTGCCTTCTCGACCCGGAACTGCACTGCGCCGCCTTTCGCGTCTTTCACCGCCTTGGCGACGTCAGGCGTCACCGTGCCGACCTTCGGGTTTGGCATCAGGCCCCGAGGCCCCAGCACTTTGCCGAGCCGGCCGACCACCGCCATCATGTCCGGCGTCGCGATGACGCGATCAAAGTCCATGAAGCCGCCCTGGATCTTCTCCATAAGGTCTTCCGCGCCGACTATATCCGCGCCGGCCTCGCTCGCTTCTTCGGCTTTCTTGTCCTTGGCGAACACCGCAACGCGCACCGTCTTGCCCGTGCCGTTCGGAAGCGAGACGACGCCGCGGACCATCTGGTCCGCATGCCGCGGATCGACGCCAAGATTCATCGCGATTTCAATGCTCTCGTCAAATTTCGCCGTCGCGTTCGTCTTGACGATTTTCACCGCCTCTTCGACCGAGTGCGCTTCTTCCGGATTCACCCCTTCACGCGCGGCGCGTATGCGCTTTCCTGCTTTCGCCATCGTTTAGCCCTCCACCTGAAGGCCCATGGCCCGCGCCGATCCCATGATGATCTTCGTCGCCGCATCGAGATCGTTGGCGTTCAGATCTTTCATCTTCGCTTCGGCGATTTCGCGGCACTGAGCTTCGGTCACCTTGCCGGCGACGTCGCGGCCCGGCGTCTGGCCCCCCTTCTGCAGCTTCGCGGCCTTCTTCAAATAGAAGGACGCGGGCGGCGTCTTGGTGACGAACGTAAACGACTTGTCGGTGAAGATGGTGATGATCGTGGGGACGGGCATCCCCTTCTCCATCTCCTGGGTCCTCGCGTTAAAGGCCTTGCAGAACTCCATGATGTTGAGCCCGCGCTGGCCGAGAGCCGGTCCGATCGGCGGCGACGGAGACGCCGCGCCGGCTGGCACCTGAAGCTTCAGGTACCCGGCGATTTTCTTAGCCATGTCTCACCTTCCAGAATGGCGGGGCCGTCGCCCAATGCGGCGGCCGGAAAGGCCCCGCGGTGCGGCCCCGGCTGGTCTTCGCCGGCGAGCCTCCCGCGTGGGAAGCGCGGCGCATAGCAGCCGGAGGCCCGGCGGGCAAGCGGCCGCCGCGCCGGCTAACGCCTGAACTTGCGGTAGAACTGATTCCGATCATTCGGATCGAGCCGAAAGCGCATTTCAAGCAGTCCTGTAAAATCGCTCAGGATCGCCTTCGTCGAGGCCGCTTAGTTCACCGCAGTATCGCCAGCCCGCAGTGTCGAGCAGCTGGCGCATGGCCGAGTTTGATCGGTTGGTGGACGTCCATACCTCTGGGTGCGCGCCAGCGCTATGCGAAAGCAAGCCCGCGCCCAGGCCAAGTCGTCTTGCGTGAGGAGACACGATGAGCAGGGAAATGAATGGCTTCCCAAAAAAGTAACCATGATCAAGGCAGCAGAACGCTTGAATTTCACCACTCAACCCGGCCACGCTTAAGCCGCCGTTTTGAGCCGCTGATCTGATATAGTCGGCTCTATCATTCGAACCGAGAAGAGCTTCATCTATTCTAACGGCGCGGGCGATCTCGTCCGGCGTCGTCGCCGCCCTTATCTCCATGGCGGCCTCCACCGACCCGGCGACGTCCCAAAGACGCCTTTCGCCATTTTCAAACCACGCCCCGCCGGCAAGTGAAACTTCGCAGCTTCAATCGGCGACCAGATCAGGCCGTGATGTAGCTGGAGAAAGCGAGGCCCCAATTCCAAAGAATGGCGGCCGTAACGAGATACGCTAGCGCGAACGCCGTGTGATGGCCCTTGCGCCATATCGACCAGCCCGATCCGCTCCATGCCGGGAGTATCGACGCGAACGCGGCGACGCCGACGACGGCCGCGACGCTGGATGCGGCGATGAGCAGGCCTAGATTGCCAGGCGGATAATCGACGAACATTTCCGCATAGGAGAGGCCCTCCACTTTGGAAATGAACCTGAAGATGAGCGCGGCGACCACGAAGAGCGGCAGCGTGGCGGCGAGCGTGAACAGCGACAGGGCGCGACCTGCCGCAGTCACCTCGTCGTCGCGGCCGAACCGACGCCACAGCCCGAGCCAGGTCGTCAGCGACAGGCCGAGCGCGGCCCCGGCCGCGTACATGGACCATTTCGGGTCGGCGAGCCCGGAGACGCGTTCGGACGTGTTGGTGCCGGAGCTGCCTGCGAGGCGCACGACCCGGTCATTGTCATCGCGCACGAAGACAATCCGATCGCCGCGCCTGTTCTCGTAGACGTCGGGCGCAAGCCGCCTGTAAGGCAGGTGCGACGATCCCTCGGTATAAACGACCTCGCCGTCAGCGATCATCTTCTGGGTCGACAGCACGCCGAAGAATTTCTCGACGCCGGTAAACTGACGCCGGTTCGAAAGGTAGACGCCCGCGACTTCCGAGGCGTTGTCGGCGGCGTCGGAACCCGCCGATCCATCTGCTTCGGCGTTCTTTTCGCCGTCGCCTTCCGTTGGCGGGGCGTCCGCCGCCTCCGCCCGCCCTTTCGAAACGATCCGTGGGAAGAGCGGCGCGCCGCGGTCGCGCGCGAGTTCGCGATCCGCAACGAGAAGCGGCAGCCCGCCAATGGGCGCATAGGCGTCCTCGCTGTTCTGCGAGATGAAAACGCCGACGCCGAGCTCCGGCATCAACGCCATGTATGACAAAAACGAATTCAGCGACCCGCCGTGGCCGTAGATCGGCGTCGCGCGATGCACGCGATCCATCATGCCATGGGCCATATCCGCCCCGGAGAGGCGGTCCTTGAATGCGCGCGTGCGCATCAGCGCATAGGTCTCGGGGCTGAGGATCACCGTCTCGCCAAGGCGCCCTTCGCCGAGGTGCATCAGCATCCATCTCGCCATGTCCGCCGCGGTCGACGTCATGCCGCCTATCGGCGAAAACGAGCCGATGCCGATCTGGCCCGCGTCGACGAGCCCCTTCGGCGTCGCCTTGTAGCTGCGCGCAACGGGAATGTCGGCGGCGGCGGGGCTTTCCTCGGTCAGCGTCGTCGACGTCATGCCGAGCGGCATTAGAAGATCGTTGAAGAGAATATCCCCATACGTCCTTCCCGTCGCGTCCTCCAGAATAAGCGCCGCAAGCGTCGTCGCCCAATTTGAGTAGGCGGTCGGGCCGGACCGCGCGAAGACGCCCTTCGGCTCCGAGGCGGCAAGCGCCTCGTGCAGCGGGAGTTCGCCGACCGCGGGAAGAAAAATCTTGTAGACGTCCTCAAAGCCGACGCGGTGCGCCATCAGATCGTTCATGGTGAGCGCGGGCGCGCCGTCGGGCGCCTTGTAGCGCTTAAGATATTGGTTGACGTCCGTATCGAGATCTATTTGCCCGCGCTCGACCGCCATCATCACGGCGGTCCACACAAACGTTTTGGAGATCGATCCGATCCAGAAGCGGGAGGCGTCGCCTGTGGCGGTTGCGCCGGCCTCGGCGTCTGCGAGGCCGTATCCTTTTGCAAAGACAAGCCGTCCGTCGCGAACCATGGAGACGACAGTTCCAGCGGCGTCGTGCTCCGACATGTAGGCCGCCATCAGCCCGTCAATAAAGGCTTCGTCCTCCAGCGGCGTCGCGCCGATCTTCGGCATCGGCCCCGTTTCGACCGGCGTTGACGGCGACGCGTCAGGCGGACGCGGCCCGTCCGGCGATCCCGTCTCTTGACGCGCCTCTTCGGCGCCGTAACCGCTGCCCCGCCAAAAAGACACGAGCATCGCCGCCGCAAGGAATACAAACGCCCTCAACCAAACGCCCATCAGACCGCCCCTCGTCACCCCGTTTACGGCTAGTTTGGGCGTGAACGAGATTAAAGGTCAAATGAGCCCGAACAGGCGCATCGGGCGGTGGCGAGCGGTGGACCGAAACTCAACCGATCGTAGCAATCGCGTCATGTCGGCCGCGAGCGAATATTGATTGGCCGCACTTCGCCGGGTCAATAATTGGGCGAGCCGCAACCTCTGCGGGAAAGCCGGTTGGCCAGGCCCCAACCAGACGGCCCACGCAGCGTACTCGTCTAAAGGGCCGCCGCGCCCGTCATGGGGGACTCAAGGCGCGACGGCGCCGTACGCAACATTTCGTGAAGTACGCAACCAACGCACTGTCGGACCGATACGCAGACCCGGCAGACGATCCCGAAACAGGCACGACGCCCCGTGATCGGTATGTGACACGTTAACAAGGGCATTATGGCGATTGTGAGGCCGCGCATTCGCTGCGCGCCCGCGACCGGCGCGGATTTCCAGGTCGATGCGCCATCGCCAAAATACGTTCTCGGACGGCGTCTGCTGAAGACGGAAAGCGCGCGATCGGCCAGGGGTTGAGCGCCTCAATTCAGCGGCGCAAGACGCCCGCCGGCGGGGAGAGGGTGGCCGGCGGGCGCTCACTTCGCGTCGTCGCATGAGAGCCCTTCCATTGAGGATGGGCTCGACGGTCGGGAAAGATACGCAATCCCCGCCGCCTTTATGAGCGCGAGTCCCGCCGGAGAGGTGAGGGAGAGAGGTCGCCCCAGCGGAGCCCCGCGCCGCCCGCAGAGGCAAGCCCCTGCGGCGGGGTCGTTTCCACCAGGATGATTTGGCGAAATCCGGCGCGACGAGAAGGCGAAAATAGGGCGATCGCCGATAAATTCGCGCTTGCGGCGAAAAAAGGGGAGGAAACTAGCCGAAAACGACTAGACGAATTGGCGATATGGAATGCCGCAACGCCAACCTGAAAGGCGCACTTCCGCCCAAACGCTCCCTATGCGCCTTTTTCAACCTGCGTGAACTCAAGCTCCACCGGCGTCGCGCGGCCAAAGATTGAGACAGCCACTTTGACGCGCTGATTGTCCTCGTCGACATCCTCCACGACGCCCGAAAACGAGGCAAACGGACCATCTGTGACGCGAACGTTTTCGCCGATATCGAACGTTATCGTCGACTTCGGCCGCTCCGCCTCGTCCTCCATAACGCCGCGAATGCGGTCGATTTCCTTCTGCGGCACGGGCAGAGGCTTCTTCCCGGCGCCGAGAAAACCGGTCACCTTCGGCGTGTCGTTGATGAGATGATAGAGATTGTCATTGAGGTGCATTTTGACGAGCACATAGCCCGGAAAATAACGCCGTTCGGCGTTCACCTTGCGGCCGCGCCGCACCTCCACAACGTCTTCTGTCGGAACGAATACTTCTTCGATATAGTCCGACATCCCCTTTTCCTCCGCCGCCTGGAGGATGGCGTCGGCGACCTTCTTTTCGAAGTTCGAGTAGGCGTGGACGATGTACCACTTCTGATCCATGGGAGCGTCGCTCACTTCTTGATCTAAGCCTTTGTCAAAGCGCGTCGCGGGCGACGCAGTCAATCGGCAATATGTTGCACACGGCGAAACGAAGGGACTGGTCGACGAAGAAGAAGAAAACCGCCATGATCGCGACCATTATCAGTACCATGACAGTCGATATGAGAGTCTCGTTCCGCGAGGTCCATGTGACCTTCGCGGCTTCGGCGCGGACCTGTTGAAGGAACGCGAAAGGCGACACGCCAGGCGCCTTCCTTGCGCTCACCTCTTCGGCCTTACCCTCCACGATTGGGTCGGCCTCACCGCCTGGCGCAACGCCTGCGGCGCCGCCTGCAGACTTGTTCGCTGCGCCGGCGCGCCGTCCGCCGGACTTCTTGATCGGCTTGCGCCGCGGAGGTGTCTTTTTCGCCGCCATCTGTCTCGCCGTCTGGATTGCCGAGGCGCTTCGCCTGATCCTCGCCCGAAAATGGGACCCGACGATCAGATTTAAAGGGCGGGGCGTCGGCCCCGCGGCCGCAGCGATCATCTTGTCGTTTTTCGGGAGAAGGGCGGGTTTACCGCTTCTGGCGAAATCGTCAAGACGCCCTCCGGCCTTCCGCCGCCTGGCGTTAGTTGAAACACGGGCCGCCGCGGTCTATGCGTCGTCTTCCGGCGAAGGGGTGTAGCTCAGTTGGTAGAGCATCGGTCTCCAAAACCGAGGGCCGGGGGTTCGAGTCCCTCCGCCCCTGCCAGCGGCGATAACGCCGCCAGCGCCGCCAACAAAGAAGCGCGGCGGCCCGATTCCGGGCCGCATCAAACGGCTGCGAACGGCGCCATCCCAAGCCATTCTCCTGAGCGGGAAAGCGCCGGCGGGCCGACCGCGCCATTAGTCCGCCACCGGCCTCGGGAAAACTGGCGTTCGCCGTTCGAGATGCTGCACCATATCCGCCGCGACCAGCTTTATATCTGGCCCGCGCGCACCTATCGCGAGCTCATCTTTCGCACCGAAGTCCCGTTGAAGAAGGAGCCGATCTTCTTCGTCAGCGATCCGGACGCCCTCAAATACATCCTCACCCGCAACGACCGCTTCCCGAAATCCGACTACCAGAACCGGCTCCTGAAGAAGGGCCTTGGCGACGGCCTCCTTACCGCCGACGGCCCAAAGTGGCGCGGCCAACGCCGGGCGATCCAGCCGGCGTTCAAGGTGGCGCTCCTCAAGAGCCTCGTTCCGGCGATGGCCGCGGCCATCGAGGCGGCGGTCGACAAGCTGGACGCCCTGCCCGACGGCGCGGAATTCGACATGCACCAGGAGACCATGCTCCTGACGCTCGATGTCCTGCGCCGGGCGATGTTCGAGCGCGTTGCCGTCGACAATGCGAAAATGGGCTGGGCGGTGTCGGAATATCTCGCAACCTTTGGGCAGGTGGATCTCGGCGATTACTTCTCCGTTCCTGACTGGCTGCCGCGGGCGAAACACTTCCGCGTGCGCGAGGCGTCGAAGTATTTCGACGACGCCGTCGCCTCGATCCTCGCCAAGCGCCGCGCTGACAAGTCGCCGCCCCGCGATCTCCTGCAATTGATGATGGAGGCGCGCGACGAGGCGACGGGCAAGGGCCTCACCGACCAGGAGATCCGGGATAATCTGATTACGTTCTTTCTCGCCGGCCATGAAACGACCGCAATCGGCCTCTCATGGGCGTTCTACCTGCTGGCGCTTCATCCGGACATAGACGCGCGGCTCTATAACGGACTGCGGGCCGGCGTCGGCGATCGCCCGCTCAGCGCCGATGATCTCGACTCTATTCGATACGCCCAGCAGGTGTTTGAGGAGGCGATGCGGCTCTATCCGCCGGTGCCGATGTTCAATCGCGTCGCGGCGGAGGACGACGACGTCGCCGGCCACGCCGTCCCAAAGGGCGCGCATATCTTCATCAGTCCTTACGTCCTGCACCGCCACCGCCAGCTCTGGGAGCGGCCGAACGATTTCGACCCGGACCGGTTCGCGCCCGACGCGGCGGCGTCGCGCCACCGGTTTCAGTACTTGCCGTTCAATGCCGGCCCCCGCGCCTGCGTCGGCCTGAATTTCGCGCTGATGGAAGGGGCGATGGCGATCGCCGCCCTCGCCCGTCGCTTCCGGTTTGACCTCGCGACCGGCTTTACGCCGGAAATGGAGGCGCGGGTGACGCTGCGCCCGAAAGGCGGCATGCGGATGGTGTTGCGACGGCGGTAGGGCGCGATGCGGATTTTTCCTAGTTCAGGTGCGGGCCCATCGGAACGCGCTCCCGGAGTTCCGCCTCAAGCGCCGCGACCAGCTGCGCCGCCTGCATCGGCCGCGCCATCGGCGCGCCCTGGCCCGCCCACTGCGCGCCGAAGCCGTGCTCTCCCGCCGCTTTCGCCGCAGCGTTGAGCGCTTTTCCCGCATCATAGGCGATCGGATAATCCGGAACCGGCGGTACATCGCCTCGCGCCCAGCGCGTAATGTCGTTGACGAGGCAGCGCGCCGGCCGGCCGGAAATCGCGGATGTCATGACCGTGCCCGTCTCGGCGGCTCTCGCAAGCGCCGCGCGATAAGCATCGTCGGCGCTCGATTCCGGGCATGCGACAAAGGCCGTGCCGAGTTGCGCCGCCGCCGCGCCCAAGTCGAGGACGGCCCTGATCCCGGCGCCATCCATAATGCCGCCGGCAGAGATGACGGGCAGCGGCGACGTCGCAGCCAATAGGCGCGTCAACGCGAGGGTTCCGAGCCGCTCATCAACTGCCGACGGGTCGAAGGCCCCGCGATGGCCGCCCGCCTCATAGCCCTGCGCCACCAGCGCATCGATCCCAGCCTTTTCGGCAAGGCGCGCCTCCGCAAGATTGGTCACGGTGGCGAATAGCCTGCATCCCGCGGCCTTCAACGCGTCGATCGTATCTTTCCCCGGCAGGCCGAAATGGAAGCTGACCGCCGGCGGCGCCGCATCGACCAGCGTTTCGAGCATGCGGCTATCCTCGCAGAAACTCTTGTAGATGACGCGCAAGACCTCAGGCGGCGCTGACCTGAACCGTTCGAAATGGGGTCGCAAGGCCGCCAGCCAGGCCGCTTCGCGGTCCGGGTCCGGACGAGGCGCGGCGTGCGCAAATACATTGACCTGAAAGGCGCGTTCGGTCCGTGTACGCATCTCTTCAATCAAGAGGCGCGCGCGGGCCGCGTCCACGGCGCCGACGGCGATAGAGCCCAACCCGCCCGCGTCAGAGACCGCCGCCGCGAGTTTAGGCGTGGAGACGCCCGCCATCGGCGCCTGAATGACAGGGACCGTAAGGCCGAGGTCTTTCAGCAAGTCCATGGCGGCGGGCTTTCCGAATTTCGATGTCGTGGCGCACGACTGCCGGGCCCGAACTACTCGGCGAACGCCTCGATCGCCAGATCGACCAGAACGCGGAACTCATCCCAATTGACGCTGACGGCGGCATATTCCTCCGGCCCGTCATACTCGACGGGCGCTGTCTTGTGGGAGATCACCATGTCATACTTCGGCAGCACCAGAATGTATTGCCCGAAATGGCCGCGCGCGGCGTAGCCGCCATTGAATTGCGGCTCTGACGTTTCGGGATCATAGACCCACCACATATAGCCATAGCCGAACTCGCCGCCGCGCCAGTTTTCAGGATTCATCTCAGCGCTCGGCGTGATGAGGGATACGCTCTCCTTGACCCATTCCTCCGATATGAGCCTCTCGCCGTTCCACATGCCGCCCTGAAGCATTAATTGTCCAAGCTTCGCGAGATCGCTCGCAGACAGGATGAAGTGATAGGGCGGGTGGAGACTATTTTCCTTGGAGTGGTTCTCCCGCTCTTTCTTGTGCCCGTCGACGGGGAACGGCTGCAGCCCCATCGGCTTCACGAACTGGCGCTCGAACTCTTCAAAAATCGAGCGGCCGGTCAGCCGCTCGAAAATTGCGCCTGCGGCGTTGAAGTCCCAGTTATTGTACCAGTAATAGGCGCCCGGCGCATGGTCGCCGCGGCTCGGGCCCTCATCCCGGACGCCGGAAAAATTCGACGCCGGATGATAGACGCCGGAGCGCGCGGTGATGAGGTCCCGGACCGTGGCCTGTTTCTCATCATCGGTGAGGCCCTGAAGATCGTCGACGCCGAGGTCCGCGAGCGTCGCGTCGAGGTCAATAGCGCCCTTCTCCACCCACTCGCCCATCAGCATCGCAAGCAGGCTCTTGCGCACCGAGGCGACGTAAGTGGGCTCCGCGGCGTCGACGGGCCCATATTCGAAAACCGTTTCGCCGCCCCTCAGGACGACCATGGATTTCGTAACCTCCGCCTCAACGGAGACCTCCAGCGCGGCGACCGCTTCGGCGTCGCGCTCGACGACGGACCCGTCATGCGCGCACGCCGCGAGAAGCGCGGCCGCAGCCGCGAATAGAATCTGAAATCTCATCGCCGCCGCCCCCTTCGTATCGCCGACGCTCCGCCGGCCTTGCGGCGGAGCCTACGACGCCCGAAGGCGCGGCGGCAATCGTGAAGCGCTGCTTGGGCTTACTCGGCGTCGACCGGCTTGCCGCCAACAAAGACCTCGCCGGAGCCGACCTTGTTGATCTTGCCGCGGACCGATCCGAAATTGACGCGCGCCGAGCGCGACAGGCGCAGATCCGTGCCCGCGACAGCGCCTTCGAAGACGACCGAGCCCGATCCCTGGATGATCGCCTTTACCGGATCGGCGCGGCCATCCTGGACATAGACGTCGCCGGAGCCCGCGATGCGCGCGGTGAGCGGCCCTTCGAGGCGCGCTGCGCGCACAAGGCCGGAGCCCGCGATCGATATGTCAAGCATGCCTTCGACCTGCGACAGGACGGCCTCCCCGGCGCCGGACACGTCGACGTCGACCGCGCCCGCGTCGCCGATGCGAATGTCCGCATCGCCAGACAGGTCAATCTCAAGGTCCGCGCCGACGTCGCCGACGACGAGCCGGCTGCCGTCGACAATGCCGATGGCGGCTTCTTCAAGATTGCCGATTTCTCCGTAGGCGTAGCAGGCGTCCATGACGACGCCGCCGGCGAGATCGTCCATGTTGATCAGCATGCGCACGTCATCAAATTCGGCGAAGCCGTCGCGCGGCATCGAGATAGTGATGACGGGATACTTCTTGAACGCCTCGCGGCGCACCTCGGCCGGATCGCGATTGCGGTCCGCGGCGGCGTCGAACTCCCGCGTGATGCGGCTGTCGCAGCAACCGCCTTCCGGATCGTTCCAGCCCTCGCCCTGCAGGGTGACGGTGCGCGCTTCCTCGTCATGGGCGACCTTGATGGTCTGGAACTCCGTCCCCTGGCGGATATCCACTTCCATTTCATCGCCGGCGACCGTGACGATGCGCACATCGGCGGTGACGTCGCGGATGGACAGGCGATCGGCGTCATAAACCGCGGCCGCGGCGGCCGAGACGCTCGCGCCTGCGCCGACGCAAAGCGCCAGCGCGGCTTTCATCGCGATCCGGCCGTCGAACGCTGGGTTAGGTTGTTTCCACATCAGGCGACCCCTTGGCTGCCGGCGCGCGCGGATTTCGGCTCCATGGCCGAAGCGCGCCTTTCGTGGCAGCATACAGCAAGAACCCTGCCGATCAGGTTAACCATCTTCAGGCTCTGCTGCGACGTCCGCATCCTTAAGGGCGCCGGCGATGAGGTCCTCGAGAACCGGGCGGACCGGCGCGTCCGCGGGCATTTCCGCGATGAGCCGCCGCCAAATTGCCGCCGCCCTCGCGCCCTCGCCCGCCTCGTAGGCCGCACCGCCCTGGTAGAAGAGCGCAAACGGATCGCCGGGGCTGCGCGCCTCTATTTGGTCCAGCGAC
Organism: Parvularculaceae bacterium; assembly: GCA_028284065.1. Taxonomy (GTDB): domain Bacteria; phylum Pseudomonadota; class Alphaproteobacteria; order Caulobacterales; family Parvularculaceae; genus MED-G105. The sequence goes on from JANQSJ010000011.1 coordinate 698,084, forward strand.
TCCAGAAACTCCTGATCGACGGGAAAGCGCGTATCCGCGCGCGTTCGCGCATAGGTCGCGGCGAAGTCCTTCCAGTCCTGAAGATCGCCCTTTACGAGCGCGAGCAGACGCCGCTGGCTCTCCAGGGACGCATCCAGCCGGCCGAGCGCGGCCTGCGATCGCGCGAGCATGCGCCAGCCGTCGGGATCGTTTGGCGCCGCCTCTAGCCGCGCGGCGAGACCCTCGACCATGCCTTCGATGGCGGCGGCGCGCTCCTCGGGCGGCAACGCGGCGATGTCCTGCTGGGCCGGGCCCGCGCCGGATGCGGCGGGCGCGTCCGCAATCGAGACGTCGTAGCCCGGCGCCCCGACCTGAAAATACGCGACGCCCACCAGGATCGGCGCAAGGCCGGCGAACGCGATTGCGGCGAACCTCAAGGCCGGGGCCCGCGCGTCGCCGCCGCTCTCGCCGGCCGCGGTGAGGGCGGCGCGCTGGGCGGCGAGCGTCGCTTCCTCTGCGTCGGCCGCTTCGAGGAGGCCGGACGCCCTTGCGCGGTCGATGTCGCCGAGCCGGGCCGCAAGCGCGTCGCCGGCGGCGCGGGCGCGGTCGGCCGAGGATGCGTCCCTGCGCATGGGAATTATCAGCGCCGCGGCGAATGCCGTGGCGAGGAGAAGCGCAAAGGCGATGAAGGCGATGCTCATGAAAGGATGGACTCGCAGCGGCCGCTCACGCGCCGCCGGCCCTTTCTTCCAGCTCGGCGAGACGCGCGCGTTCTTCCTCGGTCAGCTGATGGTCGGCGGCGGCCTCGGCCGCCGGCGTTCCCCCCCGCCCCCGCAAGAATACGACCGCGGCGCCCGCCGCGAGCATCAGGAGCCCCGCAGGCGCGGCCCAGAGGAGAAAGGTGGAGCCCCGCACCGGCGGGCGCAGGAGCACATAGTCGCCATAGCGCGCGGCGATATAGTCAAGGGCTTCGCGATCGGTATCGCCGGCGGAAATCCGCTCCCGGACGAGCCGGCGCAGGTCCTGGGCCAACGGCGCGTCGGAATCCTCGATTGACTGGCTCTGGCAGACGACGCAGCGCAGCTCCCGTCCGACGGCTTGCGCGCGCGCCTCAAGCTCAGGATCGGCGAGGCGATCGTCCGGGTTGGCGGCGAAGGCCACAGCCGCAAGCGCGCCCACTGTAGCAATCGAGGCAAGAAACTTTTTCACGCGCCGACCTCGTCTTTCTTCAGATCCAGCACCATCGGGCGTAAGACGTCGCGCCAGACTTGCGGACTGATCGGGCCGATATGCTTGTGGCGGACGCGGCCGGCCGCGTCGATGACGAAAGTCTCCGGCGCGCCGGTGACGCCGAACTCAATGGCGATGCGGCCGTCGGCGTCGTCGCCGACCTTCGTATAGGGATCGCCCTTGCGCGCAAGCCATTCCGCGCCCTTGCCCGGCGGATCCTTCCAGTCGAGGCCATATATGGGGGCGATCCCCTCCGCCTTGATGGCGAGGAGGACGGGATGCTCCACATTGCAGGAGACGCACCACGACCCGAAAATGTTGAGGAGCGAGACCTCCCCTTTCAGATCCTCCGAAGAGAAACCTTCCGTATAGCCCTCAATTGGCGGCAGATCGAAGACCGGCGCCGGCCGGTCGATCAGCATCGACGGCATATAGCCCGGATCGCGCGAGAGCCCTTGCGCGAAGTAAATCGCCGCTACGAGAAAGAGCCCGAGCGGGGCAAAATAGATGAGGCGACGCATTACTCGGCGGGCGCAGGCGCTGGCCCGGAGGTCGAACCAGACGCCGGAGCGTGCGCAGCGAGCGAACTGCGTCGTCTCGCCGGCGCAATCCCAATGAGGCCGCCAAGCGCCATCATCGCGCCGCCGGCCCACATCCAACCCGCCAATGGCCGCTCCCAGGCGCGCACGACCCAACCGCGGGCGGGGTCCGGTTCGCCGACGGTGAGGTAGATGTCGCCGCGAATGGTCGACCAGACGCCGGCCTCCGTGGTCGCCATGCCGCGCGCCGGATAAAACCGCCGCTCGGCCAGGACCTCCCGCAGCGTTCGGTCATTCTTGCGCACTTCGAAGAGCGCGCCCTGCGAAATGTAGTTCGGACCTTGCGTTTCCGCGACGCGTGACAGGACGACGTCATATCGGCCAAGCGTCACCGTCTCGCCGGGCTGCGCGTAGGCGACGGTCTCCGACCGCCAGACGCCGGCGCCGATGACGCCGAGGACGACGATGGCGAGGCCCACATGAGCGCACGTCATCGCGAGGCTGGACCGCGGCAGGCCAACGAAGCGCGCGAGCGCACCGGCTTCGAGCGGCCGCACGCGACGCGCCAGGTCCCTGACGACGCCGCCGATCGTGAAGACGGCGAGCGCGACGCCCAGCGCCGCGACCGTCGATTTCGGCGCGGCGAGCCAGAAGGCGGTTCCCGCCGCCACGAGCCCGGCAAGCGCCGGCGCGATAAAGAGATGCGCGTCGCGCGCAAGCCGGCCCTGCTTCCAGGCGAGCGCCGCCGCCGGCCCGATCATCAGGAGCGAGATGAAAACGAACGGCGTGAAGGCGAGATTGAAATAGGGCGCGCCGACGGAGAGCTTCTCGCCGCTGACCGCTTCGGCGAAAAGCGGATAAAACGTCCCGATAAAGACGGTCGCGCAGGCGGCGACGAGCAGCAGGTTATTGGTGAAGAGACCGCCCTCGCGGCTGATGGCGGCGAATTTCGCGTCCGACGACATGGCCGGGGCGCGCACCGCGAAGAGCGTTAGGCCGCCGCCGACCGACAGCGCCAGAATGCCAAGGATGAAGACGCCCCGCGCCGGGTCAACCGCAAAGGCGTGCACGGACGTTAAGACGCCCGAGCGCACCAGGAACGTGCCCACAAGGCTCATGGAGAAGGCGAGAAGCGCAAGGAGCGCCGTCCAGGCGCGAAAGGCGCCGCGCACTTCCGTCACGCGAATGGAATGGATGAGCGCCGTGCCCGCGAGCCACGGCATGAAGCTCGCGTTCTCCACCGGGTCCCACGCCCAGAAGCCGCCCCAGCCAAGTTCGTAATAGGCCCACCAGGCGCCGAGCGCGATGCCGATGGTCATGAAGCTCCAGGCGAGGAGCGCGAAAGGCCGCACTTCCTTCGCCCAGGCCTGGTCGATGCGCCCGCCGATGAGCCCCGCCGCCGCATAGGCGAAGGCGATCGAGAAGCCCACATAGCCGAGATAGAGGCACGGCGGATGGATGATGAGGCCGGGGTCCTGCAGGAGAGGATTGAGGTCCTGTCCCTCCGCCGGCGCGGGGAAAAGGCGCGCGAACGGGTTCGACGTGAAGATGATGAAGGCGAGGAACGCCGCGGCGAGCATCCCCTGCACGGCCAGCGTCCGGGCGCGCAGGGGCGTCACCCCGCCCCGCGCCAGCGCCACCGCCGCGCCATAGCCGGCGAGGATCAGCGCCCAGAGGACCATGGAGCCCTCATGGTTCCCCCAGACGCCGGTCAGCTTGTAAATGAAGGGCTTCGCGGTGTGGGAGTTCTCCACGACATTGCGCACCGAAAAGTCGGACGTCGCATGCGCCACCGTCAGGAGCGCGAAGGCGAGCGCCACGAACGCGGCTTGCGCTAGCGCGCTCGCCCGCCCGCCGGCCATCAGCCGCTGATCGCCCACATGCGCCCCCAGCATCGGAAAGACGCTCTGATGAAGCGCCGCCGCGAGGGCGAAGAGAAGAGCCAGTTGTCCGAGTTCAGCGACCATGGCCGCTTATATAGACGCGTCGCGCGGGTGTTCGATACGTTTTCGCGATTCGGCGCATTCTTGCCGCAGGGTCAGGGGGTTAGGCGTTCGATGGATTCTCGCCGGCCCAAGGAGATCACGGGTCCCGCTGACGCTCGCCCGGTATGACAGAGGAGCTGCTGCGACTCCTCCGCCATCCAGGCCGAGCCGAAGGTGAGAGCCGGGATCTTCTGCGCCAAGCCCGTCGCCGCAATAGACACCCCGCCCTCAACCCTGCTACCCGCCCGTTCCCATGAGCGAGTTCTTCTCCATGGGCGGCTATGCGGCGTTTGTCTGGCCGGCCTATGGCGCGTCGGCGCTGGCGCTCGGCGGGCTCGCCGTCGCGCTCGTTCGACGCCGCGCCGCAGCAAAAAAGCGCCTTGCGGCGCTTGAGCGCGGCCGCGGCAAATCTGAAACATAGAGCAAGCTGGTCCCTTGTTGACGCCACCAATTAGCCTTCGTCCTTCGAGACGCCTTCCGCTTCATCTTGAGGAGGCCGAAAGGCCGTCCCGAAGGACGAAGCGGAAGGCTCCTCAGGATGAAGGCCGTTTGGCCTAAATGCCATCAGGCCCGCCGCGAATAACCATGACCGCCAGAGGCGTCGCGGGCGCGCGCGGCGGCCGGCCGGTGTTCGAAGGCGTCAACCTAAGCCTCGCGCCCGGCGAGGCGGTGGTCCTGCGGGGCGCCAACGGCGCGGGCAAGACGACGCTTCTGCGCATTCTCGCTGGCCTCGCGGGCCCAAGCGCCGGCGCGATAGAGTTTGACGGTCCCGATATGAACGGCGACCCGCCCACGGCGGCGACCGCGTCGGTCTATCTCGGGCATCTCGACGGCGCGAAGGGACCGATGAGCGTCGACCGCAACCTCGCCTTCTGGGCGCAGCTCTATGGGCGGAGGGGCGCGCCCTTCGACGACGTGAAGGAACGCCTCTTCCTTTCCGACCTCGGACGAAGACCCGCGGCGACGCTCTCGGCCGGGCAACGCCGCCGCTTAGGCCTCGCGCGGGCGCTCGTCTCCGGCCGGCCGGTCTGGCTTCTCGACGAACCCACCGCATCCATGGACAGCCCATCCGCTGCGCGAGTCGCGGAAATTATCCAGGCCCATTGCGCCAGCGGCGGCTCGGCGCTCATCGCGACGCATGAGCCCATGGCGCTTGCCGGCGAGCGGGCGTTTCGCATGGCGGCGATCGGAGACGCGCCATGAGCGCTTTAGTCTCCGTCTTCTCAAGGGACGTCGAACTCGCCTTCCGCGCCGGCGGCGGCGCGGCGCAAGGCGCGGTCTTTTTCGGCCTCGTCACGGTAATGTTTGTCTTCGGAACTGGCCCTGAGCCGGGCGCGCTCGCCCGCGTCGCCGCGCCAATCCTGTGGACGGGGGCGCTCCTCGCCTCGCTCCTGTCCCTAGATCGCGTGTTCCAGGCGGACTTCGAGGACGGGTCCCTCGACATCCTCGTCCAGCGCACCGAGACCCTCGAGTTTCTTGTCCTCGCCAAGGCGTTCGCCCACTGGGTCGGCGCGGTCCTGCCGCTCCTCGTCATCACGCCCGTGCTCGCGGCGATGCTGAACGTCGAGGCCATGTGGCCGCTGCTCGCCTCGCTTCTGGTAGGTAGCCCGGCGCTGTCGCTCATCGGCGCCATCGGCGCGGCGCTCACCTTTCCCTTGCGGCGGGCGAACGTCCTGGTGACCATCCTGATCGGCCCGCTTTTCGCGCCCGTAGTGATTTTCGGGACCGGCGCGGCCGCTGACGGCGCGCTTGGCGCCGGGTTCGGCGCGCCGCCCCTGATGCTGCTCGCCGCGGTGAGCCTCTTTTCGCTGATTGTGGCGCCGCTTGCCGGCGCCGCCGCCATCCGCTTCAATTTGCAGTAATGACAACGCAGCAAACGAGTTTCTGGACCCGCTACGCCAATCCCGCGGCGTTCCAGCGCCTGTCCGCGCGTATCGCGCCGCTGGCCGGCGGCGGCGCGGTCGCGCTTTTCGCCGTCGGCCTCTACTTCGCCCTCATCGGCTCGCCGGCGGCGCGCGACCATGGCGAGGCGGTGCGGATACTCTACGCGCACGTGCCCGCCGCCTGGATGTCCCTCGCCTGCTACACTTATATGGCGGCGGCGAGCCTTGTCGGCTTCGTCTGGAAACACCCGCTCGCCGACGTGGCGGCGAAGTCCATCGCGCCCATCGGCGCGACGTTCACCGCGCTGACGCTCATCACAGGTTCGCTCTGGGGCAAACCCGGCTGGGGCGCGTGGTGGGTGTGGGATGCGCGCGTGACGTCAGTGCTCATCCTGTTTTTCATGTATCTCGGCTATATGGCCCTCTGGAACGCCATCGAAGAACCGACGCGCGCGGCGCGGATCGCAGCCATCGCCTGCCTAGTCGGGTTCATCAATATACCGATCATCAAGTTTTCCGTTGACTGGTGGAACACGCTGCACCAGCCGGCGAGCTTCACGAAGCAGGGCGCGGTCGACGGCGCCATCGCGCTGCCGACCTGGCTGTTGTTCAGCGCCTATGTTCTGGCTTTCTTCTGGATGCTGCTCGTCAACATGAACGCCGAACTCGCCGAACGGCGCGCCGCGCGGCTGGAGGCGGGCGCGCGGCCGACCTCGACGCTGGTCGCGGAGCCTGCGGAGTGAAACCGATTATCGCTCGATCAATCCGTGGCGTTGAGCAACCAATCGCGCGTCTGGATAGCCGTCCATAAAGCTGGCGTTTGTGAGCAGTTCGGGCAACGCTTCGAAGATCTGCATCAGAAGCAGCGTATGAGCTCGCCCGACTTCTTCAGCGAAATTTCCAATCTTGCATTGCCCAAGCTCGATAGGATCGGAGGCGTCGAAACCTTCAAGAAACGATACCCGAAGGTCGGTCAAATTCCTTTGGAATTTGAACACATCTGGATTGTCTCGGTTTATGACGTCTTCCGAAGTGGAGCCGTAGAAGATCATGTTGCGCAACGCAAAAACGAAATCAGCCGACATGGCGGCGACCCAGGTCATCGAATGCATGTTCTTAGAATCAAACCGGACCTTCACACAGCCTTCACAAATAAGGGTGTCGATCTCCCACCAAGTCAGGTCGGGAAGCCGTGCTGGGTCGTAATATGCGCCTGATGGCTCAATCGCGTCGCAATGGTAGGTTACCGAGAAGTCAGCCATCTCGCCTCCTGCATAGCCTCTGAATTTGTAGCATGAACAAGAAACAAAAACGCCTCGCCTTCGTCTCCTCCGCCGTCGTGGTGGCCGGCCTCGCCGTAACGCTTGTCATGACTGCGCTGTCGTCGTCGGTCGCGTATTTCTACACGCCGTCGGACCTCGCCGCAGCGGACGAGCGGCCGACAAACACGATCCGCCTTGGCGGGCTCGTGGCGGCGGGCAGCGTGGCGTATGCGGAAGGAACCGAGGCGCGGGTGGACTTCATCATCGAGGACGGGGCCCATTCGACGCCCGTGACTTATGTGGGCGTCCTGCCGGATCTGTTCCGCGAGGGACAGGGCGTCATCGCGCAGGGCCGCATCGGGCCGGACGGCGTCCTCGCCGCCAGCCAGATCCTCGCCAAGCACGACGAAACCTATATGCCGCGCGAGGTGGCGGAGGCGCTGAAGGAACAAGGCGTCTGGCAGGGCGAGCCGCCTGCGGAGTAACCGGCTCGCGCTACGCCTCCATCCATTCAAGGATCTTCGCCGCGGCGGCCGCGCCAGGCGGATCGCCGCTTGCGCCGCGCCGCAGGAGCGCCTCGACTACCGGACCGGCCGCAGTGGTCTGCGCCGCGCGCGCCGCCTCATCCGTGAGCAGAGGATAAAGCGCGCGCTCGAGCTTGTCGGCGACGCAGTTCTCCTGAAGGAACTCCGGGAGGATCTCCGCGTCTGCGGCGATGTTCACGATCGACGCATACTCGCAGATGACCGACCGGCGCAGCCACGCCTCCGATAGCGGGTCGACCCTGTAGCCGACGACCATTGGAACGCCGTGGATGGCGAGCTCCGTCGTCACCGTGCCGGACGCGGCGAGCGCCGCGGTCGTCGCCGCGAACGCGTCGTATTTCTCCTCCGGCCCGACGACCAACGCCTTAACGCCCCATGACGCGATGGCCGCTTCCGCAGCCTCCGCCACCGACGGCGCAAGCGGCGTTACGACCCTCAGGTCTGGAATTCGCCCGGCAAGCGCGTCCGCCGCGGCGCCAAAGCTGGGCGCGAGGCGTTTCACTTCGGCCTTGCGGCTGCCGAGCAGAACCGTGAGCACGGGCGCGTCGCCCAGCCCATGGCGCGCGCGGAACGCCTGCGCGTCCGTCCTCGCCGCCGCCGCGGCGGCGAAATTCGGATTGCCGATAAATGCCGCGCGCGCGCCTGCGCGCTCGAAAATCTCCGGCTCAAAAGGCAACAGGCACAAGACGCCGTCAAACGTCCGCGCCAGAAATTCAGTCCGCTTCGGCCGCGTCGCCCAGACCTGCGGCGCGGCGAGCTTGAAAAGCTTCGTGTTCGGAGCGAGCGCCTTCAGTCGCGTCGCAGCGAGCCGTGAAAACCCCCATGAGTCGATCAAGATCGCCGCATGCGGTTCCTGCTCGTCGGCGAGATGGGCGATGTCGCGCGCGCCGGCGAATGCCCTCAGGATAACGCGCGCGGCGTCAGGCACCCCCATGACCGAAAAGTCCGCAATCGGAAAAAGCGACGTCAAGCCCGCCGCCGCCATCCGCTCGCCGCCGCAGCCGATGAAGCGCGCGTCGGGGCGCTGAGCGCGAAGGCCCGCCATCACTTCCGCGCCGATGGCGTCGCCTGACGGCTCCAACGCCGTCAGGAGCACCGTCAGCGCCCGGCCCGCGGTCATTGCTCGATATCCGACGCCTGGAAGCCGTAGATGAAGAGTCCCGCCGCGTCGGCGGCCGCCACCGTGGCGTCGGACTCCATGAGGAGACTGCGGCCCGCCTCCACGGCGACGCCGGCGAGGCCGGCGGCCGCGGCGCCCTCAATGGTCTGTACGCCAATCGTCGGCAGGTCGACGCGCAGTTCCTGTCCGGGCTTTGGGCGCTTGACGAGAACGCCGCGCCGCCCTGCGCCGCCGCGCACCGGCTCAGGCAACATCGCGCAGCGCGCGAGCATGCCGTCAGTGCCTTCCGCGGCTTCGACCGCCAGCACCAGCCCGCCGGAGACCACCGCGGCCTGCCCGACGTCGTACGGTCCGATGGCCGAGACAAGGCCGGCGGCTTTCCTGATGTCCGCCATATCGGCTTCAGACGGCGCGTGCGCGCCGAGCGGCCCCGCGGGGACCGCAAGATCGCCCGCGACCTCATCGGCGCCGACCACCTTGTAGCCTTCGGCCTCAAAAGCGTCGACGATAACCTCAAGGATCGCCCCGTCGCCGCGCGCGGCCGCCGCGATCAGGCGGGGCAGCACCGCCGCGGCGCGCCAGTCAAGCTTCAGTTGGGAGAAATCCGGACGCGGAACGATTCCAGCCAGAGTGACGGCGTCGCACTCCGTCTCCTTCAGTATCCGCGCGAGCTTCCCCGCCTCGCCGAGATGCAGGTCATAACCCTCAAGCTCCTCGGCCTCGGCGTCCGCGAAACCGGCGAGCCGGATGGCGACGTACGGCCGCCCCCTGCTCTCGCAGGCTTCAGCAAGCCGCAGGGGAAGCGCGCCCCCGCCCATGATGATCCCGATCTTGCGCCAGCGCATTGCGCTTTCGCTCCTCCTGCCCTGCTCAAACGCCGAGAATCGAGCGCGATCCGCCCGCTTCGATGAAATCGAGAATACGGCGCACTTCAGGGCTATCGCCGTGAGTCTCCGCGACCCGCGCGACGCGATCGGCGAAGACGCCGCCTTCGTCGTTAAAGAGCGCGGCGTACGCGGCGCGAACGGCGCGGGTGCTTTCCTTAGACGCGCCGAGCCGCTTCAGACCCACAAGATTCGGCCCACGGACTTTGGCGCGATTGCCGAACGCCGACGCATACGGAACGACATCGCGGTCGACGGCGGACCCGCCGCCGATATAGGCGAAAGCGCCGATGCGGACGAACTGGTGCAGGGCGACTGCGCCGCCGAGAAATGCGCCTTCGCCGATTTCGCAATGACCGCCGAGAGCGGAATGCCCGCCAATCGTCGCGCCCTCTGCGATGACGCAATCATGGCCGATATGGGCGGCGGCCATGACGAACGCGCGGTCGGCGATGACCGTGCGTCCCTTGTCCAGGACCGTGCCGCGATGGATCGACACCTGCTCGCGAACGATGACGTCCGCGCCAATCACGACTTCCGTATCATCCTTGAACGACTTCACATGCTGGGGCGGGCAGCCAAGCGTCGTGAACGGATAAATGACAGTCCGTTCGCCGATCGAAACGCGGCCTTCTATGAAGACATGCGATTTCAACTCCGCGCCGGCGTCGATGCGCGCCCCGCCCCCAACGACGCAGAACGGCCCGATCCGCGCATCGGCCGCAATCGTCGCGCCGTCTTCAACAATGGCCGAGGGGTGAACGCCTTCGCCGGCCATGCGCGTCAGATGTCCGCGCTCGCCAGCATCGCGGTATAGGCGGCGGAGGCGACGAGATTGCCGTCCACATGCGCCTCGCCTTCAAAGCGCCAAACCGGCGGGCGCCGGTGCGCGACGCGCACGGTGATGCGAACCTGGTCGCCTGGCAGGATCGGCCGGCGAAAGCGCGCCTTGTCTATCCCCATAAAGAGGACGACCTTTCCCTCCGTATCAAGATTTTCGACATAGTTCGTGAACGCCGCCGCGCCCTGCGCCATCGCCTCGACGATCATCACCCCCGGCATCACCGGCTGATCCGGAAAATGGCCGGTGAAAAAAGGCTCGTTCACGGTGACGTTCTTGATGGCGACCGCGCTGTCGCCGGCCTTAATCTCCACCAGCTTGTCGATCAGCAGCATCGGATAACGATGCGGCAGAAGCTGCATAATCTCCTTGGCGGAGAGTTCGCTCTTTCCCGGTTCAATCGCCATTGGCTTCTTTCTTTTTTGGTTTCGCCGCGCGTTGCATAAAGAGGATCATCCGCCACCACAAATGCGTCGGCATGGCCGGCGTGCCGCCCCAGCTTTCCCCGGCGGGAACGTCCCGCATAAAGCCTGACATGGAGCCGAGGCGCGCGCCGTCGCCAATCCTGACATTGTTCCCGACGCCGGAGTTGCCGCCGATCATCACGCCGTCTCCGATCGTCGCGGACCCAGCGAGCCCCACATAGGCCGCAATGACGCACGCGCGGCCAATTCGAACATTGTGGGCGACCTGAACGAGATTATCGATTTTCGTGTCATCGCCAATGGCGGTTTCGCCAAGGGTCGCGCGATCGACCGTCGTCGCGTCGCCGATCTCCACCCGGGCGCCAATCCTCACAAGGCCGACTTGCGGCATGCGCGCGGGCCGGCCTCCGATTTCCACAATGCCGAAGCCCGCGCCGCCGATGACGGCGTTCGCGCCAATGACCGCGCTTTCGCCGATATAGGCGTGGCTGACGGCCGCGCCGACCTCGATCCGCGCGCCATCGCCGATGACGACGCCCGGGCCAATAACGACGTTCGGCCGCAGTATCGCGCCCGCCCCAATCGACGCGCCGGGCGCGATGCGGACGCTGGCGTCGATCCGGGCGTCCGAACCAACGTCTCCGTCAAATTCCTCGGGCGAGGCGTAGGCGAGATCCGGCGCGTCAGCGCGACTCTCGTGGAGGGCGTCGCAAATCAACGCAAAGCCCGACTTCGGCGTATCGCAGACGATAATCGCCGTTTCGTTCCGGTCCCCCGCCACGTCGGACAATGATCCGCATAGCGCGGCCGTCGTGACGAGGAGTGACGGCGCGCCGGCCGCCAGACCGCCCTCAGAGCGGCGGGCGACGAGTTGCGCCGCTGCGGTTTCCGATTCGATGAACACAACGGAACCGCCGAGGTCGTGGGCATCCAACGCCGAAGCGCGATCTGCGGCCGCAGTCTTCGGCCCGGCCGCAACCTCGCCGCCTGCGAGGCGCGCCGCCGCCGCCGCCGTTAGGGGCGCGCGCGTCACGAAGAAACGGGGATCCGCCATTCACCATCCGGGACAGCCGCCATGCGGCGGAGCAACCGCCTCAGCGCTCTAAAGCGCCGTCGCTTCAATCAGAATCGGGACGACGCTTTAAGTCTTTGTTCTTGCGCGTTCCCGAACGGCCAACCGCACACGCTTGGCCTTGAAACGCTCATACGCCGGCCCGCTCAAAAAACCGTCCGGGCGGCGCGCCGCAGCGATGAAGCGCAGCGCGGCCGCTCCCGCGCCGCGCTTATCTCCGCGAGAGTCACTACTTTTTCTTGTCGGCGTTCGCCTGGCGCTGCTTCTTCGCGACCTCTTCAAGGCGCTTCTTGACGTCGGCAAGCGATATCTTCTCAACGTCGACGCGCTTTAATTTCTTGTCGAGTTGCTTGAGGACCGCTTCGGTCACATCCGTCTCAGGCGCGGCGTAGAGCACGGCCGACCGGTCGAGCAGGATTGTCGCGCCGCGGCTCTCAACGATGTCTTTGAGAATGGGCTGGGATTCGACCAGCACTTTCGCCTCGGCGCTCTGCACAGCCGCGACGAAGGCCTGCTCCATAATCTGCGCCTGTTGCGGCAACGCCACCTGCTGGCGCATGGCCAGCTCCTGCTCAGTCTTTTGGCGAACTTCCTCGGACAGAAGAGAGGCGTTTTTCTGATACTTTTCGATGTCGGCCTTCAGCTTGGCGGCTTCGCCCTCAAGCTCTTTCTTGACGCTTGCCTGCACCGACTTGGCCTGATCCGGGATCGTTTGGCCCGCCTTGGACTGGCTCACAAGCCGCGTGCGGTCGACGATAAGTATGACCGGCGCCTTGGACGACTGCGCCTCCGCCGGCGCGATCGACGCCCCGGCCGCAAAGGTCGCGCACGCCATTGCGACGGCGCCGGCGGCGAATGAGAAAGAACGCATTTTCACTTAAACACCTCTGTGTTGGGTTGAACGGCGATTTAGTCCATGACGCTCTGGTCGTAACGTTCCGGCCAGTCCGTGAAGTTCAAGCGCAAGGCGCGCTGCGAAGGCCGGCGACGCCGCTCTCTATATTTCGATCCAGGCGACCGATTACCGGGGTTTCGCGGGACGACGATGTCGCAAAGCCGCCAGCCCCGGTCAACTCGCGCCGCGCCGAACGGAGTCAGATTACCGCCGAACCGCGCGGTTCGCCAAGCGGGGGCAATGCGGCGACGTACTTCGCCCAAATAGACACGGCCCGGCGCCGCCGATTGCGTATTGCGACGCAAACCGCGCGATACGTCTTCGCCGCAACCCTGGCTAGAAGTTCGTTCCTGCGCTGAAGCGGAACCCTTCGGTCCGGTCGTAGAACTCCTTGCGGAACACCTCCGCAATGTCGAATCGCACTGGTCCGAACGGCGAATCCCAGCTCACCGACACGCCGGCCGAAATTCGGATGGACAAATCATCCTGGACGGGTTCGACAAAGATCCCGTCGCCATCCGGATCGACAAACAAGTTTACGAAGTCATTGATTTCCTTGTCGCGTTCATCAACCAGACCCACGGTGCCGAAGTCGCTGAAGATCGCGGCGCGGATGCCGTACTCGGGCGGCAACGGCAGAGGCAGGCGAATCTCCGCGGTGCCGATCGCATAGACCTTGGCGCCGAGCGCCTGGGTGCCCGCGAGTTGCCCATTACGATCGATAAACGCCCCGCCGACGCCAGAGCCCGGCTGCGGCGGCGTGATGAAACGGGGCCCGACGCCCGCGACTTCAAACCCTCGAAACGTGCTTGCGCCCTCGAAGAAGCGGTCCTGCACCCGGACGTCGTCGCCATTGTATCCCGTCACATAGCCGCCGCGGAAACGCGTGCGGAAGACGAACCCCCGGAAGATACGCTTGTGATAGGCGATCGATCCTTCCGAACGCAGGTAATTTACGTCGCCGCCGACGCCTGCGAACGCCTGCGATACGTTCACCCGCCAGCCCCGCGTCGGATCGATTGGATTGTCCCGCGTATCGAATGACAGGGAATAGCCGAGCAGCGACGTGATGAACCGGCCGCGCGAGGTGCACGTCGAAGAGAATGAATTGACCAGCAGGTCGCAGCTCGCAACGCCGAAGCCGACGCCACTTGCAAGCGGCTGGATGGCGATCGCGGGGTCGATTCCCGGCGCCAGCAGCGGTTCGATTTCAGCTGGGTCCGTGATACCCGCGAAAGGCGTTATCTGGTCGAAAGTGATGTTGTCGCGGGCGAACTGGTACTGCAGCGAGCCTCGCCCATACTCGGACACCTGGAAACCGGCGTTGAGGCCGAAGCCGATCCGGTTTCGGACGATGCCCACTTCAATGAAGTCCGTCCGCGTATTGAACAACGAGAACCCGGCCGCGAGATTTCGGTCAAGGAAGTATGGCTGGGTGAACCGCAGGTCGATCTGGCGCGTGCGCGAACTCGCCTGGGCGCGCAGGCGCAGGAACTGGCCGCGGCCGAGAAGGTTGCGCTCCTCAATCGAGAAGTCGACGATGAAGTTCTCGGTCGACGACACGCCGACGCCGACGCTGAACGATCCGGTCGATTGCTCGGTGACCGAGACATCCACTTCCGTCCGGTCCGGCGCGGAGCCGGGCTTCTCTTCGATCTCCACTTCGCCGAAATACTGCAGCGCCCGCAGCCGCGCTTTCGAGCGATCCACCAGAACGCGGTTGAAGGCGTCGCCCTCGGCGATACGGATTTCGCGGCGGATGACCTTGTCGAGAGTCCGCGTGTTGCCCTTGATGTTGATTCGTTCGACGTAGACGCGCGGACCTTCATTGACCTGCAGCGTAACGTCCACCGTCTTGGCGTCTGGATTGCGGTCGAGCCGCGAGCGCACATCGACAAACGCATAGCCAAGGGCGCCGGTGGCGAAGGTGATCGATTCGGTCGCGTCCTTGACCTTGTCGCCGTTGAAGGTCTGGCCAGACCTGATTGGCACGATCGCCTCAAGCGAGCCTTCGTCAAGGCGATCGAGCGTCGTCTTCACCCGCACGTCGCCGACGGTGTACTGCTCGCCTTCGTCGACCGTGAAGGTGATGAAGAAGTCCTTGCGATCCGGCGTCAGCTCCGCGATCGCCGAGACCACCTGAAAATCAGCGTAGCCGTTGCGGGCGTAGAACTGCCGCAAGAGATCGCGTTCATATTCAAGGCGGTCCGGATCGTAATTGGCGTTGGAGGAAAAGAACCGCCACCAGCGGCTTTCCTTTGTCAGGAGAACGCCGCGCAGCTCCGAAGAGGAAAACGCTTCATTGCCGATGAAGTTCACCTTGGCGACGCCCGTCTTCGGGCCTTCGTCGATTTCGTAGATGACGTCGACGCGGTTCTGCTCCAGCGGCGTCACCTTGGGCGTCACCGTCGCCGCAAAGCGACCGGTGCGCCGGTACACTTCGATGATCCGCTGAACGTCCGACTGCGCCTTCGACCGCGTGAAGACGGATCGCGCGGTCAGCTGAATTTCCTCCGTAATCTTATCTTCTTTGACGCGTTTGTTCCCTTCCAGGATTACGCGATTGACGATTGGGTTTTCGTCGACGTCGATCAGAAGAACGCCATCGTCCCTCATCGTCAGCGTAACGTCAGAAAAAAGACCGGTATTGAAGAGCGTCTTGACGCCGAGATCGAGAAGCTCGGGGTCGGCGTACTGGCCTGGCTGAACGACGAGGTAGGAGGCGACCGTGCGCGATTCGATTCGCTCATTGCCTTGGACGGCGATGCCGCGAATCACCTGCGCCTGACCGGGGGCGCTCGCCTGCCCCCCTAAAGACGCGCCGGCTTGCGCGGCGGGCGGCGCGCTGCTTTGCGCGGCGGCCGCGCCCGCCAGGACCGCGGCCGCCGCCAGCAGTCCCGCGGAAAGACGCGCGGTTAACCTTAACGGCGCGCCGACGACGATCTTCCCCGCCCGCAGAAATACGCTCATCGAACCGACCTAGCTGATGGACGAGAAAAGGTTGGCGATGTCGTTCCAGGTCACAAAAATCATGAACGACGCCAAAAGGACCATGCCGAGCTGAAAACCGATCGCCTGCGCGCGCGCGCCTAATGGCTGGCCGGCTATCGCCTCATAGGCGTAGTACAACAAGTGGCCCCCGTCGAGAACCGGGATTGGCAACAAGTTTAGAAAACCGATGGAGACGGAGACCACCGCCGCGAGGTTCACGAAGTTCACGAGGCTGACCTTGAGCCGGTCGAAGAAGCTCTGAATATCCGCGTCAAAGCCCGACATCGCAGACTGGCCGGCGTATTGCGCCATCTTGATCGGGCCGCCGAGCTGACGCGTGTCCTCCTTGCCGACGACGAGACGCGACAGGAACCGCACCGTTCCGGCGATGACGCGCCAGACCTGGCCCACCGCTTCGCCAAGCGCAGGCGCCGGCTCATATTTCACGAATCGGGCGGCGTCCGGGTCGCCGACAATTCCGAGAACGCCGGACGCAACCGTATTGCCAAAAGCGTCGGCGACCTCCTGCCGGCGCGGCGTCGCCAGGATGACGATGTTCTCGCCATCCCGTTCAACCTCAAACCGCAACTCGTCGCCGGCCGACAATCTCGTCTTCAACGTCAGATCGTTGAACCGCCGCACACGCCGCCCGTCGACCGCGAGGATCATGTCGCCCGGCTGAAAGCCCGCCGCTTCCGCAGCGCTTTCCTCGACCACATCGCCAATTAGCGGCGCAGCCACATAGGCGCCGAAGGTGACGAGCAGGCCCCAGAATATCGCCGTCGCCAGGATAAAGTTCGCCATCGGCCCAGCCGCGACGATAATCGCGCGCGCCCAGATCGGCTTGAAGTGAAAGCACACTTTTCGCTCTTCCGGCGTCAGGTGCGCGGCGAGCTCCTCTTCGTCGCCCGGCCGCGGGAACTGGGTCGTCGCTGGCCGCCCGCCTTCGCCGCCCCCCCGCGCGTCCTCCTCAAGGTCATCGGCGACATCGCGATTCGGATTGGACGCGGCGGATTGATCGCCGAAAAACTTCACATAGCCCCCGAAGGGCAGCATCGAGATCCGCCACTCGGTGCCCTTGCGGTCGATCCAGCGCGCTATCGGCTTGCCGAAGCCGATCGAAAACACGTCAACGCGCACGCCGAGGAGCCGCGCGGCGGAGAAGTGGCCGTACTCATGGAAGAAAACGATAATCGTCAGCAGTACGACGAACGCGAGGATCGCTATTGGCAATATGAGCAGCTGATCGAGCGATACTCCAAGGACCGACATCTGGCCTCCTTACACGCGCCCCGATGCGACAAGCACACGTCGCGAATAGCACGCGTCGCGAATAGCACATGTCGCCCAATTCGCCGACCAGGCGGCGGGAAAGAATCGCCTTGCCGCGGGCGCCGTCGGCCGGCCTGAGGCATTGCTCAGGCGGCGCGCTCCGCGGCGGCCTCCCTAGCCAACCGCCGCGCTGTCGCGTCGGCCTCCAGCGCCTCGTCGAGACTTGCGATACGGCCTGGCGCGTTCAGACGTTCAGCTTTTTCCAGAACCAGCTCGACGACCGTGGCGACGCCTGCAAAATCGAGCGCCTGGTCCAGGAACGCCGCCACCGCGACCTCGTTCGCGGCGTTGAGGATGGCGGGATAGGCGCCGCCGCGCGCCAACGCCTCCCGGGCGAGCCTGATGCACGGAAACCTATCCGGATCAGGCGCTTCGAACGTCAACTCGCTCACTTCCGCGAAGTCGAGCTTCGCCGAAGGGCTTTCGATCCGGTCCGGCCAGGCGAGGGTCGATGCGATCGGCGTCCTCATGTCGGGCGCGCCAAGCTGCGCCAGAACCGAACCGTCGACATATTCGACCATGGAGTGAATCACTGACTGGGGATGCACAAGTATCTCGATGCGCTCGTGCGGCGTCGGAAAAATATGAGCAGCTTCAATAAGTTCGAGGCCTTTGTTCATCATGGTCGCAGAATCGACCGAGATCTTCGCGCCCATGCTCCAGTTAGGGTGCGCAACCGCCTCAGCGGGCGTCGCCCGCGCCATTTTCTCTTTCGGCCACGTTCTGAACGGGCCGCCGGAAGCAGTTAAAATCAAACGCGAAATCCGGTTCGGCCTATCAAAGTCGTAAACCTGGAAAATCGCATTGTGCTCTGAGTCCACGGGCAGCAGCGCGCCGCCCGCCGCGCGCACCGCCTCTGTCAGGAGATCGCCGGCGCAAACGAGGCATTCCTTGTTGGCGAGAGCGATCGCCGCGCCGCGCTCAGCGGCGCGCAAGGTCGGTTCAAGCCCGGCCGCCCCGACGATCGCCGCCATCACCCAGTCCGCGTCGCGCGACGCCGCCTCCATGATGGCCCTCGGTCCGGCGCCGGTTTCGATGCCTTCCCCGGCGAGCGCGTCCTTGAGGTCGGGTCCAAGGGTCTCATCGCCGATGGCGACAAACTCCGGCCGGTGCTTTCGCGCCTGCTCAACGAGCAACGCGAGGTTTCGATGCGCGGTAAGGGCCTCAATCGAGATGTCCGCATCGCCGCGCGCCGACGCAAAGTCGACGAGATCGAGCGTATTGACGCCGATCGACCCCGTGGAGCCGAGGACGGCGATCTTTCGCGCGATCGGCGCGGCCTGCTTTGGCGCCGCCTTGCCTGAATTTGGCGCCGTCGCGGCGACGGGCGGCGCATCATGCGGCGTCATCGGCATGGCATGGGTCCGGCTTGTTCCTTCAAGGCACCCCGAAGATGGCCGGGAGCGCCTTTTTGCGTCGGGCCGGATCAAAGCCGCGCCAGCAGGATATGTCCATAGAGAACGAGGGCGATCGCCGCGGTCGCGAAGATCATGCCGTCCAGCCGGTCGAGCGCGCCGCCATGGCCGGGGATGAAGCCTGAGATGTCCTTGACGCCAAATCGGCGTTTGAAGGCGGATTCCACAATGTCGCCGACGATGGAGATGAGCCCCAGCGCGCCGCCCACCGCAAGATAGGCGGCCTCGTCGCCGGCCCCATAGGCGAGCCGGCCGCCGATGACGCCGGCGGCGCCGCCGGCGATGACGCCGCCCACCGCGCCGGCCCAGGTCTTGGCGGGCGACAGGACGGGCGAGAGCCTAGGACCGCCGATAAGCCGGCCCATGAAATAGGCGCCCGTATCCGCCGACCAGACAACGGCGAAGAGGAGGATCGTCAGCCCCCGCCCGCTTTCGACGCCCTCGCGGAGCCACAGGAGCGCAACGCATGGCGCGCAGATATAGACGCCCGCGAGCGCCAGCCAGTTTCGCGTTTCGCGACTTTCGCGCGCAATCAACGCGGCGGCGAGACCGCCGAGCGTCGCCAGGCCATAGGCGGCCGGATAGGCCCCAAGCCCGGCGGCGACGGCCGCGCCGGCGGCGCCGCCGGCCAGCGCCACGAACGCGGCGCCGGACGTCTTGCCGGCCACCATGCGCGTCCACTCAAAGCACATCGCCACCATGAGGAATGCGACAAGCGCCGCGAAGGCCGGCCCGCCGAACCAGCACGCGATGAGCGCCGCCGGCCCGAGCGCCAGGCTCGACAGGACTCTGAGTATCAGGGAATCGCGGGTCGGCGGCGCGTCGCGCGCGCCAGCCGCACTCTCGCCGGCCGCATTCTCGCTTGCTCCCGCGCCGCCTGAAGCGGACGCGTCAGACCGCGCCGACGCCGCCATATCGGCGATCGCGCCGGGCGAACTCCACGAGCGCCGTCTCCAAGTCGCGCGCGCCGAAGTCGGGCCACAAAACGTCTAGGAAGACATACTCCGCATACGCCGCCTGCCAGACGAGGAAATTGCTCGTCCGCAGTTCGCCGCTGGTGCGGATGACAAGGTCAGGATCAGGCGCGTCGCCGGTGTCGAGATAGGCGGCGAATTCCGCTTCGCCGACGCGCGCCGGATCGACGCGGCCGGCCGCGGCGTCCGCGGCCAGTTTTTTCGCCGCGCGCAGGATCTCGTCGCGCCCGCCGTAATTGAACGCAATCTGCAACAGGAAGCGATCGTTGCCTTGCGTCTCTTTCTCCGCGCGGGAGACGAGAGCGCGTAAGTCAAGATCAAGATTTGGGCGGTCGCCGATAATGCGGACCCTGACGCCGCTTTCCTTCAGCTCCGGCAGGTCTTCGCCGATAAACTCCCGCAGGAGGCCCATCAGGTCGCGCACCTCCGCGGCCGGCCGACGCCAATTCTCCGTGGAGAAACTGTAAAGCGTCAGCGCGCCAATCCCGAGATCGCGGGCGGCGCGCACCGCGCGGCGCGCCGCGTCAACCCCTGCGCGATGGCCCGCCGTGCGGGTTAGGCCGCGCGCCGCGGCCCAACGGCCATTGCCGTCCATGATGATCGCCGCATGGCGAACGCGCGTCGGCCCGCCGCCGACGTCCGTCGGCTCGCTCCCGCCTAAGCCGGCGGGTTCCGGAAACACGCGGTGTGCGATCGGCGCCGTCACGTCGGCTGTTACTCCTCATTCGCGGCGCGTCTTTCAGGCGGACCCGCCCAGACGTTCTTCCCCGCCACGATACTCTTACCGGGTTAATAACCCTAAACCTGCATGATCTCCGCTTCTTTTTTTGAAAGCGTCTCGTCGACCAGCTTCACCATCCCGTCCGTAAGCTTCTGGACGTCTTCCGATAACTTCTTCTTCTCGTCATCGCTGAAGCCTTCGGCTTTCTTGATCGCCTGCATGCCCTCCTGACGGACGTTGCGGATGGCGACCTTCGCCTGTTCGGCGTATTTGCCCGCCACCTTGGCGAGATCGGCGCGCCGCTCCTCCGTCAGCGGCGGAACGGGCACGCGCACGTTCTGGCCGTCCACCACCGGATTGATGCCAAGCCCGGAGTCCCGGATCGCCTTCTCCACAGCGCCGACCATTCCTTTGTCCCAGACCTGGATGGTGATCGAACGCGGCTCCGGCACCGAAACGGTTCCGACCTGGTTCATCGGCATCTGCGAGCCATAGGCGTCAACCATGATCGGCTCCACAAGGCTCGTCGTCGCGCGTCCGGTGCGCAGGCCGGAAAATTCTGTTTTCAGGGCCGCGATCGCGCCCTCCATGCGCTTCTTCAGGTCTCCCGGGTCGAGGGCGTCGCTGCTCATTGAAGGTCTCCTAGATCTGTTTTTAAACCGGCGGATGCGGCGAACTTACGTCCGAATCGCGGCCCGCCTGCGTCGCGCCGGCGCTGATTGAAGCGGCGCCGCATGCAGCCCGCGAACACGTACTTACCCGGTAATAGGCGGTTGCTGGGCGAGCGCAATCCGTTCGCGCGGCAAAGCGGACGGCTGACGGCCCCTTCAGGGGGGCGCGGCCCTATTCGCCGACGATTGTCGTGTGGGGCCCGGTTCCGGTCAGCGCGCCGACGACGCCGCCCCGCTCCTTGATCGAGAATACGATGATCGGAATGGCGTTCTCGCGCGTCAGGGCGATGGCCGCCTGATCCATTACCTTGAGGTCCCGCACCATGACGTCGCGGTGGGTCAGCGTCTCGAACCGCTTTGCGTTCGGGTTCCGCTTGGGGTCGTCGTCATAAACGCCATCGACCTGCGTGCCCTTAAACAGCGCGTCGCAGTCCATTTCAGCCGCCCGCAGCGCCGCCGCTGTGTCAGTGGTGAAGTACGGATTGCCGGTGCCGGCGGCGAAAATCACGATCCGCCCCTTCTCCATATGCCGGACCGCGCGGCGCCGAATATAGGGCTCGCAAATCGCCGTCATCTCTATGGCCGACATGATGCGCGTGAACATGCCGATGCCCTCAAGCGCATTCTGAAGCGCCAGCGCGTTCATCACGGTGGCGAGCATGCCCATATAGTCAGCGCTCGCCCGCTCCATGCCGCTGGCCGCCTGGCTGACGCCTCGGAAGATATTGCCGCCGCCGACGACGATGCAGATTTCCGCGCCGAGGCCTTTCGCCTCCGCGATCTCGTCGGCGATGCGCGCGACGACGCTCTGCTCAATGCCGTAGGAACCCTCGCCCATGAGCGCTTCCCCGGACACCTTCAGTAGCACGCGCTTGTAAGCGAGCGTCGAGGCGTTCTGCGGAACTGGATCGCCCATATTGTTCTCGCCCTCCGCCGCTCAACGCCGGAGATTGGCATAGCGCGGTTCGCCGGCGATCGCACGCGGCTTTTTTGCGGCCGCCGCTTGCGCGCAGGCCGTGCGACGCGCCTTCGACGCGCCGCCGGCCTCAACGCGCCGATAAGACGCGTCAGTCTTCGTCGTCGCTTTTCTCTACGCCCTCGCCGAGCTCCAGCCGCGCATAGCCGGCGAACGCGACCGGCGCGCCGACCTCTTTTTCGGCATTGGCGATGACCTTCCCGACCTTGGTCTCATTGTCGATGACGAAAATCTGCTCCAGGAGAACGGATTCCTCATAGAACTTGCGCAGCCGCCCCTCGACCATCTTTTCGATGATCTCCTCCGGCTTGCCGGACGCGCGGGCCTGGTCGGCCAGCACCGACTTTTCACGTTCGAGTTCGGCCGGGTCGAGGTCTTCGACCGTCGCGGCGAGGGGCCGGGTTGCGGCGACGTGCATCGCGATCTTGCGGCCGAGGTCGGCGAGCTTCGCCTTGTCGCCTGAGGACTTGAGGCCGACGAGAACGCCGATCTTGCCGGCGCCCTCGACAGTCGGGCTGTGCACGTAGGCCGCGACGGCGCCTTCGTCGACGGACACGGCCGCAGCGCGGCGCAGGGTCATGTTCTCGCCGATCTGGCCGACCATCTCCGCGATATGCTCCTCGATTGGCTTGTCCGCGCCCGGATAGGCCGCCGCGCGCACCGCTTCGACCGATCCGTCGGTCTGGAGCGCCGCGGCGGCGATGTCGCGGACCATGCCCTGGAAGACGTCATTGCGGGCGACAAAGTCGGTTTCGGAGTTCACCTCAACCAGCACCGCCTTCGCGCCGTCGTCAGCCGCCGCGACGGCGACGAGGCCTTCAGACGCGGCGCGGCCCGACTTCTTGGCGGCCTTCGCAAGGCCCTTCTTGCGCAGCCAGTCGACCGCCGCCTCTAGGTCGCCGCCGGTCTCGGCGAGCGCCGTCTTGCAATCCATCATGCCCGCGCCGGTCATTTCGCGCAGTTGTTTCACCGTTTGCGCCGTGATGGCCATGTTCGATCCTTCTTCTAGGTTCGATGGCGCGCAAGACCCCAAGGCATCCCCGAGGCGCGGCGCGCAAATCGACTTTCAACCATTCAATAAGACGGGCCGAATTGTCCCGACCCAGATATTCTCAGCCCACATAGAGTTCAGACCGCCCAGATTCCAGCCCGGAGCCATTGAGGGGCGGCGAAACTCCAGGCCGCGGCGTCGCGGCCCCATTGCAAGCCCCGTGTCTTCCCGCGCGATTTCGCGCAAGTCCGATGATGCTTGGTCGCCGAGCGCCTCGTCAGGCGGTCGCCGGCGCGGGCGTCGCGTCGGGCGCAGCCTCGCCAGCCGCCGCTTCAGGCTCCGCCGCTTCGGCGGGCGCAGGCGCAGCGGGGGCTTCCGCGAGCGCCGGCTCAACCGGCGCCTCTTCAAGCGCGCCCACGTCGACGCCGAGAGACGCTTCGCTCGCCGAAATCCCGTCAATCACCGCATCGGCGACAAGGTTGCAGTAAAGCGCGATGGCGCGCGACGCGTCGTCATTGCCCGGAATAACGATATCGACGCCGTCGGGATCGCAATTCGTGTCGACGACTGCGACGACGGGAATGCCAAGCTTCTTCGCTTCCTTGATGGCGATCGCCTCTTTTTTCACGTCGATGACAAAAAGAAGGTCCGGCAGGCCGCCAAGATCGCGAATGCCGCCGAGCGATGCGTCGAGCTTTTCCTTCTCGCGCGACAGCATCAATTGTTCTTTCTTGGTAAGGCCTTTGCCGCCGCTATCGAGCGTTTCCTCCAGCTCCTTCAGGCGCCGGATCGAATTCGAGATAGTTTCCCAATTGGTCAGCGTGCCGCCGAGCCAGCGCACATTCATGTAGTACTGGGCGCAGCGCGACGCGGCCTCTGAGACCGGCGCCTGCGCCTGACGCTTGGTGCCGACGAAGAGAACGCGGCCGCCGCGCGCGACCACATCCCGGACCCGGACGAGCGCCTGGTGCAGGAGCGGCACGGTCTGCGACAGATCGACGATATGAACGCCATTGCGGTCGCCGAAGATGTAGGGCTTCATCTTCGGATTCCAGCGATGGGTTTGATGGCCAAAGTGGACGCCAGCCTCCAGAAGCTGGCGCATAGAAAATTCAGGCAACGCCATGTTGCGGGACTCCTTCGGTTTTTCCGCCGCGCCGCGTTCGCCCGCCCCTAAACGCCGCCAGGAGGCGACGGCTCGGAAACGGCACCGAAGATCGTCGGCGCGTGAGTGATGGCCCGCGTCTACGCCCGCAAGGGCGGAATTTCAAGGCCGTCTGCGCCGGCCTGGCTCTGACGCCGGGCGCGCGGCCGCAAAATGACCAATCCTCAAATGATTTCAACGTCCAGGACGCCGTCTACGGCGCGCACGGCGCTGCGCGTCGACGGGGCGCACAGCACCTTGGTCTTAATGCGCAGTTCGACGAACGCCGCCTCGCCCGCCGCCGCATTCGCGGCGGCGTCTGGCGCAGGATCCGGCGCGGCGAGCGGCGCAATCACATGCACATCGCCGCCATCCTTGCCGGCAGCCCCCTTGATGGCGTCAAGACGTCGGCGGAGCCCTTCTAGCGTCTCAGGCGAGGCGATCCGCACCCTCAATCTGCGCGCCTCGGCGGCGGCGGCGAGGTCGAGCGCCCTTAGTCCCTCGCAGGTAAGGCGCACTTCGCCGTCGCGCTCCTCCGCCGCGACGCGCATCAGCACGATCGAACCCGCCTCCAGCAGGTCGCGCGATCGCTCCAGCACGTCGGAAAACGCGGTCGCCTCAAAGTCCCCCGACGGGTCAGAGCATTCCACCCAGGCGAACGGCCGGCCGGACTTTGAGCGGCGCACGCGCACGCCCTTGATGACTGCGCCCACATCGACCTCGGCGCGGCCGTCGCGACCCGCCGCCATCGCGTCGGCGAGGCTCGCCGCGCCGAGCCGCTCAAGCTCGGCGGCGTATTCGTCTATGGGATGGCCGCTAAAAAAGAACCCGAGTGCGGCCCGCTCCTCGTTCAGGACATCGCCTGCGGGACGGGCGTCGGCCGCGGCGAGCGCCGGCCGCGCAAGGCCGCCGGCGGGCCCGCCCGCATCGAAGAGGCCGACCTGCGCGTCGCTACGCTCCTCTTCGACCCGCGCGGAGTAACGAACCAGAAGGTCTGCGTTGGCGAGAACCGCCGCCCGGTCAAGCTTCAGGGAATCGAACGCCCCCGCCCGGGCGAGGCTCTCAAGCGAGCGTTTTCCAAGTCCTTTCAGCGGCGCGCGCTCGGCGAGGTCGAATACGTCCGAGAACGCCCCTTCCTTCCGGCGCGCGTCGACGATCGCGTCAATCGCCGCCTCGCCGACGCCCTTGACGGCGGCGAGCCCGTACCGGATCGCGCCATCCGCAACCGAAAAGTCAGCGAACGACGCATTGACGTCCGGCGCCGACACCTCGACGCCGCAGCGCCGCGCCTCCTTGACGAAGGTCGCGAGCTTGTCGGTGTTCGTCCGGTCGAGCGACATCGAGGCGGCGAGGAACTCCGCCGGGAAATTCGCCTTCAGATAGGCCGTCTGATACGCGATCCAGCCATAGGCGGCGGCGTGCGACTTGTTAAATCCGTATCCGGCGAATTTCTGGACAAGATCGAAAATCGAGGACGCCTTGCCGGGCGCGACGCCGTTCGCCTGCGCGCCGTCGACGAATCTCTTGCGCTGCTTGTCCATCTCCTCTTTTTTCTTCTTGCCCATCGCCCGGCGCAAAAGGTCCGCCTCGCCAAGGCTGTACCCGGACAGCACCTGAGCGATCTGCATCACCTGCTCCTGATAGATGATGACGCCGTATGTCTCCTTCAGGATCGGCTCAAGCGACGGGTGCGGATAATCAACGGCCGCGCGCCCCCATTTGCGCTCGATATAGGTCGGGATGTTCTCCATCGGCCCCGGCCGATAAAGCGAGATGAGCGCGATGATATCTTCGAGGCAGTCAGGCTTCATGCCGCGCAGGGTGGCGCGCATGCCGGCGCTTTCCAGCTGGAAGACCCCGGTGGCCGCGCCCTCGCCGAGCATTTCATAAGTAGGCGCATCGTCGAGCGGTATCTTGCCGATGTCGAAGTCGGAACGACGTTCACGGATGAAGGCGGCGGCCTTCTCGATAACGGTGAGGGTCTTGAGGCCGAGAAAATCGAACTTTACGAGGCCTGCGGGCTCGACCCATTTCATATTGTACTGGGTCGCCGGCATGTCCGCGCGCGGATCAAGATAGAGCGGCGTCAATTCATCGAGCGGCCGGTCGCCGATGACGACGCCCGCCGCGTGCGTCGAGGCGTGCCGGTAGAGCCCTTCAAGCTTCAGCGCGTTCGTAATCAGCGCGTCGACGACCGCCTCGCGGCCGCGCTCCTCTTTCAGGCGCGGCTCGATCTCGAGCGCTTCGGCGAGGGTGACGGGGTTCGCCGGATTGTTCGGCACCAGCTTGCACAGTCGGTCGACCTGGCCGAAGGGCATCCCGATGACGCGCCCGACGTCGCGCAGAACGGCGCGCGCCTGCAGCTTGCCGAAAGTGATGATTTGGGCGACGCGATCACGGCCATACTTGTCGCGCACATAGCGTATGACCTCGTCACGGCGGTCCTGACAAAAGTCGATGTCAAAATCCGGCATCGAGACGCGTTCAGGATTCAAGAAGCGCTCAAACAGAAGACCGAACCGCAAGGGATCGAGATCGGTGATCGTCAGCGACCAGGCGACAAGCGAGCCCGCGCCCGACCCGCGGCCCGGCCCGACCGGGACGCCCTCGGCCTTCGCCCATTTGATGAAGTCCGAGACAATCAGGAAATAGCCCGGAAAACCCATCCGCTCGATAATGTCGAGCTCCATGCGAAGGCGCGACCAGTAGTCCTCCGCGGGCGCGGCCGCCTCAACTTCGCCGAGCCGCGCCGTCAGGCCATCCTCCGCCTGTCGGCGCAGTTCAGCGGCCTCAGCGGCGTCCGCATCGTCGGCGGCGCCGGCGAAACGCGGCAGGATCGGCCCGCGGGTGCGCGGTCGGAAGGCGCATCGCCGCGCGACTTCCAGGGTCGTCTCCAGCGCTTCCGGCAAGTCGGAAAACGCCGCAGCCATTTCGTCCGAAGACTTGAAGTAATGCGCCGGCGTCACCCGTCGGCGATCGTCCTGATGCACATAGGCGCCGTCGGCTATGCACAGGAGCGCGTCATGGGCGTCGAAGTCATCAGCCGTCGGAAAAAAAGGCTCGTTGGTCGCCACGATCGGCAGACCGCGCCGATACGCCTCATCGAGCAGGAAAGCCTCGCAGCGGCCGGTCGCCCGGCCCGAATGCCGCTGCAGCTCAACATAAAGCCTGTCAGGAAACGCCGCCGCGAGGCGCTCCAATATTGCCGCCGCCTCGGCCTCCCTGGCGTCCCGGGCCAGGCAATCAACAGGGCCGTCATAGCCGCCGGTCAGGCAGATGACCCCGTCGCTCGCCGCCTCGACCCAAGCGAGATCGGCGCATGGCCCGTCTTCGCGGCGCGAGGAAAGAAACGCCCGGCTCGACAGCCGCATAAGATTGGCGAACCCGACCTCGTTCTGGGCGAGCAAAACGAGATGCGGCGGGCGCGCGGCGCCCGGCGCCCCCTCCTCCGCGCCGCCCCAGGCAATCGACTGCTGCGTTCCCGGGATTGGCTGCACGCCCGCAGCCGACAGCACCTCCGACGCCTCAAGCGCGCCGAACAGATTGTTCGTATCCGTCACCGCGACCGCGGGCGCGCCGTGCGCGCGGCACAGGTCGACGAGCCGGCTGACGGGGATCGCGCCCTCGGAAAGCGAATAGGCGGAATGGGTATGCAAATGCACGAACACGGCGACGGCCTCCTTTTCCGCACTCCCTCGCGTCGCCGATCGCCAGCGAGCCCTTGCGCCTCGACGCTTGCGCCTGGCCGATCCAAGCGTCGTGCGCGCCAATTCAGCCGCCAGACGGCGGACTGGCCGGCCCGAGCGCGGCGCGGGGGCCGACACCCTCAACGCAATCCATCTCGCCTCTATCAGAGTCGAAGGCCGCCGCGCGACATCCTGCGGAAAACCAGCGCGCCCAGTCGGCCGTTCAGCCGAAGGCGAACCCGCAGACCTGCGCCACCGCCACGATCGCCACCAACATGGTGAGCCCCGCCATATCGCGCGCCATTTCAGTATCCATCATCGCCTCCATATTTGTTCATTCTTTGTTCTATATTCCTCTTTTGTTCTCATGTCGAGTCCATGGCGATATTGCACTTGCCGTACCCAGGATGATACGTTACGGAGTAG
Source organism: Parvularculaceae bacterium (assembly GCA_028284065.1). Taxonomy (GTDB): domain Bacteria; phylum Pseudomonadota; class Alphaproteobacteria; order Caulobacterales; family Parvularculaceae; genus MED-G105. The sequence goes on from JANQSJ010000011.1 coordinate 726,071, forward strand.
TAAGCATAATGTATTGCAATCTGAGGGTGGTGTGCCGGGCGGCACCAAATATGACTATCCTCCGCTTCTCGCTCCAGGTCGGCACAGAATGTCGCTGACCGAGATGCAACGTCTTTGTCTATCAAATGGCCTCGATGTCGAAGCGCGCCGAAGGC
>JANQSJ010000013.1 GCA_028284065.1 Parvularculaceae bacterium
CGCATCGCGGAACTCAATAAGCTGCAGCGGCCCATCCTCGTCCCGCGGCGCGCGCGAGAGCGTTACAACCGCGGTCGGTTCAGCGTCCGGCGCCGCGGCGAGGCCTCTCCCACCTTGCCCGCGCGTCACCGTCAGGCGGGCGACGCCCCGCGACTTCTGCAGATCAGCGGCGCGCGCCAACTCGAAGACGCCCGCTTTCGCACCTTCGAGGCGATCGGGGGACGGTATCCCGAGATACGCCAGTCCGCGCGATAGACGCGCGAGATGTTCCGCCCAGAAGACCGGCGCGCCGGCCTCAACGCGCATGGTCTCGAACGCGCCGTCGCCGAGGGTAAAGCCGCGATCCCAGGCCGAAACTGCTTCGGCGGCCGGCGTAAGTCGCCCGTTGCGCCAGACGAGATCGATTGGCTCGCTCACGCATTATCTCCGCATAGGGATAGAAAGTTCCTCACAAGCTCGCGCCCGTCCGGCGTCAGCAGCGATTCAGGATGGAATTGAACGCCGTGCAGCGGGCGCGTCCGGTGCCGGACGCCCATCAACTCGCCATTATCGCTCAACGCGCAAGCGACGAGAGCGCCGCCTTGGGACGGCAAGGCCGAGATCAGGGAATGATACCTGCCGGCCTGCATGGGAGCGGGCGCGCCGGCGAATATTCCCTCCCCGTCATGGTCGATGCGGCTCGCCTCGCCATGCAACGGGCGCGCCGCGCGCGCCGTGACGCCGCCGTCCGCTTCGACGAGGCACTGGTGGCCAAGACAAACGCCGAAAACGGGCAGCCCGGGACGCGCCGTCGCCAGTCGCGCAAGCATGGGCCCGCATACGCCTGCATCGGCGGGCCTGCCCGGCCCCGGCGACAGGACGAGGCCGCGCACACGCGCGTCGAGCGCATCCTCCGGCGTCGCCGCATCGTTGCGCGCGACACGGATGGCCGCGCCTTCCTCCCGCAGGTACCGCGCAAGATTGTGCACGAAGGAATCATAGTTATCGATGACGAGTATCATCTGCCGGCGGTCCCGAAGGACGACGGGAACAGCCAGCGGAGTTTGTCCCGGCTTTCGTCGTATTCGCGCGCGGGCGACGAGCGCAGCGTGACGCCGCATCCGACCGGCGCCGAGAGGACGCCCGACCGTCCGTCGATGATGGCGGTGCGGATCGCCACGGAGAAGTCCGCCGCGCCGCCCGCGTCCATATAGCCGATCGCCCCGCAATAGGGGCCGCGCCCCTCGCCTTCATATGTGGCGATCGCGGCCATGGCGGCGATCTTCGGCGCGCCGGTGATCGACCCGCACGGGAACAGCGCGCGCAGCGCGTCGACCGCGCCGAGACCGGAGCGCAAACGTCCGGAAATGCGCGAGACCAGATGGTGCACCGTTCGAAAGCTGACGCGCCGGCAGATAAAGTCCTCATGCACCGACCAGTCTTCGCAGACGCGCGAAAGATCATTCCGCAAGAGATCCGCAATCATCACATTCTCGGCCCGATCCTTAGGATCGGCGGACAGCTCTTCGGCGAGGCGCGCATCCTCAGTAGCGGTTATCCCCCGCGGCCGCGTTCCCTTGATCGGCTCCGCAGCGATCATGAGGTCGGCGCCGTCGGGCCAAACCTTGAAGAAACGCTCCGGCGACGCCGACAGGACAATACCCTCCGTATACTGTAGAAAAGCGAGATGCGGCGCGTCGCTCCGCGCCGCAATCGCGCGGAACAGGCTGAAGGGACAAACGTCGTCGGCGACATCGAGGGTCGGCCGGCGCGACAGATTCGCCTGGTAGAAGGCGCCGTCAAGAATGCGTTCGATTGCGTCGGCGACCGCGGCCTCAAAGCGGGACCTGCCGCCCGCGTCGCCGGGCGCATCCAGTTGATCGCAAAGGTCGGGATCGATGGCCGGAGCCACGTCGCCCAGAGACTCTGCGAAACGCGCCGCCTCGGAGGCGTCCGGCGCGGAGACGAACGCCCGCCGGCTCGGCAAATGAAACGCCGCAGACCGATCATAGAGCCCGAGCGCCATGTCCGGCAGCCCATAGGGCGTGCGGGGCAAGTCGAGCGACGGCTCGAGCGCCCGCGCCGCCTCATAGCCGATAAAGCCGAGAAGGCCGGACCGAAACGGCGGCGCGAGCACTTCGTCATTATACGGCGGCGGCTTTAAAGCGGCGAGCCATTCCCGCGCGATGTCGAATGCGCCATCGTCGACCGGCGCGCCGTCGACAATCGCGACGCCGCCGCGCAGCTCAAGCGTGCGTTTCGGCCCTGCGGCGAGAATGGCCCATTCCCCATCGCGCGCCTCGGCGCCCGGCCGCAGGAGCGCGGCGAAGGGGCGGCCGTCCGCAAATGGCGCGAACGCCGCGTCCGGCGCGCGCCAGGGAATTTCGATCGTGACCATGGCGACGACGTCGTAACCGAACCGCGGCCGGAATCAAAAAGCTGCGGCGGGCGCCTGCGCCAGCTCAGCCCGGCGCAAAGTGGCGCGGCGGGGCGAACCAGCCTAGCCAAGTTCAATCCGCAAAGCTGTCAAGGAGCCGTCCATGTCCGGGGAGGAGACCGCAAGTCGGGCGCCCGTTGACGCCGAAGCGTCAAAAACGACCGTTTCCGGGGCCGGCCGGGTCTTCTTCTTCGTCGCGACGGCCGGGCTCCTCATCTATTTCGGCCATGTGGCGCGCGGCATTTTGATCCCGGCGATCGTCGCGGGTTTCGCCTGCTTCCTCATCTTTACGCTGAAAGAATTGATGCGGCGCACGCCCGTCATCGGCCGCTATCTGCCAGCCATCGTCGCCTACGCGCTCGCCTTCGCGCTTATCGTCTCGGTGACCATCCTCTTTATTGAAATTGTCGGCGAAAACGTCGACGCGTTTGCCGCCGCCTGGCCGCAATATGAAAATGCGCTGCGCGAGCTTTCCAGCGGCAGCATCGAATGGCTTATGGCCTATGGCGTCATCCCCGACGACTTTCGCGGCGGGGTTGAGGAAATCAGGGCCCAAGGACTCGAACTTATTCAGCCCATCATCGTCGATATCGGGGCGTCGGCGCGCTCGCTCGCGTCGAATTCCGTCACAATCTTTCTTTATACGGTCTTTATGCTGCTGGAGCGAGGGCGGTTCTTCCGCAAGATCGAACTCATCAGCGAAGACCCTGAGCGCAAGGCCGCGGTGAACGAGACGATCTCCGAGATCGGCGCCATGGTGCGCCAGTATATCACCGTAAAAACGCTGACGAATCTCGTCACCGCGACGGTTAGCTTCGGCATCCTGACGCTCGTGGGGGTAGACTTCGCCGGCTTCTGGGCGCTGCTGATCTTTCTTTTGAACTATATCCCAATCGTCGGGCCGATCGTCGCCAATGCGCTGCCTGTCCTGTTTTCGCTGGTGCAGCCGGAGGGCGGCGGACTTCAGACCGCAGCGCTCGCCCTCGGCCTTCTTGTCGCGGCGGAGCAGACCATGAGCTCCGTCATTGAACCGCGGCTTATTGGCAAGAGCCTTAATCTCAGCCCACTGATTATCCTTCTGTCGCTCGGCGTGTGGAGCGCCGTCTGGGGCTTCGCAGGCGCGCTCCTCGCCGTGCCGATCACCGTGACCGTGATGATCGTCCTTACCCAGTTCGAAGCGACCAGGCCCATCGCAATCCTGATGTCCGAGAGCGGCGAGATCGCGCCGATCCGCCATGCGCCATTAAAGGCGGGCGGGGAAGTTTAGAGCGCCGCCGGCGACTCCTGGCCGAGAATGAACAACGCCGGACGCGACCAAGCGATCATGCCGCGTCCCGCCCGGGGCGCGTGACGAGCGATCGGGCCGCGAGGCCAGTTGGATCGGCGGGCGCGCATCGTTTGCGCCACAACCGATGGATCGTCACCGGAAATCCACAGGCCCGTCATCGCAGCGAGCTATTGGTCGTCAGCGCGGCGTTGCTGCAACGCCTTCGATACGTCCGATCGACGCCGCCTCCCGACCGGCACGGTTAGCCCCGAGTCCAGGACCGCCTCATATGCGGACCCGGTGCGGCGGACCTCATCGACCGCGGCCGTGGCCACCCACCAGGATCGATGCGTCTGGACGCCGTCAATCCCGACAACCGCCGCAAGCGCATCCTCGAACCGCATCGTAATGAGTTCATCGCCAATCGGCGTATGGACGCGCACATAGTGCCCCTCCGCGGCGAGCGCGTACGGCTTTTGTCCACGAAGACGCCCCGGGAGCTTTTCCGTCAGGAACACGATCGCGTCGCCGCCTACTTTTGATTCCAGTTCTCCGCGCATGCGCCGGACGATGATGATCGCCGGCAACACGACCAGGATCGAAAGTTTGAGGTGGCTGACGATGAGCATGGGCCAGCCAACGCGCATTTCGGCGTTCTGGAGCCACGCCATCACAGCGTGCACGCCAAAAATGTAGGTCGAATTCAAGATCGCGAAGGGCGCCGTCACGACGACGCGCTTCGCAATGTAAGACTGCTCCCCGACAATCCGCTCCACCGCCGCTTCGATCAGACGCCAGTTAGCGAAGCTGCCAAGGACAACCGCCTGCCAGTAGATCGCGCGCGGCCAAAATTCGAGCGTGAAAAAACTGCCGTACGGGCCGATCAACGCGCCGCCAACCCCCAGAACGAAAGCCAACAGCCAGCGATCATGGATGACTTGAAAACGCCTCGCGAAATCAAGGGCGACCGTTCGTGTCCAATGAACGGTCGCGGCCCGCCATTTGCTGATTCCGTGAAACCGTTCCTTCATTTGTTCTTGTCCGGTCATCGAAACTGGCCACTCTCCGACGTTGTCCGCGGCCGGGAAAAAGCCGTCGCGAAGCGAAAATCGGAAGGCGTCAAACCATGAGACGGATGAACTTTTCAACCCTTCAGTGCTCGGCCCTATTCGCCATCTTCGCTTTGGCCTGCGGTTTGGAAGGCGGGGCGTCCGCGAGCGATGAGGAGGGCAATCTGGGCGCTGGCGCACCTGGCCGGCCGCTACAGCTCACCTTTGTGAATGTCGAGCCCGAAAAGGGAACGCTCTTCGTGAGCGTCTGCACGGAGGAGCAGACAAGGGCGAGGTACGCGAACGAGCCGCACACTTGCGTTAGTTCGGCGCGGACGCCGGCGAAGAATGGCGCTGTTGTGACGTTAGACGACATCCCGGCCGGGACGTACGCAGCGATCGCGTTCCATGACGACAACGACAACGGCCTCCTCGACTTCGACGACAGGGGCATTCCATTCGAAGCGACGGGCAACGGCCGCAACGCGCGCGGCTCATTCGGGCCGGCGACATTCGCGCAGATGGCGTTCGATCTCGCGCCGGCGTCAGAAGAGCCGTCCGCTTTGGAGTTCACAGTGTCAATGTATCGCGTCGAGGTGGACTTCTAGCGCCGGACAGGCGGCTCGCTGCGCGTTCAATGACCTGAGCATATCTTGCCGGATGAGGCCATCATCATGACCTCCAACGCACACAGCCCGACGCGGGGCCGCGCCGTCCTGATTGCGCTTGCCCTGCTCGGCGCCTGGCGTGCGCCAACGCCGGGGGCGGCCCAGACGACCGACCCGATCGAGGCGGACCCGGAAGGCGTTTCCGACGTTGTCGTTGTCCAAGGCCGCCGGGTGCGCGGGCGCTCCTTGAGCGCGATTGAACCTGAGCTGACCCTCACCGAAGAGGACATCGCCGCCTATGGGGTAAGCACGCTCGGAGAACTCCTTGAAGAAATTCTCGCCGAAACGTCTTCCGGGCGAGGGCGCAGCGAGGGCCCGCCCGTCGTGCTGCTGAACGGGCGGCGTATTTCCGGCTTCCGGGAGATCGGCCGCTACCCCGTCGAGGCGTTGGCGCGCGTCGAGGTGCTGCCTGAAGAGGCGTCGCTTTCTTATGGGTTCTCCGCCGACCAAAGGGTCATCAATTTCATTCTGAAGCCGAATATCACCGTCAACGCGCTCGAAGGGGCCGCAGAGGCGCCGGAAGAAGGCGGCTCCACCGCCATAGAAGGGTCCGGCCAGCGCCTTTTTGTCGACGGCGACACCAGACTAAGCCTCGACGCGGAGGGCGGGTTCCGACCGCCAATCCTGGAGTCGGAACGCGATGTCGTTTTTGCGGGCGACCCCTCCGTCGGAGAGCTTCGAACGCTCCTCGCGGAACGCGACAATTGGAGCGTCGGATTTAGCGCGGGACGCGGCGTTATGTGGGACGCGGCGGCGACCTTGAGCGGCTCGTTCCAGCGTACGACCGACGATGACTTTCTGGGAACGGATGAAAGCGAGACCTCGCCAGCCGAACCGGCCGGGCCGCTCGACCAGCTTCGGCGAACCGATGATCTGAACCTTGGCTTTTCCCTTGTCAGCGCGCTTGCGCCGACGACATGGAATTTGACCGCCAATTACAATGTCGTTGATGTGGATACGGAGACGGAGTTCAACGTCGACGGAGCCGGCGGCGCGCCGGCTCTCTCCTTACGGAGCACCTCTTCGGAGCGGCGCGTCGCGGACATCGACTTCGTCGTCAACTCGAAACTGAAAGACCTGTCAGCCGGCTCCCTCGCCGTCACCGGCCAGGTCGGCTATTCAAACGAACGCCAGGAGGTGACGATCGACGAGGCGGGCGGGCGCATCGGCGCTGACGCGTCTAGGGATACGATCTCCGGACGCTTTAGCATCGACGCGCCGATCATTGCGCCGGGCCCCATCCCGGGCGACGTGACGCTCAACGGCAACATCGAAGTGGAGGACCTTTCCGACTTTGGAACGCTCCTGACCTACGGATATGGCCTGACCTGGAAGCCCGTCGAAAAGTTCCGGATCATAGCTTCGACCACCGTGGAGGAAGGCGCGCCATCCCTAGGCGCGGTCGGCGATCCGACCATTATCACCCCCGCCGTGCGCGTCTTCGATTTCGCCGCCGGCGCGGACACGTTTATCGACACGATTGACGGCGGCAATCCGGACCTTGTCACGGACGACCGGCGCGTCATCAAGGTTGGACTGCAACTTGACCCGATCGAGGACGTCGAACTTCGCTTCAATGTGGATTACACCCGCTCGCGCATTGAGAATGAGACGCGCGTATTTCCTCTCTTGACGGAGGAATTCGAAGAGGCGTTCCCAGACCGCGTGTTGCGCGATGCGACAGGCGCGCTCGTCTCGTTCGATCGGCGCCCCGTGGTGGCCGCGGAAACGCGCCGCCAGGAGTTGCGGTCGGGCGTCAATTGGTCGAAGCGTCTAAAGCGTCGCCGCGTTCGTCAGACCGGTCGCACGAAACGCCGCCGAAGCGGCCGTCCCGGGCGCATACGGATCGGCGCCTATCATCGGTGGAACCTGCAGGACGAAGTGACGATCGCGGAAGGCCTTCCCGCGTTCGACTTTCTCAACGGGTCGGCGTCCGGCAGGCTTGGCGGCTCCCCCCGCCATCTTGTGGACGCCTCTATGTACCGCTGGAACAATGGGCTCGGCGCGTTTCTCGGCGTCACCTATCAGACCGCCACCGAGGTTGACTCACCCGACGGCCCTTTGCGGTTTTCCGACCTTTTTCTCACGAATGCGCGCGTCACCTATGAGTTCAACTATTCAGACCGTATTCTGAACGTTTTGCCCTTCCTGGAGGAAACCCGGCTATCGTTCACCGTACGCAACGTCTTTGACGACAAAGTACAGGTGACGGACGAAGCTGGCGCGACGCCCCTTTCATTTCAGGAGGACATCCTCGATCCTTTCGGCCGCACCTGGCGGATTGAGCTGCGCCGGCGATTTTAGCGCAGCCGCGCCATAAATGACGTGATCCGTAAAGGACATGATGATGGCCCATCGGGGTCGCGTCGCGCCAATTCGCAGACGCGCCGCCGGCCCTCGGGTCAACGGCGCGCCGTTACGACTGTTCGCGCTCCAGTCGCTGCGTCTCAGCCCCGTCTCCCTTCGGGGCCGCTCGGCGACGGGAGTTCCTAGAATCGAAACTTCTTCAGCGTCACGAGGCTGGAAAGGGCGATCGTCGAGACGAGCCCCATATAAATCCCGATAAAGGCGGCGAGCATTTCAGTTCCGTTCATGGCGACCTCTCCCCAGAGTTTCCGTGTCGGAGAATTCCGACAGCGACGAGAGTGATCTTCAAATGGGGCGCGCAGCGTCAGGAAATAAGGCGAGGTCGCGCCATAGTGAGGCAATTACGCGACGAACGGGTAAAATCGGCCAGCGCGGGGGCGCCATGCGCGCAAGGATTGCGACGAAACCCCTTACAGACGCGATATTCGGCGAATGGCCTGTTAGGTCATCGATCGCCCGCCATGGCGTCCGCCACCGCGTCAGCGATCAGCGCCGCCTCCTCCCCGCGGCCGGACCCCTTGCGCCAAACGAGGCCGATACGCCGCGCCGGCGTCGGCGCGGCGAGTGGCCGCGTCTCAAGCCCTGACGCCTCAGCGAAGCCGGCGCGCACCGCCATCTCGGGCAGGAGCGTCGCGCCGAGGCCTGACTGAACCATCTGGGCGAGGGTGAAAAGGCTCGTCGCGCCATAGGCGGCCGCTTCAGGATCCTGAAGCTTGCAGGCGTCGAGCGCGTGGTCGCGCAGACAGTGGCCGTCCTCCAGCAACAACAGCGGCGCGTCATTGAGGGCGTCGAGGACCACCTCATCCACGTCCAGCAGAGGATGGCCCGGCGCCGCGGCGAAAACGAACGGGTCGCTGCCCACATCGCGCGTCTCCATCCCGGGCAGATCATAAGGCAGCGCCAGAATCACCGCGTCGAGCTGGCCGGAAGCCAGAAGGTCAACAAGCTTCGCCGTAAGGTCCTCGCGCAGGTAAAGCTCCAGCTTCGGATGCGCCGCGCGCAGGGCGGGCGCCGCGGCGGGCAGCACAAAAGGCGCGATCGTCGGAATGACGCCGAGCCGGAACGGGCCCTCCAGCGGCCGCTGGGCGTCGGCGCTGCGCACAATGTCCTCAGCGATCGCGAGCAACTGGGCCGCGCGGACGGACGCCTCCTCCCCTGCCGGCGTAAGCGCGAACGAGCGCGTTGAGCGATCGACAAGCTGCTGGCGCAAGAGCGCCTCGAGCTCCTTGATCGCGGATGACAGGGTCGACTGCGACACGAGGCAATCCTCCGCGGCTTTCGAAAATGACTGTCGGCGAACGAGCGCGGTGAAGAACTGCAGTTGTCGGATAGTCGGCAAGGGGGTCATGGCGGGTGTCTCATCGCTGCGTTGTTGTTCCGCTGGCCGTTTACGCCGCCTTCAAGCGCGTAGCGGCGAAGGCGGGCGTCATCGGCCGGAGGACTTATCGACCCGCTCGATAGGGGGGCGACTTATTATCTATTTGATTGCGCGAACGGGCGAAGTAAATAGCACGCGAGAGGGCGGTCGCGCGGCGCAGCGGAACAATCGGCCGCTCGGGAAGACGCCCGCACCAGGGACGTTTGCAAACAGGAGAAATGCTATGCTCGGCGTTGGCGACAAGCTGCCGGATTTTGAAGTGGTCGGCGTAAAGCCCGGCTTCAACGCGCACGAAGAAGGCGGCGAATCGGCGTTCGAACCGCTCAGCCAGGAGAGCTTCCCCGGCAAGTGGAAGGTCATCTATTTCTACCCGAAGGATTTTACGTTCGTGTGCCCGACGGAAATCGCCGAGTTCGGACGCCTTGCGAAGGAGTTCGAGGACCGCGACGCCATTGTGCTCGGCGGCTCGAGCGACAATGAATTCGTTAAGCTCGCCTGGCGGCGCGACCACGCCGATCTGGACAAGCATCCGGCCTGGCAGTTCGCCGACACGACCGGCGCGCTGATCGACGGGCTCGGCATTCGCTCGCCGGAAGGCGTCGCTTACCGCGCGACCTTCGTCGTCGATCCGCACAACGTCATTCAGCACGTTTACGTCAACAACCTGAATGTCGGCCGCAACCCGCAGGATACGCTGCGCGTCCTTGACGGTCTGCAGACGGATGAACTCTGCCCGTGTAACCGCCCTGTCGGCGGCGACACGCTTTAACGTCGGCGAGGCATACGCCTACAAATCGGCGCGCCGACCAAAACGGCGCCCGGACGCGGCCGCCGCTCTCCCCCGCGCGGCCGCGTCACCTCCTGACGCCGGTGCGCATTCGAAGCGATTGACGCAGACGGCTCACCGGCGCTGATTGCTCGGGTTGCTGCGCGAAACGCGCGATCCACTTTCGCCGCAACCCGGTTTGGCAAATAAAACGCTACTCAACCAAGTGAGGACGTCCATGGGCATCGACGCGCTGCGCGACCGCATTCCGGACTATGCGAAAGACATCAGGCTCAATCTCGGCTCGCTGGCGAGCGAAACGTCGCTTACGGACCAGCAGAAATGGGGCGCGTTCCTCGCCTCCGCGCTGGCCTCGCGCAATGCCGAAGTTATCCGCGAGATCGCCGCAGACGCGGCCGAGAAACTCTCCGGCGAAGCGCTGCAGGCGGCGAAGTCGGCGGCGGCGATCATGGGCATGAACAATGTCTATTACCGGGCGACGCACCTCATGTCGGCCGAGGAATACGCAACGCTGCCCGCAAAACTGCGGATGAACGTTATCGGCAATCCAGGCGTCGACAAGGTTGATTTCGAACTCTGGTCCCTCGCCGCGTCCGCGGTCAATGGCTGCGGCATGTGCCTCGACGCTCATGAGAAGGTGGTGCGCAAGGCCGGTCTGTCTACGGAGCAAATCCAGGCGAGCCTCAGGATCGCATCGGCCGTCCATGCCGCCGCGGCGGTGCTGGATGGAGAGGCGGCGCTCAGCTAAGCGACTCGCCGTCGCCCGCAAGCAATGGTCATCGGGTTGGCGACTTTTTCGCCCGGCGCCCACAGCGATCGCGGCACTGATGCGCTGTGGCGAACGAACCGGGATATGTTCAGCGCAGGAACGCCGTAAGCCGGTCACCCTCACGCCCGGTCGGCGAAAGCCGGGCGGCGAGGGCGATTATTGCAGAGCAACGCGCCCTGAGTGCGAATGAGGTGCGTCGTCGCGACGAGCTAAGCATCCATTTTGCGACAGTGATAAAAGGGCGTAATAACTGCCTTCGGACCGCGCCCGCTCACCGAGGCGCAATCGAAGGGCGCCGAACTATGTCTTCCATATACACGCCGAAGGAGGGAAAAGAGTTCTTCACGCCCTTCGGCCCGATGCTCGGCTATTACCGGATGCCGCCTGAGCTGGTGGATGCGCTAAACGGCGCCATGAGCGATCGGCTCGAGGATCATTCCGACAATCTTGTTGGAAAGGTCAGCCAGGAACTGCGGTTCGACCAGAACCTCATCAATCTCGCTGCGCGCGGCCTCGGCCAGATGCTGATAGAGTATCACGTGAGGGCGCGCACCCGATGTAATTTCGGGGAATACGACCACACAGAGAAGAAGTTCACGCTCGACGTCATGTCCGGCTGGTTCATTCGCCAATTTGAAAACGAGTACAACCCCCTGCACATCCACACTCAGTGCGCGCTTTCCTGTGTCGGATATCTGATGCTTCCTGAGGGCATTGAGGCAGAGTGGGCGGAAGATTACCAGGACCACCATCCAAGCCATGGGCACCTACAATTCGCCCACGGAACGGATGTGCATTACTCCGTATGCAACTTTATGGTGAAGCCGCGGATCGGCGATTTCTGGATCTTTCCGTCCTATATGTTTCATTGCGTTTATCCCTTCAAAACGAAAGGCGAGCGTCGATCGTTCAGCATGAACGTCACGATTGAGGAGGAAAACGTCGCCGCGGAGCAGGCGCCGCTGCAGAAGACCTGGCGACTTTAGCCGCCGCCTGTTTGGGGCGTCGCGGCCGCCAGAGCGGCGTCGCCTTAATCGGAGTCGCTGCGTTGCCTGAGGCGTTTGTTGTCGCGCGTTTCCGAGTCACGACTCCGGCGACATTCGCCCCCAAACTTTTGGTCGCCGAAAGGGCGAAAGTCGCCTTTGCGGCAGCCCTCTTCCTTTTGCGGAAACGAGCCGTTCACCGCCAGACAATTGCGGGAGGCCGCACAAAATAATAAGGGCGGCCGGGAAACACAGCCGCCCAATCCATTTTTCGTAAAAATTGCGCTGCGACGCTCGCCGTCACTTACCAGGCGGCGGCTTGACGGCCGACGCCGCAAGCACTGACTGCATCCGGTCCAATTCAGTACCGGACGCAGCCGCTCGCTTCACGCTCCAGCTTATGCGGAAGCTGGATTCTGCGCGAGACTTCAGCCGCCTGGCCGGACGTCGCCATTCAGCGCGCGTTGCTGAACCATCTCCAGCCCCTCGCGACCGGCGCGCTGCTGTTCCTGCCATTCCGCCACCGTGAAGCAGCGCATCCGAGCGAAACGCGTCCCGGTCACGATCTGGCGCTTACAGATCTTCCGATTGCTGTCGCTTGCATCGGCATTCTGGTCGGTGACCTCGCCCTCAACGGCCGCGACTGCGACCGCCTCGGGCGGCCCCTCCGAATACGCGGTAATCTTCGGTTTGTCGTCCGTCGTGGCGGCGCAGGCGGTGAGACCAAAACCGATCGCCGCTAACGTCAACGAAACTCTCATAGTCGATGCCCCTTCGTGGATACTGGCCGTCGCGCTTGAGGGAACAGTTGTATCCTCGCTAATAATTTTTCGCAAAGGGCCACGGTAAAATATTTTCGCACCTATTTGACGAATTTCGATCCACTCCGCCAAATTGAGAGTTCAGTGAAGAACAATCTTCCAATTCTTGTGGTTTGAGCTCCACGTCGTCGCACAAATGTCCGAATGAAGCCATTCAAGCGGCGGGTTTGACCATGTCAGCGATCCTTTGCATCAATTGGAGGGGGCTATCGAGACATCGGTAGCCAGCGCAAGCGCCGTCGCCACGTCCGGTCAGGTCAATCAAATGGATAACCCCGATCAGCAGAACGCGGAGTGGATATCTCTCCTGGAAGCCGCCGAAGGGCTTCTGAGCGATGGGAAGCAGGCGGAGGCTGCGACCATTATTGCGCGGGCAGTAAATGCCGCGCCGCCGGATACCGCCCTATCGAACGCGCAAGTCGAGCGGATTAGGGCGGCGCGTTCCTTGCTCGCCAGGATTTCCGGATCGATGGAGCGGTACTTACGCTCCAGACTGATCGATATTGAACGCGAACGGGCGCACGCGAGCGCCGACGGCCATCACTCCCGGGCGGGGCGGGCGATAGATCTTCTCTTTGGCCAACGTCAGCTTTACTTTCAGCAGCCTGAAAAATTCTACTTCCCGGACCTGCCGCAGATCGAGTTTTACGACGCCGCCACGTTTGGCTGGACGAGCAAGGTGCTGGAGGCGGCGCCAGCGATCCGCGAAGAGCTATTTGCGTTTCTCGGGGATCAGAACAACGCCTTTGAGCCATACGTGCCGGCTACGCACAGCAGCCCCGCGGCAACGCAAAGCGCGCTTACAGGCAATCTCGATTGGGGCGCAATTCATCTTTATAAGGATGGGCTGCCGAATGATGCCGTCGTTAAGAGGTTTCCGCGCACCCTTGAGGCGCTCTTGCATGCGCCACAGCCTTCCGTACGAACCCTATCGCCAATCGCGCTATTCTCCCGGCTGACGCCGGGCGCTCGGATACCGCCCCATCACGGGCTTATTAATACGCGCCTCGTCTGCCATCTCCCAATCGCAATCGCGGAAAACTGCGCGATCCGCGTGGGCTCGCAGACGAAAAGCTGGCGTGAAGGCGAAATCCTGATCTTTGACGATTCTATTGAGCACGAGGCGTGGAACGAGTCATCCGTAGAGCGGATCATTCTGCTCTTTGATATTTGGCGTCCGGAAATCAGCGACGATGAACGAAGGTTCATTGAGATCGTTTTCGAGGCGGTGGCGGACTTCCAGGGCGGCGCCTGAGCGAGGCGCATACGCTCATGCGCCCGGCGATCCCGTGCAAATCGCCTCGCGTCTATTTAATTCTCTCTACACGGATAGAACGCCGTCCGGTCGAGATAGACAAAATGTGGCTGCCCATCGACTTGCGCCTGATCTTTGCGGTTACGTCGGTCAAATCTCTGGGCGCCAAGAGCGAATTGCTGTCCGCGCTCAATTGCCTCCAAATCTGGCCGTTGTCGAGCACGACAAGGTACTTGCCGCGCCGGTTCGTCGCCAGCTCAACAATGCCCGCGACCAACACCCGGTCCTCTTCGCTCTTTTTCTCCCGCGGCGCGCGCGCGCGAAGATCATCCGCGCCAAATTCGCTTGCCTCTTCAGAAGATCGCGTCGGCCCGGCCTCGTCTGGCGCGACCTCGACGCGTGCGTCCGCTGGACCCTCGCGGCGGGCGGCAATTCCGAGGTCGACGTCCGCGCCTTGAGCGATGACGCTCTCCGCACTCGCCGCAGCGCCCTCGCGGGACTGCAGCAGCGTGGACGCCATTGAATCATAGCACCGAAGCCGCGCGTCTTCTTCCTCTATCGACCGGCACGACAGCAGATCGTCGATCATCCGGTCCGCAGCGGCCGAGGCTGAGCATCCAAAGCCAGCGATCGAAGCCAATAATGCGGCGCCGATGCTCTGCATGCGGGATTGAACTACAGCCATTTCAAACTCCTATTCGGGCGGGACCGACGTAAAGCGTCGTCGCTTCAATTGAAATCGGGACGTCGCTTCAGGCGATTGTTTTCGCGCGTTCCCGAACGGCCAACCGCGCGCACCTAGCCTGGAAACGCTTTAGGTGAATCACCTCGATCCGCAATTGTCGGCCGAGGCTATTCCGTCGCAGTTGGGCTGTGAAGACGCATCGGGCCGAGGGACTTGGAGGCGCGAACCCCCAACCGCTGCGCGCCGTCGGAGTTACCGGAGCACTGCGTCGCGAACGCTAGGCATAAAAAAACGCCGCGGACCGAAGTCCGCGGCGCGTAGTCGTCAGATTAAGACTGTCGCTTCGCTTAGAGGCTCCAGTTGAAGCCGACGAAGATGAACCGGCCCGCAGGATCGTAGAACTGCGGGAAGGTGTCGCCATTACCCGGGGCCGTACCGGCTTCGGTGGAGAGCTCCGGATCGCGGCCGAGGATGTTGTTGACGCCGGCGCGCATGGAGAAGTTCTCCTTAACCTGCCACCGCAGCGCCAGATCGACGTAGTTTGCGGCATCCAGGAAGTCATCGAGGATGTTGCCGGTGGTTAGGAACGCGCCGCCGGCGGATGCCGAACCGCCAACCGCAGCCTCTTCGAACTGGGTGCTGCCGATGTGGCGCCACGTGAGAAGCGCGTCAATGTTCCACGGCGTCTGCCACGTTGTGAGAAGGCGGTGACGATACTCAGGCAGCGGGCCGCCTTCGCATGGGCTGCGATAGAGGCCTTCGCACTGGAGTTCATCCGTAACGCCCGGAACCGGCGTGAAGGTATAATCCAGCACGTAGGTGCCGACAAAGTCGAAGGACAACGAACCATAATCGGAAACGTCGAAGCCATACCGCGCGTTGATGTCGAGACCCCGCGTGGAGATGTTGGCGATATTTGCGTTTGTCGCCTGGACGCCAGCGAACTGGAACGCTGATCCTGCCGGCGGAACCGGGCTGGCGAATAGAGAGCCGTCCTGGTCACGAACGACGTTCTGACAGAACGTCGGGTTGCCCGTGTTCAAGCACTGCGACAGCGACGTGTTCGCCGGGACGGTTCCGATCGCATCGTCGATCGAGATGTCGTAGTAGTCGATGGCGAGGTTGAAGCCATCAATCCAGCGCGGCTGGAAGACGACGCCGAAGGTGTAGGTGTCGGCGCTTTCCGCCACGAGGAACGGATTGCCGCCCGTCACCTGGTTCAGCTGACCGGCCGGGTTGTCCGGCAGCGTGCCGAACAGAGCAGGCGTCACGCCGGTATTGGCGCACTGCGCGGCGGTCGCCGTCGGCGCGCCGCCGTTCGACGCGAGGTTGGAGCACGGGTCGGTGCCATTGAAGAGGCCCGTATTCTGACCCGTGAACAGGTTGATGACGTTCGGCGCACGGATCGCACGCTGGAACTGCGCCCGGAAGCGAAGATCCGTGACCGGCGCCCAGGCAAGACCCGCAGCGAAGGTTTCAGCGTTGAACGAGTTCGAAACGCCATTGCCGTCCGTCGAGTAGTCCGAGAAACGGAACGCGCCGTTAATCGACAGCTCTTCGAAGAACTGACGTCCTTCAACGAGCGGAATCTGAGTCTCAACAAAGACCTCAGCCACTTCGACTTCACCAGAAACCGGCAGCGTGCCGCCGCCGACGCCGGTAAGGCCAAGACCGCCCGGGATCTGCGAAAGCTCGTCCGGCGTGCTCGTCAGGTTGTCGCGACGATACTCAACGCCGACAAGCGCCTGCACATTGTTGTCGGTCCACGGCGTACCGAAACCGGTGTCGCCGCCAATGGTGCCGCCGAGAACGATCTGCTCAACCGAGCCAACCGAAATGCCTGTGCCCTGAGAAGCAATCGCGACGTCGCGTGGGATAGCCTGTGAGCCGTCCGTCAGCGTGGAGCCGAAAAGGTCGATTGGCACACAGCCCGACGCGCCTGAACGACATTCAGGACCATTGCCATTGTCGACAACGAAGAACGCATCCTGCAGGCGAGCGAAGTTCAGGTCGCCAGTAGAAATATCCGTCAGCGTCGTACGCGAGAACTGGCCAAAGGTCTCCCAGCTCCAGTTGTCGTCGATCGTTCCGCGCAGACCGCCGACGGCGCGGAAGGTCTGAAGGCCGATGAACGACGATCTCGGGTCGCCATTGACGTTCCGGAAGCCCGGCCCAGACGTGCCGCCGAAGTTGACATCATCCCCCGCTGCAATCTGAGCAGGCGTACACTCAAGCAGTTCCGTTGCGGCATTACCGCCGCCAGGAACGCCCGCTTGAAGGAACGGGTTGTCGCAGTTGATCTGGAAGTTCCGGAAGAACGTGCCCGAAAACGCGATCTGCGAATCGGTTTCGTTCGTCGTGTAACCGAGGTCGACGAACGCCTCGACATTATCGAACACTTCGTAGCGGGCGGACGCACTTATGTTAAAGCGCTCGTTATTCCGCTGAATGAAGTTATCCGGCGCAAAGTTGAAGAGCTGGTCCGGATTGCCGTCAAACGGAACAAGCGATCCGTCGTCGGCGAGGAATAGACCGCTCGAAAAAGCCGCATTGTCGTCCGAAAGGCCGAGCCGGCGGAAGGTGGATGAACCGGCGCAGGTGACGCCGCCGACCGCACGCGGGTCAGTCGATGACGTGCCGAAGGCGCACGCGGAATAATCGCGCTCACCTTGGCGGATCTCATTCTGATCCTGATACTGAATGAACGCCGTCACATTGCCGCGGCCATCGGCGGTGTTCGCGCCGAACAAAGCGGAAATGTTGACGCCGCGGCCGTCGAGTTGCGCACCCGGCTGATCAATGCCGAAATTCCCAAGCAGTTCGTTGGCGAAGTCATTGCCATTGCCATCCTGGAAGAAGCCAACCTGGCCATCGATTTCGATGCCCTCGAAGTCCTTCCGGGTGATGAAGTTCACAACGCCCGAAACAGCGTCCGAACCGTAAACGGCCGAACCGCCGCCGGTCACCACGTCGACCCGCTCGACAAGCTGCGCCGGAATGAGGTCAAGGTTGACCGGCGAGAACTGCGGCGAACCAAACGGAAGACGCTTGCCGTCCAACAGGACAAGGGTTCGCGTCGCGCCAAGGCCGCGAAGGTCGAGCGAGGAGGTGCCCGACGCGCCGTTGGCGAGGCCGGAGCCCTGCGCCGGAATGACCTGCGGCAAGATGTTGATAAGGTCCTCGATCCGCGCCGTACCGCGGGTGTCGACCTCGCCAGCGTCGACCTGAAAGACCGGGCTGGAAGACGTTAGGTTGGCTTGGTTAAGGCGCGACCCCGTGACGATGATCGTGTCTTCGGGGTCCTCATCCTGCGCGAAAGCAGGCGCAGCGACGGCCGCGGCGACCCCCGACATCAGCGCCGTGCGCAAAAAACGCCTGGAAAGACGCTTGGTCGACATAATTCTATCCCTCCGATTGAACGAATTGGCCGTCACACGAAAGCTAGAGACGGCTCGCCCCCCCATCCCATTGAGGTAAGCGATCACCAGCGTTAACGGCCAGCTGATCGGACGCTAGGGGCCGCATTGCTCAATCGTCAATAAATCAAGGGGGGCCGTGTCACACTCTCGTCACGACTGTGGCTTAACGAACACAAATTTATTCACGCCCCCTTAACCTACCTTAACGGCCAGTTAACTGCGACGCGTAGGGCGGGCTCGTTCAGCCTTGCTGCGCAAAGGCAAGTCTGTTTCTGACGGTCGGACCGGCAAGGTTTGCGGCGCAAACAGCTCAGCCGCGGCCCGAATTGACGGAGAATCCCGCTAATCTGAAGCGGCGCCAAACAGGGGAAAATCCGCCTTTGAGCCGGCGGCGAGATTGCCGACGACCCGCAAGGCGAAGAAGGGTAACCGACCTTCGTTGCATTCCGACAGTCGGCGCCGACCGCCCGCGCGAACCGGTTTCGCCTGAAATCGAGGAGGGTCATTCAGATTTCCGCGCGCGCGGATGGCCGAGCGGACGGCGGCTCGATGAGGCCCTCAGATTTCTTCAAGCCCCGCTCGGCGCGATGTCGCCCGCCACCGTCAACCGATCCCGGCCGGCTGTGAAGGCGACAACGCCATGCCACATGTAGGACGGAAACATAACAAGAACGCCGCGCTCCGGAGCGACAAATCTCTCCGGCGGCAATGGGGTCGGCGTGAGAATTCCGGGCTCGCCGAACTTGAGCCAGCCCGCATGGGGATCGTCTTCAGGTTCAGCGTCGAAACGCAAATGACAGGCCGTGGAGATCCAGCCTTCGGGATGCACGTGATTGACGTGAAAACCGTTCGGCGGCAGCAGCACTGACCAGGCGCCCAGCAGGCGGCCATCGCCGTGATTACGCGCGCGCATTGGGTCGTCGCCGCGACCCAACGCTTCAAGAAAAGTCCTTTTCGGACCTTCGATCGCCTCCGGAAACGCGCGCATCGCCGGGTTGTCCGCCCCGGTGATTGACGAAATCTGGCTGCCGCGCCGCACCGATTGAAAGAAAGGATGGGTCTTGAATGCGTGTCGCGCGTCGAGCGCATCAACAAAATCGTCCAGATACGCATCAAGGCTGGACCAGCCGGCCGGCGCCTCCAAACGCGCCCTGAACACAAACGCGTCATAGTCCATGAGTTCGTGTCGGCGGTCATCGCCGGCGACGCGCCAGATCGTCGCCTGCAGCGCGATATAGTACTGATTTTCCGGGAATGATGTTCTGAGGCCGGACAGTACATCCTGCGCCCCCTTAAGCTCGCCTGACGCGATCAGCGCCGCGCAATGGGCCGCCTGCGCCTGTTCCTCGTTCGGCGCGGCGCGCACAAGCCGCTCGCTATGGCGCACGCCCGCCTCCGCATCGCCGCATGCAAGCGCGGCCTTCGACGCGGCATAATCAAGAAGCGGCTGGGGTCCAAATCGATCGATCGCCGCATTCAAAAGCGCGTATTCCCGCTCTGAGTCCTCAGCCTGACCGTGCAGCTGCGCGCGCAACACATGCAGATTGAACGCATTCGGATTCCTATCGATCGCCGCATCTAGGGCGCTGAATGCAAGCGTCCGATCATTCGTACGCATCCAAACCAGCTGGGCGCGTTCGCGATGCGCTGTCTCATCAAGCGGAGTCCGCTTGAGGAGCCGTTCATAGGCCACGGCGGCGTCGTCGTATCGATGGTCGCCCGCAAGAGCGCGCGCGTAGACAAGAAGGCTCTCCGGCGCATCGAGGCCTTTCCTAAAACCGGTCTCCAAGGCTTCGACGGCGGCCGCCTGGCGCCCGGCGTCGCCAAGCGTCGCGGCGAGGTTGTGGTAGAGGATTGGATCGTCCGGCGCGTGTTCAATCGCGGCGGCAATGGCGTCAGCCGCCTGCATAGGCCGCCCGGCGGCGTGAAGAGCCTGGGCCTTTCGGATCAAGTCGCTACGGGACGTCGTCACAAGACACTCGCCATCTTTCGAAATCCCTGACAATAGACCATGCGGCGGCGCGCGGCCGCAACGACAAGAGGTAAACAGACGCCATGACCGCCTCGATGCCGAAAGACGCGTTTTTTGAGGTTTCAGACGGCGCGCGCCTGCACGGGCGCCGGTATGCGCCGACAGGCGAGCCAAAGGGTCTCGTCATCTGCCTGCCCGGCCTGACCCGAAACGAGCGCGATTTCGACGGCGTCGCGCCGATTGTCGCCGCGCTCGGGTTCGACGTGATCGCCCTTTCCCTGCGCGGGCGCGCGCGATCGTCCTATGCGGACTACAAGACGTACCATCCGGCGCAGTATCGCGACGACGTGCTTGCGGTTCTTGAATCGCTAAACGCGACAAGCGCGATCTTCATCGGCACGTCGCTCGGCGGCATCACCACTATGCTCGTGGCGGAAACCGCCGCGGCGCGCATCCGCGCGGCGATCATCAACGATGTCGGCCCGGAACTCGCGCCGGAAGGAATCGCACGGATCATGGAATACATGGCCGCGCGTCCGGACGCCCCAACGGAAATGACCTTTGAGGAGGCGAAGGCCGCGGTCCGCGCCATCAATGATGTCGCCTTTCCCCATGCTGATGACGCTTTTTGGGACGCGTTTACGCGGCGAACGTTCCGCGAGATCGACGGCGGGCGGTGGAAGCTTGATTACGACCCGGGCATTTCGAAGGCGTTGGCCGAGCTTGGGCCAGCCCCGGCGCTTGCGCCAGGCTGGGCCGCGCTCGCCAAGGTCCCGACGCTTCTCGTGCGCGGCGCAATCAGCGACCTTCTGTCTACGGATATCGTCGAGCGCATGCGCGAGGCGCGCCCCGGCTTCGACTATGTGGAGGCGGAAGATGTCGGCCATGCGCCCATGCTGACGGAGCCGGAGGTCGTGCGCGCAATTAAGGCGTTTCTGGCCAAAGTCTAGTTAGCGCGGGTTCGCCGGCGCAGAAACCGCAAAATAGTCTCGTACCATCGGCCGTCACACGACGCGCGGAAACAACAAATGTAGCGCTTTAGTCCGCCGACGAATTGCGCGCGTTGTCTAAATCTGATGGATGCCGCACTCGGTTTTTTCCGCGCCGCGCCACCGGCCGGAGCGCGAGCCCTCGCCGGGCGCGACGGGCTTGGTGCAGGGCCAGCAGCCGATCGACGCAAAGCCTTGCGCCACAAGCGGATGCGCGGGCAAGTTTTCCCGCTCGGCGTAGGCGGCGATCTCATCCGCGGACCATTGGCTCAAGGGGTTGACCTTCACCTTGCCGTTCGCCGCCTCGAAGGTCGGCAGCGCCGCGCGCAAGCCCCCCTGAAATTGCTTCCGCCCCGTGATCCAGGCGTCAAATCCCTGAAGCGCGTCCGCCAGGGGGCGGACCTTGCGCGCCGCGCAGCACGCGTCCGCGTCGCGCCGCCAGAGATCTCCATTGGGATCGCGCGCGACGATATCATCCTTGTCCGGATGAACATCAATAACGTTTGTGAGGCCGAACGACGACGCCGTCTTCTTGCGATAGGTCAGGGTCTGGGCGAAGTGCTTGCCCGTATCGAGGAAAATGACGGGCAGGTCGGGCGCGACGTCCGCGACAAGCCGCAACAGCGCCGCCGATTCGGCGCCGAACGACGAAACGAGCGCGATTCGGTCCGCAAAAGACTCAACGGCGATGCGGATCGCCTCTCGGGTCGAGGCCACGCGCCGGTCAAGCCCTTCGCCGGTCGCCAGGGCGTCGAACGAGCGCGCGCGCGCATTGAGGTCAAGACAGATGTCTTCCGCCCCCGCATCCGGCGACAGCGGATCGACGCGGGTCGCTGGGTCCTCTTTGAGCGCAAGCTGTGGCATATTTCCTGTTCCGTCTACGAATTACCCAAAAACCCGCCCCCCTTTTCTCCTACGCGGCCACGGCGCGCCTCGGACTCTTGCCGGCGGCGCGCGCCCTCAGGCGCCAGACCGGTTCGGCGTCGTCGGCCGCGCCCTGGTAGAAACAGGAAAACTCCCGCACCGCGTCCACTATTCCTTCCAGCGCCGCATCATCTGCCTCCACAACCGTGACGCCGACGCGCGCCATGAACAGCGCCTGATCGCGTCCGATATCGCCTTTAGCAATGATATCCCCGGAAAACCCTAATTGCTCCCTCAGGACGCGCGCTTGTGAATACGCGCGACCGTCCGTGAACGCCGGGAAGTTCAGGATAATGGCGTCGACCCCTCCAAGGCGGCCGGCGAGGCCGCGGACGTCAACGTCGTTTTCAAGGGCGAGCGCGGTTACCGCGGGCGCTTGCGAGGCGTCGGCGGCCGCATCAACCGACGGCGCCGCGTTATCGTCCGGCGAAACGATGCGCAATTCGATATCTTCGCACGCGGCGGCGCCGCTTCCGGCGTCAAGTCTAATGAACGCCATAGATCGCCTCCTTGAAGGGCGCATCGCCGAGGCGGCGGAAAGCGTCGAGGAACCGTTCCTCGGGCGCCGCGCGCCGCTCCTTGTAAAGATCGATAAGCCGGCGCACCGCCGCCACGGTCTCGTCCGCGGAGAGGGCGCGCCCCTGGATAGCGGCGAGGCTGGCGTCGTCCGACGCCGACCCCCCGAGCAGGATCTGGTAGAATTCCTCGCCCTTCTTATCGACGCCGAGAATCCCGATATGCCCCACATGGTGATGCCCGCAGGCGTTGATGCAGCCTGAGATCTTTATCTTCAGATCGCCGATATCCTGTTCGTCGCCATGGGCGGCGAGGTCGGAGCCGATGCGCTGGGCGAGCGGGATCGATCGGGCGTTGGCGAGACTGCAATAGTCGAGCCCCGGGCAGGCGATGATATCGCTCGCCTTCTCGATATTCGGCGTTGCAAGGCCGGCGGCGTCGAGCGCGCGCCACACGTCCGGCAGATCCCGAAGACGCACATGCGGCAGGACGAGGTTCTGCTCATGGGTCGCGCGCGCCTCGTCAAACGAAAACCGTTCGGCGAGGTCTGCGACGACCTCCATCTGCGCGTCGGTAATGTCACCAGGCGGAATGTCCGGGTCTTTCAGCGACACGTTGACGATGCGATAGCCAGGCGCCTTGTGGGCGGCCGTGTTCGCGTCGCGCCAGGCGCGAAACGCCGCGTTCGCTTCGGCGAAGCGCGCGACGTCGCCATCTTCATCCGCCAGATCTTCGGCCGCCAGCGCCTCGAACGCCGGCGGCGCGAAATAGGCGTTAATGCGATCGACTTCCTCGGGCGGCAGATCGACCGCATCCCGGCGCAGCGTCGCCCATTCGGCCTCGACTTTTTCCCGGAACGCCTCAACGCCAAGCGCGTTGACGAGGATCTTTATCCGCGCCTTGTACTTGTTATCGCGACGCCCTTCGAGATTGTAGACGCGCAAGATCGCCTCAAGATACGAAAGCAGATGCTCCTTGGGCAGAAAGTCGCGCACGACTGCGCCGATATGGGGCGTGCGGCCGAGTCCGCCGCCGACCAGCACCTCGAAGCCGGCCTCGCCGTCGCGTTCATGCAGGCGCAAGCCGATATCGTGAACGCGCACGGCGGCGCGGTCCGTCGCCGCCGCCGTCACGGCGATCTTGAATTTGCGCGGCAGGAATGAAAACTCCGGATGAAACGTCGACCACTGACGAATGACTTCGCACCAGACGCGCGGGTCTTCGATTTCGTCGGCGGCGGCGCCGGCGTACTGGTCGGTCGTCACATTGCGGATGCAGTTGCCCGACGTCTGGATGGCGTGCATCTCGACCTCGGCGAGTTCGTCGAGAATTTTCGGCGCATCGACGAGAGACGGCCAGTTGAACTGAATGTTCTGCCGCGTGGTGATATGGCCATAGCCCTTGTCATAGGTCCGCGCGATGCGCGCCAGCCGGCGCAGTTGCCGCGATGAGAGAACGCCGTAAGGGATCGCCACGCGCAGCATGTAAGCGTGCAGTTGCAGATAGAGGCCATTCATGAGCCGCAGGGGCTTGAACTGGTCTTCGGTCAGCTCGCCGGAAAGACGGCGCGCCACTTGCCCTTTGAACTGAGCGACGCGATCGCGGACGATCGCCGCATCAAATTCGTCATAGCGGTACATGGCGGCTATCGTTCCCCTACGGAGGTTGCGCCGCCGTCCGGCGCCGCTTGCTTGCCGAGATCAGGCCGCACGGTCGGCCCGGCGTTACGAATCGACTCTTTCCAGGCCTCACGCCCCGCCGGCGCGCCGTCCTCGGCGACGTCGATAAGATAGGCGCCGGCGATTTCGGCGCCGCGGGCGAGCGTCCGCGCAAGCGCGTCCTTGGCGGCGGCGTCTTCGAATCGCGCCGCGTCGCGGAGACGCTCGACAAAGCCGTCCCCCACCCCGAGATAGACGACGCGGCCGTCGGCCAGGAGGTTCGCCGTCACCGCTTTCACGCCGTCATCCTTTCCTCAGCGACGAAACCGACCGCGCGCGGCGCGGCGAACGCCGCCGTCTCGCCGATGACGAGGAGCGCCGGCCCCTTGACGCCGCCCGCACAGACGAGGTCGGGCAATGACGCGGCCGTTCCCACAAGGATTTTTTCGTCCGGCAGCGTTCCATTTTCGATGACGGCGGCGGGCGTCGCGGGGTCGAGACCGCTGGAATTCAGACGCTCAGAAATCGCGCGCGCCTTGCCGACCCCCATATAGACAACGAGCGTCTGATCGAGGGCGGCGAGGCTCGCCCAGTCGAGATCAGGATCAGCGTCGCCCTTGGCGTGGCCGGTGACGAAGGTGACGGCCTGGGCGTGGTTTCTGTGGGTTAGCGGCAGGCCCGCGCTCGCCGCGCATCCGGTTGCGGCCGTGACGCCCGGCGTCACATGCGCGTCGACGCCGGCGGCGCGCAGCGTCTCCAATTCCTCGCCGCCGCGCCCGAAAACGAACGGGTCCCCGCCCTTGAGGCGCACGACCATTTTTCCCTCGCGCGCAAGCGAGATCATCATCTCTTCAATGTCTTCCTGCGGCACGGCGTGGTCTGCCTTCGCCTTGCCGACAAAAACCCGGTCCGCGTCGCGCCGGGCGAGCGCAAGGACCTCCTCGCCCACGAGCCGGTCGTACAGAATAACGTCCGCATTCTGTATAAGTCGCAAGGCGCGCAGCGTCAGTAGCTCCGGGTCGCCGGGCCCTGCGCCCACGATGTGGACGACGCCGCGCCGCGCATCGTCTTTGGACGGCGCATTAACCGCGGCGAGCATCTTCTCGCGCGCGCCCGCTTCGTCGCCTGAAAGGAAGGCAGCGGCAATGTCGCCGTCAAAAACCCGCTCCCAGAAGGCGCGGCGGCCGTCCGGCGCGATTTTGGCGGCGACGGACGCCCGGAAGGACTTCGCGAACGCCGCGAGATCGCCGACGCGGGCCGGCAGGAGCGCCTCGACTTTCGCGCGGAGGCGTCGGCCCAGCACCGGCGCCGCGCCTGCGGTCGACACCGCAACGACGACCTCGCCGCGGTCGATAATTGATGGCGTATAGAAATCAGACGCATCCGGAACGTCGACGACGTTTGTCGGAACGCCCGCGGCGCGCGCCATCGCGCCGATGCGCCGGGCCTCCGCTTCATCCTCGATCGCCACGAATACGAGGGCGGCGCCTACGAAGTCGCCCGCCTCGGGCGGCCGGTCAATCAGCGCGGCGCGTTCCGACCATTCAGCCCAGAGGTCCGGCGCAAAGCACGGCCAGATAATGCGGAGATCGGCGCCCTCGCCATGGACGAGCCGCGCCTTTCGCGCCGCGAGGTCGCCGCCGCCAATAATGACGATGCGGGCGCCCCTAAGCTTGTGGAACGCCGGAAAAAGCTCGGCCATGGCTGATCCTCCCTGCCGTCGACAATCGGCGCGCGGCCCTCGACAACGGAGAAAAGCTATGAACTATAGCGAAGCGAGAAAATGCAGAAATTTTCCGTCAAAGCAGAGAAGAGCTATTCCTATGAGGCACTTGGCGACATCAAAGCGCTGGAGCGACATCACGACTCCGTGCGTTGAGGCTTCTAATTACCTCAATATTTCAGGTTGCTACCCGCGACCTAGTCGGCAACCAGCCTCGTCACGCGACGACGCAGCGCATTAGCAGAGATGAAGACGCTTCCGCCCCTGAATGCGCTCCGAGCCTTCGAATCGGCTGCGCGACACCTTAGTTTTACTAAAGCAGCTGAGGAACTGCGGGTAACGCCCGGGGCCGTAAGCCAGCAGATCAAGACGCTTGAGGAGTTCATCGACGCGCGGGTGTTCCGGCGTTCGAAGCGCGCGCTGTTCCTCACCGACAATGCGCAAAGCGCATTGCCGGCCCTGCGCGCGGCGTTCGACAAGCTGGAGGAGGCCTCGCGCGCGCTTGCCGCGCCGGGAGACGCCAAGCGTCTCAATGTCTCCGTCGCCCCCTCGATCGCCGCAAAATGGCTGGTGCCGCGTCTCGACGGCTTTCAGGAGCGCCACCCGGACTACGAGGTCTGGGTATCGGCGGACATGAATCTTGTGGATTTCGCCGTAGATGATGTCGACCTCGCCATCCGGTACGGGCCCGGCGGATATGACGGCCTCGCTTTGGAAAAGCTGATGGAGGAGACGATCCTGCCGGTCTGCAGCCCACGGCTGCTGTCGGCGGACGCGCCCCTCGCCGCGCCGCAGGACCTCGCCCGGTTCACGCTCCTGCACGACGGCAGCCCGGACAAGGACGACAGCGCGCCAACCTGGCCCATGTGGCTGAAAGCCGCCGGCGTCGAGGACGTCGACGGAACGCGCGGGCCTAAGTTCAATCAGTCGAGTCTTGTCATCGAAGCGGCGGTCGCCGGCCGCGGCGTCGCCCTCGCCAAGTCAGCGCTCGCGCTCGCAGATCTCGAAGCCGGACGGCTTGTGGTGCCTTTTGACCGATCGACGCCCTCGCGTTTCGCCTATTATGTCGTGCATCCCGCCTCGAAGGCCCGCGTCAAGGCGGTGCAGGCGTTCAAGGAATGGCTCACCGAAGAGGCGGCGGACACAATCGACGCGGCGGCGCTTGCGCCCCGTTCGACGTGATGACGGACTTAGTTGCAACTGGATCGCGGTTGGCGGCTTGAATTGCGATAGCGCAGCCGCGTTTTCGGATCGGCCGCCCGCTCCAGCATGCCGAGCCACTTTTTGGCCTCGACATCATTGCGAACCCGGAACCATATCCGGGGCAAGCTGTTAAGCCGTGCAAAAAGCCGGCTGGGGTTCGTGCGGGCCATTAGATCCGGGTCAAACGCCTAGCCCATTAAGGGCCGCTTCCTCCGTGCACCGCTTGCTGGCGTTCCGGACGGATAGAAAATGCAGTTTTTTCAGAGAGATCGGCATTCTCGGCGTCCGGAATGATAGGACTTTCAGTCAGCTTCCTAACGCCATTTGCATTCGATGCGATCCAGGTCAACGGCTCTAGGCCATTGATTTCGCAGGCTAAAGAGGACCAGGCGCCTTACATTCGCTGCGCCCAGCTCCAGAGACGTCCCTCGCCGGACGCTTCGATCGCCGGATTATCACTGTTCCGAATAGTTCAGTTGAAGGCGCCGCTTGCCGATCATGAACGGCCGCCCGCGCTCAAAGGGGGAGAGAGAAGCGCGAGCGGCCTGAACAGCAAGGGACCCAAGGGGGAGAATCTAGGTCTTGTCTTGCGGGTACGACTCTGGTGGCGCCGCGAAGGAAATTCAAGATCAACCTTACGCTTCGTTGGAAAACTCACGTGAATTTCAACACGGCTAGTCGCTCTTAACGTGATAAAGCGCCGATTTGATCTACAGGACTAAAGTGGTCGAAGACGCCGCGACGCGCCGAACGCATGCGATATCCGAACGAGCATGCCAGTATTCGCAAAGAATCGGCGCGCGCTCGACAAGGCGCCTCAATCCCTGGGCTCCGCCCCGTCTTGAGGTCCGCCAGCCATTGCGCCTTCAACGCAGTCGGCGGCGGCCTGAAACACGAGCAACGTAGAGGCGTGCCGTTGCGGATATGCCGTTATCGGCTGAAGCGCCTTTAGGCTCGCCCAGCGCGCATCGGTCGGCGGCGCGCCGCCATTTCTCAGCATACGCTGCATCTCGTCGCGGACGCGGAGCACCTCTTCAAAAGACGCGCCGATCGCCTGCGCCGTGAAGAGACCGGCCGCCGCCTGTCCGAGGGCGCACGCCTTCGCCCTGACGGCGATGTCGCTGATCCGCTCGCCGTCGAAGGCGAGGTCAAGCGAGACTTCCGACCCGCACACCCGGCTGACCCGCGTCGCCGTCGCGTCGGGCGCAGCGAGACGCGATGACGGCGGCAGGCTCGTCGCCGCCTCCAAAAGGGCTTCGGTGTAGATATCGCTTAGCATCAAAGCCTCAGATAATGGCCGCGCAACCGTGCGCCAAGGGCGGCGCTTGGGTCAGCCGCGACGCCACGTCGCGCCGTCAGGGCCGTCTTCAATGACGACGCCCGCCGCGGCCAGCTCATCGCGAATGGCGTCCGCGCGCGCAAAATCCTTCGCGTTACGGGCCGCTGCGCGCTCCTTCACGCGCGCGTCAATTGCTTCGGCGGATAGGCCGCCCTCTTCCGGCGCGCCTTTGAACCAATCCTCCGCAGACGAATGAAAGAACCCCAGCAGATCGCCCGCGGCGCGCAGCGAGGCGGCGATCTGCGCCCTCTCGGCGCCTTCGGACGCCATCGCGCGATCGCGCGCGTCGTGCAGCGCAGCGAATGCCGCAGGCGTGTTCAAATCATCTTCGATCGCTTCAATGACGCCGGCCGGCGGCGCGGCCCCGTTCACCTCGACCGGCGTCTCCAGGAACAACCGATAAAACTTGTCGAGCTGGCGTTTCGACTGCGCGATGAGATCATCCGACCAGTCAAGGGGCTGACGGTAATGGGCGGACAAGAGCGCCCAACGCAGCGCCTCCCCGGGCCAGCGTTGCAGGAGATCGCGGGGCAGGACGACGTTGCCTTCCGACTTCGACATCTTGCCGGCGCCCATGCGCAGAAACCCGTTGTGCACCCAATATCGCGCAAGCGGCGCGCCGTTGGCGCAGGCGGATTGCGCGCATTCATTTTCATGGTGCGGAAACCGCAGATCCTGGCCGCCGCCATGGATGTCGATGGTCTCTCCCAGAACCCGGGCGATCATGGCCGAGCATTCAAGGTGCCATCCGGGCCGCCCCTCGCCGTCAACGCCCCACGCCTTCGGCGCGGGCCAGCCGGGCTCGCCCGCCTTTGACGGCTTCCAGAGCACGAAATCGGTCGCATCGCGCTTATAGGGCGCAACGTCGACCCTGGCCCCGGCGCGAATTTCCTCCTGGTCTGCGCCGGAAAGCGCTCCATAGCCCTCGAACGCCGACACCGAGAAAAGGACATGGCCTTCCGCAGCATAGGCCGCGCCGGCGGCGAAAAGACGGTCGATCAGCGCCGTCATGTCTTCGATATGGCCCGTGGCCCGCGGCTCCACCGTTGGCGTCAGCACGTTCAGCGCCGCGGTTTCGGCCTTGTAGATCGCGGCGTATCTGTCGGTCAGCGCCTTGATCGGCTCGCCCGACGCGGCCGATGCGGCAATGATCTTGTCGTCAATATCAGTGAAGTTACGGGCATATATAACGGCCTCAGGCCCATAGGCGCGACGTAATGTCCGAAATAAAAGATCGAAAACGACCGCCGCGCGGAAATTGCCGATATGAGCATGGTCGTAAACCGTCGGCCCGCAGACATACATGGTCACCCGCTCAGGATCGGCGGGCTCGAACGGGCGCTTCGCGCGCGCGGCGGTATCGTAGAGGGTGAGGGCCATAACGAGAGGGTAGCTAGGCCGGGCGCTGAACGCGCGCAAGTCCGGGCCACGACCGCCGCAAGTCGCTAAAAAGCAGCCGGCTCACGCAGAAGCGACTTGGAAAAATTTAATCTGACACTAATCTATGTCCGTACGTCTAACCGCTGACAACGCGTCTCTCCCCTGAGAATCGCGAATTTTGATCGCTGCTAACGATAGGACAGGCCCATGAACGCCATTGCCTACGACGCGCCTGCGCGTGACCAATCCGACGACGTCGAGCTGCTTTCCGCGCGGCCGAGCCGCGCCGAAGCCGAAGACGCGGTGCGCACGCTGATCAAATGGGCGGGAGACGATCCCGCCAGGGAGGGCCTCGCCGACACGCCAAAGCGGGTCGCCAAGGCCTTCGAGGAGTGGTTTTCGGGATACGACGTAGACCCCGAGGACGTTCTCGCCCGCACCTTCGAGGAAGTTGAGGGTTATGACGATATCGTCCTTCTAAAGAACATCCGGCTTGAAAGCTATTGCGAACACCACATGGCGCCAATCATCGGCAAGGCCAACGTGGCCTACTTGCCGACGGACCGGGTCGTTGGTATCTCAAAGCTCGCGCGCCTCATCGACGGCTATTCGAAGCGCCTTCAGGTGCAGGAAAAACTGACCGCGCAGATCGCGAACGCCATCGAGAACGCGCTTCGCCCGCGCGGCGTCGCCGTGATGATCTCCGCCGAGCACCAATGCATGTCGACGCGCGGCGTCCACAAGCATGACGTGGATACGGTCACCACCCGTTTCACAGGCGCCTTCAAGGATAATCCCGAGCTAGAGCGTCGTTTCCTGCGCCTCATCGAGGCGTAGGCGCTGGGCGCGGCGATGGCGGGTTCCGGGGAGCGCACAGACAAGAAGGCGCTCGAAGAAGGAGACGCGCTGCGGCTTCGCTTCGACGCCAACGGGCTGGTCGCAGCCGCCGCGACGAGTGCGGCGGACGGCCGCCTCCTGATGATCGCGTGGATGAACGACGAGGCGCTGCGCGAAACCCTGCGCACGGGCGAAGCGCACTACTGGTCGCGCTCGCGCCGCAAGCTTTGGCGCAAGGGCGAAACTTCCGGAAACGTTCAGGCGGTTAAGGAGATTCGCGTCGACTGCGATCAGGACGCTGTGGAGCTGGTGGTCGAGGAGGCCGGCCCCGCCTGCCACACCGGGCGGCGGACTTGCTTCTACCGGCGCATAGACGCCGACGGCGACGCGAAACTTGTCTTCGAAGACGCCGGGGATTGAACTGAAACGCGGTTTGCGAGTCGTCGAGTCGAAGCGCCATCCGTTCTTGCGGCGTGTCTTATCGCCAAGAACCGGCTCCCGCTTTTTGAGGGCGCGCCACGGGCGTCATCCCATCGAGATCGGGTTGGGCTGCTCCCGAATGCGCTTCTGGTCGCTGAGGTAAACGCTCACTGTCGCGCCGACGATCGTCGAATAGAACGTCACCGCCGCGATCATCACAAGCCAGCCGGGCGCCGGACCCATCGCCATACGGTCGAACATCACGGCAGGCGTCGTCAGCGGGACCGGGTGGATTACGATCTTCCCGAAATAGGCGAGGCCCTGAACGGTGAAAATCCAGAGATAGTTCCGCCGCAGGCGCCGGCCGAACGCGCGCAGAAAGGATATATGATGTTCCGGACGCCGATAGTCTTCGGCTAGGCGTTTCTGCCACCGGCCATCATCCTCATAGGATTCCCGCATCAGCAAAGGCGCGTAGAAGTTTATTTCGAGCCACCGCGCCCTGGCGCGCCAGACATTGAAATACCGATATCTGCGCGCCTCCAGAAACAGGAATACGGTGATCAGCACGCCAACGAGGAGCAGCGGCAGGGCCGAAGCGTTGACCGACGAGTAACTGATCGACAGCGCGACGCCCAGCGACACGACCGACCAGTTGGTCGTCGCGTCAAGCCGCGTGCGCCAGGTGGTCGAGCGGTAGATCTCGCCGCGATAGAGGTGCGCGAGGGCGCCGATCTCCGCGCCGTCGAAGCACTCCTCGCGGCGGGCGACGAGGCCAGGCTGGCTTGCGCGCTGCGTCTCCATCGGCTTTTCGGCGCTTGCGCCTTTGCCGAGGGGGCGCTCGGCATCGCCGGGCGCTTCCGGCGGCGCATCCTGTTCACTCGCGGACGACATGGCCATGGCATAGTCGACGTCGCGCGCGATGTCAGCAGCGGCGCCGAATGCGGGCTTCGCGAACGTGCGCCCGGCGCGCTTTCCCGCGGGCGCGTTGCCGCGCGCCGCCGCGTCGGCGATAAGGCGTCACGCGCCGCGCCCGGGCCGGCGTCCGGGGACCATTTCTTTGCCGTCCGATGCCGTCATTCCCACCGTCGGGCAGGCGCTCCGCCTCGCCGCGCCAGCCTCCCTCGCCGCCATGGCGACGCCGCTCCTTGGCCTTGTCGACGTGTGGGCGCTCGGCCAATCGGCGCGCCCCCTCGACATCGCGGCCGTCGGCTTCGGCGCGGTCATTTTCTCGCTCGCCTACTGGACATTCGGGTTTATCCGCATGGGCGTTGCGGGCCTCGCCGCGCAAGCCGCAGGCGCAGAAGACGAGGCGGAGGCGCGCGCCGTCCTCGGCCGCGGACTCATTCTCGGCGCAGGAGCGGGCCTCGCGCTCGTCCTCCTGCAATGGCCCATCGAACGCGGCGCGTTCGCCGCGCTCGGCGTCGGATCGGAAGCGAGCCCAGCGACATTCGACGGCGCCGCAGCCTATTTCCGCATCAGAATTTGGGGCGCGCCCTTCGCGGTCGCAACCTATGCGTTTTACGGCTGGCTGACCGCGAGAGGGCGTACGGATTATCTGATGGCGGCGAGTTGCTCGATGACCGGCATCAATATATTGCTCGACTACTGGCTGGTGGTCGACCTAGAGCGCGGCGCGTCCGGCGTCGCCCTCGGAACGCTGATCGCTGAGATCGCCGGCTTCGCCGTAGCGGGCGCGCTTGCGGCGCGTGTGATGGCGGCGTCCGGCGGGCTCTTCGCGCATTGGAGCCGGGCGCGCCTGCTCGACGCCGCAGCGCTGCGGCGCACGGCCGCCGTCAACCGCGACATCTTCATCCGTACGCTTCTTCTTACCCTCACCTTCGCCTGGTTCACCCAGCGCGGCGGCGCGTTCGGCGACGTCACGCTCGCGGCCAATCAGGCGCTTTTGCAGCTATTCCTGT
Organism: Parvularculaceae bacterium; assembly: GCA_028284065.1. Taxonomy (GTDB): domain Bacteria; phylum Pseudomonadota; class Alphaproteobacteria; order Caulobacterales; family Parvularculaceae; genus MED-G105. Next base: position 32,748 of record JANQSJ010000013.1, read on the forward strand.
TCACTGGCCTCGCGCTCGACGGCACGGCGATCGCCGCGGAGACGATGGTGGGCCAGGCGCTCGGCGACAGGGATCGCGACCGCGGACGCCGGCGACTCGATGGGGCGCTGAGGGCGACGAGCCTGCCAGCGGGCGCCCTCGCCCTCATTTTCGCGCTTGGCTACGCAGCGTTCGGGACCGAGATCGTCGCGCTCCTCACCGATGACGGCCCGATAAGGGCGACCGCCACGCGCTATCTGCCCTGGGTGGCGGTAAGCCCCCTCGTTCTTGTGGGCGCGTTCCAGCTCGACGGGATTTTTATCGGCGCGACGCGGGCGCGGGAGATGCGCAACGGCATGATCGTAAGCACGGCCTTCCTCGTCCCGGCCGCCATCGTTCTCGCGGACGCCTACGGCAATCACGGCCTCTGGGCCGCATTCACATTTTACTTTGCGCTCCGTGGACTGACGCTCGCGGCGTTCCTTCCGCGCGTGCGGGCGATGGCGTCATGACGCCGCCAACGCCTCCTCCCAATGACGGCGATTGAAGCCGAGGAGCGTCAGCCAGACAGCAAGCGATAACTCGCCAACGAAAGCCGGCAGGAGGACGTAAGGGAAGAGCGTCTTTGCTAAGGCCGGCGCAGCCATGAAGGCGAAACTGTTCAGAAGATATCCGCACCCCCCGACAATGACGACCAAGCCGATGACGCGTGGAACAAGCCGGGAACGGATTATCAGCACGCCAAGCGTCAGGCAGTAAAGTCCGAAGAACACGAGACTAACGGCTACGCCAGCGGAAAACGTCCTCAAGGACTCATAGGCCAACCAGGCCCGTTGCGTCTCGAATTGCGCCGGGGCCGAAGATTCCGAGAGCAATAGCTGCGCCGGCGCATACAGATTCACGACATTGGCGCCCTCGATAACGATCGCCGCCATGAAGAGCAGCGTCATGAGGAGCGCGGCGGACCTGAACCGGACGCCGAACGCGCGCGCAAACACCCAGATGACCGGAATGTTGAATGGGATGTAGCCAAGCGCGACGCCAAGTCCGACCCGGTAAAGCGCCTCTTGCTCAATGATGTTCCGCGCTGTTTGGCCGGGATCGCCTGAAACGATCAGTTGGCCGCGGACTATCGCTTCGCCAAAAAGAGCGCCGGCGATGATGACGAGATAACAGAACCCTGCAATCCGACCGCTCGGCATTCGCTGGACCGGCTCGAAGCTTATCTCCGTTGATTGCGACATTCGCCCCTCTGCGTGTCCGCCGACATATTATTCAATCGAATCCAAATGCCAGCCGGATTTCGATAAGTTGAGGCTCTCTCCGGGCGAAACGCCGTTCAAGACGCATGCTCGGAGTAGCGCGAGGCGGTTTGATCAGAGCTTGGCGCCGACGGCGTCCGCGACGCGAGCGTACCCATCCGCACGCAGGAGAACGGGAAGCTGCTCGACAATCTCACGCGCGAGGCCCGGCCCGCGATAGATGAGCGCGGTGTAGAGCTGGACGAGGGAAGCGCCATTCAGGATTTTCTCATAGGCGTCGCGCGCCGAAGAGACGCCGCCGACGCCGATAAGCGGCGTTTCCGGCCCCAGCGCGCGCGCCATGTCCGCAAGCAACCTCGTCGATGGAGCAAAGAGCGGCTTGCCCGACAGGCCGCCCATTTCGTCTTTATAGTGACCATCGAGCGTATCGGGGCGGGCGATCGTCGTGTTGGAGACGATAAGGCCGTCAACGCCGCTCGACCGCACGACGCCGGCGATGTCCGCCGCGTCCTCATCGGTGACGTCAGGCGCGATTTTCAGGAATACCGGCGCCCCTTCGGCGGCGACGGCGCGCGCTTTCAGGACCTTGTCAAGCAGCGCCTCGAGGGCGGCCCCGTCCTGAAGCGCGCGCAGGCCCGGCGTGTTCGGGGACGACACGTTGACGGTGAAGAAGTCGACAAGGCCCGCGAGACCCTCCACTCCGGCAACATAATCAGCCGCCCGATCCGGGCTCTCCTTGTTGGCGCCGAGATTGGCGCCGACGACGCCGCGGCCGCCGCGACGCGCCGTCAAACGCGCCCTGAGACGCGCCGCGATCGCCGCCAGCCCGTCATTGTTGAAGCCGTACCGGTTAATGACCGCTTCGTCGGCGCGCAGACGAAAGACGCGCGGTCGCGGATTTCCGGCCTGCGGACGCGGCGTCACCGCGCCAATCTCGACGAACCCAAAGCCGAGCCGCAAGCAGGCGTCCGGCGCTTCGGCGTTCTTGTCGAAGCCGGCGGCGAGCCCAATCGGGTTCGGGAAGGAGAGACCGGCGACGTCGGTCAGAAGCATCGGGTCAGGCGCAGACGGCGCGCTGGGCCCGAACCCAGCGGCGAGCGCCCGCACCGTCAGGCCATGCGCCGTCTCCGGCGGCAGCGCGGCGAGCGCCTTGGCGGCGATGTCGGCTAGGGCCATGATGCAGGCTCCTTTGACTCTGAAAGCGCGCCGTGCGCCCCGGGACGAGCATTCGGCGGCTTTACTCCCGCTTCCGCCTTCCCGACAAGCAGCCTTCCGGATGCGCCGCGAGGACACAAAAGACGCATGCTGAAACCTGCGCGCCTGAGCTTCGGCGTCGTGATTGCGGCGATCGCATGGATCGCTGCGCGGTCGGCGGGCCTTGATCCCGACATCGCTGCGACGATCGGCGTCACCGCGCTCACCGCCGCATGGTGGATCACCGAGGCGATGCCGATCCCGGCCGCGTCGCTGACACCGATGGCGCTCTTTCCGCTGGTCGGCGTTCTGGACCAGCGTCAGGCCGCCTCCGCGCTCGGCTCTTATGTCATCGTGCTGTTGATGGCGTCGTTCATGCTGTCGAAGAGCCTCGAACGCTCGGGCCTGCATGAACGTCTCGCCGTCGGCATGATCCGGCTGACAGGATCGTCTGGCCGTAGCCTCGTTTTCGGTTTCATGGCCGCGGCGGCCATCCTCTCCATGTGGATATCGAACACCGCGACAACGCTGATGCTGTCGACCATGGCGCTGTCTATTATCGCTCGCGGCGGCGGCGCGGCGACCGCGGACTCCGACCGACTGGCGGCGCCATTGCTGATGGGAATCGCCTTCGCCGCGTCGCTTGGCGGGACCGGCACGCTTATCGGCACGCCGCCGAACCTCATCTTCCTCGACGCCTATCAGAAGGCGACGGGCGAGGAGTTCTCCTTCCTTGAATGGATGCGGATCGGCGTCCCCGTCGTCGCCGTCGGCGCGCCCATCATGGCGCTGTGGCTGACCCGCGGCCTCGGCGGCGTCAAGGCGCCGGCCCTCCCGACGCCAGGACCTTGGCGTACGGACGAAAGGCGCGTCATGATCGTCTTCGGCATTGCGATCCTCGCCTGGGTCACCCGCGCCGAACCGTTTGGAGGCTGGTCGGCGCTCTTCGGCGCGCCGCTCGCGGGCGATTCCACCGTCGCCGTCGCCGCAGTCCTCGTCATGTTTCTCGTTCCTGACGGACGGGGGGGCGCGCTCCTCGACTGGAAGACGGCGAGCGACATCCCCTGGGGCATGCTGCTGCTCTTCGCCGGCGGCATCTGCATCGCGACGGCGTTCCGGGAAAGCGGCCTGTCGATGTTGATTGGCGAAGGCCTCAGCGGGCTGATCGGCGGGCCGCCCTTCCTGACGATCCTAGGCCTTTGCCTCGCCATCACCTTTCTGACCGAGATCACGTCCAACACCGCGACCGCAAACCTCTTAATGCCGGTTCTCGCCGCCGTCGCCACCGCGGAAGGACTGCCGCCCGCCCTCATCATGGCCCCGGCGGCCATCGCCTGTTCGTGCGCATTCATGCTGCCGGTGGCGACGGCGCCAAACGCCATCATTTACGCGACGGGCCGTGTGCCGATCGCCCGCATGGCGCGCGAAGGCGTCGCGCTCAATCTTATCGTCGCCGTCGTCACCGCGGCGATCACATCGCAATTGCTCGGCTGAGTTTGCGACGAAGCGTTTAAAAACGCGATGTCCCGGTTGGCCGGGACGACAGGCCGACTCGCCCTTTCCGCCTCGCCTCGCGATACTAATCTCGCCAGACGCGAGGAAGCGCATCAGCGCCCCAACAGAAGCGTCCACGCGGCGCTCCGTCTTCGGATGAGTTCCAGAGACCATCCGGACGCGGCCGCCTTGGACGACGCCCTCGTGAACGGCGCATTAGAGGGCTTTGCAGGATCGAGGCTTTGTTTGAAGACCTCCTGCAACTGGAGACACCCTTATGAACCGCTTTTTATCCTCCGCCCTCGTCTCAGCTGTCGCCTTTGGCGCCGTCGCGGCGCTGCCCGCGTCGGCCGGCGCCGCAACCGAACCCGCAAACGCCGACGACAGCACGTTCAAATACATGGCGTATGAGGTCGAAACGGCGAGAGGCGCAAACGCCGTCTACAGCCGCATGCAGCGCAGCGCCGTTGCAGCCTGCCGCTCGGGCCGCGTCGGCGTCGCCAAGCGACTTAGCGAACGGGCTTGCGAGTCGAAACTTCTGTCCGACTGGGTCGAAAACTCGCGGGACGCGCGCCTAAGGGCGCTGCACCGCGACGATGCGTCTTAGAGACTCAGCGGTTTAGCGCCTGGCGACCTATAAAAAACGGCCGCGCTCTGAGCATTCAGGGCGCGGCCATTCAGGTCAGGGTTGTCGCTGCGCCGTCATTCCGCAGGGATCGCCGCATGCGCGGCGTCCGCGAGCTTGCCCCCCGGCATGCCATCGGCGACTTCGGCGAGAGCCGCCTTCAGCGCTTCGGCGCGGCTCGCGAGCCGTCCGTCAGCCGGCAGGCTTGCATCTGCGCCAAGGCCCGTCAGGACACGTTGGACGTCCGGGTTCACGCCGGCGAAGAAGACCCGCTTGTTCGCTTCCTTGGCGTCGACAAGTATCGTCTCCACAGCGCGGGCGGCGGAGAGATCAATCGTCGGCACATAGGTGAAGTCGAGCACGATCGCCTGGGCGCCCTTGCTGACGCGCTCGCGCACATGGTGCCCAAGATCGGCGGCCGCCCCGAAGCTCAACGGCCCGCCGGCGAAATCGAACAGCAAGATCTTGCCATCGGCGCGATCAAGCAGGTCGCGCTCCTCCGGATCGTCAACGCGGGGGCGCGCTTCGCTCGCCGCTTTGATCTGGATGTCCGCAATCTGCTTCACATAGGCGAGCGCCGCGAGCACGACGCCGACGGCGACCGCGGTGATGAGATCGACGAAAACCGTCAGTCCCAGAACCAGCGCCATCAGCGCAAGATCCCAGCGAGGCCCGCGATGGGCGCGACTGATATAGCTCCAGTCGACAATGTCATAGCCGACCTTGACGAGAATGCCGGCGAGCACCGCATGCGGAATATTCGAGGCCAAGCCGGCGAGCGGCAACGCCGCAGCGATAAGCACAAGCGAGTGCGTCATGCCGGATAGGCGCGTCTCGCCGCCGGAACGAATGTTCACGACCGTGCGCATGGTGGCGCCGGCGCCCGGGATCGCCCCGAAAAGACCTGCGATGGAATTGCCAATGCCCTGTCCGATGAGCTCCTTGTTGGACTCATGGCGCGTGCCGGTCATTGAATCGGCGACAAGCGAGGTCAGCAGGCTATCGATGGCGCCAAGCAGCGCGAGGATGATCGCCGCCTCAATGATGACGCCGGCGGCGTCAGGCGTGACGGCGGGCACCGTAAACTGCGGCAGGCCGCTCGGAATTTCGCCGAGGGTCAGATGCGCGGGCAGGCCGATAAAGAGGCTCGCAACCGTGCCGATGATGAGCGCGGCAAGCGCGGCCGGCACATAGCGGCCGACGGACTTCGGCCACAAAAAGACGGTCGCAAGCGACAGGCCGCCGACGCAAAGCGCCGGCCAGACCGGCGTCATCACCGCCTCCGGAATCGCGGCGATCGCGGGAATGGTGCCCGGCCTATCCGGTTCGTGTCCGAACAATCGCGACACCTGCAGCGCGATGATGATAACGCCGATGCCGCTCATGAAGCCCGAAACGACGGGATAAGGAACGAGTTTGATGTATTGGCCGAGACGCAATACGCCCATCAGCATCTGGAGAATGCCGGCGAGAATGACCGAGGCGAAGACAAGCGCGGGATTGCCCGACAGCTCCGCATAGACCGCCGCGAAGACGACGATCATCGGCCCCGTGGGGCCCGACACCTGCGAGCCCGTGCCGCCGAACATAGCCGCGAAGAAGCCGACGAATATCGCGCCCCAGAGGCCGGCGATGGGCCCCGCCCCCGACGCCTCGCCGAAAGCGAGGGCCAGCGGCAGAGCGACGACGCCGGCGGTGACGCCGCCTAATATGTCGCCGCGCAAGTTCGAGAAATCGAAATGCGGTCGGCCGCCGGTAGGAGCGTCGGCTGAAGTGACTGTCGCCATGGCGATCCTCCTTGAGTGTATCGGAACGACCTGTTGCGCCAGATTTCAGACGGCGCGATCGTCGGCGGTTCGGCGCGCCATTTGATCGGCGCGCCGATCTTTATTCATCGGACGGAATGCACGGGGCCCCATCGACATACGCGTCCATCGCGCCGCGGGCGGCGTCGCGATGTTACCGGCGTTACGGCTGTTGAAGAGCTCGCCTGGATCGGCCTTGTCGATCATCGCGGTCTCACTCCGCGGGTCCGAACAACTGAAAAAACGCGTCTCGGGTGATTGGGCCTGATCAGGCCGCTCAGAGAGTTCTCCCTTGCGCGGACCTACGTCGTTAGGGAGCATCACGACGCCTGCGGCGAGAAGGGGCATCAATACGATCCTTATCTTCCGTATCTTAATCGTCCTGCCCCCTGGCGGTCGCGCCGCCGCCTTCTCGCCCCTTGGTTTTTAATCTCCCGACGACGCGTCACGCGCCTGCCATGCGCCGATCGAAAATCTCGATCCAACCATAAGCGTTGCCGATCAAACAATTTCCGATCACGCCCAGCAATGATTTGGATCAGAGTATTTGTTTTTCCGATTAATAGTCATGCAATTTCCGATTAAACGCTCGTCGCAAGGCTGGACATAGGCGATCGGCGCGGCCTAGCCTCCGCGCCTTCGGCGCACAGCCTGCGGCTTGTCGCAGCAGCGCCTTTTAGCATTTGGGGAGAGTTGCGATGTCCAGAAGGCGCGCGTCCGGAACAGAGAGATTACTGGTTTCAGTCATCGGCGCGGGGTTGGCGGCCGCAGCCATGAGCGCGCCGGCGAGCGCGGAAACGAAGTGGCGGGTCGAGACGACAATGGCCGACGGCTCGGTCGAAACCGCTGAAATCTGGGCCAACGCCGATAACATTCGCATGTCGATGGCGGATGGCGGCGAAGAAGGAGAGGTCATGCTGCTCGGCGCGAGCGACGAGCTCATTGTCATCGACCACGCTGAGAAATCCTATTTCGTCATCAAGATCGCGGACATGGCCGCGACCGCCGCCGCAGTCCGCGAGCAGATCGAAGCCGCGGATATCGATATGGGCGCGGTGCAGGCGCAGATGAAAGCCGCCATGGCGGACGCGATGGCGAACTTGTCGCCTGAGGACCGCGCCGCAGCCGCGGCGGCCATCGGCAATTTGCCGGCGATGGCGGGAAGCGGCGCACAAGGGCTCGCCGCAGTCCCGGTCTATGACGTGAAGCGGACCGACGGCGCCGTGAATGTTATGGGCGCGTCGGCCGCGACCTACGCCATCACGGAGGACGGCGCGCCGGGCGGCGAGATCTGGGCGGTCAAGACATCGGAAGTCGAGGGCGGCGCCGTTATGCGCGACCGAATGAGCTATTTGTTCAGCCAGATGGAGCGGGCGATGGCGGGGTTTTCACCCAAGGGCGCCTCGCGGCCATTTCAGATGCTCGACAAGATCGATGGCCGAGTGCCGGTCGGCGGCGTTGAGCCCGACGGTCCGGGCGGCGAAATGACGACGCGGCTCGTCGCCGCCGCCGACATCGCTGCCCCCGACGGTCTGTGGGCGCCGCCGAAGGGATATCGAAAAGAGGAGTCGCCGTTTTAGCGGCGTCCGTTCCAACTAGGATGCGACTTCGTCGACGGTCAGATGCCGGGCGCGCGCAGCGTGTTCGATGGCGTCGGCGCCGGCGTCCGGCACCTTGAGCGCGTCGCGGATGAGCTCAAGCACGCGGATCTCAGTGATTTCCAGACGCTCGTCAGCGGTCACGACATCCACAACCGCAGCGTATGCCGTCTCCGACAGGTGCGCGGGCAACGCCGCAGCGCAGGACTCCAGCACCCGGTGCAACCCGTCATCCATCGCCATCAGCTGGCCGCAGTTCTCAGCGGTTTCGACGAGTCCCTGTTCATCGGCGTCGGAAAACAGCGGGAACGAACGCACGACGCGGCCAATGGTGCGGAGCTCAGTGTCCGTGATGGAGCCGTCCGAGGCGGACGTCATGACCATCAGATAGATCACCGCTTCCTGCGGCGTGAGCGGAACGACGCTTTCTGCGGACATGTCGGCCTTGCCTCCTCACAAGATGGTCGCGCGATGCCTGTATCCGCGGCGCGCCATCGGGTTTCTCATCGCTTTGACTAAAGCACGCCGCAGCGAAACGGAACCGCCCGCTTCGACGCAAACGCCGCCGTGTCAAAATTTGACAAACGCGGCCGCCTTGTGTCCACGACCATTTTGCGCCGCCGCGCGACGTGCGCGGGCGGCTTAAAGGAGACGAGACGAGCATGTCCGCGCGCGCATTCACCCGTGAAGATATCGAATCGGCCAAGGCATGGCCGTTCGCCGAGGCGCGCGCGCTCATCAAACGGCTCGGAAAAATAGAGAGCGGCGGCGGCGATGATCGGCCCATCGTCTTTCAGACCGGATACGGACCTTCGGGTCCGCCGCATATCGGGACCTTTGGCGAAGTCGCGCGCACGACCATGGTCCGCCGCGCATTCGAAGCGCTGACGGGCCGCTCGACGCGCCTCATCTGTTTCTCCGACGACATGGACGGCATGCGCAAAGTGCCGCCGCACCTGCCCAACCAGGAGCTTCTGTCGCAGCACCTGCAAGAGCCGCTGACCGCCGTGCCGAACCCATTCGATACGGAGCATGAGAGCTTCGCGCACCACAACAACGCCTCCTTGCGCGCGTTTCTGGATCGGTTCGGCTTCGACTATGAGTTCGTGTCCGCGACCGAGCAGTATCGCTCCGGCGCATTTGACGACACCATGCTGCGGGTTCTGAAGAACTATGACGCGGTGATGGAGATCATCCTGCCGACCCTCGGCGAGGAGCGGCGGGCGACCTATTCGCCGATCCTGCCGCTGTCGCCCCAAACCGGCCGCGTGCTTTACGTGCCGCTTCTTGAGTATGACGCGGCCACAGGCGCGATCGTCTTCGAGGACGAGGACGGGGCGCGGACGGAAGGCTCGGTTCTCGGCGGGTCGGCGAAGCTGCAATGGAAGGCCGACTGGGCCGGGCGCTGGGTGGCGCTCGGCGTCGATTATGAAATGTCCGGCGAGGACCTCACCGAATCCGTGCGGCTCTCCTCCCGGATCGCGCGCGCCCTTGGCGCGGAGCCGCCTGCGGGCTTCAACTACCAGCTCTTCCTCGACGAGGAGGGCAAGAAGATATCCAAGACCAAGGGCAACGGCATCTCCATTGACGAATGGCTGACTTACGCGTCGCCGGAGAGCTTGGCGCTGTTCATGTTTCAGAACCCGAAGGCGGCGAAGAAGCTCTATTTCGACATCATTCCGAAGACGGCCGATGACTATTGGGCGCATGTTCAAAAGTATGCGGAGCAGGACGGCGCGAGGGCGATCGACAATCCGGCCTGGCACATCCACGAAGGCGCGCCGCCCGAGACGGCGCCGCCGGTGAGCTACGCCATGCTCCTGACGCTCGTCAGCGCCGTCGGCGACGCCGACGCGGACCTTATCAAGGGCTTTATCAGCAAGTATCGACCGGATGCGGACGATACCGCCCTCGCCGCGACGGACGAGATGATCGCCCACGCCCGCGCCTATTTCGAACGCTTCGTGGCGCCGAAGAAATCCTACCGCGCGCCGACGGAACAGGAACGCGCGGCGTTGTCGGAACTAAGCGCCGCCTTGCGGGCGCTCGGCGACGACGCCGGCGAAGACGACTATCAGACTGCGACGTTCTCCGCCGGCAAGGCGCAGGAGTTCGGCAATATCCGCGACTGGTTCAAAGGCCTGTACGAGGTGGTGTTCGGACAATCCGAAGGCCCACGGATGGGGCCATTCGCAAAGATCTACGGCGCCAAAGCCACCGCCGACCTAATCGACGCGGCGCTGGCGCGGGATTAGCCTGTCGGTTTCGCGCGTCGACCCCGCATCGCGACGGCCGCAACTGCGCACAGCACGAACAGAACGCCGAACAGGCGCGGGTCATAGTGGGAGCCGCGCACCGGATAGGCCTGCCAGGCGACATTCTGCGACATGTGGAAGAGCGACAGGAGAAAAACGCTCCCGCCGGCGGCGTTGTAGAGCCGCACCATAAAAATGCGGATGGCCAGCGTCCCGATCGCCCACCAGACGATCCACTCCAGCGAACGCCCGACCTGCGCTAGGGCGGGAATGTGGAAGACAACCCATACGACCCCTATGACCAGCCCCGCCCGCAATTCGCCAATCCGCGCCTGCAAGGGATCAAGCGCGTACCCGACCCAGCCGATTTCTTCGAGGCTCGCGGCGATGAAGAAAAGCGCGGCCAGCGCCGCCAGCTCGCCGGGCCGGATCTGCGGCGGCGGAACGTCCGCGCCAAAGCCAATCGCCAGGAAATAGGCGAGCATGCCCACAATCGGCATCAGGAGGATCGCCGGCGCATACCAGAGCAAGGACCGGACCCGCGGCGCGTCGATTGCGCGGGCGGCGAGCTGCGCCGCGCCGGCGGGGCCCGCTTCGCGCAGGCGCAAGCCGAAGGCTGCTATTGCCGGCGCGAAGATCATCAGCGCCGAGAGCGGCAGTCCCGGCATGATGTCGACGTCGACCACATCGCCGAGCAGCCAGAACGGCGCGGCGACGACCAACGTCAGCGTGAGAAAGGCGATCGGCGATGCCGGCCCGCTTAGGTCCGATGCCGTATTGCGCCCAACGCTCATGCGGGTTTCGCGCAGCCTACCATCTAAACCTCTGGGCCGCCGGCGTTCATTGCGAGAACCTCCCCGGCGAGATGCAAAGACCCGGCGATCAGGAACCGCGCCGGACCGTCGATGACGCCGGCGGCGGCGCGCAGGGCGTCCTCCAGGCCGCCCGCGGACGTCGCTTCAAGGCCCGCCTCCGCGGCGGTCGAGGCGAGCGCGCCTGGGTCGCTCGCCTTTAGCGTCTTGGCCGACATCGTGATTACCCGGCGGACAAGCCCCTGGAACGGCGCGAAAAAACCCCTCGCGTCCTTCGTTTCCTGCATGCCGGCGATGAGGACGACCGGCTTCGGCGCGCGCTCGTCAAGATCGGCGAGGGTCGCCGCGAGCGCTGCGGCCGCATGCGGATTATGCCCGCCGTCAAGCCAGACCTCCCGGCCTGGATCGGCGCCGCCGCCGAGCGCGTCGACGACAGGCCCCGCCTCTAGCCGCTGCATTCGCGCCGGCCAGCTCGCCGAGGCAAGGCCCTTTGAAATCGTCTCGTCGGACAGGGACAATCCCGCCGCGCGGATCGCTGCGACGGCGAGCGCCGCGTTCGCGGCCTGATGCGCGCCGACAAGGCGCGGACGGTCAAGATCGCTTATGCTCGCCGCGTCCTGAAAGGCGAGGCGGCCGCGCTCCTCCCAGAAGGTCCAGTCCGTACCGTGAACGAACCCTTCGGCCTTGGCGTCGGCGGCCGCCTCGATAAGCGCCGCCATCGCCTCCGGCTCCTGCGCGCCGATCACCGCCGGGCGGCCCGCCTTGAAGATCCCGGCCTTTTCCCGCGCGATCGCGGCGAGCGTATCGCCAAGGAACGCCTGGTGGTCGAGCCCGATCGCCGAAACGACCGCCGCGAGAGGCGCATCGATCACGTTGGTGGCGTCGAGCCGACCGCCGAGACCGACTTCCAGGAGGAGATAATCCGCTGGCGTCTCGGCGTAGGCCACGAAGGCGGCGCAGGTGATGGTTTCAAAGAATGTCAGCTCGCTTGCCGCCGCGTCGACGCGCTCCAAGACGTCGAGAAGCTCCGTATCATGAATTTCACGGCCCGCCAGCGTGATACGCTCATTGTACCGGACGAGGTGCGGCGAGGTGAACACATGAGGGTAAGCGCCTGACGCCTCCAGAACCGCCCTTAGGAAGGCGACCGTCGATCCCTTGCCGTTGGTGCCCGCGACATGAAAGGTCGGCGGCAGACGCCTGTGCGGACGGCCGAGCCTTTGCAGCGTCTCCTCGACCCGCCCGAGGCTGAGGTCGATAAGGCGCGGCCGGCGCGCCGCCAGCTCCGTCAGGAAGGACTCAAGGCGGGACGCGCCCGCGTCGGACTGATCCACCGTCTTTACAGCCTATGATCGGCTATCGGGACGCGCGAAAAGAGGCGCGAGAGTTGACCGGCGGCGTCGCACGCGGATCACTCCGCGGCCTTGTCGACCGCGGCCTCCTCCGGCGCCGGCGGCGCGTCATTGGCGGGGGGCGAAATCTCGTCCCCGGTCGCGGCGGCGGGAATCTCGACGCGCGACTTTGCGACCCCATTCTTCGTCAGAACCCGAACGAGCTTTCCGACGGCGTCCCGAAGCTCATGGCGATGGACGACAAGATCGACCATGCCCTTCTCCTGAAGGAACTCCGAGCGCTGAAAACCCTCGGGCAGCTTTTCGCGGATCGTCTGTTCGATGACGCGCGGGCCGGCGAACCCGATGAGAGCGCCAGGCTCAGCAATATGCGCATCGCCTAGCATCGCGAAGGAGGCGGTGACGCCGCCAGTCGTCGGATGGGTCAGGACGACGATATAGGGCAGGCCTGCCTCCCGCAGCATCTGCACGCCGATCGTGGTGCGCGGCATCTGCATCAGGGACAATATCCCCTCCTGCATGCGCGCGCCGCCGGAGGCGGTGAAGGTGACGAGCGCGGCGTTGCGCGTGATCGCCTCTTCGACGCCTTTCAGAAACGCCTCGCCAAGGGCGCAGCCCATGGAGCCGCCCATGAAACCGAAGTCCTGGCACGCGGCGACCACCGGCAGGCCCTGAACTTTGCCGGCGGCGATGCGCATCGCATCCGCGCGCCCGGTCTTGCGCCGCGCATCGCGCATACGGTCCGCATAGCGGCGCTCATCCTTGAATTTCAGCGGGTCGGCGGGCGTCTCCGGCAACTCGATATCGTCAAACTTGCCGTCATCGAAAAACGCGTGAAGGCGCTCTTCGGCGCCGATCGGCATGTGATGGGCGCAGGACGGACACACCCATTGCGTGTTCTCAAGGTCGCGGTGGAAGACCATCTCGCCGCAGTTCTTGCACTTCACCCAGAGGGCGTCCGCGCCGTCGTCCTGCCGCTTGAACATGTTCTTGATGCCGGGCGGCGTAATGTTCGACAGCCAGTTCAATGCTTTCTCCTCGCGTCCATTTCACCGGCATTCGCCGCTCGCAGCGTTCGGCGGAGCCTATAAGAGACGCCTTAACTGTTCGCTTTAGCCGGCGTTTCGGGGATGCCGCGCCGCCGCCGCAAGCTCGCCGACAAACAGCGTTACGTTCGATACGATAGTATCGGGATCGCGGACCGCGTTCTCAAGCCCGCCGCCGTCGGCTTCTAGCGCGGCCGCGAGCCTGTCGACAATCGCCGATCCGACGACAACCGCATCCGCCAGCGCGCCGAACGCCGCCGCCTGTTCCGGGGTTTTGACGCCGAAACCAACCGCCACGGGAAGCTCGCTTGCCTGTTTCACTCGGGCGACGGCGGCCGCCACATCCGCCTCAACGCCGCTCTTGCGCCCTGTAACGCCGGCGACAGCGACGTAATAGATGAAGCCCGAGGCGCCATCGAGGATGACCGGCAGGCGCGCCGCGTCCGTCGTCGGCGTCGCGAGGCGAATAACATCAACGCCCGCAGACGCGGCGCCGGCCCGCAAGGGCGCATCCTCCTCCGGCGGCAAATCGACGACGATCAGGCCGTCAACGCCCGCCTCGGCTGCGATCGCCGGGAACGCCTCGAGCCCGCGGCGTTCAATCGGGTTGGCGTACCCCATCAGAATGATCGGCGTCTCGCCGCCCTCAGCGCGGAACCGGCGCACCATGTCGAGCGTCCTGTCGAGGGTCTGGCCGGCCTTGAGCGCGCGCAGGCCCGACGCCTGGATCGATGGGCCGTCCGCCATCGGATCGGTGAAGGCGACGCCAAGCTCGATGATGTCGGCGCCCGCGCCCGGCAGCGCCTTAAGGAGGCGGTAGGACGTGTCTAGGTCAGGATCGCCGGCCATAACGAACGGAATGAAGCAAGCGCGGCGTTCGGCTTTTGCGGCGTCGAAGGCGGCGGCGATACGGGACATCGGGCGGGCGCTACCCTCTTGAAACTCTCGGACGAATTGACGGGTCGCCGCCTGGAGGGCCGGCTTTCATGGGCCATACCGCCCACGCGGCGCAAAGGAAAGCTGAACGAGGCCGCCGGGGTCGCCTTCGACTAAGCCGCAGCGCAGCCGAGCGCCGCCAAGATCTCGGCCGACTCGCGCGAACCGGGGGCGTCAATGCCCTCCGCGATCAAACAGCGCTCGCCGGCGTCAAGGCGCGGGTCCGTCCTCAAATCGGCGAGGATCGACGCCAGGTCCTCGGCCCCCTCCATGACGCCGACGCCGCCATCCTCCGCGCTGTCGAACCGCATCAGCCGCGGCGCGCCCTCGGCGTAGGTCGGCCAGTCCGGCAGGCCGTCGCTCTGCGGGACGCCGGTCCGCGCGAACGCCGCCCAGTATCGCTGCATCGCCCGCGACAGCTCGCGCCGGGAGGCTTCCGTCTTTTTGCCAAACACCACCCGGTCGACGGAACCTAACAGCTTGAACCGTCCGAACACGAACGGAATTTCGAAGGCGTGGGCGGCGCCGAACAGGGTCGAGAAATCCGTCGTCAGAAGCGATCCGCCTTCGTCCCAGTCAAAGCGGTACGCCCACACCTCGCCATGGCCGGCCGCCGCCATCGCCGCAGCCGGCGCGTCGACCGAACGCGCGCGCCACCAACGCGAATGATAGTCCGAAAGGGCGTCGTAGAAGTCCTGATCCTTGGGCGCGATAAGGAAGCCAAGCGTCGCGTCTACGAGCCGCGGATTGAGCGCCTGAAAGAGCTTCATCTCGTCCTTGTTGGTGCCGGTGATGATCGGAACTGCGTTGAACGTCGAAACGTCCGCAAACGCCTCTTTTAAGGTAGGCGTTGGCAGCGCCGGGTCATTGGCGATGATCTTCGGCAGAACGACCCCCTCCCCATCCGTCGTGTAAGCCTCGAACAGCGCGTCAAGGCTGACAGCGCGCAGCTCCGCCGCCGTCGTCGCCCCAAGGCGCGCCATCGCTTCGGATGAAGTATTGGCGACGTCGCCATTCTCGGCCGTTTCGGGGTCCACCGACGCAAAGCTGCCGGACTGTATAACCGCCTTGTGGAACAGCCCCTTGGCTTCAGGCGTCGCAAGCAGGGTGACGACATTGTGCCCGCCGGCGCTTTCGCCGAAAATCGTGACATTGCCGGTGTCGCCGCCAAACGCGGCGATATTGTCCCGCACCCATTTAAGGCTGGCGACGAGATCGAGGGTGCCGAAATTCGCGCTGGCGTCGAGGGGCTCGTTGGAGCCCTCCGCGTCCGTCCGAAGCGCTGAATGAGCGAACCAGCCGAGCGGCCCAAGCCGGTACTGGACGGTCACCACAATGACGTTTTCGTTCAGGACAAGATCGGACGGATCATAACTGCCGGCGCGTCCCCAAACATTGCTGCCGCCGTGAATCCACACCATGACCGGCAGGTCGCCGCCCGCCGAAGCGTCCTTCGGCGCATAAACATTGAGGCGCAGGCAGTCCTCCTCGCCGACGCGCAGGCCGGGCGCAACGCCTTCTGCGCGGTTGAGGCCGCTTGTCATCTGCGGGCAGCGCGGACCGAAGGCGACAGCCTCCTTCCGCCCGCCCCAGGACGCCGGCGGCCGCGGCGCGCGATAGCGAAGCTCCCCTTCCGGAGCCGCCGCGAAGGGCAGGCCGAGCCAGGCGTAGGCGCCGCGCTCTGTCTCAATGCCAACGACATCGCCGCCAGTGAGCTCGCGCGCCGTCGCATCGACCGGCGTTCCTTGCGGCGCCCAGTCGTCTACGGATCGTTTTGCGCACGCCGACAGTGCGGCGAGCGCCGCAATCGCGATCATCAACCGCATGGGAGCCCCTCTTTCTCGCCAGGCTCCTGTTCCCGCCAGGAGCCCGGCCCATATCTTTCGTGCGCCGTTTCTATCCGAAGCGGGTCCGGCCGCGCAAATGCGCCCCCACTCTCCCCTTAAAGACCGGGGCGCACGGGCGCGGGCGGCGCCGGCGACGTGGACGCGAGCCGGACGGCGATGGCGGCGATCCAGACCGCGGCGAACCGCCATACCTGCCAGACGCTCCATTCCGTCATGGCGGTGACGAGGAGCGCTGCGGCGAGCGCCGCAATAGTCGCGGCGTCCTCGCGGCTTTCGCAAGCTCTCAAACTTGCGCGCCAGGCGGCGACGATAAAGCCGAGCAGCGACAAGGCGCCGACGATCCCGAGATCCATCCACACATGCAGGAACAGGTTGTGTGGGTGAAGCGGCATCGTGTTAAGCGGCACGCCATTGATTTGCACCGGTTCGATCGGGCGGCTGATCGCGCGGGCGAATTCGACGCCGCCGCCGAACGGGTGGCGCGCGATTTCATCGCCCGCGCGCTCCCAGATATACAGCCGCTGAAGCCAGGAATCAGGCGCCGAAGGGAAAGCGGCGCGCGCCGCGTCAGCGTCGAGGGCCATCGCCGCCAGCGGCGTCGCGACGACCGCCGCCGCCGCGATGGCGAATATGGCGGAAACGACGGGCTTTCCCACGCCGCGCGCGATCAGGTACGCGATCAATCCTGCGGCCAGCATAACTGCGTTCGTCGCGATGGAGAATTTCAGCGCCGGGATGATCGCCAGACCGACAAGCGCCCACCCAAGAAGCGGCCGGCGTAAACGGTCAGCGAAAATCCGCCGCGCCGGCCACACGAGAAGCACAAGCAGCAACGAGCCTCTGCCCAGCGAGATAAAGTCGCGCACTTTCGTCTCCGGCGGCGGCAGCGCCTGTCTGATGGCGGCGTCGGTCGCAGCCTCGAACGTCAGGAGCGCAGCCATCGCAAGGCTCGCCCATGCGACCGCCGCCGCGGCTCGGCCGCGCGCGGCGGGCGAGAGATAATGCACGCTGTGGAGCGACAGGGGCGCAATCAGGAAGCACGCTGCGAACGTCGCCGCCCAGGTTACCTTGCCGGGCAGCGGCGACCAGGCGGCGGAAAGCGCCGCATACGCGATGAAGAGCCCGGCCGACGCGTAATAGATCATCCACCGCAGATCGAAGGCGCGGAACGTGGCGCGGCGCGCGTAATAGGCGTGGCGCCAGTCAATGGCGGCGAGCGGCGCGAGGAGAATTGGCGCGTAAGCCCGGTGTCCGAGCACCGCCGCCACGGCGAGCATCCAGAAAAAGACCGTATACGTTGCGCCGCGGCGAACCTCGGACGGCGAATAGAGGAAAGCCTCGACCTGGGCCATGTCAGCCGCCGGCGAGCACGCGGCGCGCGCGTTTGAACCGCTTTTCCGCCGACCTGCGGGCGCGCTGCAACGGCCCGGTCGGCCGTCTCGGCGCGATAGGGTCGTCGACGTGCCGGCCGTCGCCGATATGCCGTATCGCCGGTTCGCTCAGATAGGCCATGCGAAATCCGGCCTTCTTGAACGCATAGCTGACGTCCGCCTCGTGCCCCAGCGCCGCATAAGGACCGATGCGTCGGTAGTCGGCGAGGCGGCGCAGGCCCGGATTGAAGGAGTGGCTGAAGTATTCCGGGTGCGCTGAAGGGTCCGTCAGGAAATAGCGCTCTCCGTGGGCGTCGACATCCGCCAGCGCGCGCAATAGCGGGTTCAGATTGGCGCGGTCGCGCAACCCGACCATTGAGATGTCCGGCAGCTCCTCAAGAAGCCGCCTTGACGACTCGATGAAGCCGCTGCGCGTGAACCGCCAGTCATCCTCGCAATGAAAGATGAACGGCGTCGTCACCATGGCGTAGGCCTTGTCGATCGACGCCATCTGGCCGAGCCGCGTCGCATTCACGACCACTTCGACGCCGGCATTGACGCCGGCCGCCACCTCGCGCGCGCGGCCGTCGCCGGAATCCTCAATAACGATGGCGCGCGCAGGGCGCTGGTCGAGCATCTCGAAAAGGCTTTCCAAGGTCGGCCGCAAAAGGTCGAACCGCCCGCAGCTGGTGACGACGAGGGTGAAGGGCTCTTTCGGCAACCGGGACTCCAACAGCCCTAAGGGCGTTCAAAAAGCGTCCTTCTTAAGATGATCCATCACGGAAAATATATCCTTGTCGCCTCGACCGCACATGTTGAGAACGAGGATCGCCTCCGCAGGCATGTCCGCAGCCTTGTCGAGCGCCCGGGCGAGGGCGTGGGCGGGCTCCAGGGCCGGGATGATCCCCTCCAGCCGCGAACAGAGCTGAAAGGCCTCAAGCGCCTCTTTGTCCGTCGCGGAAAGATACTGCGCCCGGCCCGTCTCCTTCAGCCAGGCGTGCTCCGGCCCGACGCCGGGATAATCAAGGCCGGCGGAGATGGAATGGGCGTCGAGGATCTGGCCGTCATCGTCCTGGAGGAGGTAGGTGCGGTTGCCGTGCAGGACGCCCGGCGAGCCGCCGGTCAGCGACGCCGCGTGCGCATCAGTGTCGACGCCTTCGCCGGCGGCCTCAACGCCGATGATCTCCACTTCCCGGTCATCCAGGAACGGATGAAAGAGGCCGATGGCGTTCGACCCGCCGCCGATGCACGCCATCACGACATCCGGCAGTCGACCCTCCGCCTCCAGAATCTGCTCGCGCGCTTCGACGCCGATGACCGACTGGAAGTCGCGGACCAGCATCGGATAAGGGTGCGGGCCCGCGGCCGTTCCGATGACATAGAACGTATCCGCCACATTGCCGACCCAGTCGCGCAGCGCCTCGTTCATGGCGTCCTTAAGGGTCGCCCGCCCGCTCGTCACGGGACGGATCTCCGCTCCAAGAAGCTCCATGCGGAAGACGTTCGGCTTCTGGCGTTCCACGTCCGTCGCGCCCATGAAGACAACGCACGGCAGGCCGAACCTCGCGCACACGGTGGCGGTGGCGACGCCGTGCTGGCCTGCGCCAGTCTCCGCGATGATCCGGGTCTTTCCCATGCGGCGCGCCAGCAAGACCTGGCCGACGCAGTTATTGATCTTGTGGGCCCCGGTGTGATTGAGCTCGTCGCGCTTGAAATAGATCTTCGCGCCACGGCCGGAGGACGCGCGCGCGCGGACATGTTCGGTCACTCGTTCGGCGTAGTAGAGCGGCGACGGTCTGCCCACGTAGTGCTTGAGGTAATACCGAAGTTCGGCCTCGAATTCCGGGTCATTTCTTGCGCGCGCATATTCTTCGGCGAGCGCATGAATGAGCGGCTGGAGCGTCTCCGCCACGAAGCGCCCGCCAAAGGCGCCAAACCGGCCTTCCTCGTCGGGGCCGGTCCGCAAACTATTCCGAAGACCTTGCGCGCTCACCAAGCCGCTCCACTTGCGCCGGCCGCGTCGGGGCCGTTCGGTGTCGGGTGGTAAGCCTTCGCGCGCCGCAGCGCCAGCGCCATGTCGTCGCCCATGGAGCGCATCAGCCCCGCCCGGCGGCGAACGCCTCGCGCGCCGCCTTTATAAATGCCGCAATCAGCTCAGACGATTTCTCTCCGGGCCGCGCTTCGACCCCCGACGACACGTCAACGCCGGAAAACCGGGGATGCGCCGCCAATGCGCCTATCGCCTCGCCGACATTCTCGGGATTGAGCCCGCCCGCCAGCAGGAAGGGCGCGTCGCCCTGATAGGCGTCAAGAAGTCCCCAATCGAAGGACTTTCCGAGCCCGCCGCGCTGCGCGCCGTCGCCTTCGTGCCTGGCGTCGAAGATAAACCCATCGACAATCCCGGCATATCGGCCGGCGCAGGCGATATCCTCCGGGCCGGCGACGCCGATGGCCTTGACGATCTTCGCGCCCGTCGCCGCCTTGACGGCCGCCAGCAGGTCCGGCGGTTCATCGCCATGAAACTGAAGGACATCGACAATCCTTGCGAGTTCAGCGAGCGCCGCATCGTCGGCGTTCACCGTCAGGGCTACCGCGCACGGCGCCGCGCCCGCGTCCTGGCCATCGCGCAGCCGCTCCTGGATCGCCGCTATTCCTTGCGGGTCAATGGCGCGCTTAACGCCCGGAACCGCGACGAATCCGATGAGGTCGGCGCCGGCGTTCAGCGCCGCGAGGGTCGCCTCCTCCGTTCGCAGGCCGCAAATCTTGATGAGCTGCTTTTTGCGCATGATGAGCTGTTCGCGCCTCGGCGCCCATTCGCCGCCGCACCGGGCCGATCCCTAACGCGCCGGCCGCGTCAGCTTTCGGCGACGATCAGCGGGGCTTCGCCCGTCGACCGAGCGGCGAGGATCTGATTTTCGCGTTCCAGCTCTTTCAGGGCGCGCCGGTCCTGCATCGCCTGCAGGCGCTTGTCGCGGGCCGATACCCATGTGGCGAAGACGCCCAGGAAAAACCCGATAAGCAGAAACAGCGTCAGCCAGAACCAGAGCCAGATCGCGGGCGTCTGCAGAACGGGTTCATCGGTGGAGAAAGGGTCAAGGCTCACCGCAACGAGCTGCCGGTTCGCCGCCAGAAACACAACGAAAACCAAGCCAGCCGGAGCCCAAATCAATCGCTTAATCAGCTTCCCCATTGTGCTCGCTCCGCCGCCGACCCCTCGCGCGCGCCGTCAAGAGCGGCGCGTCCACTACAAAATGTCAGCGCCGCTATTCGCGTTTAAGCCCACAACGCGTGCTCCGGCGACCGACGCGCCTAAATAACCCACGCCGCGCCCGCGACGGAAGCGAAAAAGCGGCGGCTAATGCGGGTCGCAGCGAAAATGGATCGCCAGTTTCGCGCCGCCGCCCGAACAATCAATCCATTAGAGCCGTCTGCGCGGGTTCGCCTGAAGCGCAAAGGGCTGCGGCGGGCGCTTACTTAGTCAGGGAGATCCTTGTTGAGGCGCTCCCTTATTTCCTTCCCGGCCTTGAAGAAGGGAGCGTATTTCTCGTCGATCTCCACCGGCTCGCCAGACCGAGGATTGCGTCCGACCCGCGGCGGACGGCGCTTCACCGAAAACGCCCCGAAGCCACGCAGCTCCACCCGGTCGCCGCGAATGAGCGCGTCTGAAATCTCCCCGAAGAAGATGCTGACAATGCGCTCCACGTCGCGGTGGAAAAGATTCGGGTTCTCTTCGGCGAGCTTGTTGACCAGTTCAGACTTTATCATGCGCTTCTCCCCTCCACGCCCGCGCGAAACCCGCAATTGGAGCGGCGGACCGAACCGCCGGCGCCGTGAATTGCGACATGCGCCACCTCCGTCGCCCGGCCCGACTTCGGCGCCCCCAACGCCCCAAAGCCGAACGACAATGAAAAGTTTGCAATTTCAATGCGTTACACTCTCGTATCAGGCATGCGGCGTCAAGCCGCTTCTCATTAAAACAATCGACGGATATCACCCCGCCCATGCCCGCAGACGACGCCACCGATATGCGCCGAGGCGGTCCCGCTGTTCAGTCGGCGTCGGACGCGGCGAAAAACGCCCGCGAACAGAAAGCGTCCTTCGGATTTCGCGACGTGGCGGCGGACGACAAGGCCGGTCTCGTGCGCGACGTTTTTGACTCCGTCGCGTCCCGATACGACCTGATGAACGATCTGATGTCCGGCGGCGCGCACCGGGTCTGGAAATCGATCCTGATCGACCGCATCGGCCCGCAACCCGGCCAGCGCCTGCTCGACATGGCCGGCGGCACCGGCGACGTCGCGGCCAGCTTCCTCAGGCGCGCGAACGAACGAGAAAACGCGAGGGGCGCCCCGCCCGCAGAAGCGATCGTTTGCGACGTGAACTTTGAAATGCTGCGCGCGGGACGCGCGCAGGCGTCGGACGGCGCGGCGGCGGCGCTCGGCGCGCGCTGGGTCTGTGGGGATGCGGAGGAAACGCCGCTGCCGGACGCCAGCGTCGACGCCTATACGATTTCCTTTGGCATAAGGAACGTAACCAACATCGCAAAGGCGCTGCGTGAAGCGCGCCGTGTGCTGAAGTTTGGGGGGCGGCTTTTCTGTCTTGAGTTCTCCCGGCCAACCGTCGCGGGCCTCAGGGCGGCGTATGACGCTTACTCTTTCAATGTTATTCCGCCGCTTGGGGAGGCGGTGACCGGCGACCGCGACAGCTACGCCTATCTCGTCGAATCAATTCGCCGGTTCCCGGCGCAGGAGGCCTTTGCAGGCATGATCCGCGACGCCGGTTTCGCCCGCGTCAGATACGAAAACCTCACCGGCGGCGTCGCCGCAATTCATCACGGCGCAAAGATATAAAAGATGATCACCGCCGTCTCCGACTGGGCTCGTCTCGCGGCCGCCGGATTCCGGCTGACGCGGTATGATGCGCTGATCCCGAAGGAGTTCGCCGACCAGCTGCCGGCCCCTTTGCGGCTCATGGGCGCGCTCCTGCGCATCGGCTCCGGCCGGCGAGCCAGGAAGGACGGGCGAAATCTGAGGCCGGGCGAACGCATGGCCGCAGCGTTCGAGTCCATGAGCCCGCCCTACGTGAAGCTCGGCCAGGTGATGGCCACCCGGCCGGACATAATCGGTTTTGAAATGGCCGGCGATCTCGGACGCCTGCAGGACCGCATGCCGGCGTTCAGCCGCAAGGCGGCGATCGCGGAGATCGAGCGCGCGTTCGGTCGGCCGTGGACGGAATGCTATGCTGAATTCTCCGAACCGATCGCCGCGGCGTCGATCGCGCAGGTTCACCGGGCGAAGACGCTCGACGGCCGCGACGTTGCGGTCAAGGTCCTCCGCCCCAGGATCGAACAGCGCGCGACGACGGAGTTCCGCGCGTTCATGCGCGCAGCGCATGTCGCAGAGGCCGTCTCGCGCCCGGCCCGCCGTCTTGAACCCGTCAAGTTTGTCGAGACCTTGCGGGATTCGGCCGCAATCGAGCTTGACCTTCGGATGGAGGCGGGCGCCGCATCCGCCATCGCGGAAAGCCACAAGGACGACCCCCGCGTCGTTATTCCGGAAATCATCTGGCCGCTTTCGTCCCGACGCGTCCTGACGCTGGAATGGGTTGACGCGACGCCGGTCAACGACCTCGCCGCGCTCGACGCCGCAGGCCATGACCGCAAACGCCTCGCGGTCGACGTCCTGCAGATTTTTCTAACCCAGGCGCTGCACCACGGCTTCTTCCACGCCGACATGCACCAGGGGAATGTGATGATCCGGGAGGACGGCAAGATCGTCCTCATTGATTTCGGGATAATGGGCCGGCTCGACGAACTCGCCCGCCGCACCTTCGCGGAGATCATTCAGGGCTTCGTCACCCGAGACTATCAGCGTACGGCGAAAGCGCACTTCGACGCAGGCTACGTGCCGCCGCATCATTCCCAGGACCAGTTCGCCCAGGCGTTGCGCGCCGTCGGCGAGCCGCTCTATGGCCGCAACGCGGCAAACATGGATATGTCCCGCGTCCTGCAACAGCTATTCGACGTCACCGACCTCTTCGATATGCACTTGCGGCCGGAACTTGTCCTCCTTCAGCGGACCATGGTCATCGTCGAAGGCGTCTCACGCACGCTCGATCCTGAAATCAATCTCTGGGACGGCGCCGCGCCGATCGTGAAGGACTATGTGGCGGATCGGGTCGGCCCGCGCCGGCAGATCGAACGCCTGCGCGAGGCGACGGAAAAGGCGCTCGACCTCGCCCCGCGCCTGCCGCAGTACATTGAGGACATTGGCGCGGTCGCCCACGGACTATCGGAGAACCCGGCGGCGGTCGGCCAGGGGCCCGGCGCCCGTGGGCCGGAAGCGCCGACTGGCGGCGCAGGCCGCACGCTCGCGCTCTGGGCGATCGCCGCCGCGATCGCCGGCCTCGCCGCCGTGCTGGCGTTCCGGTGAGGGCCAGAACTAGCGGCGGCGAAAGCATCCGCCGCCGCGCTTTTGCAGATCCGAACTCCCATCGTCTCAATCGAAGTCACAACTGAGCCAAGGCGCATTCGGATCGGCGAGCCGCGGCGCGATTAAGAAGCCCGCCCCGCGCAAGGCGGCCACGAGCGCAGTCCGGGCCGCCGGCCGCAGCGGCTCGTTTGATTGGCCAAGCGCCGAGACCGCCACCCAACCTGCGCCAGGCGCGCGCCGAACCTCCGCCATCGCGCCTGGCCAATCGCGATGTCCGCGATGCACGCGATACCGATAGAGGTACGACTCACCGCGAAGGGTCGGCATCGCATAAGTTCGCGCGCAGTTGTTCAAGGCCTGCCCAGCCTCCACCATCTCCCGATGGGTCGTCAGGGGACGGAGCGCGCCGCCGCCGATAACCGGGATATCGCCAGCGACCGGCGGCGC
This sequence comes from Parvularculaceae bacterium, assembly GCA_028284065.1. Taxonomy (GTDB): domain Bacteria; phylum Pseudomonadota; class Alphaproteobacteria; order Caulobacterales; family Parvularculaceae; genus MED-G105. Next base: position 57,201 of record JANQSJ010000013.1, read on the forward strand.
AGGAAACGCCGCCGCCTCATAGTGGCGATCGATCCAGGCGCCTACGTCTTTCGGATCCATCGACTTCAACGACGCGAGAATGTCGCGATCGCTTAAGTCAGTGCGAACACGGCGAACGATGTCGATCGCGAACAAAACCGTCGGGAGATGCGCCCGACGGGCCACGACCTCAACGATCGCGACCGCGCAGTACCCTTGCGGCAACTTCGAAAGGGTCCGCACGTCTCGGCGCGAGATCCGGTTCATGTGCCGAAGGGTCTTCGCGGCTTGCGGATCACCCATCAGCGCGGCCAGCCGCCGATAAGTCGCCGGTCGCCATATGTCCCCGACAAAACGCTTCGACAGAGCGGCGAGCCCGCGCGGCGCGTCAGGCGCCGCACTCGCAAGAATCCTATCCCGCGGAGCTTGGCCAAGCCGCCGGCCGAAACCTGCGACCCGCGCTGGCGTCGCGCCTTCCGACCCCATCAACGCCACCATCAACGCGATGAAATGCGCCTCTGCCCGATCGATAATCAGCACCCGGCGCGCAAACTCCGCGTTCGCCGACGCGATCGTCGCAAGGTGAGGCGTCAGCCAGCCATACGCGCCGCCCAGCGCATGCCGAGCGTCAGTAAAGTCGGGAGCCGCGCCAGACCGAAGCGCGTCGGCCCCGTCCGCGGGCGAGCGAAATTCAAAGGACATCGGTCCTCTCCTTCGTATCCGGACAGCCGTTCGCCAGACGGCGTTTCGCCGCCGCAGCGATTTTTCAGGTCTATCGGATGGACATTTCAGGGCGACGCCGTTCTCGCGTCGCCGCTCGCCCGAAGGAGGGACGAGAAGCGCGCGTCAGACGTCGGATCGTTTAAACTTTCCGCAACTGCGCATGCATGTCTCCTAGTTTGGCGCTCCGTCACGCCAAGGTCGGCGAAGTAACGAATTGGCTTCGACAACGCAAGCAAAATATAACGACCGCGGAGCTAGATTCAGGCGAAGACATGCCCATTTCGAAACTGCGCCAAATGCCCTATTCTCAGAACCATGTCAGATCGTTCCGTTCTCCTTATCATCGGCGGCGGCGTCGCCGCCTATAAATGCCTTGAGCTTATTCGCCTGCTGGCGAAGCGGGGAATCGGCGCGCGGGCGATCCTGACGCGGGCCGGCGCGGAGTTCGTGACGCCGCTTTCGGTCGGCGCGCTGACTGGCGATAAGGTCTATACGGAGCTATTTGATCTCACCGCCGAAGCCGAAATGGGCCATATCGAGCTGTCGCGGTCGGTGGACCTCGTCGTAGTCGCGCCGGCGACCGCAGACCTTCTCGCCAAGGCGGCGAACGGACACGCGAACGATCTCGCCTCGACCGCGATCCTCGCCACCGACAAGCCCGTTCTTTATGCGCCGGCGATGAATGTGCGCATGTGGGAGCATAAGGCGACGCAGCGGAATCTCCGTCAGCTAGGGGACGACGGCGCGCTCTTCGTCGGGCCGGACGAAGGCGATATGGCGTGCGGCGAGTTCGGACACGGACGGCTCGCCGAACCGCCCGTCATCGTTGAGGCGATCGAAGCGGCGCTGTCCGGCGGCGCCCGGCCCCTCACAGGACGCCGCGTACTGGTGACGGCCGGGCCGACGCATGAACCGCTGGACCCCGTGCGCTATGTCGCGAACAGATCCTCCGGCAAGCAGGGCTACGCCATTGCGGGGGCGCTCGCCCGTCTCGGCGCGGACGTCACCCTTGTCTCCGGCCCGGTCGCGCTCGACGCGCCGGCGGGCGTGTCCCTCGCGCGGGTGGAGACCGCGCGCGAGATGCTCGCCGCAAGCGAAGCCGCCCTGCCCGTCGAATGCGCCGTCATGTGCGCGGCGGTTTCCGACTATCGTCCGGAAATCGAAACCAGCCACAAGATCAAAAAGGACCGCGGCGGCCTCACAAATATTCCGCTGACGGAAAATCCCGACATACTACAGACGATCGCCCATCTGCCGGAGGGCGAGCGGCCGCGGCTCGTTATCGGCTTTGCGGCGGAGACGGACGATGTCGTCGCCTACGCGCGCACCAAGCGCGAGCGCAAGAATTGCGACTGGATGGTGGCGAACGACGTGTCGGAGGCCGGCCATGGCGTCATGGGCGGCGACGTCAACGAAATCACGATCATTGATGGCGAGGGCGAGGAGACGTGGCCGGCGATGCCGAAGGAGGCAGTTGCGGCGCGCCTCGCCGCGCGCATCGCCGACGCGCTGGGGCAGAAGGGCCGCCAGACCTAGACTCTGGTGTCGACCCGCGGCCCGCCCTCGTCATCTGGACCGTCGCCGCCCCCGTCGCCCGAGGCGGTTCCGCCGCCCGTGGACACGATGACCATCGCAGCGCGGAGCACGCGATCGCCAAGCACGAAGCCGGTCTGCGCGGTCTGCGCCACATGGCCGGCCGGAACGCCGTCCGCCGGAGCCTGGGCGACCGCCTGATGGAGATTGGGATCGAAGCGTTCGCCGGTGGGATCGAGCCGCGAGACGCCGTGACGCTCCAATACCGTCAGAAGCTCTTTCTCGGTCATGCGGACGCCGGTGACGAGCCCCTGAAGGCCGTCATCCGTCAGCTCCGAGACGCTTTGAGGCGTCGAAGCGAGCGCGCGTTCGAAATTGTCCGCGACGGAAAGGAGATCCCTGGCGAAGCTCGCAATGGCGTAAGCGCCGGTCTCCGCCTTCTCCCGCTCAGCGCGCCGACGCGTGTTTTCGAGTTCGGCGGCGGTCCGCAAAAGCTGGTCGTTCAGCCGCTCGATTTCGTCCTGCAACGCGCCTGTCGCGGCGCGGGCGATCGCCTCGACGTCGTCCTCTGCGCGGCGGGTCGGCGACGTCTTATCGTCGCCGCCGTTCTCTTGCCCTGCGTTCACTTCGTATTCGTTATCGCCCATTTGCACGTTCGTCGTTAGAGACACGTTCGTCGTTAGTGAAAGGCACCGGCGCGAAAGATCGCCAGACATTGGCGGCGCCCCGTCGGCGACCTTGCCATGTACGCAGGAGCGGCGGCGTTTTCAACTGCGCTAGGGGCGGCTCACTCCCCGCCGCCGGCGCGCCCGAGCACGCGCGACACCGCGTCGGCGCTGTAGTTAACGATCGGCACGATCCGCGCATAGTTAAGGCGCGTCGGCCCCAGAACCGCCAGAACGCCTACTATGGCGTTCGACTGGTCGCGATAGGGCGCGGCGATGACCGACGAGCCGCTGAGCGAAAAGAGGCGGTTCTCCGAGCCGATAAACACTTTGACGCCCTCGCCGCCCTTGGCCGCATTGAGGACGTCGATGACGTCCCGCTTGCGCTCCAGGTCATCAAAGAGCATTCGGACCCGCTCCAGGTCCTCTTCAGCCGCCTCGTCGAGAAGCCGCCCGCGGCCCCTGACAATGAGGCTTGAGCGTTCGCCCTCGGTAAGATCGGCGACCCCGTCACGCACAAGCCGCGACGTCAATTCATCAAGCTCCGCCTCGTTGCTGGCGACCTCGCCGAGAATCTGCTCGCGCATCTCGCCGAGCGACTTGCCGCGCAGACGCGCGGAGAGATAGTTGCCCGCCGAAATAAGCGACGAGGGCGGCAGGTCCGCCGGCGTCGACATGACGCGGTTTTCCACCCGGCCGTCCTCATAGACGAGTATCGCCAACGCTTCGGCGGGCGACGTCGCGACAAACTCCACATGGCGAAGCTGGCCTTCGCTCTTCGGCGCAACGACAAGGCTCGCGGTCTGCGTGAGGCCGGAAAGGCGGGCCGCCGCCTGCTCTAGGACGCTGTCGCCGTCGCCGGGCGCGGCCGAGACGTCGAGAGCGCGGCGTTCGCCGTCGGTTAGGTCGCCGAGCTGCATCAGGCCGTCAACGAACAGCCTGAGGCCGAACTCGGTCGGCAGCCGCCCCGCCGAGACATGGGGCGAAAAAAGCAGCCCCATATCCGTCAGGTCCGCCATGACGTTTCGGATCGTCGCCGCGGAGACATCGAGCCCGTCGCCGTGAGACAGGGTGCGCGAGCCCACCGGCTCGCCCGTCTCAAGGTAGGTCTCGACGATCCGGCGGAAGACGTCCCGCGCGCGCGCGTCCATGTCCGAAAGAACGCTCATGGGCTGAAAATAAGCCGCGCCGGCCCAAGACGGAAGCGTCGCGCCGCTCGACAAGGCCGCGCCGCGGGAGTAGGCCCCGGCGCTGACGTCTAGAACCCCTGTCCAGGAGGAAATCCGCCATGCGCCCGTCCGGCCGCAGCTTCAACGAATTGCGCTCCGTCTCTCTGGAGGCGGGCTACGCGCCGCAGGCGGAAGGCTCCTGCCTCGTCAAATTTGGGAATACCCATGTCCTGTGCACCGCCTCTTGGGACGAGACGACGCCGCCCTGGCTGCGCGGACAGGGCCGCGGCTGGGTGACGGCGGAATACGGCATGCTGCCGCGCTCCACCCATGAACGTACCCGCCGGGAGGCCAAGAAAGGACAATCCGGCCGGACCCAGGAAATTCAGCGCCTTATCGGCCGGGCCCTGCGCGCCGTCGTCGACCTGCAGGCGCTCGGCGAGCGACAGATCCTGATCGACTGCGACGTCCTGCGCGCGGACGGCGGCACGCGGACCGCGAGCGTCACCGGCGCCTATGTGGCGCTCGCGCAGTGCTGCGCCTGGGCCGCTCGGGACGGCGTCATCAAGGAGAACCCGATCCGCGACAGCGTCGCGGCGATTTCTTGCGGCCTCGTATCCGGCGCGCCGGCGGTCGACCTCGACTATCAAGAGGACTCATCCGCGGACGCGGATATGAACTTCGTCGTCACCGGCTCCGGAGGGCTCGTCGAAGTCCAGGGGACCGCCGAAGGCGCGCCGTTTTCCGACGAACAGCTTCACGCGCTGGTCGCGCTCGCCAAGGCCGCCTGCGACGAACTCAAAGGCCACCAAGAAGCGGCGCTCGGCGACAGGTAATCAGACATTCGTCTCCACTCGACGATATGGTTCAGGCTCTTTCAAACAGGCTCAAAGAGCCTTTTTGCGTTAACCGCATTGGCGTAAGACGGGTCGCCTCAGAAATCGCACCAATGCAGGATCGAACCGATTGGAAGCGCTGGACGAAAAACGGCGCGGCGTGCATGGGCCGCTGACGGCTGCGAATGACGCGCCGCTCCCCGGGATTATCCCGTCGGAAAAGCACATCGTCGAACAGCTCATCGAAGAGCGGGCGACGACGCTGATCCGTCGCCCGCTTTGGCCCCTCTATCGCGCAATCCTCTATCCGGTCCTGAAGCACCGTCAGGCGGTCGCCATGGCCGACCGCATCGCCGACATGGGCGGTATGGAGGCGCTGACCACCGTCGCCGACGCGCTATCGCTGGAGGTGACGACGTCGGGCCTTGAAAAAGTGCCTCAGTCCGGCCGCATCCTGATTGCCGCGACACACCCAACGGGGATCGCCGATGGCGTCGCGATGTTCGACGCGCTCAAGGAAAGGCGACCTGATCTCACCTTCTTCGCCAATCGCGACGCCATAAGGGTCGTTCCGCGCTTCGCCGACCTGATGATCCCGGTTGAGTGGGTGATGGAGAAGCGCACGCGCGAACGCTCGCGCGAAACCTTGAAGGCCGCGCGCACGGCGTTTTCCGCGGAACGGTGCGTCATCCTCTTTCCCTCTGGCCGCCTCGCCTACATGGACGACGAGAAACGCCTCATCGAACAGGAATGGCTGAATTCCGTCGCGATCTTCGCGCGCAAATATGAGTGCGCCATTGTGCCGGCGAACGTCCGCTCCCGGAATTCATGGGTGTATTACTGGTTCCGCAACCTCAACCAGGAGCTTAGAGACATTACGCTCTTCCGAGAGCTTCTGAACAAGAAGGGCAAAACCTTCGATATCGCTTTCGGCGATCCGATCGCCCCGGACGACTTGCGGGGCGATCATGACGAGGTCACGACCGCCCTGCGCCGTCACGCCCTGGAAGACGTGCGAGAAGGCCGGCCCTGGCGTCCGATTGCTTAGGTTTTGTTTGATTAGGTTTTGCCGGGAACTCGATTTCATTTTCCGTCGTCCCTGCCGCATTCGAAGCAATTTTGACCTGGCGCAAAGACCACGCCGGAAGGCCTTGTCAGGCTGCAATGGCGTTGCGGTCGCGGGGCGCGTGCGCTTCGGGCCAGCCAGGGCAAGACAAGTCAACGGGAAGAGAGCCATGCATATTGAGCCGGGCGTCGTTGACGGCGCGAAAATGGCGGCGAGCTACGCGACCGCAACCGGATCTGCCGCCGTGGCGGCCACTATGTGCCTTCACACACTGAGGAATGACGGCGGCGCGCCGGCATTGCTGCTCCGCAGCATCTTCACCACCGCTTTGGCGCTTATTTTCTTCGAAGTATTGCCCCACTACCCCATAGGCGTGTCGGAGGTGCATTTCGTTTTCGGGGCGACGCTTTATCTCGTCTTCGGCGCGGGACCGGCGGCGATCGGGCTCGCGGCGGGGCTTCTCCTGCAAGGCGCGCTCTTTCAGCCCTCGGACCTTCCGCAGTATTTCATCAATGTCACGACACTGATTATTCCGCTTTGGCTCGTCAGCATCGCCGCAAAGCGGCTGATCGCCCACGACACGCCCTATGTCAGCCTGAAGTTCTGGCAGGTTCTCGCCATGGCCGCCATTTATCAGGGGGGCGTCATTACCATTGTAACGCTCTGGTCGGTCTATGGCGGCGGGCTTGGCGCTGAGAATCTCACCGCGATCGGCGCATTCGCATCGCGCTATCTTCTGGTGATCCTGGTCGAGCCGGTCGTCGCCATGGGGCTCCTCGCCGCCGCGAAAGCGGCGGACCGGAAGGTCACGGCGCCGATCTTCTACAATCGGCTGCACCATACGGTGGCGTAGCGCGCTCGCCGCTACGGACAGCTATTCGCCATCGGCCTCAGCATCGCCCTTCTTCGGCGGCTCGATCGACCGAAGCGTCAGGTCGCGCAGCGTCACGATGCCGGCGACCTTGCCATGGTCGAGGACGAGCGCGCGGGTCAGGCGGAAGCGCATCAGCAGGCGCACGACATATTTGATGTTCATGGCGGCGTCGACGGTGACGGCCGGCTTGTTCATGATCTCGTAGACATTAACGCGTTCCGGCGCGCGGTCGGTGCTGACGATGTGCTCGGCGACGTCGTGGACGGCGAGCAGTCCGTACTCATCGCCTTCATAGCGCTTGTCGACGACGAGCGAGGAGAATCCGCGCTCGCGCATCAGCTCCACGGCCTGCGATACGGTCGCGAGACCGTCAATCACGACGGGGTTTGTCGTCATCACCTCACGGACGGGGATATACTTCGTCTCGGTCATATCTGATCCTGGATTTCCCGCTGAATGTTCTCGATCTGATTCCTGAGGCCGACGGCGTCCTCAATGTCGATCTGGAAGGCGACGCCGGCGCCGGGTTCTTCTTCGAAACGGCCGGCGCGGGCGACGGCCTCGAGGATCGCCCGGCTCAGGTGCTCCTCCACGAGGAACAGGACGACGTCGCGCTGGCCCTCCAATGTCAGTCCAAAGAAGGTCTTTTTGGGCTTCAGCCCTTCGCCGTGCGCCGCCGTGATCGTGGTCGAGCCCGTGGCCCCCGCTTCTCGGCCCGCTTCGTTGACGGCGTCGGTCTTTTCATCGGTGACGAGCGCCATAATCAGCTTGAACTTCATGACTCGCTTCCTTCCGAAGGGGCCTCGGCCCGTTTCGCGTTGTTCCAGTTGGCCCAGGCCCGCGAGCCCTGCGCATAGCCCATGACCGTAATCATCGGAAAGAGGCTGGCGAGGGCGATGAGCCCGAAACCGTCGATGAGCGGGCTGCGGCCCGGCACCGTGGAGGCGAGGCCGAGCCCGAGCGCGGTGACCAGCGGCACGGTGACGGTCGAGGTCGTCACGCCGCCCGAATCATAGGCGAGCGGAATAATCTCCTTCGGCGCGAACATGGTCTGGATAATGACGACGAGATATCCCGCCATCATGAAGACGTGGAGCGGCGCCCCGGTGACGATGCGGAACGCGCCAAGCGCAATTGACGCGGCGACGCCGATGGCGACGGCGATCCGGAGCGCGAACGCCTTCACCGACCCGCTGGACGCTTCGTCCGCCTTCAGGGACACCGCGATGAGCGAGGGTTCGGCGATCGTCGTCGAAAACCCGATGGCGGCCGCGAAGATATAGACCCAGTAGTATTTGAGCCAGGGGATCTCCTCGCCGGCGGCCGGCGCGCCCGCCTCGCCGAAGACGAAGGCGGGGTCGGTCAGCTGCTCGGCCATGGTCGACCCGAGCGGAAACAGCGCCTTTTCAAGGCCGACCAGAAACAGCGCCAGGCCGACGATCACATAGACGAAGCCGACCAGCACCTCCTTCAGATGCGGCACGGGCTTGCGAAGGACGGCGAGCTGAAAAAAGGCGAGAATAAGCGCGATTGGCGCGACGTCGCGAATGGTCAAGAGGAAGACGCCGAGGATATTCGTCAGCTCCGCAATCATCTCCCCTCCTACGCGACCATCCCATACACAAGAACGAAGAGGATCGGGGTAAGGCTCGCGAATGCGATAAGTCCGAACCCGTCGATCAGCGGATTGCGGCCCTTGATGACTGTGGAAAGGCCGATGCCGAGCGCCGTCACCAGCGGCACCGTGATGGTCGAGGTCGTCACCCCGCCGGAGTCGTAGGCGATGCCGATGATCTCGCGCGGCGCAAACTGGGTGAGGGCGACGATCAGCACATAGCCGCCGATGATGAACCACTGGATCGGCCAGCCGAGCAGGATTCGCATGACGCCGATGATGAGCGAGACGCCCACCGACACCGCCACCGTGTAGCGCAGGCCAAGCGCGTAGCCTGCCTCCTCGCCCGGCGCGAGGCCGCCTTCGGCCGCCTTGACGGACGCGGCTTCGCCCGCGACGGCGATGAGCGCCGGCTCCGCGACGGTCGTGCCGAAGCCGAGCGCGAAGGCGAAGGCGAGAAGCCAGACCGCCGAGCCCTTGGTCGCGAAGGCGCCGGCCATGGATTCGCCGATCGGGAAGAGCCCGATCTCCAGTCCGCGGATGAAAAGCGCAAGGCCGAAAAGCACCGCGATGAGGCCGAAAACGACGCCGAAGAAATCCGGAAAGGGCTGACGCAGAACGACAATCTGAAAAAACGCGACGACGCCGACGATCGGCGCAAGGTCCCGCGCGGACTCCTTCAGGAGCCGACCGAAATCGGCGAGCGCCGGCGGCAGGGAAATCGAAGGCGGCGTGAAACGTGTCGGCGCGGTCATTGCGGCGCACTATTTACTGATTTTGCGCGCCGCGACAGCGGCTTTTTCGCCCGCCGCCTTACGCTTCGGCAAGCGACGCGCGCACCTGAGGCATGATCCGTCGACTGACGGGCAACGGGTCGCCCTCCGCGACGGCGAGGCTGCCTGCGCCGGAGGATGCGCGGCTAAGGCCGCGGATGAAATCCACATTGACGAGATGCGATCGATGCACGCGCAGGAAGGAGGAGGGAAGCGTCCGTTCGAGATCCGACAGCGTGCCGGCGTGAAGAATGCGGCGCGCGCCGATCATGCGCACTTCCACATAGTCGCCCGCGCCTGAGCAGGCGATAATCTCGTCGGGACTGGCGAAAACGGACGCGCCGCCATCCTTCAGCGCCAACCGCTGCGGCGTCTTGCGCCGCTCCGCCGCCGCCAGGGCCTCCTCGAGCCGTTCAGCGCGCGCCGCTTCGTCACGGCGCGCGGCGCGTTCGTTGGCGAGGGCCCGCGCCTCGAGCACGAAAAGGAAAAGCAGCATGCCGGCGAAGGCGAAATAGAAGTTCGCGTCAAGGAAGTCGGTCGGCCGCAACAGCGCGACGGCGATCAACGCCGCAAAAGAGGCGGCCACCCAGGGCGCGGCGGGCCAATGGGCGTCGTCGTCTTGCGGTCGCAACGCGCGCCAGGCGGCGGCGACGCACGCCGCGGCGGCGGCCGTCAGAAAGGCCAGCAACGCCTTGGCGTCGAACCCGGGCGCAGCGAGCGCTGCGGCGGTCGCCGCCGCCAGCGTCATTGCGTAAAACGCCGGCGCGAATTTCACGCGCGCGCGCGCAAAGACATAGGCGCAGAGCGCCGCGCCGACGCCCCCCGACGCGACCACGATGGCGATCAGCCGCGCGTCATGCAGGGGGTACGGATACGAAAAAGCGCCCCGCGCGGCCTCGGCAAGCAATTGCAGTCCTGCGAGCGCCGACGCCGCCGCGAGCAGCGCCGCCGGCAGCTTTTTCTCCGCCTTCGCGGCCGCTGCGCCGAAATAGAATGCGCCGGCCAGAAACGCGCCGAATGTCAGGATCGACGGCGCGTAAGCGGAGAGGATCACCTGATCCGGCCGTTGGTAGGAGGCGATGGCGAGGCCATGGGTTGGATAGGCCAGCCTGATCAGCCCATGGTGGGAGGAAATCCGGATATCGATGTCATTGTCGCCGTCGCGAATAAGGCCTCTCGGCGCGTAGAAGACCGAGTCCATCCTGCCGATCCGCTCCTTGGCGGGGTCAGCGGAGGGACGGCCATTGGCGCCGAGCCGGACGCCGTTCAACCACATCTCGCTGGACGCCTTAGCGGCGAAATAGATGCCGACCGGGACATCAGGCGGCGCTGAATCAGCGCCGATCTCCACCCGCGCCTGAACCCAGAGGCTGCGGCCCTGCGGGTCAACCTGGTAGATCTTCTTGTCGGTTTCGCACTCAGGCCCATCAAAAGACGGCGGCGCGGCCTCGCCGAGGTCCGGACAGATGCGCACAGGAACGTCGTAAGGAGAGCCTGCGCCGCGCGGCTCAGCGCTCGCTACGGCGACCAGGAAGAACGGCGCCAGAATTCCGAGAATGCGCTTCATCGACATGGCGCGACCGTAGACCGTTCGACGGGCGCGCCGCAGCGCCGTCGGCCGATTTTCCCGCGCCGCTCGTCGATCCCGGGCGGATTTTCTGGAGCTCTGCGGCCACTTTCAGCCCCGCCTGTCCAGCCAAAGAGGCCTGCCTCCCAAATGCGCCGCACGACCGCCAAAGCCATCTGCACCATTTCAATCATCGCCCTTGCCGCATGCGTTGCGGCGCCCGACCCCGCGGCGCCAATAGCGCCTCTGGCGACGACTTTTGTCAGCCAGGAAGAGGAGCAAGTCGTCTTTCGGCCGAATGACGGCGAGGAGACGGACGCGTTCGAGGGGGCGCTTCAGGTCCCGGAAAACCGGTCACACCCCAACAGTCGATCGATCGCGTTGCGATATGTCCGGTTTCCGTCGACCGACGAGAAAGCGGGGCCGCCGATCGTGTACCTCTCGGGCGGACCCGGCGGCTCCGGGATCGCCACCGCCAAAGGCCGGCGCTTTCCGCTGTTTATGGCGATGCGACGGTTCGGCGACGTGATCGCCTTGGATCAGCGCGGGACAGGGGCGTCGGACGCGCCGCCGGAATGCGCGACGTCAGTCGTGGTCCCGACGACGGAACCGACGACCGACGCCGCGTTCGCTCGCCTCCACCGCCAAAGCGCCCGCGAATGCGCCGCGTTCTGGGCGGCGGAGGGCGTTGACCTCGCCGGCTACACAACTGCTGAAAGCGTCGCCGACCTCGACGCCCTGCGCCGCCATCTCGGCGCTGAAAAGATGTCGCTCTGGGGCATCTCCTACGGCAGCCACCTCGCGCTCGCCGCCATGAAGGACTTGCCGGGCCGCATCGACCGCGTCGTCATCGCAAGTGTCGAAGGCCTCGATCAGACCGTGAAACTCCCCTCGCGCACGGACGATTACGTCGCGCGCCTTGGCGCCGCCGCCGGCATGGACGATTTGCCGGCGCTCATGCGCCGCGTCCATGCGCGCCTCGACGCCGAGCCGCAGCCGATCAACCTCAGGACGCGCGACGGCGGGACGGCTCCCTACCTCCTCCAGCGGCGCGACATGCAAATGATCGCAAGCGCCATGATCGCCGACCCGGAGCGGGCGTTTATGCTGATCCAGCTCTATCAGGCCGCGGACGCGGGCGCGTTCGATGTGATCGCGCAAGTATTGGGTCGCTTCGCCAGGCCGGGCGCGCCGATTTCATGGCGCGCGATGCCGCTCGCGATGGACAGGGCGTCCGGCGTCTCAGATGCGCGCCTCGCCCGCATCCGGGCGGAAGCGAAGAGGAGCCTCCTCGGCGACTACCTCAATTTCCCGATGCCGCATCTGGTGGACGAGCTGACGGACCTAGACCTTGGTCCGGATTTCCGCCGCGATCCGCAGTCGGACATTCCTACCCTCGTGCTGACAGGAACACTCGACGGGCGAACCTATCCAGCCGGCCAGGTCGAAGCGACCGCGGGCTTGTCAAATGCGATTCATGTGCGCGTTGAGGGCGCCGGGCACAATCTATTCATGTCGTCGCCCGACGTTCAGGCCGTCATTGAGGACTTCATGGCCGGGAAGCCGGTGCGGACAAGTGCAATCAAGGCGGCCCGTCCTTAAGCGCTTTTGCGATAGGTCAGGTCGAGGAAGATATCCTCAAGGTCCGGTTCATCCGTCGTCAAATCTTTCACCGCGACGCCCGCGATGGCGAGCCGTTCTAGGATGTCGCGCACCCGGCCCTCGCTCGGCTTGTAGGGAATGGCGATGACGCCGTCCTCATGAAGCTCCGCCTTAAAGGGGGCGAGGTCGGGGGCGGCGGCAAGCGGGTCGGCCGGCGTGACGTGCAGGACCTTTCTGTCGAGCGAGGCGAGGAGCTTCTCCGTCGGCTCGCAGGCGACGACTTCACCATGATTGATGATCGCAATCTCGTCGCACAGCTCCTGCGCCTCTTCGAGATAGTGCGTGGTCAGAACGATTGTCACGCCCCTCTTATGCAGGTCGACGACCTGCTCCCAAAGCTGTTTGCGCAGTTCAATGTCGACGCCGGCCGTCGGCTCGTCGAGAATGAGGATCGGCGGCGCGTGCACCATCGCCTTCGCCACCAGAAGCCGCCGCTTCATGCCGCCGGATAACTGGCGCACATAGGCGTCGGCCTTGTCCGCGAGGCCGAGCGATTCGAGGATCTCCATCGTCCGGCGCTCGGCCGGCGGCACGCCATAGAGCCCGGCGGTGATCTCCAGCGATTCCTTGGGCGTGAAGAAAACGTCGGTGGTGATCTCCTGCGGGACGACGCCAATCGCGGCGCGGGCCTGGCGCGGATTCCGGTCGATGTCGAAGCCCCACACCATGACCTCGCCCGCTGTCTTGTTCACAAGGCCGGAGAGAATGTTGATGAATGTCGACTTGCCGGCGCCGTTCGGGCCCAGAAGGCCGAAGATCGAGCCTGCGCGGATGGTGAGGTCGATGCCTTTCAGCGCCTCCTTGGCGGGCGCCTTCTTGGTGGCGGCGTAGGTCTTCTTGAGGCCGCGCGCGGCGATGGCGATCTGGTCGTCACGGTGCATGGGGCGTCATTTTCCTTTCGCAGGCGCGGATAGAGTTCACATAGGGCCGGGCGCCGCGCCGCGAAAGGGCGACCGGCGACGCGCCACGTCCACGCGCAGGCGCGAAACGCTTGACGGCGAGCGCCGCAATGGCGGAAGACGCCTTCCAACACGCCAACCACCGAGGCGCAAAATGGATAACGCCGCGAAAGGCGCAACTGACGGGAATGGCCTGCCCCCGCCGGAGACAATCTATGTTGACCAGCACCGCATCTCCTGCGACGGCGGAGGCGGCCCGCTAGGCCACCCGAAGGTCTGGTATTCGCTGGAGGACGGCCGCGCGGTTTGCGGCTATTGCGGGCGGTTGTTTATCTACGACCCTGAGAAGGCGTCGCGCCGCTAACTCTGCTGCTTCGTCAGGCGCCAGATCTGCGTCACCTTGGGCGGGGCGTTGTTCAGGATATTGTTGCGGAAGACGCGGCCCATCACCCGCGCGACGAGCGCTGCAAAAACGAGCATCAGCGCCGTCGCCCCGAGAATCTCCCCGATGGGCGGATCGGACGCGATCCTCAACATCACCGCATAGGGGGTATAGATCGGAATCCAGGTGAGGATCGACGCGGCGAGCCCGTTCGGGTTCTGAAACACCATCACGGCGAACGGCATCGGCGCGAAGACAATCATCATCAGCGGACCCATGAAGGTCTGCGCATCCTGAAGCGAATTCGACAGCGCGCCGATCGCGAGGAAAATCATCGCGAACATGACATACGCCGCCAGAAAATAGAAAAAATAGACGAAGAGAAGGTTGGAGCGCACGAGCGCGGCCATCGTCTCGCGCAGGGCGTCGCTCTCCGTCGCGCCGAAGGCCGAGGCCAGAAACCCGCCCACAAGGAATATCGCCGGCATGGTCAGGCCCACCGCAGCGATGCCGATGAGCTTGCCGGTCATAAGCTGGTCGGCCGTCACCGACGACAGCAACACCTCGACGATTTTGTTTGAGCGCTCTTCGATCGTGTTGGTGAGGAGGGGGTTGCCGACGGCGAAGACGACGACCAGCAACACATAGGTCATGACGCCAGGCAGGATCACTTTTTCCAGCCTGTCAGCGTCGTCGATTTCAGCGGCCTCCGCGTCCGCTTCGCCCGGCGTGAACGCCGTCAGCGGCGCATCGATGTCGGAAAGCCTGTCGAGGTCGGCGCCCACAAGGCCCATTTCCGCCGCAGCCCGCCGACGCAACGCCGACCGCAGAGCGCGCGAGACGGCGATCTGCAGCGTTGGGTCGGTGACGTTCTTGCTCCAGAACGCCGCCTGGCGCGGCGCCTCATCCTCCGTGGCCGGTTCATCGCCGAAGCCTTCCGGAACGATGACTGCGGCGAAAAGCGCCTCGCCTGCGCCCGGCAGAGCCGTTTCGCCGAGGAGATAGGGTTCGAGCGCCGCCGCGGCGGCTTCGGCGTCAGCTGACGCAAGCGCTGCCGCCGGCGCTTCAAGCCGCCGGAAACGCGGCCGCGGCGCGGAAAACGGCGGCGCGCCATCTTTCAGAAAGGGCCCGATGGCTTCGCGCGCGGCGGCGACGCCCCCATTCGCGGCGACCGCTTCGAGCCGCTCATTGGTGATCACGCCGGCCCCGAACGGCGCCGGCAAGTCCTCGATCGCCGCCTTGGCGGGGTCGACCACGCCTTCAAGATAAGCGTTCCAGGCCTGCAGCGCCTCACGCAGATGCTGTTTGGCGAGGCCGGCGTCGATAAGCTCCGTATAGCCCCCGGCCTGGTCAACGACGACGAAGGTGCGTTGCGGGCGCGCCTTGTCGACCACCGACATGACGAGCACTGCGCCCAGAAAGAGCACTGGCGTCATGACCAGGAACAGGAGAAACCCGCGGGAGAAGACGTATTGCTTGTATTCGCGCCAGGCGATGAGAAGCGTCGATCCCATTCTACGCGGCCTCCTCGCCGGCGAGCTTCACGAAGATGTCGTGCAGCGACTCGCTTGAGGCGTCGAACCGGCGAATGGCGAGCCCCGCAGCAAGGCAGGCGGACAGAAACGCGTCCGGGTCCGCATCTTCCTTCAAGTCGACCTGATAGTCCGTCGGCGTATGGCCGGGCGACGCCGCATTCGCCGGAGCGCCGCCAACCGGCTCGACGCCGGCGACGGACGCGATCGCGGCGATATCCGCCGCCGCGGCGGGCGTGCGCAGCGCGATCCGCCGAGGCAGGCCCGCCCGCGCCTCCTCAAGCGTTCCCTCGAAACGTTTTCTGCCCTTGGCGATGATGAGAAAGCGGTCGCACAAGCGCTCCGCATGCTCCATGACATGGGTTGAGAAGATGATCGTCTTTCCGGACGCCTTCAGGGTACGGATGAGGTCCTCAAGCGTTCCCTGATTGATGGGGTCGAGGCCGGAGAACGGCTCGTCGAGAATCAGAAGCTCCGGGTCATGGGCGATCGTCGCGAGGAGCTGGACCTTCTGCGCCATGCCTTTCGACAGCGCCTCGTTGCGCGCGCGCGCAAACTCGCCAAGGCCGAACTCCTCCAGAAGCTCATGGGCGCGGCGCTTGGCCTCCGCCGCGGGCGCGCCGCGCAGCCGCGCAAAATAGGCGATTGATTCCGCCGCCCGCATTTTTCGGTAAAGCCCGCGCTCCTCCGGCAGGTAGCCAATGCGCGCGCGTTGCGGCCGCGTAGAGGGCGCGCCGAGAACGCTGATGCTCCCTCGCGTCGGCCCAATAATGTCGAGGATCATCCGGAGCGTCGTTGTCTTGCCCGCTCCGTTCGGGCCGAGAAACCCGAAAATCTCGCCCTTCCTGACAGAAAAAGATAGTCCGTTTACGGCCTTAAAGCCGCCAAACTCCTTGACGACGTCGGTGAGTTCTAACGCCGCGTCCATGCCGGACCCGTCATAGGGCGCCATGCTCCCCTCCTCGTCACGCGACTTGCGTATGGACCGTTAATTATTTCGGGCGCGGACCTTAATAAATGCATAAGCGAGGCGCCTAGCCTTCCGTCTCGCGGGCGCGGATCAATTCCTCCCGCACATCGCCCGGGCGGCGGCGATGGTATTCCCGCATGGTGACGGCGAGGATCGCGATCCACGACGCAATGACGCCAAAGAAGTAGTAAAACCCCGCATAGTCACGGGCGAGATAGAGCGCCATCTCTTGGCGCTGCGCCCTGCCTTCATCGGTGCGCGCCTCGCCCATGGGCACATAACGGGCGAGTTCCGCCGGCTCCGCCGTAAGGCCCGCCCGGTCGAGGCCCCAGAGAGCTGCGGTCAATAGCGCGAACACGGCCGGCAACGCCGCGATGAAGGCGGCGAAGCTGACAAGCAGATATTTCGGGAACCGCGGAAAATTGGCGCGCGCATAAAGGCGGGCGAATGTCGCCTCGTCGACGCCTTCTAGCAGATGCGGCTCATCGCGGCGAAAACGCTCATAGGCGACGCCGGCGCCCTCGGCGATTTCCTTGCGTACGTGACGCGCCCAAAGCGCATATAGCGCGGCCGCAAGGGCGGCGGCCGTCGCAAGGGTAACAATCAGGCTGATCACGCCATCCCCGCGCCAGCTTACTTAGTTGGCTTTAGAAGTGGCCTCGGCGATCGCTGCGCGCAAGGCCTCGCCGAAGGCGACGCGCTCCTTGGGGGCGAGAAATGCGCCGAGGATGAGCGTGCGGCCGCGGCTCGTCACGCGGACCTGCGCCTCGTGGCGGCCCGGATTGGCGATCGCCACCTCGGTCCAGTAGGGCTGAAGCCGCCAGCGGGATTCATGGCCCGACGGCAGGACGCGCGAGACCAGAAGCTCGTCAGCTGTGACCCGAACCCGCTCATGCAGGCGGCCCTGGCGGTAGCTGACCTTGAAGGCGAGCCACACTAGGAAGATATCAAGTCCGCAAAATCCGATCACGGGCCAGGCGCCGATCGTGGTGAAATATAGCCCCAGTGTCAGATTGGCGCCGATGACCACCGCCATGACGAGGCCGAAACCGGCGGGCGGCAGGGATCGGTTCGGCTGCAAAAGGGCTTCGAACGCGTCCGCGACAGACGCCTCCGGCGCCGGAGGTTGGTCATAGGAGACGCGCCCGATTTCGCTCGGCGCCATGGTCTCAAGGGCGAGCCTGGCGTGGCTCTCGGAAACACGGGCTGACATACCTCTCGACGCTAGTCGGCTCGACGCCTTGCGCCAATTGCGACGAAAGCGCGCCGGTGGCGGCGCGGCTCGGAATCGTTAATGAATGAGGACGATGCCCCGAAAACTCACCAAAGCCGCCGCCGGCGAAATGTTCAGCAGGTTCCGGGACGCCGCGCCGGCGCCGGCGACCGAACTCAATTACAAGGACCCCTACACCTTGCTGGTGGCGGTGACGCTGTCCGCCCAGGCGACGGATGTCGGCGTCAACCGCGCGACGGGCCCGCTCTTCAAGGTGGCGGATACGCCGGAAAAGATGGTCGCCCTCGGCGAGGAAAAGCTCGGCGGCTACATCAAGACGATAGGACTGTGGCGCAACAAGGCGAAGAACGTCATCGGCCTTTCCAGGATGCTGATCGAAGAGCACGGCGGCGAAGTGCCTGCGGATCGCGAGCTACTTGAGGCGCTGCCGGGGGTCGGCCGCAAGACGGCGAACGTGGTGCTGAACGTCGCCTTCGGGCGGCCGACTATCGCTGTCGATACGCATATATTCCGGGTGTCGAACCGCACCGGCCTCGCACCCGGCAAGACGCCGCTGGCGGTTGAGGCGGGCCTTGAGCGCATTACGCCGGCGGCGTTTCTGCGCGACGCCCATAACTGGCTGATCCTGCACGGCCGCTATGTCTGCAAGGCGCGCGCGCCCGATTGCCCGGCCTGCGCGGTCAGCGACATCTGCCTCTACCGGGAGAAGACCTCGCCGACGCCGACGGCCCCTGCGCCGGCGGCGAAGAAACGCAAGGCCGCGACGCGATCCGCCGCAAAGCCGTCGACCAGCAAAAGATCGCGCGCGACAACGCGGCCGGCGCGCGCATCAGCGACCGCCGCAACGTAAGCGGACTTTAAGGAGGCCGACAGGTGACGCATTTCAGCGCGGAAGACCGCCTCATCGTCGCGCTTGACCTGCCGACGATCGAAGAGGCCGAGGCGCTCGTCCTGGCGCTTGGTCCCCATGTGGGGTTTTACAAGATCGGGTATCAGCTAACGCCGCTCGGCGGCTTTGACTTTGCGCGCCGCTTGAAAGCGGTGGGCAAGAAAGTGTTCCTGGACCTCAAGTTCCACGATATCGGCGCCACCGTTGAGAAGGGCGTCAGGAGCGTTCGCGACACCGGCGCGGACTTCCTCACCGTCCATGCGACGCCGACGGTTGTGCGGGCCGCCGTCGACGGGCGCGGCGACGACAAGAACCTGAAGATCCTCGCGGTGACGGTGCTCACCGACCAGTCGCCGGCGGACCTCGCCGCAAGCTTTGGCGCCGGCGCCGACGACATCGACCTGCCGGCGATTGTCGCGGCGCGCGCAAAGATGGCCATCGAGCTTGGCGCGGACGGCGTTGTCGCCTCGCCCCTTGAGGCGGCCGACCTACGCAAGCAACTCGGACGCGAGGCGCTGATCGTCACGCCGGGCGTGCGGCCTGCGGGGGCCGGCCGTGATGACCAGAAACGGACCGCAAGCCCCACCGACGCTCTAGGGAATGGGGCGAGCCACCTGGTCGTCGGCCGCCCGATTACCGCCGCCCCCGACCCGGCGGCGGCCGCCGCCGCCATAACGGCCGAAATCAGCCGGTTGTGACGTATTGCGGCCTGCCACAGGCGATTGATTTCAAGCGCTTTTTGCGCTCGACAGCGACCAGGCCTAAATATTGGGCAATGTAGAACCCAAATACTGACGCGAGCCAATCGCGCCCCAATGGGAGGATCGCCATGACCGCCGACGCCGCAACCGCGCCCGCTGATCGCGCGACGTCCAACATCGTGGCCGAAGGCGTCGCCGGCGAACAAGGCGCGATCCGGCGGATCGACCGCAAGTCGCGGCGGCCCATTTTCTCCGCCTTCCTCGCAACCGCCCGCCGAAAGGGCGCGAAGGCCGTGGCGATCATCGACGGCGACGGCCGCAAGTTCACCTATGGCGACCTCGCAAAGGCGAGCTTCGCGCTCTCAGGGCCAATCGCCCGCCTGACGAAACCCAGCGAACGCATCGGCATCCTGTTGCCGACGGGCGCAGGCGCGACGATCGCGATTTTCGCAACGCTCGCGAAAGGGCGCGTGCCCGCCATGCTGAATTTCAGCGCCGGGGCGCGCAACATCAAGGCGGCGGCGAAAGCGGCGGAGGTGACGCAGGTTCTGACTGCGAAAAAGTTTATCGAGGTGGGCCAGCTCCATGGGCTCATCGACGAGTTAAAGGACGAGCTTACCTTCCACTACCTCGAAGACCTGCGAGAAGACCTGACGCTGAGGGACAAGCTGCGCGCGCTCGCCGGCCCGGCGCTGCCTTCATTGCTCGCCGCGCGCCCGAGCGCCGACGAGCCGGGCGTCATCCTCTTCACATCAGGCACGGAAGGCGACCCGAAAGGCGTCGTCCTCTCCCACGCCAACATCATCTCCAATATCGAGCAGGTGGCCGAACATGTGCGCATCGCGCCGTCGGACGTGTTCTTCAATCCCCTGCCGATGTTCCACTGCTACGGCCTGACCGCCGGGACGCTCTGGCCGCTGATTGTCGGCTATCCGGCTGCGCTCCACCCCTCTCCCCTTCAGACGAAGATCATCCCGAAACGGATTTTCGAGACCAATGCGACGGTGCTTTTCGCAACGGACACGTTCCTGCAGCAATACATGCGCGCGAGCGACGCGCGCGGCATGAGCTCTCTTCGGCTAGCCGTTTGCGGCGCAGAGCGCGTCAAGGATGAAACGCGGGCGACCGCGGAACGGAAATTCTCATTCGAGGTGCTGGAAGGGTACGGCGTCACCGAGGCCGCGCCGGTGCTCGCCGCGAACCAGCCGGGCGACATCCGCTCCGGCACGGTCGGCAAGCTCCTTCCGGGGGTCGAATACCGGCTGGAGGAAGTCGACGGGCTCGACGCCGCCGGCCGGCTCTGGGTGAAAGGCCCCAACATCATGAAAGGCTATATCGCCGCGGACGCGCCGGGCGTCGTCCGTCCGCTGAGCGACGGGTGGCACGATACCGGCGACGTCGTGGCGATCGACCGCGACGGCTATATGAGCATTCGCGGCCGTGTGAAGCGCTTCGCCAAGATCGGCGGCGAGATGGTCTCGCTGGCGGTGGTGGAGAATTGCGCCACCGCGGTGTGGCCCGACAACATGCATGCGGCGACGATCATCCCGGACCCGCGCAAGGGCGAGCAAATCGTTCTCGTCACGGACCGAAAGGATCATGACGGCGGACTGTTGCTCGCCTGGGCGCAGTCCCATGGCGTACCCGAAATCGCGGTGCCGAAGAAAATCGTGTCGATCGACAACGTGCCGGTCCTTGGCACAGGCAAGCTGAACTATGTTGCGATCAAACGCCTCGCGGAGGACAAGCTCGCCGAGGAAGCGGCGAGGAAAGCCGCCGCGGCCGCGGCGCGCAAGGCAGATGCGGAAGCAAAAGGCAAGCAGCGCAAGAAGTCCGATAATCCGGACGCAGCCAATGAAGATGGCGACGAACTGCCGAAGGCGGCGGAGTAGAATTAGCGCCGGGCGATATACGACGCTGCGCTGACCTTGACTCATGAAGTCTCCCCAAAGCCCAGCAAAACACGGTCGACCTTTCAAACCGAACCGTTGGACGTCAGCGCAGCTTGGCGTTAGCCGCCAAGCATGCTGAGGCGCTCCATCGCCCAGGGCGCGAACCGCGGCAGGCCGAGCGCCAGGACAACGCTGATGATAAGACCGATGAGCGCCTTTACCGCGTCCGCGTGCACGCCGTCCGCCGCCTGAATAACGTCTTCCTCCTCCAGACGGAACGCTGACCATAAGGGGCTTCGCGTCATGGTCTGCGCGGCGCACGCCACGACGAACAGCGCGACGATCGCCACCGCGCCTGGATTGAACGCGCCGAGCGCTGCGGGAAAGCCGCCTGCCTCAAACGCCGGCGACGGCATGACGTAAAAGAGTTGGAAGAACCCCATCACCGTCAGGAGCGGCAGGAACTTCCCGGCGAACCGCAGCGCCCGCGCGCGGCCAGCGACGGCGATGAACTCTTCGTCTTTCGCCGTGCGTCCCGACTCAACGCCGATAAAGAGATACCTGAACAGCGTGATCAGGAAGCCCGACAAGGCGTCGCCGAGATCGCCCATGATCCGCGTCAGGCCCCGCCCCGGCTCCAGATCGATATGGCGAATAACGAATTCGCGGCCGGCGATCAGACCAAGGAACACCCAGGTCGTCGACATCGGGACATTGTTGAGTTCCTTAAAATAAAGCAGCAGCCAGGCGAAAATGAAGTCGATAATGGTCGCCGACCTGATGTCGGCGACGCCGCGCTTTGTCCGCAGGATGCGCTGCACCGGGCCGCCGGCGTTCGCGAACGTGACGCCGAGCAGGACGAGCACCGCAGCGATCGACACCGCCGCCTCGGCGAAACTCAACTGGCGCGGCAGGAAGACGTAGATATTGGCGAAATCCTGCGAGAGCCATTGCCACCACAGGAACGCGGTCGACGACCATTGCAGGACGACCCAGACCGGATGGTGCTGAGACTTGCGGGTGGCGATGAAGAACCGCTCGAGCGTCGGCGCCACGAGCATGTAGACGACGGCGCCCACAAGGAAGGCGACGCCGTAACCGACGAGCGATTTCTCCAGCATGCTCGTGAGGTTCGCCGACTGTACGGCGAAAATCGTCAAGACCATGAACGTCGTCGAGACCGGGATGCCCGTCCGCGTCAGGAGCAGAAGCACGAAGGGCGGCAGCGCGTGGTACCATTCGATGTCTATCTCAGGATACCGATCGAGCCGCCCATAGGCGGGATCGCCCTGTGACCAGCCATAGAAAAACGCCGCGACAAGAATTGCGCCGGCGAAAATATAAAGGACCCACCAGGGGAACCGGTCGTTGGAGTTGATGAAGGTGCCGAGCGTCTGAAGCGCGTCATTGCCGACGACGGCGTAGGCGGCGAACAGAAACCCGACCGCGGCCCAAAGGCCAATATCAATACCCAACGCCTCAAGGCCCATGCCGCCCCTCCTGCCTCACTCATCCGCGACCAATCGCGCAAATGCCCCCGTCAGGTGGTCTTTCACGCTAGAATGTAGTTTTTGTGACCCAAGCCAGCGCCTAGGCGGAATCGTCTTCCGCAGTGCAGAAGCAACCCGAAAGCCGTTCGATTGCGTAGTCTATCCCGTGTCAGATTTCCCCGGTGAACAACTTAATGAACGCCCGACCACATCTTAAGGCAGTCGATACGGCCTATGGCGCGCCGCACGTCGAGGCGGCTGCGCGCAGCGAGCCCTCGCTGCCGGCCGGGCACCCGGCGATTGAGAGCCGCAAGGCGGGCGTTTTGCTGGTTAATCTCGGCACGCCCGACGCGCCGACAGCCGGCGCGGTTAAGCGCTATCTCGCCGAATTCCTGAGCGATCCGCGTATTGTCGACTACCCGCGCCCGCTATGGTTGCCGCTGCTCTACGGCGTCATCCTCAATGTCAGGCCCGCGAAGACGGCGAAAGCCTACGCCTCGATCTGGCGGTCGGAATCGAATGAATCGCCGTTGCGGTACTACACGCGCGACCTCGCCGTGCGCGTCGGCGAACGCATCGCGGAAGGGTTCGGCGACGAAGAAGTGATGGTGGACTGGGCGATGCGCTACGGAACGCCGTCCATCAAGGGCGCGATTGAGCGCCTGCAGGCGGCCGGGTGCGACCGGATTCTCGTCGTCCCCCTCTATCCGCAGTATTCCTCGACCACGACGGCCAGCGTCTGCGACGCGGCGTTTGACGCGATGAAGGGCATGCGGTGGCAGCCGGCGCTGCGGTTCGCGCCTGCCTTCCACGATGCGCCGGCCTATATCGAGGCCCTCGCCGCTTCGGCGCAAAAGGCCCTCAGCGGCGTCTACTGGGCGCCGGATCGCGTCGTCTTGTCTTTCCATGGGGTGCCGGAGCGCCTTCTGTCGGAGGGCGACCCTTATTATTGCCAGTGCGCCAAGACCGCGCGCCTTCTCCGTGAACGGATGGGGTGGGACGAAGAGTTCGCGCCCCTTACTTTCCAGTCGCGCTTCGGCCCGGAGAAGTGGCTGGGGCCTGCGACAGACGAAACCATCGAGCGGCTCGCCGACGAAGGCGTCAAGCGGATCGCCGTCATGACGCCGGGCTTCGTCGCCGATTGCCTCGAGACGCTGGAGGAAATCGGGATCGAAGCCGCTGAGTCCTTCAAAGAACGCGGCGGCGAGCATTTCCTGAGCGTTCCGTGCCTCAACAATACAGACCCGATGATCGATTTGATGGACAGCCTCATCACGGATGAGCTTTCGGGCTGGGCGGCGCGGCGGGCGTAAACGTTCCGCCTCCGCCGAGATGGACGTCTATTACTCAGACGATTTTGACCTGAAACTGCCGCCGGGACACCGGTTCCCCGGCGAGAAGTACGGCATGCTGCGCCGGCGCCTGCTTGCGGCTGGCCTCGTCTCGCCCTCCGAGCTGAAGGCCTCGCCGCCGGCGACCGACGCCGACCTCCACCGCGCCCATGATCCCGCCTATGTCGCCTCGATCGAAGACGGCACGATTGCGCCGGCCGCCATGCGCAGGATCGGCTTTCCCTGGTCGCTGCAGATTGCGCGGCGGGCGCGCGCGACCTGCGGCGGGGCGATAGCCGCGGCGCGGGCCGCCTTGCGCGACGGGATTGCGGGACAGCTCGCGGGCGGCACGCATCACGCGCACTACGATTTCGGCTCCGGCTATTGCGTCTTCAACGACTTCGCCGTGGCGGCGCTCGCGCTCCTGTCGGCGGGCGAGGCGGCCCGCATCGCCATCATCGATCTCGATGTGCATCAGGGCGACGGAAACGCCGCAATCCTCGCCGGCCGGGAGGACGTCTTCGTCCTTTCCGTTCACGGAGAGAAGAACTTCCCGTTCCGGAAGGTCGCCTCGAATCTCGATGTCGCCCTGCCGGACGGGACGGAAGACGAAGACTATCTGCGCGCGCTCGACGACGCGCTTCCCGCCGCGTTCGACTTCCGGCCCGACATCGTCCTCTTCCAGGCGGGCGTCGACCCCTTGAAAGAGGACCGGCTTGGACGGCTGTCCCTCAGCCAGGAGGGGCTCTACGCCCGAGATGAAATGGTCCTTACCGCCTGCCGAGCCGCCGGCGTTCCGGTCTCAATGGCGATCGGGGGCGGCTATGCGGACCCGATAGACGCGAGCGTCGAGGCATACGCTGGCGCCTACCGCGCAGCGCGCGCCGTCTACGGATAAAGGCGTCGATCATTCGCGTGAATTCAGGCGGACGCGACGGCGAGGAACCGGTCCACCTCCTCGTCCGTCGTGGCGAAGGAGCAGATAAGCCGCCGCATTCGGCCGGCCGCTGGGTCGCCCGGCGTCACCCATGGGAAGAACAACGCGCCGGCGAGCTTCAGGCGATCCTCCGTCTCCGGCGGAAAGGACGCGAAGACTTCATTAATCTCAGTCGGGGCCCAGATCTCGCAACCGTCGATATCGGCGAGCCCGCCGCTGAGGCGCTTCGCCGCCGCGTTCGCCCGCGCCGCGAGCCGCAGCCACAGGCCGTCCTCAAGATAAGCGACGAATTGCGCGGCCAGGAACCTCGACTTTGAGAACAACTGCCCCGCGCGTTTACGCCTGAACTCGAAATCCTTTGCGCCGTCCGGATCGAAGAAAATAACCGCCTCCGCCGCGAGGCAGCCATTCTTGGTGCCGCCGAACGAGAGAACGTCGACGCCGGCGCGCCACGTCACATCCGCCGGCGTGCAACCGAGCGCAGCGATAGCGTTCGCGAACCGCGCGCCGTCCATGTGAACTTTCATCCCGGCGGCGCGCGCCACGGCGGCGAGGGCGGCGACCTCCGCCGGATCATAAACCGTTCCGAACTCCGTCCCTTGCGTCAGGGTCAGCGCGGCGAACGGACTGCCGTGGGGAGGGCGCTCAGGAAAGGCGTCAATCGCCGCGCGCAACGTCAGCGGCGTCAGCTTGCCGTCCGCGCCGGCGATGGGGAGCAGCTTTGCGCCGCCGGTGAAGAACTCAGGCCCGGCGCACTCGTCCATCTGCACATGCGACGCCTCATGGCATGCGATCATGCCGTAGGGCGGCGCAAGCGTCGACAACGCAAGTCCATTCGCCGCCCCGCCCGTGCCGACAAAGAACGCCGCGACGTCGCGGTCGAACGTCTCCGACAGCGCCGCGCAGGCCCGCGCCGTCCAGGGATCGCCGCCATAGGCCGGCGCCGCGCCTGAATTGGCGTCGACAATCGCTTGCAGGACTTCAGGCGCGGCGCCGGCCCAGTTGTCGGACGCGAAAAGCATAGGCCGCTAGTGTTCTCCCGTATCGAAGCCAGTACGCGAAGGTGCCACGCATCGAGACCAAAAAATAAGGCCCGGCGCATCGCGCCGGGCCCAAAGATCGTTCCGTCTTGGGAGGACGGCTTAGCCCTCGGTGACTTTCGTCACGGTCGCCGTGCCCGTCGCGCCGTCGTTCGGACCGCCGGAAACGGTGTAGGTTGTCGAATCGCCCACCGTCGGCTCCGGAATGTGGTCTGCGAAAACGACGCAGGTGGACTGCTCGCCAACCGTGAAGCACATCTTCAGCGCTTCGGGGTCGAACGTGTAGGTCAGCGGCGTCGTGCCGTCGCCGAGCGTGCCGACGCCCTCGCCCTTGAGGATCACGACATTGGCCTCGCCCGTGTCACGCTTGAACTCGACATGCGTGTCCGCGAGCGCCGGTCCGGCGACGAACGCCAGAGCGGCGCCCACGATTAGCTTCTTCATCTATAGTCCTCCCACGATTTGGAGTTTTCAAACGACGCAGGGTGATAGGGCGCCGCGGGCGAAAGGTCGCGCGCTTTAAACATGGTTATCGAAAAGTTAACGTTGCCCCCTGAAGTCTTATGGGACTTCGGCGGCGATTGCGGCCGGAAGATCAGCGAAGTGCGAAATTATCCTCGTCGCGCCCGCCGCCTGCAGGCGCTCGGTGTGCCCCTCGAAGATATGGCCGCCGCCGGCGAACCCCCACACCGTCATGCCCGCCGCCACGCCGGCGCTGACGCCATTGACGGAATCTTCGAGGACGAGGCATCGGCCAGGCGCCGCGCGGAGTCGCTCGGCCGCGTAAAGAAAAACGTCCGGGGCCGGCTTACCTTCTGCGACAAGATCGGCGGAATAGACATGCGGGGCGAAAATCCCATAGAGCCCCGTGCGTTCAAGCTTCGACGTCAGAAACGTCGCCCGGGACGATGACGCGACCGCGACCTTCCCCACCGTTTCCGCAACCGCCTCAGCTGCGGCGCGCGCGCCGGGCACAGCCGTCAGGTC
The DNA here is from genome assembly GCA_028284065.1 of Parvularculaceae bacterium. Taxonomy (GTDB): domain Bacteria; phylum Pseudomonadota; class Alphaproteobacteria; order Caulobacterales; family Parvularculaceae; genus MED-G105. The sequence continues at coordinate 83,947 of JANQSJ010000013.1, forward strand.
GCGCTTTCGCCGCCGGCGGCCCTCCAGAAGCCGCGCCTCGAAGTCGTCCGGCGCCGTCTCGCCAAGCCTTGTTTCGTAGTCGGCCCGCAACGCCGCGAAGAAGGCGTCGTCATGCATGCCGCAATAGCGCGCAACGTAGGTCGGCGGGTCGTAGCTGAGGCCCATTTCCGCAAGCGCCTCGCGCTCTCCGCGGATGGAGAGGACCTCGGAATCCACCAGGACGCCGTCGCAGTCGAAGATCACAGCGTCGATCACGCACCCACTCCTTCCTCTTTGGGCGGATGAACGATGGTGACGAGCACCCAGGAGATCAGCATCAGGAGATACCAGGACCCGAGTTTGCCGGCCGACACCATTCGCCAGCCGCCGGTCTGGTCGGGATACATCCACGCGCCCGCAAGCGTACCAAGGTTTTCCGCGATCCAGATGAAAACAGCCACCAGAAGAAAGCCCAGCAGCAACGGCATGCGATGGCGCCAGCGCCACACGCGGTAGCTTACGGGCGTGCGCAGGAAGAGGAGCCCCGCGAACGCGAAAAGCGCCAGCCGAATATCGGGCGCAAAGTGATGCGTAAAGAAATTCATATAGATGAGCGCAGCCAGAAGAAGCGTCCAACGCCGCGGCGGATATCGCCGAAACCGGAACTCGAAGGTCCGGGCGACGCGCGCAAGATACGAGCCAACGGCGGCGTACATGAAGCCGGAGAAGAGCGGCACGCCGCCAATGCGCAGGATGTTCGCCTCGGGATATGTCCAGGACCCCACATGGGTTTTGAAGATCTCCATGGCGGTGCCGACGAGGTGAAAGATGAGGATGACGAGCGCCTCACGCGGGCGCTCTAGGCGGGCCGCAAGAAACGCCGCCTGTAGGGAGACGGCGTAAAGGAACAAAAAATCATAGCGCGTAAGCGGCGCCGCGTCGGGCCAGGCGATCCCGGTGATGAGGATAGCGGCGAGCATCAGCCCACCGAACAGGCATACCCAGGCCTGCTTCACGCCGAACACCAGAAACTCCGTCAGCGCATGAATCGCCCAGGGCGGAAGAAAGCGTGCCATCCGCGCCTCCACCGGCGGAAGAACGCGCGCGAGGACGATGTCGACGCGGCTGCGCTGCGCATCCCGATCAGAGTCGCACTCAATCGCTTCGCCCCTCATGGCCTACCGTCTCGCTTCACCCCAATGTGCGCGTCCGGCGTCAATCGCCCGGCAATGCGGCGGCCTAATGGCGCCGCGGCGGCGATCCTCCGTTCCCGGCCTGACCGCATATCGCTTCGGCGCGCCAATCAACCGGCGCGACGCATTACCCGGTGACCTTTGCGGATTGGTGTGGTGCGGCCTGCTCGGAAGAAACATGGGGACGGGCATGCGCTATTCAGTTAGCTGGAAATTCATGGCTACGGCCGGCGCGCTTTGCGGGATTGCGGCCGCGGGCTGCGCCCATTTTGAGTCGCCTGCCGACGACGGAAGCGTAAGGCCCGACGGCGTTGCGTTCGGGCTCAGGGTCGACGAAACGCTGGAGCGGCTTGAAGAACATTGCGCCGCCACATCTGTCCGCGACGTCGACGTCGCGCTGCCCGGCTTCACGCGCCAGGCGCAAATCGATTGCGAAGGGTTTTCCTATTTCGGCGCGCCTAGAAAGGCGGAGTTGGTGTTTGGCGATGATCGCCTCGTTATCGTCTGGATTCTGACGGAAAAATCGGAGGAGCTGGCGCTAGAGCGAGCGTTCCGTCAGGAATTCGGCGCCCCCAGCCATGTGACGCCGGCCTTCACAGCGTTCGCCGATGACCGCGCGGCGGTGCGCAAGGACATTCCGGAGGCGCTCTTTTACGCCGAAGAAGTGGCGCAGCCGTTTCGCGGCTGGTTCGACTCTGAGGCCGGGACATAGGCGGCGTAACGCCTAGTCCAGCCTTTGCGCGATTCGGCCGCGCTAACGCGCGGCTCAACGAAAAAGCCCCGGCGCAATGGCCGGGGCTTTGTTTCCTGAAAGACCGCCGCGCCTTACGCGCCGCCGCCGCCAGCGAGCGCCGCAAGCAGAAGAAGCGCGACGATATTGGTGATCTTGATCATCGGGTTCACGGCCGGGCCAGCGGTATCCTTGTACGGATCGCCGACCGTGTCGCCGGTGACCGAGGCCTTGTGGGCCTCTGAGCCCTTGCCGCCATGATTGCCGTCTTCAATGTACTTTTTGGCGTTGTCCCACGCGCCGCCGCCGGCGGTCATCGAAAGCGCCAGGAAGAGCCCGGTGACGATGACGCCCATCAGCATGGCGCCGACGGCCGACAGGGCCGCGGATTTGTCCTCCACCGCCAGCACCGCGAAGTAGAGCACGATCGGCGACAGGATCGGCAGAAGCGACGGCACCATCATTTCCTTGATGGCGGCGCGCGTCAGCATGTCGACGGCGCGGCCATAGTTCGGCTTCGACGTGCCCGCCATGATCCCGGGATCCTCGCGGAACTGGTTGCGCACCTCCTCAACGACGGCGCCCGCCGCGCGGCCCACCGACTGCATCGCCATCGAGCCAAAGAGATAGGGCAGGAGGCCGCCGAAGAAGAGGCCGACGACCACGTAAGGGTTCGACAGGGAGAAATCGATCGATACGTTTGCGAAGGCCGGGAAATCCGCAGGATGGGCGACGAAATGATTAATATCCTCCGTATACGCCGCGAAGAGCACGAGCGCGCCGAGCCCCGCCGACCCGATCGCATAGCCCTTGGTCACGGCCTTTGTCGTGTTGCCGACCGCGTCGAGCGCGTCCGTGGTGTCGCGAACCGAGCCTTCAAGGCCCGCCATCTCCGCAATGCCGCCGGCATTGTCCGTAACCGGACCGAAGGCGTCTAGGGCGACAATCATGCCTGCGAGGGCGAGCATGGTCGTCACGGCCGTCGCAATCCCGTAGAGCCCGGCAAGATTGTACGCGACAATAATGCCGATCACGATGACAATCGCCGGACCTGCCGTCGCCTCCATGGAGACGGCGAGGCCCTGGATTACGTTGGTGCCGTGGCCGGTTTCGGACGCCGCGGCGACGGACTTCACCGGCCGGAAACCGGTGCCGGTGTAATACTCCGTAATCCACACAATAAGCCCGGTGACGACAAGGCCGAGAACGCCGCACAGATAAAGGCTCGTCCCCGTGAAGTTCTGGCCGCCCGTCGTCTGGCCGATCGGTTCGGAAAAGCCGAAGACGAAATTGGTGACGGCGGCGATCGCGACGAGCGACAGAACGCCCGTCACAATGAGGCCTTTATAGAGCGCCCCCATCACGTTCTCGGAACCCTGGCCTAGGCGCACGGCGAAGGTGCCAGCAATCGAGGTGACGATGCACGCGCCGCCGATCGCCAGCGGGTAGAGCATGAAGTTCGCCGCATTTTCGGTGAAGAGGATCGAGCCAAGCACCATGGTGGCGGCGACGGTGACCACATACGTCTCGAAGAGGTCGGCCGCCATGCCCGCGCAGTCGCCGACATTGTCGCCGACATTGTCGGCGATTGTCGCGGCATTGCGCGGATCGTCCTCGGGGATGCCCGCCTCGACCTTGCCGACCATGTCGCCGCCGACGTCGGCACCCTTGGTGAAGATGCCCCCGCCAAGGCGAGCGAAGACCGAAATCAGCGACGCCCCGAGCGACAGGGCGATGAGGCCCGTTACGACTTCCCGGCTTTCCGGCGCCTTGCCAAGCACGCCGGTCAGAACGGCGAAATAACCGGCGAGGCCGATGAGCGCCAGGCCGGCGACGAGCATGCCAGTCACCGCGCCGGCGCGAAACGCCACCGACAAGCCTTTTTCAAGGCTTTCGCTGGCGGCCTGGGTCGTGCGGACATTGGCGCGCACCGACACCAGCATGCCGATGAAGCCGGCCGCGCCGGAGAGTATGGCGCCGAGCGCGAACCCGATGGCGGGAATGAGATTGAAGCCGAAAGCGACCAGAAGAATGACGAAGACCACCGCGCCGGCGATCATGATCGTCGTATATTGGCGATTCAGATAGGCGGTCGCCCCCTCCTGGATCGCGCCCGCGATTTCCTTCATGCGGTCATTGCCGGCCGGCAACGCCATGACGGACTGAATGGTGAAAACGCCATAGATAATCGCAAGCGCGCCCGCTCCAATGATCAGCGCCAAGCTCAAGGTCATCTCTCAGCTACCCTTCTTCTCGGTTTAGCTCGGCCGGCGGCCGCTCGGTCGCGCGCAGAGCCGGCGCGCCAAACGCCAGCACCGCGCCGAAACAGCGACGTTCGGCCGAAGCAGTTCATCTGATTGTCGCGGGAAACCCCCGAAATGGCCGGCGCGACGCTCTTGGTCGCGCCGCAGAAGGCGCGGCGTGAGCGTCAACCGCTTCAATCGGCCCCGCAGGCCAAAATCGAGCGGACCGTACCCATCAGCACGGTGAAATCAATCGCTAATTTCAGACCGCGGCGTTCCGCGCTCGCCGCGCATTTGCGACAGTCGCGGCGCCTAGGAGGCGGTCGAGGCGCCGGCCCGGCCGGGCTGGGCCCCTTCGGCGTCAGTCAGGTCCTTAACCCACGGATATTTGAGGGCCATTTCGTCATCGTAACCAAGATTGCGGGCCGTGCGGGTGCGCGGCGCATCGGCCTGCGTCGCGTAAAAAGTGCCGAACATCCGGTCCCAGAAGAACTCCGCGATGCCGAAATTCCCTGTCTCATTGTGGAAATGGTGGGCCAGATGGCGCGCCTTTATGACTTTCCAGAATTTCGATTTGGGCTCGAACGCCAAGTGTTGGCCCGCATGCAGGAATTCCGTGTAGCACGTCATGACCAGAAAACCGGCAATCGCCGCGGCTGCGCCGGCGACGCCGCTGACCGCCCAGCCCATTGGACCGGCGATCATGGCGATAGGCGGCAACGTCGTGTGCAGTCCGCCGAACAGGACTGAAAGATCGTTCGGAAACCTGTGGTGATCGTAGTGGACGCGTTTCCAGAAGCCTGCGAGCGCCGGCGTTTTGTACATCCAGGTCCCGTGGAGGATGAATCGGTGCGTCACATACCAGGAAATGGGAAAAAGGAGCGCGCCGGCCGCAAATGCGATAACGAGCCCTACAAAAGACGTCATCATGGCCAATGCGACGACGAGCCCAACGACGATCAACGCCGCATAAACCTGAATCGCGGGGTAGGTGATGTAGGCGCGCCACAGGTCCTGGAACGTCATCCGGTTAAGGAGATAGTTCTGATTCTTCCACGCCCGGTAGCCGATAAAGATACCGCCCTTGAAAATGCTCACGAACAACTCCGATCCTGCAAGGGAGCGCCGCCATCGCGCGGCCCCCGAGACGCGCCATATACGCCTGTCGCGCCAAAGGTCCAAGACGCTGCGACGACGCATTGGGGTCAAAACGGGCGCAGGCGCCACGGCAATGACGGCGTTGCCTTTTCCGAGGGGTGATTTTATGGCCCGCACACGATACAAACCGGCCTTGTCGAGTGGCCTTATGCGTCGCTGGCGGGCGCCGGCCGCGTCTCCGGGGGCGTGGAAAGTCCGGGGGCGTGATAGAGACTATGGCCGCACATCCTGAAAACGCCGGCGGGCGGCGTCCCGCGGCGGGCAAGTCAAATGGATCGGACGAGGCTGCGCAGGATTTGCGGACCGCCGACCGAGTCGAGGTTTCCTTGAACGGCTCCCCTGTAAGACAAGACGCATTGACCAAGGCCGACAAGGCCGCCCAAGGCGCGCGCCCCTTCGCCACGCTTATGGATGCTGTGGATGCGCTGAAAGACAGCGGCCGCGCCTACCGGTTTCATGACGTGCGGGGGACGCAAATCGGGGAAATCGCGTATCGCGATCTCGGCGCGCGGGCGCGGGAGCTCGGACGTCGGCTCGCCGGCCGTTTTGAACGCGGTTCCCGAATCGCGCTTGTCGCAGAAACCAGCCCATCATTCATTCTGGCTTTCTACGCGTGCCAGTGCGCCGGGCTCGTGCCGGCCCCGCTGCCCCTTCCCGTCAATCTCGGCGGCAAGGAAGGCTATTTGCAGCAGATACGGCTGATGACCATCGGCTCCGACGCCGCCGCTGTCGTCGGGCCGGCCACCGTCAAGCCATTCCTTGAAGAAGCCGTCGCTGGCCTTTCCGGCGTCGCGGCGATGGACTTCGCCGAGCTTGAGGCGTTGAGCCCCGCCCAAGCGGCGCCGACGCCCTTTGGGCCTCAGGAGGAATGCTACATCCAGTATTCCTCGGGCTCGACAAGCGCGCCCAAGGGCGTCATCGGCACCCAGGCGTCCGTCACCGCCAACCTGCACGCAATTACCGCTTACGGACTTGAAGTCGCGCCGACGGATCATGCGGTCAGCTGGCTTCCGCTTTATCATGACATGGGGCTCATCGGCTTCGCCCTGTCGCCGATGTATATCGGCATGGGCGTCGACTTTCTGGCGACGTCTGATTTTGTTCGCCGCCCTTTGATGTGGCTGCGACTGATGACCCGCACGGGCGCGACGATCACCTACAGCCCCTCCTTCGGCTACGAACTCGCCGCGCGCCGCGCCGCGCGCGCCGAAGAGGGCGCGATCGACCTCACGAAGCTGCGGGTCGCCGGCATCGGCGCGGACATGGTCCGGCCGGAGGCGCTTGACGCGTTCGCCAAGGCGTTCAGTTCCCACGGATTTGACCCGCGCGCATTCCTGCCGAGCTACGGCATGGCGGAGGCGACGCTCGCGATCACGTTCACGAAGGTGGGCGCGCCGGTCGAGGTGGATAGCGTCGACATGCGCCACTTCAACCGCTCCGGCGTCGCGCAGCCTGCGTCCACGCTGACCTCGGCCGCCGAAACCCGGAACTTCGTGCTTTGCGGGCGCCCGCTTCCAGGCCACGACCTTCAAGTGCGCGGCTCTGATTTGGAGGTTCTGCCGGATCGCGCCGTCGGCCGCATTTTCATCAAGGGGCCAAGCCTGACGCCGGGCTATTTCCGAAACGCCGAAGCCACCGACGCCATGTACCAGGACGATTGGCTCGACACCGGCGACATGGGCTACATGCTCGACGGCGAGATCGTCATCACCGGCCGCGCCAAGGATCTCATTATCATCAATGGCCGAAATATCTGGCCCCAGGACATCGAATGGGCGGTCGAGGGGATGCCGGGCGTTCGCAAGAACGGCGTCGCCGCATTCTCGGTGGACGACGGCTCGAGCGAACGCATCGTTGTGGTCGTGGAGCGCCGCGGCGGGATGTCCAGCGAAGACCTCGCCGAGATGAAGCGCGACGTCATGAACGCAATCCAGACGGCCGCCGGCGCGCCGGCCGAAGTGGTCCTTGCGCGGCCGCATTCCATGGTGCTGACCTCCTCAGGCAAACTGTCGCGCGCCAAGGTGAAGGCGAAATATCTGGACGGGGCGTTTGCGATGCCTGATGCGACCGCCGCCAGGGCGGTCGCGGAAGGGGGCGCGTGACGGCCAGGCCTGTTGCGCGGGCCGCGGTCACCGGAGGCAGCGGCTTTCTAGGCGGCGCGCTTATCAACCTCCTCCTCCGCGAAGGGATCGAGGTGGCGGCGCTCGCCCGCACGCCAGAGAAACTGGACCACTTCCGTCGCGAGCGCTCAGACCGCAAGATAACCATCGTCGAAGGCGACCTCGCCGACGAGAGCGCGCTTGCAGAGACAGCGGCGGGCGCTGACGCCTTCATCCACGCGGCCGCCCTCACCCACGCCCTCACGAAGCGAGAATTTGACGGCGCCAACGTGGAAGGCGCCGCGAACGCCGCGCGGGCCGCCTTTTCCGTCGGCGCGGCGTTCATCCACATATCGTCGATCGCGGCGCGCAAGCCCGACCTGTCGGACTACGCCGCCTCAAAGGCCGGCGGGGAAGCGGCGATCATCGCCGCCGCCGGCGCCCATGATCGCCGTTTCGGCTCCGACATTAGCCCGGATAAACAAGCTCGGTGGGTGATCCTGCGGGCCCCGGCGCTGTTCGGGCCAAACGACACGGCCACGCTTCCGTACTTCAAGATGGCGAAGCTCGGGATCGCGCCCGAGCCAGCCGCTCGGCCGGCCCCGCGGGCATCTCTGCTTTATGTCGACGACATGGCCGAGGCGATACTCGCGGCGGCGCGCGAAGCGCCGTCCGGGGCCACCCTGGACGTCGGAGACGCCGACCCGCGCGGCCATAGCTGGGGCGAAATCGGCGCCGCGCTCGGCGCGGCGTTCGGCAAGCGCCCCTTGCGCCTGCCTGCGCCCCGCGCACTCCTGACCGCGCAAGCGGTCCTGGCCGAGGCGGCCGCCAGGGCGCGCGGCAAGGCGACGTTCATTACACGCGGGAAAGTGCGGGAGTTTTTTCACCCGGACTGGGTCGCCGGCGCGCCGGCGCTTTCAGACGCCACATCCTGGCGGCCCGCAACGCCCCTTGCGGAAGGATTTGCAAAAACGCTCAAGTGGTACCAAGAACAGGGGCTTATCTAAGGCGTTTCCAAGCGAAGTCGCTACGGTTTCGCCGCTCCGAACCGCGCAAGGCGAAAGACCAAAAGCAACGGAGCGGTTCAGATCGACGCGAAGTTGCTTTAGCAACGAACGCTTGAGCTCCGGACGGCGCGCCATACGAAGCGCGCGCTATGGGCCGATGGGAGGCGATATGGCTGCGACCGGCGAAGGTCTCAGGGAAGGCGGCATTCAGGAAGACGACGACCTTGTCTTCCGCAAGATCTGTTCGATGCTGGAGCCGCTCAATCAGGTCAACGTCAAGCTGACGCGCGACACCGACATTGTCGCCGACCTTGAAATCGACAGCGTGTCGGTGCTCGACATCGTCATGGACGTGGAGGACGCCTATGACATTTCGATACCGGTGAACGTGATTTCCGAGACGCGCACCATCGGCGAGCTTGTCGACGCCATCCACAAGACCAAGAAAGAGCAGGCTTGAGCGGCATGGGCCTATTCGAAAAATTCGAGAAAACCGCGGCGCTCTACAACGGCCTTTCGGATGCGGGACGCAATCCGTTCACGGTCATTATGGAGGAAATGCTGAGCCCCACCCGGGCAAGCATCAAGGGACGGGAGACGGTCCTCGCCGGCACCCATAATTATCTCGGCATGACGTTCGACAGCTCGGCCATCGAAGCCGGCCAGGCGGCGATAGCCGCCCACGGCACGGGCACCACCGGCTCGCGCTTCGCCAACGGCACCTACGGCATTCACCGAGCGCTTGAAGACGATCTCGCGGCGTTCCTCGGCCTTGACCACTGCATCGTTTTCTCCACCGGATACCAGGCCAATCTCGGCGCCATCGCCGGCCTTCTGAAAGCGGGCGAAGACATCGCCCTCATCGACGCCGACTGCCACGCCTGCATTTATGACGGGTGCCAACTTGCGGGCGTCGAAACCGTCCGCTTTCGGCATAACGACCCGGAAAGCCTAGACAAGCGGCTTGCGCGCGTCTCGCCCGACGTCAAAGGAAAGCTCGTTTGCATCGAAGGCATGTATTCGATGTTCGGCGACATCGCGCCGGTGAAGGAGTTCGTTGAAGTCGCCCACAAGCACGGCGCGTATCTGTTCGTGGACGAAGCGCATTCTTTTGGCGTCTACGGAGAAAACGGCCGCGGCGTATCGGAAGCCGACGGCGTCATGGACGAGATCGACTTTTATTCCGGCACGTTCTCCAAGAGCCTCGCCTCCGTCGGCGGCTTTGTCGCGTCCAACCACCGGGAGGTCGACTATCTCCGGTTTTCGGCGAGCCCCTACAAGTTCACCGCATCGCCGACGCCGGCGAACATCTCTTCCGCCCACGCGGCCCTCAAGCGGATATCGGCTGACCCGTCGATCCGGGAGCGGCTCTGGGAAAACGTAAATCGCCTTCATGCGGCCCTGCGCCAGCTCGGCTTTCACCTTGCGGCCGAGCCCGCCCCGGTTGTGTCCGTCCTGTTCAAACACGCGGACGACGCCTTCTCAGGATGGCATGCGCTTCTTGAAAACGGCGTCTACGTCAATATGGCGATCCCGCCGGCGACGCCGAACTCCATGTCGCTGCTGCGGCTTTCCGTCTCCGCCGCCCATACCCCCGACGACATCGACCGCATCGTCGCGGGGTACACGGCGATGGCCAACGCGGTGCCCGCGGCCCGGGCGGCCGGGTAGCGCGATTAGTCACATTGTCGCGAACGCCAACGGGCTTTTGGCCCTGTCAAGCTTGCGCGGCCCGAGTTTTGCGACCACATTCCGCGGCGGTCTTTAAGGGATTTATGGGGAAGACCGCTCGATGCGCCTGAATTCCCGTCGCTAAAAGCGCTGGGCGATCGGCGCTCGGGAAATCGGAATACGGAGCGACAGTAAAAATGACCAGAGTTAAGGGTCCGGCGCGGGGGGCGTGCCTTGTCCTCGCGACGGCTTTAGGTCTGTCCGGCGTCCTCGCCGCGGAAGACGCTTCGGCCGCCAAGGGCGAGTTCGACCACAGCTTTGACCATGTGAGCTGCATCGGCGGACCAAACGAGGTTCGGGTGACGGTGCGCGGCGTCGACAAGTCCGTCGGGCTCATGCGCGCCGATCTCTACAGGAACGATCCGGCGGGTTTCCTAAAACGCGACGGGCGCGTGGGGAAGGTAAGCTTCGCCGCAAGGGCGCCGTTCACCCAGTTCTGCATGCGCGCGCCCCGCGACGGCGAGTTCGCGATCGCCGTCTATCATGACGAGAACGCCAACAAGACATTCGACAAGAAGGCGTTCGGCCTACCGGACGAGCCGTACGGCATCTCAAACGATCCAGTGATTCGCTTTGCGCCCCCAAAGGTCGACGAGGCGCTGTTTTCCGTCTCGAAAAACGGTGCGTCGGTGGTCATTACCCTGAAAAACTAGACGGCGGCGCGGATTTCGGAGAACGTCCATTATGAAAACCTCGGTGGGCGTCAAGGTCGCGCCGGTGGATGGCGCGGCGGGCCGCAAGGCGTTCATCGCCGCCGGGAAAATCCCGTACAAGGACGACCCATGCTTTGTGCCGCCGCTGGAGTTGGAGGTCGGCTCGCGGCTCAACCCTGCGGAAAACCCGACGCTCAAAGATGCGCCCCACCGGCTCTTCATCGCCGAAAGGGACGGCGTTCCGGTCGGCCGCATAGCGACCCTCGTCAACCGCCTCCATCTCGACACGCACAACGATGACACCGCCCATTTTGGCTTCCTGGACGGCATTGACGACCCGGACGTCTTCTCTGCGCTTTTATCGACCGCCGAGGATTGGGCGCGCAGTCAAGGCCATTCGAGGATTGCGGGGCCGTTCAGTTTCTCCGTAAACGAAGAACTGGGGCTTCTTGTCGAAGGGTTCGACACGCCGCCATACTTCCTCATGCCGCACGCACGGCCCTGGTATAAGACCCATGTGGAGGCGGCAGGCTACCACAAGGCGATCGACCTTTACGCGCTTTCCTACAGGAACGTGAAGGATTTCATTCCCGAGAAACGAAAGCGCTTCGTCGACCGCGCGCTGTCGAATCCCAAGGTCAAGATGCGCCACGCCGACTTTTCGCGATTCAACGAGGAGGTGCGCGTCGCCGTCGACATCTTCAATGACGCCTGGTCAGAGAACTGGGGCTTCGTTCCGTTTACGGAGGCGAACGCCGAACACATGACGTCCGAATTGCGCCCGATCATTGAGAAATACAACTTCATGATCTGCGAGTATGACGGCGAGCCAGCCGCGTTCGCGCTCGTCTTCCCAAACATCAATGAGGCGATCCGCGACTTTGACGGCAAGCTTTTGCCCTTTAACTGGGCGAAGCTTCTCTATCGGCTGAAGGTGAAGGGCCTCTCTCAGGCGCGGATGCCGCTGATGGGCGTGCGCAAGAAGTTCCAGGGCAAGCCTATCGGCCTCGCCTTCGCCTACAAAATGATCGACGTCATGCAGTCCGACAATATGAAGCGGGGGCTGCAATCGTCTGAGCTCTCATGGATTCTCGAAACCAATACGCCGATGCTCAATGTACTGACGGAGATGGGCGGTGAGATCTACAAGACCTATCGGATTTATGAAAAGGCGTTGTAGGCGCCTGACGACGGCTGCTGCGGCGCTATTCATCCCGGCCGCCGCGCTCGCGCAGGCCGGCGCCGGACAGATCGACTATTACGGATATGAGGTCGTCAACGCATACCCCCACGATCCGAAAGCCTACACCCAGGGACTGCTCGTCGCCGACGGCGACTTCTACGAAAGCACCGGGCTGTGGGGCGATTCAAGCGTGCGCCGCGTCGACATTGAATCAGGCGAACCGGAGGCGTTGCAGGCGCTGCCGGAGAGCATCTTCGGAGAAGGGATGGCCCTGGTCGGCGACCGCCTCATAACGCTCACATACAGGGCGGGCGTCGCGTTCGTGCTGTCAAAAGACGGCTTCAGGCGCCTTGATCAGTTCGCCTATGAAGGCGAAGGCTGGGGCCTCGCCTTTGACGGCCGCCAACTCATCATGAGCGACGGCACCGACGAGATAGAATTTCGCGATCCGGAGACTTTTGACGTTCTGCGCCGGATAAACGTGACCTTTCAGGGAAAGCCCCTCAACCGGCTCAATGAGCTTGAGTTCGTTGACGGGCGGATTTTCGCAAATGTTTATCAGACCGATCAGCTCGTGAGGATCGATCCCGACACCGGCGCCGTCGACGGCGTTATAGATCTTTCCGGCATATTGCCGTCGGCGGATCGCGAAGCGCACGACGGTGAGCCGCCCGAGGTGCTGAACGGCATTGCCTATGACCCGGACGGCGAGAGGCTGTTCGTCACCGGAAAGTACTGGCCGAAGGTCTATGAGATAAGGCTCGTAGAACAGGCGCAATAGGCAGCCCGGACGTCCTTACCGCAGCATCGGCTCGTCAAAGCTCCTGAGCTTGCGCGAATGCAGGGCGCCGCGCGCCGCTTCCTCGCGCAACAGCTCCACCGCGCGCAGGCCGGCGGCGAGATGCTGGCTCACCCGCTCCTGGTAGAACGCGTCGGCCATGCCGGGGAGCTTCAGCTCGCCATGCAGCGGCCGGTCGGAGACGCAGAGCAGCGTCCCGTACGGCACCCGATAACGATAGCCATTGGCGGCGATGGTCGCGGACTCCATGTCGATCGCGATCGCTCGCGACTGATTGAGCCGCACCGCCATCTGCTCGAAACGAAGCTCCCAATTGCGATCGGCGGTCGTCACAATCGTGCCGGTGCGGAGGATATCCTTGACCGGGCCGCCCTTAGGGGCGGTCTCCGCGACCGCCTCAGTCAGCGCCAACTGCACCTCCGCGATTGTGGGCAGCGGGACGGTGGGGTCGAGGGCGTCGTCCAGCACCTTGTCATCGCGCAGATAGGCGTGCGCCAGCACATAGTCGCCGAGCCGCTGCGTCCGGCGCAGGCCGCCGCAATGGCCGACCATCAGCCACACATGCGGGCGCAGGACGGCGAGATGATCCGTGATTGTCTTCGCATTGGAAGGCCCGACGCCGATATTGACGAGCGTGACGCCGTCATGGCCTTCGCGGACGAGATGGTAGGCCGGCATCTGCGGCGGCTTCGGCGCGGGCGCCGCGGTTGATCCGTTTGCCCTGGTTGTCACGCGATTGCCAGGCTCGACAAAGGCGTCCGCCTCGCCTTTCTCCAGCGCCTTCAATGCGTGCTGATGGAATTCGTCCACATAGCGCTGGTAGTTTGTAAACAGAATGAAATTCTGAAAATGGGCCGGGGCCGTGGCGGTGTAGTGCTGAATGCGATGCAGGGAGTAGTCGGTGCGTTCCGCGGTGAAGAGGCTGAGCGGCGTCGGCCCGTCGCGGCGCAGGATCATGCGTCCGTCGACAACGTCGTCATTTGTGGTGACAAGATTGGGCGCGTGGAAATTGAACGGCAGTCGCTCGCGCTGCTGCGCCGTGAGCGCCGCGGTCGCGCGCTCCAGCGCGAAGGTGAGCGGGATCGGCGTCCCGGACGGCCCGACCGAAAGTCGGGCGCCATAGTTCGCGCACAGCTCGGTCAGTTGCTCGGTGAGATAGGCGCGGAAGAGCGCCGGCTGAGTGATCGAGGCGCCGTAGACCTGCGCTTCGGCGACGCGGCCGAGCGCCAGATTGCTGGTCTGCGTCGCGTGCTCCGGCGGGACCTCCGCGCGCAAATATGGATAGGTCGGCGCCTGGGTCATCGCCACCGCGTCGCCGCGCGCGAATGCGTCGAGCCGCCCGGCGACGTCCGACATCGCGGCGTCATAGAGCGCCTCCAGCCGGTCGATGGCGTCCTCAGGGCCCGAACAGACCTTCAAGCCATCCGGCGTATCGCCCATCCGCGCGTTCCTTTCGTTCCTCCAGTCGCAGCCATTACCGGCCCTTCGCCCCAATCAGCGTCAGCGTCTTCTGGCGGCCGTCCATATAGGCGACCGTCGCGCCGTCAAAGTAAGCGTCCTCCTCGGCCTTGAAAACGACGTCCTGTCCGCCCCACTCCGGCACCGAATACGTCGCGTTGAGCTCGATCGCCCACGTCGTATGCGGATAAAGCGGATGCGTTCCATTCGGGTGATCATATCCCTGATCGTCCCACCATCCGATCGGCGACCCGGCCGCATGGCCGTGAAAGCCAATCTGGTGCGAGTAAATGCTTGGCCGAAGGCCGTCGGCGAGCGCCGCTTCGCGCGCCGTTTTGAGGATTTCATTGCTAGTTAGGCCCGCTTCAAATGCGGCGGTCAGATGATCCTGCACCCTGTTTGCGGCGGCGAGGCCGTCCTTCAGACCCTGGGGCGCGTCGGACTCGCCGTCTTTCAGGACATAGGCGTGATGCTGCGTGTCCGTATTAAGGCCAAGATAGGTGACGCCGAAGTCGAGGTGCAGGAAATCGCCGCGGCGGATCGTTTGATCCGCCTTGCGCGCGGCGGCCTGGACCTCGCTTTCCTTCTTTAGCGGGCCGCCGTCGGCGCGCTGGATGCTGACGGAGGGGTGAAACCAGGTGGCGAGGCCAAGGTCCTGCACCCGCTGGCGCATCCACCACACAACGTCCTGAGTGGTCGTTTCGCCGGGCGTAATCGTCCTGTCGGAAAAGGCTTCGGCGATGATCGACCGGGCGATGCGGACGAGTCCCGGATATCGCTCACGCTCTTCCTTTATGCGGGTCTCGAGCCAGCGCGTCGCAAGGAAGCCCGTCTCCTCAATTCTCTTACGATATTTTGCCGGCAAAGCGTCTCTGAGGCCGCGGCTCTGGCTCGCAGACATGCCGTCGCCAAGGGCGTCGACGCGGTCGACATTGACGATGATCTTTTTCGGGTCGCGTTCCTCAACGATGTCGGCGATGCGCTTCCACTGGTCAGGCTCTTCCTCGGGGTTCCAGGCCGCGGGAAACAGCGCCGTCGTCTCCGCATCGCCTCTGGCGTCGATCGAATAGCGCGACACGGCGAGGCGTTCGACCCCCGCTTCCCCGCCGCGGTCATGAAAGATGAGCACCGTGCGCCGGCGCGCGTTTAGCCAGGTGGCGGGGAGCATCGTCCGGACGACGGGATCTTCATTGTACTCCCGCGCGATGAGGATCCACATGTCGGCGTCCGCCTCGCGCATGATCTGCGGAACCACCGTATCGAGACGTTTTTTCAGCCACTGATCGCGCAACGCCGCGCGCTCGCGCATGGAGAGGATGTCCGGAGTCTCTGGATTGACCGGCCATGGCGTCTCCCGCGTCTCAGCGGCATGCAGAACCGACCCCAAACAGAACGTTATCGTCGCGCATGCGATCGCCAGACCCCGCATCGCCCATTCCTCCTTCAAATCGTTGGATTGGAAGATAGGACAAGCCGCGAAAGCGCGCCAATGATGAATGCGTCAGGCCGCGTCCTCGCCGACAAGGATGTCGCGCTTTCCGGCGTGATTCGCCGGACTGACGACGCCTTCCTCCTCCATCCGCTCGATCAGCGTCGCGGCGCGGTTATAGCCGATCTGAAGCCGCCGCTGGATATAGGACGTCGACGCCTTGCGGTCGCGCAACACGACCGCCACCGCCTTGTCGTAAAGCGCATCGCCAGAGGACGTGTTGCCGCCAATGTCGAGGCCCGCCATGCCTTCGTCGTCCTCGGACATTTCGGTGACTTCTTGCACGTAGTCCGGCTTGCCCTGCTTTTTCAGGTGCTTGACGACCTTCTCCACCTCGTCGTCGGAGACGAACGCGCCGTGCACGCGCGTGATGCGCCCGCCGCCGGCCATGTGCAGCATATCGCCCTGTCCCAGCAACTGCTCGGCCCCCTGCTCGCCGAGAATGGTCCGGGAGTCGATCTTCGACGTCACCTGGAAACTGATCCGGGTGGGGAAGTTCGCCTTGATCGTGCCGGTGATGACGTCGACCGACGGCCGCTGGGTCGCCATGATGAGATGAATGCCGGCCGCGCGCGCCATCTGCGCGAGGCGCTGGACCATCGCCTCGATGTCCTTGCCGGCGACCATCATCAGGTCCGCGACCTCGTCGATGATGACGACGATGAACGGCATCGGTTCGTAGTCGAGCTCTTCGGTCTCGTAGATCGGCTCGCCGGTCTCCTGGTCGTAGCCCGTATGAACGGTGCGCGAGAGCGTCTCGCCGTTCTCCTCCGCCTCCTCGACGCGCTGGTTGAAGCCGGTGATGTTCCTGACGCCGACCTTCGACATGCGCCGGTATCGCTCCTCCATCTCCTTCACGGTCCATTTGAGCGCGACGACGGCCTTGCGCGGATCAGTGACGACGGGAGACAGGAGATGCGGGATGCCTTCGTATACGGAGAGCTCCAGCATCTTCGGGTCGATCATGATGAGCTTGCATTGATCTGGTGGCAGCCGGTAGAGCAGCGACAGGATCATGACATTGATCCCCACCGACTTGCCCGAGCCCGTGGTGCCGGCGATGAGAAGGTGCGGCATCCGCGCCAGGTCGGCGAATATGGGCTCGCCGCCGATCGACTTGCCAAGGGCGAGCGTTAGGTCGCCGCGCGAACCCTCATAGGCCGGGGCCGCCATCATCTCACGGATGAAAACAGTCTCACGGTTCTGGTTCGGCAGTTCGATGCCGATGGCGTTTCGCCCGGGGATCACGGCGACGCGGGCGGCGATGGCGCTCATCGACCGGGCGATATCGTCGGCGAGGCCGATAACGCGTGAGGACTTGACGCCCGCGGCGGGCTCAAGCTCGTACAGCGTCACCACCGGACCGGGGCGCACATTGATGATCTCGCCGCGGACGCCGAAATCAGCGAGCACGGTCTCCAGCATGCGGGCGTTCTTGTCGAGCGCCTCGTCGGAGACAGTCGCGGCCTTGATGGCGGGCGGCTTGGCGAAGAGATTGAGCGCCGGCAGTTGGTAGTCGCCGGGCGAGAAGTTCGGCAGGGAGGGCTGGACTTCGGCCGCCTCGCGCCTGCTTTTCTTCTTGTTCGGCCGGGTCCGGATGATATTCCGAGCGCGCTGCGGGATCGCCTCGTCGTCGAAATCATCGCTAAGCGACGCGTCGCCGAGCGAAGCCCCGCCGGGAGGCGCCTTGAGCGGGGGGTCGTCCCGAAACGGATTGTCTCCTTCGCGCGCATGGAGCGGCGGCTCCGCAGCCGGCGGCCGCGCCGCGTCCCCGCCGATGCCCGGCAGACTGAGGCCCGCCTTCTCCAGGCGGCGCGCAAGACGTCGGGCCAGATAGGAAAACGCCGCGGCGCCGGCGCGCGCGCGCGCGGCGGTCAGGCCAAGCACGAACGACTGCGCCGCGAGCGCGCAAAACCCCGCGGCGATCGCAAGCAGCGCCGCCGGCCGCGCGCCGCCGAGAAGGTCTGCGCTCGCGGCGAAAAGCGCATCGCCCAGGACGCCGCCAACGCCGACGACATAGGGCCATGTCGCCGGCAAAGGCGCGGCCGCCAGGGCGAACGCGGCGAGGCCAATCGCAAACGGCGCGGCGGCGAACCTCAGCCAGGCGACGGCCGGCGTGCGCGCCGGCAGAAGGCGCGCGCCGCCGGCGATCGCGGCTGAACCCCAGACGAAAAACGCGGCCGGGACGAGCCAGGCGCCGCCGCCCACAAGCTGAAGCGCGAGATCCGCGACAATGGCGCCTGACGCGCCTGCGGCGTTCGAGACGCCTGCGGGCGTCGCGAGGTTGAACGTCGGATCGTTGATCGAATGCGTCGCCAGAGCGAGGACGCCCCACAGGCCGAGGGCGATGAGCGACGCGCCGCCGCCATAGGCCAGGAATGCGCGGCGCGCATCGCCGAGGCGCTCGGGCAATGTGCGAACTTCATCGCGGCGGGCGCGCCTGGCGCGTGTCGAACGTCTCGGCATTGGATCGTCGGCGATTGCTGGCGTTGCGGCCGGCGGACGGCCGCTTTTGCACTTTCGCACGAAGGAGCGAAAAATGGGTTAATCCGCGTTAACCTTTGCGCGATGCGGGTGGGCGGCGTGCGCCGCCTGCCGGATGCGAGCCTATCGACACGCTCGCCTCGACGGTTCGCGAACTCCCGATTGGCATCGAGATCAAGATCAATCCGGTGGAGTCCAGTGGATTCGGCTTCGCTGACGACGACTAAGACGTTTTGCGGCTTGTGCGCCAAAGGATCACTGCTTGCTACGACAGGTCGGATTGCGGAGAAACGTCGTTACCTCGCGGGCCGTTTCGCCCTCCTCGACGACGAAGAGATAATGGTCACTGTCAAAGAAGCGGCGTATGCGATTGCAATCGACCTCGGATCGAAAGCGTTCAATTTGACCTTCAACAAATGGTCGCCATACCTCGTCGACATAAGTTTGAGCCGCGCGCGCCAAATCGCGATCGGCGTCGTCCGGTATCGACGGGTGCGTGCGCGGAACATTATACAGCGCCAACGACGGCGCGCGCACGTCCTCATACTCCAAATCGTAGTTTGAAAGCCCGGCGTTCAGCGGCGCGGCGACAGCGCCGGGCAATCCGATCCGCCATGTGCCGTCAGGAATTTGTACGGCACCCGCCTCAAAATTCACCTCCATGGCGTCCGACCAGAAGCCGAACTGGCTCCTGTACCAATCCTTCAGCGTTTCTCGACTTGCAAAATCCTCAGTGGTCGGCGCACGCGGAACTATGGGGTCGCCGGCGTACGCCCCGGCCAGGTCAGAGTGATCAAGGGCCGCGTCGATATAGATCAACGCGTCAACCCGGTCGGGATAGCGAGCCGCGAACGCGGTAATCTCGTCGCCCGCAATCGAGTGGCCGGCAAGCGCCGCGCGCTCGATTCCCTGCTGATCAAGAAACGCGCGAATGTCCAAGGCCAGCTCAGGAATTGCATACCCAGAGGTTGCGCGCGTCGAGGCACCGTGACCGCGCCGGGTCAGGGCAAGAACGCGATGGGTCGGCGTGAAGCGCTTGGCAAAGTCGCGCCAGACATGCGCCGTATCGGACATGCCCGAGAGCAAGACAATCACGTCACCTTCGCCGCCATAGTCAATAAAATGGAGTTTTGCACCGTCATAAGAAACAAATGCGCCCTCGATCGGGTCGGCGACAATCGGCGGGCCGTCCCGTACTGTAGGGCTAACGCAAGCAGAAATCGGGAGCCAAATGACCAATAACGCCAAAATCTTCGCCAGCCGACACATCGGATTTCCCCTCCGAAGTTTCGGACAACACGATAGTCACCGCGCGATCAGGCGCAAGGCATGCTCGGCGGTCCAAGACGAGGCGTTATCTATTCGCGTCGGGCCGTCCGCCCGCGCGGCGCGACGAACCCTACCGGGCCAGCAAAGCCTTTTCCAAAGTTCTTGCAAGCCTCACCTATTCGCGAACTCCGGATAAGCCTCAAGACCAAGCTCAATCCGATCGAGCCCCGTTGATTCCGCTTCGCCGCTAGCGCGCACGCCGATGGAATAGCGCAGCATCGTCCAGAACGCCATGCTCATCCCGAACACGAAGACGGCGTTCATCACGATCCCTACCAATTGACCGAGCACCGACGCCTCGCCATTCGTCCACGGCACGATCAGGGTGCCCCATATCCCGCACAACAGATGCGCCGGTATCGCGCCGACGACATCGTCGATCCGCAACCGGTCAAGAAGCGGCACCGACGCCGTTACGATGACGCCGCCGATCGCGCCGATCATCACCGACTGCCAGATGGCCGGCGCCAGCGGTTCGGCGGTGATGGAGACGAGCCCGCCGATGGCGCCATTCAGAACGATCGTAAGGTCCGTTTTCTTGTAGATAAACGACGTCATGGCGACCGCGGCCATCACGCCGCCGCACGCGGCCATGTTGGTGTTGACGATGACGTTCGCCACGGAGACGGCGTCCTCGATCGTGCCGAGCGCCAGCTGTGAGCCGCCGTTAAAGCCGAACCAACCGAGCCAGAGAATGAAGGTCCCAAGGGTCGCAAGCGGCAGGTTCGAGCCTGGCATCGGCGTCGCGCGCCCGCCCACATAGCGCCCGGTCCGTGGGCCGAGCACGAGCGCGCCGGCGAGCGCCGCCCAGCCGCCCGTCGCATGGACGAGCGTCGACCCGGCGAAATCCGAAAACGCCCATTCGGCGTCAAGATACCCCCCGCCCCACTCCCACGAAGCCTGGATCGGATAGATGAGGCCCGTAAGAAGGGCGACGAAAATCAGGAACGGCCACAGCTTGATGCGTTCCGCGAGCGTGCCTGAGACGATCGACGCCGCCGTCGCCACAAACACCATCTGGAAATACCAGTCGGACGACGCCGCATAGCCGGTGTTCAGGATGTCCGCATCGTCCGCCGACCAGAAGCCGAACGTGCCGAGGAGCCCGCCGGTCTCAACGCCATAAATGAGGTTGTAGCCGGTGAGCCACACCATCAGCCCGGCGATGGAGTAAAGCGCTATGTTCTTCAGACAGATCGTCGCGGCGTTCTTCGAGCGGACAAGGCCCGTCTCCAGCATGCAGAATCCGGCGGCCATGAACATCACCACCATGCCGCAGAACAGGAACAGGAGCGTGTTGAACACGACGCGGGAGGTATCGGTGGCCGGCGCGGCGTCCTGCGCCAGCGCGCCGTCGGCGAAGCCGGCAGCAGCAAGACCGAGGATAGAAACAATGATCGCGGCGCGTCGAAACAGCCGGTCCATGGAAAATTCTGGCATTTACGGCCCCTCCGGCGGCGCCTTCAGTCGGCGCGCTTATCGTACGTAGAGGAAAAGGCTAAAGCTCGCCGTGCCGCAATGCAACATGGGGCGCGATCGACGGCTCTCGGGAAGCGGCGCCGGCGAGACGCGCTGTCGCCTCGCCAATGAAGCGGGACCGGCGTAAGAGATGCCGCATGTCCGCTCAGTCCGAACCTTCACATCAGAATAGCACCGTCGACGAGCCATCTTGCGACGTCGCAATTGTGGGCGGCGGCCTCGCCGGCGCGACATTGGCGCTCGCGCTTGCGCGAGAGGGCTTCTCCTGCGCCGTCATCGACGCCATCGACCCCGCGACGATGCGCGCGGCGGCGTTTGACGGCCGCGTCACGGCGCTCGCCTTCGCCGCCGCGCGGATGTTTCGGCGGCTCGGCCTGTGGGATGCGATCTCCAGCGATGCGGAGCCCATTCGCGATATTCTCGTCACGGACGGCGCCCTCAAAAGCCCGTCGCGGCGCGGCGGCGTCGCCGACAGCCGCCTCCACTTCGACGGCCGCGACCTCGAAGGCGAGGAAATCCTCGGCTGGATTGTGGAAAACCGCATCCTCCGAGACGCCCTATTTCATGAATTGGAGGCGTCGGACGACGTCAGCATCTTTGCGCCCGCGCGGTGCGCCGAGGCGGACTTCGGCGGCGGGCGCGCTTGCCTCGCGCTCGAAGATGGCCGTCGCATATCGGCGTCGTTGATCGTTGCGGCTGACGGCAAAAACTCCCCGCTTGCCGCGCGCGCCGGCATTCGCGCGCATTCATGGGGCTACGGACAGAAGGGCATCGTCGTCACGGTCGGGCATGAGCGCCCCCACCGCGGCGTCGCGCAGGAATATTTCCTGCCCGGGGGACCATTCGCCATCCTTCCGATGACGGAAAATCGCTGCTCGCTGGTCTGGACGGATCGGGCGGCGGCGGCGGACGCCCATATGGCGCTCGACGACGACGCCTTTCTTAACGCTATCGCCGACCGCTTTGGCGACTATCTTGGCGCACTGCGTCTCGCCGGGCCGCGCTTTTCTTTTCCGCTCGGCCTCAATTTCGCCGAACGTTTCACGGCGCCCCGGCTGGCGCTCGTCGGGGACGCGGCGCGCGCCATTCACCCGATCGCCGGGCAGGGGTTCAATCTCGGCCTTAAAGACGTCGCGGCGCTGGTTGACGTGCTGTCCGCTGCGCGCGGGACCGGCCGCGACATCGGCGACGCAGGCGTCCTCGGCGAGTATGATCGCTGGCGCCGCTTTGATTCCGTCGCCCTCGCCTTCGGCACCGACGCGCTCAATCGTCTGTTCTCGAATGACCTTGCCCCCATCCGCGCCGCGCGGCGGCTCGGGCTGGCCGCCGTCAATGCGGTCGGCCCGCTGAAGAAGGCGTTCATGCGGGAGTCGGGGGCGGATATTGGCCGCCTGCCGCGCCTTTTGCAGCCCGGGGGCTGAAGCGTCGTCGCTTCAATCAGAATCGGGACGACGCTCTAAGTCTTTGTTGTTGCGCGTTCCCGACCGGCCAACCGCCGACACTTGGCCTCGAAACGCTTTAGCCTCGCAACACGAGTTCCCCATTGCGGGTCTCGACGCTCTTCAGGCGCGAGAGAAAGCTCATGCCGAGGAGATTCACGTCAAGCTGGGCGTCGGGCAGGATAAACGCCTTAACGTCATCGACCTTCAACTCGCCCACTTGCATCGTAGCCAGCGTGACATAGGCGGCGTGCGTCTCGCCGTTCGCAGTGCGCATGGCGTGCGTGTACTCGGCCTGACGCGGAAAAATCCCGGCGGCGTTCGCGTCGCTCTCGCGCAGGACGACGTAACTCGCCCCTGTGTCCACAAGAAAGTTCGATGACCGACTATTCACGTCGACGGCGACGAAGAACTGCGCGTGCGGCCCTGGCCGGATCCGCACTTCCCGTCCTGCGCCGGCGAAATAGGAGTCGAGCGGCACGTCAGCTACGGCCGCCTCAGCGGCCGCGGCGTCAGCGTCCCGCCCAACGGGCCCATAGGTCTCAAGCAGGCGGACCCCGAAGATCGCGGCCAACACCACAAGAACGGCGAAAACGAACTCTGAACGCATGGAAGGCACGCAACTTTACTCAACGTTTCGGCCATGCGTACGCCGAACCCGCCTTTGGCGCGCTCAGCCTCCGAACAGACCGCGACGGAGAGTGCCGTTAAATGGCTAATGAAGGCGGCGGCGGGCCGATAGAATCGCGGCCGCGGCGTTCACGTTTCGATAACGCTGTCGATAACGGGGTCCATGCCGTGAAGCCCGGGTCGGCGCCCCTCGGCCCATGTCCTGCTCGCCCACACCGCCGCCTCGATCGCGCCGCGCGCAAACAGGGAGCGGTCGAGCGCGCGGTGTCGCAGCTCCACAATCTCCTGGTCGCCGACAAAGGCCACGCTGTGATCGCCGATAACGCCGCCGCCGCGCGACACGGCGAACCCGATGTCGCCGGATCCGCGCGCCCCGCCGCGATCGCCGGACTCGCGCGACGCCGTGTCGCCGCGACCCATATCCACCGCATCAGCGAGCATGAGCGCGGTGCCCGATGGCGCATCGACCTTGCGCCGGTGATGGGCTTCGGCGATCTCCGCATCGAAATGAGATGGCGACAGGACCTTCGCGGCGTCAGCGACGAGGCGCGCCAGTAGATTGACGCCGAGGCTCATATTCCCAGCCTTGACGATCAAGGTCGTTTCGGCCGCGCGGGCGATCCGCGCTTCCTGCGCCTCATCGAAGCCCGTCGCGCCGATGACGAGTGGCGCGCCGACGGCGGCCGCCCGTTCTGCGTTCTCCGCCGCCGCGGCGGCCAGCGAAAAATCAATGACGCATATCTCCGCGCCCAGCGCCACGTCTTCGGCGGTAACGATCGGTACGCTGATGGGGTCGATACCCGACGCAGCGCCCGCGTCCGTTCCAAGGGCGGCGTGCCCCGGCGCTTCAATCGCCGCGGCGACGTCGACGCGCGCATCGCCCGCCGCCTCGCGGATAAGCGCGGCGCCCATGCGCCCGGCGGCGCCGGCGATGGCGAGCAGATGCGGCGCCATCGCGCGTCAGCCGCCCGACGCCATGACGCCGTCGATCCGCCGTTGCGCAATCGGATGATAGCCGGCGCGAGCGCGGGCGTAGACGTCGGCGCCCCAGGCGCGGCGCGTCTCGCTTTCCTGGAGCGCCGCATAAAGACGATAGATGAACTTGCCGCGGCCAACGCGCATCAGGAACTCCTCGATCGCGGGAAAAGCGGGTTCGTATCCCGCCGGGATCGCCCTCATGTACCAGGCGAAGGCGATCTCCGCGTTCGGCGCGCCGGTGAAGGAGAATGCGGCGTCGAGCTCGGCGAACTGAGCCTCACTCATCGCCTCCGGCAGCGTATTGATGAAATGCAGCCATTCATGGGTTGTCCAGTCCGCGGCGTCGACGTCCGCCGCGGCGAGCGACCCGGCGAGCCAGTCGGCCTGCTGCAAGGTCACCTTCGCGAAACGGTCCGATACCGGATTTTCCACCGTTTCCGGAAAGCCCGGCTTCAGGATCCATTCGGCGATCTCCTCCTCCGTGATGGCGTTCGGCCGAGCGGCCATCAACTCCGCTCTCAGGAAGCCAAGAAAGTCCTCCGTCACCGCGGACTTGAAGGCGAACGCGTCGAAGTACGATTTCAGAAACGGGTCGAACGCCTCGCGCCCGAACGCCTCCTCCAGCCGCTTCAGAAAGAACATGCCCTTCGTATACGTTGCGCCATTGAATGCGGCGTCCGGAGAGGGGATCGTCATGGGCAGCTTAAGCCGCGACATCTCCCTGTCCGGCATAGCGTCAATTTCCTTGCGCACTGACGCGAGATCGAGCGCGCGCTCCATGGCGGCGCGCTCAGGCCCGTAGAGCGCCTCCATGATGCGGTTCTCCACATAGGACGTGAACCCCTCATTCAGCCAGGCGTCGCGCCAGGTGGCGTTGGTGACGAGATTGCCGGACCAGGAGTGCGCAAGCTCATGGGCGACGACATTCGTCAGGCTGCGGTCGCCGGCGACGAGCGTCGGCGTGAGGAAGGAAAGCCGCGGGTTCTCCATGCCGCCGAATGGGAAGCTCGCCGGCAGGACGATCATGTCATAGCGGCCCCAGCGATAGGGGCCGTAAAGCGCCTCGGCGATTTCCTCCATTCTTGGCGTTTCGGCGAACTCATCGGCCGCGGCCTCCACGATGTAGGGCTCCGCATAGACGCCGATTGTCTCATTGATTTCCTTAAAGACGATATCGCCCGCCGCGATGGCGAGAAGATAGGGAGGGATGCGCTGCGGCATATCGAAGGTAAAGGCGCCGTCGCGGGCGCCGTCGGGATCCTGGCCGGCGCCCATCAGCACAAGTACGTCCTTCGGATCGACGCCCTCGACGCCGATCCGCGCCTTGTAGGAAATCCTGACCGCCGGCGTATCCTGCACGGGCGCTATGGAACGGGCGTGAATCGCCTGCGCCTGGCTGTAGACGAATGGCGTTTCATCGCCCGCGGTCTGTTCGGGCGTCAACCACTGCAGGCCCGCCGCGCCCGGATCTGTCTCGTAGGCGATACGCACCGCCCATGACCCGTCCGGCAGATCGATGTCAAGCTTGGCGCCGAGAAGCGGGTCGTCCGGACCGATCACGTGCGCCGCCGGGACCCACTCGCCCTCAGCGTTAAGCGCGTCGACGGACAGGATCTTCAGGTCGTCTGTATCGAGAACAAGTCGCGCGACGGCGGGATCGAGGCGGTCAAGCGACAAGGTCGCCGCGCCGCGCAGGGTCTTCGTTTCAAAGTCGAGAACGAGGTCAAGCGCCAGATCGCGCACGGCGATCTCGTCAAAGTTCGCATAGGAGAACTGATCCACCCGGTCCGCCGCCGCCGGATCGAAAAGACTTGCTGTATCGATGGCGTTAGCGGCCGGCTGCACGGGGTCAGCCGGCGCTTCTTCGGCGTGCGATGCGGCGTTGGCCGCCGCGTCATCGCCCGTCGCGCCGCCGCAGGCGGCCGCAGACAGCGCGACCGCGCAAACCAGAATTGGCAGGGTTGGACGCAAGCGCATTGAGCGTCATTTCCTTCTTTTCCTTAACACCTAGCCCATAGCGCTCCGGCCACCAATCGCCAGTTGTCGTCATTTTGCGCTGCGGCTTGTCCCGCCTCCGAAATCGGTCATGATCAGCGCATGGCGACGACGCAAATCGACATCCGCGAGGCGACGCCAGCCGATCTTGGCGCGCTGAGGCGCATGCTGCGCGCGGCCTATGAGGTCGGCCTCAAGGGCTATTATGCGCCGCAGACGCTGGCGCGCGTCATCCCGACCGTGGCGGAAGGCAATCTTCGCCTAATCGCATCCGGCCGCTTTCACGTGGCCACGTCCGATGGCCGGATCGTCGGTTGCGGCGGCTGGAGCGACGGTCCCCCGACGCCTGTCGGCGGCGGGCTGGAGATGGGCCGCCTCGCCCATTTGCGGCAGTTCGCAACCTGCCCGGACGTCGCCGGCCAAGGCGTTGGGACGGCGCTCTTCCGGCGCTGCCGCGACCAGGCCGCGGCGATCGGGATGGAGCATTTCGAGTGCCAATCGACCCTTATGGCCGAAGGGTTTTACGCCCGCCTCGGCTTTCGCCATGTGGACTTCATTTGGACGCCAATCCGCGGCGCAGCGTTCGCGCTCGTCGTGATGCGGCGGCCGCTATTCACTGAAGCGGATCGACACCGTCGCGCGGCGATTTAGGGGCTCGCGCACGCCGTCAGGCGTGTCGGTCGCAAGCCGCGTCTCGCCATACCAGCTCTGGTCCACTACGGATGGGGGCGCGCCGGCCGCGACCAGAGCCGACCGCACGACCGCCGCGCGTCTGCGCGACAAGTCAACATTGTAATCGACCGCGCCGGCGGTGTCGGTGAACCCTTCCACCGTGACGGCGGAAACGGCGCCCCAATCGGCGCCCGCCAGCCGGGCGGCGAGAAGCGCCTGCGCTTCATCCGTGAGCTTGGCGGACATGAGCTCAAAATACACCGTCGCCTCGACCGGCTCAGGCGGCGGCGGCGGCAAGGGCTCCAGCTCCTCGATTGGCGCGGGCTCTTCGATCTCCGGCTCCTCCAGCGCCACAGGCGCCTCAATCGGAGCGGGATCGGCGAAGGTTTCAGGCTCCGGGACAATCTCTGGTTCCGGTTCGGGCTCCGCTTCAGGCTCAGGCGCTAGCGCCGGCGGCGCGGGCTCGGGCGGCGGCGCGTCGTCCACGCCCGAAAGCTGCGCGCCGCGCCAGAAGATGAAGACCACCAAAATCAGCAGAATGAAGATAATCGCGAGGATTGGACCGGTAAGCCGGTCCTTCTCCTCCCTGTCATCCCAGTCGCGAGCCATGACTTCTTCCCCTGACGTCGCCCGCCTGCCCTATTCCTCAGTTTAGCGTCTTCGCCCCAACCGCGCAAAGCAGACCGCGGCGGGGCGCCTATCGCGTTCATGGCGTGTGGTCGGCGCCCCGATTGCGTGCGCGCCAACAAGCGCAGACACGTCAACCGCCGCGCGGATGCGCCGTTCCAAACCGGGCCGCATAATAGGCGCCGATGTCGCGCGCGCTGCCGAAATAGGAAACGTCGTTCTCCGATTTCACGCGCGCCTGAACCGCTTTGGGGACCGTGTTCGCGGACGCCGCCGACAGGACAAGCGTCGGGCAGTTCCAGGCGCCCTCGCCGAGCCGCGCGACAAGCCCCGGCCGCGGATGGGCGATCGGCTCATAGATGATGTCGAGGCTTTCCCGGATCGCCGGGTAGTAGGCGAGGAGCCCCCACGCCTCCGCGCATTCCGGGCAGTATTCGCGCCGGCCATTATCCTCAAACCCCGGCGGCAACAGAAATAGCGTATCGCGCATCGGCCCTCCGCCTCCTATATCCCGTATCGGCCGCCAAGCGGCGCTTACACCCATCTTTCGCCAGCGGCGAGGCAAAGGCCCTTAATGACCGTCACCATCCTCGTCGACGCCGACGCCTGTCCGGTCAAGGACGAAGTCTACAAGGTCGCGTTCCGCTATGACGCCGCCGTCAAGGTCGTCGCCAACGCCTATATGCGGGTCCCGGACCATGCATCAATCGAGCGCGTCATCGTCTCCGACGGCTTCGACGCAGCCGACGACTGGATCGCGGAGCGCGCCGATCCGCACGCCATCGTCATCACCGCCGACATTCCGCTGGCGGACCGTTGCCTCAAGGCCGGCGCCACGGTCCTCGCGCCGAACGGCAAGCCGTTCACCGAAGACATGATCGGCGGCGCCCTCGCCGCCCGGGCGATCATGGCCGACCTGCGCGGCGGCGGCGACCAGGTGGGCGGCCCGCCGCCTTTCCGGAAGGAAGACCGTTCGCGATTTCTTCAGGCGCTCGACCGCGAGGTCGTCCGGCTACGGAAGTAGCGTCAGGCGACCGCGCGCTTGGCCTTGCGTCCATAGCCGTCATAGAGATCGAGCACGCGCGCAAACCAGCGCGCCAGCGCGGGCGGCGTTTCGTACGGGTCCTTCGCAGCCACGGCGCGCCGCCACAGGAATATCCCGCCAAAGAGATAGTCGCTGAGGTTCGGCGCGGACCCGCCGAAAAAGTCATGCGCCTCCAAAGGCGCGGCGATGACCTGGAGCGCCGCTTCTGCCTTCGGGCCGAGGCCTTCGTCTGCCGCGGCCTCCTCAAGCGTGCGCCCGAGCCGCGCCTCGCGTTTCTCGCGGAAATACGCCTTGCTGTCGTCGTCGAGGGCCTTCTCCACGTCCGCGAACGTCATCGGCGCGAGCGCGGGGAAGAGATGCCCGCCCGCAAACGCGCGATAGAACTGGTGCGCCGCGCGCTCCCCCTCGCTCCCGAACAGGGGGCGCTCCGGGTGCTTTTCATCAAGGTGGGCGGCGATCGCCTGGCTGTCCTTGATTAGCGTTCCGCCGTCGTCGAGCATAGGCAGCATGCCATAATCAGGGTCGGGATAATTCGCCTTCTCCGCGAACCTTAAGGGAACCGTCTCGAAGTCGAGCCCCTTATGCAGCAGCGCCAGCTTCGCCATCCAGCAGGGCGGCGAGAAGCGCACGTCCGCCTCGGCGCCGCAGAGGTCATAGAGTTTGAGGGTCATAGGTTTTTTCCAAGCTTATCTCTCTCACGCCCACCGCTGCACGGCGGCGGCGGAATCCGTCGGGCCCGTATTGAAGGCGATCTTCGCCTGCGGCGCGCATTCATGGACGACATTCACCAGCTGCTCGAAGACAAGGAAGCAGTCGTCGTCCTTGCGCACGCCGGCGCCGATCAGCACCACGTCATACGTCTCCTTGGAGAGCGCCGCGCGGGCGTCTTCGGCCGCGGTTTCCGCGTCCTGAATGAATGCGATCTGCGTTTCGAAGCCAAGCTCCTTCAGCGCCATTTTATCCGTATCCACCGCCGCCTTCAGCTTTTCCGCCGTGAGGCCCGGATATCTGTCGTAATCCACTGCGGACGGATGCCAGCCGATCATGATGACTTTTCTGGTCAAGGGGGCCGTTCCTCCTAAGCGCGTTGCGTCCTTGAGCGTGTCAGAGAACGCGCGGCGCGCCAAGGCGGCCGGGGTTCACGATCGCAGGGCCGCTTCACATTCTGATGCCGTCTCCATTCACCTCCGCTCATCCCGGCGCCCTCGCCATCGCCTCATCCTTCGAGACGATTTTTCTCCTCATCCTGAGGAGCCAGCCGTTAGGCTGGCGTCTCGAAGGCCGAGGAGAAAATCCCTCAGGAAGAGGCGATGCGGATGTATCGCCGGCGGGCCGGGCCTCGCGTATCCTCGCGCGTCTTTCATGCCTGGCATGATAAGACCGCCGACAGGGCGTTCGATGAAATTTTTCAAAACAGCCTTCAACGCCAGCAGCCATGCCGGGTTGAGGCGTTCGATAAGCAGCCGGGATTCTTGTGATTCTTCAGCCGCGCGGGGACGGCTGAGGGACAGGCGCCGGGACCTAAAGCGTCGTTGCTTCAATCGGAATCGGGACGACGCTTTAAGTCTTTTTTCTTGCGCGTTCCCGCACGGCCAACCGCACACACATTGCCTGGAAACGCTTTAGACATGTCCGCGGGCGCCCTCGCATGTCTCCTCTGGATTCCCGCCTGCGCGGGAATAGTCGGAGAAAGGAGAAGCTCCTGAAACCGCCACCATCTCCGATCATCCCCGCGACGGGAAGGATTCAGGCACAAATGCATTAAGTCATTTTGTCCACAATTAGATACGCGTTTGCCCGAAAATGACGTAACCATACCCACTAAGAACAATGCCTAAGAAGAAATGCCAAGGTAGCCAACCGCTAGCCATGGAAACCTAGGAGAGCTCTACATTAAGAGCTTCAGCCTTCTTTACAAACCAACCCTCTCGGAGCATTTCTCTGAGTCCTTTCTCCCGTAAAGCGCACTCAAATTCTTCTGTATACGCCACATGCCGGGCCAACATCAAACTCTCATGCGCCACCATATTCGGCTTATAGCAAAACACGAACTCAAACCAGAGCGCCATAGAAATAGCAAAACAAAACGCGAAAACAACGCGGTCAACTGGTCCACCTTTCCAAGCCGCCATTGTGATCGCCATGCAGAACAGCGCTTTCGAAATCCCATTTAAAAATGAAATCCAAAGCGCACGCTTATTTACATCGCGTGCATTAATCACGTCGCCCCAGCAGGTTATTATTCATTTTACTGAAAAATAGGGGGCACAAGACAAGCTACCCCTCTCCTAACCCGTCCCAAAACGTCTTCGCCTTGGCGAAGAAGCCTTTGGATTCGGGGCAGGCGTCGTCGCCGCCGGCTTCGCAGAACTGCTTGAGCAAGTCTTTCTGTTCGGCGGTGAGGCCGGTCGGGGTCTCGACCTGGATCTCGACGAACATGTCGCCGCGGCCCTTTTGCTGAAGCCGGCTCATGCCCTTGCCCTTGACGCGGAAACGTCGGCCGGTCTGCGCGCCTTCGGGCACCTTGATCTTCACCCGGCCGCCGTCAATGGTCGGCGCCTCGAACTCGCCGCCGAGTGCGGCGATCGTCATGGGGATGGGCGCGGCGCAGTAAAGGTCCTGGCCGTCGCGCTCGAATATCTCATGGTCCGCAACCTGAACAAAAATGTAGAGGTCGCCCTCCGGCCCGCCGCGCGGGCCCGCCTCCCCCTCGCCCGCGAGGCGGATGCGCGTGCCGCTTTCGATGCCGGCGGGAATGTCGACGGCCAATGTCCGCTCCCGGATGACCCGGCCCGTGCCGCCGCAATCCTCGCACGGGTCCTTGATGATGCGCCCTTCGCCGCCGCAGTCGGGGCAGGTGCGCTCCATCGTGAAAAAGCCCTGCTGAAACCGCACGCGGCCGGCGCCCCGGCACGTCGGACAGGTGACGGGGCCGGAGCCCGGCTTCGCGCCCGTGCCGTCGCAGGTCTCGCATGGCACGGTCCCAGGCATCTGGATGGTGGCTTTCTTGCCGGCGAAGGCTTCGCCGAGGCTGATTTCAAGGGAGTACTTTAGGTCGGCGCCGCGGCCCGGCCCGCGCGCGCGGCCGCCGCCCATGAACTCGTTGAAGATGTCCTCGAAGACGTCGGAAAAGGCGCCCGCGCCGCCAAACCCTGCGCCGCCGCCGGCGGCGCCGTTCATGCCGCCGTTCTTGAACGCGTCATGGCCGAAGCGGTCATAGGCGGCGCGCTTTTGCGGGTCGGAGAGAACCTCGTAGGCCTCGTTGACTTCCTTGAACTTTTTCTCCGCTTCCGGATCGTCCGGATTGCGGTCGGGGTGATATTTCATCGCCGCCTTACGGAAGGCGGATTTAAGCGCCACATCGTCCGCGCCGCGCTCGACACCGAGAGCTGAATAAAAATCCTGCGTCACGCCCGCCCAAGCCCCTCGCTTACTGAAGACGTGAAAGAGTGAGCGCGACGCCATTGTAGGCTAGCGTATTCATCGCATGGCGCGGAATCTTCGACGACCTCAATTTGTATTGTCGCGCTATCGTTGATCCGCTCGTTGTACCTTGATGCGTTTGACCTCAGCTCATCCAGAGACGTGAAGTCGCGGTACTGACAGTATTCGATTACGACCTTCGCCTTACCGCCTTCAACATCACCTGGTTGCTCGGCGCTGACTGCGTAAAATTTATTGTATCGAGTATTTAGCAACTCAAAGTCGTCCGCGGACTTTTGCGTGCCGGAATCGCCGCAGTTAACTATCAGGTGCACGCGATATCCGCTGTTTACGCCTTGGGCAAGGGCAGTCGTCCTATCGAAGACCCGGCATGTCCCGTCATCAAAGTACGTGCGCTCTTCGCCCAACTGCATTCGCTCCGCCGAACAAGACGCAACCACAATTGTGAGAGCCGGGGACACCGCCTGCGCGAGCCTTACGAGCGATTTCCGCTCACACGCGAAATGGCGCCAGGCGCTTCTACCTCCGAGAGCTGAATAAAAATCCTGCGCCATTCGTCTCGCCCAATTGGGGCGCGCCCCGCTTCGCGCCCTTTAGCCGACCCTTCTCCATCGCCTCCACGCGCAGCGATCGCATGTGACGGAGCCCCGCGTTCGACGCGGGAAGGTGGCCGGAACGGGGCGCGCCATGCGCGGCGGCGCCCCATCGCGTTCCGCGGTTAGTCTTTCTTCTCGCCGTCGACTTCCTCGAAGTCGGCGTCGACGACGCCTTCGTCCGACGCCTGATCTTCAGATGCGCCATCCGCGGCGGCGTCCGCGGCCGCATCGGCCTCGGCGTTCGCCTTGTACATCGCCTCGCCGAGCTTCATCGACGCCTGGAGGAGCGTCGCGGAGCCTTCGGTGATCTCTTCGGCGGAGGCGTCCTCCTTGCCGAGGAGCTCTTTGAGCGCGGCGAGCGCATCCTCAATCGCGGTCTTGTCCTCGCCGGAGATCTTGTCGCCATGCTCGGCGAGGGCCTTGTCGGTCTGGTGGACCGTCGCCTCGGCCTGGTTGCGCGCTTCGGCGAGAGCCTTGCGCTCCTTGTCAGCCTCGGCGTTCGCTTCGGCGTCCTTGACCATGCCCTCAATGTCGGCGTCCGAAAGGCCGCCGGAGGCCTGGATGCGGATCGACTGCTCCTTGTTCGTCGCTTTATCCTTCGCCGAGACGTGGACGATGCCGTTGGCGTCGATGTCGAAGGTGACCTCGATCTGCGGCATACCACGCGGTGCCGGCGGAATGCCGACCAGATCGAACTGACCCAGAGGCTTGTTCTGCGCCGCCAGCTCGCGTTCGCCCTGAGACACCTTGATGGTGACCGCGTTCTGGTTGTCGTCGGCGGTCGAGAAGACTTGGCTCTTTTTGGTCGGGATGGTCGTGTTGCGATCGATGATCCGTGTGAACACACCGCCCAAGGTCTCGATGCCGAGCGACAACGGCGTGACGTCCAAGAGCAGCACGTCCTTGACGTCACCCGCGAGCACGCCGGCCTGGATCGCAGCACCGATGGCGACGACCTCGTCCGGGTTGACGCCCTGGTGCGGGTCCTTGCCGAAGAACTGCTTCACCGTCTCGATGACCTTGGGCATCCGCGTCATGCCGCCGACGAGCACCACATCGTCGATGTCGCCAGCGGTGAGCCCCGCGTCCTTGAGCGCCTTTTTGCACGGCGCCATGGTCCGCTCGACCAGGTCGTCGACCAGCATCTCGAG